>NZ_CP068595.1:0-1246255 GCF_016772475.1 Paenibacillus sonchi
TCATTGGATAAGAGAACTGCCGTCCCACCACCAGAGGGCACCGCCCGATGGTGGTGGTGTAAAGGCAGGAATAGCAAAATGTCATTTTGCGAGAAAACAGCGTGGAAGCAGAGCTTCCACCGACATTTTTAGTGATTTTCACCCGGCAAACGAATGTCGCTTAAGAGTACCCCAAAGGGAAGGAGATGCCATGGCACAAGCTGAGAAAACCATACAGATCACCGTCAAGCTCCCAAAGAAACAATATGAAGCATTGAAAAAGCATGCAGCTACCAAGCATCTCAGTATGGCAGATATCGTACGTGCCTTTATTCAAAAGGGGATGTCTGTAGATGCCTATACCGAAGAGATTGATTTCATCACTACTATTATCCGCCAGGAGATCACCATTGCCATCAACAGTTTGAGTAACCGGTTAGCCGGACTGGCTAGCAAAGACCTCATCATGTCCGCCGCCTCTTATTACTCCACCATTGCTATCATTGCGGATTTAATCGATGTGAATCGTTATACAACTTTCCGGGAGATTGAGAAGAAGGCTCGGCAGCTTGCAGTGGAATACATGAAGATGAAGCTCACTGATGTGGAGAAGCTATTCCTCTCCGGTGATGGTTTTGAGCAGGATGCTGAGCGACTGCGCGGAGGCGATACCGATGTCGGCTCTGATCTATAAGCAACGCTTCTTCCATCCCAATAAGTCCAAAACTGCAGTCAGCAATTACTGTCATATTGGTTATATCGCCACCCGCCCCGGTGCAGTTCGGCATGATGCGAAAAACCATGGTCTATTCGGAAAACTAAAGCCCGGCGAGATGCAAATATTTGATTCCTGGCAAGAAGTGGCGCGAACTGTCCGAGATATTTCGCAGCAAGGCAAAAACATGTATCGTTGCATTATTTCTTTCCGCAGAGAAACTGCAATGGAACTAGGACTATCAAACTTCACGGCATGGCAGCAGTATATCGAACAACACATTACCACACTTGCAGCACAAAACCAGATTAAAACAGAGAACCTTTGTTGGGCTGCCGCCTTTCATAACGAAATAGATCACCCCCATCTTCATGTAGTGTTCTGGGATAAGAAACAAGAAATCATGAGGAACTACACTTCCCCCAAAATCCCCAACCGCATTCGCAAACAGCTGATTAAAGACACATTCGCTTATAAAATTAAACAGTTTATTGCCATGCGGGATCAGGCCAAATCTGGAGTATCCGAAATTACCGATCAATTGGTAGCAGAATTTGAGAACTATCTGAAACAGTTGAATCCAAAAGCATTTCGAGCATTCCAGCAGCGGTTCGAAATTGACGATGAAGACTCTCTTCTCCTCTTTCCTAAACATCATTTGGTGGAGCCCTCTTCTGTCAAGAAGTTGGCTGAACAGCTTTTTCAATTGCGTCAACAAATGCCGAAATCCGGACGACTTGCGTACAAGCTGTTGCCTCCTGAATCGAAAGCACTGCTGGATAAGTTTGTACAGAACTTGTTGCAAGAGAATCGCTATCTGGCTCAGATGGTAGATGATTACGTTGAGGCCAAAATGAACCTGGCAATGCTTTATGACTCTAATCCAGATCATTTGAACAGGCAGCGTGCTAAGTATCAGGCTGAAGCAGAGAAACGTATCGCCAACCGCATCCTCTCCACGGTTCGCACCATCATCCAGCTAGAGGAGGATGCCAACTTTAACATCAAACAAGCTAATTGGCAGTATGCCATGACAGAGCAATTAGTGCTTGAGCTGCTTAACATGATGGAAGGCTTGGCGATGAATGCCCAAATGGATTACGACGACAAAAGCAAGCTAATGGGCGGTGACTTATCGAAGCAGGCTAAGAAAGAATGGCTTTTTCGAAATAAGGATAAAGGATTCGATAGGTAATGTGAGTCTCCAACCACATCGAAAGGAATGATCAAATGTTTTTTACCAATGGAAAGCTGCAATCTTTTGAGAAACTGATGCGTCAAACTCCACGGAAACATCGACCATCTTCAGAAGACAAACCGAATCAACAATCTCAAGTAATTCCTTCTCAGGAGAGTCCATCTCAGCTCAAGGAACAATCGGCCAATGGAGATCAATAATCGAATGAACGAGGTGCTAGAAGCAGAACTCTCCCGTTTGGGTTTGAATATCCAGCGCGAATCGTCCTCCGTTCTCTCCGTTCTTCATAAGAATGACCCTATCGCGTTTATCCATGATAATGGTGAAATTCATTATCCAGCTAATACCGAAGCTGCACTCGCTCACCAGATTTCGAGCATTCTCGGAAAGGTCTGGGAGATAGAGACTACCTACCGTAATGCTACCCAGCTTGGAATCTCCAGTTTGAGCAGTTACCGCAGTATGCTGGAATATAACCATCATGTATTAGCCGGCCGCTACGATGGGGACGGTGAGTTTCGCTTTGTTACGTGGGAGATGAATAACGAGCGGACTGGATTTGCCATGGGGCATTATTTTTATCGCAATGAATATGGGAAGGCAACAGACGATTTTCTAATGCGAAGTGGATTACTCGACAAAGGTAGATTGTTCGATAGCGATCAGCTCAGTTCGCTTTACACCGCCCTTCTCTATCGCAGCATCAATGATCCCACACTAGGATATAACGAAAAGCAATCCATCGACCTCCTTCTACAGAAAATCGAGTCATTGACTCCCCATTCTCCAAATCTCCTTCATTCGCCACTTCAAGCTGAACTGGATCTCGAACAGTAGCCTTTTTGATAGGAGTGATTCGAACGAAAAGTAAAAGTGAATTTTATAAAAGCTTCTTTGCTGCCCTATCCCAACAAGGGATTGAGGTTCGGCGTTCCACATCTGCGGACTATTTAGCAGATTTGTATCAGAAGAATCAGATCATTGCCTTTTATACGAGGATGGACAGTATTGAACGCAATCCTTTTGTTACTGTCCCGGATCGGCTTATGAGCAGTATTTCAGACCTAGCAAGGAAAACAGCCTTGCAGCTGGGTGTTTGTACTGAAAAGCCATACACCGATAAGGAAGAGAAGATCACAAACGGTGTCTACAAGCTTAGTGAATACGGGGATGTCATTCTGGCTTGCAAACATCATCCTCTATTCGAATATGTATTTTCGACCTACCGTCTCGCTCCAGAGAATGGAATACCGGTACAACGCCAATATTTCTATGACAGAAATGAGGCGATGGAGAACTTTGCCGTCCGCAGCGGCCTGGTAGATGGTAAGAAACTATTCAACCAAAATGAGCTTATTCTCATTCATGATGAGATGGTCAAATTCCTCATCAGTCCCAACGACAAGACGATGGACCAATTCGAACAGGTCCAGATCCTGATCGACCGATTGGAGGAACTACTGCCCGAGCTTAAAGATCGAGAAATCCACCTGAACTACGAACAAGAATTTAGCCATGACTTTGACGGTAACTCGGAGACGCTTGAAATTACCGAAGAAGGTCGGTAACAACTCATCTTTATTATAGAAGGAAGTGAGTCCATGCCTCAGCCCGAAAGCTCGATATGGGGTAATATTTTAACCTGCGCGGAAATTGGCTTGCATGTGTACGGCATGATGGCCGAACACAATAGCGGCATTGTTGTGGATGCTGATTATGCCAAAGAAGTACTCAGTGAAGAAGCGTTGCAAGCTGGAGAGTCACAAGGTGATCATATCTATTTCGACGATGCCAAAAGTATCATCCCTGCCTATGAACTGCTCAAGAAGGATGCAATTACGGATCCGGAATTTAAAGAATGGTGCGGATCGCCAGAAAAACTGGCCCAGGATGGAGAGTTTTTTGCTCCGGAGTATTTTGGTGGAATGACCCCACCAGCAACTACACCTTGGGGAGACATTACGGAAAGCCAAGAGTTCTACAATGGTATTTCCATGGTGAATCATGACGGAGAGTGGGCACTCGCGGTACATCAAACGATCGCAAATCATTGTCTATCGGAGATGGCACAGGAAGTAGCAGCTGGTCAAGAAAACTATCTCTTTTTTCCACTCGATGCTTGCTCCATTCCGGTTTATGAATTATCTGCTTCTCACCCCGCTATACTGGAACAAATTATCAACGAGGATAGTTTGGTGCACACACTATGTGAGGATCATCCCGTCTATGTAACGATGCATAATCTTCATGTTGAAGAATGGGGCCGTATTTATGATCAGCCGGCACCAAGATCACTCTTTCTACAAATACAGCTGGATCAGGAAGCGCGTTTCCCTGTTACGGAACAATACGAAAAATCCCCACAATTCCATCAAGATTCTACCTCCCTGAGAGAACGACCTGATAATTTTTTTGAACCCACAGAGGAGCCGGAGTGGTGAAAACGAAACAAAAGCTGCTGCTTTGCACGCTTTTAATAACCAACGGTTCCATCTTTAATCTCTTCTTCTCTACGGCCCTGCATGGTGCCTTATCCGGTTCAACTTCAACCCTCACTGTCCCCTCCCTAAATGCAAGCCTGGGTAGTCTTATTTCTAGCAGAGTTCACTTTCTGCTTTTTCTTTGTCTTCAAGGATTTACTCTACTGCTATCCACTCTCTTTTTCGTCTCCAATAACCGGCCATATCAAAGTAAACTTAAGCAAATTGCACCCGGGATTGAAACACCAGTAAAGGTGGGACAAAATCAGCATGGTTCCGCACGATGGCTCCTAGAAGAGGAATGGGCTCATGCCTTCGACTGCGAATTGCTCGATTTGCAGCATCCCTATATTCGCCAATTGATTCAATCCGGTTACGACGACCTGCATTTCCGACGAACCGATCAGAAGGAGGACTTTCACCGTGAGGATGCTTCATCCGAAGTCTATTCCGAAAGTGAACGCCGTGATTAACCATCCTCACCGAGCTGCAGCACCACCTCTGATCCAATCGGGTGGTATTGTCCTAGGATTACAACAAGCACGAAACCAGGAGCGTCTTTTCTTTATAGGGGACGATGTTCATTCTCTCTGTATCGGCGCGACGCGCAGTGGGAAATCTCGAACAGTGGTCCTTCAATCCATCGGACTCTTGGCTTTAGCCGGAGAATCATTGGTTATCTCTGATCCGAAAGCAGAGCTGTTTCATTATAGTAGCGTACTGCTGGAGAAGCTGGGTTATGAAGTATTTGCTCTCGATTTCCGCCATCCTGAAAAGAGTCACCATTACAATCTGCTTCAGCCTATCATTGACGCGACGCTGGCTGGAGACCAAGAGCAAGCAGAAATGCTCGCTTGGGATATGACGAACGTGCTGGTAGGCAAAGCTCAGGGTGAAAAAATCTGGACCAACGGAGAAATGTCGGTCATCGCCGCCTCGATCCTAAGTGTCGTGTGGGATAACGTCAAGCGCCCGGAGTTTCAAAATATGACCAATGTCTACTGGTTTCTAGCGGAGATGAACAAACAAATCGGCAACAAAACACCGATGCAGGAGTACATTAAGCGGTTGCCTCAGAACCATCCTGCTCGGGCTCTGCTCAGCATCTCCGACATTGCTCCCTCCCGCACCAAAGGTAGTTTCTATACCTCAGCGTTGACCACATTGCGCCTCTTCACCTCCAAATCCATTTATGCCATCACACACAAAAGCGACTTTTCTTTAGCCGACATCGGCAATAAGAAACAGGTGCTTTTTATTATCCTCCCCGATGAGAAGACAACCTTTTATCCTGTGGCTTCGCTTATGGTATCCCAGTTGTACGAACTGTTAACTACCGAAGCAGACAAACGTGGAGGACGCTTAAAACAACGGGTCAATTTTATCCTTGATGAGTTTGGTAACTTTACGCCTATTGCCGATTTCACAAATAAGTTGACGGTCGGCGGAGGGCGTGGAATGCGCTTTAACCTATTTCTACAGAGTTTCGAACAATTGAAAGAAAAATACGACGACCATGTAGCCAATACGATCAAATCCAATTGTCAGACTTGGATATATCTACAGGCTGACGATTTAGAGACGCTGCGGGAAGTCAGTGAGAAGCTTGGGACATATACAACGTCCAGTTACCAGCTATCTGCATCACATGGCAAATATTCGACGCCCAGCACTTCACACAGCTTGAATCTGCTTGAGCGCAAGTTGTTAACGGTAGACGAGGTGCACCGTGTCTCACGCCCTTATCAGATTGTACTTTCTCGTTCCCATCCAGCAATGATGTATTCTCCCGATCTATCCTCCTGGGCGTTTAACGCAATGATGGGCCTTGGGGACAAGGAGCATAATCGCCAAGTAAGAGAAGAACGAGAAATGCGGCGAATCGTACGAACGAATACCGCTGAGGAGGTGAAACTTTGGAATATTTGGATCTACTATCAGAAAGACATTACCCGGCAGATGGCCGAACAACGGCAACAAGCAACCGCTCAAAGCGGATTCTTCCCTCCAGGTTCAGACGACGATTAAGGTCAGGCCGCTTCTCTTCGGTTATACGAACTGCAGCAGCCGTACTATTTACGCTTTACTACAATTGGGTTGAATCCACATCCGTTTATGCTTCCGGCGACATTAAAGGTAGTAAGCTGGTGACCGGGACTGAGAAATTAATCGGTGATGTTACAACTTGGCTGATGATTCTGGCTCCGGTTGTTTCCGGTTTGCTCATTGTTTATTTTAGTATCCGGCGCTCTGCCGCTGATGAGATGGACACCAAAAAGTGGAACAACCGTATCATTGTTGCCGTTGTATCCTGCATTGGTGCAGTACTCGGCGCAGCCACTCTTAATATCATTATTGGCTACTACAAGTAAATGGGGCTTGCTAACCACAGCAGGCTTTTTTCTATGCTCACATTGAATTCTGGAGGTTATGAACAATGAAAAAAATGATGAAGGCTATAGCGAAGAAATTTGCTCACATGGGGAGCAATGCAAAGAGAGTACTTAGCAACCGAAGCGGGGAAGGTTTCGTGGATACGGCTGTAAAGATCCTGATGGCTGTTGTGATCGGAGCACTCGTGTTAGGCGGTCTGTATCTGCTGTTTGAAGGAACCATCCTGCCCACACTTACTCAGCGGATCAAGGAAATGTTCAACTACAAAGGTTAAGCAGCCTTCAGAGGAAGCGGCGGTCACGCCGCTTCTCTTAGAAAGGAGGAACAGATGGAGAAGATCTTGCTGCTGCTCGTCGTTGCTCTGCTTAACGGGGCGCTAATCTATATGGACACCTTGTTAAAAGATATCCTTCCCATCTCCTTATATGCAGAGAAATACATGACCCTTACAACTGGCACGAATCTACTGGAAAGCTTGTACGATATTTTGTTTGGCTTTGGAGTTGCAGTGATGATTCTCAAATTTCTGAAAAAGGGCTTTGAGATTTATGTACTGTGGACCGATGGCGATCCGGATGAAGAACCGCTATTTCTACTGACCAATTTTTTCAGGGCAATGGCTGTTGCCATTTGTTTTCCCACTATCTATACCTGGATCGGTCAAATGGTTGAAGAGCTAACCAATCAGTTACTGGTCGTCATCGGACAATCGACCGACTACAACTGGCAGGCCTGGGTTAACAGCATCAGCTCACTCGGACTTGTGACAGCACTGTTCGGATTGGTCTTTGTGGTTTGTTTCTTTATTCTATATTTCCAGTTTCTCATGCGCGGACTCGAGATGTTCATCCTTCGTGTTGGCATTCCGCTGGCCTGCGCTGGTTTACTGGATAATGACCGCGGTGTGTTCCTGGCGTATACCCAGAAATTTATGCAATCCATGTTGACGGTAGTCATTCAAATCTCCTTAGCCAAATTAGGTGTGGGGTTGATGCTGCAATCCCATGTCTTCTGGGGACTAGCCTGTATGATGCTCGCGATCAAGACACCACGCTTCCTCTCTGATTTCTTAATTACAACAGGTGGCGGTGGCGGGGTTGTAAACAATGTCTATCACTCCGTCAAACTCGTAGGGATGGCCCGCAAAATGACGAAGGCCGGGTGACTGAATGGATACACTGGAGGAGCTTGCACAAGCTCTTATCGCCTTAATCCGACTTGGCAGTGCCTGTCGCTTGGTATATTGCATGGTACGTCTGGCTGGAGCTGACGAGGAAGCGGCGAAATACAAGAAACGCAGCCGGAACGTTGTACTGTTTTACATACTTGCCGAAAGCATCTGGCAGGTAAAAGATATCATTTTGTTCTATTACCAGTAGGAGGTCTGAGATGACTCAAGAATCGCAAAGTTTGTATATTCCGATGGGTGTGAAGCCGGAAGCCGAGTGGTTTCAGGGTTTTGGCAAACAGCAATTAGGTCAGGCTTTTCTCGGTTCGCTGCTCACTGTACTTCTGGCGCTATTACTTTGGTTGATCAATGGCAGCGTGCCGATGGCCTTAGTTACTTTCTTAACCGGTGTTTCCGCCTCAGTGATGATGACCACGAAAGACCGAAATAATCTGTCCGTTCTCGATCAAGTACACTTTATGATTCGCTTCGCCAAAAGCCAAAAGGTATATCCCTACAGAAGTCTACCTGAATGGCCGTGGCAGGAGAAACAACCTTGAGTCTGTCCCTAAATATCATCCTTCTGAAAGGTTTACTTCTTACCTTCCTCCTGACTTATGCCAGCTTTCAAGATGTGAAAACTCGCCAGATCCCTGATTCTCTTTCCGTAGCTATTACCGCTCTAGGATTCATACACTTCTCTCCTCTTTTCTCCTTATCTGGGATGCTCCTGACTGGCATACCGTACCTTGTTGCGGCTGTAATCTCCAAAGGCAAGCTTGGAGGCGGTGATATCAAACTTATGGCGGCCTGTGGATTTGTGCTAGGTCCTGTAGGTGGCACCATTCAAAGCATCATTGGATTAACACTTGTTCTATTCACTGCTGCAGGTATCGGCATCAAATCCGGTTATCAATCTGCTAAACAAACTTCTCTGCCGCTGGCTCCCTTTTTATCTGCCGGCGGTCTTTTTGCGTTTATCATGCTCCAACTCTAAACCCTTCCTCAGGAGGTCTTGTCTTTTATGCACAGATTTAAAAATCGTTCTGTATTAGGAGCAGTTTGTATTATACTCTCCCTCATCATTTGTTTTGGTGTTGCACCACTCTTAAACCGTGCAGCCAGCGATACCACTCAAATCATCCGTATTACCAAGGATGTTGCCAAAGGTTCGATAATTCAGTCTGAACAGGTAGAAACCGTTGAGGTAGGAAAGCTCCATTTGCCTGAAGCTGTTCTCAAAGCGACGGAGACCGTCGTTGGACAATATGCGGCGGTGGATCTCAAAAGCGGCGACTATTTGCTCCCTGCCAAGTTATCTGCTGATCCACTAGATGCTTACCTCAATCGACTGGATGGGCACAAACAAGCCTTGTCCGTCACAATTAAAAGTCTTGCAGCAGGCTTATCCGGGAAACTTCAACCTGGAGATATCGTGACCTTAATCGCTTCAGATTACGGAGAAATGCGTACGACTACCATGCCTCCAGAGCTGCAATATGTTGAAGTATTGGCTGTCACTGCAAGCAGCGGACTGGACGCCCAAACAGGTACTAACGTCACCGCTGAAGACGATGAGGAAAATGAACTCCCTTCGACCCTAACCCTACATGTCCAACCGCAGCAGGCTCAACTTTTAGCCGATCTTGAGAATAAAGCTAAGCTGCATACTTCCCTCGTGTACCGCGGCGACCCTGCTACCGCCAAAGCTTTTACCGACAAACAAGATGCTTACTTTACAGCCCAGCAAAAGAAAGGAGAGGCAAATGAGTAATAAACCGTTGATCGCTGTTTGGGGCAATCCCGGTAGCGGCAAGACTGTAACGACGATCAAGCTGGCGAAAGCCTTTGCCGCTAAAAAGAAAAATGTTCTGATACTTTGCTGCGATGCCCTTTGCCCCTCCGCTTCCACAATCCTGCCGCAAGCCGCCAAGCAACAACGCTCCCTAGGCGAACTGCTCAGTCTGCCTGCGTTAACCCAAGATGAATTACTACGGTTTGCTCTACCACTGGAAGGTTCTCCTAATATTGCTCTGATTGGTTACAAAAAGGGGACACCGCTTTTATGTATGCTTCTTACGACAGAGAACGAGCTGTCGATCTTCTAACGTTGGCAAGACATCTAGCTGATGTGATATTGGTCGACTGCTCCAGCTATCTGTCCGCTGACCCCCTTTCCACGGTAGCACTGGAACTGGCCGATACCGTCTATCGGTTACACAGTTGTGAGCTGAAAAGCCTCATGTTCTATGCTTCCTATTTACCATTGTTGACGGATTTACGGTTTCGCCGTTCATTGAATGTCTCTGTACTATCCAATGTTAAAGCAGGGCAAGACGAACGGGAATACAGTCAAGTTTTCGGAGGTATTGAGGTAACCCTTCCCTATGTGACTGAGCTTGAGCAACAAACGGCAGATGCCCGGCTGCTCGATGACCTATCTGGCAAAGAAGCAAAAACCTATCTCAGTGGTGTGGAACATTTGATTCAACTGGCTTTACCGGAAGAACACCCGCATGTAGCGAAGTCAAAAGATAAATCCTCTACAACTCCAATCCATAATTCGACAACTTTAAATCTCCTCAATTGGCTGAAATCATTCCTACCAAAACGCCGAGGTGATGGTCAATGAATCAAGCTTCTTCTCTATTTTTCTCTGCCACCCAGTCCAAGCCCTTTACAGATGTGTTAAAGGAAGTTCAGACTTATCTTTCCGGGAAATATGCCACACTAATGAGCCGCCATCCTGAGGAACAAAAACAGCAGATCATTTCCTATATGAGTCAATATCTAACCGACCAACGGCTACATGTGCCAGGACTGACATTCGATGAACTAATCAATCGACTGTATGCCGAGATGGTGGAGTATTCCTTTTTAACCCGTTACCTTTTTTCAAGAGATGTCGAAGAAATCAATATCAATAGCTACAATGACGTGAAAATCAGCTATACGGATGGACGCATACTCCCCGCTGAAGAACAGTTTTCTTCACCAGAGCATGCGGTGGATGTCATTCGGCGACTTCTGCATCAATCCGGTATGATCCTCGACTATTCTCAGCCCATTGTCCGGGGCCATCTGGCCAACAATATTCGCATTACCGTGTTCGGTGCTCCCATTACAGATAAAGATAAAGGGATTGCTGCTTCTATACGGATCATTAACCCTCAGAAGTTAGCCCGAGAGGATTTTATTCAGAATGAAACAGCGACCGCGGAAATGCTGGACTTCCTTAGCATCTGTCTAAGGTATGGGTTATCCATGTGCGTCACTGGAGCCACCGGCAGCGGGAAAACAACCTTGATGAGCTGGCTGCTCTCAACGATCCCCTATGACAAGCGTATATTCACTATTGAAAATGATTGCCGTGAGTTTGATCTGGTCATTACCGACGAAAACGACCGCGTTCTGAACAATGTGGTGCATACGGTGACACGCTCCAGCGAAGACTCCCGCCAGCATATCGATCAGGAAAAACTTCTGGAATTTGCCCTGACTGCCAACCCGGATATTATTTGCGTCGGGGAAATGAAATCCGCTGAAGCTTTTGCCTCTCAAGAAGCAGCTCGAACCGGTCATACTGTGATTACCACTACCCATGCGAATTCTTGTTTTGCTACCTACTACCGCATGGTAACGCTCTGTACCCAGAAATATGATATGAATGATCAGACCCTGTACAACCTGGTAACAGAAGCTTTTCCACTCATTTTGTTTGTGAAGAAACTTGAGGACAATACCCGCAGGATGATGGAAATCACAGAATGCTGCATCCTGCCAGATGGTCAGCGTGTCATTCATACGCTATTCCGGTTTGCCGTCCATGCTACTTACGAAAGAGCCGGCCATATTTGCATCGACGGCGCTTATGAGAAGGTTAGTGACATTTCCATCGGCCTACAAAAACGTTTGCTCGAAAACGGTTTACCCTTATCTTCATTGCAACGCTTGCTATCTGGAGGTGAAGCCTCATGACGTTTATGCTGCTGTTAGCTTCTATCGGTTTAACTGTAGGCTGCATGTTGATCCTGCAATTCACTCCTTACACATTAGCCCAAGAACTTTCCGAACTACTCTCCCATTTGTCTATTCGAAATCAATCCTTAACAAAACGGATCCGTGCTGTTCAGCATCCAAAGAAACTTAAAGGCTGGCAAGCTACAGTTCATGAAGCTCATGCCATTCTAGAACAGACGGGTCATAGTCAACGTTTTGGATTACTCATCACCGGTTCTCTATCCTTAGCAATTATAGGAGCTATGCTGGCAATCCTCATGAACAACTTGTGGCTGTTGCCCGTAATGGCTGGGGGATTTGCCCTACTCCCTTTTGGGGTGTCTTGTTCAGCTCTACCTTCTACAAGAAGCGGCTTGGTAGTGAACTAGAAACGGCTCTCTCCGTCATTACCACCTCCTACCTGCGTAACGAGAATATTCTGGCAGCGATTGAAGAAAATCTCCCTTATTTGAATCCTCCCGTAGCAGATGTGTTTCAAGCATTCCTAGCTGAAATGAAACTGATTCATGCCAACCTCAGACTGGCGATTCTACAGCTTAGAGGCCGGATTAACAACACTGTTTTTCAGGAGTGGTGTGATGCACTGATTGCCTGTCAGTATGACCGAACGTTGAAATCCACACTCATGCCCATTGTTGCCAAATTGTCCGATATGCGCGTTGTCTCGGCGGAGCTTGACTATTTGCTCTATGAGCCCTTAAAAGAATATCTGACCATGGCTATTCTACTCGTCGGCAATATTCCCATACTTTATTTTCTGAATCATGACTGGTTCCATACATTGACTACGAGTACTCCTGGGCATGTTGTGCTTTCAATCTGCGCGTTGACGTTGTTTGTCTCACTGGCAGCAGTAATCCGGTTTACACGTCCTCTGGAATACAAACGGTAAGAAGGGAGAATGCAAATGCACGATTCTATTCGGTTACTATGCAATTTGATTGAGGCATCCCCGCAAGAGCGGATCATCTTACAATCCCTGATTGAGGAACACGGGTTCCGTAACTTTTGGGACCGGTTCGAGGAAAAGGAACTGTCTGGTGATTTAAAAATCAAGCTGCAGGCAGTAAAGAAGATCCTACTTGCATTGGAGCCAGTCCCATCTCCTGAAAGGAGCGAATCCAATGGGCCAAGACTCTCTTGATAAGAGAATGGTCAAGGAATATATCCAATCCCTTCATCAGTTAACGGGAATTCCACTCGATAAATTAGAGAACTATGGAAATACCAATAACCTAATGAATGCTCTGGAGCATCCCCATTCCCTGGAACTCACTTCAACGCAATTACAGAAAGTAGAGCAGCTTAATGAATTCCTCATCTCCCATCGTGTTCTGCAGTGGGAAGTGGAGAATACACAGCAAAAAATCACCTCTCCAGAGCTGGCAGGAAGCTACTTTTCAGCATTTTTACAAGGGCTACGGGACCGAGAACGCTTCATGGTCGCCTTCTTAGATAATGGGAATCATGTGATTGAAACTCGGATTATTTCTGAAGGTGGTCTCACTGAAGCTCCTGTGTACCCCCGCAATATCTTAAAGGCTGCGCTGAATTGTGACTGCACTTCCATCATTATGGCGCATAACCATCCGGGCGGAAGCCTAAAGCCATCTCGGGAAGATATAGAGATGACCAAACGAATGGTTGCGATCTTCGAACCGCTTCATATTAGTATTTTGGATCACATCATTATTGGTAATGCTGGCTTTACTTCATTGACACAGACGGGGCAATTACCGAAAGCAGCTGAAGAGGCGATTAGTTATGAGGCCATCACCCTCAAAAGTCTGGAGGAAGTCGAACGTTATATTCCCGCTCCTTACCCGGAGCCTGTATGGGATGGTGTAATCCGTGAGGAAGAATGGGAGCGCTAAAGGAGATGACGGTCTATGATGTCCGGATTACTATTGTTCATTGGTTTGTTTTTCGCTGCTGGAACTTATCTCGTATTAGCGGATCTGATTAAACTTCCTACCCTTGCTGCTACAAAGGCTGTCATTCGGGTCGCCCGAACTGGGAAGAAAAGCAGTTCTACATTCGATGCTCTCATCTTTCGTATGTCTTCCTGGCTAGCTCCTAAACTTCCACTAAGCGATTACTATAAACGCAAAACGGCTGCAACCCTTCAGTCAGCTGGCATTCCACTAACCCCACAAGCCTATGTAGCTCATTCCATTGTAAAAGCAGGTCTTATTTTTGGTGGAGGATTAGTCAGCCTGCCAATTCTACCGCTGATTTCACCACTCTTTATCTTTTTGGCGATCGCTGTGTTCTTCAAAAATATAAGTACGGCAAGTGAATCTGTTCGCAAAAAAGAGAAGAAATTGAAGCCGAACTCCCCCGGTTTGTAGCCACTATCGCGCAAGAACTTAAAGCCACCAGAGACGTGCTGCGGATGCTTGAGGTCTACGCCAAGAATGCTGGGAGCAGTTTGCAGAGCGAATTATTTATCACTATAGCGGATATAAAGAGCGGCAATCAGGAGACGGCCCTGCTGAGGCTCGAGACACGTATTGGCAGCACGATGTTATCCGATATTGTACGGGGGTTGCTAGCCGTATTACGCGGGGATCAGGGAGTTGTCTATTTTGAAATGCTCGCACATGACTTCAAATTGGTAGAGATTCAGCGACTCAAGCTTATTGCAATGAAGCGTCCAGGCAAAGTACGTAAGTATTCATTCTATATGCTCGGCTGCTTTATGCTGATGTACATTGTCATTTTGGGCATGGAGATCATGCGGGCAATGGGCAAGTTATTCTGATGCATACCATCCAGAAGGAAAGGGGGAATGCTTGGTGTCCATCCTCCGAAGTAAGCGCGGAGAAGGTTACGTCGATGTGGTGGTGCTAGTATTGGCCGCCATGTTATGCGTAGCTCTGGCGATTAAGGTGTTTCCAGTCTTTGTTGTGAAGCATCAGTTGGACACTTTCGCCGCCGAACTAGTACGAGAAGCTGAGATATCCGGCAGAGTTGGCAGTGAGACAACAGAACGGGCTAATGAATTACACACACAAACTGGTCTATATCCTACAATAACGTGGAACAGAACCGGACAAATTCAAATTAATGAAGAAGTAACGGTAACTTTGAAAACCACTGTTAATATCGGACTATTTGGGGATTTTGGCTCCTTCCCCATTGAACTCTCCGCTAGAGCTCAAGGAAAGTCTGAGGTGTATTGGAAATGAAGTGGCTGACTAACAAATCCGGTAATGGCTTTCCGTTAGTTGTTGCCATTGTGTTGGCAATACTGATGTTTTCCTGTGTAATTTTTGAATATATGCGACTAACAATTATCGCCAGTAGTGTACGAGATGCCGTGCAAAGCTCCATTATTGCCGTGGTTGCTGAAAACTACAGTAATGTATACAGCAGCCTGCGGCAAAGTTACTCCGGCGGTTATTTACGGTCCGGAAACGAATGGCAGGAGCAGGTCTCCATAGGGCATATCTATCCTCGGCTACAACAGAATTTGGGACTGATCGAACAAGGGACACGATATGCCAAGCTAATTGGAGATCAAGCAGAATATAGTGTATCTGGATTAACCGTAACACTTATCAATGCACCGTTCGCCCCTTCCTCACCGAACACCATAGAGCAATTAACCGCTGAAGCAGTAATTCAGCTAGAGGTACCACTTTCCTTTGGCTGGGGGCATCTACCTTCTATGAAGGCAGAATTACATGTTAAAGCAGTATATATGCCTCGGTTCAACTCACAAACTCATTAAATATTTATGAGTTTGCTGATTTCATTGGAATTTACAGATTTATACAGTAAAATAGAAGAACGGGAGCCTCTTGTAGAACACTAATATGCTATAAGGAGTCGAGAACAATGAAGCGAAAGATATGGGCTTTTGCCGGAGGAATTGTGATTGTTGGCCTTATTGTCACTTTGGCAGCATGGCCAAATCAAGACAGTAGTCAGATTCCTGATTCAACAAATACTATAACCGCAG
Source organism: Paenibacillus sonchi (assembly GCF_016772475.1). Taxonomy (NCBI): domain Bacteria; kingdom Bacillati; phylum Bacillota; class Bacilli; order Caryophanales; family Paenibacillaceae; genus Paenibacillus; species Paenibacillus sonchi. The sequence goes on from NZ_CP068595.1 coordinate 15,922, forward strand.
CAGATCCTTCTAAGATCAATGTTCCTGAAAAAGAGCCAAGCCCTACTAACTTCTCCCAGAATCCACGCCCAAGTTCATCCCCCATCTCTGTTACCGAAATCACCCCTCAGCCTACTATATCTGAAACTCCCATACTTCAACCGGAAAAGGAAAAGAAGAATGTTGAAGTACCTATTACCCAACCTGCAAAAACACCAAAACCTACCCAGCCTCCTAAGCCCAAAGTTAAGGCATCTACAAAACCACAATCTCCTGCTTCTACTCCAGCTTATGAGGAAAAGACAACTCAGCCTAATAGACAAAAAGATGAACCAAAGGCTGGAGCTAAAAATAATGATGGGAAGGTTTACGTTCCTGGCTTCGGATGGGTTGAGGACCAAGGGGGAGGAACTCAAGTTGTTGAAACTGGAAATGATGGTGATTTGAATAAGCAAGTTGGAGACATGGATTAAAATCACAAAACATGAGAAAAGACGCGGCGTGTTGCTGCGTCTTTTTCTTTTTGGAGGCATTGGTTATGAGTAGATTCTTAAAATGTATGTTTATCCTATTACTTACGATGACCATTTTCATGCCGTATAGTATAAACGCTGATGGTACTGGTGATGGGAATATCGACATTGGTGGTGGGGGTTTAGGTAGCGGTAGTGGGGATAACTTTTGGAATACAAACGATGAAGGAGTCAGGGTGACTGTAATAAGAGCAGCTGATCAAATTGCTGTATCTGCCTCTATTGATTTTACAAATCGCACTCCTCCAAACTCACTTATTCATTTCGGAAAAGTCAGTAAACTACAATACAGCAAAGAGACAACCTTAAAACCATCAACTGCCCCTTACACATATGTACAGCCTGGAGAACGTCTACCTTTCATTATTAAGTCGAGTAAAGCTGAACCGAGTTTAGAGCTTATCAAAAGATATTTTTGTTCCGAGTACATGGCAATGCGCATTGCGAACGCAACAAATATTGATTACGAGACCTTAATAAATGGTAACTACAAACTCCTTATAGAACCCATCGCTTATATCACCTTTCAAGGTGTGCAGATGGCGATGACTGCACATGAAGCCGCTTTGTATGATCAAATTCTAAATGGTGGCTTACGTTCGAAAATGGTTAGCCTCACTCATCAAAACCTACCATTATCCATATTTCTAGAGACCTCCGATCTTGGCTTCCCCGCTTGGAATGGTTCTACCACCAGTCGTGTCAGTAACGATCAAATTATTACTTCCCTTGGTTTGGGCATCGTCCGCTTTAATAACGCCCCTACTATCCCTTCCCCCAGTCAGACCAGCTACCAATACCGGACAGATACCGATGTGATTACCTCCGTACATCTTTCCACCTCTGCTGAAATCACACCCGATAATTCTGCACGAGTTACATTTTCGATTATGGGCAGCACTTACACAGTGACGAATATCGTCATTCCGGAAGGCGACAGTCAGTTGGTTTGGATAAAATGGCATACACCTAGCACACCACAATCAATCTCTATTCAGGTGCGCTCAACAAACGGCTCTCTTAATGTTTCTTCTATAACAGCTTCTATTGTCGATCTAAACCAGAATCCCCCGCCCAATCCTACTGCCACAGATCGTAACGATTCATTTCATCTCCCTCCAGTTCCTAACTATCCATCAAAAACTACTTCTTCCTGGGGAATCTGGTCGGCTAGTTGGCATGCATACTGGGTCTGGATTTCTAACTGGCAATGGCACAGTACCGGAAAGGATACCGGTTATTGGATAGACTATGGATATTGGAATGATCGAGGTTGGTGGGATTATATCTGGACTAGTTATTTCGCTTCCCTCTCTGCCACTCAATCAGTCATCCCCGATACTAAATCACCATCTCTTTCCTCCAGTAGGATGAAATCAGGCTATGGCATTGAGATAACCAGCAACAGCACTACCTCTTCTAATGCTCCTAGTAGTCACATCACCGGTGCCCAGCACGCCGTCACCTATTTCCCAGAGTTTTCTTATCAAACCTACTGGCGGCTTCATGACCTTAAATCAGGTGGAGTGAACGCCAGTTTTTGGTTAAAGAGAAATGAATACTCTTCCTACCAGAGTCGAGTTCATTTTACGCCAGTTTGGTTCCCTGATGGACCCTATATTCCAATTACACGCATTCTGGATGCCTGGACACCTGAAGGCATGTTGACTCTTCAACTGCAAGAAACGATTACGATCTCCGGGAACCTATTCTCTGATTGGCATATTGCACCGAAAAAAACAAAATAGAAAGTTGGTGCTGCTTTTATGTTGCTGCCCATTATTGTGCTGCTCCTCTGCCTTCTTGGCGGAGGAGCTGTTTTATTTCGCCTCATGAAAAGTAAATCAAAATCCAACATCACCACTGATCTTGCCATGCAAACAGCACAAGAATTCGTCCAAGTACAAGACATTCATGGAAACTTCCTTCATACTCAAGACGGTTGGCTGATGAGCTATTTACGGATCTTCCCGATTAGCCTGGATTTATTGAGCACCTCTGAAAAGCGGATGCTTATTAGCAAGCTGACAGCCGAATTATCCTCTTTCAACTATCCATTTAAGTTTCTTGCAGTAAGCCGCCCTGTAGATATTTCCCCTCTAATTTCAGAACTCAGTGCCTTACTCTCTACCGCAGACCCTAAGCAGAAAGAACTGCTTCGACAAGAAATGCTGGAGATGAACACGCTCACTCTCTCAGGTGAAGTAGTTGAGCGACAATTTTATTTAATCCTCTGGCAGCGTCAAAATGACGGGACTGAACGGGATCTCTTGGACAAAGTTAAACGGCTTGCCCAGCATTTTGAAGAGGGCCAAGTACAGACCCAACTTTTAAAACAGCAAGACATCGTTCAGTTATGCAACCTAGTTAACAATCCCTCCTACACCCACCTCGAAACGACAGAACCTGAAAATGTGATTCCTTTTCTTGCGAAGTTGGAGGTGTAGAATTTGGATCCCTTCACCGCGAAGTTACTTTCCAAAATAGCCCTGAAAATCGCTTCCGACGAACAAGCTCGCAAACGAATGTTGATGCTGATTTTAGTTCCGGCAGCCACCTTGTTAGTTCTCATCGCTATGGTTCTACAACTGCTTACCTCCCCCTTAGAGTCACTCAAAATATGGCTCTCGGCAGATGAAACTCCCATTGTAAATGAAATGCGTATCGACTATGGCTTCACCCAAATTCTACAAAATAACGACGAAGGATATGTGGAAAGTCAGGGACAGCAATATGAGGGAGTAACGTTTAAGGATGGAAGTCGTGAGGTTGTCTACTACAACCAAATGGACTCCCGTTGGGCAGATAAACCTTATGGTCCTAGGGATACCATTGGAGTATCCGGTTGCGGTCCAACTTCCTTATCAATTGTCGTTTCGACCCTCACGAGTAAAAGGATCGATCCAGTCTCTATGGCTAAGTGGGCCTATGACAATGGTTATTTGGCAGAAGGAACCGGTAGCTACCATAGCTTGATTCCTGATGGTGCACAGCATTTTGGTTTGAATGTGCAAGGGGCTGCTCAAAAAGACAAGCAAACCATCATTAATGCCTTATCCAGTGGAAAACTCGTTGTTGCCATTATGGGTAAAGGTCACTTCACTTCCTCTGGTCATTTCATGGTACTTCGAGGCGTCACCACAGAAGGCAAAATTCTTGTCGCTGATCCAGCCAGTCGAAAGCGAAGCGAGCAGGCATGGGATTTCTCCATTATTTTGAATGAAGCCCGAGAGAATGCAGCAGCAGGTGGCCCCTTCTGGATCATAAGCGGAAAGGAGAACTGATATTTTGAAACCCACATCTCCATCTTTATCTGTGAATCCTTCGCTTCTAAACGCAATCACTCCTATGGGCCTGGAGTTTTCTCGTAACGGCCTTGTGATTGGTGAACAAACAGCTAAAATGTATGGCGTCATTCAGTATCCTCCCAAAGCAGATGTCGGTTGGCTCTCCACTCTAACCAATATGCCATCTACCATGGTATCTATCGGTTTTCAACCTATAGACAATAGCGCCTTAATCTCTGCAATATCCAAATCCATTACACAAAATCGCAGCATGGCTGACAGTGCTAAAGATCCTCTAACCCGTCAACGAGCAGACAAGGCGGCTACGGACGGTGAGAATATTATGATGCAGATTGACCAAAACGGTGAAACGGTAGGTCTCATGAATGTAATGGTCATGCCATTTGCGGAAGATGATAAGCAGTTCACTCGCGCATGTAGACGTGTTGAAAACACCTTAAGTATGATGCGCTGCAAAATTCGCAACCTGGCCCATCTTCAAAAAGAGGGCTTTCGTCACCTATCCCCCATGTACCCTGCACAAGATCAAATTGGGGATATCTTAAATAAAATCATGCCAATGAGTACCTTCATTGGAGGCTTCCCTTTTGCAAGCTCTGGCTTCAACGACGGAACGGGTTATTATTTCGCTAAGGACGCTAGCGGCGGATTGGTCATCGTCGATACATGGAAACGTGGCGGCGACCGGACCAATTCAAACATCGTCATAATGGGCGTAGCCGGCGTAGGTAAATCTACAGCTGTAAAACATGTGGCACTTAGTGAATACATGAAGGGTACCAAAATTATTTTTATTGATCCAGAGTCGGAATATAAGGAGCTTTGCCAGAGGCTAAATGGCGACTGGATTAACGCCGGTGGTGGATCTAATGGTAGAATCAATCCTCTTCAAATTCGTCCAGCTCCACGCGATGAAGAGGATGAGGATTTTCCGCTTTATAAAGATGAAGGTAATGGTATGTCCGATATGGCTCTGCATCTTAAGAATCTAGAAATCTTCTTTAACCTCTATATTCCTGATCTTACAATGATGCAAAAAGCTGTTCTCAAGCAGTGCTTGATTGAGTTATATAATCAGTTTCTAATTACGTGGACCACAGATATTACGAAACTAGCCAGCACCGACTTCCCTACTTTTTCTGACCTCTACGCTCTGATTGATGGCAAGGAAAAGAAGCTTGGAGATGATGTGTATAAAGAATTGTCCCTACTGTTGCATGATATTGCACATGGTGGGGACTCTTTTTTATGGAATGGTCACAGCACGATCCAAACCCATAGCCGCTGCATTTGTTTGGACACCCATACTCTTCAAAATACTTCTGAGAATATCAAGCGAACTCAATACTTTAACCTCTTATCCTGGTGCTGGGAGCAAATGTCTCAGGACCGAACAGAGCGGGTTCTGCTGATTTGTGATGAGTGTTATTTAATGATCGACCCTAACGTCCCGCAGAGCCTAGTATTTTTACGAAATGTTGAGAAACGCGCTCGAAAATATGAAGCCGGATTGGTAATCATTTCTCATAGTGTTGTCGACTTTCTAGCACCTGAAGTCAAGATGTACGGGCAAGCGCTTTTGGATATTCCTTGTATCAAAATACTGATGGGTACAGACGGAAAAAACCTACAAGAAACACGAGAGCTTTACAACCTAACGGACGCGGAAGAAGAACTTCTGGCCAGCAAAAAGCGCGAGCATGCTTTGTTGATGATTGGCTCCAAGAGGCTGCATGTCCACTTTGATATCCCTGAATATAAGTTTGCTTATATGGGAACAGCAGGAGGACGATGAGCATGGACAAAAAGAAACAGCTCATTGAGCTTTTTTTCTATATGGGTCTAGTGGTGATCGGGATCATTTTGTTATTCATGAAGGAAGGGTAAAATTATGATTCTATATCTGACGAGTAGTGGCAAGAATAACTTGCTTGATTTTATCGAGGATGAATTGGAACTACCGATAAAAAAGTTAATTGGGTCATTTTCTCTCAATTTCTTCGTGGTCAAAGATATGCGTTACTACAACCATGTTCGCTATGTAGTAATTGACCGAACATCTATTCAAGAATCCGATGAAGAAACTATACAAGCCCTTTCATCCTATCGGATGATGTATGAAATGCGAATCATTTTAATTGATGAAGGACTGCCGACAAGCAGTCCTTTTCTGCAACAATTAATCCAATTGAATATACAAAACGTGGTTACAGCGGAGGGCTTTGAAGAAATACAGGATGAAATCCGAGAGTGTTTTTCTGAAGAGGGCATGCAGCGACATAACAACGTCCAACTTCAAAACTCTCCACTTGAACAAGGAGGCCTGTTTTCAACATTAGAACAAGAAGTGAAATACCGCTTTAACTGTACGAATCTCACAATAGCAATTGCTGGATGTGATCGACGTGTAGGTGTCACCACCACGGCATTTAACCTGGTATGCTGGATTAATTCTCATGGAGGAAAGGCATGTTATGTAGAGTCAAACAGTAACAACCACCTTGCTCACATAATTCAATTGTTTAAGCCGGAAAAGTCAGGAAATGCCTATACCATGGAGGGTTCTGATTTTTATTTTACAAAAGAGTTAAATCGAGACTATAACTTTATCATAGTTGACTGCGGCGTACTAAAAGATAAAGCGATCCAAACAGATTTCGTTGATTCAGACATCCGCTTAATCTGTAGTTCAGCCATGCCCTATGAATTGGCAGGATTCTACCGGGCTATGGAGCGGTGTAAAGCACTCTCTGTACAAGCCCTAGGATTATTTGTGCCTGATAATATTAAGACGTATTTGTCACAAACTATTAGTCAGGACATCATCTACTGCAATAATACTCATGATTTATTTGATTCTAAAGCCAACGAGACTGCATTTAGAAAGGTTCTTAATTTATGAAAATCCAATTAGCAAATTCAGACTGTTCAAATCCCTTATGATTTCTTCCTATAACGGCTCTTCGCTCTACTGGATGGGTAAAGCTGGCTAGAATAGGATCATAGATTTGTCTATTTTAATAGATTCCTAACCCCATGAAGCTACCTCTTCAGGAACTCTGGACACAGCCTCATATTCTAGCCGATGTCTATTTACGGGAATGGATGGGCTGGGCTAGACGCTCCCAACTGAAACCTATGGTGGAATTGTCCAAAACCTTGAAGAGACACGAAGAGGGTATCCTGCAGTGGTTTCACAGTCGCATGACCAACGGCTTGCTTGAAGGGATAAACGGGCTGATCCAAGCGGCGAAGAGAAAGGCATGGGGCTACCATAATGTCCAAAACTTGATCGCGATGGTGTACATGACGGCGAACAAGCTTAGACTCCCAACGCTCGCAGCTCGTCGAGGATAGTCCCCCTCCCCTTTTATAAACGGTGTTGTTTGCAACCGAAGGAAAGAGTAAGGATACACTAGAGAAATTCAAACAACATCTGATGAGTAAAGGGGCTACGGCCACACAAATTCAAGAAATCTGCTGTGATATGTCTCCCGCATTCATTCGAGGCATTCAGGAACAATTCCCTGAAGTTCACGAAGCAGAGGCGCTTGCGTAAACCAGCTATCCATGAGTACGTAGTCTGAGGTGAACCCTGCAAGCAAAGCCCGTTCTAGCAAAGCGACAACGGCCTGCGGCTTCCGAGAAAAGGCCTCCATTCGACGTTTAAACCCGGCGCTACGCTTGGAAATACCCGAAGCTATTTCACAGATCCGATTGGCTGCCTTCGCCGAAGAAAGCATGACAAAGTCGAGTGGAGCGAAGCTGAAGCCGTCTGACCAGCCCTGAGTTAACATAGTGTAGCCTTTGGTGAATTTGCCTTCGGAATGGTCGAAGGCTCGTGCGAGTAGCTCTGCTTTTTTACTCCGGTTTCGGCTAAGTACCGAATCGTCAATAATGAATACTCGTACGCGCTGCGAGGAAATAAGCGATTCAAATTGGCGTACGATGCGAAGACTTAAAGTCTGTAAAAAGCGCCGCCAGGCAAAAGAGACCTGATTCAAAAAACGGTAGATCAGGTCTTTGCCGGGAAGATCTGCTGCGCGGTAACTTTCCAGAAGACGAAACCAGTTCTTCCCTTCGAAAACCAATGAGAAAACGATTTGGAAAATCGCTTAACTCGAAAGCCCGAAGGATTTAGAAATACTCGCTTGTCGCAACGATTTTCCGATGTGAAGACTGGCAAAAAGTTTGGAAAAGCGAGACTGTTCAGACAGGGAATGTTGTTGTAACATAGAGTTACGCACCTTTCTTGTTGGCATGGTGGCTCGACACTTCCATGATACCAAACAAGTGAGGTGTTTTTTGTCAATACGAGTAGGTCTATTGAATTCTTCTTACGCTCACAAGGTGTTACGCCATTTTTCCAGGTGGTCGAGTAAACATGAGCCTCACGGTTCATGCCCCTCACAGATCCGTACGTCAGGCTGTCTAACAATTATTGAAATCCCTTCTTTTTTGGCATGAAAATGGAAGACGCTTGTCGAATCTCTATATCAAAGGAGATGAGCGTATATGCCATATGTCGAAGGTGAAGATAGACATCTAATTTATTTACTGCCGAATACACTGGACGATTTTGTAGAAGAAGAGAACCCTGTCCGAGTCATCGATGCTTACGTCGATAGTTTGGTCCTGGATGAATTAGGGTTTCAGGTGTATTCAGGCACCCAAGCGGGACAAAAACCGTATCGCCGGGAAGATCTCAAGCTCTATCTTTACTGCTATATGAACGGCGTCCGTTCCTCTCGCAAGATGGAAACCGAAACGAAAAGAAACATTGAACTGATGTGGCTAGTTGGCAAGCTACAGCCGGACCATGGTACTTTATCTGCTTTCATGAAAAATAACCAAGCGGCTATAAAAAAGCTGTTTAAAGAGTTCACTTTAATGTTAAAAGGTTTCGGGTTAATCGAGGGTCAACTTGTCGCCATTGACGGCACGAAATTAAAGGCGAACTGCTCTAAAAAGCAACACTATAATGCCAATATTGTTAGTGCGAAGTTAGAGTATATCGATGGAAAAATCGATGCATATTTGCGTGATTTTCTAGTGGAGGACAATCGCCAAAAAAAACAGGAAATCACGGAAAAGTTAGAGGTCTATCAAGAGAGAATGCATAAGTTGCAGGTCATTCAACAAGAACTCAAGGAGACAGGTGAAAAACAGCTTTGTGTTACCGATCCGGATGCCAAATCCATGAAAAACAACGGAAAGCATGAAGTTTGTTTCAATGTTCAAACTGCGGTGGACAGTAAATATAAACTAATCGTGGACTGCGATACGGTCAATGATGTCAACGATCAAGGGCAGCTGTCCAATATGGTGCAGAAAACAAAGCAAGTTTTTGTGATCAACAAATTACAATTGTGGCCGATACAGGCTATTATAACTACCTTGAAATCATTGACGTTGTCGACAAAATTACCGAACTCTTAATAAAGCCGCAAAAGGGAAAGAAAGACAAAGTGACAAGCGGATTTGATAAAGAGAACTTTACATATGATGCCATAAAAGATAAATATACCTGCCCGCTGAGTTATGAATTACCTTTCAAATGGAAAGGAAAACAAGATGGCAAAGAGTATAAGCGTTCTACTTGCGAAGCCTTCGAGATTTGCGGACAAAAAGAGTCCTGTACTTCTGCCAAAGGTGGAAGGTCGGTAACCAGACTTAGTGACGAAGAAGTGATCGAACAGATTGCCGGAAATACGCGTAAACAAAGTAAAATTTATAAGCAAAGAGGACACATCGTTGAGCACCCTTTCGGTACGATAAAACGTCACTGGGGCTATACATACTTTTTAACACGAGGGTTGGCATCAGTAGGTACTGAAACCAATTTGATTTGTTCGCCTATAATCTCAAGAGAATGATCAAAATAAACGGTGTGAAGGAGCTCATACGTCTCTTCGGAGACCGTGCTCGTTCGAAATTTAATATAAATCTATAAATGAGCAAAAACGGATACAGAAAATACCAAAATAGGACTAGGCGATTTTAAATCGCTTACAGACAGCTTGAAATGAAATGTCCTTTTGGGCAGATTCGTAGACAAACTGGAGGCGATCCCGCCGGACTTGCTTGCGTACAGAGCGCAGTCCATCACCAAAAGGACAAGTGTAACCCAAGCCGACCGTGCAATACAGATGAGTCCAAGCCAAGAGTATCCAAAGTCGGATAAAAGCTTTAACCGAGCGAACCTGATACGTGTCGAAGCCCAAATTATTCTTGGATTGGCGAAAGAAAATCTCAATGGGCCAGCGTTTAGCGTAGTACGATGCATTCATTTCCGTTTCCAATGAGCTATCAGTGCAACAAAAAGCGCGCAACGCCTTCGGCTCCCCGAACGCCTGCTTCGGCCAGCAAAGTAAAACCACGGCGTTGTCTATACCATTCAATGCCCCTTCGTAGCGACACATCCAGTACGACGAACCGTTCACGGTAACGAGGCGAACGTCTTCTTTCCGGACGTGCTGCGCGAAGTCTTGAATGGAGACTCGGATGCCTTGGGGTAGAAAATCCGATTGGTTTTCAGTGCACCGATGACGTGATAGCCCGCCGCTGCGTACGCATCCATGACGCGGGGACAGGTAAACCAGGAATTCACCAGACAATAGCCGCCATGAGGCGGGAGAGGCAAGGTTTGAGCCAGGTCACAAACCCGGTCGATTTTCGTATATACGGTGCCGTCCGGGTGAGTGAATGTCTTGTCGTATAGGTCAATGGAATGAATCAAGCAGGTGTGAACAACCAAGAACGGTGGCCTGTACTTGGTGCCCCCAGACGACCTTGCCTAACAAATGGGAGGGATGAAAACCCGTTTGCTCGATAGGAAAACGGGTCTGTGACGAAGGCTTTGTTTTCTGAGCAATCGTATCGTCGTGAATGACAAACAACGGCTCTACCGTGCGCCGGGAGGTCTCCAGGATCTGGCGAAGAGATTCTGTTTTGACTTTGTTTTGCAGCACCGTTTCATCCCAGACGCCTTCGGTGAGAAAATGGCCCAATGTGGTCCGATGACAGTCGCTGTATTCCGCCAAATCTGTCACTTTACCGCGAAATCCTTTAGCGGTTGCCGCCGTCATGTATGTTTCCACATGTGCTAAAACAGGCTTGGAAAAATACAAAGACAGCCGGTGCTGCAACAAATAGTTGTGGATCGCGTTGGATTCAGGTACGATGTCGGTATGGGACATAGCGATTTCTCCTTCGTTTAAAAGTGAGTTGTGGTGACTACTTTTTAACACAAGGAAAGCACTTTGTCTCTATTCTTTTTGCTTTTTACAGTTTACTGGAAGCGAATTTGCTCATTTATAGTTGAAGATTTAACTTTCTCAACAAACTTGCAATTGAATACGTCCGTTAACATTTCCTCATCAAAACCGCTTGAATCAAAAAACTCTCTCCTAATGTTCCCAATTATATTACCCTTTATCGCTTATAGAGTTCCTTGCTCCCTTAAAATAAAGAACTCGCGCCTCACGCGGGTTCTTTACGTACTATGCTCTTGTCCGCTTACACCAAAATTCAGCTCAGGTTGCCCCATTTGCATCTTATATTTTCCGCCTCTTGAATCATTCGTTCGATTAGGCCAGAGACAGTTGGAACATCTTTAATCAAACCAGCGACTTGCCCTGCCCATCCGAATCCTTCTTCTAGGGAGCCATCACGAATCAAGCGTAAATTGGCTTTCCCACTGATTTCGTTTTTTATCGCTTCCTGCCCTGGAGTGGTATGCTCGCTATTCACAATCTTCTCAGTCAAGGGGCTCCGCAACGCTCTGGCAGGCTGGCCTATGGAACGTTTGAGTACAATGGTATCTGAGGATTCCGATTCGAGCAGCGCATTCTTATAGACGATCGAAGCGTTCCTGCACTCGCGGGTAGCGATAAACCTCGTCCCCATCTGGATTCCCTCAGCACCGAGAGCGTGTGCAGCCATCCAGCCGCGGCCGTCCCCGATTCCTCCCGAGGCGATGACAGGTATTCGAACCGCATCGACAACTTCCGGAACAAGCACGATCGTCCCTACCTCGTCACGGCCGACGTGGCCGCCTCCCTCATGTCCGACAACAATGACCGCAGAAGCACCAAGCTGTTCTGCTTTTTGCGCTTGTGCCCGGGACGAGACCAGCACCAGGGTATGAATCGGCGTAGAACTCAGCTGCTCCAATATAGGTGCTGGATTACCGCCTGAAATCGTAACCGCAGGTATTTCCTCTTCCATGCCGGCTTGAATCATCTGCAACTGGTCACTACGAAACATGCCAATGGAAAAATTAACACCAAAAGGTTTGTCGGTTAACGCTCGTACACGCCGAATTTCCCTCCTTAAAGCCAGTGCATCCGGGAGGCTCATCGCAGTAATCTGGCCGAAACCACCGGCATTGGAAACTGCAGCTGCAAGTTCGGCATATGCCAGATATGCTAGTCCGCCTTGAAGGATTGGATACTGGATCTCCAGCAGTTCGGTTATTCTGGTATTCCAATTCATATATAATCCTCCGATATGGTGATCAAATTCGATAACTACGCTATAGGTATAGGATCAGTAGAACAAATGCAAGCATAAATCCACCGGCTGCATAATCCATTCGCGAAAATTTCAGGACCCTATATGAAATGCGGCCCTTTCCGTTCCCGTAAGCCCTTGCATCAATCGTCATAGCCAGCTGCTCCGCCCGTTGAATCGTCGTTATGAGCAGCGGAACCACTAATAACAAATAGGCATATACCTGCCTATGACCTTTAGCAGACTTGATATCATATCCTCTGGCCTTTTGTGCCAGAAGAATGCGGTCCAGTTCCTGGATAATCGTTGGGATGAAGCGGATTGCAATCATTAGCATCAGTGCAAAGGCTTCTACCGGAACCCCCCAGCCAGATAACGGCTTAAACAGTTGTTCCAGACCTTTTGCCAGATCCAGCGGTTTTGTTGTTAATGTCAGGACCAAAGCAAGCGAAATAAGCAATAGAATACGCCAGACAACGAAGGCTCCGGTTTCTATCCCGTTTTGGGTGACTAAAAGATGATAGACAAAGGTAAAGGACAAGATGAAAAGAATCGGTTGTAATCCTCTAAAAAACATACGAACTGGAACTCTGGACAACAGCAGTTGTCCTCCCACCAGGACAGTCGCCGCGACATATCCGCCAAATGTGCGGAGTGTAAGACAGCAAAGTGTGAAAGCAAGGACGCTTAACAGCTTGGTTCGGGGTCAAGCCAGTGGATCATCGAGTCTGAATTGATATACTGTCCCCATATGATATTATCCTTCATTTTGAAGACCTCTTGACTGCCAGGCCAACCTCACCTGCTGCATAATATCTTCTTCCCTACAGCTTACAGGCTCAAGAATCCGGCCGGATAACGCCTCAATTATTCTTAGGAGCTGAATAGGCTCCGGCAAAGGCAGTCCGGCTTGCTCCATGAGCGCTGTACGCTTCAAAAAAAGTTCATTCGCATCCAAATGCACCAATAAACACCCCTCTTTAAAGATCATCACCTCGTCCGAATATTCGGCAACATCCTCGAGCTGATGAGAGATGAACAGCACCGTCCGATTGTTCTCCCTCTGCCATGCTTTGAGCTGCTTCAGTAGCGCCATCCGACTTACAGGATCAAGACCGGCCGTCGGCTCATCGAGAATCAGCAGCTCAGGCTCTGCAAACAGCACGGAAGCGATAGCGACAAGCCGCTTAAGTCCCCCACTAAGCCGGAACGGGTTCTCCTGGAGAAGCTCTTCGGAGAGTCCCATCCGTCCCATAACCATCTTGAGGGCTTCCTCCAGCCTTTCTGGTGACTCCCCCTTCATTTTAGGAGCAAAGGCTAGTTCTTTATAAACCGTCGTTTCGAAAATCTGGTGCTCTGGATACTGAAATACATAACCGATTTGCGGAACGATCTTCATTTTACCTTTACCGTCCCTCGGCAGAAGCTGCCGATTATGCGTATATTTGCCTCTATAGAAAGGAATCAAACCTTTAATCATTTGAGCAAAGGTAGACTTTCCGGCTCCGGTTTGGCCAATGATCGAAATCCATTTTCCTTCCTGAAGGGTACAGCTTACCGCTTGCAGAATTTCTTTGCCGTTTATCCTCACACTTACGTCATTCAACTCATAGGCCATAAGCTGATGATCGTCTCCTTCCAGTCCGCGCACAAAGGGGCGTTTAACCCGAGCGCTTGATGCAGTCTTACCGCAAAAGGAAGAGTGAGCTGATGTTCGGTCATGAATACGCTGCTGAACAAGGAGGATGGTGGTCCGTCAAAAGCAATTTTTCCTTTGCTTAGAAGCAGAACGCGATCAGCTGAAAGAATTTCTTCCATATGATGAGTGATATGAATGATCGTCAGGCCTTGCTGGTGAAGGGTATGCATCACATCAAGGATGTCTCTTCTCCCCTGCGGATCCAGCATGGAGGTCGCTTCATCAAAAATCATAATGGGAGGTTCCATCGCCACAACGGCCGCAATCGCAACCCGCTGTTTCTGACCGCCTGACAATTGATGCGGCATTGCTTTCGCATAATCTTCCATATGAACGGCTTGTAGTGCCTTCTTCACCCGATGGGTCATTTCATTTCTGGGTACGCGCAAATTCTCTAGTCCGAAGACGACTTCATCCAGAACAGATGTCGTGATGAATTGATCGTCAGGATTTTGAAAAACCAATCCGACCAGCTCACGAATCTTCCCGAGATCATCAGGGTTCAGGGTATTCAAATGCTCCAGCTTTACTTGTCCTTCTCTTGGCTGCAGCAGTCCGTTCATTAACTTGGCGAGCGTGGATTTTCCGCTTCCGTTCCCTCCAATGATGGAAATGAATTCACCTTGGTGAATTTCGAAGCTAAGCTGATGGAGAACGGGATGTTCCCGCTGGTAATGATAATCAACTTGATCAAAAACAAGCATCTTCCTCATGCTCCTTCCGCTGCTTCCATAACTCGAAAAAATCTTCCGGCCCGGAAGTAACAGGAGCAGAGGGCTGTGGTTTCTGCCAATGTGTAACCTGTCTTCCGTTAATGCCGAACACTTTACCGGTCAGTTCAGGGTCCTGTTGATCCAGAAGCGCACGAACGAATCGGGCCACATCATCAGCTTCTCCGAGCTTCCATGCATCCGGGAACGGCTCATTGCGTTGTGCGTATTTTTCTTTCAAATGTTGAATAACCGGCCGGGTCATGTCGGTCACGGCGGCGGGGGCAATGCCATTGACCCTGATCCGTTTGGGTTTCAGTTCATCGGCAAGCGTCCACAACAACCCGAGAAGCCCAGCCTTGGCAGCGCTATAATTGACCTGTCCCGTCGATCCGGCAAGGCCCGCGGTTGAGGTCATCAACACAATATCGCCTTCGTGCTGGCTCAGATGAGATAAAGCCCGCTGAATACAGTAGAAAGCTCCGTTCAAATGAACGTCCAATACGGTCTGCCACTCTAGATCACTCATGGACTCGCATTTGCGGTCCTTAATGATCCCGGCGTTATGAATTAAAATCTCCATAGAACCCATCTTATCGATCACTTCGTTCATCATCGCAGTAACCGCAGCGGGATCAGCGACACTGGCACAGAATCCCTCCGCCCGGCCACCTGTCCGGCGAATATCCTCAACTACTTGCCTAATCCTCTCATCATGCAAGCCATTAACGGCGACCTGATAACCGCAGCGCCCCAGCTCTAAAGCTATACTGCGCCCGATCCCCCTGGTTGCCCCAGTAATCAGCACAGTTTTCATATATCGGTTATCCCCTCTACCACGCTAAAGGAACCTTTAGCAATGATTTTTCCGTGATCCGACGTGACCATTACCTGGATTTGATCATCGTTCCAAGTGTTATACCGGAAGTATACGGTCGAGCCTTGAACACACGGTTTTTCAAACCTCATGCTAAAGGATTGAATCCAATGAGAACGATGTTCTTTCATATATAGAGACTGCGCTAGCCCCATGATGTACATTCCATGTGCTATGGGGGCTTCAAAACCCGCTTTTCTTGCAGCTGCGGCATCCAGATGAATGGCTGCCTCATCCTTGGTGACAGAGGCATAATGCTGGATGTCCGCCTCAGAGATCTCGATTATCATTTCATTTCACCTATCCCGATCAGGACGGTTTCTGCTACAGCTATGGGGTTGCCCTGGTGATAGCAGATAAGAGAATGGGTATATAAGGTCAGCACACCTTGCCTGCCGTTTTTCGGCTCCGCCTTAAGCAAGGATAGCTCACAATTTAGGTCCATACCGGCCATCAGCGGCGCATGATAATAAAACTTCTGCGTTCCGTGAATCATTGTTGTCTCCTTATGGAGCCAGGGGGCATCCTCCATTGTCCAGAATGTTACCGGCATCGTTGAAGGAGCAACGGCAACTCCCCCTATTCTCTGTAAAGGTGAACTGATGCTGTTTGCATACTGCGCAATACTGTCCGGTGTGAGCTGAATCTGAAACCGGATGCTATTCATAAGGCCGCCTCTATCAGAACCGCCAGCCCCATTCCACCGCCGATGCCAAGCGTTGCCAGCCCTCTTTGGTAGGGGTTTTGCAGCATTTCCGAATATAGGCGCGTCATAAGGATCGCACCGGATGCTCCATAGGGATGGCCCAGAGCCAATGCGCCACCGCCAGGATTGACCTTATCCAGTGGAAGATGAAGCTCACGCAGCGAGGCTAATACCTGGGAGGCAAAAGCCTCATTAAATTCAACGATATCCAAAGCGTCTATATGCAGATGCTGACGGCTCAGCATTTTCCGAACCGCCGGCACTGGCCCAATCCCTGGATAACGGGGATCAACTCCGACAGCTTGCGAGTCAACAAAACGGAGGACGGGAGTTAGATTAAGCTGTTCGCATTTGTCACGCGACATCATGAGCACCAGAGCGGCGCCATCGTTAATGGGACAAGCATTACCGGCTGTAACGGTGCCATGTTCCGCAAAAACAGGCCGCAGGCTGAGTAGCTTCTCCAAGCTCGTATCCGGTCTCGGACATTCGTCGTCTGTGATCCAGAGTCCGTTGACTTGAAGTGGTACAAGTTCCGGTGCATACTTGCTGGTGCGCTTAGCGTGGACTGCTTTTTGATGGCTCTCAAGCGCATATCGGTCTTGTGCCTCCCGCGAAATACCGTATTTGTCCGCCACATACTCTGCGGCAAGCCCCATGTCGGGATCTCCAAAAGCAAGGGGTGTAAACGGCGCGCGTGTATATAGCGTTGGTATGTCGATCAGCGTGTCAGGTCTGAACATTTTCCAAGGTGCCCGGCTTGCGCTTTCGACTCCGCCTGCCAGGAATATCTCTCCCGCACCACTCTGAATGAAGCGTGCCGCCATGATGATGGCTTCAAGCCCTGAACCACACTGCCGGTCGATCGTAACCCCCGGAACTGTAACGGGTAGTCCTGCTTCAAGCACAGACTTACGGGCAATATTCCCGCCCGGGCCCACTACGTTGCCTATGATGACATCATCGATCCATTCCAAAGGCACCTGTGCTTCAGCAACCAGGAGGCGAATCAGCGGTGCAAGCAGTTCTTCCGGTTCTAGCGTACTTAACTGTCCCCCGACTTTTCCGATAGGGGTACGTCTAGCCATGACCAGAACGGCCTCTTTCATTTCATCCCTTCTCTCCTATCGTCTTCATCTCTTGGCGTGCTATTTTCCCCGAACTTGTATAAATGAATCGTTCCACAGTAACGAGCTGCTTAGGTGCCTTAAAGCTTGCAAGATAGGGGCGGCAGTAATTTCTGATTTCATCCAGACTGAGCCGCTGTTCTCCGTTCCACTCAATCAGCGCCGTTACTTGCTCCCCCCATCGGTCATCCGGTTTGCCGAATATCATGACCTCCCGAATAGCCGGAATGCGGAGCAGTACAGCCTCTACCTCTTCGGGAAATACCTTAAGGCCCCCGCTTTTGATCATATTGCTGGCGCGGCCAGCCAAGTGTAAATGCATGTCTTGATCAAGGAGCATGTAATCCCCCGTACGCAGCCAGCCGTCGCGAAATACACTTCCCGTCTCTTCAGGCAGTTGGTGATACCCGGCGAACATCATTTCGCTTCGGATGTACAGCTCACCAATCGTACCTGGAGAGACCTCGCGGAACTGCTCGTCGCGGATCGAAATGTGTACCCCGTCGAACGGTTTGCCCAACGAATCCGGCTGCTCCTCCCCGGTTATCTCAAGATAACTGATGTAACTGGCCTCCGACGAACCGTAATACTCATAAAGCTTCGTTTCCTTGAACATCGCGCGGCACCTCTGTTTCGAGGACTCGGGCCATTTGCCGCCAGAGCTGATCAGGGTCTGGATGGATATCTGCACGGTGCTTGAAGCCGCTTGCCGAAGCAAAGCGTCAATCATCGTAGGCACAACGAATAGGATCATATCCGATTCGCGGGAGCAGAGGTTCAGTACGCTCTCGGCATCGAATTCCGGGAGCAGATGAAAAGTCGCCATACTGTATAGGGATTGCATCATGGCGAACAGCGACAGAGAATGCACGAGCGGCCCAGGTGCAAGCACGTGCTTTATACGGTTCAGCCTAAATGCCTTCTCCGTCGCCTCGAAGCTTCTTAACCACGACAAATGAGTCCGCATGTACCCCTTAGGGAAGCCGGTTGTGCCTGAAGTATACCCGATGAACAGCAGCTCGGGGTTCTCCTCCGCTATGGCATTCGGCTCGAAGGCAGCCAGCCAAGAGCTATAGCTGCCGACTTTCTGATCCTCATCGAAGTATAACTGCGGAATCTCGTTATAACGTTCTGCGAGATCAGCCGCAAAGCGCCCTTCACTAGCGATCAGCCCGGGCTCGCACTGCCGGATCACCTTATCCATTTCACCCGGATGCCATTTGGGGTCCAGCATTACGGGAACGCATCCCGCGTAGATGGCGCCGAGAACAAACTCGGCGAATTCCATGCGGTTTCCGGACAGGATAGCAATGTTGCACTTCGTATGTCCGCCATGCCGCAATCCGTTTGAAACCTGTTGAACCAGCCTCATGAACTGAGCGTATGTACGTTCTTCGCGGCCGTCCGAGACAGCGATACGATGAGGGTCAATCTGTGCACGTTTTAGAATGTGCTGTATCAGGTTCATGGGTATCCTCACACCTGCGCTTTTTCTTCAATAGGACTGATTGCTTTAAGCTGCATCGTTATCACGGCTGCAATAACGGCTTTGATGATGTCTCCCGGAAGAAAGGCAGACGCACCGGCAAGTCCGGCCCAGACCGGCGTATTCGTTATCCATGCCATGATGGATGCGCCAATCAGATTCACAAGCAATACGCCAAAGATCAAATTGACGACTACGAGCTTCCATGTTTGGACCTTCGGCCAGATTTTTTCGGAATACCAGCCTATGAGGCCGGCCGCGACCGGCCAGCTGAATATGTATCCTGCGGACGGTCCAACGAGCACCGCCAGCCCACCGCGTCCGCCGGTCAGCACCGGCAGGCCAAGCGCTATGAGAATAATGAAAACGACT
This sequence comes from Paenibacillus sonchi, assembly GCF_016772475.1. Taxonomy (NCBI): domain Bacteria; kingdom Bacillati; phylum Bacillota; class Bacilli; order Caryophanales; family Paenibacillaceae; genus Paenibacillus; species Paenibacillus sonchi. The sequence goes on from NZ_CP068595.1 coordinate 35,233, forward strand.
AGACTGAGAGCACCCATCCGTTTACCCAGAAAACATCCGGTGAGCATGACGCCAAGCGTCTGGGCAGTTATCGGAACGGGGATAAAGCCGAGGGGCAAGGGCGGAATCAAGCCGAGCACCGTGATGAGAGCTGCGAATAATGCGGCATAAACAAGTTCTTTTGTTTTCAAAACAATGACCTCCATTGGTAAGATATAAGCTGAATTATAATGGAGGCAGACTTTATTGTAAACCTAAATAATTATATAAGTTCACAATAGAGATGAAATAAAACACGTGAGTTTTCCTATTGTTAGAGAAGCATGTTAATATATTCGAAGAGGTTTGGTCGGAAAGTTATACTTTTGGAGGGTTATGTCCCATGACAGTTAAAGAACATATTCTAACCTTGCTCGATGGTAACAAAGGTGGATATATTTCCGGTGAAGAAATAGCCGGACGCTTATCCGTGACGCGCAGCGCTGTCTGGAAAGCCATAAAATCGCTGCAGATGGACGGATATTCTATACAGGCTGTGACCAATAAAGGATATTCCCTGTCGCCCCATACGGATATCTTGTCTGCCGGTTCCATTTCAAAATATCTGGATACACAGGGTCAAAAGCTGCGTGTTGAAGTCTTTAAGACAATATCTTCAACGAACGAAGCCGTAAAAGCCCTGGCCTCAAATGGAGAGGCAGAAGGCAAAGTGATCCTTTCGGAAGAGCAGACCGCCGGCCGCGGAAGAAAGGGTCGGAAATTTTTTCTCCCCGGGAACGGGTATCTATATGAGCATTCTGCTGCGTCCAAAACTATCAGCGGTAGAATCCATTCTTTTGACGACTTCCGCCGCAGTCGCTGTTGCTCTTGCCATCGAAAGTGTATCTGGTAAAGACACACAAATAAAATGGGTTAATGACGTATTCATGGATGGGAAAAAGGTCTGCGGGATCCTTACCGAAGCTTCCATGTCACTGGAAAACGGTTGGCTCGATTATGCCGTTCTCGGCATTGGTATCAATGTGTCACTGCCGACGGGCGGCTTTCCTAACGATCTTACCGGGATTGCAACATCCGTATTTTCTGAAGGAAATCATCATGGTGATCTCCGCAACCGGCTCGTAGCAGAAGTGCTAAACCATTTTATGGGATATTATGAGTATTTAGCGGATAGAATGTTTCTTTCCGAATATCGAGAACGAATCATGTTACTTGGCAAACCCGTAACGGTGATGAAGGATAATAAACAATGTGAGGCAACAGCCATCGATATCGATAACGATTGTCGTCTGAAAGTAAGATATAAGAATGGTGATGAGGAATATCTTTCAAGCGGAGAAGTCAGCATTAAAATTTAGCTGGTGACTCTTTTTAAATAGGGATTTACATTGAAGATGCATTGGGCTTTCAAATTATTCATGAGTATCATGTTAATGGTAAATAGAATAAGGATTCTCAGGCTGTCGAGAAAGTTTCGACAGCTATTTTTAATCCAATTAATTTCACTCGTACCCGCGTTAATGTTGTATAACTACTGGCGGTTGCATGATATAAAATCCTCAGGATATAGCGTCAGCTTCTGGCTTAAGCCTAACGAATACTCCACTTATCAAAGCCGCGTGCATTTTACCCCCATCTGGTTCCCTAACGGGTCCTATACGCCAATCACTCGAATTCTCAGACGCATAGACGCCCGAAGGAATGCTTACGATCCAACTGCAAAATTCCATCACCATCTCCGGAAATTTGTTCTCTGATTGGCATATTGCTCCGGAAGATCCTAAATAGAAAGATGGTGCCGCTCTAATGCTGCTCCCTATCGTCATGTTGCTCCTCTGCCTAATCGGTGGAGGAGCTGTTTTATTTTACTTAAAAACAAGCAAACCTGGCTCTAAAACTCCCCTCAACTTAAGTGAGCAGACTGCCCAGCAATTCGTAAACGTCCAAGATATCCGAGACTACTTTCTGTATACCCAGGATGGTTGGCTGCTCTGCTATCTTCGCGTTTTCCCTATCAGCCTGGATTTACTCAATAGCTCTGAGAAAAAGCTCCTTATCAATAAACTAACAGCCGAATTATCCTCCATCCGCTTTCCCTTCAAGTTTTTGGCGGTTAGTCGCCCAGTTGATATTTCCCCACTTATCTCTGAACTTGTCACGGCAACCCCCACTGCAGACTCCAAACAAAAAGAGCTTTTGCGGCAAGAAATTGCAGAAATGAACACCTTGGCTTTGTCCGGAGAAGTGGTGGAACGGCAATTTCATTTAATTCTATGGCAGCAGCAAGAAAATGGAGAAGGCTAAACGGCTTGTTCAGCATTTTGAAGATGGACAAGTACAAGCTCATGTTTTAAAACTGCATGAAATCGTTCTTATGAGCTATTTATGTTGTTTATTTTTTTCTTAGTAATGGTAAGAAGATATGTTATTGTGTTTAAACGTCAAGCTTTAATCCTCTACATTAGAACTTCCTCAAACTACTTAAGTGGACAGTGGAAAGCGACTTGCGTTGAGAGCGTTGAGAGCATCAATAGCCATAAATCCCCTAAATAATTAATACTTTTGTCGTAAAATTCAACTTTTGGATATAGTAAACATCACCTTTAATTGTAATAATAAATTGAGTATCAAGGCTTATTATGTCGTATTCAAAAAAAGCTCTCATCAGAGGTATGTTTGTACAACAAAAAAAGGTGAGTGAATTCCCACCTTTTCCTGTATTAAAATTTTCAGAGCCCAGCATAATCTAGCCTAGACTTCAAGCGAAATCCCAATTCATTATAATATCATTATCTTCAATTAAAAACATCTCTTCGACAGATCTCATTTCCTATAGAGCCTCAACCTCTACTTTCAGCACATGATTTGTTCTTTTTATCAATTCATAAATTTCGGTCATGTATTTCTTTTCAAATGCGGACAAAATCATATCAATCTGCCGCTCCCCTGTATCCAGATCTTTTAATTTAATATGCCTAATTTCTACCTGATCCTTTTTCGGCTCCCCTTTGCTTCTGCTCCCTTCAATCACCTTCATGACTTCCGTCAGTTCGCAGGATTGAGATACAATGAACCGTACAGAAATATCTTTACGGCTTAATTTGGCTGGCCCCAAAAATTTAATTGCAAAAGGTAAAATGTTAACTGCTACGATCAATGCAAATACAGTGACGAAAGCTTCACTATAAAATCCTGCACCCACAGCAATTCCCATACCAGATGCAGCCCAAATCATCGCAGCGGTAGTTAAGCCTGAGATCGCATCATTGCTTCTCCGCAAAATGACACCTGCCCCTAAAAAGCCAACGCCACTGACGATTTGCGCTGCCAATCGCATCGGGTCCCGGTTAGTGGACAAGATTGCTCCAGACAATTCTTCCACAGATTCTATAGAGATGACCGTAATAAGACAACTGGTTACCGAAATCACCATGCATGTTTTTAAGCCTAATGGTTTGTGCTTGAGCTGCCGATCGATACCGATCAACAGACCTAAGAATAAAGACAAGGTCACCTTCAAACAGAAGTCTATGTGCATGCGGTCCTCCTAGTCTCTTACCTCGCCGAACTTGAACATATTATTAAATAGTACTAACCGCGGAACTGGTGGCTCAAAACTGCCAAATAACCTTCCAAATTCAACATCCATTTTCTCTTTAAATACTTGTAGTTCTAGCTTTTCCTCATCAGTCAGGTGGTAAATTTGATAAGCAAGTGAAATATGAAATACGTAACGATCATGATCAGGAAAACGCAAGCCAAGATGATAAGATACGTCTTCTCTAAACCTTGTCAATTCTAATGCATCCTTTAAGTCTTGCGGCCGAAGACTTACTTTGATCACATGATGATTGAGATCGAGGAAGTCAAAATTCATTTTAACCGGTTCCAGTTGACGCACATACTTATATTTCTCTTTGAAAAACGTATCAACTTCTTCTAATGGTGTATCTAATGAAAGATATCTGCTCCAAAGCTCCGCTTTTCGATCCACATCACAAATCCCTTGAATCAGAGTCATATGAAAGCTTGATGGAGGAAGTACCGTAAACTTGCCAGCAGACTTTAATAATAAAAACTGTTCACGCAGTTTGTTTAAGGCAGCAAAGGTTTCGGATGAAGGATCAACACAGCTGATAATTGTATTTCCCGGAAATTCTTTGACTGATCCATCCTGATTGAATTTGCGCCCCACATTAGATGTTGTATTCTGATTTAACATGTTATTTGCTCCTTATCACTAATTGACTTGAGTCTTGCAAAATCAACCTGAAAGATCCTGAAATGGACAGAGTTGTAGTGTGTTAGGGTACTAGACGCTTTAGGCAGACAACCGAAATAACTGGAGAATGTCGAAAAGAGGCTTCTTTTCCAGGGCTTGTTGATACACATAGACGATCATTTGCCCGAAATGCTCTTCTCGAATGCGGCGCACTACATCACCCAGCGTGAGCTTGGAGGTTGGTGTCATCCACTCTTGCCGCTGACACTCCAAGAAATTCTGCGTCAAGAACTGGATCGCCCAAAAGCGCTCAATGCCATGAAGCGAAAGCAATTGATATTGGTCAAAGCCAAGCAGTTCCTTGAAGTATCGATATCCCGTCTCGATATTCCACCGCACGTGATAATACCTTTGGATCGTAACGAGATCCAGAGACAGATCCGTGCACAGGAGACAAACCTGTGGTTTGCTCGAAGCGGTGTATTCGTCCTTCCAGGACAGCAACAATTTGACGTTTTCGATGTCGCTCACCGGTCCCTCGTACGGGTAGACCCAGTACTTTCCCTGATCCTCTACCGTAACGGAGTGGAGGTCAGACTTGCGAATGTACTGCTGGGCGAAATCATCTAAAGGCATGCTAATCCCCGCCGGACGAATCCGGCGATTGGTTTTGACGGCGGCAATGACATGAAATCCTTTGCGGTTACACGCGTTAATCACTTTTTCGCTGGTGTACCAGCTATCTATGAGGACGTAGACCCGTTCGTCTTGGGGATTGGGAAACGCCTCGACCATCTCTAACGCTAAATCATTTTTGCTCTTAAAAGGCAGACGCTGAGCCTGGCAGTACTTCTTGGGATAGTAGGGGCGATAATCCCAGGCATAGGAGCCCTCTGCAGCAACCACATGCGTAGTGACCAAGCAATGGCACCATACCGTTTTCCCGGCTTCATGAGCATACTGAAAGCTGAGCCCCTCCATTTTCTTCGTCGACTTGTCTTTCTTGCAACACGTGTCGTCCACGATGAGGAATACGGGAGCTCGCTTATCGCCAGCTTTGGCAGAAATAAGTTTCATGACCCTTTCCATGCGCCGACGCTGCATGCGGTTCACACACCACGGCGAATGATTCAGGAAATTCGTCGCGCTGCTTAAATGACGATTGCCTTTGGCCGCATGCTGAATTTGAGTGATATTCTTCCGTCCGGCACAGAGAATGATGCCTTGAACGAGCGTAAACAGATGGCCGAGCTGTGGCTTAGACATTTGCAAATGGAGGGCCAAAATAAACTTGACGATGGGCAGGTAGAGGGATAACATAATAGTGGGACATCTCCTTTATCTGGAAATTGTGGTCTGGTAAACGACAATTTCTCCAACAAGGCTGGATGTCCTTCTTCTGTCTGCCTGTTCGACAAAGGTTCTAACGATTTGACTTTGATTCCATTTGTCCGACAGCACGTTTTTTACAAGACTCAAGTAATTGATTTATTTCACTCCACTATCCACCATGCCACGCACAAAGTACTTTTGCAAAAACAAATAAAGTAAAGTTGCTGGAATGATCGCTAATAATGCCGCAGCTGCAGCCGCGTGTAAGTTCACATTATCCTGACTAAAGAAAGAAGAAATGGCTAATGTAACCGTCCGCTTTAACGGAGATTGCAAAAAGTATAAGGAAAATGAATAATCATTCCATATGGCAACACCATTCAGTATAATAACTGTCGCAGTGACGGGCTTAAGTGAAGGGAGTACAATTCGAAAGAAAACACTGTATCTGCTGCATCCATCGATCATAGCTGCTTCATCCAACGCTTTTGGAATAGTGCTCATAAATTTACTGTATAGAAAAATACAGGCAGGTAATTTATATGTTAGAAAGAGTAGGGTAATAGCCCAATACGTACTGATTCCGCCCATTTTTGCAACCAAACTGTACAGTGGAACTAATATCGTCAATTTAGGAACAATCATCATAGCAAGAATAAAACCCATCATCATCTCATTAAATCTACTTTTCACTCGTGCTAACGGGTAGGCGGCCATGGCCCCGAGTATAGCAATCAAAACTACAGATATTAAGGTAACAATGAGGCTGTTGGACATGGCTTGCAGTAGATGCCCTTTATCCAAAGCGATATGAAAATTACTGAAATCCAAATAATTCGGCAATACCCATCGGGAAGAGGTATCTGTTTGTTTTTTTAGAGCAGATACGATCAATATATAGAAAGGGATGAAATGAAAAACTACAACCACAAGACCGGTTAAGTTTATCAATATTTTATTGTAGCTCTTCAATGATAATCCACCTCTCGCTTGTTAAAGAATTTCAATGTTGCGATGCTGATTGACATCATAAAGATGAAAGTCACAATCCCGATGGCCGCGGCATAACCTGCATCCTGATTGGAGAAATAAAAGTAGTTAATCAACGTAGAAAGGGAATGGGAGGCATAGCCCGGACCTCCGCCGGTCAAAGAAAGAATCGTAGCAAACAGTCCTAAACCGCCAATTAAATTCAGCGTAAAGCTAGTGGTAATCGAAGGCATCAATAAAGGGAAAGTGATGAACCGTAATCGTTTCAAACTATTGGCACCGTCTATAATCGCAGCTTCGTTAAGGGATTGCGGAATGCCTTGTAAGCCAGCTAAATAAATGATCATGGAAGACCCTACAAATTGTATAGCATTGATAACGGTGATGATGATAACTGCACGAACTTTCTCACCCATCCAGTCTATTGGCTCTCCATGGAATAGAGCAACAATCTCATTAAGAGCCCCCCCATCATATTGAACGAGAAAATACCAAACATAACCCATAATCAATTGAGCGACGATTACAGGCATGTACACAATCGTTCTAACCAACACCCTAATTTTAAATTTCATATTTAACAACAATGCATATAAAAGCCCGAATACATTCTGTAAAATGGCGCTTCCGAAGCCGTAAATTAACGTATTTATAAAGGCTGTCTTAAATCGCTGATCTGTAAGCATCTTTTGATAATTGTCAAACCCTACATAGTTATATTTTTGAGAATAACCATTCCAATTGGTAAAAGAAAGATTGATTCCCGAAAACAGTGGATAGATGACAAACACTATAAATAAAAGTACGGCGGGCAAATACAATAAAGATAAACCCCTATTCGAATTCAAAAACAGACGAATCTTCGCGTTCATTTTAATTCCCCATTTAAATTTTTAATCAGGATCAGCGGAGCGAATATCTTCTCAGTCTCCTCTGATCCTGTTAGTGGTCTGTTTACTTTTGCTGTGCGCGGAACTTCATGTAGTCTTCCTTCATTAAGTCGGAAACCTGCTCAACACTTAGTCCGCCAGATACCAGGAGACTGGAGCCCGCAACCTGCAGCGTACTCCACATGCCACTCGGCAAATATTCCCGATCAAATACAGGGATTGTTCTCAGATCGGCATATTTCGCATAATCTCCGGAAAGATCGCCCAGTTTGTTCTCCACACCATTAAAGGCGGCCGGAAGCCCGCTTGCTGTTGAGACCGCTTGAACGTTTTCCGGTTTAGACATAAACGTCAACAGCTTAAGTGCTTCCTCGATATGCTTGGAGTCTTTGCCAATACCGTAAGCTTCCTTCTCGCCGCCATTCAGAATAGGTTCATCTCCTTCATAGAAAGCGGGTATAGGCATCATGCCCAGCTTTGCATCGGGATTCGTTTTTAGGGCTTGGGCTATAACACCGTTGCTTTCAAAAGCAAAGGCCGCTTTTCCCTGAGCTAACTTCTCTGCCGTCGTGACTGGATCAGCTGTCAGAATATCTTTGTTTATAAATTCTTGGCTGTATAGATCAAGCAGCAGTTGGGAAACCTGATTCCACTTGCTCCAATCAAATGTGCCGTCTTTCAGCGCATCTCCGTAGTTATGATCCTTGTCTGTAATTAAGAATACCGGAGCTACTTTATCCAGGAAAGATGCCAACTTAGTAGGATCCTTGTCCCCCATTTGTACAGGAGTGATCCCAGCAGCTTTTATGACTTTACTCGCCGCTATAAATTCATCCCAATTATTAGGGATTTCCAGATTTAGATCCTCAAGCACCTTGCGGTTGTAAACGAACCCGGATTGATCCAAATTCATCGGTAGCACGTAAATATGCCCAGCCTCATCAGTAATCGTAGATTTTAAAGAATCGACAATATTCTTCGACCAAGCTTGATCTTCCAGAGGACGCAGGTACTCTTTGTAGCGATTAACCGACCAGCCATGTGTAGCAAATACATCCGGTAGATCGTTTGCTGCCATCTTGGCTTTCATAAGCTGCTCGTAATCTTTGCCCTGCGTGCTGAAATCCACTTCAATATTCGGATTCTCCTTCATAAAATTCGCAATAATGCCTTGTTCCGCTTCAAAAACTGCCCCCGTTGCATTCGTCAGCATGACCAACTTTACTTTATCTTGCGTTTTTTCTGTCTCTGACGACTGGTCGGACGAGTTTGGCGTATTTGAAGAACATGCGGATAGAATTGCGCCTATCGTTAACACCGTGATCATAACCAAAATCAGTTTTTTCATGTTGAGCACCCCTTTGAAATAAATAATATTTGATATCGCTTACATACTTAAAGATACATGTAAAATCAGCAGTCTGCGTATTTCATAACTACACTAGAAGTGTTGTTTTCTATGATACCTTAAACTTTAAAGGAGGATGGCTGTAGTTAAGCGAATACTACCCATACTCTAATCACACTTTGAAAGCGAGAGATACGGCATGGACAAAAAGCATCGCTCTTATCATCCCTACCGCTCATTAAATTTCAAGCTGCTTTTTATCTTTTTTATTGCGACATTGATTCCTGTCATGGGAACCACCTATATTATTGCCAAACTTTATATTGCGAATTACAGTAAAGATCAAGACATTTTAGTTCGCAACACCCTAGTGTCGATTTCGCAAAATATTACCACCTATTTAAAGGAGCTGGATCAACTGACCCTGACTCCTTACTTTAACGATGATTTCATTTACGCGCTTAAGGTGAAAGCAAACGATTCTTTTGATACATCAACCGATAAATATCAAGTCGTACGGATCAACAATTTATTAAGTTCACAGCTTAGCTTTGTTAGAAATATCCGTAAAGATATACTAAGCACTCTGATGGTCTCCCATAACAAAATACTTTTTTATTCGTCCAATAACCCTGAGGATAGTATCGCAGATAATTTCGCCTTTCAAGATCAGGAGTGGTATCACAAAGCGCTCCAAGCTAGAGGAAACGCAGTATTTATAGAGCCGCATAGGCTGGATTATCTGAAGAATGAACAGAGCATTACAGCCTTCTCCGTTGTTCGAGCAATCAATGATCTCAAAACACATAAACCAATAGGTATTATTAAGTCGGATGCCAATACAATCATTTTTGATAAAATGTTTGAAGAGCTTCAGTTCCATGTATCATCCAATATCATCTTGATGGATCAAAACAAGCATGTGATTTACGCCAAAAATAGGGTATCTGACTCCTTGTTGCAACAAATCAATGACCATCCTGACGGCAGCGTTCAAGATAACAAAGAATCGTATCGCGTTATTTCCAAAAGTCTTGAAACCTATGATTGGCGGTTGTATATTCTGCTTTCTTCCACGGAAATTCAACAGAAAGCAAATTGGATTTATCTCATTTCTCTCTCTTTTTTGCGCTTTGCTTGATCATCGCTTTTATCTGTTATAAATGGCTTTCAAAAAAAATCACAAAACCCGTCAAAGAGATTATTACTACAATGAGGCATGTGAAAAATGGAGATTTTAACGCGAGGTATCGCTCTAAAACCAAGGACGAATTCGAATTTATCGGCACCTCATTAAATTCAATGATCGCTGAGCTTAAACAGAAAATAGACAAGGAGTATATCCTTGTCCTGAAACAGCGAGAATCGGAATACAAAGCTTTACAATCCCAAATCCAACCACATTTTATTTTTAATACGTTAAACGGATTTATCACGCTTAACCAAATCGGCGAAACCACGCTTCTTGAGAAATCTATTTTTGATTTGACCATTATGCTACGGTTTATTTTAAATCATCAAGACATGACTACTCTTGAAGAAGAATTTTCTTTTATAGAAAATTACTGTTCCTTGCAAAAGCTTCGCTTCGGTTCCCGATTGAATACCTCCATTGTTTGTGAGGAAGCTATTAAAAAGGGCCTAATTCCTAAATTGCTGCTGCAACCATTGGTTGAGAATGCCATCATCCATGGCATTGAACCTTTAAATCAGCCGTGTTTGCTAATCATTTCTGCCAGTAAAATAACAAGGGACGAAATCGTTTATATTCGAATCCGCATAGAAGACGATGGGCATGGTTTTGATGCGACTCGGCCTCTAACTGGTGAAAACATCGGCATTTCAAATACAAAAGACAGATTGAGACTTTGTTATCCAAATCATATTTTCCAATTTGAAAGCAGCCCGATGAATGGAACTCGTATCCTTATAGACATACCGGAGGTAGAATTGAACTATGAACATTCTAATAGCTGACGATGAGCATCTGGTTCGTTTATCACTTAAAAACGCTCTCCTAAAAATGAATTGGAACGAAAATAATATCCATGAAGCAACGGATGGCACCGAATTCCTGCACATGCTTTCAGAGTTGTGTCCGGAGATCGCTTTCGTGGATATCAAGATGCCCTATATTAACGGTCTGGAGGCAATAGAAAAGGGACAGCGTCTATCGCCGAATACCGAGTTTATCATCATTACCGGATTTTCCGAATTTGAATATGCCAAAAAAGCCATTGAGCTTCAAGTTACCGATTTTTTGTTGAAACCCGTAAGCTTTGAACAGTTAATGCTTTTAATTGATAAAATTTCTGATAAGGTTCACAAAAAAAACCTAACTCTAAATCGTACCTTTACCTCACAAATCACTTCCTTCCTTTCAGGAGACAAAAGCCAATTCAATAGTGATGATTTAATAGATAACGAAACTTCACATTATAAATTGGTTTGGATTAGTATTCATGAGCACGCGCTTTCGGGAGGCAATACCCTTGAAGAAGACAACTTATTCAGAAAGGTGAAGGCCTGTGCAGATCGATACATTTCAGCTCAATACCGTGCGGCTCTTATCTACGTATCCACAACTGAACGTCTGCTGATCTGCTCCCATGATAAAAGATATGAAGCAGACAGCCGGGCTTCTATAGATGCATTAGTCAATGACGTGAAGACGCTCTCGCTTCAATATTTCAACCAAGATAAAAAAATCGTATCTCTCATTACAAGTGAAACGTTTGAAAGTAACTTGAATTTATTAAACAATTACGCAAAGCTCACTAAACTTAGCTGCTTAAGAGCGGTGCTTGGCATCCAGCAAAGTTATGCTTTGTCTTTTCTGGAACATATGGACCGTGAATTTCCTTCTTATCTAGCCTTAAGTCAGCTATCGCTCCAAATCTCAAATATGTATAGGGAGAAGAAATTTATTGAGTTCCATCTACTAATCGACAGATGGATAAAGATGATGGAGCAAAACAAGCTTTATGAGAAAAAAAAGCTACTCGAAGCGACGATTATCTACTTTCGATATACCATCGGCATTCAAGCAGCCACTAACGCAAGTTTTTTGGAGCTGAGTGATGCATTACAGCACTTGAGTATAAATGTACTTAGAGCCCATACGAATAAAACAAATTATATGGATGCGATCCTTGAATTTATTAACCATAATTTTATGCATAACATCAGCATAGCTATGCTTGCAGAAATGTTCGACTTAAGTCCGAATTATATCAGCACTATTTTTCATAAAACGATCGGTCAAAAATTTATTGAGTATATCACGCAATTGCGAATCGCTGAAGCAAAAAAGCTGCTTTTAGAAACCGATCTATCCATACAAGAAATTTCCCACAAAGTCGGATATTACAGCAAAAGCCACTTTATTAAGCTATTTTCAAAGCACTGCAAAATCACGCCGATGGAATATAAGAAAATGAAGCTTTAAAAAAAGAAATCATCCCAGCGATTTCTTTGGAGTTTTTTCTAAATGTATTCATTCTTCCAGAATTGGCTACTCTCGATCACGGCATCGCTGCTCAGCTTCTTCTTCATGTAACGGCTGTCGGATTTCAGCAGCGTGCCGAAGATGAGATCAATGACGAACAGGAAGGTAATATGCTCCGACAGGAGGGCATTGTTCTTGACGGACAGCTTGTCCGACGCAATGAGCTTGATATCCGAGTATTCGGTGATAGCGGTTGAATTATAACTGGTAATGGTAATAATCTTCGCATTGTTCTGGCTGGCCAGGTTGAGGGCGTCAATAATCTCTCTGACCGAACCAGACCGGGTAATGGCAATCACTACATCGTCAGGCGTTGATTGCGAAGCTGAAAGCTTCATATTATAACTATCATTATAGGCAAAAGCGTTAATACCGACGAGACTCAGCTTCTGCTTCAGCTCCAGTGCCGCCATCCATGAGCTCAGCACCCCGAATATATGAATCGTTTTGGCTTTTACTATTATCTTCACTGCATTACTGATATCCTCTTCTTCAATCATAGCAGAGGTATTCATAATTAGGTCGTTATAATCGAAGGCTAGCGAGTCGGCGAAAGAGATATTCTCCCTTTGCTGCACCTTGCTGTTCATATTACGGTAATGGGTGTCTTGGGCAATAGCAATCTTGAAATCATTGAAGCCTTTGAAGCCTACCTTCTTGCAGAAGCGGTTAATGCTCGTTTCCGAAACGCCAACCTCCTGAGCTATCGCTGTAATGGTATTCTTCGTAAAAAACTCTGGATTGTTCATCACGAATTGCGCAATTTCGTTCTCGATAAACGTTAAGTTTCCTTTATTGGAAATAATCTTGGCGATCACTGCATTCGCTTGATTACTCATTGGTGCCTCCTTGCTAACCTCAGTATTCATTCCTACAGCTTATCAAAATTCAATAACAAATGATAGTAACTTCCAACTACCTTGTCATAGAGTTCATAAGCCGTCCTGAAGAAGAGCGTAAAGGGGCTTAGCAATAATTATCAAGTTCAGCGGACCAGTCCTCCACCAGCTTCCAGAAGTCCTCCCTTGACAGAGCACCACTGTGAATCATGTGCGCATAATCGAGCAGATTGGGGAGATACGGGAGACCAAGAAGATGACGGCTGAAGGCATGTGCAGCAATCTCTGAGGTTTTGGTCACACTGGCTCGGATGCGGAATGGCCCAAGTGAAAGGCTGCTGATATAATCCAATCTCTCATTAGTATAGCCAATTTCGCTGAACTCCAGATCATGAAACAGCTCATGCGCGAGATGAATATCCATGATCTCCTCAAGACTGAAAGCGCGGCCTGGAAGCAATACACCCGCGCACTGCTGCAGCTCCTCCATGGATGATTTATACAGTGTAATAACCCGTTCTTCGGCAGAGAGCTCAATTTGTGCACGAAAACGGATCTGTCCGAGCTTTCCCGAACGTTCGTTCATGACCACCTTGATGCCCCGGTTTCTGCAGATCGCTTGGATATCTGTGCCGAATTTAGCTTTGTACTCTCCTGCCTTTGCCGTGCCAATAGCCAGAGGCTGCTCAATGTAATAGATCATCTTGTCCTTTGGTATTTTATGAAAAAGGAGGTCATTTTTTAATTCAGAATACGCCAGAACCTTGTCCCCCAGCCGGGTTGTTGCAGCTGTCCTGTTCATCTCTAACACCTCCTACAGGCTTATTGATAGACAACAGCGAGCATTTCGTTGTTGTCCTCCAACATCTGCGTCTCCACTTCCAGAATAGAGAACAGTTGCTCCTTCGTCTGCATACCGGTCAAATCCAGCATTTTTTCCTTATAAAAGATAAAAGCTTTGGGTATAGTAGCGTTTGCATCCGAATAGATCGTGTTCTCATCCAGAAAGGAGGCAAAGCGGCTGTACATATCCTTTTTCACAAAAGCCAAATGAAATGCATTCGCTTTCTTGAAGCGCACTACACCCTGACGGTCCAGCACACTAACATGATTCAGCTTCTTCTTCACCAGTCCGAACATCGATTTCTTCACCTCACTTGCCTCAAACAGAAACCAGCGGCCGGATGCGGCTTTCAATTCGGTCTGGCCCTCCGGCTGATTTAACGCCTGTGCCGCCGTAAGCAAAAGTTCGTTCACCGGCACCTCGCGGCTGCCAAGATCCTTCGAGCGCAGCTCCGTCGAGCCAGTGGCAATAGCCCGTAGAATATTGCGCTGGGCGTCGATTTCGATTGTAACGTCAACGGTCGATTCATTGGCACCCGATTGTACGATTTTCTCGATAATCTCCATGCGGATCAGCTTGATGTCCCGTTCTGTAGCGCCAACGACTGTCTTTTCGATCTGCTCCCGGACCATCGCCATGCCCACACCGATGGTAGAGATATAAGGTGCGTTGTTAGCAATCTGGTGCTTGAAGCCCTCCTTGGCCGCCATGGCTGGAACCAGAACGGCTCCACTGCCGCCGCCGCCAACCAGTGTAACAAATCCGGTGTCCAGCTCATAATCAGTAATCATCTGGCTCACCACCACCATCACCTTTTGGATGGCGATATCCATTGCCGATCTTGCAGCTTCCTCAGCGCTAATTCCAAGGTGGGCGCCAAGCGTATCCCAAGCTATGCGGTCACTTTCCACATTACCACGAGCATAATCATCCTCAGGTACTAAATTCAGCAGATTAGCAGCACCCGCCAAGGTTAGTGCATATTCGTGGCCTTCGGCACAGCGGACCGTCACGTAATCCGGATCCCCTTCACGGGGGCTGACGAGGCCGATAGAAGGCTCTGCCAGATTCGCAGATTCAGCGAAGCATTCATACTCCAGCCCGGCAATATGGGCACTGCGTGGACCAACATCCGTAATTTTGCCGCCTCCGATCTGAATCATACTGCCTCCGGCAACAGCCAGCGTTCGCACATCCAGAGAGCGCAGATAGGTTTTGTGTCCTCCGACCTGGGCATTCTCAATCATCACCTTACCGTTCTTGATTACGGAGATATCGACGCTCGTCCCCCCGACCTCGAAGAAAATGCCGTCAGATATCTTCTCGTACATCAGGGCTCCCGCTACACCTGCCGCTAGCCCTGAAAGCATAGTAAGAATCGGACGTTTGCGCACCTCGTCGATACTCATCACACCGCCGTCACAGCGCATTATCATCAGTTGGGAGGAAATACCAGCCTCCTTGACTGCCTGCTCTGTCATATTGGCGGTCTCCATCATCTTTGGGATCAAACTGGCATTTACCACTGCCGTGCGGGTTCTGGTCTTAAGACCATATAACTGGGATATCTCATGCCCTCCGGTAGCGTATACCCCCCTGCTGCGTGCCGCTTCAATTACACGTAGCTCGTTCGAGGGATCATCCACACTATAAGCTTCTGAAGCAACAATAACTTCTGCTCCCTGATCTAGTAGCTGTTCGATGGCATCGTTTATCACCTCATGGGTCAGCTCCTTGGAATCGATAAAGCGATGATAGGTTTTCAGATATTTCCCTGTAGCCAGTTCGATGTCTGCTACATTGGTTTCAGAACGGGCACTGCGAGCATCCATGCCGGTGCCCATTCCCAGGATGCCGACACGAGCAACGTCGCCCTCTGAGCAGAGCATTGGTTGCCTGCGTGGTTCCATGGGCGATAAACTTAATATCCGGGGAAGAATTCCATTTTCACTCATGATTCGCTGAATAATCGTTACAATTCCACTGGCGACACCCCGTTTATCGTGATGTGTAGTAGGAATTTTGACCTTGGATAGGACCTCAAAGGTTTCATTGTCGATGGCTACCGCATCCGTAAAAGTACCACCAACATCAATGCCAATTCTAATTTGTTTATTGCCCATAACAGCATATCCTCCCCGTAAAGCTTCTAATTAAACACAGTGCTGAACGCCTCTTAAAAGGCTACAACGCTGGCGATAATCATAGAAATCAGCACAGCCACAAACATCCATGGCAATGTCTTTCTGAGGGTCTCGACAATATCCGTCTTGGTGAAATCAGCCACCCAGACATTATGTGAGTTGGTCGGATCGCTAACAGCCTGCAAATTGCTGACGATGCGCAGTGCCAACATGGCCGCAACAGGCGACATGCCTCCGGCTACAATCAGAGCAGCGACACCGCTCCCCAGCCCCCACACATTTAGCGGACCGCGGTAAATCGCCAGCGGCGACAGCAGGGTAAAAATCACAATGTACATCAACGGACTGGTTGGAATAATCCCTTCTATTAAAGGCTGGATCAACGCAGAGACTTGCGGGGCCGTCACGGCACTCAGCAGCATGCCAATTCCAATCATCAGTCCCAGCGCACCGGCGATATCTTGAATGCCTTCAACAAGCGCACTGGACAACACATGGATTGGCCGTTTAGGTGTGGCGAGCAGCAGTGTAACAAGAGCACCGATAAAGACAGCGGATACAATATCAATTTTCAGAAAAAATACAAGGAGGACAGGAACCAGCGGGCTAATTAAAGCGATCGACCGCACATTTTTAGAATCTTGACTCTGAAATTCCGGCTTCAGCGGCATTGCCCATGCTCTTCTGACCTTGCCGTCTTTTTTGGTATAATACACAATCATAAGAAGTGCGATGACAATAAGAGGTACCGCACAGATTAACGAATAGGAGGCAATGACATCTGTAGGAACTTTAAGTACATCCGTGTAAATTGCCCAAGTTGATACGTTGAAGACAACACCCACTGCATTGGCCAGTAGAACAACAAGTCCGCTTACAAAAGGCTTCATTCCAGCAGTGAGCATAATAGGAATGGTAATTGTACCGACAAGAATTACCATGCCCAATCCGTTGGCGGCAGAGAAAATTACAGAGGCGGCGAGAAAGAAGATAATGGCAATCGCAAGCGGCTTATCCCCCGCGAGCTCTGCTGCTTTACGGATAATGGTTTTGGTAATTCCTACTTTACTTAAAATTTGTCCGAACCAGGCCCCAAAGATCAGTCCAGCAATGGCTGTGGACAGTTTCATGGCTCCGCCCGCCAGTACTCCTTTTGTAATAGTAAAGGTATCCGGGTTGCTGGACAGAAGCGGAATACCCGCTATGGCAGCCAACAGAATTGCCATGATCGGTAACGCAAGCAGCGTCGTCAGCTTCCGTGTCATCATAAGCGCGACAAAGAAAATAAATACAAGGAATATTCCGATAATTTGTACGGTTTCCACACTAATTCCCCCTAAGGTATGAATGCACCATCATTTAAGCTCCAAATAAGCTCCCTGTTCTTGAAGTGTCCGTTGCAGCCTTGGAATATCCACTTGCTGCACGGGGATTCTTTGCTTCACAGCTTGAGCTGCTGCTGCTCCACCCGCCTGTCCGATCGCTCCAACGGTGGGTGTGGTACGCACGGCTGCTTGTGCCTCAAAGGTCGCGGAGAGACATCTTCCGACAACGATCAGATTGTCGATTTCATTCGTAATCAGTGAACGGTAAGGAATCCCGTACATACTTCCCCATTCAAGGCTATCTGTTTTGGTGCCTTCACCGTCCGGGCTGTGGATATCTATAGGATAGCCCGAGTGGGCGATGACGTCCTCAAAATACTTCATCGTCAAAATATCCTGCGCCGTCAAAGTATAAACCCCCTTAATCTGCCGTGAGCCACGTACTCCGATGGAGGGTCCCGTGGAAATTACAACAGAATTTTCGAACCCGGGGATATAATTCTTGAGGAACACCTCCAGCTCCCGGCACTGTCTGCGGCCTTCAATCTCCGCAAGGCTAAGGCTCCATGGATTAGTGCTATCCTTGCCAAGGATACGGGTGGTGTTCATAATTACCTCTCCTGGATTATTGGTCTCGAAAAACAAAACATCCTCCCGAGGAATGCTCACCTCACCGCGTTCCTTCGCTTCACGAAACTGCTTGTCGAAGCCTACAACAGACATTCTGGCCGCCGTATTCATCTGGGATATGTCAATGTTCATGCGGGGAAATTCCTCACGATGTTCCTTGATATAATCCTTGATTCGGCCGATGTCGACGCCCCGCATCCTCATCTTCAGTGTCATCGGCTGCGACATTTCATCCGCATCACGCCCTTTACTAAACGGGACTCCAGACCAGGCGGCCAGATCACCATCTCCGGTAGCGTCAATATATACCTCAGCAGACATTTGACTCAGACCAGCTTTATTACACAGGGTCAACGATTTAATTCTTCTGTCTGATACCTCGGCTCCGGCCAGCATGGTGTGATACAGCACTTCGCCACCGCTCTCCTGCAGCATTAAATCCAGCTCGTATTTCATCGCCTCGGCATCAAACGGCGTGACCGAATATGTATAATTGGTCGCGTCAGCAATGTGCCCGGGTGATTTACCAATGGAGCGTAATCTTTGGATCAGCTCATCGGTTATTCCTTGAATTGCTTGCTTGCTACCCGCATGAAAGGTCATCATCGGCCCTACACCCGCAGCTGTCAGCGTTCCGCCCATGAATCCACCCGATTCCACAATAAGCGTTTTTGCACCCGCCCGTGCCGCCGCAATCGCTGCAATGGAACCTGAAACCCCGCCCCCGCAACAATAACCTCGTAGTTTAACATGCTTTTTCATCTCCTTATTGTTAGCGATTACATTGAACAATTAAAGAATAGCACGCCATCCAAAAATCATCAACATTTTTGTTTATTTTTTTCATATACATTCTTTTATTTTGGATTTTATTTTCAGAGAAAGCTTATTTCATATTTGCATTGACTTCGGTCTCCATTTGCTTCAGAACCTTCTCTACTGAGCTGCTCTGTGTATAGATATGGTCTAACAGCGTTTGAATTTTCACATCAATCTCCTGCCAGTTCCTGTGTCCCGGTGCGATCCTTGCCTCGCTCATCTGATCGAGTACGGCAAGCTGGATACTCTCGGCAGAAGGCTGTGAGGCCGAATTCATAAAAACATCGGAGTCAAGCACCGATTTTCTGGATGGAACAAAATATTGTGAGGTCACGCCCATAGAGGTCGGATTTGTAATGTACTTCAGGAATTCCACCGCTTCCAGGGAGTTCTCCGTGTCAAATACGGAATAACCAGCATAGCCCAAGGAGGTGCCTCTACCCGTTACCCCTTCCGGCATCGGCGCAATATCCCATTCAAATTCCGTAATAGCCCTCGCCTTTGACATATAGCTGTAGCGGTCGGAATACATACCGATGTTGCCTGACTCGAATCCAATCTCATCCCCCGGCTGCGGATGCACCCCGTCCTTGAACATTAGGTCACTATATAATTGGAGCGCTTCCCTTCCTTCCGCAGAGTTCAGCGCAAATGCATTCCCGTCCTTCGTGAAGAGATCTGCGCCATGCGACCAGATTAGCGGTAGTAACGCATCCGACCAATTATTCCAATCCCGGACAAGCTTGACCCCATACACGCCGCTGTCCGGTTCCGCAATGGCTTTGGCAGCATGGATAAACTGCTCGTAAGTCCACTTTCCCTCCTTGTACAGCTCCGTTGGTGTCTTCAATCCTTTATCCCTGAACAGGCTCATGTTGTAATACATCATGACCGGCGGTGTGGAGAACGGGATACCGTACAATCGATCGTCTCTCCGGAACAAACTAAGCGTGGAGGGATTTATATCGGAAAGGTTATAGTCGTTATCGTTCATCACGCTGGGCGAAATATCGGCCAGTTGGCCGGATTCGATCAACTGTGGTATCATGCGGTCCGCCAGCCAGCCCACATCAGGTGCTGTTCTGGATGCCAGCATGATAGAGAGCTTTTGCTGATAATCGGCGAAAGGAATGACCACTATCTCGATATCAATATTAGAATGTGTCTTTTTAAATTCAGTGATAAGATCCTCATACATCATTTTTTGCGCATCATTGCCCCACATGCTGAACTTCAGCTTGACCGGCTCCAACAGCTCCGCCCCGACTGCTTCGCTTGCCGCCGAGCTGCCCGCATACCGGGAACAGCCCGGAAGTACGGTAGTCATGATCACAAGAGCCAGCAGTAGAAATTTTAACTTTCGCAATAGACCTCTCCTCCTTAGAACACGGTTAATAAGAATCGCTGTTACTCCACCTGTCTTCATCCGGCTGCTCCCTGAACTGCGACGGAGTTTTGCCGGAATACCCCTTAAATACGGCCATGAAATGTTTGGAACTTAAATAGCCGGACAGTTTGCCCACCTCATAAATTTTTAGATTCGTCTCCTTCAGCAGCTGCTTAGCTCTGTTCATCCTGCTATGGGTAACATAGTCCGTAAAGGTATGTCCTGTCTCCGACTTGAAAAGAACGGACAAGTATTGATGATTGAGATGTACCTGTTCAGCCATATATTGCAGCGATATTTCCTGATCCAGCCGTTCAGCGACCAGCTCCTTCACCTTGCGAATCAACTGTCTGCCTTGGCTCTCGGCTTCACCTTCGTCCGAATCGCCTGAGGGTGCATCGCGCAATGTGCGCTTGCGCTTAAAATCCTCCAGTGCCTGGGCCAGCTCTGTGCGGTCAACAGGCTTCAGCAGATAATCGCTTATTCCGTACTTAATCGCCTGCTTCGCATATTCAAATTCGGCAAAACCGCTTAATATTACAATATACAAGTCGGGATAGCGATCCCGAATCCGCTTAATCATTTCAATTCCATTCATCTCATTCATGCGTATATCCGTAATCAGCATATCCGGCATGACGCTTTTAAGCGCTTCCAGGGCAAGTCTTCCGTTTTCAGCTTCGCCAACAACCCGATATCCACCAATTACCTCCTCAACCAAATGCCTTAAGCCTGTACGAATAAGTGCTTCATCCTCAACCAGAAACAGCTTGTACATCCTAGTCCCTCCAGTGTATGGGAAGTCGAAGATACACCGTTACGCCGCGCTCTGCCGTATCGTCTATATATAGTCCATAGGGCGCGTTATAGTGCAGTTGGATACGCTGGTGCACATTACGCAGGGCCAAACCCTTCTTAATCCTGCCAAAGCCGCCGGGCTCTTCTTCATTCAGCGCCAAACTGTGATCACGCGCATACAGCCACTCTTCGAGCCAGCTCTTCCGCTCACCGGTCATTCCGATTCCGTCATCTTTAACGGATAATATCAGATCATCCCCATCGACATGGGCTGACAGCGTCAGCCGTACCGTTCCCGTTCCCGTTCCCGTTCCCGTTCCCGTTCCCGTTCCCGTTCCCAGAGCATGCTCGATGACATTCTCAATAAGCGGCTGCAAAATCAGCTTTGGCACAAGACAATAGTCATAGGAGGCATCAATATGAATGGCCGATTGCAGCCTGTCACCCAGCCGCAGCTCCTGAATCTCCAAATACGCTTCGACGAATCTCACCTCATCCTGGATATATACCAAACGTTCCTGCCTCTCGGCCGTATACCGCAGCAGCTTCGCAAGACTGCTTACAATGCGTGACATCTTCAGGCTATTGCCCTGAAGTGCCAGCATGTTCACCATCTCCAGCGTATTGTAGAGGAAATGGGGCTGAATTTGGTTCTGCAGCGCCGAGAGCTCCGCTTCCTTCTCTTTTAACCTGGTCTCATAGACTTCTTTGACCAAACGGTCGATTTCGCCAACCATCATGTTGAAGCCCTCCGTCAGTTGTCCAATCTCATCATGGGATGCAACAATGGCTCTTTCCTGCAGCTGGCCCTGTTGAACCTGCCTCATCTTGGACTGCAAATGGGCAATCGGTCTTGTCAGGCGATTTGACAGCACCAAGGCGGCTGCATAGGCGGTCATTAGGGCAATTAAAGAAACCATAAGTGTGTAGCTGGTTAATTCATGGGCTTCCTCACGAAGTTCTCCGCGCGAAATGAGCGCAGTTACCTTCAGTCCCGTGTACTTGGAGTGTGCGGAAGCGCGTATGAAGGAACCCTGCGCACGGGAAGTGCCACCAGAAGCAACGTATAGTACTTCATCCTTGGAATCGGTAATGCGCAGCTCGCTGCTGCTGCCCATATGGACCGAAGAGAGCATCGCTCCAAATCCCTCCGGAGTAAGGTCGAGCTTGACAAGTCCCAGCATTTTATTCGTATAAGGCTCTCGAATCACCCTGGAAAGCGAGACGATTTGCGGTTTGGTCTGGGCGTAATAGCTTGCATCATGCGGAGGAAGAATCGTTAATCCCCCATCCTTCTCCTTCACCGCCTTCATCCATTGCGCCATGCTCCAATCCCACTTTTTCCTTACGCTTTGGTCCAGATTGCTGAAAATGCCGCCGTCATTTGTAAAGATCAGAATGCTCTCGATTTCGGCTTTGTCGAACGCCAAAGAGGAAATGAACAGATTCATCTTGTTCGTCTCGTCCGTTGTGACATAAGCAGCCCGTTGATCTGCATGGCTGTGACTCTTCAGAATACTCATAACTTCTTCATCGTACAGGGGCATGAGCGTAAGCCGGTCCAGCTCCTTTACATAACGTTCAAGGTTTATATTGATCTGGTTCACAATCTGATAAGACAGCTCTGCGGTGTTCCGCTCCACGCCCGCCGTATATTTAATATAAGTAATCGTACCGATGACAAGAAACGGAATGGTAATAAGCAGGCAGAATATGATGATTAACTTCCTGCGGAGCGGTATATACATTGATCCCATATTCCCTTTCTGACCCGTATCCGGAGCCGGAGCACGGAAGTGCCGCCCATTACGGGATACGCACAAATTTGACCGCATCGGCGGCAACATATCCGCTTGTGCCACTATTGCGAATCGTCACACTGCCGGAAGTGCCGGCGGTGAAAGTGTAAGTTCCGATTAAATTCCATACCCCACCGTTTGAGGTCTGGTCGATGCTGAGCGTTGCCGTCCCGCCGGCATGAACGACTTCAAGGGGAATCGCAGTGGCCCGGTTAAAATGTTCCGGCCACATCATATATACACTATATGTGGCGGTGACGGGCAAGACGGGTGTAAAAGCAATACTTTTGCTGCCTTTGCCGCTGTTGTCATCATGCAAATAGTTGATACCGTACCGGTCCGTCTGTACCGCAGAGGTCTTCCAGCTTCCCGTCTTTAACACTCCTGTGGTGTCGTTATTGTCCACAATAACTTCTTCCCCAGGGACGGTTGGGGGCGTGCCGCTGCCCAGTTCAAAGGAGGCCTTGAATGTCTTGCCTTTGGCTGCGCTGACATTCACCATTAATTTGATTGTCGGGCTGAGCTGTGTCACAGTAATTCCGGAATCAGCGGTATATCCGCTTGCCGAACGGTCAAGTTCAACCTCAATAACACCGGTGTTGGCCTGTGTCGGATCGCTGATTGATAGTTCCAAAGTTCTCTCATCAGCTTCTCTGGTCATAACCGACGCTTTCTTGCTGACTGTTATCAGATCGACGGAGCTTGCTCCATCTTCCCAGAAATTTGCCCCAATGATGCCCAGTTCCGTTTCTTTTACCGCTTGAACACTGGATGAGTTCGCAAGCACTTCAATGTCAGGAGCAGCGGCATAAGCGGCCACTTGAGCAGCTGTCTTGCCCGGCAGCAGGACATATTGATATTCCCCGCTACTCGGATTCATACCATGATTCAGCCATAAGGTCATATAATTGCGGGTTATAGGCGTGGAGGGTGTCACCGGGCGGGGGTTGATTTGCTTCCAGTTGCCCGTTCTGGCCTCTCTCATTGCTGCAAGCGATACATTCTGCGGAAAATAATATCCGGTATCTGCACCGGCAGTGCTGCCGGACAGGTGAGCCCAGTCTACCAGGTCTATAGTGTCTGACCATCCCAAAGAGGAAGGCTGCACTTCACCATTTACAGTGAGCGTATTGCTGCCCGCCGTGTTCAGCTTCCGGTTCTCCATGATGGTTTCAACTGCAATATTGTCCGTGCTGGTGATGCCTGCACCCAGGGAAACCATTTCATCATCAAACATGAACCATGATTTTTTTGCTCCGAGCGTATGATCCGCATATTGCAAATCCATACCTGAGATTCCGTATAAATTATGGATGTCGGTGCCGCCTGTCCACGTATTTGCACTGGTTTGGCTGCTTGAGGAGGTCTGGGACAGCACGGTTGTTCCCGGCAGGCGGTAATTATCGACGGTTGGCCAGAAATCATTGCTGTATTGTCCAAGGTCACTGTTATACAAGCTGGTCATACCGGCCGAGGTATACCAGGCTTTGGCGTTCTCGCTGTTGATCGCTTCAAAACTGCTGATACGGTTGGAATACATAGCAAGTCCGAAACTGTAGCCCGGCCGGTGCTGGACCGCCCGATCCATCGCCGAGAATTGTTTATAGACCATAAGCTCTTCCGCCGGCTCAATCAACGGGTCCCCGCTTATGGTCTTGGCCAGAACGATAGATGGAACGGGTGCACTGGCATAGAAGGACTTAAAGGTATCTGACAACATCCAGCCCTTAAGCATCCGCTTAAAGTCGGCCGCTTGCGTGGGCGGCGCGATCTCGGACAACAGAAGGATGCCCTGCATCGCTCTATGTCCCGCGTCATGATCCTGATTATAATTTCTGGAGATTTCTCTGCCGCGCACCATATCCATCATCGCACCTTTATACATAAGCGGCTGATAGGTGTTGTACACCCATTCCCAGACATTGGACTTGTTCGGATCGGTGATCTGCCATGAAGAGCCGTGAAGCATTACCATCAAATCACTTACAGCAAGCAGCAGGTCGAGTCCATAACCTCCGGTATAGGGGATATTGCCATGCTGAATAAATGAACCATCACGATAGAAGCCGTCTCCGCTGAGCGTGTAATTAAAGATGGAGGAAAGTCCATTGCAGGCAGCGGCAATCTTGGCACCGTCTTTGACGAGGATGCCCCGAACTCCGACAACCATCGCTTTCCAGGAGCGGTTGGCTCCTGTTAAGGTGACTGTTGGCGAGAAGCGTTCAACGGCTTTCATATAATTCGTAAGTTGAGCCGGGCTTAAGGAGTCATACACCAACACTGCCGTATCGTTCAGCTGCATCGGAATGCCGATTTGCCAATCCCACCAATTGCTGGTTCCGCTGGCGGTCGTCGTTACCGTCTCATGGTATCTGGTTGTGTACATATAATCGAGTGCAGCAACGATATCGCTCCCAAGCAGACTATCTTCGTACAACATCGAACCGGCGGTTGCATAAGCAAGCGCCATGGTCTTCAACCTTTCATAGGTCACCCGGATGTGAATCGAATTCCCGATACCAGGGTTATCGCTCCAAAGATAGGTACGGTTGGGCGAGGTGTTCATCGTCTGCCAATAGCCGTTCGCTTCGTTCGTCAGCTTGGTGATTGCTGCGGCAATATCTACATCCGCAGTATTCAGGGAGGCTCCTCCTGTCAGCATAATCTTTCGATTCTCCCTCATCCCATCGTATTCATCCGCAGCGCGGGCACGCTCCGTTATTCCTCCCATTTCCAAGCCACTGAAGCACAGCAGCAGAGTTAACCCTATCATGCAGCATTTCATCATCATTCTTCTCATAAATTACTCCTCCTTTTTTGGTGAAGCGCTTTCATCATTAAGTATAGATATAGGAGGGTAGCAAAAGAAACTCCGGGCATTCGAGAAAAGGTATGATATTTTGAGCTTTTCTGAAGACATTCGTTTCCGGAGAACGTCACTCTCCGGAAACGGATATATGAGAAGTGTAAACCCTAATTTCGCCTATCGAAAGGCTGCACTTGACGAGAGTTTTACGAAAAAAGTGCTAATTTCATAAGGTTTCATTTCATATTTAATCTCAATACTCTGAATCGCATCTTCCAGCGGACGCTCCATTAGATCACATAATTGCCATGACCCAATTTTATAATCGCTTCTAAGGGTTATCATGCTGCGGCTGCCCATATATTCGTGCATCCTAACAATAAAACCATCTCCCAGTTCGGACATTTTGATGGCATCAATGGCAATGCCAGTTGCCTCCGTCCGGATTAATGATTTCCCGGTTCCACTGGAATATGCACCTTCCACCGCAATTAATGGGTTGTTCAGTGACCATGCTTCCTCAACCGTCCTTCCAGTTGCCCAATCCCCCATATGCGGCAACAATGCATAAGTAAAGCGATGCTCACCTTGATCAGCCGACCAGTCAGGCTCTGTTGCTGACTTGATAAGTGAAAGCCGCATGACATGATCCTTGATGTCGTAACCATATTTACAATCGTTAAGCAAGCTTACTCCATAATAACGTTCTGACAAGTCAGCCCATTGATGGCCTACACTTTCGAATCGGGCATAATCCCAGCTTGTATTCCAGTGAGTCGGGCGCTTCACATTACCGAATTGAATATCATAGGTCGCCTCTGTAGCCCGTACGGCAATCGGAAATGCCGTTTTCAACAATTGGTGTTGCTCATGCCAATCGACCAGCGTCTCGAAATCAATCCGTCCGCTCATGGAATAGACCTTGACCTTCTGAACAATGCTTGAGTCCATATATCGCCATGTAAATTGTAGAACCGCAGCTACTGGTCCGCATTCGACGAATTGAACTGAACAAAGGTCCGTTATCTCCTGTTTCTTCTCAAGGTAATATAAATCAATATCCCATGCGTCGTACATTTTCGGCTTATCTTCGAATACCTGCAGCACATTCCCATATTCGCCTGCCGCGAGCACTTCCCGCTCTGCCTTGCGGTCATAGATCCGAACCAATTGGCCAGCTGCATTCCATTCCAGAATATACAGCGGTGTGGTCAGAACAGAATCCTTCCAAACAAATGGAATATCCTCTTCACAGACATCCATTGCATTTGCCTTAATTAAAGTTGTCCCCATCATTGGCACCGCAGGAACCTCGATTAACCATTCATTTCCTAGGCGCTGGGAGCGCAAGACGCGGCCCGCTTCGTCCCTCCATTGCTTATTCTCTGTATCCGCACAGACTACAGTTACCAGATCAGTCCGATCAAAAAAGGCACTATTACAGACTGTATACTCTGTATCACAAGGTTCGCCGGACAAAGCTATAAGTCCCTTCAACGCCTCATTAGCAGCACTTCTGCCTATCCGCTCTGCTTCCGCATACTCGATTCGGCTATCCTCATACACCTCCCGGATGGAAGAGCCGGGAATAATATCGTGAAACTGGTTGCGCAAGATAATCTTCCATCCTTCAAACAGTTCCTGTGCCGGATACTTGGTGAAAGTACCTGATTCAGCCGCCATCATCACCTGCAGCCATTCCGCTTCACGGAACAACAATTCCAGCTTCCGATTCATTCTTTTGTTGTAGGCCTGGCTGGTATAGGTACCTCTGTGGTATTCCAGATACAGCTCTCCATCCCAAGTATGGACATACTGGTCAGTGTGCTTGATTGTTTCATTTAACCTTTCAAAATACTCGTCGGCCCGGCCTGTTTTTACATTTGGGATTCCAGGAATATATTCCAGACGACGGCGCATTTCAAGCATTTCCCGGTTCACTCCACCACCACCGTCGCCGTACCCATAAGAGAGCAGCAACTCACGATTCAGGTTTTTGTCACGGTATTTATCCCAGATTCCCTGGATGGAGTATGGCTCGATCGTACCATTGTAAGTGTAATAAGAGGCACTTGATTCTGGCCCTTCCGGAGTGGTAATGAAATGGGTCAATACCTCGCTGCCGTCAATCCCTCTCCACTGGAACGTATCATGCGGCATGCGGTTGTACTGGTTCCAGCTTATCTTTGTTGTCATGAAAGTGTCGATGCCCGATTTGCGCAGAATCTGTGGCAAGGCCCAACTGTATCCGAAGACATCCGGCAGCCACAGGTATTTGCATTCCACGCCCAACTCTTCCCTGAAGAACTTCGTCCCGTACAGAATCTGGCGAACAAGTGACTCTCCGCTAGTCAGGTTGCAATCTGCTTCCAGCCACATCGCTCCGCCAGCTTCCCAGCGTCTCTCACTAACCCGCTCGACGATTTCCGCGAACAATTCGGGGTAATCCTGCTTGATATATTCATAGAGCTGCGGTTGTGTCTGCAGGAAGATATATTCAGGGAATTGCTTCATCAGCCGAAGCACGGTGGAGAAGGAGCGGGCTGCTTTCTCCCGTGTATGGGTTAGCCGCCACAGCCAGGCAACATCAATATGCGTATGTCCGACGGCAGTCACCGTTACCGGATGCTCCTTCTTCAGTTCGGCCATCTGTGTTCGCAATAGTACGTCTGCTTCCAGAATGGAGGAATAGAAAGCTTCACTACCGGGCTTCGACCAATCCAGTATGTTAAACGCTCTGTTTAGAAGCATTAACAGCTCGTGCTTCTCCGTCTGATTGTCTGCAAGCTGTCTGCAAACCGCCAGCGCCGCCCGGCCGGTATAATACAAATTGTCCGCCGCTTCATCCAGATAAGTCAGTTCCGCCCGATGGAAGCGGTGCTCTTGGGAAGCCGGTTTTCCGCCGCCCTCAAGTCCTGACCACAGCCGGAAAGTTAATTCCAGGGTGCAGCCTGCCGTATCGCTCTCCAGAAATACTTCCTGATGGTTGCTATCCACCCCCTGATACGGTTTGCCGTTCAGGAACAATAGAGACTCGAAGCCGCTATTGTTACCCGCTCCGGTTCTGCCGAAGTCGAAGCGTGCAACAATCCTTCTGCCTTCCCATTCCCGAGGGATAACCACCCTCTTGTGCAGCCACAGATACATATCGCGGCCAGTCCAGCAGTCCCCCAGGCGGTAAGTCTTAGTGCTTTCCAGAACCGGAGGATATGTACCGTTCTCCCCCTCTTCATCTTCCATCGCCAGCCACTCCTCAAGAACTATACTTTCCCTATGTCTATAAGTCTCCAACTCGGTAATGCGCGCAGACAGTTTTTCTTCCGTCCAAAACATACTTCAACCTCCTATTCATAGTCATGTTTATATTCCAAACTCAACTTGGAACGACTCTCCTCCTGCACCGTCAGGATCAAACCAAAGCTTCACCTTGCCGATTTCACTATGCTCAACAGCTATTCGGTCTGACTTGTTAATCACACGGGTAACAGGCATATTAATTTCGATTTCGATCGGACGGCTCTGCATTTGAGTCGGATCGGCTATTGCCAAGGTCAAGCTTGTCGAATTCTTCTGCAGGATAAGGGATGCTTGACTACTACAAGCAATAATCCCGCTTCTATACCAGCCTGACTTCCAGAAATGCACTGCTGCTATTCCCAATTCCGAATCTTCTACCGCATGCACCTGATCATTTAATTCCAAGATTCTCAGACTTGAATGCTCAGCGAAACTAGCCGTTTCCTCTTCGTTAAAACCAGGCAGGAGCACATATACGTAGTGGTCGCCCTGAGGGGCTTCACCATGATCAAACCACAACGTTTGGTAGAACCTTTCGATTCTCTCAGGGGAACCGAAATCGTTAATTTCCTTCCAACTGCCTTGCCGCTGCTCGCACAAGGCATGTACACTGCATTGTTGAGGAAAGAAGATACCTACATCCGCTTCGTCCACACTGCCGGTCATATGAATCCATTTGGGGTGAATTGTATCCACATTGCCAAGATTCCGGCATATCTTTTTCCCGTCCGCTCGAATGCTATTATCACCACAGTGATTTAATTTCCGGTTTTCGATTATCGTTTCCACTTTAGCCGAATTACAGCCCTTAATATCCGAACCTAAGGCAACGATACGGTTTCCGAACAAAAACCAGCTTTTGAGCGCTGTTAGTCCATCGGCTTCATTAACTACATCCTTAAGCTCCATGGCAATGGCGCCGTATCGGTTATGAAGCACAGCCCCGCCAACAAAAGTCCGGTTGCTTAAGCGGCCTTGCCCGGCTCCATCCTTCTGCCGTGCGTCTGTTACTGTAGTTCCAGGCAGGCGGTATGGATCAACCGTCGGCCAGTAGCAATCCGCATAATGTCCCAAGTCATTATTGTACAGATGGCTCATTCCATACGAAGTATACCAGCCCTTCAGATTTTCTCTGTTGATAGATTCATAACTATATATCCGGCTGGAGAACATACTGATGGAGAAAGCAAATCCAGGACCCTGCAGCACCGCCCGATCCATATGTGCAAACATCTTGCAGAAAGCCTCTTCCCAGGCAGGCTGTATTTGTTCATTGTCCAGCAATGCTCTAGCTTGTTCTGCAGTATCCGGCGGTGATCCGGCTATATAGGATTTATATGTGTCCGCAACAATCCACCCTTTCACTCTGGAGAGCAGCCGTGCCTGATCCGCCTCATCCAGTATGCGCGAGAAGCGTAAGCAGGAGGTGATGACCGAATGTCCGCTTTCATGATTCTGCGAATCCTCCCGAGAGACTTCCCTGCCGCTCACCATATCCAGCATAGATCCCCTGAACACAAGCGGTACAAAGGAACGGTCAATCCACTTGGCCGTTAAATCCCTTGCCTCACCAGGCATTTCCCAAGGGGTAGCGTGAAGCCACACCATCAGGCGAACCACATCATGCAGCAGTGAAACCCCATATCCGCCAGTGTAGGCATACTTGTCATGCTGTATAAAGGAGCCATCCTCGTAGAATCCATCCCCTTCACTGGCATTCCTGAACAGCGGAAGCAACGCGCTTCGAGCGGCGACCATCTTCTGCCTATCGTCCTGAATAACGGCCACCAAGGCAACCGCAGAAGATTTCCAGACCAGATTCGCTCCTGTTGAAGGCGGGGCCTTAGCTGTGAACCACTGCGCATGAAACGCCGGATTGCCCACATATTTGTCTACAGGGAGGAGCAAACGCTCTATAAGCTCTTTATCCAGCAACTCTTCCATGAGAAATAGGGTCTCGAGCAGAGCGATCGGCACACCAATCTCCCAATACCACCAGTTTCCATAGGGCTGACACATTTCGTTGTATCTATGCTCAGACAGCCATTCTAATCCATAAATGATCTTTAGCCTTAATGTATAGTCCATATAATAGGGACACTTGGAAGACTTCAGAGCGATCGACATCTCTCTCAAGCGGCCGATGATCATAAATAAATCAGAAGCATTCTCCTGATACGGAATATCAGCCCACAGCAGCTCCTGATGAAAGAGCATCGTTTGCTGAGCATTGCTGACCTTCTGCAGTGATTCATGACGAAGCGTATCTCCAGAGATATATTGCAACCATTTGTTTTTTAAGTTCAGCATGGGCATTCTCTCCTTGAGCCAAATTTTCTCCCCTTAAGCATAGAATGAGCGTGCCTGCATATCTATGCAGAATACACAGGAAATCGTGATCAAATCCATGCTTCTTGAAGAAACATGAATACCCGTTATTCCTCCTACCAGAACATACGTAAATTTTGACGGATACGAAGTAATGCCTCTAAGAAGAAATAATCTCCCCAAATCGTACACTCGTCGATTCCCCAGCCTCTAGGCTTGTTATATACCCCATGTTTTAATAGACCGTTTGATTTCGGATGATCCACTGTAGTATATAATTCGGATAACGACTCAAGCATCTCATGGGCAATACTTGTATACTTGAGTTTGTCCGTATCGTCTGCCGGCAAGTGCTTGACCATCTCCAGCATCCCGCAAATAGCAATGGCAGCAGCCGAACTGTCCCGCTCCTGATTATCTCCATCCTTGAACACCAGATCCCAAAATACAACTTTATCTACAGGTAGATGTGATACAAAATAATCTGTTACCGCTTTGGCTGTCTGTAGCAACGAAATATCACCCGTATATACATAACTAAGCGTGAATCCATAAATCCCCCATGCTTGTCCGCGGGCCCAGCAAGAATCATCAGCATAACCTTGATGGGTATTTCCATATTTAGGTGCGCCTGAAATCGGGTCCATATAAAAAGTATGGTAGGTGGAATGATCAGGCCGCACAAGATAAGCAGCCGATTGCTTTGCATGTCTATGAGCCATCTCAGCATACCGGACATTTCCTGTCTCAGACGCCGCCCAATACAACAGGGGCAAATTCATTAGACAATCAATAATCATCCGTCCACGCTCAACAGGATTCTGCAAGTTTCCCCAAGCCTGAATGATTCCCGCCGTATCAAAGTAACGCTCTGTCAGCAAGTCGGCAGCCTTCAGGGCCATTTCCTTCGCTTCGGCATTTCCTGTAATCCGGTAAGCCGCAACCGCAGATAGACTATACAAGAATCCCAAATCATGCGTATCGGTTTCGATTTTCCCTTCCACTCTGTGTCTAAAGCTGGCTAGCTGATGCTCCGCAGCCTTCCTATATTTCTCTTCATTCGTTGCTTCATAGGCAAGCCAGAGTATTCCATTCCAGAATCCTGTCGTCCAATCCACATTTCCGGTGCCTGAGTAGATCAAATTGTGGCTGGAAGCAGCTGGAAAGCTATCTGTGAATTGCAGCAGGTTACCGTCAATTCGTTCCAAAACGAATTGTTCTATCGGGTTAAGATTCATATTTACCTCCAGAATTTTGTATTATCCCATTGGGTTTGTCGGAATTACTTTGTTTCCTATAGGCCATCGGACTAACCTGAAATAGCTTTTTGAATGCTTTGGAGAAATATGATAAATTGCTGAACCCGGCAATCAGAGCAATTTCACTTATGGGTTTGTTGCTGCCCCGAAGTAGTTTTTTACTGAGCTGCATCTTCCGGGATAAAATATATTCTGTCAGTGATTCCTGTGTCTCTTTCTTGAATAACCTGGATAAATAAGCTGGATTCAAATGTACCAGTTCTGATAGTTCCATACGTTCAATTCTTTCATCTAAATGAGCCTCAATATATTCCTTTACCTGTCTTACAATAGAGTCTTCGTTCATCTTTATCGCATGGATAGCCATACCGGTCACTTTTATCGCCCATTCCTCCATCTGGTTAATCGTCTTAGGGAATGACGTCGGTTCAAGAACCCCAGCTTCTCCGAAAACTTCTTGTATAGACTTTCCTTGTTTTTGCAGTACCAAATAGATACATTGCAGCACATTATGATAATAGATCAGAAGCGCCTCCGCATTGCCTCCTTCATCTTTGAGTCGAGAAAGTGTCTTATGAATTTGCTGACGAAGGATTACTCCTTCATCTTGTTCAATTAGAGCCGGCCAATCCGATAGATTTACAGATGGAAGTCGAGCAAACTTCTCGTTAGCCGAGATGAATAAATGTACAGAATGTGACTTTGCAATATTGTCATATTCCATTTTGAGCAAATGTTCATACCCTTGTTTGGTCTGCTCAATAGGTAATTTCTCCCCAATATAACAGGAGGCTCTACAGTAGAAATGCCGTTCACAATAGGTGATGAAATTCTCACAACGTCCCAAGAGCACTTCGATAGCTACTGGCTGCAGCATTTCACAGTACACAATGACAAGATTCACTCCGTTCCGGTCCTGCACGGTACAACCGGGGAATCCATCCAGAATCATTTCCTCCGCTACTTTACGCATGGCATATTCCATTAACTCTTCGTCCCGTTCGGTGAAGACCTGAGTCCATTGTTCAATACTAATGAGTATAGGCAATACATTCATCTGCCCTGGGTCAAAAGAGACTTTGAATTCATGTAGCGTTTGTTCCAGTCGTTCAGCAGTAGTAGACAGTCTTGCAGACAGTAAATCTTGCCAAAAACGCTCAACAAGAACATTTTTTTCGACTCCCAGAAGGCCTGGGCGATTTGTTGTGTCTGTTTCCACTCTCTCTCCTCTTTGATTGAAACAATAATCCTGCCTACAACATGTTGCAATGTGTCATAATCTACAGGTTTGAGTAAATAATCTTGAGTTCCAAGCTGGATCGCCCGTTGCGCATACTTAAAATCGGCATGGCAGGTCAAAAAAAGCGTAGCTATATCAGGATAATTCTCACGAATCCACGCAATGAGTTCAAAACCGTCACCTTCAGGCATTTCAATATCGCAAATCACAACATGAATCTGAGCCTCACGGATAATCTCTTTGGCACTCTGAATATTGTAAGCCTCATAAACACCCGAGAAGCCTAAAGACGACCATTTCACCCCTAATCTCAGCCCTTCAACCGCATAAATTTCGTCATCTACGATTAACAGGTTAAACATCCGGAAATTCGCCTCCATCACTTTGCATAGGAATCCTCACGGTGACAGCCACCCCATGGGAGTCCAGATTTGAGAAACTCATCCCAGCCTGACCCCGATAGAATATTTTCAACTGATTGTATACGCTCCAGATTCCAGTGTGTTCTCTTGTAAATGAGCTGGTCTCCATTAATCCAGATAATGATTCAACAAGCTGAGCCGGAAATTTCTTTCCATTGTTCTCGATTGTAATCTCACAGAAATCTGTTATGCCGTCAGTGATGCGATGAATCCGTACCTTAACTTGAAATACGCTCTTTCCTGTCGTAAATCCATGCTTCAACGCATTTTCCACAAATGGATGAATCGTTAGAGGCGGAATTCGGACATTTTTTAGTGAGTCTTCAATGTCAAAGTCATATTCTAAATGCTTGGGAAACCTCAGCTTTTGGATTTCAATATAGTGTTCAATATTGTCCATCTCTTCCCATATGTGTATCGAATGTTCTCTCAGACGGGCAAAGAAACGCAAATAATTAACCATGTGGGAAGACATGCGCTGAATCAAGTCATATTTTCGCGCTTCCGCCAAATTATAAATAATATTAAGTGAATTATATAAAAAATGGGGATTCATCTGCAGCTGCAGCTGCTTCAGTTCTGCTTTATGTGAGCGTATCTCTTCCTCATACATACTAATTTTCAAATCCTGAATCTGAGAGGCCATGGAGTTAAAGGTAGCGCTGATCAAAGAAAATTCATGAGACAAATTCGTTGATAACCTGGTATCAAGATTCCCTTTACTGATTTGTCGCATGCCTTTGATCAGATAATGAATAGGCCGAAGCACTAGTTTTTGCAGGTTTACCAGCAAGAAGAATAGTACGAGCGCAGCAGCAAAAGGAACGGCGTAACTTATTCGTTGAAATAATGGAACCTGTTGCAGAATCACATTTTCCGGTATTAGAGTTATAATCTCTAAATCCGCAAGCCGTAAGGTATGCTGGACGAGCAAATACCGTTCTTCTCCCCTTACAGTTTGATAGGACTTAGTCTTAGCATGAATTACCGCGCTCACCGCGTCAGCTGTATCCGGAGGAGCCGTTGTGAGCCATTCCCCCTTGCGGTCCAGGAAAAATGCTTCCATATGCCGTTCTTCAGAGACGGACTGAAGAGGTAATAGCAAGTCATCGTTTCGGATGAGCGCACCGACATAAGTATTGGTATCCGTCTCAACAATGCGTAACAGATATTGTTCATTTCCAATCCGGCAATGTCTCCAGCCTTCAACAAAGGCTTGCAAATTCGATGCTTCGTTTGGAGAAAATAGTCTTTTGATATACTGCTCGCTTTGGCTGGATTCTTGGAAAGACTTTTGAGAGGTCTGCACCATGATCAAATCTTGATTAAATGGATTGTATACAAAATTCAGGTAAAAGCTTGTATTGTAAGTAGAATCCGAGTACAGCTTGTTGACAACCTGTGATAGGGTTATTGTGTATCTGTCCTTATTGTCAAGGGTGTACACCAAAGAACGTATAAGAGGCTCCTGATTCGCCAATTTATACAAATAGCTGCTCCCATTTTCTAAGGTCTGATCGATTTGGTCACCGTACAAGGTTAGAAGGGCTGAGTTGTAATTAGCCACTTGCTTCCTGACGACCTGGCTGGAATAGTGATTGGTGTACAACAAAAAGCAAACAAGGGGGATCGTAATGACACTAAATAAGAGAATTACCTTCACCCGTAAAGTCACTTGCCTGTCTCCCCCTTCTGCTTCGCTTTTCTCCTCATCGTTTCCAACCCTGTAACAAGGGGAAAGAATGAACCCTCTACCGAGGGTCCATTCTTTCCGAAACCACATTCGAATCTGTTTACTTATTTGCTGCAACCCATTCATCCAATTGTTTTTGTTTCTCTGCGATAACTTTATCAAGCCCGGCTTCCTTTAACTTCTGAATATATTCTGGCAAAAATTCTTCAGGATCTATAGAACCTGTAAATAGAGGCGCGCCAAATTGAGATTTAACGTTAACGCAAGCAGCCACCTCATTCTTGACATTAGCCGGGTCCCACACGAACCCAAGTGCTGGAGATTTGACCGAACTTTCATTGAACGCTTTGAACTTATCCCACTTCTGCGGATCTTCATTGCTCCACAGAGCGGTGTTCATCTGATTGCCGAACATCCAGGCTGTACCCGGATTATAGCCGCTGCTCTGGGCGGTTACTCCTTCCGGATAGCTTAATATGCCCTCCGCGTTCTTAACATAATGCTTCCCTTCAATGCCAAAATCAAGCAGGTTGATCAGATATTTATCGGTGTACAGCAAATTCAGAAACATCATTGCTCTTTCAGGATTCGCCGAGGTCCGTGAGATTGCCATCATAGCCCCTGTCGCTTCACCAGTGGTGGTTTGCGGTTTTGTGAAATCTTTTTGTACTAATTCTACACCAAGTGTTGAACTCATTTCTGCATCTTTCCCTGGTTTAGTCGCAGCCGCAAAGGCAAATCCCTTGCCTGCCTTCATAAGGTTATACAGTTGGTCATCTTTAATGGTCGGCGCATCTTTATTAACATACCCTGCCAAATTCCATTTCCGCATCAGATCAATGGTGCTTTTAATCTTATCGGTCTCCAGAAGATTAACAACCTTCATATCCTTGTTCTCTGGATCAAGTACACCATAGGAATCTCCAAGGTTGTCAAGCGTATATCCACCAATCATACCTGTCAGGTTGAATGATCCAGCTGCAAGCAAAGGTGTTACACCGGGTTCGTTCTCCTTAATTTGTTGAAATACTGGAGTCAAGTCGTCCAGATTATTGATAGAATCCAGATCAATCTTATACTTCTCAATTAAATCTTTTCTGAATAGCATTCCAGCAGAACCGGCAAATTCTTTCAACGTCGGTACTGCAAAGCTACGGCCATCAATTTGACTGCCTTTAATCCAGTCTGAGCCTAGCGTTTCTGTAATTCCTTGACCATATTTCGCCAATAAATCATCCATCTGTATATATTGGCCTTTAATTGCATTAGAATTATAAGACAAGTATGATGCCGTGAAAATCAGATCAAACTTTTCATTGGAGGCAAACATCAAATTAGCTTTGTCATTCCACGCCCCCCAGTCAATCGGCTTCAGCTCAATGGTAGCATTTATTTTCTCCGTCAAATATTTATTCATCTCTTCCTGAACCAAATTCAAATCTGCTGGCGTAGTGCTGGGATAATACATTACCAATTTGTAAGGATCCAATGCTTTATCTTGGGTATTAGTAAAAGAGGAAGCGTTTTCGTTATTTCCCACTTTATTATTCGTATTATTCCCTGCTCCTCCGCAAGCGGAGATTAATACTGCCATCAATGATATCAAAGTTAATAGCGTTCCAAGTTGTTTTTTCATACTTCAAACCCCCATTATAGTTTGGCGCTTGCTCTTACGGACCCTCATTTTGTTTCCAAATCATAAACTGCCTTTATTCAATATTTTGAGAACCACCCCCTTTACTAACTGTATGGAATAAGGTCAGCCTTTTACAGCTCCCACTGTTAAACCTTGCACCAGATAACGTTGAAAGAACGGATATGCAAGCACGATTGGACCTATCCCTACAACAGCCATTGCCATTCTTACAGTCTCTGTTGGAATCGAGGCCAGGAGACTCGAGGCATTTCCAGTCCCACTCTGCTGCGAGATAAACTGAATATCCATCAGCGTCTTTTGCATGACATACTGTAAACTATAAAACTTGGAATCGGAGATGAAGATCAGTGAATTAAACCAGTCATTCCAAAAAGCCAAAGTATTGAACAATCCTATGGTAGCTAAAACCGGAAGTGAAAGGGGCAGAATAATTTGCCACCAAATCCGGAACTCCCCCGCACCATCAATAGTTGCTGATTCATTCAGAGCAGAGGGAAGATTCTGAAAGAAGGTCCTCATAATCAGAACATTGAATCCACTCATAAGAAGGCCGGGCAGAATAAGCGCCAAAAGACTGTCTTTAACATTCACTAGATTGGTATAGACCATATACCAGGGTACTAGACCGCCCCCAAAAAGAATTGTAAAAAAAACGAAAAAAGAAAAAAAGTTGCGAAGCGGAAATTCGTGCCGGGAAATCGGATAAGCATATAATGCTGTGATCAATAAGCTGATTACCGTCCCGATGATCGTAACTGACAACGTTACCCCATAAGCATGAAGGATATTAACCCGGTCTTGCCACAGAAATGAATAGGCTGCGAGACTGAATTTCTCAGGGATGAACGAATATCCGGAAACAAAGATTGAACTTTCATCCGATAAGGAGACCGACAGAACGAGTATAACCGGCATCAGAATGATAATAACTCCTAAGATGAATACAATATGAAGCATGATTTGAGATAGAGATGATTTCTTATTTACCCGCATGTGTTTCCCCTCCACTTAGAATAAAGCATTCTCTTTGCTTACTTTTCTTACGATTAGATTGACACTCAGGATCAGAACGAAACCAACTATAGATTGAAACAGTCCCGCAGCAGAAGACATCCCTAAATCCCCCATATTAATCAGGGCCCGATATACATAGGTATCAATAACATTCGTCGTTTGGAGAAGAGAACCTGAATTCATTGGGACTTGATAGAATAAACCAAAATCCGAGAAGAAAATTCTCCCCACTTGCATGAGGGTCATTGTGATGATAACAGGGGCAATTAAGGGAAGCGTTATTCTGGAGAACTGCTTCCATTTGTTCGCTCCATCAATTAAAGCAGCTTCATAATATTCTTTGTCCAGACCGATGATCGCAGCAAGATAAATAATACTCAAATAGCCGGCGCTCTTCCATGTATTCACAATCATTAGAATGTATGGCCACGCTTTGGCTTCGTTATACCAATTCATAGGCTCTAATCCAAGCCATGGCAGAACTTTATGGTTAAGGTATCCGTAATCCGCGCTCAAAAAAGCAAAGACCAGATACCCAAGAATCACGGCAGAAAATAAATGCGGCAATAAAACGACGCTTTGATAAAAACGTGCGGCCAGTTTATTCCGCAGCTCATTTAATAACACAGCAAGACCGACCGAGAAGATCAAATTAATGATAATGAATCCTGAATTGTACAATAGAGTATTTCTAATGATGATATAAGCATCGTTAGTATTAAAGAGAAACTCAAAGTTTTTGAATCCCACCCAGTCACTACCCAATATGCCCTGTGCATAATTGATATTTTTGAAGGCAATGATGACCCCAAACATAGGTATATAATTATTCAGAATCAAGTACAGAAAGCCAGGAAGCATCATTAACAACAACACTTTGTTTTTTTCGAGAAACTTCCGGATAGGCTTATGTGGCTTCATAGTTTGTCCCACCTTTTTCTTTTCTATGAACTAATCATACGTTATAGAAACATCGGAGACACACCGCTCAGATGACCTGATTTTGTACTTTCGTGACATATAGCAAGCCGTATTATTCCGCGCGAACGCCAAGCAGCGATTCTCCAATAATGGCAGAATCGCTGCTTGACTAATTGTTTTCACATCATAAATTGTTTAGTATGGATTTTTACGATTTCTCCATTCTTTGAGCGGTGAAGGTGGAATAAAGCTCCCCCACTCCCCGGGTTCAGAACCAAGCTCCAGGAGAAGTGTGCCTCCTCCGGCGATTTCTTCATGACGCACCCAGGCCCGGTTCAATGCCTGACCGTTGAAGGAAGCAGACAGAATATACTTTTTACCGGACCCGCTACCTTCTCCTTGTGTTTCAATCGTCAGAGGAACCGGGTTCTCCTGCGCTCCCAAGAGCAAGGTCGTCCTATTGAACAATGGAGGAACTAGGAAATAGAGGTCTTGACCCATCAAAGGGTACAACCCCATAGCTGAACAGATGAAGAAGGCACTCTGGCAGCCCATATCCTCGTTATCCCCTAATCCATCACGTTCAGCCCGGAAGTATTTCTCCAGACATTCCCGGACCCGGTCAGCCGCCCGGTCGGGTCTTCCCGCATAAATATATAAATAAGGAATATGCAGCATGGTTTCTTTCGAGTTATAGAATCCACAGTCAAAAAAATGGTCTAAATGCCTGATAAAAGCTTCTTTCCCTCCATGCCGTTCGACCAGTCCATGAAAGTCATGATGTGTGCTGAACGACCATTGCAGACTGGTTCCCTCGTAGAAATAAGGATCATTCCAAGAATCCGGCAGGCAGTATAAGGGGTCAAATGACCCTGCCCAATCCCCGCCTGGAAGTCGGGGCGCAAAGCATTTAAGATCCTCCCGCCATAAATTCCATAGCTTCTCCGAGCTTTGATAATACTCCTCGGCCGTCTCTTCCTGATCTAGAGTCTCGGCCAATCGGCCGATACACCAGTCCTGATAGGCATATTCCATATGACGAGACACACAGTTCTTCTTCACATCCGTGGACAAGTACCCCAGAGTATGGTAATCCTTAAGATGACGGCCGTAGAGCCAGGTATCCGGCGACGGAACCTCATTATTCTTGCGCATCTGCTTCAGGGCTTTCGCATAGTCGATTCCCTCAAGCTTCTTCAGCGCCGCTTCACAGAACAGCACATCTGCGGAGCTCCCCCCTTGAATCATGGCGCTATGTCCCATAATCCAGGCATCCGGCAGCCAGCCCGTATGATCTGCGATATCCAGCAGACAATTCAGGATATCCACTTCAAGCTGCGGGTCGAGCAGTGTAATCAACGAATTGGCATTCCGCACGCTGTCCCACAGCGCATACAGATCGGTGTAATGCCGTACCCCTGATTCCCAGGCGAAGTTCTCGTCGTCTACTCCCAAGTCACTCGGCATACAGAACAGACGGGTCATCAGGGTATAGAACAGCCGGGTATGCTCCCCGCTTCCCCCTTCCACCGTGACTCTGCTGAGTTTATCCTCCCAGATGTTACTGGCCGCCTGTTGTATGTCATCGAATCCGGCGGATGCTTCCCGGTCCACACTGGCTCTGGCCTTGCTGACACTTACATAAGATATACCAGTCTTTGCCACCAGGACTCCACAGTCGCCGAAGCTAAGGGAAGCCTTACAATTCGCGCCACCCACAGACGACCCTTGGCGTACTCCGCCCGCATCCATCAGCATATGGCTCTGTATCGGCTGATCGAAGCGGATATAGAAGTAGACGGAATAAGGGAATTCATGCCCCCAGCCCCCGCGCAGGTCGCAGCGGCCAGCCAGCTCATATTCAGACAGAACTTCAATATATCCCCCGGTCGAAACTCCGGTGGTCTTGCCGGGTTCATCTCCGCCAACCTGAATCACCGCCCCGGCATCAATCAGCAGGCCCGCTGAGTCCGCTGCACTGAAGGTGTAACGGTGGACCCCGGTCCGCATCGTGCTGGTCAATTCAGCCTGGATGGCGGCAGGCAGCAGCTTCACGCTGTAATAGCCTGCTTCGGCATGTTCATTCCCCTTCTCATAGGGGTCCAACTGAAACCGCGGCATTCCGGTATAGGGGTGAAGCCGACATTGCCATAACGCCCGCCGCCCCCGGTTCCGCTGACATGCGTATGACTGAACCGGATAATCGGCCGCGAGCTGTCGTACCCGTGGGATAGCTGCGGCGGCAAGGTATCCGGTCCCAGCCTTACGATGCTGTTTGGCAGATATGGCCCGCACAGGCAGTTATTCTCCCCGTCCACGCCGATGAACGGATCT
Source organism: Paenibacillus sonchi (assembly GCF_016772475.1). NCBI lineage: Bacteria > Bacillati > Bacillota > Bacilli > Caryophanales > Paenibacillaceae > Paenibacillus > Paenibacillus sonchi. The sequence continues at coordinate 77,058 of NZ_CP068595.1, forward strand.
ACATCATCCACTCTTCTCCTCAACTTTGATCCTCCTTCATTACCAAGAGCCGTTTCCTCTACCAAAAGATTTCGCTCTCTCCCTTGAGCTTCAGCAAAGCTTCCAGAAAGAAATAGTCGCCGTAAATGATCGGCACCTCGACTTCGGCATTGGCCGGGAAGCTGCCGGTTCCCTTGGTTATGAGCGCTTCTTCCGCCGGGTCTTCCGGCGCGTAATGGCGGAACAGCGATTCTGTGATGGCTGCTCCGAGCTTCCGGTACCGTTCGGCTTCTTCACCCTCCAGCAGATAGGCCATCTCCAGCATTCCGCTGGCCGCGCAGGCAGCAGCGGTTGAATCTTTGGCCCATAACTGATCGGCAGGCGCCCGGAAATCCCAGGGTGGCACAAGATCCTCCGGCAGTTGTGCAGCGAAGTAATCCGCTGCTGCTCTGGCGGCATTCATGAACCGGATGTCACCCGTATACCGGTATCCGATCGCAAATCCGTAGATCGCCCAGGCCGATCCGCGCGACCAGGCGGAATCCGGACTATACCCTTGTCCGCCCAGCGCTTCGATCCGCTCTCCCGTCTCGGGATCGAACCGGACGATATGATGCACCGAGCCGTCCTCCCGGATGAATTCCCGCAGCGCCATTTCCGAATGGGCGACGGCGATGTGACGGTATCGCGGGTCCTGTAGTTCCCCGCTGGCCCAATACAGCAGTCCAAGATTCATCATGCAGTCGATGATCGCCAGACCTTCACTGCCTTCATGCAGCCAGGCACGGATGAAACTCCCCTTGAGATTGAACCGGCTGGCTAGATGACTGGCAGCAATCAGCCCTCTTCTCCGGGACAGCCTGTTACCGGTGAGCTTGTAATCGGCAACCGCTGACAGACTCCAGAGGAAGCCGTTATCGTGATGGAGCTGTTCATATTCCTGAAGAGGCGCGTCTAATTGCTCCTCGCAGCTCTCGGCAATGCGCCGGTATTCCTCATCGCCTGTGGCCCGGTAAGCCAGCCACAGAATGCCCGGCCAGAATCCGTTGGTCCAGCAATCCGGGTCACGCGCATCATATTGTCCGCCGTAAGTGGCATTGGGGAAGGTGGCTCCGATTCGGCCCCGTGTGCGGCTTAATTTGTTCTGGGCATAGTCCCAGGCTTCGTTGATCCAAGTCTCCATTTCTATCGTCTCCCTTTCCCTTGTACAGGTGAAAAGCAAGATGCCCTGAAACAACAGGCATCCTGCCATGATTCAACCCATCAATTACTGTTCTGCTTTCCAGGCATCAATCTGGGTCTGCAATTCTGCCTTGACCTTCTCAATGCCGGCCTTTTTTAATTTTTCATTGCGTTCCTCAAGCATTTTGGCAGGATCAGGAATCGCCCCCGTGCTTGCGGCCCGGTATTCACCGATGACCGAGGTAAGCTGGGTGATCTCGTTTTTAACCGGCGACTCGTCGAATACGAAGCCTAACAGCGGAGAGCGTTTGGCTGCATCATTGAATTCCTTCCAGCTGGAATACAAATCATCCGGCTGACCCGGCTTCAGATAATTGATCAGCTGGTTGCCGATCACCCAGAACAGGGCAGTCCCGCCATACCCGGAATCGGCAATCGGCTCAATCCGGTTCTCGCTAATCTTCTTATAGTGGGTTTCTTCAATCCCGTTAACGAACAGGTTCACGGCATAAGGATCGGTATGCAGCGCATTTAATACCATCATAGCCCGTTCCGGATCTTTGGAGGTGCGGGAGATGGAGAACATCGATCCGGCAGCGAGATCAGTGGTCACGATAGGCTCTTCGATCACCTTGGAGACGAAGTCATATTTATTGTCCGAGGCAATTTTCAGTTCAATGTCTGCACCCGGCTTCCAGACCGCCTGCTGCATCCAGATTTTACCCTGCTTTCTTAAATCGCCGATCTCAGTCGTTGTTGTAGCGGCATCGCTGTTGATGTAGCCCTTCTCATAATAGCTGCGGTTCAGCTCATACTCCGCTTTGGCGATTGATGAAATTTCCGGATCAACCACCGACTTTATCTGGATGTTATCTGTATTTGTGTAGTCATATAAGAACAAAGGAATCTTGTTAGGCGTCGGCCCGATGGCGCGGAAGTTGGAGCGGGTTTCATACATCATCCCTTCACCCGATTCCTTAATGAAATCCAGAATTAGTTCCGGCTCTTTCTCCTTAAGCAGCTTGAACCAGGGTTCAAAGTCTGACATCGTCTTAATATCCTCAATAGGGATATTGTATTTGTCGATGATATCCTTCCGGTACGTGTAGGCCTTGCCCTGGGTAATCTCTTTATTTGTTGGAATTCCATACAATTTCCCTTTGTAGCGCGGAGCCTCAAGATAGATCGGATTCAGGTTCTCCGAGATGCCCTGCCCGTATTTGGCCAGCAGGTCATCCAGATCCAGGAAGGCGCCTTTGGCAACGTTTCCGAAGAAATTAAGCCATGATGCTGTAAACACAAGATCCATCGGCTCTCCGGCATTGAGCATCAGCTCGGTCTTCTGCTTGTATTCGCTGGATGCAATCGGTTGAAGATCAACAGTTGCATTAAATTTCTCTTTGAAATATTCACTGAGCTTGGCTTCCACCAGCGCATCATCCCGCTGCGGCGCACCGAAGTAGATGATCGAAACCTCGTAAGGCTTCAGTGATTCCGTACTACCGGCAGGCTCCGGACTACTCGTGCTGGCCGCGCCATTAGAAACTGCCGATTCGGAAGAACCCCCGTTATTACTGCCAGAGCATGCTTGCAAGGATAACGCGAGAACCAGAACGATCGCCGTAAATAGCGATTTGCGCCCTTTTAACTTTTTCATATTAACCCTCCCTGTATGATAATGCTTTTATATAGAACGGCAGACAGAATGTGCTGTTTGCCGGTTCCACCGCAGCTTTAGCCTTTTACTGCCCCCACTGTCAGGCCTTTGACGAAATATTTCTGAAAAAAAGGATACGCGATCAGGATCGGCCCCATCCCTATGACAGCCATTGCCATCTGCAGGGATTCGTTCGGAAGGTTCTTCATCATCGTTGGATTCTGGGCGGCCAATTCCACATTATTGCGCAGGTACTGCACGTCGTTGAGAACACGCATCATCAAATACTGCAGCGGATATTTGTTCTCACTACTGATATACAGCAGGGCATTGAACCAGTCATTCCAATAACCGATCGTACTGAACAAGGCCATGGTCGCCAGAACAGGCAACGAGAGCGGCAGAACGATCCGCAGGAAGATTCTAAGCTCACCCGCACCGTCTATTCTAGCCGATTCGATGACCGCAGGATGAATGGTCGTCTGGAAGAAGGTCCGCATAATAATGACGTTGAACGGCACGATCAGCATGGGCAGAATCAGCGCCATATAAGAATCCTTGATATCCAGCACTTGAGTGTAAATTAGATATCTGCTGACCATCCCGCCATTAAACAACATCGTGAAGAACAAAAAGAACGTAAATGCGTTACGGAACGGATAATCCGCACGTGAAATGGGATACGCATACAGTGCCATCAACAACACGCTAAGCGCTGTGCCAAGAATGGTTATGGTAAGACTCACCCGATATCCCGACAAAATAGTCTGAAAATCTTTAAAGATGGATTCGTAGGCAATGAACGACCACTTATTCGGAAAAAAGCTGTACCCCTGAGTCAGAATAGATTGCCCATCTGTGAAAGATACAATAATTACAAGCAGAACAGGCAAAAAGCAAAGGAGTGAGAGAATCACAAAAGCTGTGTTTAGAATCAAATTGGACATTGCGGAAATTCCGCCTATACGGTTGCCGGTGTCATTAGCCATGATGGTTCTCCTTTATTTAGAATAGAGCCTGTTCCGGGTCGATTTTTCTGACCATGCTGTTGGTTGCAATAACCATAATGAATCCAACCACCGATTGTACCAGCGCCGTGGCCGAAGACATCCCGATATCGTTTAATTGCATCAAAGCGCGGTATACATACGTATCCACGGTATCCGTTACCGGATACAGCGCCCCTGAATTCATTGGAACCTGGAAGAACAGTCCAAAGTCAGAACTAAAAATACTTCCCATCGACAGAATGGTCATAATAATAATGACTGGTCGGATAAAAGGAATCGTAATGTTCGTAATCTGCTTCCACTTGGAAGCCCCGTCGATGAGCGCAGCCTCATAGTATTCCGGATCTATTCCGGCGATAGCCGCGATGTAGATCACAGCACCGAAGCCTGCATGCTTCCATGCGTTGACAAACACCAGGATATAAGGCCAGTAGCCCTTCTCCGAATACCAGAATACCGGATCATGCCCAAAGGCTTTGAGTACGGTTGCATTGATGAATCCGTGATCCGGCTGCAGGAAAGCGTATACGAGATAACTCACCACTACCATAGACAGAAAGTGTGGCAGGATAATAAAGCTCTGGTAAGCTTTAGCCAAAAACCGCCGCCGGATCTCATTGATGGCAACCGCGATCGATACCGACAGCACCAGGTTCATAATCATAAAGGTCAGGCTGTACAGGAGCGTGTTTCTTACAATTCTCCACATATCCCCCGAAGAGAATAAGAATTTGAAATTATCAATTCCTACCCATGGACTCCCCCAAATTCCGTCAATGTAATTCACATTCTTGAACGCAATAAATATACCGAACATCGGCAAATAACTGTGCGCCAGAAGGACAAGAACAGCCGGCAGCATCATCAGTGTCAGCGCCTTGTACTTCCACATGGCATGGATAAATCTTGTAAAACCGGTGGCTCTAGTCATGTCCATTACTCCTTTCATGGACTTATTATAGAACCATCTCTATACGGCTACGATGATGTATTCCTGTAAAAACGTGATCTTTAAACGTCCGTTTGCCGCTACACGTCATTCGGGCCGGCGCAGGGGCAGGGTGATAATCGCCCGGGTCCCCCCTTCCTCGCTTCGTTCATAGGTTAACCCGAACGCCTCCCCGTAATGGAGCTGAATACGCTGATGCACATTTCGAATTCCGTATCCCTTCGCACTATGCTCTCCCTGCATAATGGCAGAGAGCTCCTCTAGATTTACAGGCAGGTGCCCATTGTCCTCTACGATGAAGCGGAGTGTATCTTCACTTTTAACGGCAGATACCCGTAACTCTCCTTCTCCATCCATTCCGCGCACGCCATGAATAATGGCATTTTCAATCAGAGGCTGAATAATTACCTTGGGAGTTTCATAGTCTCTTAGCGTTTCATCAATCTGCCACCAGACTTCAAAGGTGTCCGGGTAGCGTTTTTCTTGCAACCGTGTATAGGCCTTCGCATGCTCTATCTCTTCACCAATAGTAATCATTTTCCGGCCTCTGCTTAGACCAATACGCAGCAGCATGGACAAGTCCCTGACCATTTCGCCTACCTCGGCATTGCCGCTGTCTAGCGCATACCAGTATATCGAGTCCAAGGTATTGTACAGATAATGAGGGGTGATCTGGGATTGGAGCATCAGCAGCTCATACTCCTTCTGTTTCAGCTGCATCACATAATTTTCTTCAATCGAATAATCCAGTCTTTTGGTCATTTTCACAAATGATCCATGCAGAATGCCGAATTCATCATTCCTGAGCGGCTCTTCAGACCATGACAGCGTTTTGCCGGGTTCATATACTTTCATAACAGAAACAAGCTTCACTACGGGCTTAACAACAAGTCTTACCAAATAGAGAACAAACGTGAGGACAAAAGCTAAAAAAATGATGGAGATGAACACAAGCATCTTTTGCACCCAGATTTGTTTACCGGTAATGGACGCTAACGGGATCTTGTACAATAATCTAGTGTGAAATTTAGAGCTGTCCGAATAGGCGTAAAGCCACTCTTCCCCGCCTTCTTCTGCGAAGGTGTATCCATAAGAGGCCTCAGGTTCTATATTCTTGTGAAGCTCCGCCGGAGAAATGCTGCCTGAACCGGCTGACATTAACAGCTCCTCATTATCATTGAATAAAAAAACACCAGCAGTAGAGGGCAGCTCCACAGATACCATATCCCGGGTTAAAAGAACCTCTACCTTATTGACAACCAGTAGGCCGATAGCCTCATCATAATTTCTGGGATTGAGAATACTGCGCATGAAGGAGAGCGTTTTCTCTCCTGAATCTGAATGCGTGATGCGCAGTGCCCCGCCTCCACTGAGATCCATGCCGCTTACCATAGCGTCAGGCAATCCGCTATTATCTTTATCTAAATATTTGAATCCTTTTGTTTTATGGGAAAGATCAAAAGGCGTATCCCGCCGCTCTATATTTTTCAAATAAATCGCGTATTCCGTGCTGCCGGTAGACCAGCTCTCCAGAATGTTATCGGCCTGCTGGATTTCATTCAGTGTGTCAATTCCTGTCCAAAAGCTGTACCCTGCCGGATTGCTGAAAAACTGACTATCCAGCAGCGTTATCGTCCTGTCATTGATCGCCGATATGGTTTTATCTATTGTCGTATGATTTTGTTTAACCAGTTGCAGTGTTGTACTGCCGACTTCCTCCTTTATGGTGTCTACAGCCACATAAGCTGAAATCCATCCCACCACTATAAAGGGGAGGACAATAAACACAAGGAAGGCCAGCGTGACTTTATGTTTCAGTTTCAGCTTCATCCCGCTTCCCTCCTCTGGTCTTTTTCCGAAATTCTGCCGGTGTAAGACCCAACACTCTTTTGAACATCCGGCTGAAGTGCTCAGGCGATTCATAACCTACCGCGTAGGCGATTTCATATCGTTTCTTGTCCGTAGTACTCATCAGACGCTTGGCTTCTTCCATCCGCAGTGCCGTAACATAATCCCAGAGGTTGGTTTTCATGTCGCGTTTGAAAATATAACCAAGATGTGCTGCACTGAAATGGACCTCTTCGGAAATATCCTGAATTTTCAGCGCCGGATTACGGTAATTTTTCTGGATGTAGCTGGTAATCCGTGAGATTACGTTCTGATCTCTGGCTTGGGAGAGCTCCTGCAAAAATAGAACCGAATCCTCAATATAACGATGCAACCGCTCCAGCTTCTGCTGTCCGGTAAGCCCCTGGAACACCATATCCGGGTTGAAATCATAGAGGGAAACCCCGTTACCCTGTCCGTATTCTACCAGCAGTCCGTAAATCCGGTAGATCAGCATGCCGCAATAGCTGTTCATAACCTCCTGTGACTGATCAGACACCAGCAGCTGACTAAGTATTATTTGCGGATTCACGTACCCTATTGATTCTACCGCTGATTTCATCTGCTCCATGAACTCACTAACCTTGCCCATCCACACCACCATACTCAGATTATCCTGCACGGCGAGGTCGTGATAATAGAAGACTCTCTGTCCAGGATGGACTTTGTTCCACTCCGCGGCCGTATCCGCTTCATCCATCAGCTCAGGGAGCCTCAGTACATCCCCGGCTAGTGTGCTGAGGCCGACCGTCGCCTCTACATTCAGATACTGCTTCAGATTCATAGCGATCATCTGCCCGATCATATGAATCCGGGAGTGTACTCTAACCTGTGGGTCCTCCATTTCCTCGGCAGACAGCTGGATAATGCTGATGATGGAATGGCCGAAGCCGTTGAAGGTCAAGCTGTTCCATTCCGATAGCGTTTCGTTCATAATATTGATCGCGGCATATTTCAATAATTTGCGGTCATGCAGGGTCACCTTCTTATGGCTGAAGCCGGCCTGGCTATAATCAATGCGGCTGGAGATCACGCCAAAGAATTGCCCTGTCAACAGCTCCCCCAGCTCACCGGTCACATCTTCGATATCCTTCTGCGTCAGATTGCGCTGCGTAACCAGCTCCATCAGCCACTCGTTGCGCCTGGATTGCTCCTGAATCTGCCTGCTGTCCTCCGGTGAGTTTGTTCCAGGAAGCTCCTTTTGGGTCAGCGCTTTGCGTACTACACGGAGCAGTTCTGTCCGCTCTACCGGCTTCACCAGATAATCCTTAGCACCGAGCCGTAGCGATTTTTTGGCAAAATCAAACTTCTCATGGGCAGAAATGACAATCACCGGGACATTCCACTGCTCCATATAGATGTTTTCCATTAATTCAATTCCGCTCATCCTGCCCATCTGTATATCGGTAAGCACCAGATCAAAGCTGTCCATCCGTAAATAATCTATCGCTTCGAATCCATTGATTGCCGTTTCAACATCAGTGATGTTCATATCCGAAGCGAGCAGGAAATTCCGGATCCCCGCACTCACTCTCGGCTCATCATCTACAACGAGAATTTTATACATGATGCCCCCCATTTTTCATTGAAAATTCACCGTATGTCAACGCCAGACGGTATCAAGAATACCCTTTGTCTCACAGTACACTCGCTATAAATAAGCGTAGATGATCTATTTTATCTTTTTTGTGATCTATATCAGGATTTTTTATCGCAAGGCTCTGGGCGGCCTAGTTACAGTCATAGTATAGATCACATATTTCATGTAATTCATCATCGATTAGTGATAGTAACTCTTTTATGCTCTATTTGCAAGCGTTTTCATATTTGAAGAGAGGAGATTATGTTACGCGATATTCAACAATGAGGAGGTTAAAAAGATGTTCAGAAGAAGCCAATTCACCTTGAAACTCAGAAAATTATTTTCTGTAAGCCTTAGTCTGTTGTTAATTATATGTACTCTTACTCTATCACCCAAACCCACCATGGCTGCGGTTACACCATTGCCAGGACCCGAACACCCTCTCCTGTATGATGATTTTGCCGGTGGGGGACTATTCAAACAAAATTGGATGAACTGGTACAATCAGGACGGTGGTAGTGGTACTTTCATAAAAACGACAGAAGGCACTCGTTCCATTGGAAAGTTCACACAAACCCCAAGTTCCTCCTCTTCTTGGGCCAAGTTTCAACCTATGAACGAGACCTTTGACCTGTCAGGCTATCGTTATATGAACCTTTCTCTGCAGAATGCAGGGTATGCCCAGTCACTAATTCGTGTTGTTATCGGCGATGGCACTACAAATTACAATCTGACCGGAGGTTATGTTCCCGCATCGAATACCTGGACTGACCTGCAGTTTGATCTGGATGCATTGATGCCTAAGATTCAGAAGAAGAAAGTCAAACTGGAAATTTGGCTTAGACAAGCCGGAGGAACTTACGGGGAGATGCTAATCGATGACATTGTGTTTACAACGGCATCCAGTGGTACCGCTCCCCAGTTAAGCCCGGCAGGGATGAGCGCGAATACAGATAGCAGCTATAACCAGAACACTAATTTTACCTTCGAAGCCACCTATATCGACCCAGATAATGAGGCTCCATTTGCAGTTCAGGTGATCATTGATGACATTGCCTATAACATGCGTGAAACGGATCAAGCCGATGTAACCTACACAGACGGTAAACACTACAGGTTCATGACGAAGCTTCCGGCGGGGGCCCATTCCTACTATTTCCGCACCTCAGATACGACTTCGAATGAAGTCAATACTGGAATTCAAAATTTGAATGTAGTTCAATCCTCTTCTGTGATTGATATTGTTGTAAGCCAAGCCGGCTACAGTGCAGACGATGTAAAGAACGCAAAATTGATATCAACCACAACAGTCACAGACGCTACTTATGAAATATTGGATGGAACTACTGTTATCGCCTCAGGAACCATGACCTATGAAGGCCTTTATTGGAACAAACATGTCTACTCTATCGGCTTCTCAGACGTCACTGCTTCCGGGAACAGCTACAGGGTGCGGAGTAATCAGGTTTATTCCTACTCGTTTGAAATCACACCGAACCTATGGGATCAATACAAGGATGAAATGACTGCTTTCTACCGTCTTCAACGTGCCTCAGTAGCCACAAGTGATGCTTATCCTGAGGGTTACAGCAGTGTAGCTCCCTCAGCTAAGCTCTACCATGCCGCAGGCCACCTGGATGACGCCCAGTCTGCTGACGGCCTCACCCATTATGATCTGACGGGCAGCTGGTACGATGCCGGCGATTACGGCAAATACGGCGGCAACCAATGGGTAGGTGCGGAGATTGCTTTGGCTTATACGCGGTATGCAGACAAAGACAGCGTAAAGTACGATAACGACAGCAATGGTATTCCGGATCTGGTTGACGAAGCGGTCTTCGGCAGTGAATATCTGATTAAGTTCGCCGACCAATTGGGCGGGGAAATGTATAATCTCAGAAATAACGCTTCTTTCGTTCATCCCGAGAAATCTACCGACAATATCTCCGGCACAGCCGATGACCGGAAGCTGACGGATCTAAGTGTCGGCGGCTCCGCCAAGTCAGCGGGCACTCTTGCCGCCACAGCGCGCGCGATCCGCACGGCGATTAACGAAGGTGACATCGCGTCATCTCAGATTGCAGAGCTTACGGATTTTGCCAACCAATGCGAGACTGCCGCGGTTACCTTTTATAATTATGTGGTCGCCAATCCTGACGGTCCCATCGGATCTTATTCCACCAGAGGAGGCATCCCCAATTCCAAGCTGCTGGCTGATGTTGAGTTGTACTTGCTGACCGGCGATATCCAGTATCGGAATGCAGCTACGGCTACAATAAGCGCATTGACCTTGAGTGACATCTCCTCCACCAACTACTGGGATATGAGCCCTATGTCCATGGCCGAATTCTATCCGGTTGCCGATGCTGAAACACAATCCCATATTCATAGCCTCTTAAAAGGGCAAGCAGATTTCTTCCTCTCCATGTCCGATGATATACCGTATGGTGTACTGAACCAGTTCAAAAATTTCGGTGTAAACGAACCTCATGCTTCTTATCTAGGGGACATGCTGCGGTACTATGAATTATTTGGTGATCCTGCGGCACTGCAGGCGGTCGTGAAGGGAATGTACTGGCTGTTCGGAGAGAATCCCTGGAATATCAGCTGGGTATCAGGCATTGGTACCCATCATGTGATGTTCCCACACACCCGCTATAATGAGGAATCCAATACTGCGGGTGATACCGGGATTATCCTTCCCGGTGCCATGGTCAGCGGACCCAATATGAAAGATCCCAAAAATAAGAGCAGTGTAAGTCCCTGGTATGAGGACCGTTCCCTCTATCTGGATGATACGAATCAGTGGCGCTATAACGAGTTCAGCATTAGCATTCAAGCAGGACTCCTATATACAGTCATGGGACTCAGTGCAACTCCGGGAACAGGTGTGGACAATGCAGCCAAGCCGCCCGCCTTGCCGTTACTTTCTCCAGTGATCGGAGAATGGATCCGCGGAAATGTAACTGTTTTTGCCCAGGCGGGAGATCAGCTGAGCGATGTTGAATATGCAGCAACCGGATTGCCTTATCAACCCATGACCGTCTCAGGGAATGTGTATTCGACTGTAAGCGGTGCGGTCTACGGTGCGGTCTACGCTGCGGTCATCGATGAGAGCCAATCCTTGCCTTATACGAACCGGAGAGTGGATGTCCGTGCCAAAGATCCTTCCGGCGCATACACCTACAGCTCGACTCATTACACCGTTGCTCCACCGTTGCCGGACCCCTCCACTCCGCTGTTATATGATGATTTTGGAGGAGCTGGCTTCTGGGGTGGCTCTGCTGCCAACACGACATGGGTCAACTGGTATAACCAAAATGGCGGAACGGGAACGTTCACCAAGCTTACAGCAGACGGACGTTCTGTCGGCAAATTCACTCAGGTTCCGGCAAATGTGAATTCAGCGGCTAAATTTCAGGCATGGAACGATGTGGTCGATCTGAGCGGCTACCAATATTTGAATATCACGCTTAAGAATCCTGCATCTCCTGACCTCAGGACCCGGATTGAAATCTATGACGGCAAAAGAACATATAATCTAACTGGAGGATGGGTAGAAGTTCCAGCCAATTGGAGCGATCTGCAATTTGATCTCAATGCACTTACCCCGGCCATTGACAAAAAGGCACTAAAGTTGTCTATTTGGCTCAAACAAAATACAGTCACTCCAGGAGAAATGCTAATTGATGAAATTAAGGCTACGAATAAAGTCAGCGGAAGTGCGCCAACGTTAACTTCAGGAGGAGTAGATCAACCCCAAGGCACTCCACAAACGGAGTTTACTTTTACTGTCACTTATACAGATGCAGACAATCAGGCCCCATTTACAATGGAGCTTGTCTTAGACGGCGTCGTTCGAAAAATGCAGCCTGCTGTTCCGGGTGACACTAATTATTCAGACGGCAGAATCTATCAATACAGTACAAAGCTACCTCCTGGTCAGCATTCATACTACTTCAACACCACCGATACTTTCACCGATGCCGTAAGTACAGAAGTTCAGAGTGCTCCTGAAGTCAGCCTTGAATAGTGTATTTGTGGTTAAGCAAATGTTTGGCAATATTTATTATAAAGTACACTCTTTAGCTCAGACGACGAACGATAATAACGTTCGTCGTTTTATTATTAAATGCTATGTAAGAAAATATAATAATTTCATTTAAATTCGAAATCATTTTGGATAATTTAACAATATTTTGTCTAAAGTTGTTTTTTCAAAAAAATTCCCCATTTAAGTACGAAAGGAGATGTTAGAAGTTGAAAAACGGACAAAAAGAAATATTGGCTGTTGAGAAAGGATTTAGTCGTTATATTCAAACATGTCTTTTTCATACCAGCCGGGATTTTTTCATGAAAATTGATCGTGAGTATCATCGTACCGAGCCACTAAATGAAGATTTCGACACCGATGCCCTTAATGTCACTATCAATTTCTTTTCTTCTACTTTATATGTGGAAGCTCACGAATATCTGCGTTCCGCTATTCAGACATTGAATCCAATGGAAAAAAAGCTATTGTTTCTAAAATTTTATGACGAAAAAACCGATGCCGAAATAGCTCATTCATTTGGATTGACTCAACAAGCCATCAGTAAATCAAAAAAACTACTGCTGGACAAGCTTAAAAATCAATTGGAGGTGTAAAGTTCGGCGAATTCACCGCATCCGTCCCCCCCTCTTCCTCGAATTAGAAACCTTTGAGGAAAGGGGAAAACGAATGCGGGAAGTAATTGAATTGATTCTGTTAGCCCAAAATGGGGATAGTGATGCTGAGGAAGAATTAATTTTTCGGTATGAACGCCTTATCCATAAGTATGCTTGGCATAACAATCAATATAGCGAAGACTGTAAACAACAATTAGTCATTGCATTTATTTTAGCTGTTCGTCGATTTGATTTAAAACGCTACCTTTCGTAAACGTTATTTATCCCCTTGTGTTCAGTCTTGGCATTTCAATTGCCAAAGTTAATTTAGACTGGCCTATGGGTAAGCATAAACCATTAAAATTCCGGCATTAGGTTTCTAGCCAGGAAAATACAAATCCAAAAAATTAATATACTAATTAGCAGTTAATTATCCCTTTTTTTTCGATTTCAGTTGTGATTTTTGTTACTTGTACCCACTTTATCATAGAGGATATTTTTAAAATATATATTATGAAATCCTCTGTATATTGATTAAACTAAACTGCCTTTACGTTCTTTGACAACCCTATATACCTTGTATCAAGTACATTACTCCTGCCTCTGTAATTTCAGAAGCGACGAAGCGGAAACGCCAAGACAGTCTCTTGTTGGTATTTATGCCTTACTAGAGACCCGAGCGATTTACTTCTGGCTAAAATCATTCTATGGTGGGATGAATCGCCATGATCTGCAAGAGTGATAATGATACTTCTGCCTGGCCAACGTTACGGTACTGGGGGCAGCCCGCTCGGATGAGGGGAACTTCGTAAATTACGAAGTTATGATGTCAGCTTACCACTGACAGCTTGATATGAGCTTTAATTCTAAGAATACAAAGGAGACTACCGAATGCTGAAAGATTGCCTTGTAGCTTCAAGTCCACAAGACATTTACACCTTAATGTTCTTAAAATTTCCGGATGTTGTTAATGTTATGCAGATGTGCGACATGCTAGGAGGGATCAGTACAAAATCCGCTTACAAACTGCTTCAATCCAACCAGATTGATTATTTCAAAATCGGCAGATCTTATAAAATCCCCAAAGTAAATATAATCGTTTATCTTCATCGCATTATGAATAATAACCCACCGCTTCACTATGTCGCTTTACCGCATTGAATTATTTTTCCCATACGTGTTATACTTAATACGTCAATGGTAGGATCAGTGCGGGCTGCTATGAAGGAGGGATATTCATGGTAGCAGGCCACCTACAAGAAAAAAAAGGTCTTTTTTATATGGTCTTGAATTGCAAGGATGAAGAAGGTAAGAGAAAGCCAAAATGGATTCCTACTGGCCTTACAGTAAAAGGAAACAAAAAAAGAGCAGAAGCATTGCTATTAGAGACAAGAAGGGAATTTACTCTTCTTTTAAATGCTACTGAGGAAGAACCGATAGTTGAAGAAATTGTCGAAGAAATGTCAGCCGAAGAGCCAGTCGAACAGGGACCACTTTTTTCTGTCTACATGCTTCAGTGGCTAGCAATGATGAAGCACAAGGTTGAATTTATCACTTACGCATCTTACCACAACGTCATAACTAATCATATCGTACCTTACTTTGAAGAAAAAGGCCTCTTTCTCAAAGAATTATTACCAAGTCACATTCAAGAATATTATCAGTACGAGCTAGATGAAAATGGAGTGACAACCAATACGGTTCTCCATTACCATGCTAATATTCGCAAAGCGCTAAAACATGCGCTTAAAAATGATTTAATTAATACCAATCCGGCGGATAAGATCGAACGACCAAAGAAGAATGATTTTGTCGGCAGTTTTTATAACCATCAAGAAATTAATTTACTTTTTGGCATAGTAAAAGGTGAACTAATTGAACTAGCTGTCATTCTTGCTGCCTTTTATGGATTGCGAAGAAGTGAAGTGATTGGACTTAAGTGGACTGCCATCAATTTCGTTAATAAAACGATTAGTATTCGTCATACTGTAACACCGGTTTATTTTGAGGGAAAAGAACACATCATTGAAAAGGACCGAACTAAAAACAAACCGAGTCGCCGCACCTTACCTCTTGTGCCAGCCTTTGAGGAGTTACTGCTGTGTATTCGTGAACTTCAAGCGCTTAATAAAGCCATATGTGGTAAATCCTACTGCACTGATTACGAGGAGTATATCTATCTGGACAAGTTGGGACAACGAGTTAAACCCGGCTATATCACACAAAACTTTACTAGAACTCTTAAAAAAAATGGTTTACGCCATATTCGCTATCATGACCTGCGTCATAGTTGTGCAAGCCTCTTACTCGCCAATGGAGTAAGTATGAAAGAAATTCAGGAATGGCTGGGACACAGCAACTATTCTACAACAGCCGATATTTACTCTCATTTGGAATACAGTTCAAAAGTATCTTCAGCATCGGCGATGAGCAATATTTTGGTCTTTTAATAAAAAAGATCGTAATCCCCTCATCATTTCATGAGAGTCATACGATCTTCTCCTCGTTCTCTCCTTCGGAAAAAGGAGAGAACTACAGGAGAGAACTCGTTAAAAAGTTCTCTCCTAAACTGTTTCAAAAACCAAGGTTTTTCGGAAAAAACCCTTATAAATCAAGGATGCCGAGGACGGGGGTCGAACCCGTACGGTACTCACGTACCGCAGGATTTTAAGTCCTGTGCGTCTGCCTATTCCGCCACCCCGGCATGGTAGAAGCGTTGATAACGCGACAAGAAATATGATATCACGTATCCGGGGGATACGCAATCTATATTTTTCATAACGTTTGAGGTTAACAAAAAAGGCCCGGTCAGCCGGAGCCGATGGGCCATGTGCAGCTTGAACAGATCGACTAATGGCGATCGCGTTCGCCGCTTCTGTTTCTCATACCGGCCAGACCAAGCAGACCGACCAATCCCAGCCAGCCCCAATTGGAACCCCTGTTGTTATTCGTATTAGTCGTGGTGTTGGTAGCCCGGTATCTGCCGGTCTGCGTAGTATTTGTTAGTGGAGAAACGGTGTTGTTATCTCCGGCGCGGTTATGCATAGTACCCGTTGTGCCTGTTGTGCCAGTGGTGTTGTTCATCATGGTGCTGCCCTGCTCATTCATCATACGGGTGCCGTTTCCGTCAAACCCAGTTGTACCGGTAGCGGTGGATGCATATCCTACGCCAAGCAGACTCATGGACAAAACGGTGCCGCAGGCAAAGGTTGTTATCAGCTTCTTCAAGATGTTGTACCCCCTTGTGTGGTTTGTCCCTGATAATTTCCCCCTGCGGCGTCGAATCTATGCAAGAAATTTTATATGGTCACCACATTCACTGTCTTGCTGGCAGGATCATAAGTCACCTTGGCGCCAAGCGCTTCAGCCAATGCCCGTATGGGGACGTAAGTAGTCCCGTTATCCAATACTCCGACTGTAAGCTTCACTCCGTTCAGGGTGATCGAAATCTCCACATCTTTATTCACTTCATCCTCACCCCCGTTGATCCGTTCCAGGGCCTCCTTCACCTGATCTGCGGCCGGGCGGCGGCCTGCCTTCAGGTCTTGAATAGTCAGTCCAAAAGCCATCTGCAAATGGGAATAATCCTTAAAAGAAGTCCAGTCTCCGCCCCATTCAAGTCCCAGCTTTTTGGCTTCCTGTACGACCTCTTGCCAGTCTGCGAGCTTGTCTTCGTCCCCATCCCGCCTCATGTCCCAGGAGATGTTCTGTCCATCCGGCAGCAGCAGTGCAAAGTCCATCGCCAGTCCGTAATTATGAAAGCTGCTGCCGCCCCGCGCGTTGGTTACAATCGGTCCCTTCCTGGTTCGGCCCTGCGCGTACAGGGCATTCTGTTCAGCTATGGTCCGCAGGCCCTGGGTGATGACAATCGGGATGCCCCGGGCATAACAACGCTGTATCAAAACATGGGCAGCTGCCAGCAGGACGGGATGGAGACCGCCGAGCCGGGCTGCCGATTTGCTGTTCACCTGATCCAAAGTCAGCATTAGATCACCCCCTGGTATAGTAGATGCCTTCTGCTCCGCCGTTGCTTGTACGCTTTTCCCTGATTGTAAAAGAAAAAACCCCGGGCATCCGGGGCATTTGCATCTTTATGGATTACCGTTTTCCTGGATGGTTCCCGCCCAAACAGGCCAATATAAAAGCGAAAGGTGGGAAGACCTCATGGAAATTCACAGTGACAGCTACAAGGTAGCAGCCTTGAGCGATCAGGGGGACGCGGTGGAGATTATCCGCCAGGCTGAAGCGGCCATAGCCCAAATCAACGGGAACAAACCGGTGACCCTAATCGCTTATGAGAGAACTGAGCCCAGCTCCAACAAATAAAACCAGGATTTTGATGAACCCTTCGGCAATTTCAAGTGGAAAAAGGGGCACTAATTTTGCTCAAGCATCCTATTCTCCGCAGATGAAGTGGAAAAAGGGCAACTAATTCAGGCCATTTCGCTTCTGACAAAGGAATATGGCACAATTAAGTATCCTTTTTCCACTTCAAGCTCACAATTGTTCATTTTGGGGAGAAATAAGTTCCCTTTTTCCAACTAGCACTGCTCACCTGCTTCATCGCAAGCAGCAGTTTGGAGAAAGGTCTGCCGCTCAGACGATGTACGCTTCGACAATATCATCGACCTGAATCCACTTCCATTCCTCCGCCCACTGCAGCTTGATCTCACGCGAGTGGGTGTGAATGGAAGTCACAAAGCCGTTCAGCTGCTTGTTCCCGCAAGGATCATGCAGCACTACTGTTACCCGGACATGGCTCCGCAGCGACAGCGCCAGCGTGCATTCAATCTCCTCCAGCTTCTGCTCATCCAGAACGGGCTTTCCCCGGTCCAGCATCTCCCGTTCATCCTTCGGTATCCGGCTTTTGTGCTCTGGCAGCAGCACTCTGCTGCTCTCCCACAGGCCGTACTCTTCCAGCTTCTTGCCCATTGTGCTATTCCTCCTCCAAGGATGACCTGATTCATTTCAGTCATTGCGCTCCACACAAAGCGAACGTATGTTTGTATTATATGCGCATTTCCGCTTGTTAAGCAATCAGAAAAAAATGACAGAACCGCAAGCAAAAGGCGCCCACAGTATTCGCTGTGCAGCGCCTTTTGCTGTCCAATGACAGGGAAGCCTTGATTCTACCTTAGCAGGGTTTCGCTTTATTTAATCTCTGTTACGGAAGTTCCCTTACCGGTCTGCGGATTCACCTGGATATCTGTTGTGCCAGTGTTGGCTTGGCTGTCTGTATCCGGCTGAGAATCCGCAGCAGTCCCGGTCCCTGCACCAGCCAGCGTGTCCGTGGCCGCACTTCCCGGTTCAATCAGCCCTGCCGCCACTCTGGCCTCATTCAGCTTGGAGATGCCATACAGCATCGCCACATCCGCCTGCTGGTTCATGTCCTGGAATTCCTCGGCAGTAACATCCGGGGAAACCGCACTTTTCGAGGCTTTCTCCTTGATGGAATACGCACTCTGGAACGCAATTACCGATTCTTTAAGCAGCTTCCGGATGTTCTCCGGCAGGCTTTTGGAGATCTTCACATCCTTGACTTCATCGGCGATATCCGAAGCGGTGTCCTGAAAATCATCCACTGCTTTCTCCATCTCACTGTCACTGGCTTTTCCTGTTGAATACGAAGTTAAGGCTGTGTTGAATGCCTCCAATGAGGACTTGCCCATTTCATCGAACTTTGACATTTCATTATAAAAATTTTGCACGTTCTCCTGCACCTCTTCATGGGAAGCAGGCGCTAAGTTATTATTGCTGCAGGCGCTTAGAATTCCAACCATCATCAGCAACGCCGCCAGTAAGGCTTGTCTCATATTAAGTATCCCTCCACTTAACAGAATAATAGCGAGTTTTGTAAAGTGCAACTGAAAATAATGTAAAAGTAGCAGAGATGAAACTTTTTGCAGAATTGAAGCGTATTTTGGGCAGATACAAACAACAAAGATCCCCAGTAGTGACTGGAAATCCTTGTTATACTATAATGATTTCAACATGAATGATAGAGAGGAAGATAGCTTATGCCTTACTGCACAAGCTGTGGCGCAGAATACAAGCAAGGGGCCAAATTTTGCGGAGAATGCGGCGCAAGCACTACCGGAGGCGCAGCTGCACCTGAACGCCGGGAGGCATCCGGAGCAGCACCAGGTTCCGGCTCCGGACCTGAAACAAAGTTGTGGCAGGGCAAGCCGGCCGGCATCTCCGACCGCATCAAAGGCATCGTGCGCCTGAATACAACCACATACACCATCACCAGCCAGCGCATTATGGTCAAAACCGGGCTGATCGGGAAGGACGTGGAAGAAATCGAGCTGCTGCGGGTCAATGATTTTTCTGTGGCCCAGTCCATACCCCAGCGAATACTGGGTATCGGAACACTTACAGTATTCTCGGATGATGCTTCATCGCCACAGCTGCTTTTCCACCGGATCCGCCAGCCCCAAACGGTGAAGGATGTGCTGCGCCAAGCCGTACGCAATGAGAAAATCGCCAACAATATCAGCTACCGGGAACAAATCTGACCCGCTGGCCAACCTGTTTAAGGAAGATAGAATGCCCCGGCCGGAATGACGCTTTTCACCTGGCTGGGGCTTTCCCACATCAGTACCACCCGCGCATCCCCCTGGTTCTCATAATACTCCACCTTCAGCTCATGCAGCTTCCCGGCAATCAGATTCACCTGTCCCTGCCGCTCCTGTCCGCTCTGCTTCATCCAGCTGTCAATCACCAGCACCCCGTCAATCCACACGCGGATGCCGTCGTCCGAGGACGAATAAATCGTGTAGCTCTCCGTGTATGCGGCACTCAGCCTGCCGCTCCAGCGCACCGAGAAGGAATCAGCAGGGAGTGCCGGATCGGGAGCCGCCTGCCGCCAGTTATAGTTAATGCCGGAATCGGTCCGGGTGATCGCCGGCGTGCCGCTGAGCGATGCATTGCTGTAATATTGCCCGTACAGGCCCGGCATGGGGCCAGCTTCAGACATAGAGGCATACTGCGCCGCCTTCGCCGCGTATTCCTTCCTGGTGAGCACAAAGGAATCGTTCATAAAAGCCTTGATGACCGCATCGCTGTTCTTCTCATACAGCAGCTTTCCCCAGCTCATCTGGTAGGACCATTTACGCTGGGTTTTGGCCAGCACCGCCGGGGACGGAAGCTCCCCGTTCTCGCCTATGGCGATCAGCTTGCCGCGTCCCAGATTCCACATGGCATCATGGTGGCTCTGCTTGAAATCCGCTTCATAGATATCCAGCGCCAACACATCCACCTTGCCGGCACCAGGGTAATAGTCGGCCGGTTCATCGGACCACTGGTTTTTGGCATTGGGACTCCACACCCACAGCAGATTATGCAGCTTGTGATAGACTGTGTACCGGTCGAACATGAGGTTCCACAACTTGCTGAACGAGCTTTTTTGGCCCCACCAGAACCAGCCGCCGTTCATCTCATGGTAGGGACGCCAGAGCACCGGCACGCCCGCATTAGCAAGCTTTTTCAAAGACTGTGCTGTCTTGTCCAGCTCCGCGATCAGCGCTTTGTACTTAACAGTACCCGGAGTAATATATTTGGCAAAATCCGCCTCGCTAAGGCTCATCGAGACATTCGACCAAGCCGGAGCGGTCCCCGGCAAATTCTGATGATAGCTCATGGTGACGATTCCGCCCGCCTGATGCCACCGGATTGCGCTGTCTACCACTGCCTGCCGCTGGCTGCTGATCTGTTGCTCCGTCTGATTCTCAATCGCCCCCAGCTCATAGCCGTGGAGCGCGGCATATTGTCCGCTGGTCGTCTTCAGCCTGGCGCTGAATTCATCCGGGCTCTCCAGATAATCATGCTGCCCGCTGATCATTCCTTGTCCCTGCAAGCGGTATAATGTTTGCAGCAGCTTCCGGGCCGGAGACGCAAGCGCAGCATCTGCAGGGGCCATCTGCACATTCCGGAATGCCGCCTGCCATTGTACATCCCCGACCAGCCGTGATGCAGATTCCAGCAAATCCCGAAGGATACGCGATTCCATCTTTTCCACCATCCTATCCCTTTTTTCTACATCTTATGGGAAACTGTCGGACAAGTGCACGGCGAATTGACATAAAACCGGCATAAATATGCAGCACGCATTAAAAAATCTGTTATATCCGTTCTCCCTTCTTTTGCTAATTTCAGTATTCTAAAGGAAGCTATAATTAAGCTATACTGATTAAGTCTACGCTTATGGAAGCAGTGTCTCACCCTCTTGAGCCATGCTTTCAGCTTAGCTATCAAAAATTTAGGAGGCAGCAACGTGAAGTCCAAGAAATTCATCCCAAGTCTCATCATCACAGTGCTGCTCTTGATTGCCGCTTACTGGTTCGAACAGAACGGTGATCTGCCTGGCAGCCGGCCGGCTGCAGAAGATACAGACGTTGTCCAGTTGATGTTCCCGAGCGACCGTTTCCCGGAGACGGCCCGCCACATTCAGGAAGCTATCCGCAGCGGGGAGTCTAGTATCTGCACGATTGACCGGCAGGAAGCAGACGAAAACCGCAAGGAATCTCTAAAGGGGGTGCCCACCAAAAAAGGCTATGACCGTGACGAATGGCCGATGGCCATGTGCGAGGAAGGCGGCAGCGGAGCCGACATTGAATACATAACGCCTAGCGACAACCGGGGCGCCGGAAGCTGGGTTGGCAACCAGCTGGAGGGACTGCCCGACGGTACGCGGGTAGAATTCATGTTTAAATAGCGGGGATGATGTCAATAATCCCGATTGCCTGCCCGGTCAGCTTTTCCATACCATATCCTATGTGCTCACATTAACCCCTTCCTCTAAAGAAACAGGAATAGTTGTATGCAACACATGCGAACAAACGTTCCTTATGCAACTATGCAGATAAAAGGCGTAAAATAGGTGGGGTATTATTTCACACGCGGAGAGCTAGGGTGTTCTATATCTGTTATCGGGGGAAAAAACTGTATGGCCCTATGTCTGAAGAGGAGGCCTTAAAAGAATGGTTTGCGCTTGCAGGAACGGTCAGGGAACTGTATATCATTGAAACGGATGAGGCCACAGGAAAAATCAAACGCCAGATCGGACCTTCTGCCCGCAGGAAAAAGAAATAGAAATAGCCCTATCCGGCACTTTGCCAGACAGGGCGGCACTGGCTGATGAAATGTTTAGAATATACAGGCTTTAGTGATA
This sequence comes from Paenibacillus sonchi, assembly GCF_016772475.1. Classification (NCBI taxonomy): domain Bacteria; kingdom Bacillati; phylum Bacillota; class Bacilli; order Caryophanales; family Paenibacillaceae; genus Paenibacillus; species Paenibacillus sonchi. The sequence continues at coordinate 99,123 of NZ_CP068595.1, forward strand.
ATAACCAGCAAAATGAACAATACCAGAATTGCACCTGTGGAAGTAAAAGGACTGCAAACCGGCACTACTGGACCCTGATTCACACCACCAACATTATTACAACCGCAACCATAATCTGCTCCCATCATTCATTCCTCCTCACAAATATTGACTACAGCACAGAATATGTAGAAGGGAAACAGGCCGTATGGGCCAATCGGCAAAGAAATACCATTCACCTAATCAATTGTGCCCGTGCAGTCGATATACTAAGGGAAGCCAATAAACCTAAGTTTTGCTTTCGGAGCAGGTTTTACGGTATTCAGGGCATAACGCTCACTAACTTTGTTTAGGAGGTGCGAAAATGGATATTGCCGCTCTATCGGTATCGATGAACCAGGCCGGTCTGAAACAGGCTGTAGGCCTGCAGGTGCTCAGCATTGCCAAGAATCAGGCTGAAATCCAGGGTCAGAATTTAGCGCAAATGCTTTCACAGAGCTTGGACCCAAACTTAGGAAAAACACTTGATATTAAGGTTTGATTGCTTTATGCTAAGATACATAAGAACACAGGTTCGCAGAACCCACTAAGCCCTCCGGGCTTTTCTTTTGGCCACAAATACGAACATACGATCTTATTTTCGAGGTGAAGCACATGCATTCCTATTATCAAATGACTGCTCTGGAGAAGTGGACGGAGGATTTGTATGAACGGCTGGAGATCGTGAAGCCGGCACAAATATCGATTGCCTATATTGCCGAGCGCCTGAATATCTGGGTTCATTATCTGGATGTGAGGAGTAAAGGGATCGAGGCCTCTGCCGGGATGTACAGCATGTTCATCGACAATCGGCTTCCTGAAGAACTGCAGCGCCTGGAATTCCTGCACGAGCTTTGCCACCTGCTCCGTCATGCCGGCAGCCACACACTGATGCCTGAGCAATTCACGCAAGCAGAGAAGGATGAATCGGAGCGGTTTATTCTGTATGCAGCCATGCCTTACTCTATGATCTCGAAGATGACACTGCCCGAGCTGCGGGAAGATGCGATTCAGGAGCTTGCCGCAGCTTTTCAGGTCCCTTGCGAGCTGGCTCTGCAGCGGATTGACCAGATTCAGCGCCGGGTATTCCAGGGACAGCTGATTGCCGTGATGGAGCGGAACGAGGACAGAAAATTAATCCACAGACATATTCGGTGAACGCAGCGGGGATAATAATACACATTATACAGAGCAGAGCCTCCAGACTAAAAGGCAAAATTAATCCGATAAGGGGGAGCAGTATGGAAGCCATCCAAGTTATCCAGCTATTATTAACCCACCCGGATTACAGCGTGGACGCAGTACACCCCGAAATCCCGGATTTTGTCGGCATCGAAGCCATTGAAGTAGATCATGAAACCCAGACCTTCTCCATTCTATTGCAGGAGCCGCAAGATGATTGATGTCTTAACATAAGCCATACAATCTGGCCGGCGAACCAAAAGTGGCCCTGCCGTAATCCGGCAGGGCCTATATATTTGAATCAGGGGATAACGCTGCATACCGGGCGATTTCCCCTTGTTGCCAGTCGGATTGATCCAGTAGATCAATAAAAGCTATCTATCCCTCCGTCAAGAGTTTGTCATATTTTATAACATAATTATGTTTTTGTTAGCTTAAATCCGTGTAAATAATACTATAATCGCCAAACCCTAAATATTTTTTACATAATTATGCATTCGGTGTGATTATATATACCGCAAACAGCCAGACTAGGAGATGACAGCTTTTGAAAATAACCCTTCCGCACGATGTCCCCCTGCACCTTTATATTCCGGTAGCCAAAGTGTTTTACCCTTTCCCTATTTATTTCCTGCGCCTGGCCGCTCCCGTCCCCTATGAAAAGAGCATCTCCAGAATCCTCAACTCATTGAACGAAAACAGCTATTCTTCCATTGATAAAGTGCAGAATGCCACGATTGGAGAACTGAGACAGGTTAGAAATTTCGGTGAAAAAGGACTTGTTATCCTTCTCGAGCTCTTGCACACCTTATCCCGGCAGCCTGAATTAGTCCTCGAAACCGAAAAGCTTGATCACAGCCTCCGTGCTGAACTGGATCATCTCAAGCAGGTGATGCCTGTAAAGTTGCAGCTGCTGGATATAGGGATTGAAGTGTAGTTATATGCGAAGAACAATAACGCCAAACGTCATATCCGAAAAAGAAGCAGCATGAGCGCCACATTCCTGCTGGGTGCTGCCATTCTGGCTTAGGCTGCAATATACCATTCCTGATTTTCTCCCTTGTTCTAGCCTCCTACTTCTAACTCCTGTATAGACATAAACATAGCAAAAACCCCTTGCTACGCAAGGGGTTTCGAGAAGTGGGCCCTACAGGACTCGAACCTGTGACCAATCGGTTATGAGCCGACCGCTCTAACCAACTGAGCTAAGGGCCCGGATCTAGGATTCCGTATATACAATGGCTGTCTGAGAAAATAAAAATTGGTTGCGGGGGCAGGATTTGAACCTGCGGCCTTCGGGTTATGAGCCCGACGAGCTACCGGGCTGCTCCACCCCGCGTCAGTAATCATATTCAAACAGCGACAATAGATAATATACATCATATCCGGGTCAAAAGTCAAGGATGATTTTGGTTAATGGGTTCAGGGCAGGAACCGTACCCCATAGCGGCCCTTGCGCGAACGGTATATTTCCACAAAACGCGGGTCATGGTAGCCGTAGATCCAGCCGTCCTGCTCCAGCCTCTTGGCCAGGCAGCCTGCTTGAAATCTTGTCCTGAACAGCTTCGCAAAGTAGATCCAATTCATCGTCCCCTCTTCTCCTTTTCACCAAGTGATGGCCTTCCGCTGTGAAGTTATTATACCCCGTTTCAGACGAAAATCTTAGGCCGAACCGGGAAGAGGGGCTGCCAAATTCTGTGTGGGTTTGCTTCAGACTGAAAACCCCTCACTGCTAAAGTGAGGGATTCGTATACTTATATGTCTGTATCCTGGGTTTTTACTTCTGCACACCAAACGATGCCGGATCTTTACGCCAGGATTGCAGCAGCTCCACATCCGTGTCGGCGATGGTTCCCTGCCCCAGGGCTACATCAATTAGAGTGGTGTAGTTGGACAGGGTCTGCAGCGGCACACCTGCTGCCGCGAACGCTTCGGTGGCGCGGTCCAGCTCGTAGCTGAAAATAGCCAGCACGACCAGCGGAACGCCTCCCGCTTCCTGTACAGCCTGAGCGGCCTTGATAGAGCTGCCGCCGGTGGAGATCAGGTCCTCGATTACAATGACCTTCTGTCCCGGGGAGATCAGGCCCTCGATCTGGTTCTGCTTGCCGTGGCCTTTGGCCTTGTCGCGGATGTAAGCCATCGGCAGGTTCAGCTTGTCTGCTACCCAGGCCGCATGCGGGATGCCCGCAGTAGCTGTGCCTGCAATAACTTCAGCATCCGGGTAGGTGCTGGCAATTGTCTCGACGAAGGCGTCGGCGATGTAGCCCCGGACTTCCGGGAAGGACAGTGTCAGACGGTTATCACAGTAGATAGGTGATTTAATGCCGGAGGTCCAGGTAAAAGGGTCCTGCGGACGCAGCGCTACCGCACCGATCTTCAGCAGGTAACGGGCAATTTGTTCACTTTTATTCAATAATGGGCTCATGCTTGGGTCATCTCCTCAATAATGGTAAGTGCGGCCTGGCGCGGATCTGCTGCCGCCGTAATCGGTCGTCCGACGACCAGGAAGTGGCTGCCCTGGCGGATCGCTTGACCAGGTGTCATGACACGGGACTGGTCATCCAGGGAAGCTCCGGCAGGACGTATCCCAGGCGTCACTGTACGGAAGTCCGGGCCGCAGGCAGCAGCAATGACTGCCGCTTCCTGCGGGGAGGCCACAACGCCGTGCAGGCCCGCCTCAGCCGCTAGCCTGGCATACCGCACAACGGTGTCCTTTACCGTCCCGGATATGCCGATCTCACGGTTCATCATCTCCTGGCTGGTGCTTGTAAGCTGTGTGACTGCGATAATGAGCGGAATATGCAGCGACGGGTGCAGGCTGACGGCCTTGGCCGCACCTTCGAGCGCAGCAGCCATCATCGCCGTTCCCCCGGCTGCGTGCACGTTGAACATATCCACGCCCAGCAGGGTCAGGCTCTCTGCCCCGCCGCGAACGGTGTTGGGGATATCATGCATTTTGACATCCAGAAAGACGGAATAACCGCGCGCCTTCAGCTCTCTGATGAAGCCGGGGCCTGCTGCATAAAACAGCTGCATGCCCACCTTCATATAACATGGAATGCCTTCCAGCTTATCGATTAACAGACTCGCCTGTTCCACATCCGGAACATCGAGGGCAACCATCAGCCGCCCGGCCATTTCCTCCCGCTTTTCAACTTGTGCAACCGTCTCAAGCCCATGCTGCGTGGCAGCCTGCTCCATTTGCCGATCCTCTCCCTTTGTCATCGATCCAACGCTCCTTGCCATGCGGTACACCGCATGTTTTATTTACGCATAAGGGTATGTTCTGTCAGGGATTTTGTCCCCGGGCACAGCGGAACGGTCTGCGCTAACGCAAACCGTCCCTGTAGCCGCCCAAAAGGCGGCCTGGTTCATTTCATCCATTATTGTCCGACAAAAGCAGGCATCGACTGCGACGAGAAGTTGATCGTCTGAAGCATTCTCAGCAGTGCAGTTACGGTATCGAGCGAAGTCATACATACGACGCCGTTCTCTACCGCTTCACGGCGGATGCGGAAGCCGTCGCGCTCCGGTGTTTTACCTTTGGTCAGGGTATTGAAGACGAAGTTGGCTTGACCGCTGCGAATCAGATCGAGGATGGTCGGCTCTCCCTCATCCAGCTTATTGACGTTCATCACGTTCAGGCCCGCTTGTTCAAGCGCAAGGGCCGTGCCGCCGGTGGCAATGATTTTGTAGCCCATGGCGTGGAAGCCCTTCATCAGCTCTACGGCTTCGGCCTTGTCTTTGTCCGCAACCGTTACGATGATGGCTCCGGTGGCTGGAATTTTCATGCCTGCCCCGATCAGCCCTTTGTAGAGGGCTTTGGCATACAGTTTATCGCGGCCCATAACCTCGCCGGTCGATTTCATTTCCGGTCCGAGTGTAGGCTCTACTCTGCGCAGCTTGGCAAAAGAGAACACCGGCACTTTGACCGAAACATAGTCGCTCTCCGGCCACAGGCCTTCAGTGTAACCCTCCTCTTTCAGCTTGCCGCCGAGAATGGTTTTGGTGGCCAGATGGGCCATCGGAATGCCGGTCACCTTGCTGAGGAAAGGAACCGTACGCGAGGAGCGCGGGTTGACCTCGATGACATACACTTCATTTTGATAAATGACAAACTGGATATTCACCAGCCCGACCGTTTTCAATTCTTTGGCGATCTTGATCGTGATGTCAGCGATCTTCTGCTTCAGGCCTTCATCCAGATACTGCGGAGGATATACGGCGATGGAGTCGCCGGAGTGAACCCCTGCGCGCTCAACATGCTCCATGATGCCCGGGATGACTACCGTCTCGCCGTCGCAGATGGCATCGACTTCAACCTCTTTGCCCAGCATGTAACGGTCGATCAGCACCGGATGCTCCGGATTGACCTTCACTGCTTCAGCCATGTAGTTCAGCAGCTCCGTATCATTGTATACGATCTCCATGGCACGGCCGCCCAGTACATAAGAAGGACGGACCAGCACCGGATAGCCAAGCGATTGAGCAGTCTCTACCGCTTCATCGATGTTGATGACCGTTTTGCCCTTCGGTTGGGCGATATCCAGACGGGCCAGCAGCGCTTCGAACTTCTTGCGGTCCTCGGCTTCATCGATGCTGTCCAGGCTGGTGCCCAGAATATTCACACCGGCCGCAGCCAGCGGTGCAGCCAGGTTAATTGCCGTCTGGCCGCCGAATTGGACGATGACCCCGATTGGATTTTCCTGGGCAATAACATTCATGACATCCTCAAAGAACAGCGGTTCAAAGTACAACCGGTCCGAGGTATTGAAGTCCGTAGAAACTGTCTCCGGATTGTTATTGATAATTACAGCTTCATAGCCGGCTTTTTGAATCGCCCAAACCGCATGAACCGTAGAATAGTCGAATTCGATGCCCTGGCCGATGCGGATCGGACCGGAGCCCAGCACGATTACTTTCTGCTTATTGGAATGAATAACCTCATTCTCAGTTTCGTAGGTCGAGTAATAGTATGGCGTAGAGGCTTCGAATTCAGCGGCGCAGGTATCCACCATTTTGAATACCGGAACCAGCCCCTGCTGCAGACGCAGCACGCGCACCTCGGATTCCTTCGTCTGCTCAAGGCCAGGACGTCCTTCGGCGCGGATCTCGGCAATCGCTCGGTCAGTGAAACCCTTGCGCTTCGCTTGATAGAGTGTTTCCGGCGACAGTGCTGCTTCGCTGCGGATCACCTCTTCAAAGTTCACCAGGCCTTCGATCTTGGAGAGGAACCACCAGTCCACGCTGGTAATATCCTGAATCTCCTGCAGGCCGTAACCACGGCGGAACGCTTCAGCAATCAGGAACAGGCGCTCATCATCTGCCTTGGCAAGTCTTGTGCGCAGCACACTGTCTTCCAGCTGCTCTGCGCCAGGAAGCCTGAAACGGTGGAGGCCGATTTCCAGGGAACGGATCGCCTTGTGAATCGACTCTTCGAAGGTACGGCCAATCGCCATAACCTCACCGGTTGCTTTCATCTGCGTGCCCAGCTTGCGGTTCGCATAGATGAACTTGTCAAACGGCCAGCGCGGAATTTTGCTGACGATATAGTCCAGTGTCGGCTCGAAGCAAGCATACGTCTGGCCGGTAACCGGATTGACGATTTCATCCAGCGTGTAGCCCAGGGCGATTTTGGCTGCCATCTTGGCAATCGGATAACCGGTAGCCTTCGATGCCAGCGCCGAGGAACGGCTGACACGCGGGTTCACTTCAATCACATAATACTGGTAGCTCTGCGGGTCGAGCGCGAACTGCACATTGCAGCCGCCTTCGATGTTCAGCGCACGGATGATCTTCAAGGAGGCGCTGCGCAGCATCTGGTACTCACGGTCCGACAGGGTCTGGCTTGGCGCTACGACAATACTGTCGCCTGTGTGTACGCCAACCGGGTCAAAGTTCTCCATGTTGCAGACCACGATACAGTTGTCGTTCGCGTCGCGCATCACCTCATATTCGACTTCCTTCATGCCGGCGATGCTCTTCTCCACTAAGCATTGGCCGATCGGGCTGTACCGGATACCTGCTTTGACAGTCTCGCGCAGCTCTTCCTCGTTGTCGCAAATCCCGCCGCCCGTTCCACCCAGCGTGTACGCAGGGCGGACGATCAGCGGGTAGCCGATTCCGGCTGCGAAGCCCATGGCTTCCTCCACACTGGTGATGATCGTACTCTCCGGTACCGGCTGCTCCAGCTCGCGCATCAGCTCGCGGAACAAATCGCGGTCCTCCGCCTTCTCGATGGATTCCAGCTGTGTACCCAGCAGCTTCACGTTCTCCTGCTCCAGTACGCCTGCGCGGGCCAGCTCCACAGCCATGTTCAGTCCGGTCTGTCCCCCCAGTGTTGGCAGCAGTCCATCGGGACGCTCCTGGCGGATAATCCCGGTCACAAATTCAAGGGTGATCGGCTCGATGTATACCTTATCCGCCATATTGGTATCGGTCATGATGGTAGCCGGGTTGCTGTTAATCAGCACAACCTCCACGCCTTCTTCTTTCAGCGCCTGGCAGGCCTGGGTTCCGGCATAGTCGAACTCGGCAGCCTGGCCGATGACGATCGGGCCGGAGCCGATGACGAGGATTTTCTTAAGCTTATCGTTCTTGGGCATGTTATAGCGCTCCTTTCACGGCTTCGAGCTGCGGTGTAATAGTTGGTGCCGTGATTCTGGCGTTGGCCGCAAGCTGCGCCTGGCGCGAGCCTGCCGGCGTCTTGGCCTTATGATCGGCAATCATTTGCAGGAAACGGTCGAACAAATAGCTGCTGTCATGCGGTCCCGGCGCCGCTTCCGGATGGTATTGCACCGAAAATGCGGGGTAACGGGTATGCTTCAGTCCTTCAACGGTCTTATCATTGTTGTTGATATGTGTCACTTCCAGGTCGGTCTTCCGCACAGACTCCTCGTTAACCGTGTAGCCATGGTTCTGGGAGGTGATGAAGCAGCGTCCGCTTTCGAGTTCTTTTACCGGATGGTTGCCGCCGCGGTGGCCGAATTTAAGCTTCTCCGTATCCGCACCGCAAGCCAGTGCGAACAATTGATGCCCCAGGCAGATGCCGAAGATCGGATATTCGCCGAGCAGCTCGGAGATCGTCTTCACGGCGTAAGGCACATCCTTCGGGTCCCCGGGGCCGTTGGAGAGCTGAATGCCGTCGGGATTCAGGCGGCGGATCTCATCTGCGGTCACATCATGCGGCACAACAACCACATCGCAGCCGCGGTTGTTCAGTTCACGCAGGATACCGGTTTTGGCGCCGTAATCGACAAGCACAATCCGCTCCTTGTTGCCAGGGCTGTTATAGGCTGCCGTAGTAGAGGTGCGGGCTACCTGGTTGCGCAGCTCTTCAATGGTCGTGTCACCCATCATTTCCATGAGCTCTTCCACACGCTTATTGGAGGTGGTAAGGATCGCCTTCATGGTGCCGTAATGGCGGATAATGCGGGTGAGCATCCGGGTATCAATTTCGCTGATTCCGGGAATGCCATATTCCTTCAGCAAATCGTCTACGCTGTATTCCGCGCGCCAGTTGCTCGGCACCGCCTCATGGCGGCGCACGACAAAGCCGTGCACGAATGGGCGCACAGATTCAAAATCATCGCGGGTGATGCCGTAGTTTCCGATCAGGGGTAAGTCATGGTCACGATCTGGCCGCAGTAGGAAGGGTCCGACAGCACCTCCTGATAACCCGTAATCCCTGTGTTAAAAACAACCTCCCCCGTCTTCTCGCCTTCCGCACCAAATGCGGTGCCGGTGAACAGCGTTCCGTCCTGAAGCAGCAATCTCGCCTGCATTTCCTTCCACTCCTTCTGGTTTCTGTAGTCTGGTTCTTATGTCTGGCCTCAATTAACCGGAGCAGGCGCACGAAAATGCCGCCGTATGTCAACCTGCCCCATACAGCCGGCAGCTTCGTCCTACCCGTCCGTCCGTTATTCTTCAGTCCATACGGCTGTGCCGTTTACCCATGTTTTGACCGGCCAGCCTTTAAGCTTCCATCCGCCAAAAGGTGTATTGCGTCCTTTGCTGGCAAACGAAGCGGGATCAACTTCCTTTTCTTCCGTAAGATCAATCAGTGTCAGGTCCGCAGGCAGCCCAACCGTGAGGCTGCCTGTATTCAGCCGGAATACCCGGGCCGGATCAGCCGTCATGCGCTGTACCAGCAGCGACAGGTCCCATTTGCCGGTTGCGACAAAAGCGGTATACAGCAGCGGGAACGCTGTCTCAAAGCCCACGATGCCGAATGGCGCAAGCTGCATGCCTTTGGCTTTTTCTTCTTCGCTGTGCGGTGCATGATCGGTAACGATAATATCGATTGTACCGTCCAGGAGCCCGGCGATGCAGGCCTCCACATCGCGGCGCGAGCGCAGCGGCGGGTTCATTTTCCAATTGGCGTCCAGCCCCGGAATGTCTTCTTCCGAGAGCAGCAGATGATGCGGGCATACCTCTGCGGTCACCTTAATGCCGATCTCCTTCGCCTGGCGGATCAGCCGAACAGATTGTTCTGTGCTGACATGGCAGACATGGTAGTGTACCCCGGTTGCCTCAGCGAGCAGAATATCACGTCCGACATGAATGGCCTCCGATTCATTCGGTATCCCCTTCAATCCATGCTTGGCGGCAAAAGTGCCTTCGGCTACCGCGCAGCCTTCCACCAGCGAGTTGTCTTCACAGTGGGCAATCACCGGCATATCCAGCCCTGCCGCGATCTTCATCGCATCCTTCATCATCTGGGCGCTCTGTACACCCACGCCGTCATCCGTGAAGCCAATCGCTCCAGCCTCTTTCAAGGCGGCAAAATCAGTCAGCTCACGTCCAAGCTCATTCTTCGTAATGGCTGCGTATGGCAGCACCTTCACCAGTCCGGCTTCAGCGGCTTTATCCTTCACGAACTGTACAATTTCCGGACTGTCCGTTACAGGGCGGGTATTCGGCATACAGGCGATTGTAGTGAATCCGCCTTTTGCTGCTGAACGTGCTCCAGTTTCGATGGTTTCCTTATGCTCAAAACCCGGCTCGCGCAGATGCACATGCATATCGATCAGCCCCGGAATCAGCAGTCTGCCTTCCGCTTCAATCATCTCTCCGGCTTCATCCACAGCCTCGCTGCCGTCCTTGATTGCGGAGATAATTCCATCCTGCACCACGATATGTTTGCGCTCTAGCACACCTTCCCTATTCAGTACACTGGCGTTCTTGATGATCACGGTTATGATTCTCCTTTTACCCGCAGGCGTTCGGCCGCGAGCTCTGTAGTTATTATATAATAAAAATTCATCTTTGTGTATAATTATTAAACAGATTGTGTCAGGTTTTTTAGTGTATCGCTCTTTCAATTACGGCCATGCGCACAGGCACGCCGTTAGCCATCTGAGGGAAGATCCGCGATTTGTCGCTTTCCACCACGGCATCATCAATTTCGACATTCCGGTTCACCGGTGCAGGGTGCATGATAATGGTATTCTTGTCCAGTTTCGCGGCACGTTCTTCCGTGAGCCCGAACTGCTTCCGGTACTCGTCTGCGGATTGGAGGATACCCGTTGCATGGCGCTCCAGCTGCACACGCAGCATCATGACCACATCCGCTTTCAGCGCTTCCTCCATAGTTACATAAGGCGCGAACTCGGCCAGCTCGGGAGCTTTCATATTATCGGGAGCGCAGAACTGAACCTTGGCGCCCATCTTCGTCAGTCCCCAGAGGTTCGAGCGGGCCACCCGGCTATGCATAATATCTCCGATAATCGACACTTTGAGGCCCTTAAGTTCACCAAAATTTTTGCTCATGGTGTATAGATCCAGCAGCGCCTGTGTCGGATGCTCGTTATTGCCGTCCCCGCATTGATCAGCGGGATGGACACCTTCTCCGCCAGCAGCTGCAGCACCCCGGCAGGCTTCAAACGCACAACTCCAGCGTCGATCCCCATCGATTCCAGCGTACGCACGGTGTCGTAGATCGATTCGCCTTTTTCTACACTGGAAGCCGCAGCCGTAAAGTTCAGGACCTGAACACCCAGGCGTTTCTCAGCCATTTCGAAGGAAAACCGGGTCCGCGTGCTGTTCTCAAAAAACATGTTCGCTACAAAATGTGATCTCAGCACCGGTGTCAGCTTCTCGGCTTGATTGTCCCAGTAGGCCGTTCTGTTCAAAAGCTGGAGGATTTCCGTCCGGTCCAATTCCTTAATCCCCAGCAGACTGCGTTCCTTCACCTTGGTTGCTGCCATCATTGTCATCGTTCCTCCCGGTTGGAAATAATGTAAACCTCATCCTTGCCGTCGAACTCGGTCAGCGCCACTTCGATCTGCTCATGTCTGGAGGTAGGTACGTTCTTGCCGATGTAGTCCGGCCGGATCGGAAGCTCACGGTGACCACGGTCTGCAAGCACAGCCAACTGGATCATCCGGGGCCGTCCGCAATCCATCAATGCGTCCATGGCAGCGCGAATCGTGCGTCCGGTGTACAGGACATCATCGAACAAAATCACTTTCTTGTCCTGGATGCCGTTGCAGCCAGCCGGCAGGGTCAGATTGCTGTTCACCACCGTACGGTCCATGGCTTCGCGGTTATCGCCGCCCCCCTCACGGTCATCGCGGTAGTGCGTGATGTCCAGCTCGCCGTATGGAATATCGACGCCTTCAATCTCCTTAATGCGTTCGGCAATCCGCTGCGCCAGATACACTCCCCGTGTGCGGATGCCCACCAGCAGGCAATTCTCAATACCTTTGTTCTTCTCCAAAATCTCATGGGCAATGCGCGACAGCGCCCGGCGGATTGCCGTTTCGTCCATAATCACATTTTTTTCAGTAACCATCATCCCTGCCATCCTCCTGCTTGATCGCCTGTTCAAGTTCCCCGGATAACAAAAAACTCCTTGCCCGAAGCAGGCAAGGAGTGAAATCCGCAGATTCAAAAAGATGGCGTGCCCGCGCGCATAAAAGAACCCTCCGTAGACATACGGATTCCTCTCTTCATGACGCGAACCTCGATTCACGTTACCTTGCCAGCCTCACGGGACTGAATTAAAGGCGCATATTCAACTACAAGGATTATGACAGATGTTGCGGCGGGTGTCAAATAGGGGAGTGAACAAAAAAACTGTTGTTATGGTGAAAGGCGTAACTCCGGTGAATGTTTGGACTTCCGGCCGCTGTTGTCTCCAGATGTTCTGAATATAGTCGCTGGTAGCGGACAACATCCGGAGACAAAGGCGGACGCTACCGCTCCTACAGTTCCAAACTTCCCCTCCGTTACTTCGCACCATAAAATCAGGCTTTTAGTTCAATAGCTTAAAGCAAAAAAGCCAGCTTCTTTATCACGAAGCTGGTGGGTAATTAGCGGCTGAAGAAGGAAGGGTGGCTGGGTAGAAATGTTGTACAGAAAGCATAATATAGCCCCCATAAGTAAGCTAAAAGCAAAAGTTGTTGCAAGAAATGCAGGATTACCAGCGGATTGAGCGCAAAAATATTGAGAATGTTGCACTACATGCAGGATTTGAGCAGATGAGGCGCTCATAGTGAAGAAAAGTTGTAATCTTTACAAAAAATTCACTTCGAAGCTGGAAATAGAGAATTTAATCTTTTCCTCCCGTCCCCCCGATAAGCGCACAACCGCCGAGAAATGAGAAGGATAATTTATTGCGTGAAGCATATAAATTATATTTGAACAAAATCACCCAGGCAGGTGAATAACAACACGGAGCTTACCGCCGCAGGGATCTCCCCACCGCTCCAAAATCAACGGGGGCATACTGAAGACGGATCGTTGTATGATAGGAAGGCTTAGCGTTCTTTGACTTGCTTAGAGCTCATAGTTATACTACATGCACAACGCTCGCCCAGAGTGTTGTTAAACCACATACACAACCTTGCCCAAAAGTCCATTAAGACATGCATTGGGGACCGTATGATTATGGTGTGGGTCTTTCTGCGGACACGATGAGCTCCCTTCGCGATCTATCCGCAGCCGTTGCGGACAGGAAAGCCGTTATTGAAGGAAGATTCGTCCATTCCGCAGGACAACGGACTGAGATGCCTCTATTTGTCCTTTCCCCTTTTTTTCCAGGCTCCATCGAACGATATAACGGCTCCTCAGTCCGTAACTACTGAAAAAACAAGATTTTCGGCAAAATAAGGGCTCCTCAGTCCGCTTCAGTATATAAATTCTTATCTTGTAAAAAAAGCCGCCGCAGATTTCTCCGCAGCAGCCTTAAAAACTACATCGCTAAGCTTAATTAAAATTAAAATTCAAATTCAACGTCGCTAAGGCGTCTCTGAATTTCCGAGATGACGCGTTTCTCTTCTTCCTCGCCCTTGGCGATGAAGGTTACAGAGAAACGGACGAACGGGCCGGCATCATCCCATGGCACGGTGGAAATCAGCTTCTCGCGGATCAGGAACTGCGAGAAGTCTTCGCCGGATTCAAAACGGCGTCCGCCCTTAATGCCTTTTGGAGCAGCCACATAAAGGAAAAATGAGCCTTTTGGTTTCTCGGCAGAGAAGCCCAGGCTGTTCAGCGCATCCACCAGCATGTTGTGGCGGCGGGAATACTTGGCGGCAATCGCTTCGGTGATTTCAGGATGCTCCAGGCCATAAGCCGCTGCCTTTTGAATAGCGATAAATTGACCGGAATCATTGTTGTCCTTCACATCGCTGAACGCCTTGACTACCAGCGGGTTGCCGGCTACGAACCCGATTCTCCAGCCGGTCATGTTATAGGACTTGGACAAGGAGTGCAGCTCAACGCCGACATCCTTCGCACCCGGTACGGACAGGAAGCTGAGCGGCTTCATACCGTCATAGGTCAAGGCGGCGTATGGCGCATCGTGAATGACAACTACATCATATTTTTTCGCCCAGGCTACCACTTCACTGAAAAATTCAGGAGTTGCGCTGGCGCCCGTCGGGTTGTTCGGATAGTTCAGATAGATCAGCTTCGCTTTGCGGGCAACCTCTTCCGGAATGGAATTCAGGTCAGGCAGGAAGTTGTTTTCTTTCTTCAGCTCCACAGTGAACACTTGTCCACCCAGATATTTCGTGTGTGTGCCCAGCACCGGATAACCCGGAACTGTCATAATCGTAATGTCCCCCGGGTTAATGAAGCAGGATGGCAGCATCGCCAGCGCAGGCTTCGAACCAATGGAGTGCACGACCTCAGTTACAGGGTCAATGCCGTCCACTCTGAAAACTTCCTTCAGGTAAGCGGCGGCGGCGGCTTTGAACTCCGGGATTCCGTTGTCGGAATATCCGCGGTTTTCTTCTTTGGCGGCTTCTACCGCGAGTTTGGCGACGATCCCTTCGTCCGCCATTTCATCAGGCTCGCCCACACCCATATCAATCAGCTCAATATTCGGAAAATCCTGTTTCGCCGACGCTTTGGCGCGTTTGATTTTCTCAAATTTGTAGATGGCTGTATCTTTGCCATAATTCGCACCGCCGATGCGGTCCGCAAAATTAGTCTGAATGAAGGTCTCCTGATATTGTTCAATACTCATAATCTTTGCCTCATCTCCTGCTTTTTTTGTTCCTACATAAACTGAACTTATGATTTTTGTATTTCAGGATGGGCGTGACTCCAGAGAATGCCACTTTCCCTCTTATTCTTAATATCTCAAGTTCAATTTGTATATGTTCTAAATATGCCGCAAAGCCGCCTTCAAAACCATGGATTTATAATCACTTGATTTGTACTTATCTGCTCCGCAGAGCAAACAGCACTTCTTCCATATCGGCCGGAATGGGCGCACTGTACTCCATATATTCACCGGTGGAGGGATGCACAAACCCCAGAACAGCGGCATGCAGGGCCTGTCCGTTCATAGTCGTCCCTTTGCTGCGTCCGTAGATGGGATCTCCGACCAGCGGATGACCGATAAACTTCATATGCACACGAATCTGGTGCGTGCGTCCGGTCTCCAGCTGCAGCTCCAGCAGGGTACAATCCCCAAACCGCTCCAGCACGGTAAAATGGGTCACAGACCGTTTGCTGTTCTTCTCTGTTACGGTATAGAGCTTGCGGTCATGCGGATCACGGCCAATAGGCGCATCTACCGTACCTTGGTCATGGGACAGGTTACCGTGCACTACAGCGATGTAGCGGCGGGTTACGCTATGCTCCTTGAGCTGGGCTGCGAGCGATGCATGGCTGGCATCATTTTTAGCGGCCATAATCAGTCCGGAGGTGTCTTTATCAATACGGTGCACAATCCCCGGACGAATCTCGCCGTTAATGCCGGACAGGTCCTTGCAATGATACATCAGCGCATTGACCAGTGTGCCGGACGGATGGCCGACTGCCGGATGAACCACCATCCCGCGCGGTTTATTTACAACAATAACATCGCTGTCTTCATAGACCACTTCAAGCGGAATATCCTCCGCAATCAGGTCTGTTGCTTCAGCTTCCGGTACAGCAACTGCAACCACATCGCCTTCGGCCAGCTTATAGTTGGCTTTTACCGGAGCGCCGTTTACGGTTACATGTCCTCCGCTGATCCACATCTGCACCTGGGAGCGTGAAATGTCATCTTCCCAAGACTCTGTAATGTATTTATCGATCCGCTCCCGGGCATTCTCTCCGGCAACAGTCCATTCCGTGACGTCCCTTTCTTCTTCGAAGGCACCGGAGGGCACCTGCTGATTGACGTCCTTGTTCAACTCATTCATTCCCTTCCTTGACTTCCTTGGTTTCCTTAACCTCGTTGATTTCTTCTCCGCTCTTCATATCAAGCAGCGTATCCAGAATAATCAGCCCCACCCCGATCACGATGCAGGAATCCGCTACATTAAAGATCGGAAAGGTGTAGCTGCCGAAATTGAACATCAGGAAGTCAACAACCTCTCCGTTCAAAAGCCGGTCCAGAAAATTGCCTACAGCTCCGCCGAGTACCAGTGCCAGTGCAGTGGGCAGCAGCTTGCGGGTTGCTTTTGCCTTGTTCAAATACCAGACAATTCCGGACACAACGATAACGGTGACCACGACAAAAAACCACTGCTGTCCCTGAAGAATGCCAAAGGCAGCTCCTTGATTGCGGTGGGAGGTGATAATGAAAAAATCCTTGATAACCGGAATCTGCTCGCCGAGCTCCAGCCGGGTAGCAATCAAATACTTGGTACCCTGGTCTACCAAAAATACGATAAGCGCAATCAGATAGTACACCACAGAAGTTGTCACTCCGTTCTTATTTTTCCCGCTGCAGGCGGTACGAATACTGTATAAAGACTTGTATATTGTAGCACAGGCCTCGAGAAGCCGTCTATTGCAGGAGGACACAAAGCCCAAGGGACGGGCACTATTTTCCAGCGCTAAAAAAGGGGTTCCCCGGCCAAGCTATCAGAGAAACACAAGCCGGTGATCCCGGGTTTTGGAACGTTCGTCTTAAGCATTAGAAAGGAGCAACCTCCTATGAGCCATCTGACACCACAGCAGCTCTCCGGGCTGCGTGAAAACCTACTGCAGCAGCAGAAGGATATCCACCACAGACTGCAAAACAACGGGCATTACGGATTGCAGGATGCCATGCGCGACACGACGGGGGAGCTGTCCCAAATCGACAACCACCCCGGCGATGCCGCCACGGAGCTATACAGCCGCTCTATAGATATTTCCCTCCTGGAACGGGACGAGCATGAGCTGGATGAGATCGAAGCCGCACTTTCCGCCATGGAAGAAGGAACCTACGGGATCTGCGCTGTTTGCGGTCAAGCCATTTCAGTGGAACGCTTGTCAGCTGTTCCTGCCACCCGTTTCTGCAAAGAGCATAATCCCCGTCAAAGCTCGCCTTTCACAAGGCCTGCAGAAGAGGAATTTCTATCCCCGCCGTTTGGACGCACCAGTCTGGACGAACGCGGGGAACAGAACCGGTTCGACGGTGAAGACGCGTGGCAGATTGTTGAGAGCTGGGGCAGCTCCAATTCTCCAGCCATGGCCGAGGGCAATGACATTTCTTCTTATAATGATATGGAGATTGAAGCTGACGAAACCGAGGGCTTCGTGGAGCCTTGGGAGAACTTTATCGCTACCGACATCGCCGGGAACCATATGATGGTCATCAAGGGATCAAGCTACCGCCACTATATGGACAGCGAGGAAGGCAGCTACCTTCTCGATCCGCTGAGTAAAAAAGAAAGGGAGTAGCCTGGGGCTGCTCTTTTTTTACATATATTGGATCCCCCGCAAATTACGTGAATTAGCTTCCATGCAAAGGCACACTTTGCGGGGTTATTTTAAAAAGTCTTCAGCTCCAGTTGATGCTGTACAATCCGCACAATGTCTGCAATGTAATCGCCGATGATCGGCAGATTGAGCGCCCCAAGAACCTGAAGCACATAAATGATCGTTGCGGCAAAAAAAGTAAAGCCCAGCGCAATCCCCAACCCCCGCGCCGTTCCCGACAGTACATTCAGCCAAACCAGGCGCCAGGGTGAGTTCAGGAGCTGCGTGTATTCGGCAATCCGCGCTTTCTCCATCTGCTGGACCAGCCCGGTTGTCAGCCGGTAGACCGCATTCAGCTTTTCTTCCGGCGGAATCTCGTTAGGATCACCGCTGATGCCGCGGAAATCCGCAGGAGGCTGGTCCAGGCCATGTGCATTCAAGCGCACAGAACGCCCCTGCTTCATTCCCCCGCTCAAACTGACGCGGTGAATGCTTTTCTGGAGTACTGCTGTCTGCCTGACTGCTTATGCCCTGCTGCGTGCTGCTGCCCGCCCCGGATGTTCTGATTGAGATTCTTCCTGTTTTCCCGAAGCGGTGCTTGTCCTCTTGCCGTCCCTCCATGGCGTTGACTCCTCCCTAGCGTCACTTAAGGTCCACAAAGTAAACGAGCCCGGTCAAAAGAGAGAGGACTCTCTTTAAGCACCGGGCTCGTCATTTTGCCGCTAACCCCTAGAATCTTATCCTTTGCCGCTAGTATATGCCATTAAGGGACAGGTAATGCACACCTTTAGGCTCCGATATGAATTCCGATCGATTTGCCTCCGGCTTCTACGGTCTCAAACGCATGCTCTCCATCGAAATCAACTGTAGTTACCAGCACATTCTCGCGGAGCACATGTTCAAATGCCGTTACTGCCGCTTTCAGCTCGCCGTCCACCTTAAGCGTCAGCGCAATCCGTTTCTCAATCGGCAGATCCAGGCGTTTGCGGTAATCCTGGACCGCGCGCACGATCTCGCGTACCCAGCCTTCCTGCACCAGCTCCGGTGTGATCTCCGTATTCAGCGCTACTGTAAGTCCGTACCCGGATGCCGAAGCAAAACCAGGTTTGGCCTGTTTCTCTACAAGCAGCTCCTCAGCGGTAATCTGCAGCTCTTCCCCTTCCGGAGATACAATCGCAATAACGCCTTCCTGTACGGTTTTGCGGGTAGCCTCACTATCCAAGGCTTTCAGGAAGCCCTGGAGGAAGCCGACGTTTTTACCGTATTTTTTACCGGCCACCTTCAGATTGAGCTTCAATGTAAAATCTACAAATCCGCTGTCGCTGTGCTCCACCACAATCTCTTTGACATTGATTTCATCCTTGATGATCTCTTCGTAATCCGCCAAATGGAAGCTGCGGTCAATCGATACAATCAGCTCGGACAACGGCTGGCGGTTCTTGATGCCGGTCTCATTGCGGACGTTGCGGGCCAGCTCAACAATCTGTCTCGCACTCTCCATATCCTGCTCTAGCTCCAGATCGATCAGACTCTCATCGGCCACAGGATAATCTGCCAAATGCACACTTTCACCGCCGCCCAGATTCATAAAGATATCCTCGGACAGCATCGGTGTAAAGGGAGCCATCAGCGTAGCCGTAGTCAGCAGAACATGCGTCAATGTGCGGTAAGCATCAAGCTTCTCCTCGCCCAGCCCGCTGCCCCAGAAACGGTCACGGGAACGGCGGATATACCAGTTGCTCAGCTCATCCACAAAGTTTTCAACCGCCTTGGACGTATTGACGAAGTCATTAACCGCCAGGCCCTTATCCACCAGCAGGATCAGACTGTTCAGACGGGACAGAATCCAGCGGTCCAGCTTATGCCCCGATACTTTGAACGGATGATCAGCAGGATCATAGCCGTCGATGCCGGCATACAGCGTCAGGAACGCATGGGTGTTGACCAGCGTATCCACAATTTTGGATTTGGTCTCACCAACCAGGCCGCGCGAGAACCGTTTGTTGTTCCATGGCGCGCTGTCGGACAGGATCGCCCAGCGGAACGCATCCGTGCCGTATTCGTTCATGATTTCCCAAGGGTCAATGACATTGCCTTTGGATTTGGACATTTTTTGGCCGTTCTCATCAAAGATGTGGCCGTGGGCAATAACCGCCTTATACGGAGCTTTGCCTTTGAACAGCGTCGATACCGCAAGCAAGCTGTAGAACCAGCCGCGTGTCTGGTCAATCCCTTCGCAGATCATGTCTGCCGGATATTGGTCCTCGAACTTGTCTTGATTTTCAAACGGATAGTGGCTTTGGGCGAACGGCATCGAGCCGCTGTCAAACCAGACGTCGATAACCTCTGAGGTCCGCACCATTACTCCGCCCTCGCTGAACGGACTGCGCAGCTTGATGTTGTCTACATAAGGCTTGTGGAGCTCGATATCCTCCGGCACCTCTCCGATCGCCATCGATCTCAGTTCAGCAATGCTGTGCGGCGCAAATTCCTTGCCCGTATCCTGGCAGACCCAGATATTCAGCGGAGTCCCCCAATAGCGGTTGCGGCTGATGTTCCAGTCCACCAGTTCCTCCAGGAATTTGCCGAAGCGGCCTTCGCGCACGTGATCCGGGTACCAATCCACACTGTTGTTGTTCGCAATAAGCTGGTCCTTGATGGCCGTTGTCTGGATAAACCAGCTGTCTGTTGCATAGTAGAGCAGCGGGGTATCGCAGCGCCAGCAGAACGGATAGCTGTGCTCGTATTTCTCTTTGCTGTACAGCAGGCCTTTCTCGGATAGCACCTTGACAATATCCAGATCGCAATCCTTCACGAACCGTCCGGCAAAATCAGAAACCACATCCGTATACTTACCGGAAGTATCTACTACGTTGACAAAGCTGATGCCATTCTCACGGCAGCTTTTATAGTCATCTTCGCCATGTGCCGGAGCCATATGCACGATCCCTGTACCGCTGGAATCCGTAACAAAGGATGCGCCGACGATTACATTATGTTTTTCGGCCTGGATATATCCGAATGGCGGTGTATAGCTCTGACCGATAAAATCCGTGCCCTTGTGCGTGGACAGGATCGTATATTCACCCTTCAATACCTCTTCCGCGAGATTCTTTGCGAGCACATACACGCCGTCTTCCTGCCGGGCGCGGACATACTCCATGTCCGGGTTCATCGCCAGTGCCATATGCGCCGGCAGTGTCCAAGGCGTGGTCGTCCAGGCGAGCACATAGTCGCCGCTGCCGTTCAGCTTGAACTTGGCTGTTGCACTAAGGTCTTTAACCGTCTTGTAGCCCTGCGCCACTTCATGCGAGCTTAGCGTCGTCTGGCAGCTTGGGCAATACGGGCTTACCCGGTGTCCGCGGTACAGCAGCCCTTTCTCATGGACCGTTGCAAGAATGTTCCACACGCTCTCGATGTACGTATTGTCCAAGGTAACATACGGGTGATCCAGATCGGTCCAGTACCCGATGGCTTCCGTGAACTCGCGCCACTGCTTCTCGTACCCGAAGACACTTTCCTTACACTCCTTGATGAACTTCTCCACACCATATTCTTCGATCTCTTGCTTGCCGGAGATTCCCAGCTTTTTCTGTACGCCGAGTTCTACCGGCAGCCCGTGAGTATCCCAGCCTGCCTTACGCACTACCCGGTAGCCTTTCATCGTCTGGTAGCGGCCGATAAAGTCCTTGATGACCCGCCCGAGCACGTGCCCGATATGCGGTACGCCATTGGCCGTCGGCGGTCCTTCATAGAACACATAGTTCGGACGGCCTTCACGGTTCTCCATGGATCTGCGGAACGTATTTTCGTCGCTCCATTTCTTCAAAATGCGGACGTCTCTGGCCCGCGCTTTTTCTTTGACATCTACCTTTTGCATTGATGGTCAATCCTTCCATGGTTTTGTCTTAAAACCTCTTCGATCCCTCCCAAACCCTCCCTTAGCCAAGGGAGGGCCCCGAGGGCTCCGCCCTCTGGACACCCGGAACATTGTCTAACTTCCGGGGAGAGGCGGGTTTTGATCAACTGTTGTCGTAATGCCCGCTTATCGCCGCAAGCGGCACGCTCTACCTCAGGCCGCCTCCCGCCAAGGCCTGGCATTGCCCTTGGCGACCCGCCCGCGAACCCGAAGGGCAGCGCTTGGTGGGGAGCCTCTCGCGGCGGGGCGGAGCCGCCGCTGCCTTGCCCGGGCGACCCGCCCGCGAACCCGTAGGGCAGCGCTTGGCGGGGTGCCTCTCGCTTTTGTTTTTCGCCCTTCCGCATGGAAGGCCCCGCAGGCGTCCCCGTCAGGGGAGCCTAAGAAGGGCCGCTCCCCCGCCGAACAAATCCTTTCCCTTCCGCAGACGCCCCTCTTTCCACGAACAATCCCTTGTTGCGGGTGTCCAGAGGGCGGCCAGCCCTTGGGGTCCCCCTTAGAAGGGGGATTTAGGGGGATGATCAACGTAAAAAATGCGCCGCCCCGCCCCCAAGGGGCGAGACGACGCTCGCGATACCACCCTAATTCTGTGCCTCATGCACATCCGCAAAGGATGTGTATTCAGTACAATCTCAGTTCCGCGCAGCATGCTGGCCGCACGGGTCCGGGATAACGTCCGGCAGACGGCTTAGGCCTACACACGTATGGAACGCTTCAGCTTAGCTTCTAGGGGAAGATCTTCCGAGCAAGGCGTGAACAATCGGCTCGCAGCAATCACCGACTCTCTGGAGAACATTACCTTATCGTACTTGTCCCGTCATCGAATAGATATGAACAGATTACAGATATGTTCTAGTTATAGACGTTTTAAGCAGAAATGTCAATCTTGAAGACGGAAGCAACCCTCCGCAGCAGGGAGGGCTGCGGTGTACATTGAACGGCCCGAAAGGCTGTCTGCCGCTCAGAGCGCGTTCTCGCTTACCTCGCGGCTCTCCAAGGCGTTCCAGTCGTCGGTGGACAGCAGCTCCAGCTGCGCTTCCAGCAGCGTCCGGAAACGGGTGCGGTAGATGGAAGCCTGCTTGCGCAGCTCTTCCGTCTCGATCGCAACCTTGCGGGATTTAGATAATGCTTCGTTAATGATCCGGTCGGCGTTTTTCTCCGCTTCCTTGATGATCAGCTGGGACTCCTTTTTGGAGTTGTTTTTCACATCATCGGCTGCTTCCTGAGCAACGAGAATCGTTTTGGACAGGCTCTCTTCGATGTTCACAAAATGATCGAGCCGCTCCTGAAGGGACAAAAGCTGGTTGTGCAGCTCCTTATTTTCACGGATGACGCTCTCATAATCCTTGATGACCTGATCCAGAAATTCGTTGACCTCATCCTCATCATAACCGCGGATTCTCCTGGAGAACTCCTTGTTATGTATATCGAGTGGTGTTAATGGCATGCTGTGCACCTCCTAGAAATTTCGGACCTCTTGTGCCCCTGAACCCTTATCTATCCGCAGACAAAATAGAAAGACTATATTTAAGTAGAAGCAGCTGTGGCCCTCCTTAAGAGAACAGTATCCGTTTCAGCGGAACTATAAGACCAGCCACTTGCAAAATATTATCTGCCCTTATAGCTCATGTATACGCGAATCACGGAATTCACTCGGCTGCCGCTGGGGCCGCCTCTTCTACAAGTATCGGCGTTCAGCTTTCAAAATGTTTGGCTCCCTATAGAGATATTCAATTTCGACAGACAGCACTGGATTCCTGCATAGATTTCAGACAAATTTGCCGACCTGCACCCGATAGCGGCCTTTTTTGGTCAGAGATCCGATCTCCAGAATCTTGAACCGGCCAAAACCCTGAATGGAGACCATATCCCCGTCCTTAAGTCCGCAGGAAGGATCTTCCTCAACCTTCCAGTTGACGCGGACCTTGCCGGCCTTGATGGGCGCAAGAATTTTACTCCGGCTAAGCCGGGTCACATCCGCCGCAATGCCGTCAAGCCGCAGCGAAGCAACCGTCAAGTCTATGGTCTCCAGCTTCACCTGGCTGCTGCGCAGACCGGATAATGGCAATATCTCTGTACTGACATTTATCCGGTGCACACCGGTCAGGTTCATCGCCAAATAATCGGCGATGTCCGCCGCCACAACTACATGACAGCCATCCTCGAGCACATGGATATCGCCGATTTTCCCTCTCTTCATTCCCAGCCCCAGGATTGCGCCCATATAATCGCCATGTTCCAAGGCCAGAAACTTTTGTTCTCCAGAGGAAATGGCGAGGACCTTCAGCTTCATATCTTCGGCCTCAAGGTCCAGGTAATCGGGAGCCACCAATGCCCGCTTCCGTTCTGCTTCCGCCGATCCGCCTTCCCACCTTACAGAAACATCCGGGTGGCGGTTAACCAGCGTCTGCAGAATAAAACCTTGGCGGGGGTCCAAAAATTCTGTCAGCTTGGATTCATGATACTCTCCTGCACTGGTGACCCACTCCAAGGCCTTGTCCACAAATTGCCGTTCGTCGGGGTGGAAATGTCCGTAAATTTCATTCTTCATCGCAGCAGCCTAAAATACATACGCCACAATATACTGCAATCCGTTCTTGGCAAATTCCAGTACAAACAGGGCAATAATCGGGGAGATGTCTATCGTTCCGAACAGTGCCGGAATAATCCGCCGGAAGGGGGTGAGGTACGGTTCCACCAGCTTGCCAAGCAATTCTCCGATGAAGCTGTCCCGTACATTCGGAAGCCAGGACATAAGGACGTAGAAGATGATCATCACGAAGTAGATGTTGTATAGGATTTCAATAATTAGATTGATTTGGGACAAAGCCCGTTCACCTCATTCTGTTGTAGTCTTGATCGTCACCCAGAATCTCCGAAATGGAGCCTTGGATTTCAACGGTATCCGGTGTGCACATAAATATATTGCCCCCAATTTTGGAAATCCCTCCGCCCAGGGCATAAACGGTTCCGCTGAGAAAATCAATGATCCGCATCGCCTGGTCATTTCGGACCCGCTGCAGATTGATTACTACGGTGCGGTGGGCTCTGAGATGGTCGGCGATTTCCTGTGCCTCCTCGTAAGAACGGGGCTCATACAGCACGACTTTTACATTTTTTTGCGAATGGATACTGACGACGTTCGCCCGCTGATTTTTGCGGGTTTCTACAGGGGCAGGCTCATATTCTTCCTCATCGCGGGAAATTTGCTCCCGCTCTACAATTTCCTCTTCCTCCTGCAAGCCCAAAAAACTCATAAACCGGTTCATCACGCCCATCAAGCTCCCTCCTCATGGCCTACTAATACCGTACCCAGGCGTACCCAGGTGGCTCCTTCCTCTATCGCCACTTCAAAATCATTCGACATTCCCATCGACAGCTCTTGTATAGGCTCAGGTGTCAAGGCCAGCAGATTAAGCTTATCGCGAAGCTCCCTTAACCCGCGGAAAACCGGGCGGGTCTGCTCCGGCTCCGCTTCATAAGGCGCCATAGTCATCAGTCCGATGACCTTAATGCGGTGCAGACCCGCGATTTCATGCAGAAACCCAGGCACGTCCCCGGGGGCCAGACCGAATTTCGTATCTTCTCCCGAGATATTCACCTGGAGGAAGACGTTCACGGTAATTCCAGCAGCATCGGCCTTTTTGTGCAATTCTCGCGCCAGTGACCAACGGTCAAGCGAGTGTATATATTGAAATTTGCCAATAACATCCTTGACCTTATTGGTTTGCAAATGTCCGATGAAATGCCAGGTTCCTTTATGTCCCAGGGCATTCCATTTGGGCTCAGCATCCTGCCAGCGGCTTTCAGCAATATCCTCAAGACCTGCCTCCAGCACTGCGGATACCGTTTCCAATGATACATATTTCGTCACAGCGATAACCTTGACGTCCGCCACATCCCGGCCGCTTGCTGCACAGGCACGTGCTACACGTTCCTCTACGCCGGCTATTCTTTCCTGCAGTGTCAACGTTCAGCTCTCCTTTATTCCGATCCAGCTCGTCATTCTTCCTGTAACTCCGTTTTCCTTCCGGTACGAAAAGAATAAATCCTGATTACAGCTTGTACACCAAGATGTACATTCGATATGAGTCGGCAATATTCCTGCTTTAATCATAATGCGTCGATTCATTTCTTTCAAGTTCAGCATGCTTTTACGGTCATCCGCTTCCGATGTTCGGTATAAGTCCTGTGAGGGGCCGGAACCCGCTGCCGTCTTCAGGCCATCCTCAAGCTGGCGGATATGATCCATGACATAGTCGTCCACTTCATAACAGCAGTCCCCGATTGAAGGTCCGATCCCGGCAAGAATATCCTGCGGGCGGCTGCCATACCCCGTCTCCATGCGGGCTACCATAGCAGCAGCAATCTCTGCCACGGTTCCTTTCCAGCCCGCATGTGCGAGTCCAACCACTTTCTTCAGGGGATCATAGAAGTAGAGCGGCACACAATCGGCATAAAAAGAGGTCAACAGCACACCCGGTACATTCGTGAGCAAACCATCCGTTCCTTGAAACGCCGATGCTCTGTCCAAACTGCCCCGCCCGCGGTCGTCCGCTTTAACCACAGCTATATCTTTACCGTGGGTTTGCTCTCCGCAGGTCCAGTCCTGCAATGTAAAACCGAGGCTTTCTGCAAGCAAAGTACGATTCCCGAGCACATCCGACGGTTCATCTCCAACATGAAAAGCACAATTAAAGCTGTCATAAGGCGCTTTGCCTATACCACCCTGTCTGCCTGTGAATCCTGCAGTAATTTCGGCATGCTCCGCACGCCAAGGCTCCAAATGAAGCAGCATAGGCGCGCCGCTCTTTTGCATAAACGGTTCCATTTTTTCACCTCGCCCTAAGTGTACCACAAGATGCCTTCACAGATTTATTTCGTGAACCATATCAATTTTTATATTAAAAAAAGACGCACCTTGTCAATAAGTGCGCCGGTCACTGCGGTCTCCCCGCTCCAGATACATCGGTTCCCGCTCTTCCTGATTTTGCGGCATCCGGATTTCCTCCATCTTGACGAGTACAACATCGGCGCCGATCTTCACGATATTCCGCCAGGGAATAATCAGGTCCGTGCCTCCACCGAAGAGGCCCATAAATCGCGTATACCCCGGAATAATGATTGCATCGATCACGCCGCGGCGGAGATCAAGTTCCAGATCACTGATCTGCCCCAGCCGCTTCCCGTCGATAATATTGATCACATCCTTCGTCTGGAAATTAGAGATTTTCATTTTTTTACCGCTACCTATAGAATCGTCGTTCACCTCGCCACCCCTGTACATTCAGACATATAGTCCAATATATGTTATGCAGGCTTGGCCACATGCCTAAATTCAAGTGCCTGTCCAATAAAAAGGGCGCCCGGACAGCGATTATTCACCGCACCCGGAACACCCTTGTCCAACCCTGCTATGTGTGTTTAAGACTTAACATGCTTCTGCATCTGCTGAATGGCCGACTTCTCCAGACGGGATACCTGAGCCTGAGAGATGCCAATCTCATCAGCGACCTCCATTTGGGTTTTGCCTTCAAAAAAACGCATCGACAGAATCCTTTTTTCCCGCTGGCCCAGCCGCTGCATCGCCTCGCGGAGCGCAATTTCCTCGATCCACGACACATCCTTGTTTTTGTCATCGCTGATCTGATCCATCACATAAATCGGATCTCCGCCGTCGTGATAGATGGGTTCGAACAAAGAGACCGGGTCCTGAATCGCATCGAGAGCAAATACCACATCTTCTTTGGGAACGCCAAGCGCCTCGGAAATTTCAAAAATCGTCGGTTCCCGTGAATTCTGATTCGTCAGACTGTCCCGCACCTGCAGCGCTTTATATGCAATGTCCCGCAGGGACCGGGAGACCCGGATCGGGTTGTTGTCACGTAAGTAGCGGCGGATTTCACCGATGATCATCGGCACCGCATAGGTGGAGAACTTCACATTTTGCGATAAGTCAAAGTTATCGATGGCTTTCATCAACCCGATGCAGCCTACCTGGAACAGGTCGTCAACGAACTCTCCCCGGTTGTTGAATCTTTGAATAACGCTAAGAACGAGTCTAAGGTTACCGTTTACCAATTTCTCTCTGGCGGATCGCTCGCCCTGCTGCTGCAGCGAAGTGAACAGCTCCCGCATCTCCACGTTCGTCAGAACGGGCAGCTTGGCGGTGTCCACACCGCAAATCTCGACTTTATTTCGGGTCATGATGATTTACCTCCCAAGGAGAAACATTACTGTACATTATCTCCCCGGTCCGGCATTTTATTCCTTGGCTTTTTAAGCTCAGACCATCTTGTTGAACTCTTTGCGCAGCCGCTTGATGATTCTTTTCTCCAAACGCGAGATGTAGGATTGGGAGATTCCCAGCAGATCGGCAACATCCTTTTGCGTTTTTTCTTCCCCGCCGCGCAGCCCGAAACGCAGCTCCATAATCAGTCTTTCCCGCTCGCTCAGCTTCTCCAGCGCCTTCTGCAGCAGTTTGCGGTCCACCTGCTCTTCAATGTTGCGGTAGATGGTGTCATTCTCCGTGCCCAGCACATCCGAGAGCAGCAGCTCGTTGCCGTCCCAGTCGATATTCAGCGGCTCATCAAAAGAAACCTCACTCCGGGTTTTGCTGTTGCGCCGCAAATACATCAGAATCTCATTCTCAATGCAGCGCGAGGCGTAGGTGGCCAGCTTGATTTTTTTCTCCGGGTCAAAGGTGTTGACGGCCTTGATCAAGCCAATCGCCCCGATGGATACCAGATCCTCAATGTTAATGCCGGTGTTCTCGAATTTGCGGGCAATATAGACCACCAGCCGCAAGTTGCGTTCAATCAGCATGGCACGGACCGCCGCATCGCCACTGGAAAGCCGCTGCAGCAGGAATTCCTCTTCTTCTCTTGTCAGGGGCGGGGGCAAAGCCTCACTTCCGCCGATATAATAGATTTCCTGGCTCTTCAGCCCCAGCAGAAACAGCATGCGGTAATATTGCAGCTGCAGCGCAATCTTCCATTTGACCATTATTGTTCCTCCTTCAAGAAGTGCACAGTTGCCCTGAGATGGTTCTTTGTCCTTCAGCGAATAATCATGAAGGCACCGCCGCCTCCGCAGCGGTCTCTCTTTGGGTCAGGTCAGGGTGTATGACCGCCCGGTACGCGCCGTCTCCCGACAGTGTCCCGCCATCCAGCCCGATAAGGACCCTTTTGCTGAAAAAGGTTTCCTCTCCAAGCTTTATCGTCACCAGATCCGGCTTCAGCGCGAGCATAAGCGATGCTCCGCGGTTGACTCCCCTATAAGGCACCAGCCGTAATCTGTCCTGCCAGGCAAAAGACTGCCCGTCCGCTTCCAGCAAGAGCTTATCGCTGCTAATCTCGGTCAGCCTGCCTTTCCAGGAGGCCGGCAAATGTCCCTCCCACAGCGACGCTTCCATCACCATAACCGGAATCCGGGTTAACGGATCATTCAAACGGTTGCCGGTGTCCAGCAGTCCGGGGCATGTGACGCTCACCCCCTCAATCTCAACGCATACTTCTCCAATGTACGTCTCCAGTTGTTCCCTCCGGACTTTTGAGGACTGGACCAGTTTGAAGAGAAGCAGGACCAGCGGAAAAAGCGCAAGCACGAACCAAAACCCGATTTTCAAACGGTAAGCTTGGCCGCCGGAGGAGGTGAACAGAATTCCGTTCCAGATGTCGCCAGAGCTCTGCAGCAAGTAGTGAACGCCGACAATTCCGCCGGCCGCGGCAAAATTAATCATATAAAATGCCCCTAGTGCCCGAAGGTAGCTTTGCAGATTCCTGAAACCAAAAGCGATCCACAGCATGACTACCGACAAACCAAACTTGATGAGAAAGGTGTACAGGAACGAAAGTTCCGGCACAAACATCATCACCACATAAAGTGCGCCAACCAGCGCGGAGAGAATGAGCCGCCACCAAGAGACTTTCAGTTTGACCAGCCAGCCTGTGAGCCATAAAAGAATTCCGTCGATCAGCAGATTGGCCGCGAAGATCAAGTCAATATAAACAACCAGTGGATTCACCTGCCTGCTAGCGGGGGATCTATCCGAAAGACTAAGGTTCAAGCTCTCTTTTTGGACGATATGATTAGTATAGAAAGACTCGCATCCAAAGTCTGTCTAAACTTGGGGGGCATTCCTGAGGTTTTTTTGTCGGTTTATAGCATCAATTCCCTTCTCTCAGACATGGGGGCAGCAGCAGCCTCCACCGTTCTTGCTCCGCACCTGAATAGGTTCAAATGTTCAACCAGGAAATAAAAACAAGCTGGTCTACACCCTATGTTTCTTACATGATCTGCGGCCATGGCTGTTGGTGCCGGACAGCCTCTGCTGAAAATTAGGTTCAGGCGCTGCCAAACGCACAAAAGCCAGCCTTCGTACGGCTGACTTTGCACAAACCTATTGTCTTTTATTTATTGGATGGATTGTATTTCTTCCTCGCTTAGCCCCGTCGCTGCCTGTATGGAGGAGAGCTCCAGTCCCATAGCCAGCAGGTTTTTTGCTACTTCAAGCTTGCCTTCTCTCAACCCTTCCTTTTTGCCTTCCTTGACTCCTTTTTTGATTCCTTCTTTAATGCCCTCTTTAATGCCTTCTTTTTTGCCTTCTTTTTTGCCTTCTATTTTACCTTCTTTAATTCCTTCTTTAATTCCTTCTTTAATTCCTTCTTTAATTCCTTCTTTAATTCCTTCCTTTAGTCCCTTTTGCAGTCCTTCTTGCAGTCCTTCCTGCATGCCCTTGGCAAAGCCCTCTCTTTGGGCACCGTCCCTTTGCGAGGCTTCGTCATGCAGAGCTTTCTGGCGTTCTTCGTATTTACGCCGCGCTTCAGAATCCTGACTTAAAAATTCCAACGTCTCCATGGCCTTTCTCAAAGCCGGTTCATTCATCTGCAAAACCTCCCAATTCGAATTATCGCTCCCTTTCAGAAATAGGAGCCAATTGATTAATCCGCCTTCACCAGGAACAGCCGGCTGATTCAGCTTAGGCAGTTCCAAAAAGTGAATCTCTATGTCATCTGTAAGCGGTGCGCCGCTGATATCCTCCCGCAGATGAAAGACACTGTGAGTATGTTCATTGGGCAGCACCTTATAATTTAAGATATTAATCGTTACGCATTTTTTGAGTTCTGTGTATCTGCCGCCGGTCTGCAATTGCCCGGAGTACCTTTTGCTCCAGTAATATAAGGTCCGCTTCTCCATATCGTATTTGTTGAACAGCTGCATTTCAATATTGATCAGCTTTCCTTCTACGGTTTTGGCCCAGATATCAAAGATGGACAGCTTATCCTGCGGGTCATCCTTATCTGTATAAGGATTAAGCAGAATTACTTCATCCAGGGGAGCATCACCGGCATCTATGAAGATATGGTTTAAAAAAGCCAGCAGCACATCCTTGTTATTCTCGCTGGCAAAAATTCGTTTGAATACAAAATCAACCCGGGGATCCAGCAATTCCATAATATCCACTCCCGTTATCCGTATTATAACAGCTAAAAAAACAAAAAACACCGTATCACTCCATAGCAAAAGCTATGGGGATACGGTGCTTCCGTATACTCGTATGTGACTATAGACTAATCGTTATTGCCGCGTGTGCGGTTGCGCAGGAACGTTGGGATGTCCAGCTGGTCAGAAGGCGTCTGATTGCCAAAAGGACGCAGGTTGGCGTTCTTGTCAACCGCAGGCTCACTGCTGCTGCTCGCTGCAGGACGGCGGTTAGGCGCAATCGGAGATGGCTTATGCTCAAAGCCGGTGGCGATCACCGTAACTTTAATTTCATCCTTCATGCTCTCCTCAATAATGGCCCCGAAGATCATATTCACTTCAGGATCGGAAGCGGAAGTAACAATCTCCGCCGCTTCATTGACTTCATACAAGGAGAGATTGGATCCGCCTGTGATGTTCATGATGACGCCGCGTGCGCCTTCGATGGATGTTTCCAGCAACGGGCTCATAATCGCTTTGCGGGCTGCTTCCGAGGCGCGGTTCTCGCCGGTGGCAATCCCGATGCCCATCAAGGCTGAGCCGCGTTCTGTCATAATGGTCTTCACATCGGCAAAGTCAAGGTTGATCAGACCCGGAACAGCGATCAGGTCGGAAATACCCTGCACCGCTTGCCGGAGTACGTTGTCCGCTTCGCGGAAGGCTTCCAGCATCGGAGTTTTCTTATCCACAATTTCAAGCAAACGGTCATTCGGGATGACAATGAGCGTATCTACCTTTTCCTTCAATGCCTCAATGCCGAGCTCCGCCTGATTCGAGCGCTTTCTTCCTTCAAAAGTAAACGGACGCGTTACAACGCCAACCGTCAGCGCTCCGCATTCTCTGGCGATTTCAGCAATCACGGGTGCGGCGCCTGTACCGGTCCCCCCACCCATGCCTGCGGTTACAAATACCATATCCGCACCTTTAAGCGTATTGGAAATCAGATCGCGGGATTCTTCGGCCGCTTTCTTGCCCACCTCAGGATTGGCACCAGCGCCAAGCCCCCGGGTCAGCTTGTCCCCGATTTGCAGTTTATGCTCCGATTTGGCCATATGCAGCGCTTGGGCATCTGTATTAACTGTGATGAATTCAACACCCTGAACGCCATTTTCAATCATCCGGTTGACAGCGTTGCTTCCTCCGCCGCCTACGCCGATGACTTTTATTTGCGCCAAGCTCTCCATTTCAAAATCAAATTCCAACATATTGTTCCATCTCCCCCTAGAATAGTGCTTGGATGGCCGGTCCAAGTATATCTGGACTTACACTTATATGAACTCGCTGAACATATTCTTTAGACGTTCCACCAAACCAGGCTTCTTCACGGTATCCTGACTGGGTACAGCGTTCTGCTTGTTCCGGTTGACCGTCTTTTTGTTGCCGCTTCCCCCGCCGTTGCTTCGTCCCCGGAAGCTGCGGACAACATTATGCAGGATGCCTACACCACCGGTGAAACCGGGGTCACGGACACCGATATAGTCAGGTACAGCAATGCGCACTGACGCTGCCAGCTCGGTCTGAGCCGCTTTCAGCACGCCTGGCATGGATACAGTCCCACCCGATAGTATATAACCTCCGGGAAGCTCTGTGTAACCAAGCCGTTTTACTTCCTGCCGGATCAGATGAAAAATCTCCTGCACTCTCGGCTCGATAATCGCAGCCAAATCTTCCTGGTTGAACTCTTTTTCCACATTGCTGCCGATACGCAAAACCTTGAACACTACGTCAGAAGCAGCATCATCAATCCAGGCGCAGCCATATTTCAGCTTGACCTTTTCCGCCTGATCCGTAAGTGTCCGGAGTCCGTAGGCAATATCATTAGTTACAAATTCTCCGCCGATCGGAATCGTGGAGGTTGCACAAAGGGAACCTTCTTCATATACGGCTATCGTTGTTGAACCTGCACCGATATCCACCAGTACAGCACCCATTGATTTCTCATCTTTGGATAGCGCCAATCCACCGGCTCCAAGAGACATCAGCACAAGATCTTTAACTTTCAGCCCTGATTTCTCTACACAGCGAAGCAGATTATGTATTGGCGTTTTGGCTCCGGTAATAATCGTCGCCTCCACTTCCAGACGAACGCCGATCATTCCGCGCGGATCCTGGATACCTTCAAGACCGTCAACGATATATTGTTTGGCGACAACATCAATCACTTCGCGTTCAGGAGGCAGTGCGATAACTTCAGCCGCCTTGATTACCCGGTCAATGTCATCCTCGCTGATTTCACGGTCCTCATTCTGAACAGCCACGACACCGTGGCTGGACTGCAGGCCGATATGATTGCCGGATATGCCGACATAGACCTCGGAAATTTGGATGCCAACCATTTGCTCCGCATGGTCTACAGCGCTCTTGATCGATTGTACGGTCTGGTCGATATCTACGATCGCACCTTTGCGTATTCCTTCTGAATCAGCAGATCCAACGCCAATAATATTAAAGGTTCCATTGGTAACTTCCCCAATTATTGCCCGAACTTTGGATGTACCGATGTCCAAACTAACAATGATGTCATTGTTGCTCAAGCCCTATGGCACCTCCTGATATGATCAAAATAAATGGTAAAGCCAGTAAAACAGCTTGTTCCCGGTCACGGGAAACTCCTCTGTACATATTCAACATACCTAATCCTTTCCCTCTTTTTTCTACAAATTTTTTGAATGGAATAATATAACAAGCATTCCGCATAAACATAGATGCCTCCTAAAATCTGTAAAACAAGAAGACTATGAAGTAAAAATAAGTTTAATCAAGAAACACCATCCATATTTACGGCTTCAGTTCAAAAAATCCGCAGAAAAAAGAAGGATACAGCTTATTGCCCGTAAATCCGATTGTAGCATTTTTCCCGCCCTAATAGTAGGGACTATTTACTCTTGTGCGTCTTGTTTATCCTGATTTGCTGCCTCTGCGTCCTGAAATGGGACATAAGAATCAGCTTCCAGCATTTTGATCAGCCCGGGCTCCTCGGTCTCGATGACCTGATTCAAATATTCCACCTTATTCTTAAGCAGGGAAATCGCTGTGATGACCTCAAAATGCGACCGTGTATAAAGCTTGATCCGGTCCGGAAAGGACAGCGTCGGCGAGGGCACGATCTCGGAAATATCACTTGTCAGTTCATTCGGGATGCCGGCTAGCGCCTGGCACAGCTTGGCCTTGTAGGGGTCCTCTTCCTTCCAGCCTGTCAGGATGGGCTTCTCTACCGCAATTCCGGTTTCATTCACAGCCACGGCCGCCCCGCTGGATAAAATGGCTTCAAGTACACCAGCCTCGTCCAGCTCATAAGCGACAGCAGGATATTCCTTAATGCTTATGGTGACTGTGCCCGGAAAACTTTTCACGACCGCAGCTTCCTGGATGGTCTTTAGCTTCTTCAAAGAGTCCTCCACAGAAGCTTTGGAGACGGCAAAAAATTGTCCCCCTACCGCCAGCCCGCTTTGGGCCAGAAGCTCGTTCCGGGTGGTATATTTGTTGCCTTCAAATTGGATCTCTGTAATGCGGCTGAGCGACGAACGGAAAAAAATCACGGCCAGCAGTGCGATGAACAACAGCAGCAGAATGATCGTAACCTTCCGGCTCATTTTTTTGCTTGGCTTGTCCTCTTTAAGCAGAGGTAAACGGGTTTTAGGCATTCTCGTATCTCCGTAATAAGGCCCTGTCTCCTTCCTCGCATCAAGCCGGAGGAGACAGGGAGCTTTAATTGGCCAAATCTAACGGACCGGGCACAGGTACTTTGCGGCTGATGCGTGCTCCAAGCTTCTGGAAGAGTTTTTCAATGCCATCATAACCGCGGTCAATATGATGGGCCTGCTCAACCACCGTAGTTCCGTGAGCTGCAAGTCCGGCGATCACCAGGGCGGCTCCGGCCCGCAGGTCGGTTGCTTCCACCGTAGCTCCATATAACCTCTGCACCCCGCGGATGAAAGCCCGGTTCAGGTCAATGGAGATATCAGCACCCATCCGCGCCATTTCTTCCACATGCTTAAAGCGGCCTTCGAACACAGTCTCTTTAATGACGCTGAACCCGTCGGCCAGCGACAGCAGCACCATAACCTGGGACTGCAGGTCCGTAGGAAAGGAAGGATAGGGGGAGGTTACGATTCTCTCAACCGCGCGCGGTCTTCCCATACAGCTGATATTAATTATATCATTGCAAACTGTAATTTGAACACCAGCCCGTCTAAGTACATGAATAAGCGACGTTAAATGACCGGCATTGGTATGGGTCAACGTCACATTGCCCCGGGTCGCGGCCGCAGCAATCATCACGGTACCGGCTACAATCCGGTCTGGAATAACCTCATAGCTGCACGGATAGAGCTTTTTCACACCTTGGATGGTAATCGTATCGGTACCCGCACCGATGATCTGAGCACCCATCTGGTTCAGAAAATTCTGCAGATCCTGGATTTCCGGTTCCCTCGCTGCGCCCGATATCGTTGTGGTCCCTTCCGCCATGGCAGCGGCCATCATAATATTCTCTGTCGCCCCGACACTCGGATAATCCAGATGAACTTCGCTTCCCGTCAGCCTGGCCGCCCTGCAGGAAATCCGCCCATTAGACTCCTCAATCTCCGCGCCAAGCTGTTTGAGCCCCTGCAGGTGAAGATCGATCTTGCGTTCGCCAATCGCACAGCCTCCCGGCTGGTAAATCGTCACCTCGCCGAATCTGGATAGTAACGGTCCCATCAGAAAAATGGAGGATC
Source organism: Paenibacillus sonchi (assembly GCF_016772475.1). NCBI lineage: Bacteria > Bacillati > Bacillota > Bacilli > Caryophanales > Paenibacillaceae > Paenibacillus > Paenibacillus sonchi. The sequence continues at coordinate 134,574 of NZ_CP068595.1, forward strand.
TCATCTGCCGCATCAGATCCTCTGGAACATGAGATGTGCCCAAGGGCGAAGTATCAATCGTTACTGTCTCTTCTTCATGAGCACACCTGCACCCCAGCCGTTCCAGAATGTTCAGCATAGTTTCGATGTCCAGCAGTTTCGGCACATTGTGCAGTGAGTGAACTCCTTCGGCCAGCAGGCTAGCCGCCAGAATCGGCAGTGCCGCATTTTTTGCTCCATGGATACGTATGGTGCCTGACAGGGGATTTCCACCCTCAATCACCAATTTGTCCAATGTATCACCTCCGAGATTACCGCTCACCCACCACTGGGCACTTCCCGAACAAGAATCAATGAACGGTCAGGTAAGCTCTCCTGTCCTGCATTGCATGGACTAAGAAGTGCTCTGGGTGATTGTCACGATTATAGGATTATCCTATGTTCGTGGCCCCGGGTGTGTGACAGTGAAGAGCAATGGGCAGGAAAACCCCTCCAGCCGGAGGAACAGGACGTTCCTTACGGCTTCCGTTTTGCCGCCAGTCTGCGCAGCTCGCTCACAACAAGGGCAGCGGAATCCCTTTTGCCCAGGCGGCGGGAAGCTTCCGACATCTGCCTGCGCACAGGCTCCGCACCGATAATCTTCTGGACAGCTTCCATCAGGGACTTACCGTTCAAATCCTTCTCAAGCAGCACAACTGCCGCTCCTTCACGTTCCAATTGCCTTGCATTTGCTTCCTGGTGGTTATTTGTCACGTTCAGGGGACGGGATAAGAACGGAGGGAATGCCCAGTGCTGTAATTTCAGCAAGAAAAGAAGCGCCCGCCCGGTTCACGATAAGCGAGGTGCAAGCCAGCACCTCAGGCATATTGTGGACGTAAGGAAGAAGATGCAGCCAGCTCGGCTCGCTGCCCAGCTTCTCACGCAGCGCTTTGCGGGTTTCTTCGAAATAAGCTTCACCGGTCACATATACATAGTGGACACCATTACCCTTACCCACAAAGGGGGCCATCTCAATCATCGCCTGATTAATAGCCCGGGCTCCGCCGCTGCCGCCTACCATAAGCACAACTGTGCTGCCCTCGGGAATCCCGAGTGAAGCAAAGCCGCGCTGGGGGTTCGCAGCAGTCACCGTAGTCGCCCGGGGATTGCCGGTATAAATTACATGTTTGCCTCCGGGAAAAGCCGATTCTGTTCCTTCAAAGCTGACAGCAACCGTATCGGCGTAACGGCTGAGAAAACGGTTGGTCAGCCCCGGAATCGCGTTCTGTTCATGAATCAGGGTAGGAATGCCAAGCTTGGAGGCCGCATACACGACCGGCCCGCACACATAACCGCCTGTGCCAATCACGACATCCGGCTTGAATTCCCGGAGCATTTCCTTGGAGGCTTTGACCCCTTTCAGAAAACGCATTACCGTCTTCACATTGTCCATGGAAAGCTTGCGGCGGAAGCCGGTAATATCTATCGATTGGAATGGAAGATTTTCATTAGGAACCAGCTTGCTCTCCAGACCCCGCTTCCCGCCAATATACAAGAAAGCCGGGTCTTTGTCTTCCGCCTGAAGCTGCCTGGCAACGGCGACAGCGGGATAGATATGTCCCCCTGTGCCGCCGCCGCTTAATACGATACGCATGTCTTTCACCTCGCATAACGGGATAGGTTGAGTAAAATGCCGAGTGCCGTGAGCATCAATGTCAGCGATGAGCCTCCATAGCTGATCAGCGGAAGCGTGATGCCGGTAACCGGCATGAGGCCGATAACGACGCCGATGTTGATGACCACCTGAACAGCCACCATACAGACGATGCCTACCGCCAAATAGCTCCCGAAACGGTCCGGGAGGCTCATCGCCACCTTCATGCCCCGCCAGATCAGGATCAGAAACAGGAGCAGCACGATCAGCCCTCCGATAAACCCAAGCTCCTCAGCCAATATGGAAAAAATAAAATCGGTCTGCGGCTCCGGCACATAGCTGTATTTTTGCCGGCTCATGCCGAGCCCCAGTCCGCCAAGTCCCCCCGGACCAATCGCATAAAGCGACTGGATAATCTGGTAGCCCGCCCCCAGCGGGTCGGACCAGGGGTCCAGAAACGCCGTAATCCGCTGCAGGCGGTAAGGTGCAGCCGCCACCAGCGCTGCAAAACCCGCCACGCCCAGAGCGCCCAGGGACAGCAGATGCTTCATCCGGGCCCCTGCTGTAAAAACCATCATCAGGGCGGCGCCAAACATGACGGTGCCTGTCCCCAGGTCCGGCTGCAGCATGATCAGGGCAAAGGCAGAGCCGATCAGCGCCAGCGGAGGCAGCAGCCCCCGCGTGAAGGCCGAGATATCATAATCCTCCTTGCCCAGCCAGTTGGCGAGATACAGAATCATCCCCATCTTCATGAATTCGGAGGGCTGAATCCCGAAGGAGCTGATGCCGAGCCAGCTGCGGGCTCCGCCGCGCACAACGCCGATGCCGGGAATCAGCACCAGGACAAGCAGAATGAAGCAGACAATCAGCGCGGGTCTGGCCAGCTTCTTCAGCACCAGATAATCGGTGTTCGCGGTGACGAACATTGCGCCAAGTCCCAGCCCCGCGAACAAAAGCTGTCTTTTGACAAAATAAAACGAATCGCCATAATTGCGGAAGCCCAATACGGACCCTGCGCTGTAGACCATCACCATGCCGATGGCCAGGAGGGACAGAATAACCATCAGTATCCAGATATCGGGCGCATGACGGGATTTGTTCATCAGGAGCACACCTCTTGACTCGGTAGTAGGGGCTTATCCACCCCCTACTTAAAGGTTATGCACCGCCTCTTTAAAAATACGCCCGCGCTCCTCATAGGATGTAAACATATCCCAACTGGCGCAGGCAGGAGACAGGAGAACGATATCTCCCGCTTCCGCCAGAGCGGAAGCCTCCCGCACGGCTTCTTGCAGCACGGCGGCGGCGCTCTCCCCATTATCGACGGAGATAATGCGCTTTACTCCTGCCATGCCCGCTACGGCTGCCAGCTTGTCCTTGGTCTGCCCCAGCGCCACTAGGGCTTTGACGCCGCCGAGGACAGGCAGCAGCTCCATATAGTCAGAGCCGCGGTCCAGTCCGCCGGCAATCAGAACCACCGGCTTCCGGAAGGAGGCCAGCGCCATGGAGGTCGCTTTGGAGTTAGTCGCTTTGGAGTTGTTGTAATAAGCTGCCCCCGCCTTATCCGCCACATACTCCAGCCGGTGCTCCACACCTCTGAAATTCGCCAGCACTTCCGCCAGCCCGGCAGGGTCTGCACCCGCAGCGATGGCTATTCCGCAGGCCGCCAGCGCATTTTCCACATTGAAGCGGCCCGGCAGGCCGATTGAATCCACAGCGGCAATTTCCGTCTCACTCTCGGAATAATCCCGGTAGACAATCATCCGCTTAAGGTCATCTTCAGTATCCGGAACAAAGGCCGGACGGACAAAGACCCCCTGAACCAGCTCCTCAGTCATGGAGAACGGAAGAATGCCTGCCTTGATATAAGGCACCAGCTCCCGGCAGACCGGATCATCCCAGTTCAGCACCGCAGTATCGCTTGGCCCCTGATTGGCAAACAGCTTGGCCTTGGAGGCTATGTAATCCTCCATTCCGCCATGATAATCCAGATGAGTCTCGGCCACATTCAGCAGACAGCCCACCTTGGGGCGGAACGCTTTTGTGCCTTTTAGCTGAAAACTGCTAAGCTCGACAACCATCCAGTTGTCTGCGTGAGCCTCCTGTGCGGCCTGGCAGAGGGGTGTGCCGATGTTCCCGGCCACGATAGGGTGCATTCCCGCAGCGTCCAGCATACGGCCCACCCAGGTGGTTGTCGTCGTCTTGCCGTTCGAACCGGTAATGCCGATCATTGGCGCCGCGCACAGATGGTAGGCTACCTCCACCTCCGTCACTACCTCGATGCCCAGTTCCAGCGCTTTTTGAACGGGAGGCACGGAATAGGGGATCCCCGGGTTCTTAACCACAAGGCTCACACCCGGATGAATCAATCCCTCCGGATGACCGCCGCATATAACAGAAATTCCCAAAGATTCCAGTTCGGAAGCTTCGGGACTTTGATCTCTTTCCTTTTTGTCGTTAACCGTTACGGCCGCGCCGCGCTCATGCAGCACCTTGGCCACCTGAACGCCGCTTTTGGCTAGGCCCAGGACGACCACTTCCTTACCACGGTATTGATCTGGATGCTCCATTCTTTACAACCCCTTGCTCAAGATTAATCCAACTGCCGCCAGCACCAGGCTAACCGCCCAGAAAGAGACAACTACCCGCCATTCCGACCAGCCGCCCAGCTCAAAATGATGATGGATCGGGCTCATGCGGAAAATGCGTTTGCCGCGTGTTTTGAACGAGGCGACCTGCAGTACGACAGACAGCATTTCAATAACGAACACACCGCCGATTACAACAAACAGCAGCTCGCTTTTGGTGACAATGGAAATCGCCCCTATAGCGCCGCCAATCCCGAAAGAACCGAAATCGCCCATGAATACCTTCGCCGGATGCGCATTGAACACCAGAAAGCCAAGGACCGCACCGATCATTGCCGCCGCACAGACGCCAGCCGCAATCGAGGTAGCCTGCATCGCCACCACGGCAAAGGCAGCGAGCGCAATCGCACTGACGCCTGACAGCAGCCCATCTACACCATCGGTAAAATTCACGGCATTTGTTACAGCCATCATCATGATAATAATAAACGGATAGTAAAACCAGCCGCCCCAATCAACGCTGATGGATGTGCCCGGAATACTGATGCCGGTATTATGCCCCGCGTTAATCAGCAGTCCGCACATCACCGCTCCGACCAGCAGCTGGCCCAGCAGTTTCTGCCGCGGCGTCAGCCCCAGGGAACGCTTGAACGCAATTTTGATATAGTCGTCCAGGAAGCCGATCAGCCCATAGCCTAGCGCGGCTACCAGCAGAACATAGAAGTCAGAGTTCACGACTGAAAATTTCAGAAAAGACAATGTGAAGGCCACCATGATGATAATGCCGCCCATCGTAGGTGTTCCGGCTTTTTTCAAATGGGTTTGTGGTCCGTCGTCACGGACCTGCTGTCCGAATTTCATCCTCCGCAGCAGCGGAATGAAGAGCGGAGCGGCAATGACCGCAAGGATAAAGGACACAGCAATAGTCAGCAGAAGTAGTTGATAATCCATGGGTACACCCCCTCCATTAGTTTGGTTCCGCCTGAGAATGGTCGTTCAGGCTGTGCAGCACTTCCTCCAGGCGCATTCCCCGCGAAGCTTTGAACAGCACCACATCCCTTGGATCGGTCCGGCCGGTCAGGGCTGCCGTAAGCTCCTTCTTATCCGTAAAAGCAAACACGCGCTCAGGACCAAACCGTTCTTCCGCCTTCCGGGCGGTGTGCGCAGAAAGAGGTCCAAAGGTAAACACCAGATCTGTCTGGGCAGGATCAAGGTAACGGCCGATCTCCTCATGGAAAAGCACCTCATCCGGCCCAAGTTCCAGCATGTCCCCCAGCACAGCGATTCTTTTGCCGCTGCATTTCATGGCCTGCAGCACATCAATGGCTGCTCTCATCGAGGTGGGACTTGCATTATAGGCGTCATTCAGCATGGTAAGGCCTGAAGCCGCCTGCATCATTTCAATCCGCATACCGGTCAGTTTAAGCCTGCTTAAGGCTTCCTCAATGCTGTCCTCGGATATGCTGTAGTGGCGGGCAACCGCCAGCGCTGCCAGAGCATTCACCACGTTATGCCGCCCTGGAAGCGGCAAGGTGAAGGCATGCTCCGCATGAAGGTGGGAAGTAAAGGTCATCCCCCCCATATGCGTCATCATCCCTGTAGGGTAGTCGGCATTGTCTGGAGACAAGCCAAAGCGGAAGGTTCTCATCCCCTCCGGAGCCCGGAACGCAGGCTCCGCCATCACCTCGGAGAGCAGCGGTTCGTCTCCGTTATAAATCAGGAGACCTCCCGGCTTCAATCCTCCGGCGATTTCCAGCTTGGCCCGGGCAATCTCCTTGCGGGAGCCCAGCTGCAGCAAATGGGATTCGCCTACATTGGTAATGACAGCCACATCGGGCGGCGCCAAAGCAGCCAGCAGAGCAATCTCGCCGCGCGAGCTCATCCCCATCTCCAGGACCGCAATCTGAACATCCCCGCTCATGGAGAGAATCGTCAGCGGAAGACCGATATGGTTATTGAAATTCCCTTGGGTTTTGTGAACCTTGTACTGTCCCTCCAGCAAGGCTGTAATCATATCCTTCGTGGTTGTCTTTCCGTTGCTGCCGGTAACGGCGACCACCTGCGGCGCGATTTGGCTTAAATAAGCGGAGGCCAGCTTCTGCAGCGCGGTGAGCGTGTCATCCACCAGGATCACACTGCCATTCTCAGGAGCTGCACCCTTATCCCGCTGCCATAAGGTGGCGGCGGCGCCTGCCGCCAAGGAGGCGGCACTATAATCATGTCCGTCAAAATGATCTCCAATCAGCGGAACGAACAGACAGGCAGGCGTAATTTTGCGGGAGTCGGTAACGACTCCCGCAATGCTCTTATCCATATCATAAGCGGAGGACAGCTCTCCCCGCACATGGCAGCGATGTTTCGCAGCGTTCTTGTAATCAATAGCTTCGGCCCCTTATAACTTCTTTGGCGACGACGCGGTCATCGAAATCATGAACCACTCCGCCGATCAGCTGATAGGTCTCGTGACCTTTCCCCGCAATCAATACTACATCGCTGGGGCTTGCCATTTCAATAGCTTTTCTGATGGCTTCCCGGCGGTCCACAATCATGTCATAGCGGTCCTGGGCCACTCCATCTTCCTGCAAACCTGCTTCAATATCCTTCAGGATCAGCTGCGGATCTTCGGTACGCGGATTGTCTGAAGTCACGAAGACATGATCACTGTATTTTGCAGCAATTTTGCCCATCAGCGGACGTTTGGTCGTATCTCTGTCCCCGCCGCACCCGAAGACGGTAAGCACCCTGCCGGTGGCAAACTCGCAAACCGCCCGCAGCACATTTTCCAATCCATCCGGGGTATGGGCATAGTCTACGATTACTGCAAAATCCTGGCCTTCGTCAACAGACTCCACACGTCCGGCCACTCCGGCTACGGATTCAAGGCTGGCCTTAATCTCTTCAAGCGGCACATCCTCCAGCAGAGCTGCGGTAATTGCAGCCAACGCATTATACACATTGAATTTGCCGACCATCCGCAGTGAAATGTCAGTCTCTCCCTTAAACGTATCCACATGGAAAAAAGTTCCTTTAGACGTGATGGAAATTTGCGAAGCCCGGACATTCGCAGGACTGTCGATGCCGTATGTAATGACCTCTGCGGCAGTTTGTGCGGCAAAATAGGCGCTTGCCTCGTCATCCGCGTTCAGCACGGCATATTTGCGCTCCTCTTTCCAGGGCGAAATTACGTTTCCGAGCCGGGAAAAAAACAGCCCTTTGACCGCGCGGTACTCCTCCATCGTATGATGGTAATCCAGATGATCCTGGGTCAAATTGGTAAATATAGCGGTGCGGTAATCTGTCCCCTTCACCCGCCCCTGCTGGAGCGCATGGGAGGAAACTTCCATAACACAGCACTGTACGCCTTTTTGGGCCATATCGCTAAGCGTACGCTGCAGCTCAAGTGATTCCTGTGTGGTCCCTGATGCAGGAAAGGTCTGCCCGTCATAGCGCATCTGTATCGTTCCGATCAGACCCGTCTTGATGTTCTGATCCTGCATAATTCGCTCAATCAGATAGGTAGTTGTCGTTTTGCCGTTCGTGCCGGTCACGCCGATCATTCTCATCCGGCTGCTCGGTGAGCCGAAAAAAGCATTCGACAATACAGCCATCGCGAACCGGCAGTCATCCACCACAATCTGCGGCAGATCAATATCAAGCCTGCGCTCACAGACAAGGGCAGAAGCGCCGTTTGCGGCAGCCTGCGGGGCAAAATCATGCCCATCCACCGTAAAACCCGGCAGGCAAATGAACAAATCACCGGGCTTGACCCGGCGTGAATCCGCCTGAAGGCCCGTAATTTCCGTTTCTCCATCCCCATATAGACGCGAAGCTGCAAGACAAGAAGCACATTCCTTTACTTTCATAGCCATCCCTCACTCTTCAAAGAAGATATCCAACATTATTTCCCATCTTCGGCACCCATATAAATCCGGATGGTCGAACCGCGTTCGACTCTGGCACCCGCTTTTGGCGCCTGGTTGATTACTGTATTACCTGTTCCGGATCGCGCCAGTGTAAAGTTCATATTCAGATCCTCGTAAATATCCTGGACTGTGGCCCCTGTAAGATCGGGAACTGTTACAATGGGAGTTTCACCGTATTTATAGGTTTTGGGGAGCTGGTCTTTACGTTCCGGGACCTTCAGGTAATGCAGGGAATCCTCCAGAATATTTTGCACGATTGGAGCTGCCACAACGCCACCGAACTGAATGCCCTTCGGATTATCCACTGCAGTATACACTACGATCTGCGGATCATCCGCCGGTGCAAAGCCGATAAACGATACAATATGTTCGGTAGGAGAATACCGGCCGTTAATTACCTTTTGTGCCGTCCCTGTTTTGCCTCCCACACGGTAGCCGTCGATAAAAGCCGGCCGGCCTGTGCCTTTGGCAACCACGCTCTCAAGGGCAGCACGCACCTTCTTCGAGGTTTCCTCCGAGATGACCTGACGCACCATCTCCGGCTTCACCTCCGATACAGTCTCCCCGGTATCCGGATGGATCCAGGCCTTGGCGACATGCGGCGTGTAGAGCTTCCCCCGTTAATGGCCGCCGAAACCGCAGCTATCTGCTGAATCGGCGTAACAGACACCCCTTGCCCAAATGCAGTAGTCGCCAGCTCGACCGGTCCCACCTGTGCAGGCTTGAACAGGATTCCCTTTGCCTCCCCGTTCAGATCAATGCCGGTCTTGGCGCCAAAACCGAAATCACGGATATATTTGAACAAGCTATCTTTGCCCAGCCGCTGTCCCAGCGCCACAAAACCCGGATTGCAGGAGTTCTCCACCACTTGCAGGAAGGTCTGGCTGCCATGCCCGCCCTTTTTCCAGCAGCGCAGCTTGGCTCCGCCCACCTCTATATAGCCGGGATCAAAAAAGTGATCATTCTGCAAATCCACCTTGCCCTCCTGGAGCGCGGCGGCCAAAGTAATAATTTTGAAGGTGGACCCCGGTTCGTAAGTCATCCAGATCGGCAGGTTGCGGTTATAGACCCCGGCGTCATATTCCTTGTAAGCCCCAGGTTCATACCCCGGTCTGCTGGCCATCGCCAGAATCTCGCCATTCTTCGGGTTCATCGCAATCGCCCAGCTGCCCTGAGCCTGATATTTCACCATCGCCTGATCCAGCTCGCGTTCCATAATGGACTGAATCTGCTTGTCTATCGTCAGCTGCAGATTAAGGCCGTCCTGGGGAGCTGAATACTTTTCCGAAGAACCGGGCATCAGCCTGCCCCCGGCATCAGACAGATACGAGATATCGCCGGCGCTGCCTTGCAGCAGCTTGTCATATATGCTCTCTACCCCGGTAATGCCCTGATTGTCGATACCGGTGAAGCCAAGAATATGGGCCGCCAGATCGCCGTAGGGATAAAACCGCTTGTTATCCTCAGCCACAACGATGCCCGGCAGCTGCAAATCACGGATGCTCGCGGCCAGCTCCATCGTAATTTTGCGGCCCCGGGCTGTAGCTTCACCGATGACTGACTTTTGGACAGCAAAGTTATCAGCTTCATCTCGCTCATGCCGAGCAGTGGAGCCAGAGTCTGTGCTGTCTTTTCCTTTTCCTTCACTTGTACCGGAACTGCATAAACCGTCGGGGAGCTGATATTATAAGCGAGCGCAATCCCTTCCCGGTCCAAGATTTCACCGCGTTTGGCGGTAAAGGGAATATTGCGGCGCCACTGGCTTTCTGCCTTGGCACTCAGTTTTTCGCCTTCGGACAGCTGCACATAGGCCAGCCGCACGGCCAGAGAGCCGAACAACACGGCCAGTCCCAGCAGCGTCCACAGCATTCTCCGGCGAGTGACAACTTTTGAAACCTTCATTCCGTTCCCCCTCTTTCGCTGCTCTAGACATGAGCTCTTATCTTCATGACTATTCAGGACAAACAGGGGTTAGAACAAGCCTATGCCGCAGGCTCTATTCTTCCGGCTTTTCTTCCTCCACAGTAGGAACAGGAATGTTTTCGCCGTATTCATTTACCGGATTGAGCTTGAGTGTAACCAGTGTCTTGCCATTCTTGAGTCCTTGGGCCTGCCCAGACACATAACCTTCGCCCTCTACTGCAATCCCCACTTTGAGCAAACTGAGGACTTCCAGAGCGTCCCGCAGCGACTGCCCTTTCAAATCCGGGATCACGGGCTTGTCCCCCTGCTGGCTCAGCAGATAAATGCGCTGTCCTGATGCCAGTGGCGTCCCTTTTTCAGGATATTGGCTGACAACGGTTGTACCCTCGCCCACCGCTTCAAAATCAAAGCCCTGATCAATCAGCAGTTGTCTGGCCGCCTGCATCGTTTTGCCAGTCAGATCCGGTGCGGAGCGTTGGGCGGGAGCGGTAGCCTTAACCGTTTTGGAAGTGCTGTCGGCAGTCTCCGTACTCGCCTTGGGCACTCCCATATAAGGCAGCGCCTGAGATACGATCTCCTGGAATACCGGAGCAGCAACCGCCCCCCCGCCTTCCCCGTCCTGCGGCTCATCGATAATAACGATCACCGCAATCTTCGGATCATTTACCGGCGCATAGCCGATAAAGGAAGACAGCACCTTGTTCCGGTCATAATCCGTACCGTTGACCTTAATCGCAGTACCGGTCTTACCCGCCACACGATAGCCTTCAATGTAGGCATGGCGGCCGGTTCCTTTGACTTGGTCCGCAACCACCTGTTCCAGGTAGCTCCCTGTTTTCCGGGCGCTTTCCTTCGAAATGACCTGGCGCACCACTTCAGGCTGGGTAACAGTTTTCTTCCCGGTATTAGGGTCGCTAATCTCCTTGACGACATGCGGAACCATCAGTTTGCCGCCGTTGGCGATGGCTGCCACAGCCGTCAACTGCTGAATCGGTGTAACCAGCACCTTGCCGTGGCCGTAGGCCAGGGTTGCATTTTCGACAGACCTGTTCGGGTCAGGATTGACGATACCAATAGTTTCTCCCGGCAGGTCAATTCCGGTCTTTTCATTGAAGCCGAAATCATCGATATACTGCAGCAGCCGTTCCGGACCAAGCATCTCAAACCCGAGCTTAACGAAGGCTACGTTGCTGGAGCGCTTCACACCATCAAGGAAACTAATCCTACCCCAGCCTACTCTGTTGATATCATGGAGCGGCTTACTGTACCCCTTGATGTAAATTTGACCGGATTGAAATTTTTCCTCAGGATTGAACAGCTTCTCCTCCACGGCTCCAGCCAGTGTAACAATCTTAAAAGTTGAACCCGGTTCATACCTGGATTTGATCGCGTGATTATAAAAACCTGCAGCATCCTGATTAGGATCCCAGAATTCATTCGGGTTAAAGGTAGGCATATTCGCCAAACCGAGGATTTCCATCGTATTCGGATCGGCAGCTATGACACTAATCGTCTTGGGCCTGTATTTGTCATAAGCCTTTTTCATTGCTTCTTCAATATAGTGTTGAATCGTGCTGTCTATCGTCAGCTTGAAATTGCTCCCGTTCACCACAGGCTGGTAGGTATCCTGGGAGTTAGGAAGCTTGATCCCCTTGCCGTCACTTTGATAGGACAACTTGCCGTCGGTACCTTTGAGCTGCTTGTCAAAATATTTCTCCAGCCCCATGATCGCCTTGCCGTCTCTGTCAGTATAACCCAGGATATGTGCGGCTAGCGTATCTTTGGGATAGTAGCGCTTCTGCTCCGTGACGACACCGACCCCGGTCTCCCGGATATCATGTTTCTTGCCCAATTCCTCATAAAAGGCAACGACTTTATCCTTAAGCTCCTTGTTAATCTTCCAGCCTTCATTGCGGATCTCGCGGTTTTTGAGATATTTGCCGCTCTTCTCATCCTTGGCTTCAACTAATTTCTTAAGCTCGTCCACCGGCTTGCCCAGCAGCTCATGCAGTCCATCGATCACTTCCTGTCCGATCCCCTGTTCTGCAATGACCTCAGGGTTAACGACAACGGTATACGCCGGGACATCGCTGGCCAGCACATTGCCGTTGCGGTCTTCAATCTCACCGCGAACCGCCTTGATCGTCGCAGAATGGGCCCATTGCGCGGCGGCCTTCTCCTGCCAGTACTCGCCATTCAGCACCTGAACCCAGAATACCCTGGCAACTAAAACAAGAAAAAAGAGGGTAATACACCCTCCTATAAACAGCGTGCGAAGTTTTATTCTTTTTAACATAAACCAACCTCACATACTCAATTATTGTGATTGCCGCCAATCGCTGATTAATGGTCGCCTTTAGTGGCTGTGCTGTTCAGGGGAACATAGATGGTTGAATCCTCAGACGGCTTGGTGTATCCAAGCTCTGCAGCCCGCTGGGCCACCGACTGTTCAAGCGTCTGCTTCTCCATCTGAAAGGTTGCAATATCCTTTTTGGTTGAGGATATCTGGGCATCCAGCTTCTGCGCCTGCAGATTCAAATCGTAAATATGCACATAACGCCAAATCAGGGTGGCAGCCACCAGTACGAACACGCCCAGTGTCAGCATGTACAGCAGCTTCTCCTGCAGCGGCAGCACCATTCGTCTCGTGACTACTTTCGTCTTCTCGCGGTAAAGCCTGTCTGCCTCTTCTTTTCTTTTGGGTTGAACTGCTAAGTTGCCGCGGGTATAGGCCATCTCTGACTCTCCTTTATCGTTATTTACAATTTCTCTGCAATCCGCAGCTTCGCCGAACGGGCGCGCGGGTTCAGCTCCAGCTCTTCCTCTGAAGGCACAAGCGGCTTGCGGTTAATCAGCTTCAGGGTGCCTTCCGCACCGCATACACAAAACGGAAAATCAGGCGGACACGTGCATCTGCTTAAATAGCTGCTGAAAATCTGCTTGCAGATCCGGTCCTCCAGCGAGTGAAAGGTGATAACCGATACTCTTCCTCCGGGTGCCAGGCAGCGCACCGCTGCACGAAGCCCTTCCTCAAAAGCACCAAGCTCATCGTTCACCGCAATCCGCAGACCCTGAAAGCTCCGTTTGGCGGGATGTCCTCCCGTTCTGCGCGCGGCTGCCGGAATACCTTCCTTAATCAGCTCCGCCAATTCTCCCGTGCTCTCCACGGGGTGTTCTTCTCTCCGCTCTACAATCTTGCGGGCAATCCGCCGTGAGAACTTCTCTTCCCCATACTGGAAAAGCACACGGGCAATCTCCTGTTCAGGCCAGGTATTCACAATTTCGGCTGCGGTCAGCTGGGCTGACTGATCCATCCGCATGTCCAGCGGGGCATCATGATTATAGCTGAATCCCCGTTCCCCTTCGTCAAACTGGGGTGAGGATACACCAAGATCGTACAGAATGCCATCTACTTGGGGCACACCGTCCTTTTGCGGAACAAAAGGGAGGTTCTTCAGCACTTGCTCCAGATCGCGGAAGTTGGTTTTGACCAAAACCACCTTCTCCCCGTATTCGGCGAGCCGCTCCCTTGCATTCTCCAGCGCCCAGTCATCCTGATCCAGACAGATCAGCCGGCCTTCGCCGCTGAGCCTCCCGGCAATCAGGGAGCTGTGTCCGGCTCCGCCGAGCGTGCAGTCCACGTAAATGCCATCCTTCTTGATGTGCAGCCCTTCTGTCGCTTCTTCCTTAAGCACCGTGATGTGGTGAAACAAGCTGCATCCCTCCAGGGCAGTATTCGAATATTGTATGTGTTATAGATCGAAGTTGAAATCCACCAATTTCTCGGCAATCTCGTTGAATGTTTCCTCTGACTGTTCGAAGTACTGTTCCCACAGCTCCTTGTTCCAGATTTCCACCCGGTTCGAAACGCCCAGAATTACACAGTCCTTGTCCAGCTTGGCATATTGCCGCAAATTCCCCGGCAGATTAACCCTGCCTTGCTTGTCCCATACACATTCGGTCGCCCCCGAGAAAAAAAAGCGGCTGAAGGCACGGGCATCCGATTTCATCAGTGAAAGGCTTTTGAGCTTTTGCTCCATGATTCCCCATTCTTCCATGGGATAAACAAAAAGACAAGTGTCGAGGCCGCGGGTCGCTACGAAGGAGGTTCCGAGCATGTCACGGAACTTGGCCGGGATAATGATACGGCCTTTGTCATCAATGCTATGCTGGTATTCCCCCATAAACATGATTATTCCCCACCCCTAATTACCGATTCCCCACTTTGCCCCACTTTACACCACCTAAGCATAATAGATTCGCCATTAAAAATCAAAAACCTTTTTTCGAAGAAAAGTAATATTTTCCTGTTTGTCAAGTCAGCACAAAATAACCCCACAAAGTGAGGCCATTGCAAGGAAGCTGATTCAGGTACTTTGCGGGGACCCCAATATAAAAAAAGGTGCCCGAACCATTCACATGGCCCGGACACCTTGCTTCAGTTCTATGGGTTAATCGTTCAGATTCCAGCTGTCGAGATATTCGACCTGTGCCGGAGTCAGGCTGTCAATGGAAATTCCCAGGCTCTCCAGCTTGAAGCGAGCTACCTGTTCGTCGAGATCGTACGGCACATTCTCAACCTTGACGCCGATGGTCTTGTAATTGTCATTCACATATTTAAGCGAAAGGGCCTGCAGCGCGAAGGTCGTATCCATAATTTCAGCCGGATGGCCGTCAGCAGCCCCCAGGTTCACAAGACGGCCTTCAGCGAGCAGATACAGCTTGCGTCCGTCCTTCAGCTGATATTCTTCGATGTTCTTGCGCACGGTACGCTGGGACACCGATCTGTCGGACAGTTCAGGCTTATTCACTTCAACGTCAAAATGGCCGGCGTTGCACATAATCGCGCCATCCTTCATCACATCATAATGCTCTCCGCGGATGACATAACGGTTGCCTGTCACCGTAACGAAGAAATCGCCGCGTTTTGCAGCTTCCAGCATCGGCATTACATGGAAGCCATCCATGTGGGCTTCCACCGCTTTAATCGCGTCCACTTCGGTAACGATCACATTGGCGCCAAGACCTTTGGCCCGCATCGCCACACCTTTGCCGCACCAGCCGTAACCAACCACAACGACGGTTTTACCGGCCACAATCAGGTTAGTGGTGCGGACAATGCCGTCCCATGCTGACTGGCCTGTCCCGTAACGGTTGTCGAACAGATACTTGCAGTAGGCATCATTAACGGCTACCATCGGGAATTTCAGGATGCCCTGCTTCTGCAATGCTTTCAGCCGGATAATCCCGGTAGTGGTCTCTTCGGCACCGCCGCGGATGTTCTCCATCAGGTCCGGACGCTCGGAATGCAGCAGCGTGGCAAAATCACCGCCGTCATCAATGATCAGGTCCGGTTTACTTTCCAGAGCCTTGATATTCAGCGCCTTGAACTCTTCCGGTGACGGATTGTATTTGGCGAACACGGTAATGCCGTCTTCAACCAGCGCTGCACATACATCATCCTGAGTAGACAAGGGATTGGAGCCGGTAATCGTAACCTCAGCCCCGCCTGCCTGAACAACCTTTGCCAGATAAGCTGTTTTCGCTTCCAGGTGAAGGGTGATCGATACTTTCAGGCCTTTGAACGGCTGCTCCGCTTCGAACTGTTCACGGATGCGGTTCAGCACCGGCATATGCTGGCGAACCCAGTCGATTTTGAGATGCCCTTCCGGGGCCAGCGACATATCCGCTACAATACTGTTTTCCTTCGACAATGAACTCATGATAATACCTCCTGAAAGTTATACTTTGTTTACATATAAATGATGCGGTGGGTTCCGCTGTAATCCGCAGGGATCTTCATCAGCTCATCCAGCCACGCAGGGCCGTAACGGTTCAGATAAAACATTACATTGTACACTCTTTCCTGTAGCTTGCCCATTGGCATCAGCGACTGTTCAATCCGCTCCCACTGGCGGAGCGCAGCTTCATTCTGCTTCTCCATCGCATCCTGGGCCTTGGCCTGAAGAAATGTAATCTGATCCAGAATCTTGTCTTTGTTGTTTGCACCCAATTTAAGCAGTCCCGCCTGAATGGAGCCCAGCTGTTCAATCAGCGGTTCATACATGGCTAAGAAAGCAGCCTTTGTGTCTTCAAAACGCCGTTCAAGCCCCAGCTCATCCTGAGCAGCGAGCCATTCTTTTCTTTTGCTGTCCAGGCCCAGAAGAACATCGCCAAAAACAAGCTGATATTTGTCCATGTGCTTATGCAGTGTACCTTCCACAACAGTGAACGACATACGCGGTAAAATCAGCGGCATCTGCTCCCCGGCCACTTTGAACGCCAGCCGTGGAATAGCCCAGTAGGCGAGCTCACCTTGCCCAAGCACCGTTGCCAGTACCGGCAGCACATAATCCTGCATGAGCGGTCTGGTCAGCACATTGTTGCTGAACTGTTCAGGGCGGGCTTCCAGCTGCTCCAGCAGTTCCTCACGGGAAAAGGAAACCGTACCCTTGCGGTCTGTGAACCGCCCCTCCTCCTTATGCAGCAGCAGGCGTGTTCCTTCATGGATATAAAACAGATTGGCGCTGCCGGCAGCAACCGCAGCCTGAAGCTCATAGCCACTGTCTGTAATCTCACCTGCTGCAGCTTGATAGGCCGCCTCCAACTCATCGTTGTGTTCAATCAACGTTTGGAACATAGGAGCTTCCAGCCTGCGCAGCTCAGGATCTGCCGAATCCAGCAGAATAAGGCCGAATCTGCCGAACAGCGAGCCCATCAGTTTGGCAAAAGCTTCACTCAAGCTGCCTGCGGCAGCTGAAGATTCGCGGATAACCTCCATAATTTGCGGTTTGAATTCACTGTCCTGCAGCAAGCCATCCAGCTGTTCAATGATCTGCTGCCAGCTCTCTTCCTCCACCTTTATACTGCTGACGGAAGACCGGAGGTCCCCGGCTTTGTCCAGCTTAAGCTTGGTAACCTCTCCTGTGCGGTTCAGGATAAAGGTATGGTTGACCTCATCCCAGTCATGATCCTCACCGGCAATCCAAAACAGGGGAACGACAGGCCGTCCGAGCTGCGCGGCCGCTTCTTTTGCCGCCTGAATGGTGGTGATGGCCTTGTATATGACAAAAAGCGGACCCGTGAACAAACCGCTCTGCTGGCCGGCGGTAACAACCAGCGTACCCTGCTGCTCCAGAAGCGCCAGAGAATCCATCACTGCCGGATGGGGGTTCCACTTCAAATTATATTGCCGTAAGCACTCAGCAATCCCGGCACGGTCAGCCCGCAGCCCTTCAGTGCTGTCCAGCCATGCTGCACGTTCCGCTCTGCTCTCCGCACTGCGGAAGTCCCCACCGTACAAATGTCCTACCTTTTCATAATGATGTATATAGTCGCGGGCGAGTGCTGATCCGCCCGGGAGAGGTTCGGGTATTACATTCATGTGCAATTGCCTCCTGTTCTATGTACTGCTATATGTAATCATGAAGCCCGATAAACTCTTTATGATTGTATCCAAAGTTAGGGGCGGCGTCAAAGAAACCCGCAATGCCTCAATATCCCAAAAGTGTATTCATCCTTATATTCAAATAATAGGCGAGAGCTGAACGCTCCCGCCTTGAATGATGCTTGCTAAAATATGATATTACTGCAGACCTGACGGTCTGCTTATGCGTATTGCTTGGCAACGAAGTGCCCTTTTGAAACTTCGACCAATTGATAGTCGCTGTCATTGGTTTTTTCGCCTGCAGCATAAATCGGAGAACCCAGTTCATCATGCAGATGAATGCGTTTCTTGTTCGCTTCAACCTCCGGATCCGGAACCGGAATCGCCGACAACAGCGACTTCGTATACGGATGAATCGGGTTAGCATACAATTCTTCGCTCTCGGCCAGCTCGACCATTTTACCGAGGTACATTACGGCCACACGGTCACTGATATGCTTAACCATGGACAGGTCATGTGCAATAAAAAGATAAGTCAGTCCAAGACGGTCCTGCAATTCCTTCAGCAGATTGACCACCTGCGCCTGAATCGATACGTCCAGTGCGGAGATCGGCTCATCGCAGACGATGAATTTGGGATTCACCGCGAGCGAACGGGCAATCCCGATACGCTGGCGTTGTCCGCCCGAGAACTCATGCGGATAACGTGTGGCATGGTCATGGTTGAGCCCAACCATATCCAGCAGCTCTTCAATCCGTTTTTTGCGCTCTGCACGGCTTCCGGCCATTCCGTGAATGTCCAGCGCCTCACCAATGATATCCGAAACCGTAAACCGCGGATTTAGAGATGCATACGGGTCCTGGAAAATCATTTGCATATCACGGCGCATAGCCTTCATTTTGCCCGCAGACAATTTGTAGATATCTGTACCATTATATTTCACGCTTCCGGCAGTAGGTTCGTAAAGACGAAGCACTGTCCGGCCGGCAGTGGTTTTACCGCAACCGGATTCCCCTACCATCCCGAGGGTTTCGCCTTCGCGAATCGTGAAATTAATATTATCAACAGCCTTAAGAACTTTTCCCTTGCCGACATTAAAATACTTCTTAAGACCTTCAACTTCAATCAGGTTCTTACTCAAACGAACTGCACCTCCTTGGCCATCGAATGCAGATTCCAGCAGCGCGCCATATGCGTTTCGCTGAATTCTGTTGCACCGGGATCGATTTGTTCGCAGACATGCATCGCTTCACTGCAGCGTGCCGTGAACGGACAGCCGACCGGCGGTTTGATCAGATCCGGGGAGTACCGATGATCGGAATCAGCGGCTCGCCCTTCTTTTGGTCCAGACGCGGCATCGACCGCAGCAATCCTTTGGTATACGGATGCTGCGGATTCTTAAAGATTTCCCATCTGGTACCCGTTTCCACCACTTCACCAGCATACATGACGATGACCCGGTCACACATGCCGGCAACAACGCCGAGATCATGTGTAATCAGAATGATGGAGGTCCCCAGCTTTTGCTGCATATCTTGCATAACTTCCATGATCTGCGCCTGAATCGTTACGTCAAGCGCTGTTGTCGGCTCATCTGCGATCAGCAGGGCCGGGCGGCAGGCCAGGGCAATGGCGATCATTACACGCTGGCGCATCCCGCCGGAGAATTCGTGGGGATATTGGTTAAAGCGAGCCTCCGCATTTTTGATGCCAACTAGCTTAAGCATCTCAACACCACGCTCTTTCGCTTCGGCCGCTGACATTTTCTGATGTTTGATCAAAACTTCGGTTATCTGTTTGCCCACCTTGATCGTTGGGTTCAAAGAAGTCATCGGATCTTGAAAGATCATGCCAATATCTTTGCCGCGAATACTTTCCATTTGCTTCATGCTTTTGTCCAGCAGATTCTGTCCCTGAAAAATAATCTCGCCTTTTTTCACTTTGGAAGGAGGCGAAGGAATCAGCCGCATAATCGATTGTGCGGTCACACTTTTGCCGCTGCCGGATTCACCGACGATGGCTACTGTTTCACCTTTGCCTACTTCAAAATTCATCCCACGGACAGCTTGTACTTCTCCGCCTTTTACAAAAAAGGAAACATGCAGATCTTTGACTTGCAGAATGGGTTCCATCAATATTCACCTCCTATTTCTTCAGCTTAGGATCCAGTGCATCACGTAGACCATCACCAAAAATGTTAAAGGAAAGCATGGTCAAGCTTATCAGGATAGCCGGGAACAGGAAGCGCCACGGATAATAAAGCCAGCCAGTCAGTGAATCATTGATCATCGAACCCAGTGAAGCGATTGGAGCCTGTACCCCAAGACCGAGGAAGCTCAGGAACGCTTCAGCAAAAATGGCATTTGGTACGGACAAAGTAATCGTTACGATAATAGGTCCTACAGCATTTGGCAGCAGGTGACGGAACAAGAGTCTTTTGGAGCCGGCACCCATGGAGCGCGAAGCCAGAACAAACTCACGGTTCTTGAGCTGCATAATTTCACCACGGACAATCCAGGACATGGTAATCCAGCCTGTAATGGTCAGCGCCAGAATGATCGTCCCCAAGCTTGGTTCCATAACTACCAGCAGCAGGATAACCACCAGCAAGTAAGGAATGGAATACAAAATTTCCGATATTTTATTCATGACATTATCTACACGGCCGCCAAAGAAGCCCATAATACCGCCATAGATAACGCCGATGAACAAGTCGATTGCCGCTGCCGCCAAACCAACAATCAGTGAGATGCGTGCTCCATACCATGTACGGACAAAGATATCACGGCCCAGATCATCAGTGCCAAACCAATGGTCGGATGAAGGAGGTTTATTGGTGCTGAGCAAATCGTTGGAGTAGTAATTATATTTTGAGAACAACGGACCAATCAGCGAAGCCAGAACGATCAATCCAAGAACAATCAATGCAGTCATTGCCATTTTATTTTGGCGCAGCCGCTGCCAGGAATCCCTCCAAGCAGAAAGACTTTCACGCTGAATAACCTCCGCCTGCTTCTCATCAATACCGATTTTCTGAAAATCTTCCGGTTTCAGGTTCACATCCAGCGAACCCATATTTTTGTCAGATGCCAATCTTTAGCCCTCCTTTCCTCCAGTTAGTTTGATCCGCGGATCTATAAGTACATAAGCTATGTCTGTAATAAAACGGGCCACCATGAGCAGAATACCATAAAAAATAGTAATCCCCATTATGACGGTATAATCACGGACACCGATGGCTTCCACAAACTGCTTACCGATACCACCGATACCAAAAATCTGCTCAATAACTACTGAACCAGTAACGATGTTAGCTGTCATAGGTCCCATGTAAGTTACAATCGGCAAAATCCCGTTGCGGAGAACATGACGGCTCAAAATAGCAAACCAGCTTAGTCCTTTAGCCTTAGCCGTCTTAATATAATCTGCGTGCAGCACCTCAAGCATACTGGAGCGGGTCAGACGTGCAATAAAGGCTATCGGCTGTGCCGAGAGCGCTGCTACCGGAAGGAAATAATACATGGGGCCCTTAAACCCTGAAACCGGAAACAAATGAAACTTATAAGCGAACACATACTGCAGCAAAGACGCGACAACAAAGCTCGGAACCGCAATCCCCAACACCGCCAGCACCATCGCGGCGCTATCAATAAATTTGCGGTGATAGAGTGCCGCCAGCATGCCGAGAATGACCCCGACAATAACCGACACGATAATTGCGACAACTCCCAGCTTCAAGGACGCTGAAAAGGTCTGTCCGATCAAATGCGTTACATCCTGATTCAGGCGTTTCATGGATACACCCAGATCTCCTTGGGCAATCTCACCTAAATACTTAAAATACTGATGATAGAGCGGCTTGTCCAAACCATATTGCTCGTATAAACGCGCTTTAATTTCCGGCGGAACTTTTTTCTCGGAAGTAAACGGGTCCCCCGGAATAGCTTTCATCAGAAAAAAAGTCGCTGAAACAAGCACAAACAGCGATACAAGCATATAGAAAAACTTATTGGCAACATAACGAACCATCCCCATCAACACCTCCCCTGGCAATTTTTTGTAGACATACAATTGAATTTTATTCAAAAAACGGCGATTTGTCTATTTTCTAATTTTGTAAACTTGTGAAAACATTAACAAAAAGCCGCAAATACAAAAAAAGGGATATATATGGAATTCCACATATATATCCCGAAGTGTACAGCTACCTTCAGATGACTATCTATTTAATTGGGATGCTTAAAATTAATTCTTAGTGCTCAAGCAGATAGCCGCGAGTGAAGTCAACAGCACCACTGAAGTCAAGAGTTACACCTTTGAGGTATTCTTTAGTCAGGGAGTTGTTTGTGTAGTAGTAAATCGGCATGATAACCATATCGTCCTGAATCAGCATTTTTTCAGCTGCTGCAAAGTCTTCTTGGCGTTTAGCCAGGTCAGAGTTTGTTTTTGCATCAGCAATCAGTTTGTCATACTCAGGGTTGGCATAGCCGGCATCATTGTTACCGCCGCCTGTTACAAACATATCCAGGAAGGTCATCGGATCATTGTAATCCGCTGTCCAGCCGGCACGGGCGATCTGGTAGTTCTGGCTTTGACGGTTATCGATAAATACAGCCCACTCTTGGTTCACAGTGTTCACAGTAATGCCAAGATTATTTTTCCACATATCAGCAATTGCCAGAGCAATCTTCTTGTGGTTTTCACTTGTGTTGTAGCTCAAATCAACTGGAGGAAGAGCAGTCAGACCTTCTTCTTTCAGACCTTCGGCAAGCAATGTTTTTGCTTGTTCTACATCTTCTGTGAAGTAGCTGTCTTTAATAGTATTACGGTACTCACCGTCAACTCCAGCAATACCCGGAGGCACTAAACCAAAGGCAGGAAGCTGGCCGCCCAAAGTAATGTTATCGATCAGGGCTTGGCGGTTAATTGCCATAGTTAGTGCTTTACGAATCTTAACGTTGCTGAAAGGTTTTTCGGTAGTGTTGAAATAATAGTAATAAGTCGCTGCGATACCTTTGGAAACAAACTCATTAGGAAGCTCTTTTTTGACAATAGGAAGTTGCTCTGATGGAATTTCACCATTAGGGTTACCGGCACGATCAAGCTCGCCGTTTTTATAGCTCAGCAATTCAGTTGCGCCACTGTTAACAATGGAGAAGTCGATTTTGCTAAGTTTAATGGAAGCTGCGTCCCAATATTTTTCGTTTTTAGTCACTTGAATGGCTTGACCAGTGGTCCATTCAGTCAGTGTGAATGCACCGTTGGTGATCATTGTGTCTTTGTTGGTTGCCCACTTCGGATTACCCTCAATGGATTTGTGTACAGGGTAATAAGTATAGAAGGACAGCAATCCGAGGAAGTAAGGTGTTGGTGATTTCAGCGTAACTTCAAGAGTTTTTGCGTCAACGGCTTTTACGCCAACTTGGCTGAAATCTGTAACTTTTTTAGTGTAATATTCTTCGGCATTTTTCAGGTAGTACAACTGATAAGCGTAAGGTGCAGTAGGATTTGTGTTAGGGTCGAGCACGATTTTCCATCCGCGAACGAAATCTGCTGCTTCTACTGGGTCGCCATTGCTCCACTGTGCATCACGCAGGTGGAAGGTATATACCAGACCGTCAGCGGAAATGTCCCATTTCTCAGCAATGCCGGGCTCAGCTTGACCAGTTTCGTCATTCATTCGGGTCAAACCTTCATACATCGTTTTCAAAACAGTATTTGCCTGGCTGTCTTGAGCTTGCGCCGGATCAAATGTAGGTGGTTCTGAAGTCAGGTTGACTCTAAGTGTTTGGTCAGCGGCCAATTTCTCGTCACCGGTTGCGGTGCCTGTGTTCTTGCTGCCTTCATTGCCTGGCGCGTTAGTCGCCGCAGCGTTGCCGTTGTTTGCATTGTTTCCGCCGCAGCCAGCAAGCACTGTGCCGATCACGAGAACCAATGCAATCATGAGTAATAGACTTTTACTCTTCTTCATCTAGCAGTTCCCCCTAAATAGAATGTGGTATATGGTTTATGATTATACAACCAGTGGTCAAAAAAATCTAGAGCAATATTTTCTGAAAACACATTTTTTTTAAAAGTTAAAAATTTTGTGACATTGACGCTTTACCGGAGCAATGGAACATTACATGGCTTGTGATATGTAATGGACAAGGCCTACGACCATAAACAGCACGTACATCGTTCCCATAAAAAAGAATGACAGCCTCCAAACAGCCCGAAATAACCGTTTTCCGTCCACATTGCCTTTGAGGCGATTCTGGGCGCCTCCAATCAGTCCAGCGGATATTAATACAATAAGTAGTATAAGATAAAACCCGAAATCCATTTTGAAAATGGTATTGAACAAGGCCGACACGGAAAAAAATAAAAATACAGTCGTAACATCCATAGCGAGCAACAAGGTATTTCTCTTTTCTTTTCTGAGACCTACCCCTATGAAATATACAATTAAAAAAGGAACAACCGGAATAACGCTTAATGAAATGAACGAATTCCGCAGCAATTCCAAACAGCCTCACCTCTCCTTCACATTCATGCCTTCTACCAACCGGCAAATCCAGCGGTGTAAAGGGGCCGCGATACCAGCTCTATCCGCCATCGCCACAATGCTCCCGTTAATCCAGCGAATTTCCGTTGCTCTTGAAGCAAGAACATCGGCCAGCATCGATGAAGTGTTGCCCGAGGTCGCCCGGCAAACCTCCAGTATGCCTTCCCACGCATCAGCGTCATATGCAATGCCGCAGGCATCATATACGCTCGCAGCCTCGCGGTACAGTTCCTTCATTAACTGTATACGTTCCCCGGAGGCCGTCAGCTCGCCGTTCTGAATACGCCAGATCGCTGTAAGCGGGTTGATCACAGCATTGAATAGCAGCTTCCGGTAAATCATGGTATCCACTTCTTTCGACATCAATGCGCGGAATCCTGCTGCAACAAGTGCCTTAGTCAAACTAATTGCCGCTGTTTCCTCCTCCAATCCTCCTTTTGCTGGATTTATGTTTCTTCTTTTTCCTATAAAGGTTTCCCCGGTCCCTGCATGAATAATCTCTGTTAATGATTTTCTCTTGGCCGCTTCCGTGGTCACTGCCGCCCAGACTGAAGCCTGCGGTAAGAGCTCCTGGAGCAGCTCCAGATGGCCATTGCCATTCTGAAAACAAACTGCATAGAGTCTGGCATCCCGAAGAGGGGCAAGAATCTTGGGCAATGTATTGTGAAAAGCATTCTGTTTAAGCATAATCGCCGTCCAGTCTCCCGGGACCCGGATTACGGTTTCTGCAAATTTGTCTATAGAGCCTGCCCGAAAGCTGCTGCCCGCAAGATGAAGAGGAAGGCTTCCGTCCTCATAGCTTATGGTGATGCCCTGCCGGGATAATTCCCCCGCCTGTTCGTCACTCCGGCACCACAGTCTGACCTCTGCTCCGGCGTGAATAAGCTTCCCGGCCAGCAGAAGCCCAAGGGAACCTGCGCCAATAATATCGATTTTCATGCTGACACCTGCCGCCTTTTCGCAATTTTCCTAATTATATCCTTCGTTCTCCGGCAAAAGCAAAACCGGTCCTGTAAATACAAAAAACCCGCAAACACGGGCCATAAGCCACTGCGTGCGGGATTTGACGAAGCATGTGAGTTTATTCAATCCGTTCCAGATTGCCGTTTGCATCCATTTTGAAGCGGGTCTTCATTTCCTCTTCTTCTTCATTAAGAAAAGCGAGCCTTCGCGCCCGGTCCATGATTTGGATAAGCGCCTTGTAATCGTCATTGACGACACGGTAGTCACTCTGAGCAAGATTAACCTCTTTGGATAACCTTTCATTTTCCAGTCTAAGCTCCGTTAATTCATCTTCCTTCTCCCGCAGGTCCCTTTCGAGCATTTTGAGCTGGCGGCCTGCTTCCTGAAAGCTGCCCTTCCACTGTCTCAAGAACCGGATTACGGCATCAATGGACAATGAATTTTCACCCAGCTCCTCGCTGCGGCTGTATTCCTCTTCAATGTCTCCGAGAATGAGACCTGCAACCTGTGCGCCTCTGGCGGAAGGCTGCTTTTTCAAGTAACTCCGCTTTTGGCGTTGACTTTTGGCAATACCGATTGCATCTTCATAGCTTTTGCGAACACAGCTGTTCCAGCGAAATCCGCATGCCGCCGAGGTTCTGCCGATTTTTTCACCCACCTCTTCAAAAGCAGCAAGCTGTGTGCTGCCTTCCCGGATATGACGCAGCGTTATTTCGGCCAATATCAAATCATCTTCTGCGCTCCAAGCGTCCTGTCTAACGGCTGTCATAAAGCCTAACCCTCCTAACAACATCATGAAATAACCATCTTCATAACCGGCAGCTCCGCCGGATAGTGAATAGGATAAAAGCTGCTTACTCCATTTCTATGCCTCTATTAGAGTTCATAGAATCTATTTGATACTAAATTGTATTTCCATTTTGACGGAACATCATACTTGTTATGCTATAAATTCTCCATTTTCTTTCCTATGCATAAAGTCTATAACAAAAATCATATTTATCTCCGATTCACAACTTTTTTTCAATGAATTCGTTTACACCGTTTGTTTCAGCAGTTATAATAAAGCTCAAATAAGGAATTGCCGGATACTACAGGAGGGGGATGTTCTCTTGGACCGCATGTTTCGTGTCTTGGGTTTTTTTACGCTCGTTATTGGACTCATGGCTTTTGCCGGGGATTTGAAGGAAATGGCCCTGCTTTTCTTTTTGCAAACCGCTTTTTTCGTCATCCTGGGATATATGAAATTTACGGAGAAGACCTACATCCTGCTTTTCTGGGGATATATGATTTTGACATTTACAGGCTTCAGCTACTGGACCATTTTTGAAATGGGTCTGCCGTTGTAAGCTCTTTTTTTGCAAACAGGAAACGGAGGCTGTTCCTTCCATAAGGAGCGCTTCCGTTTTTTTGTGCGAATACACTAGGTCCCGGATAGAAAAGAGGGTATGATATTTTAACAGGGCTAATCATAAGATTAGTACATACATATTCTGATCCTATAAGGTGGTGGAGTGGTGCAACCCCGCAATAATCGAAGCCGTTATCCTGTTATGCTGCTGATCCTGCTCTGCTTCACTGTGCTGCCGCTGACGCCCCCTGCCTTTTTGTCCGCTGATCCCGGTACGGGCCTGACGGCTGCTCCTCCAGACATGCCTGACAACGAAGAAACCCGCATGCTGCTGGAACAAACCCTATCCTCAGCAGAAATTGAACAGGAGATCAGCCGGATCAGCTCTGAGCAAAAAGCACTGGAACAACAGGCAAGTATGCTGGAAAAAAGGGCCTCTGCTCAAAAAAATGCCATTACAGACCAACAGGAACGGGCCGGTGCCATCATCCGGTCTTATTATATGGGAGAAAGAGATGGACTCCTGGCAGCCGTGCTCTCGGCCAAAAGCATTAGCAGACTGCTGGCCTTGTATGATTATTATGAGATTGTGATCGGACGGGACCAAGATATCCTGTCTCAATATGAAGAAGAGTATAAAAAGCTGAAAGCGACCCTTACTGCAGCGCAGCGCAGCTCACAGGAGCTTGCAGAGCTTAAAGCCGTGTTGGAGGAGCAGAAGGCCCGGATGGCCATCCTGAATGAAGATATTGAAAGCGGCATTCAATCCAGCAGTGATCCGGCAAGAATGAGCGCCTTATTAGAGGAATTCACGAAGTATTGGGAAAATATCGGGATTCATGAAGTCAAAACCTATTTCAAAGCCCTGTCATCCGCCATGAAGCACCTGCCGCAGTTCGTGCAGAGCCGTGACGGCATCCTGACCCGTAAAGGCATGACGTATCATCTGGCTTTGAAGGAAGAGGATTTGAACGAGTTTCTGGTGTCGCAAAACCCTTTGTTTCAGGATTTCGCCTTTCACTTCAATAACAATGAAGTCACAGCCTCCGGCAAAAGCGGAGGATTATCGATGACGCTGACCGGACATTATACGATCCAGGAGGAACCGGTCAACGGGCTGATGTTCCATGTAGATCATGTGTTGTTCAATGGGCTGGAGCTCCCGGATACTACCCGCAAAGCGCTGGAGGAAGAATTTGACCTTGGTTTTTATCCGGAAAAAATCGTATCCTTCCTGCGTGCTACCGAGGTAAGCAGTGCGGACGGTGTACTGCATGTGAAGCTCTCTCTGTCATTCTAAGGCTTCAGCCACCGCTGCGGTGTAGCCCGCCGGGTCAAGCTTGCCTGTCAACAGCTGTGTCACTGCCGCCGAGAGTTCCGTCCAGCCGCCTGCCGATTCATGCTCAAGGTCAGCTTCGTCAGTGAAGAGCAGCGCGGTGTCAAAAGGCAGCTTCACACTCTCCGGCAGCCCGGAACGGTACAGCTCATCCAGCGCCGGAAGCCGCCCCGTATTCTTCAGCCATTCCAGCTGTGCAGAGCTTGAAGTGACATAGGCAAGCCATTGGACAGCGGCCTCCGGATTGCCGGACTGTGCCGGAAGAGCAAAGAAACGGCTGTGTATTGCCTCATACCTTAGCCCGCTGCTGTCGGTGAGCGGTGCTGCGGCAGCCAGTGATGAATTCCCGTGCAGCTGCCATTCCGACAATGGAAGAGCGGCAACTGCTATTGTGCCATCCTGCAGCTTATCCCATATCTCTGTATTCGTATTACTGGTGAGATAGAAATGGCTGCCCGCGTATTTCGTCCATTCCAGCAGAGCCGGATTAACAGACTGCAGGCTGCCGCCCATGCTCTCCAGAACAGCGGAATATCCATAGGGATTACGGGTATCCATCGCCAGTAAATATTGCCGCTTATCCGGATGCTCCCGGATGACCTTAAGCAGCGCATTCCACTGCTCCAGGCTTCTGGGCAATCCTGCGATTCCCAGTTCCGAGAGATGCTGAGGCGAATATACAAGCACATAGGGGTCAATATCAAGAGGAACCCCCCAGTTATAGCCATTCCACTGCATTTGCGGGATCAGTGTTGTTAGCGGAGCACTTCCTGGAACACTCTGGTAAATATCAACCGGAAGCAAGTAACCCTGTGTAGCCAAATCCGTGATGCTCCGGCCATCGGTCATTACAATATCCGGACTGTTGCCAATCGTAAGGTCTTGCTTCAAAACCCCGTCTGCCTCACCACTGTCCACATTGCTTAGGTTGACTTGGGTTCCGCTGGACAAGCTGTAGTTGTTGCTGATCCGCTGCAGTTCATTAAATTCCTCATTGCTTAGGGACACCCGGATATTCAGACTTTGAATCCTGTCTTTATCCCCGGAAGCGGGACGCTCCGATTGATTCAGCTGCTGCTTCAGCGGATGGGTATCTTCCCGGGTATCCAGCTCCATGCTGGGGGACAGGCTTGTCAGCGACAGCAATAAAATAGCAAACAGCAGCCAGTAGTTTCTCCTTCTCAGCACGTTTTTCTCCTCCCGCCTATAACTCGTCTTCCCCATTTTACCAGAAGCTTCTCCGCTTGTCTGCCGGGTTGAAAACGTTTTCTTTCTATTATATAGGTGTGAACGGCGACGGCTATTGATTCTGCTGGAGAGCCTGGACGCTGCGCGTGCGGATTATTCTTCCGATCGCTGTTGTCCCCGGATTTTTTGGATTGGATATAACGGTAGAAATCCGGGGACAAAGGCGAACGCTGCCGCTTCTCCAGACCAATTCCGCTCTCTCCGCTAACGGCTCCCCTGATTATCCCCCCTCGCCGTTCCTTGGGGGCGGCAAAAGAAACAGCCGGGAGTGCTCTCCCGGCTGTTTGCGGTAAACCAGATCGCCTGCAGGCTTGAGATAGCCTGCAAACCAACATACAACTTATATACTGGGATATGCCGCCAGCAATCTATTGCACTTTGTACACTCAAATTTGCAAAAATCTGCCCCATTTTGATTTCTATTGCACTTTGTACACTAGATTTCCCGGATTTAACCCAAAGAGGGCGTATTTCTTAAAATCTGTTGCACGAAATACAGCAGATTTCGTTGAGACAGCTATTTCTCCCTCATTCTGTTGTACTTAGTGCAATCACACTAACCTTGGTTCTAGTTACGACTAAGTTTAGCGACTGAGTTAGAGCGCTGTGCTGGAACACCTATGCTGGAGCGACCGTTCTGGATTAGCTATGCTAGAGCGGCTGAGCCGGCCGGTTGTATCTACACGGGTGGATCTGGCTCTATAAGGCAAGCCTGCAACTACAGCAGATCGGCGGCCAGCTGGGCCAGGTGCGAACGCTCGCCCTTTTCAAGGGTGATGTGGCCGCTGATGCCCTGCTGCTTGAACTTCTCCACGATGTAGCTGAGCCCGTTGCTTGCGGCATCGAGATAAGGATGGTCAATTTGCTCCGGGTCGCCCATGAGGATCACTTTACTGCCTTCCCCGGCCCGGGAGACAATGGTCTTCACCTCATGGCGGGACAGGTTCTGGGCCTCATCGATGATGATGAATTGCGACGGGATCGAACGTCCGCGGATATAGGTGAGGGCCTCCACCTGAATGCTGCCCAGCCCCATCAAGATTTTATCGATATCGCCGGACTTTTTCGTATCGAACAGAAATTCCAGATTATCATAAATCGGCTGCATCCATGGACGCAGCTTCTCGTCCTTCTCACCCGGCAGGTACCCGATATCCTTCCCCATCGGAACGACCGGACGGGCGATCAGCAGTTTCTTGTACTTATGCTCGTCTTCCACCTTGAACAGTCCGGCAGCCAGGGCCAGCAAGGTTTTGCCCGTTCCCGCTTTGCCGGTGATGGTCACCAGCGGAATATCATCATTCAGCAGCAGTTCCAGCGCCATCCGCTGCTGGGCGTTGCGGGCACTGATTCCCCATACCGCATCATTTCCGAGATAGAGCGGCTCCAGGCGGGAGGCGTCGCTGTTCACCTTGAGCAGAGCCGACTTGCCGGTGCCGATCTCATCCTTCATGATAACGAACTCATGCGGGTACAGCGGGTAAGACAAGGCCAATTGTTTGACGGATAAAAAACGGTGGCTGTAATATTCATCAATCAGCGAAGGATGTACCATCAGCGACTGATACCCTGCGTACAGCTCGTTCAAATCACCGGTGCGGTCAGACAGATAATCCTCCGGTGTAATGCCAAGCACATCCGCCTTGATGCGGACGAGCACATCTTTACTCACGAGTACCACAGGTCTCGGTTCTGCCTTATCATTCTCCTCATGAAGATAATTAAGCGCGACAGCCAAAATCCGGTTGTCATTGGACACTTCACCGAACATTTCCTGTACCTTAACGAAGCTGCGGTGGTTAAGCTCTACCTTCAGCGTGCCTCCATGCTCGAGTCCCACACCGCTATGCAGGTGGCCCAGTTCACGAAGTCCGTCTAATAAGCGCGACACGGTGCGGGCGTTGCGGCCGATTTCATCGGCATTACGCTTCTTGGAGTCGATTTCTTCCAGGACTACAGCCGGAATGATAACTTCATGCTCCTTGAAAGCAAAAATCGAATTGGGGTCGTGCAGAAGCACGTTGGTGTCTAGTACAAATATCTTTTTCATGTTATCCCCTCCACAGCGCCTGGTTTGATTGATCATACATAACTCCACTCAGCAAGGGCAAGCTAAGATAAAACCTGATCCATTGGCTGAAAGGAGTACGCACATATGAGAAAATCAATGTGTCTGTTGCTGGTACTGCTGCTGCTGACAAGCTGCGGTATCGCTAATAAAGCGTCATCACCCTCTCCTCAGGATAAACAATCGGCAAAAGCTTTGAGCAGCCAGGGGAACCGCGAAGTGCGGAATTTGGCAGATGGACGTGATGCAGGCCTTGTGCCCCAATCACAGCCCGGACACCCTTATGACGCTCGAGATGTAAGCGATGTTGCGCTCAAAGACCATTTTGAGCAATTGGCCAGCAGAGTTCCCGGTGTAAAGGGCGCTCACTGTGTGGTCATGAATAACGTTGCCGTAGTTGGTATTGATGTTGACGGAACACTTACCCGGTCCCGGGTAGGAAACATCAAATATTCTGTGGCTGAAGCCATCCGCAAGGACCCGAGAGGTGTAAAAGCGCTTGTCACCGCCGACATGGATATCTCCAGCAGACTTGCTGAAATGGGACGCCACATCAGCAAAGGGAACCCGGTATCCGGTTTCGCCTCCGAGATGGCCGACATTATCGGCCGCATTATACCACAGCTTCCGGGGGATACCATGCCTCGGGGCAACCAGTAACCAGAACCTCTGGCTATGCAGCAACGGCTAAGCCATTCTTCAAAAGGCATCCGTTCCCGCGAATAAGGATGATTGGATAGAAGAAAAATACATCCTTATTGTTAAAAAAAGCCTAGTGAGATCATCACTGGGCTTTTTGCATGGCAGCAAACACCTGTCCGTCCAGCTTCTCAGCCGCACGTGCATCGTATACCTTAGCATATTTTGGGCGGACTCCAGCTGAGCGCCATAGAACAGCGCATTGCGGACCGCTTCAATTTCAACATCAAAACAGCACATTTTGAACGGAACATCGGGCAGCGGGTCCTGCCTCACCAAAGCGTGCCCGTTAATCGCATGTACGGTTCCCTCGCCAAAGACCGTTATGGTCACGAGCGGATTCACCTTCATATTGTTCACAAGTCTGGAGCGGTGGTCCACCGCAAGACGCACTATAGAAGGGCTCACTGCATAGATCCAGGAAATAGCGGTGGACGTAGGCCCGCCGGATTCCGCATCCACAGTGTTCAGCAGAACAAAAGTCTCTGACTGCAGCATGGTTAGCAGGGTTTCATTAAGCTGTGCAACGGCTTCGGACATAAGTACAGGCCCCCTATGACGCTTGAATGCATTCAATTTATTATATTATAGCACATGCCCGAACTTGCATTCAATTTTGGGAAGCAGCCGTGCCGCCGGGTGCAGCACCCGCAATCCGGTCATGCAGGCTCTGCTTCGCAGCCTCAAGCTCTTTATCATTAATATATACATATGGACTGCGCCAGGTTCCGGTCACCGGCTTGAATTCAATATTCTCCTTGGATATTTTCCAATAGGCAGAGATAATATTTTTGATCTGCGCATTTTCGATATCCGTCTTCATGTTGTCATCCAACGCATCCAGCACTTTGCCAATCTTCAGAACGCCGCCCAGGGACTGCATCTGTCCGACTAATGAATTCAGCACTTCATTCTGGCGTTTGTTGCGGTCAAAGTCATCGGACGCCTTCGTCTTGGGCCTGCAGTTCGACTTGCGGTAGCGCACATAATCGAGGGCATCATCGCCATCCAGCCGGGCCGGGCCCTTGGTCAGGTTGATATCCGTACCATCCACACTATCGGTATAGCACATATTCTCACTGATATTAACATCTACGCCGCCCAGTTCATCCACAACATCACGGAAGCCCTGAAAATCAAGCACGGTCGCATAATCTACGTCGATATCCAGATACTTGCCCATCATCGTCTTCATTTCGTCCTCGGCAAGAATACCTGAAGTCTTCTCCTTGCTCTTGAAGCGGGCGTAAAATTCATTGATTTTGGTCTTCTTGTATCCGCTAAGCTCCACATATGTGTCACGGGGAAGTGAGACCACTGTAGCGGACTGGGTTGTGGGATTGAGGGCCGCAACCATAATGACATCTGTCAGATTGGATCGATGTTTGGGCCGGTTGTCCGTCCCCAAGAGCAGCATGGTGATGGGCTTCTCTGCAGCGGAATGGCCAGCCTGAACCGGCTTATCCACGCCAAAGCTTCCATGATCAAACTTCCAATACAGATACCCTGCATATCCCAGCACGGCCAGAATGGCAATGATCAGAAGGGTTAATACCATTTTCCCCGTTCTCGCCAATGCTCCGCGTTTCTTGACTTGTTTCTTCTTCTGTACGGTTCTGGCCGCGCTGTTCGGCTGCGGTCTGCCATTTCTCTGGTTCCCGCCGGATCTTGGCGGCAAACTGCCTTTACTTGTACTCATAATGGAATAAGTCCTTTTCGTTTTCAACTGGTATTAGATGGATTGCTCTCTCTATTAGACGAAATCAAGCTGCAAAAGTTGCGGTTACTGCCGTTTGCCCGCTGCCGCCGCCTTGCGTTTCTGCCGGGCCTCCACCATGTAGCGGACTCTCACCAGCAGCATAAGGCCAACAGCCACCAGCAGGCATTGAATAATCGGCAGCTTGTCATGCTGGAAGATAAGCAGCATTCCGGAGCCGAGCGCCATCATTACATAGAGGACAATCTCCTTGCCGATCGGCAGCTTTTGATTCACTCGGAAAACACGGTTGTACACATAAGTCAGCAAAATAAAAATGACAATATAAGCCACAATAGGATGCTCTGCGAACCAGTTCTGCACAGCTCGTCACTCCCTCCGGGAATAAGTTCGCTTACATTATATCATCCGCCGGGACATTATACCGCAATTAATCCTTAGAATTTGAGATATCCGCCTCAGGCAAAAAAGAACAGCCGCCGGATATCATCCGGCGGCTTATATGAGCATAGAATCGGTTTATGCTCCAAAAGAAAACATCCCTGCACCCAGAAACTTAGGCTTGGCTGGCTTGCGCCGCTTTGCGCTGCTTTTCTACACGTTCGCGTTCGCCCTTGTTCAGGATTTTTTTACGCAAACGGACAGATTTAGGCGTGATTTCGCAATATTCATCATCGTTCAGGTACTCAAGCGCACCCTCCAGTGAGAACAGGCGGGGCGTCTTCATCTTTACAGTTTCATCCTTCGTCGCAGAGCGGACGTTAGTCAGCGCTTTTTCCTTGCAGATGTTGACGATAATGTCATTATCGCGGGTATGCTCGCCTACGATCATACCTTCGTAAATTTCAGTACCTGGCTCCAGGAAGAGGATACCGCGGTCTTCAACACCCATCATGCCGTAGAATGTGGTTGTTCCGGTCTCGCTCGATACCAGCACGCCTTGATGGCGTCCGCCAACCTGTCCGCCAATCAGAGGAGCGTAGCTGTCAAAGGCGTGGTTCATTACACCATAGCCGCGTGTCAGCGTCAGGAAGTACGTGTTGTAACCGATCAGGCCGCGTGCCGGGATCAGGAACTCCAGACGCACCTGTCCGGTCCCGTGATTGATCATGTTGACCATTTCCGCTTTGCGGGTACCCAGGCTCTCCATTACGGCGCCCATGCTTTCTTCCGGAATATCAATCATCAGACGCTCAAGCGGCTCCATTTTGACACCATCGATTTCCTTAACGATAACCTCTGGCTTGGATACCTGCATTTCGTAGCCTTCACGGCGCATATTCTCAATCAGAATCCCCAGGTGAAGCTCACCGCGTCCGGACACGATGAATGCGTCAGGGCTGTCTGTTTCCAGCACACGCAAGCTCACATCGGTTTCCAGTTCTTTGAAGAGGCGTTCACGCAGTTTGCGGGAAGTTACCCATTTACCTTCTTTGCCGGCAAACGGACTGTTGTTCACGAGGAACGTCATTTGCATCGTCGGCTCATCAATCTTCAGAACAGGCAGCGCTTCAGGATTCTGCGGATCAGCAATCGTTTCACCGATGTTGATATCCTTGATCCCGGCAATCGCCACGATGTCTCCCGCGCCCGCTTCCTCGGTTTCCACCCGCTTCAGGCCCTGGAAGCCAAAAAGCTTCTCAATGCGGGCTGTTTTGCTTTTGCCGTCACGCATGATGACGGTAACGGATTGGCCTTGCTTGATCACACCGCGGTTCACACGTCCGATCGCGATGCGTCCCAGGTATTCGTTATAGTCCATCAAAGTAACAAGGAACTGCAGCGGCTCGTCCACTTTTTCAGTTGGAGCAGGGATATGCTCGGTAATGGTTTCATAAAGGGCAAGCATGTTATCGTCCTGCTTCTCAGGGTCCATGCTGGAAGTGCCGTTCAATGCGGAAGCATACACAACCGGGAATTCCAGCTGGTCATCACTGGCTTCCAGCTCAATGAACAGGTCCAGCACTTCATCAATAACTTCCTTCGGACGGGCTGCAGGACGGTCAATCTTGTTCACGACAACGATAGGTGTCAAGTGCTGCTCCAGCGCTTTGCGCAGAACGAATTTCGTTTGCGGCATGCAGCCTTCATAAGCATCAACAACCAGCAGTACACCGTCAACCATCTTCATGATGCGTTCCACTTCACCGCCGAAGTCGGCGTGTCCCGGGGTATCTACAATGTTAATCAGGAACTCTTTATAGGTAATAGCTGTATTTTTGGCTAGGATGGTAATTCCGCGTTCCCGCTCCAGATCGTTCGAGTCCATGGCCCGTTCTTGAAGGTGCTCGTGCGCACTGAAAATCCCGGACTGCTGCAGAAGCTGATCGACGAGTGTTGTCTTGCCATGGTCAACGTGGGCAATGATCGCAATATTGCGGATATCTTTTCTTGAATGCATGATTTGTATCCAAATCCTCTCATTTATCAAATTAAAAATGTTTAAATTTATAGCTTGTCGCGGCAGTCTCACAAAAGAAGCGCCAGGCAGAAAGCCGACGCTTCAACATATCCTTAATATTATAGTGAAAGCACTATGAAAAGCAAGTCTTTTTATGAAAAAACGTTTTCCAGCTCCGTTGAATTTTGCTAAAGTTGCATTCGGGCAAACTTCCGGACCACTTTTGGTTAAATTACATACGGAATGGCTGGCTTACCAGCCTCCGTTCCACTTCTTGCGGCCCCCCGGTTTGCCGCGTCCGAAGATCAGCCAAGCTCCTGCTGCAATCAGTATAGCCCCCAGTACATAGAGCGCTCCCGTTCCAAGCATGCTGAAGACCAGCAGCACAACGCTAAGCAGGCCCAGAATGACGGCTGTTGTGGTAAGTCCGCCGTTTCGCCCCGGGGAATAGAGTGAATATTCGTATAGTCCGACAGCGATGCCCAGCAGCAGCAGCGGCCACAGATGAGACATTAGTCCCCAGCCCCAGGTATTGCACAAGCCCAGAAGCAGTCCGTATACGGTCAGAATCCCGGCGGGCAGCAGCACCGATGCCGGAGCCCGGCGGCTGAAGAAAAGCACATGCAGGAACAGGCCGGGTACCAGAATCACAAGCGGCCACAACGCCCGTCCGAGAAATCCGAACACCCCCAGCTTTCCGAACAGAATCACTATGCCGGCGGCGAGGATAAATATACCCAGTTTCGCATCGTTTTTGGAAGACATATGTCACTCATCCCTTCAAAAATTCACGTCTTTTCGCTCAGCCCCGTCACTGAACCACATAAGCACATGACAGGATTCTCTCTATATTTTATCTGAAAAACAAATAAAACACCATCATTCTTCTTTGTTTTCGGCAGCCATGCCAAAGAGGCTGGGCCAAAGCTGCTGCAGCTCTGGTTCAGCCTCCATTTTTTGCCGGATTTTATTTTGCCGATAAAGGCCTGCGCTTGAATACGCCCGACAAAACCACGATGATTCCAAGCAGCAGCGGCAGCAGCGAATGAAGGGAAGGCAGCAGGAAGGAAATCACCGCACCAAACTTGGCGTCCTGAAGCAGCATATCCCCCGCCGTGTAGGCGAGGATATAGGCGCCAATATAGGTCAGGACGGGAAGCCGGTGCAGCCAGCTCACAATGATTCCGCTGCCCCACACCACGATCGGAATGCTTAGGGCAATACCGATTACAACCAGAGCGAGATCGCCCTTGGCAACACCTGCGATGGCCAGCACATTATCCAGGCTCATAATAAAGTCAGCGAGCAGAATGGTGCGCACGGATTTCCATACGGTAGAGCTCTCTTCCACCCGGATATCCTCTTCTTCCTCCAGCAGCAGCTTGAACGCGATCCATAGCAGCAGTATTCCCCCGCCGGCTTCAATATAGGGGACCTTAAGCAGCAGCACTGCGGCAAAGGTGAGCAGGCAGCGCAGACCGACAGCACCGGCGGCTCCCCACCAGACCGCCATCCTGCGGTGATGCTCCGGCAGGTTTTTACTGGCCATTGCAATGACCATTGCGTTATCTCCGCTCAAAACCAGATTGATCATCAGGATCTCACCAAGCAGCAATAAAGATTCCATGGACTTCAGCCTCCCCGAACTGCATGTATTTACATGTATGTCCAAGCAGGGCAAGCTATGCTACAGTCAGTGGCTTTTTTCCAAGGGGAGGGAATGTCCGGCGCTTTTTTTGCGTATACAACACTATACCGTTCAGAAAACGCTAATAGGAGTGACCCACTCTTGAACACATCCGTTCTGGATTTCATATTGCCGCTGCTGAATATTATCTTTCTGGATCTGATTCTGGCTGGCGACAATGCCATTGTCATTGGCCTGGCTGCGCGGAACTTACAGGGGCGGACACAGAAAAAAGCAATCCTGCTGGGCACAGGCGG
The DNA here is from genome assembly GCF_016772475.1 of Paenibacillus sonchi. Lineage (NCBI taxonomy): Bacteria > Bacillati > Bacillota > Bacilli > Caryophanales > Paenibacillaceae > Paenibacillus > Paenibacillus sonchi. The sequence goes on from NZ_CP068595.1 coordinate 172,282, forward strand.
GGCTGTGGTACTGCGGATTATTGCCACTATTCTGGTCGTTTGGCTGCTGAAGATTCCCTGGCTGCTGTTATTCGGCGGCCTGCTGCTGATTCTGATCGCCTATAAGCTGCTGACCGGAGACAGCGGAGGGCCCAACATTCAGGCAGGCGGGACGTTATGGTCGGCGGTACGTACGATTATCATCGCTGATGCGGCCATGGGGCTGGATAATGTGATTGCGATAGCCGGAGCTGCCAACCACAATATTGCACTGGTTGTGCTGGGACTGCTGATCAGCGTGCCGATCGTAGTCTGGGGCAGCACCCTGTTCATCAAGCTGATGGGCCGGTATCCCTGGATCATCTATATCGGCTCCGCCGTGCTTGGGCTGACCGCTTCCGGCATGATTACAGAAGAAAAGCGGATTGCCCCTTTTGTGGAGGAGCATCCGCTGCTGCGCATTCTTTTTATTATTCTGGTGATTGGCGGAATCCTGGTGGCAGGGCACTGGAAACGGGTCCGGGACCACCAAAAAGCAGCACATACCGGCAGACGGGCCGGCGGATGAAAAAAAGATTTCGCAAGGTTAGAACCATTCTTCCTGCAGCCCGGCTTGCGCGGGTACCACATCGCTGGGCTTCTCATCCCCGTATGGGGTTATGGTGACCGTCTCCGTACCGGCGACCGCCGCATCCAGCAGAGCACTGTAACCAGGAAGGGTCGCTTCGATCTTGTCCACAATCCGCAGGTTAGGATTCGTAGTTGGCGATTTCGGGACAAACAGCGTGCAGCAATCCTCGTATGGGAGGATGGAAAGGTCGTAGGTGCCGACCGTTTTGGAGAGCTCCACGATTTCGCTCTTGTCCATCATCACGAGGGGCCGCAGCAGCGGAAGCGGAGTCACACGGCCAATGACGTTCATGCTGGACAGCGTCTGGCTGGCAACCTGACCCAGACTTTCGCCTGTAACGAGGGCCAGTGCCCCTTCCCGCTCAGCCAGCCGCGTGGCAATCTTCAGCATGGCCCGGCGCATCAGGGTAATAATCAGGTTATCCTGCCCAATTCCTGTAAAAGAGGTCTGCACTTCAGTAAACGGAACGAGATGCAGTCTGATGACGCCGGCATACCGGGACAATACCCGGGTCAGATCCACGACCTTTTGCCTGGCCAGCTCGCTGGTATAGGGAAAACTGTAGAAATGGACACACTCCACTTCAAGTCCCCGGCGCATGGATGACCAGCCCGCTACCGGGCTGTCAATGCCGCCGCTCAGCAGCAGCATGGCTTTGCCGTTGGTACCGAGCGGAAAACCCCCGACACCGGCGATATTTTCACAGAAAATGTACGTGTGCCCCTCGCGGATTTCAATCTTAAGTTCCATCTGCGGCGACTTCACATCCACAAGCAGCCCCGGATAGCTCTGAAGCAGCGGAGTAGAGATCAGCTTGTTCATTTCGATCGAGCCATAAGGGAAACCTTTCCATACCCGGCGCACATTCACCTTGAAGGTTGTGCCGGCCGGCGGGGCTGCTATGCGGAGGAAGTTCCGGCTGACCGATAAAATATCATCAAAGTCCGAAAGCGAAACCTTAACGGGACTTATCGAAGCAATGCCGAAAACATTGCGCAGCACACCGGCCAGCTCCTCCGCAGGCTCCCCGTTCAACTGCACGTAAATGCGGCCGAACTCCTTGCTTAAGCTCACCTTGGGAAAGGGCCTGACCATTTCCTTCACATGGCGCAGCACTGTTTTCTCAAACCGGGAACGGTTTTTCCCCTTTAAAGTAAACTCTCCGAACCGCAGCAGCAGCATGTCTGCATATTCGATGCTTCTTGTGGTGCCTGGCCCAGATCCGGCTGCGAGCCCGTTCTCTATCTCTTTCATTCGTTATTTCATGCCTCCTTCAGCTTTCTTCAATGACTGTACAGCAGCCAGCAGGGCTTGTTCAAGCAGAGCTACATCCGCTTCGGTATGAATGTCCCCCAGACTGATCCGGATGCCGCCCAGAGCCGCTTGGACGTCTCTGCCCATCGACAGCAGGACCCGGCTCGGTTCAGCAAGCCGCGAAGAACACGCGGAGCGGGTCGAGACCGTCATCCCCAGCTCCTCCAGCTTCCGCGCCAGCACTTCCCCCTTCATGCCAGGGTAGGAGAAATGGACAATATGAGGTGCGCCGTCCTCCCGGCTGTTCAGGACAAGCTCCGGCATGGCCGCAATACAATGCAGCAGCCGGTTGCGGAGCGGAATCAGCTGTCTTACCAATTCCTCCCGCCGTTCACCGCTCATGCGAACGGCCTTGGCGGAAGCGACAATTCCCGCTACATTTTCGGTTCCGGCACGGTTTCCATTTTCATGGGAGCCTCCCGTCAGCAGCGGGAACAATGCGGTTCCTTCCCGGACCACCAGTATCCCTGTGCCGCGCGGACCACGGATTTTGTGCGGCGACAGGCTATACAGCTCGGCCTGCCACTCCTTCAGCCTTGTCTCCAGTTTGCCATAACCCTGCACTCCATCGACATGAAACAGCGTCCGGCGGTTCACCGCTTTGATGCCTTGGCCAATTTCCCGCAGCGGCTGCACCGTTCCAATCTCATTATTGACATGCATGACACTCACAAGCACGGTATCCGGCCGGATGGCAGCGGCTATATCCGCCGGGTCCACAATTCCAGTGCCCCTAGGCGCGACAAAAGTTACCTCCCAGCCCAGCTCGCGCAGCTGCCGGCAGCTCTCATATACCGACGGATGCTCCAACTGTGTTGTCACAATATGCCTTCCTCTTCCCTGATACTGCAGGGCGGCGCCTTTGATGGCCAGGTTATTGCTCTCGGTGGCTCCCGAGGTAAACAAAATTTCGTGAGGCTGTACAGCAAGCGCGGCTGCACATACCTCCCGTGCGCGTGTGATGAGCCGCTCTGCTTCCATCCCGGCACGGTGCAGGGAAGAAGGGTTGGCATAATGCAGCCTCATAATTTGTTCCACCGTCTGCACGACCTCATCATACGGCGGGGCAGCAGCAGCGTAATCCCAATAAAGCATATATCGGAAGTCTCCTTTGCGTCTTCTGCTTGTTCATTTCTGCGGGAATCCTCCTGCTTCATCCCAAATGGCGAAAAAGGACCAAACGGTCCTCTGCCACCTCTGTGGTTAAAGGGTATACCCGTTTGATCCTTTTTATTATACCGCGTATTTGGCGCGGGCGCGTTCTATTTTGCTGATATAGGCCTGTGTTTCTTCCGGAAGCTGCGACAGATTGGCGAGCAGCTCCAGATCAGTGCTTACTCCCAGCTTGTTCACCCGTCCGGGACCCGCATTGTATGCGGCAAGCGCCATGTTCTCCTGCCCATTATACCGTTTCAGCTGATAAGACAGATAACGCACTCCGCCGTCGATGCTCTGCGCCGGATCAAAGGGATCGGATACGCCCAATCCATTCGCTGTTCCATCCATCAGCTGCATGAGCCCTTTGGCTCCGGCTGAAGAAACAACATTGGGATTAAAGGAAGATTCCGTGTCGATTACGGCCTTGATCAGGTCAACGGGAACTCCGTATTTCGCGCTGGCACTTTGAATCAGCTCTTCATAATCCGTAGGTATGGTCTCCGTTATTTCCCCGGAAATGGCGTTGTAGGCTTCCTCCATCCCTCCAAGCTGCTGCCACAACAGTCCGCTTAGGGCAGAGCTGTCAAGCGAAGCTGATGAGCTGCCAGGGTTTCCGCTGGCATTCTGGAGCGCCAGCTCCTGCAGGAGTGCGGCAAATTCTGCCGATGAGCTTCCTGTCACTTCCGGTTTTGCGTTATCCGTCCCGTTGTTAACTTGGGTGGAACTTCGCAGATTAATCCATTTCAGCTGCCCGGTCCCGGCTCCAGCTGCGGGGTTGATCACCATGCTGAGCATTCCTTCTTTCAGAGGTTGTTTTTATATGTTTATAGTGAACTGATCTTGACATTTGATTTTGGGGTTATTGGTCGTGACTGCGGGGAATGTTTGGACCCAAGTTCAATTCATCACCAATTAAAATTTAAAATACGCCTTTATTTTACAATTTTTTCAGAGCAATTGCTATATACGGACACGCAAAAACAGACTTCAGACCTGCATAGATAGGTCTGAAAGCCTGTTTTGAATCTGGATTTACGGTTGTTAAGGCTTCTAGCGGGCAAATGGAATCATGACAAAATAGCTGAGTGTGGAGACAATCCCCAGTCCCATGGCCCAGGCACCGGCTGTTTTTTGCCCTCTGGCATATGCATAATAGCCAAGGACTGCAGCAATGGGTCCCATAATAATCGACCAGATAAACAAAGAAACTACTCCAAAGCCTAAGCCTACATAACCAATAGAGCGGCTTTCAGTGCTGGTTCCTGTTTCCGTATTAGCTTCTGCCCCATTGATTTGTCCCCTGTGCACATGACTGGGCAGCGGGCTGATTTCAGCGGCGTATTCCTCATTATGCGCTTTGTCCCGGCGGGGGTAATCTACACGGCGTGGACGCAGGACAATTTTTCTGCGCTGATAGCGGTCCAGATTGGAGTCATCACTTTGCTTGTCCATGGCGCGTCCTCCTAATCGTTAGGCTTGAACGTCAGACAACAGGTAGCGGAGGAATTACCGGCATAATCGTGATGGCCCCGCTCAGTCATTTCTTCGGCATATTCTTCCTTGAAGGCGTTACCCGAATGCTTGTCGATCTCGATGAGTATTTCGTCTGCACGGCACAAGTTCTGTTCTCCCCAATAATGACAGTTGCTCACACTGCATTTCACAAGCGTTTTTGCGGTTGTCATAGTTATCACCTCGGCTTCATTATGTCCGCTGTAAGCGCACCCTATGCTGCACAAGGGTTTCCAATTCATCTTCACAGCTCCCTTGGGGGTGATAAGCAAAAAAAAGACCGCACCTGCCCTAACTAAACGGCAAATGCGATCTTCTGGAAACGGAGCAGCTTAACTCAGATTATACCTGATTCTGCATGCGTTTTTCGGTCAGATAGTCATTCTCATAATAACTGAGGTCATCCCGCAGTTCTTCATAAACCTTGGTAATATCCAAAATAATGTCCCGTGCCGGGCGGACCGGCTTTTTGCGGAAACGGATCGCATCCTGGCCCGTGTAGGCATAACGTCCGTCTTCCGAATAACTTTCATTTTTGGGATAAAAGAAGTTGTTTACACCAAAGTGGTATACGTTATAAAGGGCTTTTTGCGCAAACGCATCATCAAAAGTGGCACGGCGCAGGGCAACCCCAAGTTTCTCATATGACATTTCCGAGAACACCAGCAAATGGCGGAGATCGGACAAAAAGCCCTGATAAAAGAGCAGCGTTTCCTCATCTTCCTCCGTGACCAGCTGCGGCAGCGCATGCTGATTCAGGAATATTTCCATTTTTCCGATTACGGATTTAAGCTTTTCTCTCGTCGTTTCACACAATTTCTGCACATTGGCTGCTGACATGGCGATTGCTCCCCCTTATTAGTCCTAGCTCTTGTAGTTGTAATCCATACAATCACAGCGAGGCATTTCCAAGTGCTTTTACATCGTAAGCACTTACTTTCTGATATTAACATAAAACCTTGGACGACGGTATCCTTTTCTGAAATGCATAAAACCTGCGCTCTCTCCTAAACCTACAGCTATACCATGCCATAAAGGAGCGGAAAATATGTCACGCAAAAATGCAATGATAGCCGGTTTGATCACCGCCGCTTTTACTATAGCCGTGTTCACGTACACACTTCGGCCGGATGGGGGCCCTGCGCTGAGACAAGCCTCCGTACCGAACCCGCAGCAGGAAAAAACAATTAAAAAAACAGCCCTTACCCAGGATGTCAGCTCCACCGACCGTCTGAACAGAACAGATGTCAGCAAGCATCTGCGGACCATGTTATCCGAGACGGACGGCAAAACGCCCGAGGATATTTCAGCATATGCCAAACAGCTGCAGCAGGGACACGGACATATTGCCATGCTGATGTGGATTGATTTCCGCACGAAGCAGTCCAGCACGTTCAAGTCATCTTTTCCCGAAGGAAGCGACCAGGAGAATAAAAGGCTGCTGAAGTACCTGAACACCGCAAAAACGGCCATCCAGAGGCATCAGAGCTATGAATCTCCTTCCTTTATCATCGGAAATAAAAAATATTATTTCACAGCCCAGCGCGACCGGGAGGGACATTATGGTGTCATTGCCCTGATTAATCAGAGGATTCTCGACCGGGTGGCCGAGCATCAGCTCAAAAACCTGCGGCTGATCCCCTATCCGAAGGAAGGAAAATACCGGGTGGAATCCATTCATGCCGATACCCTGAAGGAGCTTACCGTCAAGACCGGCCACGATAATGAGAATGCCAGCCATTATTACGAAAATGAGATCGTCGTCCGCTTCAAAAACGGCCATCCCACCGCAGGGCAGCTGCAGACCATCGCCGCCGATATCCGCTCCAAGGAGCCGCGCAAGCTGGGCTACGCCTACATTTTCCGCTCCGGGAAGATGAATTACACACAGCTGAAAGCTTATTTTGACCAGAAGTGGCACCCGCAATATACTGAACCCCACTATATGTATTTAACCAATGATACCGCGGACGAAAATACCGGGGCTGCAGTAATTACACCAAATGATCTGCTGTTCTCCACTTACCAATGGAATCTGCCGGCTATCGAAACCGAACAGGGCTGGAATCTGTCCAAAGGCAGCAAAGAGGTCATTGTAGCAGTGGTGGATACCGGTGTGCAGGCCAATCATCCTGACCTCAAAGGCCAGCTGCTTGCCGGATATAATGCGATTACGAACACCTCGCCGCCTAATGATGACGTAGGCCACGGCACCCATGTTGCCGGAATTATCGGTGCACTGACCAATAACGGGGAAGGTGTGGCCGGCATCAGCTGGTACAACAAGATCCTTCCGGTAAAAGCGCTCGACAACTCGGGGGCAGGAACCACCTACTCCGTTGCCGAAGGGATCATCTGGGCGGCTGACAAAGGCGCCAAAGTCATTAACCTCAGTCTGGGCAATTATGCCGATTCACAGTTCCTGCATGATGCGATTAAATACGCCTACGACCGCGATGTAGTGGTTGTATCCGCTGCCGGGAATGACAACACTGAGCGTCCGGGGTACCCTGCCGCTTATCCGGAGGTCCTTGCCGTCGCAGCGACCAGCGCCAATGGCGAAAAAGCCTCCTTTTCCAATTACGGCGACTATATTGATGTTGCCGCTCCCGGGGAGAGCATCGCCAGCACCTACCCCGATAGCCAGTATGCGGCGCTGTCCGGCACCTCCATGGCCAGCCCGCATGTGGCGGCGCTGGCCGGACTGGTCCGCTCCCTGAACCCGGCTCTGACGAATAAAGAAGTGATGGCGCTGATGACCTCCAATGCTGTGGATCTTGGTGATCCCGGCCAGGACAAATATTACGGCTGGGGCCAGGTGGATATCTACAAAACGCTGCAGGCCGCAGGCGGAGGCGAGGTTCCGCTGCAGCTGTTCCCGCAGCATGTCGGCCGCCAGCTCAAAACCCTCCGGCAGAGCCTGAAGAGCAGTTATTGATTCAATGAGCGGAGGTGCTTGTCCAGGAGGATCAGGAACAGCCGCAGTCCCCGCTCCATCTCGGCTTCTGTCATTTGCGAATAGCACAGGCGGATATGCCGTGAGGGCAGATCCCCGGCGTAACACACATCGCCGGGAAGAAAAGAAATGCCCTCCTGCTCCGCCAGCTCATGCAGCTGTGCAATGCCGGAGGCGGAAGGAAGCTGCAGCCAAAGGTTCAGACCCCCTTCGGGCAGCACCCAGGTCACGCCCGGCGGGGCGTACTGCTTCAGCAGCCCGGCGGCCTTCTCCATGCGCCTCCGCAGGGCAGCACGGAGCGTACGGGCATAGTCCTCGTACTTGCGGGCAATGAACGGAAGCACCGCACCTTGCGTCAGCAGCGGACTGCCCAGATCACTGGCCGACTTGGCGGCAATCAGCCTGGACAGGATATTGCCCTCGGCTGCAACACAGGCAATCCGGAAGCCCGGGGCAATAACTTTGCTGAAGCTTTTCATATATACCACATGCCCGTCCTCATCCATCGATTTGATCGGAGGGGGTGGAGGCGTGCGGAAATAGAGGTCACTGAACGGATCATCCTCTACAATGAGACAGCGGTAGCTGCGGGCAAGCTCCAGCAGCCGCTGTCTTCTTGCCATGCTCATCGTGACACCGCTCGGATTCTGAAACGTCGGGTTCGTATAGATCAGTTTGGGCGGCCTCGCATCGCATAGCCTGGTCAGCACATCTACACGCATCCCTTCATGATCCATCGGTACAAAAATCATCTCTGCCCCTCTTCCGGCGAATACGTCAATCGCGCCGGTATAACTCGGAGCTTCCAGGTAGACGGTATCTCCGGGACCGACAAACGTCCGTGTCACCAGATCGATTCCCTGTTGTGTTCCGCTGGTAATCATCAGATCATCGGCGCTGAGGCGGATGCCGCGCGGCTGCAAATGCCTGCGCATGATTTCCCGCAGCTCCGGGTCGCCCTGGAAATTACCGTAGGATGCCATCAGTTCGGGCTGGCCTGTTACCAGTTCAGCCAAAGTTGTACCAATCGGCTCCAACGGAAGAAGTTCGCCGTGAATCGCTGCAAGATGGAACGGATACTCCACCTCAGAGTAGCCGAAATTGCGCCAGAGCTGGGCGCGCGGTAAATAATCTTCGTACCCGTCCCGCCAGTCTGCACCGTTACCGGGCCTGCTCCGCTCATGCTCCGCGACAAAGCAGCCCTTGCCCTGGCTGCATATAAGATGTCCCTTCTTCTCCAGGTCGGCGTAGGCCTTGCTCACGGTGACCTGGCTTACCTTCAGCGTAGCTGCCAGACCTCTGACAGAAGGCAGGCGGAAGCCCGGCTGCAGCAGCCCGGAAGTAATCCGCTGGGCCAGCGTGTCGCTGATCTGCTGCGGCAGAGATTTGCTGCCGCTGCGAAGCAAATCGATATGCATTTTTCCGTCCTCCCAACTGTTATATTCACCGCTTTACTGTTATACCGCTATGCCGTTATGATACAACAAAAACCAAGGCGGGGAGTACTTTTTATGAAGATAAATTTTTCTACAGCAGCGGATCATCTGGGATCTTCGGCAGTCCGTGAAATTCTGAAGGTTACCCAGGGCAAAGACATCATCTCACTGGCCGGCGGGCTTCCCGGTGAAGACCTGTTTCCAATGCAGGCTGTCCGCGATGCCTATAACAAGGCACTCTCCGCTGATACTTCAGCCCTGCAGTACGGCTTGACGGAAGGCTACCTGCCGCTGCGTGAACAGCTCGCCGCCAGGCTGACCGGGCAAGGCATTTCAGTATCCGCTTCCGATATGATTCTGACCACAGGCTCGCAGCAGGCGCTGGACCTGCTGTGCAAAGTTCTGCTCGACCCCGGCGATGCTGTGCTTGTAGAAGCCCCTACCTATCTGGCCGCGCTGCAAGTGCTCGGCTCTTACCGTGCAGATATTCATACGGTCCAGAGCGATGAGCACGGCATGCTGCCGGAGCATTTGGAAGAGCAGCTGCGCATACGGCGCCCCAAGCTGCTGTATGCCGTACCTACCTTCAATAATCCGTCCGGGGCCACCTGGAGCAGAGAACGCCGTGAACAGATTGTAGATTTATGCCGGCGCTATGATGTGCTCATTCTCGAAGACAATCCGTATGGTGAGATCACCTTCGATGAATCCCCAGGCGCTTATCCGCCTACGCTGGCAGCTATTGACCGAAGCGGCGAAGGCGAATCCTGTGTAGTCTACACAGGAACCTTCTCCAAGATTGTTGCTCCGGGAGTGCGCACCGGCTGGATCATCGGGCCCCCTGAATTGATCCGGGTGATCGCCAAAGCCAAGCAGGCTGCGGATTTGCATTCCAGCACGATTGACCAGCGGGCACTCGCTGAACTGCTGCAGACCTTTGACCTTGAAGGGCATATCCGCCTGATCTCCCGCGAATACCATTCGCGGATGAAACTGCTCTCCGGCGAACTGGCTTCCCGCCGCTGGGAAGGCACACATTTTCTTGAGCCGCGCGGCGGCATGTTCCTGTGGCTGACCCTGGCTGAACCTATTAACGCCGCACAGCTGCTTCCTTATGCCGTAGAGCAAGGGGTAGCTTTTGTACCGGGCGAGGTGTTCTATTCCGAGCAGCCGCGGAGGAATACGATGCGGCTTAATTTCACGCATACCCCTCCTGCGCTGATGCAGACTGCCGTGCAGCGGCTGGACGAAGCCCTGAAGATTTACTCGCAGAGTGAAGAACTTACGCAGCAGATATCTCAAGCAAAATAACCAGTGGCATACCTAAAAGCGGCCCTCCGAGGAGGGCCGCTGTCTTATGATTACACCAGTTCAATTCAACATTATTGCTAACAAGTTGTCAGTTAGGAAAGTTTGCCGTAAGCCGGGTTCTGTGCTCGTCGTGGTTCGAACGGGAACTACCCTCCCACCATAAGCGACAATCATCTATCTAGGCCGTACATTACTGCACAGCTCCAGCGACCAACCTAGACGCGCCTCAGGCGAAGGCTGCTTCTTCCGGTTAAGGCGAAGCTGCGTCTCATTAGGTCTTGCTCCAGATGGGGTTTACCAGGAACGAAGTCACCAGCGTTCCTCGGGGTCTCTTACACCTCGGTTCCATCCTTGCCTGTGCCGCCCGAAAGCGGCCATCGGCGGTCCATTTCTGTGGCACTATCCTTCGGCTCGCGCCGACTGGACGTTATCCAGCACCCTGCCTTGTGGAGCCCGGACTTTCCTCCCGCGGCGTCTTCACGCGCGCCGGCGATTGTCTGTCAAACTTTCCGATCAACATTGTATATTATACAGACTTGCATCCTGCGGCACAAGTGTAAATAAGAGGGAATTATAGAAAAGCAAACGGCTCCGTGTTCACCTTAGAGGCATGTACAGCGGTTTGGTATTTATGCTCGTTCAGCTTAGCACTGATCCACTCAGCTACTTTCACTTTCATAATCTTTTCCGCATTGTGTCCGGGATCAATCAGCGTAATGCCGGCCAAAAAAGCATCCTGTGCCGTATGGTAGTCAATGTCTCCGGTCACAAGCACATCGGCTCCTTTGAAGATGGCGCTGCTGTAATACTTAGCCCCGGAGCCTCCCATTACCGCTGCTTTGCGGATAGGACGGTTCAAATCCCCAACGACACGTACATGGTCCACCTGAAGCCCGCTTTTCACCTTCTCAACGAACTGCCCCAGCGTAGTTGGCTCCTTAAGCTTCCCTACGCGGCCCAGCCCGAAACTGCGGCCCTTCAGGTCCATGGAATAGAGATCATACGCCACCTCCTCGTAAGGGTGGGCCTTCAGCATCGCCTGCACAACTTTATTCCGGATCGGCTGAGGTACAATCGTTTCAATCCGGATTTCCTCAGCACGCTCCAGCTTGCCTTTCTCACCCAGGTAGGGGTCCGATCCCTCTCTCGGGATGAAGGTTCCATAGCCCTCAATATTGAAGCTGCAGTGGCTGTAATTGCCGATCCAGCCCGCGCCGGCGTTCAGGATGGCATCCAGCACCTTCTGGTGGTGGTCCTTCGGCACAAATACCACCAGCTTGGACAGCTGCTCAGTATGGATATCCTTAATCGGCGCCCCTTCCAGGATGCCCAGCGCTTCCGCCATCCAATCATTCATGCCGCCTTCGGCCACGTCCAGATTCGTATGGCTGATATAGACGGCAATATCATGTTTGATCAGCTTCTCATAGAGCTGGCCCATGGGGGTATCGGTCTGGATTCCCTTAATCGGGCGGAAAATAATCGCATGGTGGGCGATGATCAGATTGCAGCCCTGCGCTATGGCTTCATCCACTACCGCGTCATTGACATCAAGCGCCACAAGAACACCGGTAATCTCCTTCTGCAGAGACCCAAGCTGCAGCCCGACGTTGTCCCATTCCTCCGCTAAATGTTTGGGGGCAAGCTGCTCCATATATCCGATTACAGTTTGTCCTTTGGCAAACATGCCAGCACCTCCACAATTCGGTTGATCTGCGCCGAAATCTGATGGCGTCTTTCCTCGGCTGGGGCCTGGTCGGAGCGGGACAGCGAAGTCAGAATCCCCTGCAGCTTGGCAATCTCTCCCTGCCATTTGGCGAAAAACGCAGCATTCGGCGCCTGCAGCAGCCAGGGCCCCATCTCCAGCAGCAGCTCATGGTCGCACACCATTCCTCCGGCCAGCTGTAAATCACGGTACAACTGTTCATTCGTGATCCCCTCAGCAGCCTGTTCCCTGACGGCCTTCAAAATTTCATAAATTTTGCCGTCTTCCTCCAGAATATGCTCGGCAGTAAGTACCCAGCCATGGTTCAACAGCCAGCGGCGCAAAATATCCTCACCTACATTCGGCTGAAGTGCCAGTGTCTTCACGCCTTCAAGCTTGCCGAGGCTTAAGCCCCGGTCCAGAATTGAGGCGATCAGCGCGCCGCCCATCCCGGCGATGGTAATGCAATCGGCTTCTCCAGGCTCCAGTACTTCAAGACCGTCTCCGCGGCGGACGGCAATCACCTTCCCCAGTCCAGCCTCTGCTACCCCTCTGCGGGCAGCTTCGAACGGTCCCGGGTTCACTTCTCCGGCAACGGCAGAAGGTGCGCGCCCGCTCGCTACAGCCGCCACTGGCAGCAGGGCATGGTCAGAGCCGATATCAGCGACAATGCTGCCCTGCGGAATCTGCTCCAGCACAAGCTGAAGCCGGTTTGACAATTTATTGTTATTCATGAGGTCACCCACGTTATCCATTTTTTGCGGAAAATAAACAGCAGGGCAAGACCTGCCGCAATCTTCAATATCAGTATTAGCGAAACCCACTGGGGAAAATCCTGTCTCAGCAGCAAAGCGTCAACTTCAGGCATAATCCAGAGTGAGACGCCTACGCCCAGATAGACTCCGGAAACGCCATTCACCCGGTGATGCAGCAGCCAGCTCAGCCATACCATCAGCACGCAGAGCGGCAGATACAGCAGCTCCAGTTCAAGAATGGAGGCATCCGGCCGCTGCTGCCCGAAGAACCCCGCATACAGCAAGGCCCAAAAGGCAAAACCGCAGAAATGCAAAAGGCTGATCCGCAGAAAAAACCCGAGAACGACCCACAGCAGTCCGCAGCCTGCAATCAGCAGAGGCCTCCAGAAATCCGGATCGAGGTCATGCAGCGCAATAAGCCATAATCCGAAGCCCAGCGTCAGCACGCTTCCAATCCCCGCCAGAACAACACTGATCATGTTGTTCCGGTCCCGGTAAATGTATGAGTAGCCATAACAAACAATCAGGACACAGAGTGCGGTAGCAAGTTGCAATGGCCAGGGAAAAACGCTAAAATAAAGACTAATCAAGAAAATCAAGGAAATAATTCCAAAACCAAACAGCCATACTTTGATGCTTCCCTGCTGAAGATTACGGAGTGAGATCGGATTGCTGTCCTTCACCCCGGCCTCATCATCATAGAGGTTGGTCAGGAAATCGCAATACTGCTCCGGCAAAACCTTGCTTCTTCTCCAGTACTGAATTTCTCTTAAAATAATTTCACGTTTTTCCAAATTCAATGGCTCATCCCTCTTTCAGACCTTGACTCCGGCCTAAGCTAAAAGGACCTCCTGCCACCGTGCAGCAGAAGGTCCGGTTTATGACACTATTCGAGGAAATCCTTAAGACGTTTGCTGCGGCTTGGATGCCGGAGCTTGCGCAACGCCTTGGCTTCAATCTGGCGGATCCGCTCACGGGTAACACCGAACACTTTGCCGACTTCCTCCAGCGTTCTCGTCCGTCCGTCATCCAGACCGAAGCGCAGGCGAAGCACATTCTCCTCACGCTCTGTGAGCGTGTCCAGCACATCCTCCAGCTGTTCCTTCAGCAGCTCATAAGCAGCTGCGTCTGCAGGCGCAAGCGCCTCCTGATCCTCAATGAAATCACCCAAATGCGAATCATCTTCTTCACCGATCGGGGTTTCCAGCGATACCGGCTCCTGGGCAATCTTCATGATTTCTCTGACCTTCTCAACCGTCAGCTCCATCTCGGCGGCAATTTCCTCCGGCGACGGCTCACGTCCAAGCTCCTGCAGCAGCTGGCGGGATACCCGGATCAGCTTGTTGATAGTTTCCACCATGTGTACCGGAATCCGGATCGTCCGGGCCTGGTCCGCAATCGCCCGTGTGATGGCTTGGCGAATCCACCAAGTCGCATACGTACTGAATTTGAAGCCTTTGTTGTGGTCAAATTTCTCAACGGCTTTGATCAGACCCATGTTGCCTTCCTGAATCAGGTCGAGGAACAGCATGCCGCGCCCAACATAACGTTTGGCGATACTGACTACGAGCCGCAGGTTGGCTTCAGCAAGCCGGCGTTTTGCTTCTTCATCGCCGTTCTTGATTCTCATCGCCAGCTCTACCTCGTCATCAGCCGACAGCAGCGGCACGCGCCCGATCTCTTTCAGATACATCCGGACAGGATCATTGATCTTGATTCCAGGCGGGAGTGACAAATCGTCGTCGAAGCTGAAGTCATCATTGTCGCTGCCTTCATTGTCCTCGCTTGGCCGAAGGGTATTGACCTCTTCGTCATTCTCATTCACAACCTCGATACCCAAATCGCTCAGCTGCTCGTAGAATTCCTCCATTTGCTCGGGGTCCTGATCAAACGGCGACAATTTCTCCATAATATCTTTGTAGTTCAATGATGATCTTTTCTTGCCTTGCTCAATAAGCTGATCCTTAACCTGATCCAGAGTAAATTCCGCTTCCAGTTCAGTGTGCTGATCGTTCGCCATAATTCGACTCCCTCCTCCCTAGGTACATCCTGTCAACTGCTCATTGTCTCTCTAGGGCTATAATCTCACTTGCTATTTGTGCCGCACGCAAAAAGTCGCCCGACTTCTCAGCCTGAATCATCTCTTCGCGTTTTTGTTCCATCCCGCGTTGCACGGGGTATTTCCGCACTTCACGGATGCAGTCATCCAGAACCTGTGTATTCCAGTCCGGAGGAGTGTCCATCATGGAAATTGCGGTTGCGGTTTTTTCCAGACGGTCATCCTGAAGCGATGATAAAAACCGGCTGATGCCGGGGGGTTTGCCCTGCGCGTAATAGGCATATAGATAAGCGGCAATTGCCGCATGATCATCGATGTTGAACTCTTCTCCGAGGCGTTCGCCTACATATGCCGCGGCATCCGGGTCCTGTATCATCCAGGACAACAGCCGCCGTTCGGCAACATGATAAGCCGGCAGCAAAGTCGGCGCCTGCACCTGCCCTTTTTTATGCCTACCATTATTCCACCTTTTGTCGTTATTATCCCCTTCGGGAAGGTTTTTTTGCATGGACGCCCGAAGTAAATTGCAGTCCTGCTTCAAACTATCATATGACAGCTCCAGCTCGGAGGCGATTTCGCGCAGGTAGACCTCGCGCTCTGTGGAGGAATGCAGTGAGGCGATAATTTCCAGGGCCTCCTTGACATAGGCTATTTTGCCGTCTTCCTCTAGCAGTATATGGTTTTTTTTCAGATATATAAGCTTAAATTTAATGGATGAAACCGCTGAATCAATGACTTGCTCCTTGAACCGCTCCCCCCGTGGCGGGAGATGAATTCATCAGGATCGAGCCCGCTGGGAAGCACAGCCACCTTAACCCGCAGGCCATTGTCCTCCAGCATCGGGATCGCCTTCATTGCTGCGGCTTGTCCCGCCTTATCGCCGTCATAAGCCAGAACAATCTCATCACCCAGACTCTTCATTAGAGCCACATGCCCCTCTGTCAGCGAGGTTCCCATGGTAGCCACACCGTTATGCACACCTGCTTCCCAAGCCGAAATGACATCACCGTAACCTTCAAAAAGGACGATTTGCCGCGTTTTGCGGATGGATGCTTTGGATTGGTGCAAGTTGTACAGAATCCGGCTTTTGTTAAACAACCTGCTCTCCGGGGAATTCAAGTATTTCGGCTGACCGTCTCCAAGAATTCTTCCGGCAAAAGCAATCACCTTCCCTGTGCGGTTCGCAATCGGAAAAATGACACGTCCGCGAAAACGGTCAATATACCCTTTGCCTTCGCCTCTGGCCGACAGCAGTCCGCCCTTCTCCATCTCGGCGAGATCGAAGCTCCTTTTGTCCAGGAACTGGAGCAGTGTATCCCAGCGGTCCGGTGCATAGCCGATCTGGAACTGGTCGATCATCTTGCCGCTGAAGCCCCGGGATCTCAAATAATCCATGGCGGCAGTGCCGTATTCCGTATTCTTCAGCAGAAAATGATAAAATTTGGCCGACAGTTCATACGCCTGAATCAACCGGTCACGCTCTGGATCAGGAGGGGAGAGAACGCCTCCTGTTCCCTCGGGAACAGGGATATCACTTTCTTCCGCCATTATTCTGACTGCTTCGGGGAAGGATAACCCTTCGATTTCCATCCTGAATTTGATGGCATTGCCCCCCATGCCGCAGCCAAAGCAATGAAAGACGCCCCGTTCGGGGGTTACAGTGAAGGAAGGGGTTTTCTCCGAATGAAACGGGCAGAGGCCCCATAAATATTTCCCCTGCTTGGACAAATGGACAACCTTACCGACCGTATCGACAATGTCATGCCGTGCGAGGACACTCTCGATCACTTCTTCCGGAATATTACCTTGTCCGCTAGCCACTTCAACCACCTTCATCTCTTAACAAATAAATATAATTCGCTATAGCTGGACATTCTCCTGCAAAATCATTAAAAGTTTTGTCAGTTTATGTTGAAAATAAATTTTCTCTTCCGCGGTGATTGCTTTCGGCCCCTTGGAATAATGGCCGCGCCTGCGCTCCACGGCTCTGGCATGCCTGCTTTCCAGCATAAAATCCATGCCCAGATCATCATATTCCTGTCCGCGGTTAGACAAAACCCTACAGCGGTTGCCCAGCGCCAGCGCGGCCAGGCCGTAATCCTGCGTGACGACAATATCACCTGCATTAATGTGATTGGCAATGTACAGATCGGCACTGTCAGTCCCACGATCCACTTGAACGATTGAGACGCCTTCCTCACCCCTCAGCACATGATCGTATGAAGAGACCATGATTACCGGGATGCCGAAGCTCCGGGCCACGGCAATAATTTCTGCCTTCACCGGGCAGGCATCCCCGTCGACCATGATTTTCCTTTCCTGTGACCTTTCCATGCTCATCACCAATTTCCCGTGTAATATATATACGCTTTGCCCAACTGAAATCCTTCTTTACAAAGCATAAATACGGAACGAATGTCAACTTACGCATTGGCACCGTTCCGTATATTTATACCCTAAACCATCGATCTATACCATAAACTGTACAAAGTCGTACACTTTAGGGGATACTTACATCAGGATCTCCTAAAGAGACTACCACACCAGCTTGCCAAAATCGGCAAACGCCTTGGAATCGGCATCGATGCCGGCGAGCAGCGCCAGGCGGTTCGCACGGATCTGCTCATCTTCGGCCATAACCATTACGGAATCGAAAAATCCGGTAACCGCATCCTTCAGGCCGGACAGAATCCGTAAAGCTTCCTCCGCATCTCTGGCACGGAGCGCTTCCTGATACGGTGTGTGTATAGCCTGCCAAGTCTCATATAGCTTGCGCTCCGCTTCTTCCTTCAGCAAAGAAGGCACTACAGCCGTTCCTTCTGCGGCTTTGGCCGCCAGATTGCTGACCCGTGTCAGTGAATCCACGGTGATTTTGAAATCAGCCTGACTGTTTACAGTGTCCATAAGCGCACGGCTTCTGCCCACTACTGCCACGATATCATCGAAGCCTGCAGCAATTACCGCATCCACAACATCATAACGGACATTGTCGGATAACAGCCGTTTTACACGCAGACCGAAGAACTCGTACAGGTTTATACGCAGATCAGGAGCAAAAGGTTTCTCTGTGCGTAAATTTTCATGCACCTCCAAGGCAGCATCAAAAATTTCCTGTAAAGAGACCGTCAGCTTATGCTCAAGGATCATTTGCACAATGCCTGCCGCCTGCCGGCGGAGGGCGTAGGGGTCCTGCGAACCGGTCGGGATAATGCCGATGGAAAAGCATCCGACAATCGTGTCGATTTTATCCGCAAGGCTGACCACAAGGCCGACTTCCGAAGCAGGAACAGCGTCTCCGGCAAAGCGTGGCTGATAGTGCTCGAAGATTCCCTTTGCAACCGCTTCGGGTTCACCGGCTTTGCGGGCGTAATCCTCGCCCATGGTACCCTGGAGTTCGGAAAACTCATTTACCATTTGCGTAACCAGATCAAATTTGCAGATATCAGCCGTCCGGCTGACTTCAGCAGCTGTCTTTGCGGATAGTCCCAGCTTCACCGTTAACCGGTCAGCTACCGCGCGAATCCGGCGGACCTTGTCCCCGACGCTGCCCAGTTCCTCGTGATACACAATGTTCTCAAGCTTGGCCAGCGCATCGCTGATTTGCAGCTTCTGATCCTCTTCATAAAAGAACTTCGCGTCCGACAGACGGGCACGCAGCACCTTCTCATTCCCCTTGGCGATGACATCCAGCGACTCCGCATTACCGTTGCGGACTGTGACGAAGAAAGGCAGCAGCGCACCCGCTGCGTCAAAAACCGGGAAGTAGCGCTGATGCTCGCGCATCGAGGTAATCAGCACATCCTGCGGGATGTTAAGGAACGATGCATCAAATGTACCGAACAGCACCGTCGGCGTTTCTACGAGGAACAAAACTTCCTCCAGCAAGTCGTCTTTGATGGCGATCGTCCAGCCCTTCTCTTCTGCCAGCTTGTTGATCTGGCTCAGAATCAGCTCTTCGCGTTCCTTCACATCGACCAGCACATGCTGGCTGCGCATCGTTTCCATGTATTGTGCAGGCTCGGCAATAACCGCTTCCGTTCCCAGGAAACGATGACCCCGGCTTACATTTCCGGCTTTGACGCCGGTGATTTCCAGATCAATCACCTCTTGGCCGAACAGGGCCACCAGCCAGCGGATCGGGCGGACGAATTTGAAGTCATAGGCTCCCCAGCGCATGTTCTTGGGGAAGGTCATTGCGCTGACAATGCCGCTAAGCCCTTCAGACAACAGTGAAGAGGTGTTTACACCCTCGCTGTTTTTGGTGGCATAAATATATTCGACTCCTGCCAGCTCTTTAAAGGTGAACTGCTCCGGCGATACCCCCTGGCTGCGGGCAAAACCGAGTGCAGCCTTGCTCCATTCGCCGCTGGCGTCCAGTGCGATTTTGCGTGAAGGGCCCTTCACTTCTTCACTGATATCCTCTTGTTTTTCGGCGGCATCCTTTACCAGAACGGCAAGACGGCGCGGTGTGGCACAGGCGCTGACTCCGCTATGGGAAATGCGGGATGCTTCCAGCCATTTGACGGTTCTGTCCTTAAGCTGCTCCATCGCAGCCCGGATGAAGCGGGCCGGAACCTCTTCGAGTCCGATCTCAAACAATATATCTTTAGACAAGGTCAGCACCTTCTTTCTTCAGCAGCGGGAAGCCGAGCTTCTCGCGTTCCTCAAGATATGTCGCCGCTACGGTGCGGGCTAGGTTGCGGACTCGGGTAATAAAACCCGTTCGTTCGGTCACACTAATGGCTCCGCGCGCATCCAGGAGGTTGAAGGTGTGCGAGCATTTCAGCACATAGTCGTAAGCCGGGAACACCAGATGCTGCTCCATCGCTCTGCGCGCTTCCTCTTCATAGGTGTTGAAGAGGGTGAACAGCATTTTGACATCGGAGACTTCGAATGTATAGGTGGAGTGCTCTACTTCCGGCTGATGGAACACGTCACCGTAGGTCATGCCGCCCACCCATTCCAGGTCGAACACATTTTCCTTCTCTTGAATGTAGGAGGCCAGACGCTCCATGCCGTAAGTGATTTCGACAGCCACCGGACTGGTCTCAATGCCGCCGACCTGCTGGAAATACGTAAATTGTGTGATTTCCATACCATCCAGCCATACTTCCCAACCGAGGCCCGCGCAGCCCAGCGAAGGGTTCTCCCAGTTGTCTTCAACAAAACGGATGTCATGCAAAAGCGGATCTACGCCAAGCGCCTTCAGACTATCCAGATACAGCTCTTGAATGTTGTCCGGCGAGGGCTTGATAATCACCTGGAACTGGTGATGCTGATACAGACGGTTCGGGTTTTCTCCGTAACGTCCGTCCGAGGGACGGCGTGAAGGCTCCACATAAGCTACCTTCCACGGCTCCGGTCCGAGCGAACGCAGGAAGGTCATGGGGTTCATGGTTCCTGCCCCTTTTTCCGTGTCATACGGCTGAACGAGAATACAGTTCTGGGCAGACCAGAACTGCTGCAGCGTCAAAATCATCTGCTGAAAATTCATACTACCGACTCCTTCGCTTCACAAGTTTAACTGCGCCTCTTGCCATGGTTCATCTTGCCTGCTGTCGATGGAGGCGGCACTCTTCTATCCTTGCGGTGTCTCACATGAGATCCTTATTGCCGACCACAAGGCAAAAAAGCTCCCGCCCCCATGCCTGATATACAGACATAGGGACGAGAGCCTGAAATATACTCCCGCGGTTCCACCCTACTTGATCTCATCAATAAATGACGAAATCCACTTTCATTCGCCGCATTCGCACTCCCGGGTGCCATGTTCATGAACGTTGTCCTGCCAGGCTTCCACTCTCCCCGGCTCGCTTAAGGGCAATGCTGTTCATTACTTTCCCGATCACTGCACGTTTCTCCATCTTAGGAGCTATAACGGCATATTTATAACAAGAAACTGAACCTATAGTAACGGATTTTTTGCATTTCGTCAAATATCGTATTTATCAAGCTGGTCGAGAAAATTCTGCGATTTCAGCTTCAGCCCCAGCTGATGGTCCATAAGGGCCCGCATGATCTTTTTGAGTTCAGCACGGGTGCCTTCCTTCACGTTCACATTGCCAAGCCGTGTGAGATCAAGCGCAGCGAACAAGCGCAGCAGCTTGAGTGCGCGGGGAGAAATCTCCATTGCAGGAGGATCATTATGCCTGCAGCTGCGGCAGAGCACGCCCCCGAGGCGGGGACTTACCCGCAGTTCCTCATCCGGCTTGTCCAGACCGCAAACAATGCAGTTGTCCAGCTGCGGTCCGTACCCTGCCGCCTGCAGAATTTTCATCTCAAAGACATTTATAATGATGCCGGGCTCCTTGTCTTCCTCTAGCGCATTGAGACAGGCTGTGAGCTGGCGGAACCAAAAACTGCCGGTCTCCTCATCATGAAGCACACGGTCAAGCAGCTCGCAGGCGTATGAAGCATAAGCGGCTTTGACCAGATCCTCCCGCAGCGGATGGTGGGACTTCGTAATTTCACCGGCATTCAGTGTTCCGAGCCCCCCATTGTTGCGGAAAAACACATATTCCCCGGTAGTGAACAGCTGGATCAGGGCAGCATGGCGGCTTTTAACCTTTTTGGCCCCGCGTACGAGGACACCTACTTTGCCGGCGTTTTCGGTGCAAAGCGTAATAATCGCGTTCCCCTCGCCGTAGTCCATGCTGCGGATGACGATCCCTTCCACCCTGTATAGCATGCCTCTTCCCCCAACCATTCGGCAAGCAACCAGTCCTTATTGCGCTTCTTCATCCAGGACCTTCTCTTCCTCCGCAGGCAGCTCCAGGCTGCCCTCAAGCGGATCTGCAGCTTGTTTGTACAGCAGATATGCATCGACATCCCCAGTCATTGCAAAATACTTCCACGAAAAGTCTCGCATTCGTATTCATCCTTTCTTCGGAAACACGATGTCTCTTCAGAAATAGGATGTGCGATAGGCCAGGATCTATCCTTGCAATTCCTGCCAGGAAGCTGCAAATGCGGAGCTTAAAGGTCTTTGTGGAAGCCCAAATCACGCAGAACGCGTTCCTGATTGCGCCAGTCTTTTTTCACTTTTACCCACAGCTCCAGAAAAATCTTCGAGCCCAGCAGGTTCTCGATATCGGTACGGGCCCGTCTGCCGACTTCCTTCAGCATCGCCCCCTGCTTGCCGATAATAATCCCCTTCTGGGAATCGCGCTCGACAAAAATAACGGCCGACACATGCACAACCCCATTGGATTCGACGCGCATGTCCTCGATGGCTACCGCAATGGAATGCGGCACCTCCTCGCGGGTCAAATGCAGGATTTTCTCGCGGATCAGCTCTGCACAGACGAACTGCTCCGGATGGTCGGTAATCTGATCTTCAGGATAATACTGCGGGCCTTCGGGCAGGTATTTCACTACCTGATCCAGCAGTGTATTTACGTTGCTGCCGAGCTTGGCGGAAATCGGTACGATTTCGGCGAACTCATGCAGCTTATTGTATTCGGTAATCAGCGGAAGCAGGGCTTCCGGCTCGATTTTGTCAATCTTGTTCATTACGAGGATGACCGGCGTTTTGACGTCCTTGAGCTGCTCGGCAATATAGCGGTCACCTCCGCCCATGCCCTCAGAAGCATCCACCAGGAACAGTACGGCTTCCACCTCATGCAATGTGCTCATCGCCGTCTGATTCATGTAATCGCCCAGCTTGGACTGTCTTTTATGGATACCCGGTGTGTCCAGGAATACAATCTGCGAATTGTTCGCCGTGTATACCCCGTGGATTTTATTTCTGGTGGTCTGCGGCTTGTCCGACATGATGGCGATCTTCTGTCCGATCACCTGGTTCATAAGTGTAGATTTGCCTACGTTCGGTCTGCCGATAATGGCGACAAACCCTGATTTGAATTTCATATGATCTTCCTTCCTGCTTCCTTCTTGGAACTTTTTTCGAAAATTAACATTTAAAGATGCATTCAGTCTCTAAGGCGTCTCATTTCCACAAAAAGCGTTTCGATCCACCCTAAAGGCGCTTCGATCCACCCTAAAGGCGCTTCGATCCACCCTAAAGGCGCTTCGATCCACCCTAAGGCTTTCGATCCACCCTAAGGCTTTCGATCCCCCTAAATCCCCCTTAGCCAAGGGGGACCCCAAGGGCCCCGGCCCTCTGGACACCCGGAAATGGGCGTGAGAGCGGCATTCGCGTATGGGAAGAAAAGTCGGAGGATCGAGCGCTTACGTTCCTTGCGGAACACGCTTGACTGTGGCACAAAGCCAAATTAGTTGAAAGCAACTGCTATTCCAACAGCTTAATTGTATTTTGTGCAGTTATTTCAGTCTATAACTACAACTTTGCCATTTTAGCTGTATTTCGCGCAATTATTTTTGCCAATACGGGCTGTTTTTCCTACATTTAGCGAATTTAACTGCACTAACTGCAATTATATTCTTTCGGAGCACAAATATCCGTTATTTAGCTGTACGATATGCAGTTAAGCCAGACAGCACGCAATATAACACAGTTAGTTCTGCCAGAATAGAGGCACTTATGGAGCTTCAGTGTTTTAACAGGAACTAAGGGCATTAATGGGTTCAATCCATTATTTTACCGCAGAATTACTCGGGAGCCTGCCCCTGTTCCAGATCAGTGGGGCCAAACGCGCCGGGGAGCAAATCCCGCACGGTAGTCTCCTGAATATCGCCTCTCAGGTTGCCGAGAATGACCTTCATATCCGGTGCGCACAGCTCGACCATGACTTGGCGGCACACGCCGCAAGGAGACACCGGACCGTCCGTATCGGCAATCACCGCAATCGCCTTGAACGTTCCAGCCTTATGGCCGTCGGCGATGGCGCGGAAAAGCGCGGTCCGCTCTGCACAATTCGTCGGACCGAAGGCGGCATTTTCGACATTGCAGCCATGATGAACATGGCCGTCCTGGTCCAGCAAGGCTGCCCCGACACCAAAACGGGAATAGGGAATGTAGGCATTGGCCCGTGCTTTGATCGCTTCCTGTAAAAGAAGAGCAGATTCCATTGTTGTCCTCCTAAAAGTTTTATGAAGCTATGCTACATGTTTTTACTACGCAATAAAACTCGCTTCGGAAGCATACGCTTTTCCGAGAGTGAAGACAATGAAAGACGGAGCGCAAAACGCGGGTCCGCCTCTCCCATAAGCTGAAGTTGTAAACTGATTATGACATAAGTCCGGTGATCCAGTCCATCACAGGATGATAAAATACGTAGATTCCCACGATGGCGGCAAAGACCGCCGTGAGCAATACAGCCCCTGCGGCGGTGTCTTTCGCTTTTTTGGCCAAGGGATGAATCTCCGGAGAGACCAGATCGATTGTCGCTTCAATAGCTGTGTTCAGCAGCTCAGCGGCCAGAACGAGCGTAATGGCGAGCAGCAGCAGCATCCAGCTTGACGGGGGAGTCTGAGGATGACGGCGGCAGCAAGCACGAGTACAGCCAAAGTGCTGTGCACCTTCATATTCAGCTCAGACTTGAACGCAGAGGCAATACCTTGCGCCGCAAACCGAAAAGAGTGCCAGAATTTTTTGTGGCCTACCGCCGTATTCTTGACCATTAGCGTGTCAACCCAACCTGAGCCAGCACCTTTTCCTGTTTGGACATCATTTCGGCTTCCGAAACCGCATCCTGATGATCATAGCCCAGCAGATGCAGGAAACCGTGGACGAACAGGAAGCCCAGTTCCCGTTCCAGCGAATGGCCATATTCCAGCGCCTGCTCCTGCGCCCGGGTTACGGAGATAATGATGTCGCCCAATACATAAGGAACATCCTCTCCTTCTTCATCTTCTTCAAGAGCATATATAATTTCAGGCTCGTCTTCCCCGGTTTCGTTCATGGCAAAGGAAAGCACATCCGTCGGACGGTCAATCCCCCGGTATTCCAGATTCAATTCATGAATGCGTTCGTTATTGACAAAAGTAAGATCCACTTCGCCTTCGTCAATCCCTTCCGCTTCGCCGGCCTTTTGCAAAATACTCTCCAGCAGAGTAATCAGCTCATCGCTTATTGGGTGTTCTTCCTGTTCGTTATTCCAGACGATTGCAAGGCTCATGTTGTTACGGCCCCTTCCTCTTTTTTCGGTTTTTTCACATCCTCGGGATATTCGATCCGTGAATGAAAAATCCCCATTACCGTTTCTTTCAGCGTCCGCGCTATGATATCCAGCTCCTTGATCGTCAGATCGCATTCATCGAACTGGTGATCATCCAGACGGCTCTTGATGATTTTCTCAATCATCGTCTCCACCTGTACAACTGTAGGCTTGCGGAGCGAACGGACGGCTGCTTCCACACTGTCGGCGATTCCGACTACGGCCGATTCCTTGGACTGGGCTTTTGGTCCCGGATATCTGAAGTCCTCTTCGGTGAAATCGGGCTCCACACCTTTTTCCTCAGCCAGCTTCAGTGCTTTATGATAAAAATAATGCAGGAATGTCGTGCCGTGATGCTGTTCGGCAATATCCCGGATCGGCTTCGGCAGCTTGTACTCCTTCAGCATTTCCACCCCGTCCCGGGCATGCGCCACAATGATCGACTTACTGAGCATCGGCTCAATCGAATCATGCGGATTCTCCATATTGTTCTGGTTCTCTATGAAATAAAACGGCCGCTTGGTCTTGCCGATATCGTGATAATAAGAGCCTACCCGGCAGAGCAATCCATCTGCGCCAATCGCCTCCGCCGCCGCTTCCGACAGGTTCCCGACCATCACGCTGTGATGATAGGTTCCCGGCGTTTCCGTAAGCAGCTTGCGCAGCAGGGGATGGTTCGGATTCGACAGCTCCACCAGCTTCAGCGCCGATAAGATACCGAAGGTAGCCTCGAAGAAAGGCATCAGGCCGATAACCAGCACTGCAGTCAGCAGACCGCTGGCAAAAGAGAAGCCAATCGCATATAAAGCCTGCGTCTGGTTCCAGACACCTCCGGCCAGCACATTAAGCATAAATACAGTCACACTTCCAATCAGGGATATCATGATCCCGCCTTTCAGGAGCGTGGAGCGCTGCCCTGCACGGTGAGTGGCAAAAATGGCGACATAGCTAACGATAAGCGCAAAGAAACCGAAGGTGAAGTCAAAGATCGTGTTCTGCTGCACATTGAGCATAATACTGGCAAGAATGCTGAATAAAATGGAACAGAAGTAGGCCAGCGTCATATCCAGCAGCATGGTGATCAGCATCGCGCCAATCGCTACCGGCGCCAGGAAACCGACGTATGCGCGTGCATCCGTCTGCAGAAACGCAGCGAGCTTAACCGTAATAATCGTAATTACAAATACCAGCACCAGCATAAGCAGCTGGGAGTTATTATACTTGAAGCCGGAAGCTCCGCCTGAATACCGGATGAATGTAAACAGGCCAAAAGATAACAAAGCAGAGAAAATCAGCAGGCCGAACTGCGGCCAGTAGTTGACTTCGTTGCTCAGCAGTCCGTTGTCATCCAGAAGGGTATACAGCTCAGGAGTGATCAGCTCCCCTTTTGCGACAAGCACATCCCCCTGCTCAATGAACACATCGGGTGTATTTTCGCGGGCCTGCACTTTCGCTTCCTTGGTTGCTTCCTCGTCGTAGAACTTGTTGCTCGTAATCACCAGCCGTACCAGTTCCTGCACCACCTCACGGGCCGTACGCTGGCTCAGCGAACTGACGCTCACCTGCTCGGCCACCTTGGCGCGCGCGGACTGGGCATCGGTAATCTGGTCGTTCATCAGCTTGGTGACAATATCCCGGGCCACCGGCTTCATCTCGATAATGTCCTGCGAGGTCAGACGCGGAATTTTGATATAAGTCTCTTCCGGAATAACATAAGTCTGATCCTTGATCACCGACTGCATCTCATCCAGCAGCGTATCGGAATAGGTGCCTGCATTCCGGCTGGAGGCTACAAAATTCAGAATAAAATCACTGGCCCGCTGCGGGATCTCCTCACGGTAAATCGCCGTTTTGTCACTTTGCGAGATCAGGTCATCCTGATTAAGGCGGTCGATCCGGTCCAGCAGAGAAGTCACAAGAGTGTCTGCTCTCATTGGAATAATCGCATAGCGGTTGGTCACATTCTCAGCCGCTTCTTCCTGGGCTTTTAGCTTGGCTTTGGTGTCAAGGATTTGCTTGGGGGCAGTGATTTCCTTGGCGCTGTGGGTTCCCTCTTTGATGTCATACTTCTTGGGTACCAGGTCTGAGGACAGGCTGAAGTAGAAAACAAGCCCCAATAACAGGAAAAGAGCATAGCGCGTCACCGCGCTATACTTCCACCCGTTGCTATTGTATACAAATCCGCTTAATTTCGATGGTTGCTTTGAGGCCATGAAGACAGTCCCCTTTTTTATTCGAGGTTTTCGGCAGAGCGTTCATAGGCGACGATAATTTTCTGCACCAGGGAATGCCGGACTACATCCTGTTCTGCAAAATAGACAAAGCCCAGCTCATCAATGCCGGATAAAATCGTTTTGGCTTCAATCAATCCCGATTTTTTGCCGCGGGGCAGGTCGATTTGGGTCACATCCCCCGTAATCACCATCTTGGAGCCGAACCCTAGGCGGGTCAGAAACATTTTCATTTGTTCCGGAGTCGTATTCTGGGCCTCATCGAGAATGATAAAAGAATCATCCAGCGTGCGCCCGCGCATGTATGCAAGCGGAGCAATCTCAATCAGCCCGCGCTCCAGCGCTTTGGCGACCTGATCGGGGCCCATAACGTCGTATAAAGCGTCGTAGAGCGGACGGAGATATGGATCTACCTTTTCCTGCAGATCCCCTGGAAGGAAGCCCAGGCTCTCTCCCGCCTCCACTGCCGGACGCGTAAGCACGATTCGTTTCACGGACCCTTCCTTCAGCGCCGTAACGGCCAGCACCACTGCAAGATAGGTTTTGCCGGTACCGGCAGGCCCGATGCCGAAGACGATGTCCCGCTTTTTGATCGTAGTCACATAATGCTTCTGGCCGATTGTTTTGACCCGGATGGGCTTGCCGCGGAAGGTCGTCGTGATTTCACCCTTGAACAAATCAAGCAGCTGATCGGCCCGGAAATCCTTTGCCAGCTCCACCGCATACTGAATATCCCGCTCACTGAGTATATAGCCGCTGCGGATCAGGGAGAGCAGCACACCAAAGAGCTGCCCCAGCATGTCCACTTCCCGCTCCGCACCGCGAATCGTAATTTCAGCTTCACGCGAGTCGATTACGGCCGGAATCTCACTTTCGATTATTTTTAGAAAACCATCCTGCGGGCCGAACAGGGATTGCGCTTCTCCCGCATTTTGCAAAGATATACGAATGCTTGCAGTCTGTTCTGACAAGTAGCCTCATTCTCCTCAGTTGTTTACTATTGGAAGTTCTTGCGTAATTCTCTCTTCCACTTCAAAGAGCACTTTCATATAAACTTTACCATTCTCTTTCTTCTCATGCAAAATTTTTTGACTTTTAATGGCGCTGTCTGTGCCGTAACGGGCCAAAATATCATTCTTCGCCTGCGTAATCCCTTCCTCGCGTGCAGCCTCGGGCGTCAATGTTTCGGCAGTATCCAGGACCTCCATTTCCTTCTCGGTCAGCAGCCCCAGCGGCAGCTGAAAAGAACGCCAGGTCAGCGGATCATGCTCCGTAAGTGTACGCGATTCCGCAAAGTCTGCTTTACCGTAACCCCATAACTGGACCGCCCATTTGCCCAGCACCAGATAGGTGCGGTCCTTCCGCTCTCCTGTATATGAGCTTCTCGTCCGGTTCAACGGCACTTCAATATTGTATTCATGCCAGACCAGGCCTTTCACCTCGCCTTTGGCAACGACATATTCCATATTTTCTTCATCCCCAATCGCACCGGAGATCAGGATCTGCCCTTTTTTGACCCGGGTATTGCGGGTTACCACCGGCCTGCCCTGCTCCGCGTAGATTTCGGTCACCACCGCATCCGTCCTGCTGATCAGGTGGCGTTTGCTGAGCAGCGGCTTGTTCTCCGGCTGGTCGGATTCAACAATATGAATTTTAACGCTCGTCCCCGTCCGCTGCACCCCCACCCAGGAGACACCCGGAAGCGTTGAGGTCAGCTTTTTGGAGAGCTTGTCCGGATCATCCATGCGCCAAATCCACTGGAAAGGATATACCCCCTCATGGCGTGCAGCCTGCAGAATATCCTCGGAGGCAATCCGGTCATTCCCTTCAATCTTGACAGTCCATATCATTGAAGACAGCAGCACCAGGCCAATGCCGAACAACAGCAATCCCGCAGCAAAAAACTTCCGTTTCCACAGCTTGGCCGCATTAAAGGGCAGCCCGTTTCTGGCCGTGACGCGGGTGCGGCAGCCTGTCTTTTTCAAAAGCGGCCGAAGGGCAAAAAAGTCATCCAGCAGCAGGTTCAGGGAAGCGCCGTCCCCGGCAGGCCTCACATCCCAGATGACGATGTCCGCTTCAGTAACAGCATTGATAAACTTTTCCACCTGCGGTCCCGTCACATGCAGTGTAACGAACCCCCGCAGTGATGCCAAAGGCGGCTGCTTCATGAGTTCTCCTCGCTTCCCTTATATCTGATCTCCCCGATAATCCCCTCTACTGCCAGCTCCTGGCCCAGAATATTCCGGATCACAAGCCCCTCGCCGGAGATTTCCAGCGAGCCGTTTACTAACGCAAGCCTCAGCTGCTCGGAAGAAAAATGCAGCACGCCGCGGTGGTTCTCAATATACAGTTCTTTATTGCCGATCAGGGTGATTCGGGGCAGCTCCTGCAGCACATCCTGCGGAAGATCCAGTACCCCGTTTGTCCATCCCCGCAGCCTGCGGCCAATACGGGTCATAAGTAGACTTCTCCCCCTTCCTGCCTTCTGTACACCTTATGCGGGAACGCTATTGTTTATGAATTAGGCGGGAACACTCGTGACTTTAATCGGAGCCTTGTTCAAAAACAACAAAGGTGCCCCAAGCAGCGGCAAGTAACGGCTGCTTGGGACACCCTTGTAATGAAACCTTATCCCCGGAGTCAACCGGGGCTTTAGAACCACAAAACTCTCATCAGGCCGGTCAGATCTGCCTACGGTTAGAACGGGGCTGCCGGGAACGTGGCGGACCCAGTATTTCCGCCCATATGAGCCCCTCCCGCAGCGCTTTGCGGTCAGCGGCAAATTCACGGCTGCCGGCAGGACTGGAATCAGGCCGGGTCCCTTTTTCTCCCGAGTCCGCACCGGCTGCAGCCCCGTCAAAATGCAGATGCAGCCGCTCCAATTCCCGCTGCAGCCGCTCGGCACGTGCCTGCACCCCATCCTCTTCCCCGGCTTGCTCCAGCGAAAGGCCTTCGCCGGTTTCATAGTCGGGAGAGGGGCGCTCCGAAGACTCCGGCCAAGCCGGAGATGCGTCATAATCCGCCTCAGCGCGGGAAGCGGCAGGCTGCCCCGGGTACGGGGCACTGTCTCCGGGAACAGGGAATCCGCTGCGCTTATTGGTGCTGTCCCCGTATTCCGGCTCGCGCTTCGCACGCCGGCCGGGGTTCAGGGGATACCCTTCCCCTCCGCCGAAGGTTGGCATTCCCCCGCGCGGAGCGGAACCCCCTTTATTTTTACCCGCCTTGTTCAGGCTGGAAATGATTGCGATGATGATAATCGCGGCTACGTAGATCAGGCTGCCCATGGGAACTCACATCCCCTTATTTATTGGTTGGACGGCTGCTGTCGTCACCATCATTTAGTTTGCCGAGCGAACCGCGCATTTGGGTGTCGGCTTCAATATTTTTGAGGTTCATGTAATCCATGACCCCAAGCTTGCCGGAGCGCAGCGCTTCCGCCATAGCCAGCGGCACCTGAGATTCGGACTCGACGACAAGCGCCTTCATCTCAACGACGCGGGCCTTCATTTCCTGTTCATGCGCGACCGCCATCGCTCTGCGCTCTTCAGCTTTGGCCTGGGCAATGCGTTTGTCTGCCTCAGCCTGTTCCGTTTGCAGGTAAGCACCGATATTCTTGCCCACATCAACGTCAGCTATATCGATGGAAAGAATCTCAAAAGCGGTTCCGGAATCAAGCCCTTTGGACAAAACGGTCCGCGAGATAGAATCGGGATTCTCCAGCACGTCTTTATGGGTGCTGCTCGAACCTACGGTTGTTACAATCCCTTCGCCGACACGGGCGATAATCGTTTCTTCACCGGCACCGCCGACGAGACGGTCGATATTGGCCCGTACAGTCACTCTCGCCTTCACCTTGACCTCGATGCCGTTTTTGGCAACAGCGGCTACAATCGGCGTCTCAATGACCCGTGGATTAACACTCATCTGCACAGCCAGCAGCACATCGCGTCCGGCCAGATCAATCGCAGCCGCCCGCGTGAACTCCAGGGGAATATCGGCACGCTGCGCAGCGATCAGCGCATTGACGACCCGGTCGACGTTCCCGCCCGCCAGATAATGGCTCTCAAGCTGATTGATGTTCACACCCAGCCCCGCCTTGGTGGCCTTGATCAGCGGATTGACGATCCGGCTTGGCGTAACCCGCCGCAGTCTCATCGCTACCAGGGTTATAATACTGATTCTTACACCTGCAGCCCAAGCTGAAACCCACAGCATGACCGGGAAAAAACTGAAAAACACACTCAGCACGATAATCACAACAACCGCGATCAGCAAAATAGTAATTGTTGACGCTTCAATCATACCTCTTCCGACCTCCGTTACAATTTGTATTCCGTTCTCCTACTCTGCAGTTTCCTTCACGACCACACGTCCGCCTTCGACTTTGATCACGGAAATCGAAGCTCCTGCGGCAATAAAAGAGCCCTCAGTAACCACATCTACCCGCTCACCATTCAGACTGGCTGTGCCGGCCGGGCGGAGCGGTGTGATGCTGATGCCTGAGGCTCCGACCAGACTTAGCTTCTCCAGCACAGGAACGAATCCCTGCTCCTTAGTGAGACTGTCCTGTAAAATAAACCTGTTCCAGATCCCCCGCTCCTTAAAAGTGACGGCTACTATTGCAATGACCACTGCCGCTGCGGCAAAAGCAATGCCCAGGCTGAATAATGCATGCGTATAGTTGTAAGCAGCCCTTACCACGCCTGCAACAAGGAATACTGAACCAAGCAGTCCAAGTATGCCAAAGCTCGGGACAAACAGCTCCAGAACCAGCATGACAAGTCCCAGAATGAACAGCAGCCAGGTTTCGGAACCGGCAAACCCTGCCACATAGTTGCCGAAGAAATACAGCGCAAAAGCCAATGTGCCAAGGATCCCAGGAACACCGAAGCCCGGCACCAGCATTTCGATGACAATTCCCGCTATACCGACGAAGAGCAGAATCGTCATCACAATCGGATTTGTCAGAAAATGCGACATTTTTTCCGCACCCGTGTGCTCTACTCGAAAAATGTCGTCTGTGGAATAGCCCAGCGAGGTGATGGCCTCCTCAGGTGTACTGGCGATGCTGTCTGCGTAACCGGCTTTGAGCGCTTCATCGCTGCTAAGTGCGATAATCTGGCCCTGTGCCTTGTTCACACCAAGCTCAGGCTTGTTCACCACAATATTTTTATCCATCATTCCGGCGGCTATTTCCGGGTCACGCCCGTTCAGCTCAGCGGCACCGACCATTTTTGCTTTCCAGTAGGATACCAGCTTGGCATCGTCCACACTGCCGCCTTTGCCGTCCACCAGGGAAGCCGCGCCGATCATGCTGCCCGGCTTCATGATGATGCTGCCCGCATTCAGCGCTATGTAACTGCCTGCTGAAGCCGCATCGCCGTTAATGAAGGCAGCCGTCGGAATTGTACTGTCTCGCACCATCATGCCGATCTGCTCGGCCGAACTCACAAGCCCACCTGGAGTATCAATTTCCAGCAGAATCAGAACAGCTCCGTAGTTCGCCGCCTCCTGAAACCCGCGCGCAAGAAAGCTCTGCAGCCCCCGCTCGATCTCCTGATCAACCGGTATGATAAATACCGGACCGCTCTTAGGTTCTGCCGGACCCGTTCCCGGTGCGCGGGGTGCAGTGTTATCGGCGCTGACCCTCCCCGCCATAGGCATCAAAAACAGCATCAGTAAAAGTATAGAAATACCCGCTGCAGCCATTTTTCGAAATCCGTTCAAGGACTCCTCTCCCTTCCTCCCCAATTTCCAGCCATAATGCTATAGTACGCCCTGCAGGCATAAGCGTTTCATAAACGAAACCAGACAGAACAGCGGAAAAAGGGATACCGTTTATGCCTATCATATACTGTATCCCTAAAATAATCCGATAAACATATCCATAAATATCTCATGTTCATCTGAAGCTTCCAAGTTATTTCTCAATAAAATGAAAAACACCCCTTATCAAAGGGGTGCTAGCGTTATATTATTGCAGAAATTGCAGAACCGCCTGGTTCACGAGTTTACCATCGGCGCGACCTTTGACCTTAGGCATCAGTGCGCTCATCACCTTACCCATTTCACTTTTCGAAGAAGCACCGGTTTCCTGGATGGTCTGCTGTACAATTACTTTAATTTCTTCTTCGGAAAGCTGATCTGGAAGGTATTTCATGATAATCTCGATTTCTGCCTTCGTACTCGCGGCAAGCTCGTCGCGACCCGCTGATTCAAATTCTTGGAGGGCATCTTTGCGCTGTTTGATTTCACGACTAAGGATATCAAGCACTTCGTTGTCGTCTAATGTTCTCTTCAAATCTATTTCAAGATACTTTATTGTAGAACGAACCATTCGAATCGTGGAGAGTGTGAACTTGTCCTTACTCTTCATCGCTTGCTTCATATCTTCGTTCAATCGTTCGCTAAGATTCATGCGTGGGTAATCCTCCTAAAACTTTCTCTTACGAGCAGCCTCAGACTTCTTCTTGCGCTTTACGCTTGGCTTTTCATAATGCTTGCGTTTCTTCACCTCAGCCAAGACACCATCCTTAGCAATGGAACGTTTAAAGCGACGAAGTGCAGCATCAATTGTCTCGTTTTTGCGAACTTTCGTTTCAGACACCAGTTTTCCCTCCCTCCGACCAGACCGTCCAAGAGCATAACAACACGGTTCATCAAATTTCATTATAGGTCAAAGCGAAATAAGGTGTCAACCTTCGTGTCATTCTTTTTTTGGGCCGGGTGCTTCCGTATTTGATTTCTGTTAAGCGTGGGATGTCGAGCTGCCGACAAGCGCGCCTAATTTGGTACCGCCAAGCAAGTGATAATGGAGATGAGGCACGGCTTGTCCGCTGTCCGGTCCACAATTGTTAATCAGACGGTACCCGCTGTCCGCAATCCCGAGCTCTACAGCAATTTGCTGTGCTACAGCGTGAATCTCCCCGATCAGCGGCAGGTCCTCCGGTGCAACATCATTCATGGAAGCAATGAACTTCTTAGGAATGATCAGTACATGAACCGGGGCTGCAGGCTCTATATCATAGAAAGCCAGAATCCGTTCATTCTCGAAGACCTTCTTGGAAGGGATTGAACCCTCAATAATTTTGCTAAACACGGTTTCCATGGGAATGCTTCCTCCTGTCAGTTTTGGTGAAAGTCCAGCAAGTTCATTTGGCCTCTGCAAGCTATGCTTGGGAACGGCTTTCTTCGCGGCATCATAATTGATGTCTATAATCATACAGGATAATTCCGGATTGGGAAAGGCGCCGGGGAACATGCACTGTATAAGTCACTTCTGGGCCTATAATTTGTCCGGATTATTATTGCAAACCTCAAAATAACCATAATATGTTATTAATTACATTTGTTAATCAAAAATAAAACTATTGATTTTACTTTTTATGGTAATAAAATAAAGGGGCGTTCTTTTCCACAACTCCATGAAAATAAGAAAAAATATTGAATCCAGAAAAAGAAGGGGGTTGTTAAGAAATGAGTACAGGAACAGAAGATACTGCTATTTTCGGACAATACCAAGCTCGGTGAATAGCTGCTGCCTCATTCCATGAACCGATTCCATCTTCCAAAAAGGAGTTTTCCCTCATGAAAAATCATGTGATTTATCAGGTTTCCACAATGATTGCCCTGCTGAGCGGCCAGTATGACGGATCAGTGAGTTTTGGCAAGCTGAAAGAATACGGAGATTTCGGCATCGGGACCTTCCATCAGCTGGACGGTGAAATGATTGCCTTCGACGGAGGCTTCTATCATCTGTACCCGGACGGCAGCGCCAGACCAGCAAGTCTGGAAGAGAGCACCCCCTTCTCTACCGTGACCTTCTTTGAGCAGGATCAGACGCTGCTGGTGCACACACCCCTGGCCCGGAGCGAGCTTGAACAGGTGATCCATACGCTCTTGCCGAGTCCAAATATATTTTATGCGATCCGAATCGACGGACATTTCCGCGAGGTGCACACACGCACTGTTTCGCATCAAGACAAGCCTTACAAGCCCTTTGTTGAGGTGACGGAGAACGAGCCGCCGTTCCATTTCTCTAATGAGGACGGAGTGATCGCCGGCTTCTGGATGCCAGCGTTTGCCCAGGGGATCGGAGTCTCAGGATATCATTTGCATTATATTAACGATGCCCGCAACGGAGGAGGACATGTTCTTGACTTTATAGTGGAGCACTGCACGATATCGATTTGCAGCAGTGAGGATTTCCGGTTGAAGCTACCGCACAATGATGATTATTTAAAAGCCGATTTAGCTGCTGCTTCACTCAATGAAGATATAGCAGCCGCCGAAGGCCCTCGCTAAGCGGCTTATGGCTTAACTAGAAGTTTATTTGCACAAAAAAAGAAACACCCTGCTCAGCTTAGAAAGCTGATTCGGCGGCGGACGTATGAAAAGGAGAAATGCTCCCGGTCATACGTCCGCCGAGGTGTTTCAAATGATGTCGGCTTAGCTGTATTATAACAACGGGATGATGCTGTATCTGTGACAGTTATCACACTAAATGCCGGACATCACATTTTTTCCAGTATAATCCGCGATCCCCCGCCTCCCTGCTCTGCCGGGATGACAACCAGCTTGCGGGGCAGGCGTGCTCTGAGCTCGGGAACGTGGCTGATAATGCCTACAGAGAGCTGATCATTATGCAATCTTTCGAGCGAAGTGATAACGGTATCGAGCAGATCCGGGTCCAGTGTGCCAAAGCCTTCATCCAGAAAAAAGAACTGCAGCGGGTACTGCCCGCGAAGCTGAATCTGCGCCGAAAGCGCCAGCGCCAGGGACAAAGAGGTCAGGAAGGTCTCCCGCCGGACAAAGTGGATACAGGACGCCGCACGCCGCCATTCCCGTCATCCCGAATCACAAACCCTCCCCCGGAATCAACCTCAAGCGCATAACGCTGCTTGCTCAGGAAACGCAGCCGCTGTGAAGCGGCCTGGCATACCTGCATCAGCTGCTCCTCGGCAATATACTCCACAAAAGCATTTCCGCGCAGCACAGTTTGCAGCTTGGACAGCCGGTCCTGAAGGGCCGCATGCTCCGCACGCTCGCCTTCCAGCTCCATCCAGCGGATATGCCGGTGCTGCAGATCTTCCAGATCGCGTTCAGCGCGGGCCCGGCCCTGCAGTGCAGCCTCATCGTCTTCCTTGCATCTGCGCAGAGTCTCCTGACTTTCCTGCCACTCTTCTGCGCTGAGCACAGCCCCTTCCAGCTTCTCTTCAATATTCCGCAGCTGGAGCGCAACTTCAGCTTCACCGTCACGGTGAGCCCGCACCCGGGCAGCAGCCTCTGCCCGTTCCTCCGGCGCAAGTGCAGCGCCCTCCACCTCGGAGGCGGATTCAAACGCTGAGGTCTGGAGGCAATCCTGCCAAATCGAGACTGCGGCCTCGGAATGCTCACGGGCGGACTCCGCCGCCTGACGGCTGATAGCGGCTTCCTTCACCGCATGCTGTGCCTGTTCTGCTGCCGAGCGGTGAAGCTGTCTGCTGCTCTCCAGTCCTGTCTGCAGCTCCTGCAGGCGTTTCTCGCATTCTGCCAGCAATGCAGCGGCCGCCCGGCCGCCGGTCCACTGGAGCAGGCGCTGCTCCTTCTCCCGCTCCAGCGCTTCTTTGCCTTCAAGCTGCGCGTTCCACTGGGCCAAGTCTCTGTCCAAAGCTGCAATCTCCTCCTGCAGCGCCTGCACGGAAGTGCTCTTGTCATCCAGAAACTTGACACTGATCTCCAGCCGTCCTCTGATCTCCTCAGCCTGCTCATCCTTCTTCAGCATTTCACGGTAGGCATGTTCGGCTGTTTCCGGTGCCAGCTCCGGAAACAGCCGTGACCATTCCTCCCGGAGCTCTTCCAGCTGCCGGTCCAGATCTCCGGCCTTGGCTGTCAGGCCTTGCAGCCACACTGCTTCGGCTTCCACCGCCGCAGTTTCCTTGTGGCTCAGCTGCTGCTGCTCCTGCAAGGAACGCTGCCACTCTGCTGCAACCCGGCGCAATTCACCGGAACGGGACTTCAGCGCAGAAAATTCAGCTTCCAAGCGGGACAGGGCCTGCTCATCAGGAACTGTGGGGGAACCGGAAGCTGCATCGGGACCCGAAGCAGCCGCTGCCTGCGATGGATCAAGAGAGTCCTGGACTGCTTCATGGCTGGAGGGGGCCGGTGAACGCGATAGGTCAAAAGAGCCCTGGGCAGCTTCAAAGCTGGAAAGGGCCGCAGGACGCGATGGGTCATCAGAGTTCCGAGCCGCTGCAAGGCTGGAAGGCGCCGCAGAAGCCGCGGTACCGCCGCGCTGCTCCATTCCTGCAGCCGCAGGTGCTGCGAAGGATTCTGCCGCCTCTGCGCCGTATACCTGCTCCAGCCAGGCCATGTCTTGCTCCAGCAGGCCCCGGAACCAATGCCGCGCTTCAAGCGCCCGTCTGCCCAGGGTCCTGGACTGTTCGAGCTGACGTTCCAGCTCTTCCCGCCCGGCGCTGTCCTCTGCCAGCGCCGGCGCGGGTGGTGGAGGCTGCCGCAGACCGGACAAGGCTGCCCGTCCTGCAGTTCACTGGCGAGCGACAGGGAGAGCCGGTGCAGCTCTTGGCCTTTGAGCGCCGCCGCAAGCGTGCTTCCATGAAGCTCCAGCTGACCGGCGGCGGCCTCTGCTGCGGCCTCCCCGGCGCGCAGCTGTTCCAGGTGCAGCGCTGCGGCGGCGATTCCCCCGCCGCGCTGCGCCTCAAGCGACCGCTGCCGATCCCCGGCGGCAGCCAGCCGCGCCTCTGCCGCCGCGAGTACCGCGGCGCGCTCGGCGCGTTCACGTTCCGCCGTCTCCCGCTGGGAGGAGGCGGAACGCAGGCCTTGCAGCCGCTGCATGGCTTCCTGCAGCGACTGCCGCTCCTGGGAGCGGACCGCTAACGGCTGCAGGCTCTGCTGCAGCTCGTGCTGGCGCTTTTGGCCCTTGGCCAAAAGCTCACGCTCCCGGGCCATGCTCTCCCGCCGGGCAGCCAGCCCGCGGGAGGCCTCGTCGCGGCGCTCCAGCACCGCCGCGCGCTCGCGCCGCAGCCCGCCGAGCTCAGCTTCCAGCTCGAGCGCGCGGCGGTACGTATCCGCCCCCTGCCGGAGGGCGGGTTCCTCCGCAGCCAGCGCGGCCTGCGCGGCCGCTTCAGCTGCGGCCAGCTCCGCCGCCTTCCGCTCGGCGGCGGCGGCCTGCACCTCCTGGCCCTCCGCGCGGGCCAGGCGGCTCTTCCAGGCCTCTTCCGCGCTGCGCCAGGCTTTCAGCGCGGGCAGCATGTTCTCGGCTTCGTCAGACTTGCCGAGCTTCTGCTCCAGCAGGAGAATGTCTGCCTCCTGCGCGAGCAAAGCCTGGCGCTGCCCCTCGCGCCGGGCGCGCTCGTCCTGCAGCTCGCGGATGCGGGCATAACGTTCCGCGCGCTGCACCGCCTCATCCAGCCGCTTGCGGCAGTCTGCCGCCTGCCGGACCGCTTCCTGCAGCCGTCCGGCGGCAGCCTCAACATCCGCCTTGCCTGCACTGCCCAGCCCCTGCTGCTCGGCTTCCAGCGCCCGCAGGGCGGCTTCATTCTCCTTGACCCGGCGGCTGAGCTTCAGCGCCAGCCCGTCGCCATACTGCTCCAGATGAAAAAGACGCTGCAGCATTTGTCTGCGGTCCACGCCGCGCAGCGACAGAAATTCGGCAAATTTCCCCTGCGGCAGTACAACGGCACGGGTGAAGTCATCCATTTTGAGCCCGATATGCTCTTCCACGCACCGGGTAACATCCGCGAGCTTGTCGGCCAGCACATGATCACCGTCTGCGGCAACTTCAATGAAACGGCTGATCGTATTGCTCACCGACTGGTCTCCGGTCCGTTTGAATTTCCGTTCCACCCTGTAGCGGCGGGGACCGGAAGAGGAAGTGAGCTCAAAAGTAAAAGCAACGCTTAACTGGTCCTCGGAATGGTTCATGATGCCCTGGGTCCCATTGACCGCACGTTCCACCTTCCCGTACATTGCCAGGGTTATCGCGTCCAGCACGCTGGATTTGCCGCTTCCCGTCGGTCCGAAAATACCGAACAGCCCCGTCTCCGTCAGACTTCCAAAATCAATCTCCTGCTGCTCTCTATAGCTTTGGAGTCCGGCTACTTTTAGTAGAATTGGTTTCACTTCAGTTCTCCTCCCCTTCCGCAGACTCGAGCCGCTCTTCTTCCGCCAGCTCCAGGAACAGCTCGATCAGGCTGTCCTCAGGCTCTGCCCCGCCGGTCTGCCGCTGATAAAATCTGCGGAACAGCTCCTGCACCGGCATGCGCGAGCGGGCCATCTCCTCAAGCTCCTGCTCCATCTGCGGATAAACCGGGCGGATATGTATAATCCCCTCGCGGGATTTGCGCAGCCGCTGGATATCATTCAGCGACATCGCTTCCGTGAGGCGGAGCTCCAGGTCAATAAAAGCTGTGGCGTCCCGGCCCTCATCCAGCCAGCCGTAGACCTCCTGCAAGCCTCCGGAGGACTTCCAGTTCACCAGAGGACGGCCGCAGCGGAGATAAATTTCCTCGAAAGAGGGTTCGGCTCCGGGCACAACCTCTATCAATGCCACGGACTTCGCCTGGCCGGCTTCGGAGAAGCTGTAGGCCAGCGGCGATCCGCTGTAACGGATCATGCTGTCGCCTTTTACGCGCTGGGCGCGGTGCAGATGCCCCAACGCTGTATACTGTGCACCGCATGACAACGCTGAAGGATCTACAGTGTACGCTCCGCCGACCTGAATAGGCCGCTCGGAGTCACTCTCCACTCCGCCCAGCACATAGATATGGCTCATCGCCAGATTGACGGTCTGCGGCGTGAATTCCCGGCCCAGCAGATTCATCAGCCTGCCGACCCGGGCACTATAGGCAAGGCGAAGCTCATCTTCTCCCGCATCCCCGGCAAGGAGCTCGCCAAGCCGTGCTTCGGAGGGGTAAGGGAGCGCAGCGATTTTGGCAACCTCGCCTGTACGTGCGGCATGAACCGTCACCGGTTCGGAGGTAGGCATGCCTACCAGTGTAATGCCTTGCCTGCGGACAAGCGGGGATACGGACGCGACACGCTCCGGCTGATCGTGATTGCCGGAGATGACCACAAGCGGCCTGCCATCCGCAGTCAGCCGGGCGGCTGCATCGTAGAACAGCTGCTCCGCCGCTGCCGGCGGATTCACAGAGTCATAGACATCCCCCGCCATCAAGATAAGATCTGCCTGGGATGCATCGGCAATCTCCACCAGCTCATCGATGAACTGCTCCTGCTCCTTCTGCCGGCTTCTTCCTTCCAGCGTCCGCCCCAGATGCCAGTCTCCCGTATGCAAAATGCGCATTTACGCCCTCTTTTCCCCGCCCGTCATGCGGCTTTGATAGATTAATAAGATTGATTTATATAATAGATAGATTTATAGATTCCAGTCATATCCAAGGATAGATTTATAGCTTCACTGCATGTCCGCCATCAAAAAAGTACAGCCAGATCTCGGAGACCGGCTCCCCCAGAATGGCCAGCAGCGCCTTGCTGTACAGCTCCAGCTGAAAACGGTACTTCTCCTTAAGGGTTTCCAATCCGCCCTGATGCTCCAGCACAGCATCGGTCTTATAATCCAGCAGAATCAGCCGCCCCTCTTCCCGGAACAGGCAGTCGATAACACCTTGAATCAGGACAGATTCACCAAAGGCCTCGTTTCCTGCAGGAGCTTCAAGCCCCGCTGCCGCTTCATTCAGATACTCAAGGCCATGATACGCTTCACCGGCCGGTACCATATAACTGAACGGCTGCTCTCTTCTTTTCCAGGAGGCTCCGATCAGTCTGCGGCCCATTTCCCCTGAATAAAACGCCTCAATATCACTAATTTCTACAGCCTCAGCCTGCTCGCCGGTAAGTATGGCCAGCCGCGTAAGGCGTGCGATTGTGGCTTCCAGAACAGACCGGTCTACCACACCCTCCAGCGGCATATGCTGCATCACGGTATGATAGGCCGTCCCCCGCTCTGAAGGCGACAAGCCCCGCTTCTCCATAAACTTCGGACGCTGCAGATGCAGACTGTCCGTCCCTGCCGCCCCGCGCGTCAGGCTGAGCCCTGCATCACCATACAGGGATTCTTCCAGCAAATCGTATGACGGCTGCTCCTGCATGGACAGCATCGATTTCAGTTCGGTGACTGAGGTTTTAGCGGGAATCCCGGATGCGGCTGCATAAGGATACACCCATTTCAAGCGCCCGGTTACTTCGGCCTCTCTTGCAGCGCTCCCGTTGGGAACACGGCGGCCGTGCCGGAGGGCTTCAAGCGCAGCCTGCCGTTCCTCATTCTGATCCGCAGTACCCGATCCAGCCAGAGCTGACCCGGAACTGAGCTCCTGCGCGTTCACCGCAGAGATGCTCCAATTGGAAGCATCGCCATGGAGCACCGCAGATACAGGCCCATCGGCACCTGCCAGCTTGCGCAGGATAGCCGCGCGGGGATGGCGGATCAGCGCCGGCCCCACCCAATCCAAATAGCTGCGGCCCCGGGCCAGCATATGGTCTTCCAGCAGCATTTGCTCCCGGCCCTGCACACTGCTCCAGCCCGCAAGGGTGCGGGGCAAATCCCGCACGGTGCCGACCAGGATCATTTTGTCGCGCGGCCGGGTTAATCCGACATAGAGTACACGCATTTCCTCGGCCAGCAGTTCCAGACGGGAGCGGCGGCTAATCGCCAGATAAGGCAGTGTTGGATAAGTGACCCGGGTTTTGGGCTCTACAAAACGCGGCCCGAATCCAAGCTCTTCATGCATCAGGAAAGGAGAATGCAAATCCTGGCGGTTGAACGGCTTGGCCATTCCTGCCAGGAAGACCACGGGAAACTCCAGACCTTTGGACTTGTGGATGGTCATAATGCGGACCCCCCCGGCTTCCTCGCCGGTTCCTCCCGCTGCGCCCAGGTCGCCGCCGTTTTCTCTCAGCCGGTTAATGAATACCAGGAAGCGGAACAAGCCGCGTGCATTGGTATCATTCTCAAACTGAACAGCCCGGTCATACAGCGCTGTAAGATTATTCTGGCGCTGGAAGCCGCCAGGCAGACCGCCGACCCATTCCAGATAACCGCTCTCTGTGTAGATACGCCAGATCAATGTGCTGAGGCTTCCCTGGCGGGCAGCAGTTCTCCAGCCCTCAAGCTGCCTCAGGAAAACTTGCAGCTTCTTCCGCAGCTTCCCGGAAATCTCCGGCATTGCCGCTTTTCCTGCCATATGGTCTGCAGACGGGCCGTCTCCCGCCGGGCTTTCATTAGGTGCAGCCGGATCATCAGAGTTGGAAGCGCCTGACTTGAGCGCATGATGGCCGCCAGGCGCATCCCCTGTCTCAGTCTGCTCTCCGGCAGCCGCCAGCACTGCATCCAAAAATGAACCATCGCTGCAGAGACGCACCGCTGCCAGTTCTTCCTCGCGCAGATTCACCACAGGCGACCGGAGGACGCCGGCCAGAGGAATGTCCTGCCGGGGATTGTCCACAATCTGCAGCAGTGAAAGGGCAATTTCCACCTCGGTAGCCTGAAAATAGCCTTTGTTCTGATCCCCGTATGCCGGAATACCCTCCAGGCGCAGCTCTTCGACCATCAGCGGAGTCCAGATCCGGGCAGACCGCAGCAGAATCACAATGTCCCCGTAAACAACCGGGCGCATGATCTTCAAGGCTTTATCATAGATCATCAGCGGCTCACCGCCGCTCATGCCGGTCATCTGGGAGATGCGCCGGACGATAGCTCTTGCTTCAAGCTGTGCGGTTTCACTCTCCATTGCTTCATTTTCTTGCGCAGGAAGCTCCCCGTCCTCAGCAGATTCCTCTGTACGTGAAGACGATGATGCTCCCCGGTCAATAAGCAGCAGCTCAGGGGCAAAATAAGTGTCCGGCCCCTTCTCCGCCGCACCCGGAAAATGGGCTCCGTAAACCAGCTCCGCCCGCTCATCATAGCTTATTTCAGCAACCGTACTGTCCATAATCTGCCGGAAAATCATATTCACGGCATTTACGACCTCCAGACGGCTGCGGAAATTGCGGGCCAGATCAATAACGGAGCCGCCGGGCTTGCTTGGTTCAAGGGCTTCAACAGCCCCGGCAGCCTCATGGCTGCCGGTTAAGGCATCATTGCCGCGGTCCGCGGCTGAACCAAAGCTCTTATATTTATCCAGGAACAATCCCGGCTCCGCCAGCCTGAACCGGTAAATGCTCTGCTTCATATCTCCGACCATAAACCGGTTCCCCGGCGATTCCCGGGAAATCAGCCGCACAATTTCCTCCTGCACGCTGTTCGTATCCTGATATTCATCCAGCAGTACCTCGTCGAACTGGTCCCGGTACTCCATCGCCGCATCCGAAGGCAGCGAATGTCCGGGTTCTGAATCTTCATGCCGCAGGATTTGCAGGCAATAATGCTCCAGGTCGCTGAAATCGACTATTCCCCGGCCTGCCTTCTCGATCCGGTAGCGTTCCCCGAATTCGATGACCGTCTCAGCCAGCTCCCGCATCAGCGGAGCGGCCTCATGCAGTTCAGCCAAAAAGGCTTCAGCGGGGCGGCCAAAAAGCGATTTTTGCAGCTCCAGCAAGCTTTTCTTCACATTGTCACGCAGTTCCTTAACCCGCTCCTGCAGCCCCGGGTCGGTCGAATCCTTCTTGCAGGCCTTCAGCTTCCCAAACGATATTTCAATAAAAATATTATACAGCTCGGCCCACGGACGGAATTCCAGCGCTTCCTGCAGCGCCTGCACCATTTCCAGATCCGCAGCCAGATTGTCTGCGTAAGGAGCGGGGCCGCCGGGCTGCAGGGCAATTTCCCGGCCCTGGCG
Source organism: Paenibacillus sonchi (assembly GCF_016772475.1). Classification (NCBI taxonomy): domain Bacteria; kingdom Bacillati; phylum Bacillota; class Bacilli; order Caryophanales; family Paenibacillaceae; genus Paenibacillus; species Paenibacillus sonchi. The sequence goes on from NZ_CP068595.1 coordinate 216,201, forward strand.
CAGCTGACTCGCCGCGCCGTCCAGCGTGAGCTTCGCTTCCGCCAGGATGCTCTGCACCCATGGCGTGCGGCTCAGGGCCTCCGTATCCGGCAGCGAGAAATCCGCTGCGGTGTCCCGCAGCCACTGTGCCGGCCAGGGATGGCTGCGCGCAAAATCATGCAGCCGCTGCACCAGGGAATGGACAGCATCATCGCTGCGCTCGCCGCTGAACCAGTCAGCCAGCCGCACAAACACTGTATCCTCCCCGTCTCCGGCAACCTCCCCATATTTCTCTTCCAGCAGCTCTTCAAGCAGCTCCTGGCGCATCATCTCCGCCTCATGCTCATTCAGAATCCGGAAGCCCGGATCAATGGGGATGAGCTGGTAATAACGCCGGATCACCTCCAGGCAAAAGGAATGCAGCGTCGTAATCGAAGCTCTGCCAAGCAGGGCAAGCTGACGGCGCAGATGCTCATTGCCATGGCTTTCTTCCTCTTTCCCGGAGCTTTCTTCCTCCAGCTTCCGTTCCAGTGCCTCGCGGATGCGTTGCCGCATTTCGGCAGCCGCTGCTTTGGTAAAGGTAGCCACCAGCAGCCTGTCCACACTGAACCCGTTCTCCTCATTGCTGATTTTACGGATAATCCGCTCCACCAGCACCGCTGTTTTGCCGGAGCCCGCCGCCGCCGCGACCAGGATATCGTCACCGCTCTCGGCAATGGCGCGCCACTGGTCATCGCTCCATAGGCTGCCTTCCGGCTTGGGTTCTATTTCCGCTCTCCGTATCATGGCTTCTCTCCTCCTTCGCGGGACAGCAGGTCCCAGATGACTTCCTTGCCCGGCTTGCCGAGATTGTTGTAGGCATTGCCTTCCACGGCCTCATCGAATTGGCATACCGGCCGGAAAGAGCAGAAGGTGCAAGCTGTTTCCTGCTGTATCCGGTAAGGCTGGATCGCTACATCCCCTTCAGTAATGCGTGTCCCGATATCAGAGATGGTGCTGCGCACTGAGGACAGCAAATGCCCCCATTGCTCGGGAGTGGCTACCGAAGCACTGCTGTAAAAGCTCCCGTCGCTCTTCAGCGCCACCGGCACGATTGAGGAATACCCCTTATCCAGAGTGGTATCCATCAGGGAGACCACTTCACGGTCCGCCGTCAGCAGCCCCTTCATCTTGAACCGTTTCATCAGCTCCTGCTCTGCCTGCTCGCGGTTCATGCCGTTCGCTGAAGTCAGCAGCGGATCATGCACATGGAAATAGAGCGTTCCGGCCGGCAGGGCGGTTTGGCCGAGCCACTGCTCCGAATACGTAAGCAGAACATCGAGGTAGGTCAGCATTTGCAGGGACAGTCCGTAATAGACCTCATGCAGTTTGAGATCCTTCTGGCTTGATTTGTAGTCGATGACCCGCAGCAGGATGCCCTGTTCGCCTTCAGCCATATCCACACGGTCGATCCGGCCCACTACCTCCATCACACAGCCGTTCGGCAGTGTAATCCTCAGCGGCGGGAGATCCTTGCCCGGGCCAAAGTCCAGTTCCAGCCCCACCGGCTCAAAGCTGCCCCTCCTGGCGTGTTCACCGAGGATGACTGAGGCGCGGCCGACAATGTTTTTGAGCTTGCGGGAGATGTATCCGTAGCGTTTGCTGCTCATTAGAATTTCGCCCTGCAGGAGCGGAGAGAGCCGGTCCACGGTCTCGCCGGCTTCACGGCGGCATTCCTCCGCAGACATGCTTCCCCAGCTCCGTCCCTGCTTCTGCAGCCGCAGAGCCATATCGCTGAGAGCGGCATGGAACAGTTGTCCAATGTCCGGTGCCTTCAGCTTATACAGCTGGCGTTCCTTCAGTCTCAGTCCGTACGAAGCGAAATGCGAGAAGGCGCAGGCCACGAACTTCTCCATGCGTGACACACTTCCGCGTAGCGTTGTCCCGCCGTACAGGCGCAGACTGGTCTCCCGCTTCAACCGGATTCCTTCATTGCGGTAGAACAGGGAGCCGAGCAGCCGTTCCAGCTTCGGTCCATACTCCGCATCGGTGATAAACCAGTTATAGACATCCCACCAAAATGCGGGAATTTCCACCCCCTGGCGATACTGCCGAAGCTGCATAATGAGCATTCGCAGCGTCTGTTCCGGCTGGCTGACAAAGCTCAGATGCAGCGCTTCTAGAGTCTCTGCATCGTCTGAAACTCCAGCTGCAGACGATGGAAATCCGGAAACGAAATACTCTTTCAGTGCTCCAGGAAACATGCCGTGCAATTGGCGGATAATTTCCGATGGCAGCAGCGCCTTGCCCTCTTCATCCGCTGTCGCGTAACTGATCCAGAGCTTGCGGCTCGCCGTAGTGAGTGTATTGTAGATCAGAAAGCGCTCATCGAGCAGCTTGCGGGAAGAGCCGGGAGCAAGCTCCATTCCCGCATTCTCCAGCAGCAGACGCTCCCCTTCCGAGAGAATGCCGTCTTCCTTGAACTGGGCAGGAACAACACCTTCATTAAATCCCAGCAAAAAGGCATATTTGACACCCGATACCCGGGTGCGGTCCATATTCCCTACCAGCACCTGATCCAGTGCGGGAGGCACAAGCCCCATCTTCAGTTCAGCCAGACCTGTCTCCAGCACCCCGGCGAAAACTTCAAACTCCATTCTTTCATTGCCCATCATCTCCGCAATCTGATCCAGAAGGTCCAGCACCGCACCCCACAGCTGCGTGTGCTCCCGGGCTGCCTCAGGCTGTCCAAGCTCCAAAGCCCGGGCACTCAACTGTTCCAGCTTGCGGGCGGCATCCATATCCTGCAATAAAAAATATACCGCTTTGCACAGCTCCAGACCGCTGCGGCTTTTTTTGATCCGCTGTTCAAAAGCCTGCAGCGGACCCGTAATAACCCTACGGCATGCCTCCATTTTCGCCAGCAGCTCTTCATCCACAACTCGGGCACCCTCCAGCGAAAGGCTCGGAATTCCTTTCCAGGACCGGCCATCCGTCCAGCGGTAGCCCTGAATGCCGCAGGCCAGCACGTAATTCTCCAGCGCATCCATATCCGCACGGGTCACACTGCGGTCCAATGGCAGCAGCAGCTCTGTCTTCACACAGCGGAACACATCCTCATACCGCCACCGGCGCCGCACCACATCAAAGGCAGAGCGGATAAATTCCACCAGCGGATGATGCAGCTCATTCATTTTTTGGTCAAGGAAGAACGGAATCCCGTAATCCTGGAACAGGGGGGCCACAAGCTGCTCATAATCGGCAATATTGCGCATGAATACAGCCATCTCCCCGTATTTGGCCCCTTCCTCACGGGCCAGCCGGAGCATTTCCCGCAGGCTTCCTTCCACCTCGGCTCTGCGCGAAGCGGCCGCTGTAAGGGTAATGGCCTCTGCAACGGCAGAAGCTGTACCGGTCCAGCGGTTCCGGCGTCCAAATCCCCGCTCCAAATGGGCAAGGACAGGATTCCCGGCAAAACGCGGCAGCACCGGCGGCGCCAGCAGCTCGTCCCATACCGTCAGCCCCATTTCCTCAGCCATTCCACGCAGCTTGATGTAGGTTACTGCGGCAGGATGGAACAGCTCCAATTCATGCGGCTGCAATCCCGGAGGATAAATCCGGTCCAGTGTCAATGAGACCGTAACCTTGGCGGCATACTGCATCAGCTCCCGCAGCACAGCAAATTCCTGTGTGGTGAACCCGTGAAAGCCGTCGACCCAGATTTCCGAACCACGAATATATGAGGATTCCTTAATATGCTCAGCCAGCTCGGCGAGGCGGTCCTCTTCATCGATATACAGCTGGGACATTTCCTGTTCCAGCTCGCTGAACACGATATGTAAATCATCCAGCTTGCTGGCAAGAATAGGACTCCGCAGCGTGGAATCTCGCATCCCCGACAACTGTTCCTCCAGATCAGCTGCGCCGAGGCAGCAGCGCTTCAGCTCCGTATGCAGCTGGCTAAGCCGTTCCACAAAACCCGGTCTGTCGCTTGATGCCCCGAACAGCTTCAGCTCTTCCTTGCGGCGGCTGATAATCTTGTAGATCAGCATCTTCTTGCCTTCCTCGCTGATCGGCAGGCTGGCGCTGCCGCCGGTCTCCTGCTTCACCCGGTGGGCCAGCCGCGAGAAGCTCAGGGTCTGGGCACGGATGCTGCCCTTACTCTTGCCCGTCTTCAGCAGCCCTTGCTCCGCACCAAAGGAGCCCTGCTCCGGAACAAGCACTATCATCGGGGGGCCCAGCGGCTCCCGCTCCAGAGCGGAGTTTACTTCCCTCCATATATTCGTAGTCTTTCCGCTGCCTGAGCGGCCAATCAAAAAGTGTACCGTCATCACAGTAGACTCCTTCCGAAATTATCCAATCGATTTGGTTAACCCTACAATGGCTTTGCATTTATTTACGAGAGTAAGGTAGGTATATGCGCATCTTAACTACAATCAAGTTTTGGGAGGCCGTATCTGGCGGCCACGCCTATCAACTTAATGTAAAGGTACTTTTACATTTGCTCTCACCGTTATGTGTGCTATTCGTTTATTCAACGGTATTTCTGCTTTTGCTTTTACCGCAGCAGTTTCTTCGAGCCTATGTAACGGCATTTCTGCCGCTCACTCCGCCGCCGCTGCCCGCCCCTGCTAATCCTCTGCATTCAGAAGTAGAACACTTATACTATATTAATATATTGCTGGTCTAATTTCGAAAATTTTCATATGAATCCGTCCCAATAGTATAACATACCTCTCCCATCTAGAACATATGTTTGCCATTCTTTTCATATATGAGTTAAAAAAGAAGAGCCCCATGATCAACACGGGCCTCCTCTGTAATTTCATCTTCTCGGTCGATATAAATAAGCTTTTACTGCACCGATGTTCTGACTTGATTGCATTATCTGCAACAGAATTCCTTGGCATACTGCAGTAAACAATATTCTGCTGCATTTCATACAACAGATTTCGGGGATTTAGCGTCAAAAGAGCCTTTTCCCTTAAATCTGCTGTAGGCCGAATTTCGGCGAATTAGTTTTACTTTTTCCACTAAGATTTAGTTCCTGATGAGCCTCACTCACGTTCCCCAAGCTTTCAGGTTTTCCAGTTGAACTCATAAAATACGGCGTTTATTTGCTGCGCACCTCAAAAATGGCAAATTTCAAGTAGTGGCCTTCGTCCACACCGAGAATTTGCGGGTGGTCTTTGCCGGCGGCCCGCCACTCAATGAGGCGGAGCACTTTGCCGGCATCCTTCGCCGCTTCGGCGATGGTGTCGAGGAACAGCTGCGGCTGCATGTGGTAGGAGCAGCTTGCCGTTACGAGATAGCCGCCCTCATTGACAAGCTTCATGCCGTGCAGGTTAATGTCCTTGTAGCCGCGGCAGGCTCCAGCCACCGCACTTTTGGTCTTGGCAAAAGCAGGCGGGTCGAGAATAACAACATCCCAGGTGCGCCCGCCGCCGGCGGTCATTGGCTTGGCTGTATCTGTTTTGGAGGCAGGTTTGGTGCCTGTTTTGGCATCCAATGTACCGGTGGCCCGCTCGGAGCGCTCTTCAAGGCCTTTTACCTGATTGCGCAGGAAGGCAAACGCATCGTCTACCACAAACTCCACCCGGTCGCTGAAGCCGTTCAACTCTACGTTGGCTTTGGCGCTTTCGATGGCATGTGCGGAAACGTCCAGGCAGGTCACCTTCTTGGCCCCATATTTGCAGGCATGGAGAGTGAAGCTGCCGGTATGCGCAAAGCATTCCAGCACCGTCGCACCGTCCCAATAAGGGAAGGTAACCGGCTTGCCGCTTTTGTTGACCGGAAGCGTCTGAACGGTTCCGTCCTCTGCCGCCACCTCCTGCAGCGTGATCCCGCTGCGCCCGCCCCAGCCTTGGATCAGCGGAGCAATGGAAGCCCGGTTCTCGCGCTGGTCAAAAAAGTATCCTGTCTTCTGCCCCTCTTCTATATCAACGATCACCTTGAGGCCATTCTCACTCATCGTAATGTGGCGCGGGCACTCCCCGTACAGCACTCCGGTTCTCTGTTCAAGCCCTTCCAGCTCGCGCACGCTGACATCGCTGCGCTCATATATGCCGCGCGGGGCAACGACTTCTACCAGCGCCTGCACAATCTGATCGCGGCACTTGTCCATTCCCAGCGTCAACAGCTGCACTACCAGGACCTCGCCAAACTGGTCGATAATCAGGCCGGGCAGAAAATCCGCTTCGCCATATACCAGGCGGTAGGCATCCGCTCCCGGCAGAAACCGCTGTCTATGGCGCAGGCAGCTTGCCAACCGCCCGGCAAAAAAAGCGGTATCCATAGCCGCCAGCGGACTCCGGGCGAGAATTCTCACCCGGATCTGCGAAACGGGATTGTAATAACCCGTCCCCAGATATCTCCCTTGATGATTAAACACATCCACTAATCCGCCAGGCTGCGGATCGCCGTCTACAGAGGCTACCTCGCTGGCGTAAACCCAAGGATGGCCCTGCTCCAGTCTTTTTTTACGGCTGCGTTCCAAGATAACTGATGCCAATACTTTCAACTCCCTGTTCTTGTTGATGGATTCTATACATGTCCACTTCGCTGCATTCATATATTGGTGTACAACCCCGTTCAAAGGAGCCTGCCCTTATGATCCGTGATGTGCTGTTCCCTGTCATATATGGTCTTGTAATCTTCCTCGCCGGCATGAAGCTGATGGAAGCGGCGCTGGCGAAGCTCGCCGGTCCCCTGCTCACGCGGACCCTGCATAAAGCAACCTCCACACCGTTAAAAGGCCTGATCGCCAGCAGCCTGCTGTCGGCACTGCTGCAGAGCAGCACCGCCGTAACGGTACTGACCATCGGCATGGTTAATGCCGGACTGCTGACGTATGCCCGGACACTGGGCATTATCCTTGGCAGCAACATCGGCACCTGCCTGACCACAGAGCTGATCGGCCTGCAGATCAGCCGGATGGCCGCGCCGCTGCTGGTCTTGTCGCTGTGCCTGTGGGCGGCGGCCGTCCTGCTCGGCGAGCTGCCAGCCCCAAGCACACGGATAGCCGCCTCCTGCCGCAAGCTGGCCACACCGCTGCAGTTCATCAGCCTGGCCGCAGCCGGCTTTTCGCTCGTCCTCTGGGGCATCGCGGTCATGCAGTCGATCGGTCCCGCCCTGCAGGCCAGCGGCCTCTTCCGCTGGTTCCTGGACCATGCCGCAACCAGCGCGCTCTGGGGGCTGGCTGCCGGAGCCTGCCTGACGGCGATGCTCCACAGCAGCGCGGCGGTCATCGGCATGGCTATGGGCCTTGCCAGCTCCGGTGTCATGCCGCCCGGACTTGGCATCGCCATCGTGCTTGGCGCCAACATCGGCACCTGCGTCACAGCCGTAATCGCTGCAATCGGCGGCTCGGCTTCCGGCAAATTCGTCGCCGGGTCGCATGTAGCGCTTAATGTCGGCGGCGCCCTGCTGTTCCTGCCCTTTATTCAGCAGCTGCAGGTCTTGTCCGCCTGGATGGGCGGCGGTCCCGCCGCCCAGCTCGCCCATGCCCAGACAATCTTCAATGTCGTCTGCTCCCTTGGTGTGCTGCCGCTGTGCTACCTGCCGGTATGGACCCGGCTGGAGGAACGGCTGCAACCGTAACTGCTTGTGCTTCCGCCAGCATGCGGGTGCTGTATGATGCTGTATCATTATACTTCAATCCGCTCTGCAGTTCTAATGCTATTCTCCCCTGACCGCTTCAGAGAAGCAGCCAGGGGAACGAAAAAACCCGCCACCCCCTTAAAGGCGGGTCTGCGGGTCTGTGAAATTTCTTGTGGACAGATTCACCGATCGAATGGAGAATCCATTTATTTCACGGTAACAGATACCGTTACCGTTTTGTTATTGTATTTGCCCTTGATTGAGGTTGTGCCTTTACCAACAGCAGTGATGATTCCGGAAGCGCTGATCTTGGCTACGGAAGGCTTGGAGCTTGTCCATACCGTGCTTCCTGTGACCGTGGCTGTATTGCCGGTATCATACAGAGCAGTTACCACTACTCCTTGCGAAGCGCCCGGCGCCAGCTTCAGTCTGGTTTCGCTGACCGTAAGCTTGGTCAGCTTAGGCACAACAGTAATCTTTACCGTTGCCGTAATTCCCTGGTAGGACCCTGTCAGTGTCGCTGTACCTTCACCAACCGCTTTTACCGAAGTTCCTCTAACTGTAGCCACTGCTGTATTGGAGGACTCCCAGTTCATAGCGCCGGAGAAATTCGCTGTTTTACCGTTCGAGAAGGTTCCTGTCACTTTGATCGATTTGGAGGCTTTAATGTTCATTTCAAGCACGCTTGGCTCTACCAGCAGCTTCACAACCTTCTGCTCAATAGTTACCGGAATGCTGATGGTCTTATTGGAATACGTACCTTTCAGAGTCGCCGAGCCTTTGGATAATCCCTTCATTGTCTTGCCGGCGGCTGTCTGTTTGACCACTGCATTGCTGCCGCTGAACTCCCATTTAATCGTCGGGGTGACATCCAGCTCATCCCCGTTCTCCAGCACCGCTTTAACACCAGGCAGCGGCTTCTCTTCGCCAATGACCAGACTCTGCGGATCTTCAGGCCCGATCAGCACAAGCACTTTATTCAGAACCGTCACTTTCAGTTCCACACTTTTACTGCGGATGGCCGAAGGGGATGCTGCAACAGTGCTATTCTTGATCTTACCGGTAAGGGTAACCGTGCCTGCCTTGCCGCCGACAAGCTTGCCGTCCTTGATCCGGACGATCTCTTCATCGGCGGAAGTCCACTCGATTTGATCACTAATCTCAAGCTTGGTGCCGTCATACTTTGTTCCGGTTACTTTTGGCAGACTCTCGGAGTCCGCCGTAAAGAGCTCCTGCTCGGTTTTATCTGCAGTTAATTCAGTAAGGGTCGGCAATACCGTAAGCTTGAATGACTTGCTGACACCGAGATACTCCCCTTTGATCACTGTAGTCCCAACTGCCTTGGCCATTACGGTAGCTGCGGCATCTTCTGAAGCCACAGCATCGGCTGTCACTGTCGCTGCCAGCTGATTGTCAGAGCTCCAGACCGTACGTACAGATTGATTTTGGGACGAATTCACGGCATCCCGGACGAAAGACTTAACCCTAAGGCTTTCCCCAAGAAAAAGAGTCTGATCGCCCTCAGGGTTCAGCAGCAGCGCCTCATATGGCGCACGCACATAGATATCTACTGATTTGGAAACCCCAAGATAGCTCGCTGTAATAACAGCCTTGCCTGTTCCTTCTATTGTAATTTTACCGGCATCCACCTTGGCAATGCTCTCATTGGAGGTTGTCCAGTTCGCATCCGCAGCAATATCCTTTTCCGGGCTGCTTTCGGTTGCTTTGGTCATTGCGGACAATTGCACAGGTGAGTCGCCGACCAGCAGTTCCATTTCCTTGACGGCAGTGTCTTTCGCCTTATCCTTCAGCACAATGGCTGAATACGGGAGCTGCACCACGGCCTTGAAAGTGGCAGTCAACCCTTTGTATTTGGCCGTAATTGTCGACTTCCCTTCACCCACAAGCGTGATTTTGCCGTCCTCAATCGTCAGTACATTCGGATTGGAGCTGGTCCAGTCCGCATCGGCTGACACATCTTTTACAGATGTGGCTGATTCTCCGCCAACGACTTTGGCTTTGACCCGCAGAGACTCTTCACTGTCGCCGAGTTTATAGTTGCCATCGGAGCTGCGCTCCAATGTTAATTCCTTGAAGGGATGAGTTACGGATACCTCAAGGGTAGCGATCGCATTGTTGTACGTTGCTGTAATCATCGCAGTACCACTGTTTACCGCTGTTAGCAGTCCGTTGGCTACTTTGACAACATTCGTATTGGAAGAAGTCCAGATCGCTGCAGCCGTGATATCCCTTTTGGAAGAAGACCCCTCCAGGCTGGCATAGACCTTAAGCTGCTTGGGTGTCTGTCCAACGGTAAGCTCTACTTTTGCGGAGCTGTCGAATTCAATGGAATTGAGGTCGCCAGTAGCTGCAAAGACGTTTACCGGAAAAACTGCAAAGGTCAGCAATATCATAATGAGGATCATTTTCGTCATTTTCCTGTACACAGTCATTGTTTCTCTCCTTAGGCATTAAAATTGTCGGTGCTCATTTTCCACACTCTTCCACCTATATCGACAATTACGGCCTGAGTGTTTACCCTATTTCCAAATTTTTTTCAGCAGCAGCCAAATTCGGGACTTTCTAACTATATAGAGTGAACTTAAGATATTTACATTAGGGGCTTAGTCGGGACTACGGAGAATGTTTGGACTTCCGGCCGCTGTTGTATCCAGATTTCTTGATTCATGCTGTTTTTAGCGGATGAAATCCGGATACAAAGGCGGTCGCTAACGCTCCTACAGTTCCAAACTTCCCCTACACCCCTTTTCCCTTTTGTTAGTTTTTCAAGTTCGCTTTATATAGACGTCTTCACTCCCAGCAGCGATAAAGCTTTTCGCAAAACCTGGATATTATTCGAGTACGAGTTGCCTGTTCCCCGTATCCAGGCAGCCGCCGGATCATGCCATTCCACAGCGTTTATCTCCTCAGTCTGTGCCTTAGTCTCACCGCCTACAGACTCCACCAGAAAATAATGAACCTCCTTATTCACTAAGCCGTGAACCGGATGCTGAAACGTATATTTAATCACATCAATCGGCGCTTTGATTGCCCCGACTGTCCCTGTCTCCTCACGGATTTCGCGCAGTGCGGTTTCCTCCACAGTTTCCCCCTGCTCCATCTTGCCTTTGGGCAGCGCAATTCTGCCATACCGGTCTACAATGAGCTGAACCTCCAGACCGTCCGCCCCTTGCCGGTAGACCACTCCGCCCGCTGAAATCTGCTTATATGCCATATTCATCCTCCTAAAAGTTTTGCCTGTGTTACATCATTGATTTACTTCAGGCAAAACTTGCTTCGTAAGCATATGCTTGGTTTTGCCTGTGTTGCATCATTGATTTACTTCAGGCAAAACTTGCTTCGTAAGCCTATGCTTGGTTTTGCCTGTGTTGCATCATCGATTTACTTCGGGCAAAACTTGCTTCGTAAGCTTATGCTCTTCTTGAATATATTACCCTAATAACAAAATAGCCCCACAATGTGGGGCGTTTCGTAAAACCACGCAGCGAAGTGGAAAAAGTTATACCAAAGATTGTGGACGAAGCCCTACTGCACAATCCGGCGGAGCCCGCTCCGGTTCACGCTGACCAGCTCACCACGGCATTCGTTCACTCCTGCTTCGGTAATCTTCACCTGGCACAGCTCCCCCTGCAGGGAGTCATCGCCGTTGAAGAATACCTGCAGATAGTTATCGCTGAAGCCATGCTGTATGCTGCGTCCGGGAGCATTCTTGGCCGATCTCTCGGCAATGACGGATACCGTTTTGCCGACGAACCTGCGGGCATAGGCCAGCTGCATTTCTTCGGAGAGGTCAATCAGCTGCTGAACGCGGGCGTTCTTGATGTCCTCATCCACCTGGTTCAGCATCCGTGCTGCCGGAGTCCCTGTACGCTTGGAATACGGAAATACATGCATCTCCGAGTAGTTGACCGCCTTCATGAAATCGTAGCCGGCGCGGAACATTTCCTCGGTTTCACCCGGGAAGCCGACAATAACGTCCGTCGTGATGCCTACATCCGGCATCGCCTGCCGGATCAGCTCCATTTTGGCGTAATACTCTTCTGTCGTATATTTGCGGCGCATCGCCTTCAGCACTTCGTTATGTCCGGCCTGCAGCGGAATATGCAGATGACGGCACATTTTGGAGCTGCGGTTCAGCACGTCCAGCAGCTTCCCGTCAATCTGGCTGGCTTCAATCGAGCTGATGCGCACCCGTTCCAGCCCGTCTACCTGATCCAGCTCCCACAGCAGATCGGCAAGCCGGTAATTCTCCAGATCATCCCCGTAGCCTCCGGTATGAATTCCGGTCAGGACGAATTCCTTGTATCCGGCTTCCACCAATTGATGCGCCTGGGCAACAATCGACTTCGGATCACGGCTGCGCGACAAGCCGCGCGACCAGGGAATGATGCAGAAGGTGCAGAAGTTGTTGCAGCCATCCTGGATTTTCATAAAAGCCCGCGTCCGGTCGGCAAAGCCCGGCACATCCAGCTCCTCAAACTCCCGTGTCTTCATAATGTTGCGGACAGCGTTCACCGGCTGGCGGGATTCCTGGATGTTCTTCACATGGGTCATGATATGCTCGCGGTCCTGGTTCCCGATCACGAGATCAACCCCCGGAATATCCAGAATCTCACCGGGCGAGGTCTGTGCATAGCAGCCCGTTACAGCCACAATCGCCTCCGGATTGCGGCGCACGGCGCGGCGGATCATTTGGCGGCTTTTTTTGTCGCCGGTGTTGGTTACTGTACAGGTGTTGATCAAATAGACATCGGCGGGCCCTTCGAAGTCAACCTGCTCGTAACCTTCATTTTTGAAAAGCTGCCAGATTGCTTCAGTGTCGTAGAAATTCACTTTACAACCTAAAGTATAAAATGCTACGGATGGCATTGTTCAAGCTCCCCCCATTTCTCCGGATTCATATAAAATACAGGCTGCGGCTACCATGCCTGCCGTCTCGCAGCGCAAAATGCGCCGTCCAAGCCCGACGGACACCGCCCCGGCCTCTTCAGCCGCACGGCATTCCTCCGGACTGAAGCCGCCCTCAGGGCCGACAACAACCATGACCTTGCCTGTTGACTGCGGCGGCAGGGCGGACAACCAGGGAGCAGCCGCGCTGCGGAGCTGCAGGCCTTCTTCTTTTTCATAACAGAAATACACAGCGTCATACCCGCTGAAGCTCTTCAGCAGCAGCTTCCAGCTGAGCGGCGGGTGCACGTCCGGAATGATGTTCCGGTGTGCCTGCTCGGCGGCCTCTTTGCAGATTTTGCGCCAGCGCTCCAGCCGTTTGCTCTCCTTGCGCTCGTCATACTGCACAATCGTACGCTCCGAGAGAAAAGGAACGAAGGCTACCGCGCCGATTTCGGTACATTTTTGAATCACCGTCTCCAGCTTGTCTCCTTTGGGCAGACTCTGGGCCACTGTGATTTTGATCTGCGGCTCATGCGTCATATCCAGCAGTTCCAGGATATTTACGGTCACTTCACCGGGTTCAATCCCGGCAATCTCCACCAGCGCCTCCCGGGAGACTCCGTCGCTGACGATGAGCTTGTCTCCGGCCTTGCCGCGCATAACCTTGGCGATATGGCGGGCATCCTCTCCGCCGATCACTACCATGTCCGGATGAAACTGTTCCGGTGTTACAAAATAACGCTGCATCTACTCATCATCCTGTCCCTTGTTCAGCATTAAAGCGGCAGCGTTCCTGCTTCCCAGGTTCCCTGCCGCCGCTCTGCACACATCAATTCCCCGCTAAAAATACCACGTTACATCATACAACGTTTGCCTGGCTGTGAACAGTCCCGGTTACAGCTTTCCATATCCAAACAGGCTAAGAAACATATTAATGAAATCATTTGCTATTTGCAGGGACCAGGAATTCAATGGCCCGATCGTATAAGCGCTTAATCCGGGAATAAAGACAATAAGCAAAAAGATAAAGACCGTCCACTGCTCATACTGCTGCAGCTTGCCGCGGATCGGCCGCGGTGCGATATCCTCTACAATCCGGTAGCCGTCCAGAGGCGGCAGCGGAATCAGATTAAACAGGAACAAGAAGAAATTGAACGGAATGAACATGCCGAAGAACCAGTAAACTGCTCTTAACAATTGTTCATTGGCAATGGAATCCATTACCCCCGTTGCATAAAGTGCAGCATAGATCAGCGCACCGATAATCCCCAGCAAAAAATTGCTGAGCGGTCCGGCGGCGGACACAATAACCCCCATCAGCCGGGGCCGGCTGAAGTTGTCGCGGTTCACCGGAACCGGACGTGCCCAGCCGAATCCGGCAATGAGCAGCAGGATAATACCGAACAGATCAAAGTGAACGGCCGGGTTCAGCGTCATGCGGCCAAGCAGCCTAGCTGTCGGATCGCCGAACTTATTGGCAAAGTACGCGTGGGCGAACTCATGCACAGTAAATGCGATCACAATCGTAATCAGAAAAAACGGAAGCTGCTGCAGGGGATATACTAGAATTCGATCAAGTGAATCCATCTTTACCTCTTTCCGGCTGTAAACGCCACCCAGTCTTCTTCACGGGATACTTCCATAATCTCAAAACCGGAAGACACCAGCGCTTTCGCCACGACCTCTTCCTTATCCTTATAAATACCGGAGGTAATATAGATTCCATCCGGCTGCAGGGCACGGTAGACATCATCCGTGAACAGTACAATAATCTCCGCCAAAATATTGGCGACCACAATCTTCACCGGGAGGGTAACGCCATACGCCGCTTCGCCCGCCAAACCGGATGAATCCAACCCGGTATCCACCGGATGGCCAGGTCTGGCCGAAGGCCACATCTCTCCGGCCGCCGTATCCAGCGCCCGTTCGCCGCCGCCCAGCAGCGACAGAAGGTCGCTTTCCTTAACGGCAATCTTATCCTGCAGCCGGTTCAGCGCCACATTCTCGCGCGCACTGTTCACTGCCACCGGGTCCAGATCCAGCGCCAGCACCGACTTTGCCCCCAGCAGAACTGCACCTACGGCAAGGATGCCGGAGCCCGTGCCAACGTCGATCACCTCTTCGCCGCCTTGGATATGCTGCTCCAGTGCGCGCAGGCACAGCGCCGTGGTCGGATGGGTTCCGGTTCCGAAGGCCATGCCGGGATCAAGTTCAATAATCTTTTCAGCAGCGTCTACAGGGGTATATTCTTCCCAGGTCGGCTTAATCGTCAGCCTGTCCGATACACGCAGCGGCTTGAAATACTGCTTCCAGGCATGCGCCCAATCCTCCTCATCCACCGTTTTCCAGGAAATCAGCGCCTTGCCGGGATCAATCCCGAACCCGCGCAGCTCTGCAACTCTCGGAGCAAGTTCTTCTATAATATCATCCATGGAGACAGCTTCGGCAAAATAGCCTTTAATCACAGCTTCCCCTTCAGGGATATCATTGAGCGGTTCGTCGTATAATTCACCGTAACGGGTGTCCCGTGCTTTGTTCAGCGTCCCCGATTCCTCAATGGAAACACCGCCTGCTCCGGCTTCATACAGCAGATTGGATATCATCTCCTGTGCTTCTTCTGTTGTATGTACCGTCAGTTCGTGCCATAACATGTGTGTGGGTCCTCCTAAAAGTTTTGTAACCATTGAACATTTAACAGTATACCATTACTTGCCCGGGTAGCGCCAAACTGCCCCTCAGTTGCCCGGACCCTGTTGACTGCTGCGGCAAAAGCAATCCGCCGTATGGTCATCCACCATGCCGGACGCCTGCATAAACGCATAGCATATGGTGGAGCCGACAAACTTCATCCCCTTTTTCTTCAGCGCCTTGCTCATCTGGTCGGACTGCGGACTTGTAGCCGGAACCTCGGATCTTGTCTTCCACTGGTTAATCACCGGCTCTCCGCCCGTAAAACTCCAGAGATATTTTGCAAAACCGCCCGCTTCCCGGCTAATCTCCTGAAACACCGCAGCATTTTGAATGACCGCTTGAATCTTCAGCCGGTTGCGGATAATTCCCGTGTCCTGCATTAAGGCTTCGATTTTGGCTTCGTCATACAGCACAATCTTCCCGGGGTCGAATCCGTCGAACACTTCACGGAAGTGCTCCCGTTTTTTCAAAACCGTATACCAGCTCAGCCCGGCCTGCATGCCCTCCAGCATCAGCAGCTCGAACAGCTTCCGGTCGTCGTACAGGGGCTTGCCCCATTCCTCATCATGATAAGCAATATACAGCGGGTCTTCATTGACCCAGGCACAGCGTGTAATCTGCAAAATTGGGCTCTCTCCTTTTTCAGCTATATGCCTCAGAATCAAATTAATAATACCAGCTCAAAAGCCTCCCTTACCATACGCACGCAGCAGCGATTCGTGGCAAAAAAAGAGGCGTCCGCACCCGCCACGGGTTCTGGACACCTCCAAGCTTTTAAAAAACAGTTTCTTCCTTATCCTCATCAGCACTGAGAATTTAAGGCTGCAGCTGAACCCGCGTCTCTTTATCGGGATCGTCAGCCGTGTAATAGTACATATAGACAGAAGCCTCTGTGTCTTTGAAGTCTTTATAGACATCAATGGATTTATTGTTCCCGTCCCCGCTGAAACCGGGGGTTACAGGCCTGCCGGGAAGATTATCGTAGCTCTCGCCCAGATGGGTCTGGTTGATCCCGCCAAAATGAGGATCTTCACTGCCCGTTTCGATGTACAGATCTTTTCCCTGCATGTAATACGTCCACTTCACCGGATAACCGCCAACTTCGCGGATCAAGGTCTGCTTCTCCGTAGATATATTCGTTAAAAGCGTCGGGGCTTTATCTTCGGTATGAATCGTGACTTTATATTTGCCGACAAAAGTAATCGGCGTGCTCTCGTTAACCAACAGTCCTGGAGGACGCTCAAAACGAAGATTAAGCAGCTTGGAGTCCTCCTTGGAATATCCAAAGTATCTCCCCTCAAGGGTTTTGCCGCTTACCTCTAAATAATATTTTTGATATGGCATCTGCCGTCTGAAGCTTTTGCCCTCTGTTCTTATGGAGAGACGGATTTGCGTGGGAGTAACCGACAATTTCTCGATGGTGTTATCGGTGTCGCCCGTCTCCAGAGGAAGCTTCAGAGCCTGTATATGCGTTCCGCTTTCCATCTGTTTTTTACTTAATTCCAGCTCAAAGTTCCATGGCCCGGAAATGTTCTGTTCCTGCTTAGTGTACTCCAGCTTGAAGGCCGTCTGCCCTGCAGCAATATCGTCTGTCTTTAAATACTGATTCATCTTGTATTCCCCGTGCTCTCCCGGTTCACCGAAAGTGCCGCCAGACAAATCTTTTATCCTGGTTGTGCCGTTGTAGGCAACAATCCGCGGAAAGATCCCTTTCGGGTTCATAGGATCATCGAATGTAACCGCCGAGGAGAGCAGCAGCTTGTCTTTGCTTTGGGCAAAGGGCCTGATTTCCACTTTTTTCATGCCTTCCTTGCCTATTGGAAAGCTCTGCATCTCCAGGGACCCGATATCCAGCGGAATCTCCAGATCCTGCGTGCTTGTGGCTGTCACCGCTTCCGCAGACAAGGTTACCTGCTCTGTATCCTGCCCGGGCACCCAGTCACTTTCGAAATAGCCGTTGTACCGCTGGTTCTCCTCATCCCATTGCTCGTAGTTATACTCTTCTTCCTTAGAATTCTCATTTGTCCCCTTCAAGGTCATGCCTTTTACACTCCAAAAATCGGTGCTTACATGTTTTCCGACATCCAGACTATAAAGAATAACCGTGCGGTTCTCATCCACAACGGCTGTCTGAAGCGTAAGCGTTACCCCGTCCTTCGTTATGGATTGACCCAGCCGCTGTCCCAGGTTCTGGTCCAATGCCGTCTGAATTCCCTCTTTACTGCTTAAAAGGCTGCCCCAATTATAATGAATCGCTGCATATACAGGAGCCGCAACCACCAGCACACTAAGCGAAGCAGCCGCAGCAATTTTGCTCCAGCTTCGGGTCCGGCGGGAGCCCGCAGATGTGCTGCTGCCCCGGAGCCCGGAAGAGCTGCGCTCTGCTTGTTCTATGCGTGTCCACATTTCCTCGAAATCGGGATATTTGACAGCCTTATCTTCATTTAATTGATGCTTGAGTACATGCTCCAGCTTGTTCATAGTGTTCTCCTTTCCATTCCTGTTCCGGGATTCCAGTTTCCAGCAGCACATTCTTCATCAGCTTCAGACCCTTATGCAGCCTTGATTTGGCCGTTCCGAGCGGAATGGACAGCGCCTCAGATACTTCAGCCAGGCTGAAGTCATGCATGTACCTTAAGGTCAGCACCGCCCGGATTTTCACCGGGAGCCGCGAGAGATGGATCATCCACTCCTGGGAGGTTTCCTTTTGCTCAATAAGTCCTTCCACTGTGTTCACCACACTTTTCCCTTGAAAAAAATGAAGATTCGCCGCCACCTTCTGCTGCAGGCTCCGCCGCCGCTTCAAATGATTCAGACAGGTATTTACCGTGATCTTCATCATCCAGGACTTGAGATATTCGACACTCTGCCAGTTGCTGCGAAAAACCGTAATGAAAATTTCCTGGCACAGATCCTCGGCATCCGCCGCATCATGCACCATGTAATAGCAGGTCCGGTACACATCCTTATTGTAGGTTTCGAACAATTCCCGGTTGCTCTCCAATTCACGGGCCCTCCTTTCTTGTCTGCCTAAGTATTTAACAAACAAGCTTGGAAAAAGGTTCATTTCTTGCGAAAAAAGCAGCATGGCCTCCTTTCAGTTAAAGGGCCCATGCTGCCTATGTAGTATTCAAAACCGGTATTTAAGTACATTGCGGAAGCATCAGATGATATCCAGTACTTCACGCGCTTGATTGTCCAGCTGCTGGGCGGAGGCGGCAATCTCTGTAAACTCGCGGAGAGCTACTTCAATCTGCCGCTGGCTTTCTTCCACTGTACCCTGGACCTGGTCCATTCCCGTAGACATTCTGCCGATCTCCTCTGTGATCCCCTTGACGCTTTCCCGTACCTCGCTGATGGAATCCTGCACCATGGCCGACAGCTTCCGGACCTCCTTGGCCACCACATCAAATCCCCGGCCGAATTCTCCGGCGTGGGCCGCTTCAATCGCAGCATTGAGAGCCAGCAGGTGAGTCTGTGAGGCAATATCACGGATCGTTTGGACCACGCCTTGAATATCCCCGGCTTTACTCTGCAGATTGGCCAGCGTCAGGCTGTTCTCACTGGAGACCCCGGCAATTTTGTCAATGCTCAGCAGCAGCTCCCGGCTCCGGCCAATGCCTTGTTCCGCGCGCTGATTCAGGCTGTCGGCCATCTGCTGCATCCGTTCCACCAGATTGCTCATGTTAGTTTGTCTATTGGTAATATTGGTAGCGACCTTCGTCACACCAATGATCTGCTTGTCCGCCTCATCAAAAATGGGCATATAAGTAGCTTCCAGCCAAACCGAACCGCCCTCCGAGTCCATCCGCTCAATTTTATCCTGAAAGCTTTTGCCGGCAAGCAGGTCCTGCCAGAAGTTTTCATAGTCCGGACTGTTCACAAATGCCGGGAAGCAGAAATCCCGGTGCTGCATCCCATACATATCCTCCGATCTGTATTTCATTGTACTGGCGAACACCTCATTGACATAAGCCACTCTGCGGTCAAGAGTGAAGCGGATCAGGGCGAGATTTTTCTCCAAGGCTTTAACAACGAGGGCATCTGTAACTTCCTGGGCTAATACATTGTCCATCTGTGATTTCTCCCCGTAAACTCAATTTTAAATAACTGCGGTTCGCCTATTAACATCATCAGGCTATATTCCATATTAACGGTAAATTCGACCGATTGGTTTACAAAAGTAAGAATATTCTCTAACTAAAGCCCCTGGATGTATGTATTAAGCCTGTCCAATGACGGATGATACAGCCAGCATGATTCTTAAGGGTGCGAGCAGCCGAAACTTTTGTCTATCATTGTCGAAATTTGTTTAGAGTTTGTTTAGAGCCATCTGATAAAGTGATTACACTTACTTATTTATTTCTACTACTTTATTTCTACTACTGAGGAGGATGCTTTTTGAACAAACAACAGATTGCACGTTCTTTGCTGGCCATCACGCTTTTGGCGGTCCCCCTGGCATCGCCAAAGGCGAATGCCGCAGCCCTGTTCTCTGATATCAACAACTCCTATGCAAAGGAAGCCATTATGGAGCTGCTTGATAAAGGCATCATCAGCGGAATCGGGGACAACAGGTTTGATCCCGCAGGCCAGCTTAAACGGCAGGATTTTGCAATTATTCTGGCAAAAGCGCTAAGCCTCGATACCACAACTGTACCTTCCGTTCCCACATTCACCGATGTGCCTAAGAGCAGCTATGCCTACAATGCTGTAGAGGCTGTCTATCAGGCCGGATGGATTAATGGTCCGGGAAATGGCCGGTTCGCCGCCGGCAGCCCGCTGTCCAGACAAGATATGATCGTAATTTTTGTAAGGGCTCTGGGTATTGAGGCTTCGGACAAAAGCTCCCTCCTGCCCTTTGCCGACAGCGCAAAAATCGCCGATTATGCCAAGGCTTCAGTTGCTGCCGCACTAGAATATGGCCTCATCCAGGGAGAGGGCGGCAATTTATTCAACCCGGCCGCAAATGCGGACCGCCAAAGCGTAGCCCTGGTTGCCTCCAAGTTCATTAAGGTCAAAGAGGCGGCTGCAACTCCTGCACCCAAGCTACGCCTACTGTGACTGCGACACCAACCGTTACAGCTTCACCACAGCCGACCGCCACTCCTTCCACAGTGTACACATCTGTTTATTATCCGGAGCAGACCGCCACTCCTTCGCCGGAGCCGACACCTGTTCCTACACCTGTTCCTACACCAGAGCCGACGCCTGTTCCTACGCCGGAGCCGACGCCTGTTCCTACGCCGGAGCCGACACCTGTTCCTACGCCGGAGCCGACGCCGACTCCCGATACAACAGCGCCTGAAGTCGACACAGCAAAATTCGCGGCCGTTGACAACTACAACGGAACCTTGGATCAATTATTCGGGGCTGAATCTGCCGTGAGCGAAGAAGGAGCAGTGGTCCAAGCTTATCCATGGAATGACTTTAACGAAAATGGTCTGGTTGATGCAGATGAGCTTTACACAGCCATGCCACTGGGTGTTAGCCTTGCTGATGGCTCCGTGCCTGCTGCGGACATCGGTGATCTTTCAGCCGGAAACTATACTGTCGTAATTACCGCTACTGATTCGGAGGGAAATGAATCTACCAAAGATGCGGAACATGCTTTCAGCTTTTCATTGACCAAAAATGAAGTTCCTGATATAACCGCTCCTAAAGTGGATGTACTCAAGTTTACGGCTGTTGATAACTATAACGGAACGCAGGACCAGCTTACCGGTGCCGTTGCCGCAATTAGTGAACAAGACGCAGAAGTGAAAGTGTACAGCTGGAATGACGTGAACGAAAACAGTCAGGTTGACGAGGGTGAATTAGGGGCTGCCCTTTCTGTGGGCACAAGCGCTGAAGACGGCTCTGTGGCTGCAGCGAACATCGGTGACCTTCCGGCAGGCAACTATCATTTTGTGATTACAGCCACGGATGCGTCCGGGAACGAATCAGCGAAGGATGCGGAACATGTTATAGAAATCACACTGCAAAAATCGGCAGCTCCGACCCTGCCTTCCCTAATCTACGGATTTGATGGCGGCGGTGGCAGCAAAACGAAGTATTTTACACCTGGAAGCACAGTATCTACAATCCGCTTCGATTTTTTCAGCAGTGAAAAATTCACCAATGCGATTATAGAAGTAACCTTGGAGGGGCTGACCTTCAGCACCAATGATTACTATAACATCAGCGGCTGGGTTCATCCGACCGCAGATCAGATCAGCAATGACGGGCACACACTTACTTTCACGGGCAGCGCATCCGGTACTTCAGATATTTCCTTCGAGCTTCAAAGCAAGAATATCCCCCCGCCGGAACTTACTTGATTAAATACAGAGCGGATGCTGACGGAACAGGAACAGCCAAAGTATTCTCGGAAGAGCAGTACATTACCTTGATTTCCGGTTCTCCGAATTGAGTACAGCTCCAAGGTTCCAAGCATAAAGAAACCAAAAGTCAGGGGAGTCCCACGGGTCTGAACATCTCGTCCGGGGCTTCCCCGATTTTCACCTGATCTAACTATCCCCGACGGTTTCATCCACTTTCTGAATGTCTAAAATAAAATTTCCCGCTTGTTCACTTTAACCCCGGATAAGGATTGGTCGAACATATCAAGAATAAAGAGAAACCGCTCGGCTTCCCGGAATACGTGGTCCGCCAACAAAGGATGGATGATGCTTTTTATCCGGCATTCCTCGATCAAGTCACGTGCTGTTTTCTTGAAGTCACGCAATGATTTTACAGAGACACGGTTTTCGTCCACGAATTGGCTGAGGAGCGGAACCGTCTGGGACTGAGGACGCATGTGGCTCAAATCCACTGCCTGAAACACCAGCTTATCAAAGTCATTGCTGAATTCCCGCGCTTGATCCACCAGTTTCCGTTCCGACGGGTCAAGCAAATGACTGATAAATTTGGCATGATCGGCCATGATCTTCAGGAAAAAGACATTCTCGTCAATAATGGCATCAGGCAGCGGTTCGAGTGTTCCTGAGTTAAGCTCCTCCAAGCGGTTACGGAAATAATTAGCCTCCCGGCTCACATGGTCTACCAGCAAAGGGAAGTTGGTTTGTCCCGGAAGCTTGCATTGCAATATAAGGCCGAGCACCTTTCTTTTGAATGCCCAAATGTTAGTAGCCGCAACCCGAACCTCTGTGTTAAAAGCCTGAATGATGTGAGGGTCAGTATCGGGCTGAAATTCATAGGCTCTTCTCTCGATATCCTCAAAAACAGCGTAAAACTGGTTAGCTTCATTCTTTAGCTGCGTATCCTCCGCTCTAAACCCCAGACCCAAAAATAATGAATGCTCCTTCATGATCCTGGACCAAAAGCGTATTTCATCTAGCGACCGGGCAACAAATTCATTCAATTCAATCCCTCCCCGCGGACATTTTAATTCACCTACATCTAAGCATATGGATACTTTTTGTCCCCTATGATCTTTTACTCTTACACTTTAAGCAAAGCGGGCCTCCAGCATAAAAAAACCGCTTTTCAGCGGTTTGCGGCGTAGCTCTTGATTCCTTGTCTTCATCGGCAGGAAGTGAAACCACTCACTGTTATTGTCGGATCACCCTGGCGGGTGAACATAGTCAAGCTTCCAAAATATACACACTTTTTTACACTATATAATTTCCTGAATTTCCTTTACTTTTTTGAGCCATAATCTCCGATTTTGATGCCCCAGACAGAGTCTTTCTGGTAAGATGCCGTTTCCCTGAGTTCAGGAAGCCGCGGGTCCTGCGGATAATGCTGCTCAAGATATGTGACAAAAGCCCGCCTTATGCCAATTTCCGCTTCCAGCTTATTGAATTCATTCGGATGCTTGTCCATTTCGGTAAGCGCCTTCTCCCACCGGTCCGCATCGGCGTCCCCGGATTGCCCGCTGCGGACCTTGCCCGTAAGCTCCTGCAGTTCACGATACGCCCGTTTGACTCCCGGGGAGTACACCTGCTTCTGGTTCAAAAAAGTGAGCAGCGCCACAACCAGCGCCAGTCCGACCCATAACATCATGTTATCCATATTTATCCCTCCACTTAACCTCTCTGCTCAATTATACACGCCCAAGCGTCAGGCAAGCAGAAACTTCAGCTTCTTTTTCCTCCATCAAGAACGGCTTCGGCGGCAGTGAACTTTGATAGGCAGAAATCTCAGCCTTAAGCACAAAAATACCCCACAGGCGTGGGGCGCTTTCATTATATCGACTTTTACATTGACCCGGAAAAATTCAAGCTTGGCGCATCGATAAGCCTCTTCAGGCTATTCCTTCTTCATAATTTCATGAAGCTGGCGTTTGTCCGCTTCCAGTGAGCGGTCCTGTGCCTCGAGATCATCCTCGTCCGCATCTGCGGCAGAATAGACTACATCCTCCGCTTTTGCTTCATAGAGCATTTTCATCTTGTCAGTCTTGGAGAAGATTTTTGAGTTTTCTCTGTCCATTTGAGCTCCAGCCTCCATGCTTTATTTATATGAGAAGTTTACTTCAGGCATCAGATCATCCCGCCAGCCTCTTCAATCAGCGATAAGGCCTGATCAAAAACCCCTGCATCTAATACAACCGTCAGCAAAATGTCCCGTCCCGTAGGTCCGCCCTCCCCGCCATGGCTCATGCCGCTGGCACTCGCATCCGCAGCCGCCAGAATCCCGGCCGAGCGGGTATCGGGTGTTGAATTAAGCGTCATGGTTGCCAGACTGGGAATATCCCCCGTCAGCGGATTATTGCCGGAATATTGATCATCGCCCGGATATTTGCTGAAACGGTTAATCGACATATCAATGACCCGGAGTGACTGGAGCTTACGGGATACTGCCTCCGCTTCTTCGGGACTTTTGAAATAAGCCAGTATACTTTTTTCGGACATTTCTACCCCTGCTTTCTTTCTGGAATGCCATACACAAATGTGTCTTTGTATTTTGCATTCAAAGGGAGAAAATTATGCGCATGGCCATGAAGCGCCATCATCTAAATCTTAATTTTCCTGCAAAAGAACTTGGAACAGCAGGCTCCCGCTGCATTTCTGCCTGAATATGGTACAAAAGTAGTATATAACATTCCGCCGCTGAACTATAAAATAAATGTAATTTTTAACAGGGAAGTCCACATCTTTACCCCGACATTCAATCTGCCAAGGGGGATGATAAACGCTAGATACAGCTTTCAATCCGTATCACCCGATATCATTTTCCAAATGTTTCACATCCCTAATTTATGTCATATTTTATGACTTAAGTCGCAATTTATTTGTTGTTTTTTTGCTTTTCTTGGCTTTTCCTGCCCCCCAAATGTCCTATATAGTATTTATATGTCATATTTTGCTTCATCAAAAAAGAACACTCTCAAAAAACTTTATAAATTTAATGTAGATTTTACATTTTACCGGTGGTAAAATCTTCTTAATATTTTTCCTAGTATATTAGACGGAAATAAAATGGATCAATAGAAAAGGAGAATCCGAACCGCTGTCTGTTGCAGGAGAGATGTGGCCAGAACCAACAACATAACATGGAGGGGATTACATTTGGAGTGGACAAGACTACCTCGTAAGCTGTCTATATTGGCATTGTCACTCGGTGTGACAGCCGGTATGATTCCGGGAGCGGCATTTGCCGCCAGCAGCTTGCAGACACCATCAACCAGCAATCATCTTGCATCTTTGAATCCATCAAACCAGACTTTTATTTCTCCACAGATCAACACCAAATCCTCAAGTAATGTTCGTGTCATTGTCCAATTAAGCGGCCAGCCTGCTGCTGTGGGCAAATATGCCGCCAAGCAGGGAATCTCGGCTCTAGCCAAAACAGCTACTGAAGCTGCGGTGAAAAGCCAACAGGCCGATGTGCTTGACCAGGCAGAAGCCAAAGGCATTGACCTGACCGTCAACTACAAGTATGACACTATACTCAACGGTTTCGAAGTCACTGTTCCGGCGGACAAGATTCCGGAGCTGGCTAAGATTTCCGGCGTTACTTCCATTTATCCTAACAGCACCTGGTACGCCCTCCCTGATCAGACAGTTACCGAAGCCACTTACAGAAACGACAACGCTCCACTTAAGCAAATCCATGCGGATTGGGCCGAAGCTAAGGGATTTAACGGTGCCGGGCTGAAAGTCGGTGTTATCGATACCGGTGTAGACTATAAGCATCCGGACATCGCAGCAGCCTATAAAGGCGGCTATGACTCCTTTTATCAGGACAATGATCCTTATGAAGAAGTGCCTCTGACCCCTGAGGAGGATGAATACGGCGTAGGGTATGCCGGT
Source organism: Paenibacillus sonchi (assembly GCF_016772475.1). NCBI lineage: Bacteria > Bacillati > Bacillota > Bacilli > Caryophanales > Paenibacillaceae > Paenibacillus > Paenibacillus sonchi. The sequence continues at coordinate 241,616 of NZ_CP068595.1, forward strand.
ACCTATCACGGCACGCATGTATCCGGTACGATTATCGGACAATATGCAGCCAAAGGCGATGTTGCCCAAAAGGGCGTAGCTCCAGGAGCCGAGCTTTATGTGTACAAGGTACTGGGACGCAATCTTGAGAAACCGAGCACTTCTTCCGGATCATCCGCCCAAGTCATCGACGGCATCGAGCATGCGGTAAAGGATGGCATGGATGTTATCAACCTGTCCCTGGGTTCTGATTCCGAAAAAGATGTGAACTCCCCGGATTCCATCGCCATTAATAATGCTGTACTTTCAGGCGTAACAGCCGTTATTGCCAATGGCAACAATGGTGAAGCCGGATATTTTTCACTCGGTTCCCCTGCAGCTTCCCAGCTGGCAATCTCTGTAGGTTCAGTAACCAGTCCTATCGATGCTTACTCTGGCGAATTCAAGGCGGAAATCGCAAACTCGGTAACCTCCGTTACTTATGATACCTATTTTCCGTTTAACATGATGGCATATGAGCTGGCAAACGATGATTTCACCAATATCATTGGCACAAAGCCTGTCCGCGTGGTGTATGCAGACCTCGGGGCAGAGGAAGATTATCCTGATGAAGACATCAGCGGTTCCATCGTTTTGGTATCCCGCGGTGATCTGGGCTTTGTAGACAAAATTGCGAATGCAAAGGCGCATCATGCCAGAGCAATTGTAATTTTCAACGGCAATGCCAAGAAGGTGGACGGTAAGAGTGAAGCTATTCTGGACGAAAGCTACACCGAGCGTTCCGGCTTCATCGGTGTGAATCTGGGCAATGGATACGACAATATTCCGACGTTCGACATTGAAGGCTTGAAAGGCCGCAAGTTAGCCAGAGCGATTAAGGAAAATGGAAACAACCCTACCTATTTCACTTTTGGTTCAGAATATAACCATGAAATGACAACAGGCGATACCATGAGCAGCTTCTCCTCCTGGGGTCCAAATGTTGATGGCAATCTGAGCATCAAACCTGACATTGTTGCTCCTGGTGACGGAGTGCTGTCCACATGGCCAGCATATGGCGGAGATTATTCCAAAGCTTACAGCCGAATCAGCGGTACAAGCATGGCAACCCCCCATGTGGCGGGCTTGTCCCTCCTGATCAAGCAGGCGCATCCGGAATATACACCGTTTGACATTCGTGCCGTTCTGGCAAACACTGCAGATCCTATCTTGTACGATAATGCTCCGGAAGACCTGTACATTCAAGGTCCTGGACGGGCCAATGTTGAGAATGCAATTTTGACGCCGGCTCTGCTCGAAGCTGTTGAGCCAATTACTATTCTGGACAAGAATTATGTTGCCCAGAGTGTCACCAACTACAACCCTTCAACAGGTTTTGGGGTGTTGACTCCAGGCTCGAAGAGCAGCAAAACACTGCAGTTAAAGAACCTCAGCAGCAGCGATGTCGCTTACACCGCCTCCATTAAATGGAATTATGGAGATGGAAAGGTTACTGCTGCATTGGATAAAACAACCGTAACAGCTTCCGCACACGGCACAAGCGGATTTAATTTGAATGTCGCTGTTGCACCTGACGCCAATTCAAAACAGGCTTATCAAGGTAATGTTATTCTGACAGCCGAAGGACAGCCGACGCTGCACCTTCCATTTACAGTCCATGTAAATGATAAGGCTGAACAACCGGATTGGGGCACAGGCATACAGGAGGCAGTGATCAGCCAGCCGATCGTCTACTCCAATGCAAGTGCTGTTCTGAACTACAAACTGAAAGCTAAAGATATTAACTACTATGAAGTAAATCTGGTTGGTCTTGATGATGTGAAGAAAGGTTCCTTCCAGGTATCCACTACGGGTTCACCAGATAAATTCTTTGCACCTGGCAGCTACAGCACGGTTATAGGTGCCACCTACCATCCATATGACCTCAATGGTGATCCTATCGTTGATGCCAACGGCAACCCTGCAGTAGCAAACATTACGGACGGGGTCTACAAGCTTGAAATTCTCGGAATCACCGCGGAAGACAACACGAAGACGCCGATTAAGATTGATTTGAACAATGACACTTACTACAGCACCTACACCTCATTCCGCTATATAACGGTCTCCAGTGGCGGCAGCGGCGGTGGAGGCGGTGGCGGTGGCGGTACAGTTGTAACGCCAAGCACACCTGTGGTCCCAGGCACAGTTAAATCCCTTGTAGAAGCAGGAGCCCAACAGGTAACTGTAACGCCTGTAACTTCCTCGAAGAATGGCGTGACGACAGTAACCGTTAGCGACAGCGATCTGAAGACCGCTCTGGCAAAAGCGGCTGCCTCCAAGACAGCGGTTGTGATATCCGTGGGCACTATCACTGACAAAGCTGCTGAACTGAGCCTGACTGCAGATCAAGTGAAACTATTGGCCGGCATTCAAGCTGGCAGCTCGGTTATTGTAAGCATTAGCGGTTCTGCAGTATCCTTGCCGGTATCCCTGCTGGCAGCTTCTCCTGCCGGCCAAAGCCTGAAGCTCGTTATTAAGCAAGAGCCAGACGCCGCAAGCAAGCTGACGGCAAATACTGCCGGTTCAAAAGTAATTGGAACACCAGTATCCTTCGAAGCTTCATGGTCTACAGCTACAAGCAGCACTTACTTGAACGTTCCAAATAATGTTTTCATCAAGAGATCCTTTACAGTACCTGGTGCTATTCAAAACAATACTGCCGGTGTGCTATTTGAGGACAATGGACTGGTTACCCCGGTTGGTTCCGTCTTCACTCCTCAGACGGATGGAACCACAATCGTTACCGTAAGCCGTCCAGGCTTCTCGGTATACGCTGCAGTGAGTAAGCCGGCTGCTGCCTTTACGGATATCGCTTCTTCCAAATCGGCCGATGCCATTAAGACTCTGGCCGACAAGCTGATTATCCAAGGCACTTCAGCCACAACATTCTCACCGCAGAGCAATCTGACACGCGCTGAGTTCACAGCACTGTTGACCCGTGCACTCGGTCTGCGCACCGATGCCAATGCAACCTTCTCCGATGTGAAATCATCTGACTGGTACACCAAAGATGTTGCTGCTGCTTCCAAAGCAGGCCTGATCCTGGGCGTTGGCAAAGGTAAATTTGCTCCAACTCAAAAAGTAACCCGTCAAGAGCTTGCTGTCATTCTGGACAGAGCCCTCAAGCTGACAGGAACAGAACTGAAGGCTGCTAACCCTTCATTCACTACGTACACCGACAGTGCCAAAGTAGCACCTTATGCGAAGGACAGCCTGCAAACCCTGTCCCAAGCTGGCGTCATCGGCAGTGATGTGGGCAACTCCTTCAATCCTACTGCTCCGGCAACACGCGAGACGGCAGCTGCCGCTCTCTTCACATTGCTGAGCAAAGTTGGGTTGATCTAGCAGTTGAAATAAGCCCAGGGTTTCTCCAGGTTGAACGGAGAAACCCTGGCGCTTTATACAACACAAAGAGTCCTGAAGCGCATCCCGAAGGCTTCAAGACCTATGGTGAATCATTGTATCAAGCCAAAAGGCTGTGCGTCCTGAAACAGGATGCACAGCCTTTTGGCTGTATTCTATATTTATTGCCGGGTAAGCCTATGCTCACCCATCAGTCTCCGCGGAACGCACGCTTCACGCGGTCAAAGAAGGATTGCTCCTGCTCATGTGTATTCTCACCGTCATAAGAGGCAAACTGGCGGAGCAGGTCTTTCTGCTCGTCACTGAGCTTGCTTGGCGTCACGACGATCACCCGTACATGCTGATCGCCTGTTCCGGAGCCGCGCAGGCGGGGAACACCTTTGCCTTTCAGCCGGAAGAAGGTTCCGGTCTGAGTGCCTGCCGGAATCTTGAGCTTCACTTTTTCCGTCAGTGTCGGAATCTCGATCTCGTCGCCAAGTGCCGCCTGGGCAAAGGTCAGAGGAACCTCACACATAATATCATCGTTCTCGCGGACGAAGAAATCATGCGACTTCACACGGATCACAATGTACAGGTCCCCAGGAGGGCCGCCGCGTGTACCGCCTTCGCCTTCGCCGGTCATGCGCAGCTGAGCGCCGTCATCGACTCCGGCCGGGATACGCACATGGATCTTGCGCTGCTTCTTGACTTTCCCTTGACCGCCGCAAGTTGTGCATTTCTCCTTGATGATCTTGCCTGTGCCGGAGCAATGGGAGCAAGGTCTGCGGTTACGCATCTGTCCAAGCGGTGTATTCTGCACGAATTCCTGTTGGCCGCTGCCGTGGCATACGGAACAGGTCTCCGGTTTGGTTCCAGGCTTGGCACCGGAGCCAAAGCAGGTGTCGCAGGTTTCGGTGCGCGGAATGGTGATATCGGTCTCTTTGCCGAATACCGCTTCCTTGAACTCAATGGTCATAGTGTACTGCAAATCGCCGCCGCGCTGCGGTGCGTTCGGATCACGGCGTCCGCCGCCGCCGAAGAACATATCGAAAATATCGCCAAGCCCGCCGAAGTCTCCGCCGCCGCCAAAGCCGCCGCCCATACCCTGGTTAGGATCAATATGCCCATACTGGTCATACCGCGCGCGCTGCTGGCCGTCGCTGAGCACATCGTAGGCTTCCTTCACTTCCTTGAATTTCTCCTCCGCATCGCTGGCCTTATTGACGTCCGGGTGGTACTGGCGCGCCAGCTTGCGGTATGCCTTCTTCACTTCGTCATCTGACGCATCTCTGCTAAGCCCTAGAATCTCATAATAATCGCGTTTTTCTGCCACTGCTTTCACCTCCGTACATCAATACTCTAATACTCAGGTTTCCCTGTAACATGTTAAAAGGAAAGTCAAAACACGGGATGCCCGGTCTTGACCTTCCCTTTGTACAGAATAAACTTATCGTTTAAGGTTACCCTTGATTCTTCTCGTCGTCAACAACTTCGTAGTCAGCGTCTACGACATTGTCTTTCTTCGCGCCTTCAGCGGCTCCCTGTCCGCCTTCTGCGCCTTGCTCTGCCTGTGCAGCCTGTTCATACAGCTTCACGGACAATTGCTGTACAATCTCGGTCAGCGCTTCTGTAGCTGCGTTGATTTCTTCCAGATTGTCGGTTTCCAGAGCTGCTTTCAGCTTATCCTTGGCAGCGTTAGCTTTGTCTACTTCGGAAGCGTCGGCTTTGTCGCCCAGGTCTTTGATTACTTTGTCTGTAGAATACACGAGCTGGTCCGCAGAGTTTTTCGCTTCCACCAATTCTTTGCGCTTGCGGTCTTCCTCAGCATGCAGCTCGGCATCCTTCATCATCTGTTCTACTTCCGCGTCGCTCAGGCCGCTGGAGGAAGTGATGGTGATCTTCTGGCTCTTGTTAGTGCCTTTATCGGTTGCCGATACATTTACGATACCGTTGGCGTCAATATCGAAGGTTACTTCGATTTGCGGTACGCCGCGCGGTGCCGGTGGAATCTCGTTCAGCATGAAACGTCCCAGGGTTTTGTTGCCGTTCGCCATCTGGCGTTCACCCTGCAGCACGTGAATTTCCACGCTTGGCTGGTTGTCGGCAAAGGTCGAGAAGACCTGTGATTTGCTTGTAGGGATCGTAGTGTTGCGTTCGATCATCTTCGTGAACACGCCGCCTGCAGTTTCAATACCCAGAGACAGCGGAGTTACGTCCAGCAAGACCACGTCTTTTACGTCACCGGTCAATACACCCGCTTGTACGGCTGCACCAAGGGCTACCACTTCATCCGGGTTAACGCCTTTGTGAGGCTCTTTGCCGGTAAGCTTCTTGATTGCATCCTGTACGGCTGGAATACGTGTGGAACCGCCCACGAGCACGATTCTGTTCAGATCGGCCGGAGTCATGCCTGCATCGCTCAACGCTTGGCGGGTAGGTCCCAGCGTGCGTTCTACCAGGCCTGCAGTCAGCTCATCGAATTTGGCACGGGTCAGGTTAACTTCCAAGTGCTGAGGCACGCCATCAACGACCGTGATGAACGGAAGGGATACTGTCGTGGTCAGTACGCCGGACAGTTCCTTTTTCGCTTTTTCCGCAGCATCCTTCAGACGTTGTACTGCTGCTTTATCTTTGCTCAGGTCGATGCCCTGCTCTTTTTTGAATTCGGCCACGAGATAATCCATAACCACCTGGTCGAAGTCGTCGCCGCCAAGACGGTTGTCGCCGCTTGTAGCTTTTACTTCGAAGAAGCCGTCGCCCAGCTCAAGGATGGATACGTCGAACGTACCGCCGCCAAGGTCATAGACGAGGATCGTTTGGTCTTCGGATTTCTCCAGACCGTAAGCAAGCGCCGCTGCGGTTGGTTCGTTGACGATACGCAGAACTTCCAGACCGGCAATTTTGCCCGCATCCTTGGTAGCTTGACGCTGGCTGTCATTGAAATACGCAGGAACCGTGATAACCGCTTGCGTAACCGGTTGTCCCAGATATGCTTCGGCATCGGATTTCAGCTTTTGCAGAATCATGGCCGAGATCTCTTGTGCCGAGTAGTCTTTGCCGTCGATGCTTTCTTTGTGGTTCGTGCCCATATGGCGCTTAATTGAAGCGATGGTGCGGTCAGGGTTCGTAATCGCCTGGCGTTTGGCTGTTTCGCCGACAATACGTTCGCCGTCCTTCTTGAAGCCGACAACCGATGGGGTTGTGCGTGCGCCTTCCGGATTCGGAATAACGACAGCTTCGCCGCCTTCCATTACGGCAACGCAAGAGTTGGTGGTTCCTAAGTCAATACCGATAACTTTACTCACTGTAAGTGCCTCCTCAAAATGATATGGAGCCATGGCTCCAGTTGGATTTTGGATTAAGTAATTTGTTCATTTCATTAACATCCGGCATATATAGACAGGACTACATGCTGACTTTAACCATGGCGGGACGAAGCACCTTATCCTTCAGGAGATAGCCCTTCTGGACTTCCTCCGTCACGATGCCTTCCTCGTGCTCCTCGCTCTCCACCTGCATGATGGCCTGATGATATTCAGGGTTGAAAGGCTGTCCTACCGTTTCCATAGCTGCAAGGCCTTCAGACTTCAATACCCCTTCCAGCTGTTGGAAAATCATATTCACGCCTTTGTTAAAAGCTTCGAATTCCGGAGTAGCCGGAACTGTGGCAATGGCACGTTCGAAGTTGTCCAGCACCGGAAGCAGCTCACCTACAAGCTTAGAGGTGGCATACTGCGCCAGTTCCTCTTTTTCCTTCTGGGTACGGCGGCGGAAGTTGTCAAAATCAGCCTGCACACGCAGCACACGCCCTTGATATTCATCTGCCAGCTCCTGCAGGCGTTTGGCCTCTTCACCTTTGCCTGAAGCCTCCCCGATGGCCTCTTCTGAAGCTGCTGCACCGTCCTCGCGGACTGCTTCAGCCTCATCGGCTGCCTGATTCTCATGTATTACCTGATCTTTAATTTCATTGGAATCCTGAATCTCTTCCTCTTTCAAGTTGTCTTCACCTCCTTAATATCAGTCACGAAAACATTTACGCTCTGTTCACTTATACCAGTGTGCCAGCATCGCTGTCAAATCCCGGGACAGAATCCCTAGTATTCCCATTACGCGTGCATATTCCATCCGGGTCGGACCCAGGATGCCGATGCTTCCAAGCGCCTTGCCGTCCAGCGAATATGTGGCTGTAATCAGACTGCAGTTGGCAAAAGCCTCATGCTTATTCTCCATGCCGATACGCACCTGCATGCCGGTTCCTCCGGATGCGGGAGCAAGCATTTTGAGCAAAGTAGGTGTTTCTTCCAGCAAATCGAGAATATCCTTCACCTTGTCGACGTCCTTGAACTCCGGCTGGGTAAGCATATTGGTCGCTCCGCTGAGATAGATGCGCTGTTCATGGTCACTCTCCAGTGCTGTATCCAGCACCTTCATTAATTCTTCGTAGTGGGAGATATGGCGCTGCATTTCCTCCCCAAGCTCGGAATAGAGCTGGCTCTTCAGCTTGTAGAGCGGTACATTCACCAGCTTGCTGTTCAGCAGATTAACCACTTTCTCCATCTCGGACAGAGAAATCTCCGGCGGGATACTTACGGTCTTATTCTCTACCTGGCCGGTACTGGTAACAATGATCGCCACAGCGGTTCTGTCATCCAGCGGCAGCAGCTGGAAATGGCGCAATGAAGTATGAAAAACCTCCGGCCCCAAAAGGATGGAAGTGTAATTCGTCATATTGGAAAGAATCATCGCCGCATGCTGGATAACCTGCTCCGTTGCATTAAGCTTCTCAGCAAAAAAGGCGCGGATCGTGTCCAATTCAGCCGATTCAGCGGAATTCCACGGGACCAGATGATCCACATAGTAGCGGTAGCCCTTATGGGAAGGAATTCGTCCTGCTGAAGTATGCGGCTGTTCCAGGTAGCCCAAATCCTCCAAGTCGGCCATTTCGTTGCGGATCGTTGCAGGACTGTAGCCCACATCTCCCCGTTTGGAAATGCTTCGCGAACCAACCGGCTCGGCAGAAGTAATGTAATCATCTACGATGGCATTCAATATCATTTTCTGGCGTTCGGTTAACATGCAAAATCCCCTCCTGTCGGCTCCGGCTCCTGATTCGTTAGCACTCTGGTTAGATGAGTGCTAACCACTAATACAAAAATACCAAACTGACCTTGACATTGTCAAGTCAGTTCAGTATCTTGGCTGCGCCCATTTCAGCCTAGCCGGGCTTCCCGTGTTGTACGGCAGACCAGCCGCATTACTTTACGGTGAAGAGAAGGAAAAAGGGTGAACACAACATCCATCGTCCGGCGCAGCGGCATCGGATTGACAAGCGCTTCATTCCTCTCTATTCCTTTAAAAGCAATACCGGCAAAATGTTCAGGAGTCATCAGCTTTTGCTTTTTTACCTGGGCAAGGACCTTCTTCTTATCCATATGCACGGCCTCGCCGCGTTCAAAAATCGGAGTGTCGACAAACGCCGGACACAAGCAGCTTACCTTAACCCCATAAGCTTCAGCTTCATAGTGAAGGGATGCCGTCAGCCCCACCACCGCATGTTTCGCGGCCGAATAAGCACCGCTGCCCGGAGCCGGCCCCAGTCCCGCCGCAGATGCTGTATTCGCTATACAGCCGGAACCTTGCTCCTTCATTAAAGGATAAGCTGCCTGCACACCGTGGATTACTCCCCACAGATTGACATCCAGAATCCTTTGCCAGTTCTGCTGCGTCATATCCCCGATCTCGCCGTACATCGCAATCCCCGCATTGTTGAACATATAATCCAAACGCCCAAATTCCCGGTAAACGCCCCTGACCATTTCCCCCACCGCCGGACCATCCGCGACATCCACCTGAACAAAGCGGCATGCTCCGCCCAAGCCCTCAAGCTCAGCCACCGTCTTAACCCCTTCCTCCGCATTCAGATCAGCAATGACAATGTACACCCTTCTTTTTAGGAGTTCCTTGCACAAAGCCTTGCCAATCCCTGAAGCACCCCCGGTAACGATTCCAACCCGCTGAATCTGATCCATTCATTATCTCCCCTATTCTTATGTATGGTGGTAAACTTTATATCACATTGGAACAAAATAGTACGTTCGTTCTAATCAAGTCAAGCAGAAGGGAATCTGCTTCCCTTTACCCTTTCCGGCTAATCCCGTTTACAAAAATAGTCACACTGCGCTGAAACAGCGCCTCCAGCGGCTCATTCTCCATTGTATACAGGTATTGACACAGTCCGCCCAGTAAAGTTCCAAACAAGAACCCTGTGGACTCCAGTTCTTCTTCTCCAAGGTCGAACTCTCCTGTCTCCATGCCCAGCCTGAAAATTTCATTATAAGCCTGCATGGGTGTTGAAGCGAGCCCTCTCAGCTGTGTCACTGTCTCCGGTGAAGTGGCCGGATTGCTGCCCAATTCCTGTCCGGCCCGAAGCAGCGGCGTTTTGTAGTTGTTTTGAACAAAGGAAGCCATGGCGTACAGCTTCTCCACAGCCGTGCCATAATTGACGGATACTGCCTCCCAGCGCTCTTTCCAGGAACGCATCGTTTCCAGCGCGAGATAAACAAAAAGCTTTTCTTTATTTTCAAAATGATAATAAATATGCCCCTTGCTGCAGCCGGACTCCCTGGAAATATCCGCAATCGAGGTTCCGGCAAAACCCTTTTGTGCAAAAAGCCTTCCCGCCTTGTCCGCGATGAGTGACCTTGTTTCTTCACTATCATAATGCCTTTTATTCATAGCCGTACCATCCTTGATGAAATTGAACGAACGTCCTAATTAATAGAATACAGCGGCTTTATATTTTATTCAAGAGAAAACCATATTTCCCGGATGGATAATGCAACCAATTCCCCGCTTCTTCGTCTGTTCTTTCAGGGGGGATGTACCATGAAGTCACCAAGGCAACGGATCTTGGCTGCATTCATTCTAATGATGACCGTGCTTATGCTGTCTGGCTGCATCCGGGAGCGGGGGCCGGGTGGGATGCCGGAGAAGGCAGGTCCATATAAGTGCTATTACGGAGACGTTGATTACGCCTCTGTCCTCCGGTGGAACGGCATTATCTATATGGAAAATAGCGATGGAGATATCAGCGGGTTGAAAACAGGGGATAAGGTCGGCAAAATCCGCTACCGCAAAGCAGACCATACTTGTCCGCGTGATCCCATGCAGGATGGGGATGCCACGCTGCTGGAAGTGGGTACGCAGCTCTACGAGGTGAAGGGCTACAAAGCCGCAGCCCGGCTGATGGCAGGGGACAGGCTGTATGAGGCTACTGATAATCCCTCTGCCCGGACCCTTAACGATCTGCTGGATATTGAAGGCAAAATCAAAACAGTACGTTTTGTCAGCGGTATGGACGGGAGTCCGCTGAAGGATTTTACACCGGAAGCCTCTGCCGTATTCATCCGGGAATATCCTAAGCTGAAATATGTTCCATTTCGCCAGTTGGCCAAAGAAACCAAACAGTGGGTCGGAGATAAATACTGGCTGGAATTGGAACTGAACGACGGTTCGAGCAGAAGAATGGTCTACAACGCGATGTTTGCGGCGTTCCATCCTTCCGGCTATGCCACACCTGAGCTGGCCCGGCTGGTGGAAGCGCAGCGCAAGCTGATTTATGCACAATAACACGGGGCTTATGGCCCCAGGGATTCCCAACCGCTCCAAAATCAACGGGGGCATGCTGAAGACTGATCGTTGTATGCCTTCATGATCTATCCGCAGCCATTACGGACAGGAAAGCCGTTATTCCGGAGAATTCTTCCATTCTGCAGGGAGCGGACTGAGATGCCTTTATTTGTCCCTTTCCCCTTTACTCCAGGCTCCATCGAACGATATAACGACTCTTGAGTCCGCATCCGCTGAAAAAGCAAGGTTTTTGGCAAAATAAAGTCTCCTCTGTCCGCTATCCTTATCTTTTAAAAAAAACCACTTTTCCGCAAAGGGCTTATGCCCTGCTGAAAAGTGGTTGCTGTATTAGCGTCTTTTAACTTGCTTAGAGTTCACATTGTTTTGCAGCATGCATAACTCTCGATGATATACCGTGGTTAAAACATGTATGGTTGACTGGGCAATTTTGCTTGGGTTTCTCTGCGGACTCGATAAGCTATCTTCATGACCGATCCGCGGCTGATGCGGACAGGAAATCCGTTAATTGGGAGGAATCGTCCATTCCGCAGGCCTGATGTCCGCTCCGGTTCTTAATCCAGCTTCTTCAGCACGGCGATCTCATCGCAGGCATGCTGCTTCTTGCAGTTCACGCAATCGGTCCAGACCTTCTCCGGGAAAATCTCCTTCTCCACGACGGTAAAGCCGTTTCTAAGGAAGAAATCCACTGCATAGGTCAGCGCCATGATCTTGGGAATCTTCTGGCGTCTGGCCTCTTCCGTCAGCTTCTCCAGAATCATCGAGCCTACGCCTTTGCCTTTGCCCTCATCGCGCAATCCAATGGAACGCACCTCTACGAGATCAGCGCCCAGTCTGAACAGCGATCCGCAGCCGATGAATTTGCCGTCCAATTCCGCGATCACGAACTGGTCGATCTGGCGGGTCAGTGCTTGCCTGGAACGGGGAAGCATAATACCGCGCTGGGCGTATTCCTCTATCATTAAATACAGCGGCTCTACATCCTCCACTGTAGCATTTCTGCATATCACCTTATGGTCTCCCGCAGGAGCTGGCTGGCGGACCCCATCCGTTTTGACAAGCACTTTGACTCACCCCTTGTTGTTAATATGAATAAATATACAACAGGGTGAATTACAATTCAAGGGGTATTTTAAAATTAAACTTCCGTCAGAACTCCGACAAATTCACCGAACACATCATTCCCGAACAGGATGCCCTGCTTGCTTAGACGGTAGGCATCTCCATCCTGCTCGATCAGGCCGGCGGCCAGCATTTTTTTCAGCGATCCCGCAAAAATATCCTGCAAAGACTTCCCGAACTGTGCCCGGAACGCCTGATCCGACACGCCCTCGCGCATCCGCAGCCCGACCATCATGAAGTCCTCCATCGCCTCCTGCTCGGAAATCCGGAAGGTGTCCAGACGCGGCAGCCCGCTGTGCGAAGCCTCGATATACGGGTTGACACCCTTGATATTCATATGCCGCTGCCGCTTCACGTATCCATGCGCTCCCGCACCGAGGCCATAATAATCCTCATTGCGCCAGTACGTAATATTGTGACGGCTCTCCATCCCCGGCTTGGCGAAATTGCTGATCTCGTATTGCCCATAGCCCGCAGCCTCCATCGTGGACATTAGCAGAAGATACATTTCCAGCTCATCCTCTTCACTGGGCAGCGGAAGCTTGTTCTTGTTGAACAGGGTGTGGAACAAAGTATTTTCCTCAACCTTAAGGCTATAGATGGAATAGTGCGGCAGATTAAGCTCCAGCGCTTTGCCGACGCTCTCTCTCAGCATATCCACAGTCTGGTTCGGGAGACCGAACATCAGATCCACTGACAGATTATGCAGTCCGACACTGCGCGCATTCTCCAGACTGCGGTAGACATCATCCACATTGTGGATGCGTCCGATGCCGCTCAGCAGTTCATTCTGGAATGCCTGCACGCCGAAGCTGACCCGGTTGACGCCGCCCTCTTTCATAACTGCGAGCTTATCCTTATCTGTGGTGCCGGGATTGGCCTCCATCGAGAACTCTATATTCTCATCCCACTGGGGAAAGTGCGTGCGGACCGATTTCAGAAAATAAGCCATCTCATCCGGTTTAAGCACCGTAGGTGTTCCCCCGCCGACAAAAATCGTCTTGATCACACCAGGCGGTGTGTGCTTTACCGTCATTTCCATCTCCCGGTCCAGCGCACGCAGGTAATCCATGACGGGCTGATCCTTCAGGACATAGGAGTTGAAATCACAATAGAAGCATTTATTCGTGCAAAATGGAATGTGAATGTATACGGCCTCAGGGGGACGGCCATTAATCGGGTTTGTCATAGCTGTCTCCTTTGTTCTATATAAGTTGAACTTTAGATTTACATATTGGACCGTGCCGTTTGTTTCTCTTCTATATTTATTTATTCCTTGCAAACAGCTAGCCGGAAAGGGAAGCCTGGCGGCTTCCCTTTTAGGCATTCGCTTATGGGTAGATCTGCATCAAGCATGTTAACACTGGCATTCCGGCATTCGGCCGTCAGGCACCGGTGCTTAGCTTGACTTACTCATCAATCTTAAGCACCGCCATGAACGCTTCCTGCGGAACCTCAACGCTGCCGACCTGCTTCATGCGCTTCTTGCCTTCCTTCTGCTTCTCCAGCAGCTTCCGCTTACGCGAAATATCGCCGCCGTAGCATTTGGCCAGTACGTTCTTGCGCATCGCCTTAACGGTCTCGCGGGCCACAATCTTCGTGCCGACAGAAGCCTGGATCGGCACTTCGAACATTTGCCGGGGGATGATTCCGCGCAGCTTCTCACAGATGATGCGGCCGCGGTTATAGGCGCGGTCACGGTGGACGATGAACGACAAGGCATCAACCTGTTCTCCGTTCAGGAGAATGTCCATCTTCACCAGATTGGACTGGCGGTAGCCGGAAATTTCATAATCAAAGGACGCATAGCCCTTCGTACCCGATTTCAACTGGTCAAAGAAGTCATACACAATCTCCGACAGCGGAATCTGATAAGTGATGGTAACCCGGTTGGAATCCAGGTACTCCATATTGACGAATTCGCCGCGTTTGTTCTGGCACAGCTCCATTACGGTACCCACGTAGTCGTTCGGGACAATAATCCCGGCCTTGACGTATGGCTCCTCCACATAATCAATGGTTCCGATCTCCGGATAGTGTGACGGATTGTCAATCTGGAGTGTTTCGCCATTAGTCAGCTTGATGCGGTAAATAACGCTTGGCGCGGTAGTGATCAGCGGCAGATTGAATTCACGTTCAATACGCTCCTGAATGATCTCCATGTGCAGCAGTCCCAGAAAGCCGCAGCGGAAGCCAAAACCCAGCGCGCTTGAGCTTTCAGGTTCAAAGCTGAGCGAAGCATCGTTCAGCTGCAGCTTCTCCAGCGCTTCGCGCAGATCGTTGTAATCCGAGGTTTCGATCGGATACAGCCCGCAGTACACCATCGGGTTAATCTTGCGGTAGCCCGGCAGCGGCTCCGGTGTCGGATTCTTGGCATCCGTTACCGTATCCCCGACCCGTGTGTCGCCGACATGCTTGATGCCGGCTACGATGAAGCCGACATCCCCAATGTTCAGCTCTTCCACGATGCTCATGCGCGGCATAAATGCGCCCACCTCAATAACGTCAAATACCTTATCGGTGGCCATCATCTTAATCTTCGAGCCGGCACGGATCTTGCCGTCGATAACGCGGACATAGACGATAACACCTTTGTACGGATCATAGTGGGAGTCAAAAATCAGCGCCTTCAGCGGAGCGTCGGAGGTGCCGGAAGGCGCCGGAACCTGCTTGACCACCTGCTCCAGTATCTCCTTAATCCCGATGCCTGCTTTGGCAGAAGCCAGCACAGCTTCGCTGGCATCCAGTCCGATCACATCCTCAATCTCCTGCTTCACCCGTTCGGGGTCAGCGCTCGGCAGATCGATTTTGTTGATCACCGGAAGAATTTCCAGATTGTTATCCAAGGCCAGATATACGTTAGCCAGTGTCTGTGCTTCGATTCCCTGGGCTGCATCCACTACGAGCAGCGCGCCTTCACAGGCGGCAAGGCTGCGGGAAACCTCATAGGTGAAATCGACGTGCCCCGGTGTATCAATCAGGTTCAGCAAGTACTCCTGACCGTCGTCAGCACGATAAGTCAGGCGCACAGCCTGAAGCTTGATGGTGATACCGCGTTCGCGCTCCAGGTCCATCTGGTCAAGCACCTGCTCTTGCATTTCGCGCGAAGTAAGCGCACCAGTGTATTCCAAAATGCGGTCGGCCAGTGTCGATTTGCCATGGTCTATATGTGCAATAATCGAGAAATTGCGGATTTGTTGTTGTCTTTTCTGAACGTCAGTCATTCCTTACCCCACAGACAGCCTAATGTTAATCCACTTATTATAACAGTACGCGCTTCACCCATCAATCCCGCCTGCGCCGGACACGTAAAGAAAAGGTCCGGAGCACAGAAAAAAGCGGACTTGCTCCCTCCGGGGAGACGCAGCCGCCAATTGTTTTCCAAAAATTACTGCGCAGTACGGTATAAGCAGCTTATTTCTCAGCGGAGTCGAACAGCGAGACCACCCAGCGGATGCTCTTCTGCGAGGCCTCTTGCAGCAGCCCTGCTGTTTTGTCAGCCAGCTTGTCTACTGTCGGCTTTTGCTCTTCCGGGATAAGAATCTGCTCCGGACTCATCCTGCTGTAGTCCGGAACCTCCTGCTGCGGCAGATTCCCGCCCGCAGCAGGTCCCGCCGTGGTTTGCGGCTGCACCGGGACAACTGTATATTCACCCGTTACAGGATCAACAGACACGGGAACATACACATAAGCCTGCCCGCTTTGTACCGCACCTGCCGGGGGAACGGTGCGGGTACCTGCCGTCTGACCGGCTGGTGCAGTCGGGGCCGTCCCGGCTGCACCGCTCCAGCCCGGCAAAACTGTAGAAGCCCTGGGGCTTCCGCTCCCCCCGCCGCTGCCACCTCCACTGCTGCCGAACTGCATGCCTATCAATATGCCGATGCCGGCCCACAAGCCGACCATAACCAGATTTTTACCGAACCGCGTCATTTCATACGCCTCCTTTGCCTCGTGTAATCAATTACTCTGCTGCACTGTGTCTGCACCAGTGTCAGGCGCAGCCGCTTTTTCCGCATCCTGGCTGATCCAGTAGACATCGGCAATGGCATCGGCCAGGATATCCGCTGTCCGTTTCAGCTCATCCTCTGAATTATCGATCCCGCCCACTTCAATTAATACACTGTTAGGCGAAAGCGTCTGATTGTATTCCCCGTTGTTGCCGTTGCCGGAAGATTTCCCCCAAATGCCGCGGGAAACACCGGGATAGCTTTTTTCCAGCAGCTGATGGATTTTATTGGCGAACGCCTCGTTCTTCTTCCAATTTTTATTCGCATGTCCGAGGATAAAATACACCTGGGCGTAACTTTTTCCGTTAATGACGGCAGTGGTTTTGCCATGCCGCTGTGAATCACGGTGAATATCAATCATTTCAGTCATCTCCTGATGGGTGCTCATCGCTGCCTTGACAGTCATGCGCGAATATTTATAGGAAAAGTTCCAATTATAATCCGGCACTGTCGTAGCGTAATCCTCTTGCGCATGAACTGTACCAATTCCGCGCTGCTCCAGTCTTTTGGCAATATATGAGCCTACCAGCATTACATTTTTGGAAGGAACAGCTGAACTTGGGTTGTCACTCTCAACGCCCAGCAGCGGGTTGTAGGCCTCGCGGGGTGGGAATGATAGATTAAAATCCGTTTGGTCGAAGCCTCCTGTCTGCTGCTGCCGGGTGTAGCTGCACTGCCGTTGCCGCCTGCCGCGTCCGGTGCTGCAGTAGGTTCAGTCTCTTCTCCGCCAGGCTCGTCCACCCCATCGCCATGTGAAGGTTCTGTTCCGGTCCCTCCTGCCGCATCGTCTCCGGTACCATGGGCCTCTGAATCTCCGGCGGCCAATTCATCCGTTCCCGGATGGTAGTCCGCAGGAGCATCTTTAGCACCGCCTGAGCCAAGCCGCAGCAGAAACGGATCATCGGCAGCCAGGCCCGGAACCTCGCGGGAGAGCAGGCTTTTCGGGTCCCCGGGGTCCACACTGGTCAGCATCCGAAAGACGAAGGAGGTTACGTTCCTGCCTGAAAATGCAGACGGCTCTTCACTTTTCGGCAGATGCGGAACCTCCATGCCCAGCAGCTCCATAAAAAACCCGCTTGATAAGGAAGCCGCCAGACCCTTCATTGAAGGAACGGGCGAAGAGTTCAGCTTCTGTCCGGCCAATCCGCCGGCGCCAAGCAGCATAAAAAATACAAGTGAACCTCCGGCCAGCAGCAGCATCGTTTTCCCCAGCGACAGAACATCCAGCAGCTTGCTCCGCAGCCGGCCGATATTCCATAGCTGAAACCATTTTCTGTTCATTATTGTTATGTCCTCCTCCAGCCCTCTGTAATCTCTTATACTCCCAATCTATGAGCGGAAAAGGAATGCTAGAACCGGAAATGAGAGAACAAAAAGAAGAGCCGGACGCTCTCTATGTGATGGGGAACCCGATATATACATCTTGATATGTAAAAAAGCCCGCCTCAATCTGCGGATAGGCAGACTGGGGCAGACCGATTTGAACTGCGGACCCGGACAGGGGGGACCAGGAAAAGGCAGACAGGGGGCAGGAAAGATTGAACCGTTAGGCTGGTTAGTGGGTATACGCCCCTACATTCCCCGGATCAACAGCCTCATGCAGCGCAGCGTTCAGTCCGCTGGCTACGATATTAGCGATTTCTTCAATAAACTCATCAATCTCCTTTGGGGTCACAATGAGATCATGTCCAAGCGGCTCCAGCACCTCTTTGACCAGCGACAGCCGTTCGTGCTCAGAGATGTCGTCCAGCATGCCCATGATTTCTTTAGTTTGCGTGGCCCCGGCTCCAGCCTGCCCAAAATGCCTGCTCATCATCTCCAGCACGTTGTTCACAATGGTCGAAGCATAGCAGACCGTAGGAACGCCGATAGCGATGCAGGGGATACCCAGTATCTCTTTAGTCAGCCCCCGGCGTTTATTGCCGATTCCTGATCCGGGATGGATGCCGATGTCGGCGATTTGAATCGTCGTATTGATCCGTTCCAGTGAGCGGGATGCCAGCGCATCTATAGCAATTATCACATCCGGCTTGGTACGGTCGATGATCCCCTGAACCACTTCGCTGGATTCAATACCGGTAAGACCCAGCACGCCCGGCGCAATCGCGCTTACATTGCGGTAGCCCGGGGAGACCTGATCGGGAACCAATTCGTAGAACTGGCGGGTAATCAGCGAATTCTCCACAACGAGCGGTCCCAGTGAATCGGGAGTCACGTTCCAGTTGCCTAGACCAACAATCAGAACAGAAGAGTTGCGGTCAATGCCGATTCTGTCCATGAAATGCTCAAATTCACGGGCAAAAACCACGGACACCTTCTGCTGCAGTCCGGTATCACCGCCGCGCAGCGCGGGAACCTCCAGGGTTACGTAATTTCCGATGGCACGCCCGATGGCCTGCGAACCCGCATCATTAGCCACGGCAAGACGGGTAACCTTGATGCCATCCGCCTCCTCCACCTCTTCGTTCACACCGGGAATGGGCGTTTTTTGCGGTCCCTGGGCCATTTCCTTTGCTTCCAGCGCCAAATCTGTGCGTACCGAATACAGCTGAAGATCCAGTTCCATTATAAGTTCAGCCTCCTTTTACATATTGGTGATAGTGTGCGAGAGAAGGCCATGGTTTATACAGCCCGGAAAGGTTAAATTTCAAAGCTTTAGTCTTGCATTTTATGAGAGGTCATGCTAAACTATTTTAAGTTGTGAATCATTTGATGATTTCGAATGTCTTTCAGGAGGTGAATGCAATGCCAAATATCAAATCCGCGGTAAAACGCGTCAAGACGACCGAAAAACGCCGTGCACTGAACGCTTCCCAGAAATCCGCGCTTCGTACAGCCGTGAAAACTGCTGATGTAGCTCTGACTGGTACAGAAGTGGAAACTGCTCAAGCTGCTTTCCAAGCTGCTTCCAAAAAGCTGGACAAGGCTGTAACCAAAGGCCTGGTTCATAAAAATGCGGCTGCCCGCAAAAAATCCCGCTTGGCGAAGAAATTGAACGCTCTTAAGGCTCAAGCCTAAGCCAAGGGCGACATTAATAATGCGCACTTTAAGAACCTGACCGTTATGCTGCATACGGTTAGGTTTTTTTGTGCGCCGGCGCTCCAACAACAGCAATTCTGCTGTTATTTCGCTGCACACTAGCCGATGCTATTTCCCCTAAGTTTACATACATCTTATCTATAATAGAAAAGATCAAAAGCCTGTCCGCAGCACATACCGGCGCTGCGGACAGGCTCAATGCTATTCACTCAGACCACAGATGCTGCTAGGCACCCAAACGCAGCATGAACATCTCCAGGCCCAGCACCTTGTCGATGGCCCCGGTCTTCATCTGGTAATCCAGATCGGCCAGGAAGCTGAGGATCTGCCGCAGGCGCTGGCTCTCGAACTTGCGGGCCTGCTCCCCCGCCAGCTTGACGGCGTACGGATGCAGCCCCAGCTGTGAAGCGATCTGGCCTTGCGAGTAGCTCTGGGCAGACAAATCCTTGACCTGCAAAATAATCCGGAACTGCCTGGCAATCAGCGCGGCAATCTTGATCGGCTCCTCCCGCTGCTTCAGCAGCTCATAGAGCGTATTGAGCGCCTTGTCGAGGCGCAGATTAGCGATATCCTCCACCAGTGTGAACACATTCTGCTCCGTCCCGCGGTGCACCAGGCTCTCTATGGCTGCGGCATCCACAATTCCGCCCTTGCCGGCGAACAGGCACAGCTTGTCCATCTCTGCCGACAGCCCCTGCAGTCCGGTTCCGGCGTTCGCTACAAGAACCGCAGCGGCTCCCTGTGCCGGCTCGCAGCCGCGGTCACGCACGCCCTTTTCGACCCAGCGCAGCAGCTCCTCTGCTCCCAGCGGATTAAAAGCCAGCACCGTTCCTGCGGTTTTGACCGTCTTGACAATTTTTTTGCGCTCATCCAGCTTGTCACTGTTGACCATGAAGACGATCACGCTAAACTCCGCCGGATGCTGCATATAATCGCTGAGAACCTCCACCCGGTGTTCTATCTTGGCATTGTCCTTTCCTGCGGTGAACAGAGAGGCATCACGCACCAGCAGCAGCTTCCGCTCCACCATGAACGGCACAGTCTCCGCTTCCTCCACGACCGCCTGCACCGGCGTCTCGGAAAGATCAAAGGGGATGACAGCAAAATCCCGGTCCTCTTTGGCAATCAGGTGCTCCTCCAGAAAGGCTGCAAATTCATTCATCCGGAACTTCTCGCTCCCGTACAGCACATAGAGCGGCGAAATTTTCCCTTGTCTGATGTCTTTGGCCGCCGCTTTGGCATCCATCCCGCCACTTCCTTTTCCATTTCGTCTCTGATTATTGTAACAAAAAGCGTGAAGCATACAAAGTCTTATCTCTGCGCAAAAACGGAGCAACTCCGGCAGCTATGGCCAAAGTTGCTCCGTTCCCGCGGCGCATCTATATAAACGACGGAAGGAAAAGCTCTAGAAACTTTCCGACCGGCGGTCATACCGATGGTTCTCACGATCCCTGTATCTCCTGTCCTCTTACCATAGCATATTCCACTGCCGCATAAAAAGTTCCACTCTGCGATTATTTTGCAGACGGTGATGGGTCCGGAGTAGGCACAGGTGTTGTAGTTGCAGTAGGAGAAACCGTCTGCGAAGCAGAAGGAGCCCCGGTCGCAGCCGAATCCGGCACAGTGTAGGTCTTCCTAATTTCGCTGCCGTTCTGGGTCGTCACATAGGTGAACTCACGGCTGTCCTCCGACCACTCACCGGAAACCCATTCCCCTCCAGGGGGAGGGAGGTCAGCGCCTTCCTCTCGTCTCTGGAAGCACCCTCCGGTACGGAATAGATTACAAGCTGCTGTCCCGCAAGCTCGGCGTCAAAACGTCCATCCGGCGATGTTGCAGGTGAAGCCGCAACCATTGCGGGCATCATGTTCATGATCCCGAATTCTGTTGGTGAAGGCTGGATATCTTTGCCGGAGTCCGAATCGCCGGCCTCCATTTTGCCCTTCTTGGGCGCGCTGTCCTGTGCATTGGTATCTCCGTTGGTATCAGGACTGCTAATTACATAATTCCTCGCCGCAGGTGTAGCAGCAGGTGTGGCTGCAGCCTTGTCGGGCTTCTGCGTCTGTCTCTTCAAGGCGTCCGGCTTCTTGGTGGTCTCAGGCGCCACAGCCGGAGCATCTTGAGATGGTGCCGTGGATGGAGCAGTCAGATCCTCAGTCCCGCCGGAAGTATTATCGCCGCTGCCGCCGGCTGAAAACATGTTGTCCTGCGCCGGGTCTTCCTGACCTGCGGAGCCTGTCGCACCATCCGCACTGCCCACCTGGCCCGCCTCCTGGGAAGGTTCAGTGGACACTATACTTTTTTGCAAAGAGGAACCTGTATCTGCACTCTGATTAAGCGCCTGCTCGACATCTGCCGCCGGCATGTTCTCAGGCATGTTGAAAATAGCAATCAGCAGGATAATTGCCGCCGCCACTGCACCAATGCCTGTCCGTGCCGCCATTGAAGATCCCTTCGGGATTTTGCTATGGCTGCTTTTGCGAGAGAGCGGAACGACATTGGATTCATCGGTGCTCGTCATGACCGGTTCCTGAACGCCGCGGTCCAGCTCATCGAGCCGTGGCATGATCGAGTCAACGAGACTGAAAGGGGGCTTCACGTCCGGCAACTGCTCAAGCTGCCGGGAGAGCGTGCTCAGACGGTCATAGACATCCGCGCACGAAGGACAATTGTCGATATGACGGAACATTTCAATTATTTCTTCTTGGCTCAAATCATGATCCAGATAGCGGTGCATCCATTCCATCACCTCCGCGCATTTCATCCTGATACACCACCTTTCTGATACTCCTGAAGTCTGTTCTGCAGCTGCTGCCTGGCCCGGAACAAATACGATTTTACCGTGTTCAGAGGCAGATCCAGCGAGTCTGCAATCTCGTTGTAAGAAAAATCCTGCAAATACCGCAGAACGATTACTGTCCGGTGATGTTCCGGAAGCTGGTCAATCGCCTCTCGTATATCCTCCGCCAGGTAACCGGACAACACTTCACGTTCCACATCATGTTTATCCGGAAACACCATTTCATGTTCATCAATGGAAACTGTAGGTTTGGTTCTTCTGAACTTGTCAATGCATATGTTGGTCACAATCCGCTGTACCCATGTTTTGAACTGGGCTTTTTCCTCGTAGGAACCGATTTTGGTATACACGCGGATAAGCGCCTCCTGTGAAGCATCCAAAGCATCCTGTTCATTATGAAGAATGTAGAAGGCCGTCTTATATACATGTCCTTCAATTTCTCGCAATAGGGTGATTAGAGCGTCGCGATCGCCCGATTGAGCGGCTCTGATGAGTCCCTGCTCCACCACGAAGGTTCCCCCTCTCTATGCAATCTTACTGACGCGCAAGACTGCGAAATTGTTGCAAGCCTGTAATCATTATTTTTGTTAATCCATAATCCTTACTAAGCATACAGGGGAAGCTCGAATCATTCAAATACTCTTTTAGTGAAGATGGTTACAATAATGAAATCAGAAAGCACGCAAAACAGCCGATTGCACCTTTTTCAGGTGAAAACCGGCTGTTGTTCAACCAAACATTTAAAATTTTTGTCACTTAAGCTGAATTTTAAGCGCCTTTGATTTCCTTGAACTTCGCCACATATTTGGCGGCCAGCTCGGTGATCTGATCGTAGCGCCCTTCCTTGGCCGGAGCGGTCAGGTTGCCTCCGATGCCCACAGCGATACAGCCGTTCGCGATCCATTTCTCCATGTTGTTCAGATCCACACCGCCGGTAGGCATAATGTTCACATGCGGCATCGGCCCTTTGACGGCCTTCACATAATCCGGTCCGAAGGCGCTGCCCGGGAACAGCTTCAGCACATCCACGCCCAGCTTCAGCGCTTCCTTCATTTCATTTAATGTCATGCAGCCCGGCATATAGGGGATACCGTAGAGATTGCACATTTTGGCGGTTTCTTCTTCAAAAGAAGGGCTGACGACAAATTCCGAACCGGCCAGAATGGCGATTCTTGCAGTAAGCGGATCAAGTACCGTACCTGCGCCGATCACCGCACGGCTGCCGTATTCGGCTGCCAGGCGTTTGATCGCCACATCGGCATCCGGAGTTGTAAAGGTAACTTCAATGTTGTTCAGCCCGCCTTCAATACAGGCAGCGGACATCTTGACAGCATCATCGGCATTGTCGGCGCGGATTACAGCTACCACACCAACGGATGTAATGTTCTGCAATACTTTTATTTTCTTCATCATAAACTCCCTTTCTTGGTCAATCCCCGAAATAAGAATATTTATTTAGATAAACTATTTTATCTAATTTACTAACCATAAGCCAAAATCCTCTAAGAAGATAGTAATAATAATGTCTCCTGCCGTCAATATATATTTATGTGAACAGACCGTAAAATCTCGATAAAAACGAAAATCTCCTTATGAAATAAGGATTAACACATTCCTCGTGATTTCATAAGGCTAATTTATTTAACCGAAATGAGGGATGTCTTATTGTAGAAAACCGATTTATGTGATAATTTCAAATTACTAATCATAATTCATTTATACAGGGGTTGCATCTTTACCCTGAGGAGGAACTATTCATGAGCAAACAGCTGGATGCAGTTACGTTCGGGGAACCGATGGCGATGTTTTATGCCAATGAGGCGGGCCCGCTGAACGAGGTGACTTCTTTTTCCAAAGCTCTGGCCGGGGCGGAGAGCAATGTGGCAACCGGATTATCCCGCCTGGGGCACAAGACCGGATATGTAACCAAGCTTGGCGAAGATAACTTCGGCCAATTTATCGCCGGTGCGCTGAACAAAGAACAGATTAACACCGACAGCATCACTTATACCAAGGAATTCCCGACAGGTATGCTGGTCAAATCCAAGGTGCTTACCGGAGACCCCAAGGTTGAATATTTCCGCAAAAATTCTGCTGCCTCCAAGCTGAGCTTGTCCGATTTTGATGAGTCCTATTTCGCTTCCGCCGGGCATCTGCATGTGACCAGTATTTCTGCGGCACTGTCAAAGACCTGCCATGAATTCTCCCTGCATGCTATGGAATTTATGAAAAAGAGCGGCAAAACCGTCTCTCTCGATCCGAATCTGCGCCCGGTACTCTGGCCGGATACAGAAACCATGGTGAACACCATCAACGATCTGGCAGCACGCTGCGACTGGTTCCTGCCGGGCCACAGCGAAGGCAAAACCCTTACCGGCCTGGATACACCGGAAGAAATTGCCGGCTATTATCTGGAACGCGGCGTATCCCTGGTGGTTATCAAGCTTGGACCTGAGGGCGCTTATTACAAGACCTCCTCCGGTGAAGAAGGGTATGTCGGCGGATTCAAGGTTGAGACTGTAGTCGATACTGTAGGAGCTGGAGACGGATTCGCAGTCGGCGTGATCAGCGCTATGCTTGAGAAGCTGACTGTAGCGGAAGCTGTGAAGCGCGGCAACGCCATCGGCGCGCTCGCCGTGATGTCCCCTGGGGATATGGATGGGCTGCCGGACCGGGACAGCCTGGAAAAGTTTATGAAGACCAGCGTATAAGCAAACCACATCTCCCTCATGGTTTATGTGCGCAGATAAAAGCCCTTCACAGTCTTAGCCAGGCTGTGAAGGGCTTTTTGTTGCGGTGAACACTGTGAAGCTTTGAAACATATGTTTTACTTGGTCCCCGGCGGAGCCTGCACGGATTGTCCCTGCTGCAGCGCAGGCGGAAACCGGTAGGTAATCGGCACAGCAGCCTCCTGTGCCTCGATCAGGGAGAGCATGATTTTGGCAGCCTGCATCCCCATCTCATAGGCAGGCTGACGGATCGTTGTGATCGCCGGATTGTAGATCCGGGCAAACTCGGCATCATCAATCCCGATCACGGACAACTGGCCGGGAATCGTTATGGAATGGCGGTTTGCATATTTCAGGATCTCCCCCAGCACCAGATCATTGGCTGCAAGCAGCGCCGTCGGCGGCTGCGGCAGGCTCAGCAGCTCGTCCAGCGCCGAAGCAATCGCCTCTCTGGGCACACTGCGCACGTACCGGTCATTCATCGCGAGGCCCGCTTCCTCCATGGCCTTTTTGTAGCCGCTCATCCGCTCCTTGCGGGGGTAATCGCATGTTCGCCGAGGGGAAGCGACAAAATAGCAATCGCCTCATGACCCTTCCCCGTCAGCTCTTTGATGGCTGTTTTGACGGCCATTTCGTTATCGAGCAGCAGACTCTGAGTGGTGATCCCCTCCACCAGCCGGTCCATAAAGACAAGGGGATACTCCGCTTCGATCAGACGGGAATAGGGAGACGGATTGTCCCCGGCCGGAAAAATGATCAACCCGTCCACCTGGCGGGCTACCAGCGCCTCTACGTGAGTGTTCTCCTTGTCCGCATTCTCGTCGCTATTGCAGATAATCACCTGTATGCCATGGCGCTGCAGCTCATTCTCAATCGCCCGGATACACTGGACCGACAGCGAATAATCGATATTCGCCACAATAATGCCAACCATATGCGTACGGTTCTGCTTGAGGCTGCGTGCGAGGCCGTTCGGCTGATAATTCAGCTCTTCAATGACCTCGGCGATGCGGTTTTTGGTCGCTTCGCTCATATATTTGAACCGTTTATTCAAAAATTGCGAGACCGTGCTTTTCGACACTCCCGCCTTTTGGGCGACATCTTCAATCGTCAGCTTCTTCATCTTTTCCGCTCCACTCTGTATAAAAAAACACCGGCTTCCCCAAACCGCCCGGCAAGAGCGACTACGCAGAAAAGCCATACTTTCTGAACTCATCAAAAAGTATAGCTTTTTTTTAGTAAATTATCTAGTAATCATTATTAGAAGTTGCGGATGGGGCTATTGATTAGACATTACAGACGGATCTATCTTCTCACCGTATTCCTCGTACCACCAGTCGTAGAACCATTGCCGGCCGGTTAACATATTAATCTCCACCGAACGCTGCTCCCCGTTTACTTCATAATGTGCCACGAAATAATCCGCTTTCTTATCTGTACTGATTTCGCCGTAATGAGTCTTAGCAGGCCGTTCGTTCTTCAACGTAGTAATGTCCCCAGTGAGTACCTGAAAATTGCCTGTTGCAATATCATACAGCTTATTATGCTGCGTATATCCGCCTTTTCCATCCTCAGTGTAATCAACAAGCAGTAATTCCTCCCTGTCCTGGTCAATAGCCATGAAGGATTTGTACAAACCATAAGCTGAGTCAACCGTCAGGAGCTCTCTGGGAACAATCAACTCCCCTGCCTCAGCCTTTCTGAGATCTATAACGGAAAACTTGCCTGTGTTAGGCTTCCGCTCCGCTCCCAGTGTATAAGCGTTGTGGGAAAACAAAAGATAATCTCCGGCCCCATAAATGTATCCCAAATCAAAATAGGTCTGCGCCCCTCCTGCATACAGAGGGAATGTATATATTCTTTTGGCCGAATTGGCCGACAACTCGGAATGGCCCTTAGGGGTCAAATAAAGTGTGTAGGGTTCTGTATTGTGCGTATATTTCGGTTTGAGGTAATCCACCCTTGGCGGAGGCGGTGACCATACAATGCCTAAGGATGTTTCTACAGCAAAAGCACGCTCCTTGCTTCTGTCCAGCGGCAGAGGCATGTAGTACTTCAACCCGTTAATCTCAAACTCCGCAGAGCCAACGGGCGGGTTATACGTCTGTGGAGACGCCGTAGACTGAACCGCCGCGCCAGTAGCAGTGTTCCAGAGCGACGAAAGCTTCGCTACGTAGTCCCCTTTGTCCCACTCGCCCAGAGGCCATATCAGAACGCCGAACAGCAGGAGAGCGGCCAGGCAGGTGAGGCCGAGGCTTTTGCCGGAACGGAATTTAGACTTAGACGTCCCATTGCTGTCCGCAGCTGCTTCAATCCGGGCCATCAGCTCCGGAGTAAATCCATCCTCCGCAAAAGGACTTCGGCCGGCTTGAGCATACCATTCCTTTTCTCCGGTCATTATCATGTTCTCTTCCTCTTTATGTCCTGTGGTCATAGGTCCTCCTCCTTCATCGCCGTTCTTACCTTGTCCCTGGCCCGGGCCAGCCGGGATTTGACTGTCCCCTGGGCAATGCCGAGCAGGGCAGACATCTCTGCCACGGACAGATCCTGCTGGATATCCAGCACCAGCACCTCCCGGTACTTATCCGGCAGCATCATAATAATCTCCCAGATGTGGCTGACATACTGGTTGCCGATCGCTTCCTTTTCTGCGGAAGGGGCCTGTCCAGGCCCTTGCCGGTCGCCAAGCGGAATAAATCTGCGCCAGAAGCTGTTCCGCCTGAAGCTGAACGCCGTATTGCGTGTAATCGTCAGCAGCCAGGTTTTTAGCGCAGCTTCGCCGCGGTATTTGCCGATGCCTTTGTAAGCCTTCAAGAACACCTCCTGGCTGATATCATTTGCCTGCTCCCGGCTGCGGGTCAGAAAAAAAGCATAATGCCACACATCCGACCCGTAAGTCTCCATCATCTCCCGCAGCGTCATGATCGGCACATAGGCCACGGCATAGGGCAGTTCTTTGCTCTGCATCTTTCTCACCTCTTGCCAATAAGACTCTTCAGGCCGCAAATGGTTCCCTCGGATTTAAGGGATAATTAACGAAATTTTCGACGTAAACAAAACGAAAAGATATATGTACCAAAATAAACGCGGCGGGTATTATGCGAAGCTGCTGCAGGAAAGCCGGGATCATGTGTATTCTTCGTGAATGAAGAAGTTGCCTCCCCATAGAAGGTCAATTTCCGGTCCGGAATCCGCATATTTTCCAGGCCGGAAGGGATGAATAAAGGCGATGATTATAGCAGCAATGCCCAGAAGCCAGATTAGACCATCCATTATTAAAACTATGAGGAGGATACGATGATGGAACAGCCCCCATTAGAGGTTTTTGGAACATGGCAGCATGCTTATGAGGAAGATGCCAATGGCATTGCAGTCTATCGCCCAGCCGGTAATTCGTTTGCTTCTTTCCAAGATCGTGAAGAGATAGAAATCAGACAGGACGGAACCTTCTCCAGACTTGTCCCCCGCCGGAGTGAGGCTCCAGCTATCATAAAGGGCGAATGGGAGCAAACGAAGGATCAAGTGATCCATGTCTCCTATGAATCCCCCGGCCTCGCCCCGCAACAGCTGGAAATCATAGAAAGCAAACCGGATCTTCTCAGGGTGCGGAAAGTCTGAGCTGTCTCCGTGGCGCAATAAGAACGAATATAACCAGCAATACAAATCCGGGTCCCCCTCTAGCAGAAGGGGATTCTTTGCAATTCAGCCCCGAATACTCTTCAACGCCCGTGTTATCATCAAAATCCACTGCCGCAATATACCTTGGCGGTGTCATTCTGCGGCTCTTTTTCCCGGCTCCAGCTTATGACGCACCGCGATCCCCTCCAGCCGGACCTCCATCTGGATCTCCCCCTGCAGATCGGTCCGGTATACAGCAGTGCTGCTGTCAGCCAGGCGCCTAAGCACATCGCCATTGGGATGCCCATACAGATTGTTAACGCCTGCCGAAATTACGGCTGCGCCGGGGTTCCAGAATTCCAGCCAGTCTGCACCTGTTGCGGTTTTGCTGCCGTGATGGGCCACTTTCAGTACATCAATCGGACCACCTTGTATAGCTCCGGCCTTCTTCCCGTCCAGCAGGATCGCATCCTCTGCCGCCTTGTCCATATCCCCTGTAAAAAGAAAGCTCCGCCCGTTCATCTCCAGCCGGAAGGCCACCGACTTGTGATTCTGGTCCCCCACCTCCAGGAGCTTAGCCTCCCCTGCCTTGTGCGGGTCCGGCCACAGGAACATCAGCTCCGTCTTATCATCCGGAGCAAGCGCCTGTCCCTGCTTCACCGGATACAGCCGGACACCTGCGGCGAGCGCTGTGTTCATCAGCTTGCTGTAGGAATCCCCCTTGGCGAGCGTTCCATTGAACAGCAGCGCCGAAACAGGCATTCCCTCCAATACTGCCTGGAGTCCCCCGGCATGGTCCTGGTCGCCATGGGTCAGGATGATGGCGTCCAGGCGGTGAATGCCCCGCTGCTTCAGCAGCGGCAGCAGGATTTTGGCTCCAACCTCAAACGGACTGCGGCGGACGCGCCACGCTTCCTTTTGCCAAAGCTGACCGTGCCGCCGCCATCAACCAGAATATGGGCTCCGCCGGGGGTGGTAATCAGAATACTGTCACCCTGCCCCACATCCAGGTAGCTGACGGCTCCGGCACCTCCAAGCTGCTCCGAGTGATACCCCCTGTACAGCAGCAGTGCTAATCCAACTGCACATAAGAGAGCTGACGGCCCGCTCCAGCGCATGGACTCTGGCATCTGGAAGGGGTTAGGCTGCAGGTTTCCTCCGGCTCCGCTCCATATCCCAGCATCCCGTACACTTCTTCCTCTGCTGTCTTGAAGTTGATCCAGCTCCGTCAACGGTTTGGTCTCATCCTCCATGACCTGCGGGGCCAGCCGGGCCTCGGCACGCCGCTTCATGGCATAGAGAATTCCATAGAGCAGGCCATAATAGCTGCAGATCCACAGCAAGGAGGGTGAACTCCAGATCAGCACACCGCCCGAAAACCCGTTCATCCACCCCACCGCGCTAAATGTGGCATCATTCATCAGTTCCACAGCATGTGCAAGCACACCTGCACCAGCCTGCCAGAAGCAGACAAGCAGCAGGGCTGCCGTCCCGAGCGGCAGTACCAGAAAGGTAATAAAGGGCACAAACAGCAGATTGGCGGCGAAGGAAAGCAAGGAAAACTGGTTGAAATAGTAGACGGTCAGCGGAAAAGACACAAGCTGTGCCACCAGTGTGACTGAAACCGTGCTGCTCAGCCAGCGGGGCAGCCTACACAGCAGCGGGTTCATCAGGGGAACATACACCATGAGTCCTGCGGTCACCAGAAAAGACAGCTGAAAGCTTACGCTGAGCAGCAGATACGAATTCCAGACCAGCATCATCAGCGCTGCGGCCGCGAGAATATTCATTCCGTCCTTCAGCATGCCAAACCGTGCAGCGAGCAGGGCAATCATGCTCATAATTCCTGCCCGCACAATGGACGGCCCGGCACCGGACAGCAGCACATATACAGGTATCAATACTATCGTCACAGTCAGTGCTGTTTCTCTGGTGAAACGTAATCTCCTTAGGATAAATAAAATCACTCCGACCACCACTGCCACATGCATTCCCGAGATCGCCAGTATATGCGTCAGCCCCAGCTGCGAGAACTGCTTGAACGTTTCTTCATCCAGATCGTCCTGCAAGCCAAGGACAAGCCCCTTCATGTACCCCGCATGCGGCTCATGAAACAGACGGTCCATCCCGGCTCCAAGCGCGGCCCGCACGTCATCATTCCAGCGCAGAATGCTGGAGAGACCCCAGGAATCCGGCGGAACAGCCTGTACGCTTGCCGTCCCCTCCCCCTTGAGCAGCCAGTGAATTCTCTGCGTCAGCAGATATGCGCGGTAATCAAACCCGCCGAAGTTTCGCGCTTCCCCCGGCTGCTTCAGTTCTCCCTGGACGGCCACCCGGTCTCCCCTCTTCCATCCGGCGGCAACAGCGATTTCCGACTCAGCCTGGAGCGTGATTTGTACAGCGATGAGCTCGCCTTCAACTTTTTTCCGGTCCAGCCCCATCCGCGACAGCTTCACAGTAAAATCCACCCGGTCCCCATCCCGTTCCACGGGAGAGACAATTTGCCCTTCTGCAGTTACATAAGATTCGTTCAGCTCAGCCGTGGATTGCCCGAATGCCAACGGGAGCAGGCTGACATTTCTTCCTTCGTTCCATTCCCAATACAGGGTGGCAGCAACGAGTGACAGCCCCAGCATAACTGAGATTTTCCAGCCGCTTCTCCCGCTGACAGCACAGATTGCAAGCAGCAGCAGACAACCCGCTGAATAAATCAGCAGCTTATATCCAGAGAACAGACAGCCTGCCGCACTTCCGATGACCCAGCACACCGTAAAGCTTAACAACGGTCTTTTTTTCATGTATATCCCTCCCTACCTAATTCATGCCTAATCCTCCCATACAGCTGCTTTTAACCGAATTAGTGGTACTTTTTCCCACATAAGCTATATTCCGCTCCCACTGTTTCCGCCGATCTCACACAGATGCTCATAGGCCGAAG
Source organism: Paenibacillus sonchi (assembly GCF_016772475.1). Classification (NCBI taxonomy): domain Bacteria; kingdom Bacillati; phylum Bacillota; class Bacilli; order Caryophanales; family Paenibacillaceae; genus Paenibacillus; species Paenibacillus sonchi. The sequence continues at coordinate 272,876 of NZ_CP068595.1, forward strand.
TCCGAATACAGCAAAAAGAACCCCTGCATACACAAAAGTCGTGTGCGCAGAGGTTCTTCCCTGAAGCTTGCAGCTTATTCTTTCGGCTAACGTCGCCTGCCTGCTATTCCGATACGGTGATCATCGTTTCCTTCGGCGGTTCATAGTTTTCCAACTGACGGAAAATAATGCCTTTGGAGGCCAGCATAGCTTCCACCTTCTCCATGTCCTTGCGGTAAGGACGCAGATAGACGATCTCGACAATCCCGCTGTTGGCCAGCATATTGGCGCAGGTCCAGCAGGGTTCATCGGTGACATAGACGGTGCTGCCCTCCCGGTCGCTCCGGTCCGTGAACAGCAGCAGGTTCTGCTCAGCGTGAATGGTGCGGATGCAGCGCTGCTTCTTCACCATCGTCTCCACACCGTTAACGAGTTCGCGTTCATACTGCTCCGAAACCATACATCCCGCCTCGGAACAATCCGGCACACCCATAGGTGCTCCATTATACGCCGTACCCAACAGCTTCTTGCCCTGTACGAGGACCGCGCCGACATGCCGGCGGGGGCAGCGCGAGCGTGTGGAGACCATGCAGGCAATATCCATGAAATAAGTATCCCAATTCTTGCGGTAGGCTACAGTCATCAGCAATCTCCACTTTCTCTTCAATAGTTGTTCATTATTGTAGCATATTGCAGCAGGCTTTCACTAGGACATCCGGTACGGAAAAACAGACGGAAAACCTGCTTACGAAGCTAATCCTTTAGCTGTCTCACGAATGAATGCTGCCCTCCGGGCGCTGCTCCGTCCAGCTTAAAAACTAACCAGCGGCTCCAGCTTCTCCAGCATTTTCGGCCCGATCCCCTTCACCTCACCCAAATCCGACAAGCTGTGAAAAGCCCCTTTGCTGCTGCGGTAATCTATTATCGCCTGCGCTTTCTTCCCGCCAATGCCAGGGAGATCCATCAGCGCTGCAGCATCCGCAGTGTTGACGTTGATTCTGCCGTCAGTAGAAGCCTGGCCGGTAGAAGTCGTGCTATTGGAAGCTGTGCTGGTGGAAGCTGCGCTAGTGGAAACCGCACTGCTGGAGACGGTCCCAGCTGCATCTCTGGCCTCCGCTATGGGTGACGACGCATTCCCTGCTGCGGTTGCCGCTGCGCCGCCGCCCCCAGCGGCTCCAGCTATACTTCCGTTCACCATATCGCCCGCAGACCCCGCCTCCGCTGTATCGGGTGTTCCTTTCAAACCGGAGCCCGTCTCCCCTCCGCCAACTGCAGCCCCCTTGTCCACGGCAGCTTCCTTGTCCACATCAGCTTCCTTGTCCACGGCAGCTTCCTTCGTGTTCCTTGCCTCTCCCCCTTCAGCCCCGGCGGCTACTGTTGTATTTGGCTTGTCCGCCACCCCCAGCGCCTGGGCCATACTGACGTTCATTGACTCCCAGCCAGCAATGCCGTTATCCTCTTCCCGGCCGGCCGCCCAGATCAATCCACCGCCAAGCAGTGCAGCAGCCATCATAGAAGTTATCTTTTTTACATTCATGAACCTGTCCCCCTATACCATACTGGAATTTTATACAAAGTTATGATTGAAACCAGTCATTTGTCCAAGACCCCGGCGCATACATTTAACGAAGAGTATTCCTGCAAGGCTACAGCCACACCAGAAAGGAGGGTACCCTAGATGAAGGTGGGATTTATCGGAACAGGCAGCATGGGCAGTCTGCTCATTGACGCCTTTCTGTCTTCGGGTGCGCTTGAGCCATGTGATGTGCTGGCCAGCAACCGCAGCCCGAACAGGCTTCTGCAGCTTCAACAGCGCCATCCTGGCATCTCCATCGGCAGCAACCAAGAGACTGCACAAGGAAGCGATATTGTCTTCATCTGTGTAAAACCGCTGGAATTCAAAACTCTTACGGATGAAATCTCATCTTCTTTACGCAGCGAGCAGATTGTCGTGTCTATCACCAGCCCAGTAATGCTCCACCATCTGGAATCCGCTCTGCCATCCAAAATAGCCAAAGTCATTCCCAGTATCACCCACCGTGTCAAAAGCGGGACTTCGCTTTGCATATTTGGCAGCAGGCTTAATACAAAAGACAGGCTCATGCTGCAGCGGCTGCTGTCTTTTATAGGCGTGCCAATAGAAATTCAGGAGATGCATACCCGGATTGCCTCTGATTTCTCCAGCTGCGGTCCCGCATTCATCAGTTTTTTTCTTGAGCGGTGGATTGAAGCCGCAGTAGAAGCTACGGGCATTGATGAAGAGCTGATCACCCGGCTGGCGGGAGAGATGCTGCTCGGCACAGGCAAGCTGCTGACGGAAGGCGAATTCTCTCCGCAGGAGCTGCAGGAGAGGGTCGCCGTGCCCGGCGGCATTACAGCGGAAGCGCTGAGCCATCTCCGTACCAGTCTGGAGGGGGTTTTTGAACGGCTGATCCTCACAACACATGATAAATATGATGAGGATGTCGAAAAGCTGGACGCATTATATGGCCGTGGCGGCATCATTCAGGCTCCGCTGGACCGCTAAAATCCACCTTAACTAAAGGGGGGAGGATAGAGTAAAACGCCCCAAACCAAGAAAGCCCGCAGCACGGATGACTCCGTTGCTGCGGGCAAAAATGCGTTCTTCGCTTAACCCACTACAATATTGACCAGCTTGCCGGGAACCGCAATGATTTTGCGTACGGTTTTGCCCTCTACGGCTGTCTTCACATTCGGAAGCGACAGCGCATGGTTCTGCATATCCTCCTGACCCATGTCCTGCGGGATCAGCGCGCGCTGCACGATTTTTCCATTCACCTGAACAACAATTTCCACTTCAGCATCCACTGTCCAGGCTTCATCATAAGCCGGCCAAGCCACATAGCTGATACTGCCTTCATGTCCCAGCAGCTGCCACAGTTCCTCCGCAATATGCGGTGCAAGCGGCGACAGCATCTGCACGAAATGCTCTGCCGCTTCGGTGGACAAGGTCTCCTGCTTATAGGCATCATTGATGAAGATCATCAGCTGGCTGATCGCCGTATTGAAGCGCAGCTGCTCGAAATCCTCAGTAACCTTCTTGAGCGTCTTGTGCCAGGTCCGTTTGAACTCGTCGGTGCCGCCGCCTTGGGTAATCTTCGCGCTGATGCTGCCGTCCTCATTCACGAACAGACGCCATACGCGGGAGAGGAAGCGGTGGATGCCTTCGACGCCTTTTTCATTCCATGGCTTTGTTGCTTCCAATGGCCCCATGAACATCTCATAGACACGCAGCGTATCCGCGCCATAAGCTTCCACAATTTCGTCCGGATTGATGACATTGCCGCGCGATTTACTCATCTTTTCATTGTTATTGCCCAGGATCATGCCCTGGTTCACCAGCTTGTGGAACGGCTCCTTCGTATCCACAACACCGATATCATACAGCACCTTGTGCCAAAAACGGGCATAGAGCAAATGCAATACCGCATGCTCAGCTCCGCCGATATACAGGTCAACGGGCAGCCATTCCTTCTGCTTCTCCGGCGAACACAGCTCCTTGTCGTTGCGGGGATCAATATAACGCAGGTAATACCAGCAGCTGCCGGCCCATTGCGGCATGGTGTTCGTCTCGCGGCGGGCTTTCATGCCGGTCTCCGGATCAATCGTTTCAACCCACTCCGTCACATTGGCCAGCGGGGATTCTCCCGTGCCTGAAGGCCGGATCGAATCTACTTCCGGCAGCAGCAGCGGGAGCTGATCTACAGGGACTGTCTTCATCGTGCCGTCTTCCAGGTGCAGAATCGGAATCGGCTCGCCCCAATAGCGCTGGCGGCTGAACAGCCAGTCGCGCAGGCGGTAGGTTACTTTCCCTTTGCCGCTGCCCTTTTCTTCAAGCCAGGCGATCATCTTCGCAATGGCCTCTTTGTTATCCAGGCCATTCAGGAAGCCGGAATTCACATGCGGACCGTCGCCGCTGTAAGCTTCTTCCTCAACATTGCCGCCCTGTACCACTTCAAGAATATTCAGGCCAAACTGCTTGGCGAATTCCCAGTCGCGGGAATCATGTCCCGGCACCGCCATAATGGCTCCCGTTCCATAACCGGCAAGCACGTAATCCGCGATCCAGATCGGCACCTGGGCGCCGTTTACCGGATTAACCGCGTAGGCACCCGTGAAGACACCGGATTTTTCCTTGGCCAGATCCGTACGCTCAAGGTCACTTTTGCGTGAAGCCTTATCGCGGTATTCCGCGACTGCCGCCTTCTGCTCTTCTGTAGTGATGAGATCTACCAGCTTATGCTCGGGTGCCAGCACACAGTAGCTTGCGCCGAACAAGGTGTCCGGGCGGGTGGTGAATACCTCCAGGCTGGCATCATGGCCTGCAATGGCGAAGATTACTTCAGCGCCGGTTGACTTGCCGATCCAATTGCGCTGCATATCCTTAATGCTTTCTTCCCAGTCCAGCTCTTCCAGATCCTCCAGGAGGCGTTCCGCGTATTCTGTAATTTTCAGAATCCACTGGCGCATCGGTCTGCGGACCACGGGATGGCCGCCGCGCTCGCTTTTGCCGTCGATAACCTCTTCATTTGCCAGCACTGTCCCCAGGGCCTCACACCAATTGACCGACACCTCTGCCACATAGGCCAGTCCGCGGTTATACAGCTGAATAAAAATCCACTGTGTCCATTTGTAGTACTCCGGATCGGTTGTGCTGATCTCGCGGTCCCAGTCATAGGAGAAGCCCAGCGATTTGATCTGGCGGCGGAAATTATCGATGTTCTTAAATGTAATCTCGCGCGGATGCTGCCCGGTATCCATCGCATATTGCTCAGCCGGAAGTCCGAAGGCATCCCAGCCCATCGGGTGCAGCACGTTGTAGCCGCGCATCCTCTTGTAGCGGGAGACGATATCCGTCGCCGTGTAGCCTTCCGGGTGTCCTACATGCAGCCCTGCGCCTGATGGATACGGGAACATATCCAGTGCGTAGAATTTCGGTTTGCCTGCATCTTCACCTGTCTTAAAAGTCTTGTTCTCATCCCAGAACTTCTGCCATTTAGGCTCGATAGTTTGGGCACGGTAGCCTGGGGCTGTGTTTGCTGTGTTGTTGTCGCTCATCTTATGCTCCTCCTTGGAGTGTTGCTTACTTAGTTAAACCTGCAAATTTTTAAAAAACATTGTAGAGGAGGGTCACTACCAGAAATGTTTGGGCTTCCGCCCGCTGTTATACCCGGATTTCTGATCTCACACTAAGCGGTTGAAATCCGAGTATAGCGTATGCTTCCGATGCGAGCTTTCCTGCGGAAAGCTTTCAGGCAGCCACTATGTTGCTCCAGCTCCAAAATTTCTTCGCCGCTTCAACAACGGCATTTCTGCTGGTGTTGAAGCGCAATCCGCCTAGCCAGACATTACCTCCCACACTTCTCCCGGCCGGGCCTGTAACTAATTCAAGTGGAAAAAGTAAACTTAAATCCCTCCATCCCGCTTCCCCGCTAATGTTAAGTGGAAAAAGGACAACTAATTTGCCCCATTCGCACGCTTACCCGGAAATTTGTTCATTTTAAGTTTACTTTTTCCCACTATTCCCTCTTTTAGGGGCTTTTTTGTTTCATTTAAGTGTACTAATTCCACTTCACCTTCCCTAGCTCTCCCCACAATAGGAAACCTCAGTTTTCCAATTAAATAAGGGGTAAACCTTCCTCCTAAACATATAAATTCTTGCAAAAAAACCTCCCATCCCTAGCGTATGATCGCTAGGGACGAGAGGTTTGAATTCCCGTGGTACCACCCTAGTTAGCGGCTGGGTATACTTTACCTGCCACTCACTTTGACACCCTGTAACGGGGGTGAGGCGACGACAGTTCACACACTGGCTTCCGCATCATTTGCCTTGCGGGGCCTGCGGCTTGCGCCGTTACTCGGAGGTGAGTTCATCCGTTCCGTTAACCGGCTTGCACCACAGCACCGGCTCTCTGCCATAACGTTCCGCGAATTAATAATCCTCTTCTTCGAACAACTATTCAAATGCTAACTGTAATATTACACAACATTATAACTAAAAGCTTTGACTATAGTCAACGTTGGAATTATCTGAAATACAAGCTGTATAGCGACAGAGGGGAAATCAGGTTGAGCAGTACATGGGCAACTATGCCGGTGTAAATGTTTTGGTCCGCCATACGACGAGGTACATGGGGACTACGGGGACGAGAATGAGATAATGCCGCAGAGGCAGCTTTTGACGGTATGACATAATGCCCTTTAATGAAAATGTACCGGTCTGCCTCCGGGCTTGATAGAGCAGAATCCCAAGCATGGCCGGTGTGAGCCAGACTATCGTTTCTATGTTGATGGAAAGCGCAATGGAAAGGCCGGCTTTATGTAATACAGGTGAAATAAAAAGAAAAGACTGTAGTACCGTACAGTTCTCTGAAGCCGAATTTGAGTTTGGAATCGCTGATTCCGGCCAGCCCGGACAATTCCAGCAGAGAAGGGGGCTGCTCCATCCGCTGCTGCAGAATCCTGCCTGCCTCGCGCACCCGCTCAATAACGTCCTTGCGCAACGGCTTGTACAGCTCTGCAATGGCGCTTCGTCTTCAAGCAAAAGCCTCTCCGCCTAAACCGGCTTTCGCTTAATATAATAAGCCATTATGTGCTGAATTACGACTTTTCCGGCCGCAAAAACCGGCACCGCCAGAATCAGGCCAATCATTCCGGCCACCTCCCCACCCACCAGCAGCGCAAAAATAATCAGCAGCGGATGCAGATGCAGCCTGCGGCCCACCACCTGCGGCGATATGACATTGCTCTCCAGCATCTGGCACAGGGTGTTTACGACGGCAACCAGCAGCACCAGGCGCAGCGATAGGGTGGAAGCCATCACAATCGCGGGCGCCGCCCCCAGAAACGGTCCCATATACGGAACGATATTGAACACCGCCACCACACAGGCGAACAGCAGCGCATAGGGCATACCGATGATCGCATAGCCGATATAGGCCAGCACCCCGATGATGATGCAGACCAGAAATTGTCCGCGGATATAGTTACCAAGCGCGTCATCGATATCCCTCAGCATCTTGACAATCGATTTCCGGCGCGAGCGCGGCAGACAGGAGACCACGGTCCGTTCGAAGACATCAAAATCCTTCAAAATGTAGAACACCAGAAAAGGCACGATAAAGGCGTCAAACAGCACGCCAATAGTCGAACCAATGTTATCGAGAAAATGGGAGATGCCGCCGGCCAGACGGCTTTCCAGCTTAAAGAACCAGTTGTTCATACCCATCTCGACTCCCGGCGGAATCAGCCTGGTATTCATGTTCCGCATCAGGCCCTGCGCATGCAGCGTTATTTCCGGCAAATGCTCGTTCAATTCTTCAAGCTGCTCGATGAACATGGGAATCAGATTGATGAGGATAACCGCCAGCGAGGTCAGAAATACAGCATAGATCAGCAGCACGGCCACACTGCGCGGCATTTTGCGTCCGGCAAGCATACTGACTACCGGGTTCAGCACATATGAAATGATCATAGCTGCCAGAAACGGCGCAAGGATGGCTTTTAGAAACTGGAAGACTCCCTGCAGCATTGGACGGAGCAGCCATACAAAATATAAAATGATCAGGGCGAGCAGGACTCCGATCATCCAGCGGAACCATTTACTGTGGGACCACTCCTCCATATTATCCCTCCTGATGTATTCACCCTAAGACAGGCATGCAATATCAGTATGTGTGGGAGGGGGACGAAATAACCTTTTTTTCAAACAAAAGTTGTTTTTTTGTTATCCAGGTTCGGAAATTGGTATGGCGGACGGAGCTGGCGCTGGCTAAAATCATATTGTAAAAACGCTTTCATTTTAAGGAGGGATGTTTTTCTATGAAAATGCTGAAAAAATTGTACAGCGTTGCTCTGACTCTGCTGCTTGCCGGAATGCTGGCAGGAACTCCGCCTGTTTCGGCGGCCACCGTCTTCTATGAGCCTCTGACCTACTTCAATCCCGTAACCTGGCAAAAAGCCGACGGCTATTCCTGACCGCTGTCCCGTCCGCCTGCGCGGCCAGCACCGTCTGCGAGGCAGCCTCCAGCCGAAAAGCCCGGCTCAGTATGACTGCCATTTCTGCGCGGGAGACTGCCCGGCCCAAATTGTCCCTGGCCGTCGCCTTGCAAAATCCCGGTGGCTGCCAGCCTGTCCACCGCCGGCGCAGCCCAATGCCCGTTCATATCGGCAAACGCTGCCGTTCCGGCTGCAGGAGTGCCGCCTGCGCTTGCGGCTGATCCGGGAAACCTGTCCATCCCCGCTGCTGCTTGTGCCGGTCCGTGTTTCCCGGAAACTGAAGCCCTTACAGCAGCATAACCGCAATTAGAAATTTGGATATTCCTTTACGGTAAGATCCTGATAGAATTCCGGCGTTGCTGCCGGTCGATTTCAGTATAGGGTCCGCTCCCTGCAGGTAACATACCAATTCCTTAGGGCGTATAACAAAGATGCAACTTCCGTAAAAAAAAGCAAAAAGCCCAATCCTCAAGCGGCTGCAGCAGCCGCCAGGGATTGGGCGCGGTGAGTCTATGTAACTCATTTGGAGCATGAACCAGGCTAAGGATCAGGAAGATGCATGGATCTGCGGATAATCCTGGGCAATCTCTTCCCGGAGAACAGATCGTCAAGCGAGCTGAGTGTACCGTCTTCTTCCACCTGATACACCGACATTTTCTCGCCGTTGACTGTCAGTTCGATGAAGCAGCCCCAGCAATAGAACTGGTGGGAACCAATCTTGCCGATATCCTTGGAGTTGCAGTTTGGACACTTCATATAATACATTCCACCTATCCGTTAACAATATTAATGGCTTTTTGAAGCCGTTCTTCGCTCATCGCGGGAACCAGCACCGAATTCTCCCCAATGGACATTCCTTCAGAACAAGGCAGCCATTTGCGGCCTTCGATCAAATCAGTTACTAGCCCGTCACTGATTTCCAGCGCTACTATTGTGTTTCCCAACTTCTGGTCAAAATAAACATCGGATACCCGGCCAAGAATCGTTCCGGATGCCGTAAGCACCTGAAGATCCTTCAATTTCTTTTTTCCCAGAAGGAATGTATAGGGTATATGGTCAGTATCGGCCTTGACAATCGACTCTTTACTGCGGATCATGACAGCATCCTCGCCGTAAGCGACAATATCTTCCCATGCCACAACTTTCACATGACTGGAGAAAAAAGCTTTGCTTTCCAGTTCAATACCCGTAATATTCCAATTTGAATCCAGTAATATGTCGACAATTTTGCCGATTTCGTTACCTTCTTCAACCTCGTATACAGCCAAGCCGATCATTTCTTGAAGTTTCATGGCTGTTAATGTCCCCTCACTTTGAGTGTACTTACGGTTTCCCTCACAGTTGAAGAACACTCAAACCCTAAAACGGCGACAAGGCTGCAAAACAGCCCAGTCTTACTTACGCAGCCGTTCCAGGATGGTTTCAACTTTTTGGGCCACGTACTCCATTTCTTCATTAGTATTACCCAAACCTGTGCTGAAACGAATCGCCGAATTCAAAAGTTCATCCGGAAGCTTCATCGCCTGCAGCACATGTGAGATTTCCAGGGAGCCTGAAGTACAGGCCGAACCGCTTGCGGCTGCAATCCCCTCCATATCCAGATTCATCAGCATTACATCGGTGCTCACTCCAGGAAAGCTCAGATTCAGGATCCCCGGCAAAAAATGCTGCTTGTCCCCGTTGATGACGTAGCTCTCTCGGCCGATCCGGCGGTCGAGTTCCTGCAGCAGCACTGTCCTCAGCGTTACCGCCTTCTCCCTCCGCTGCTCCAGCCCCGTAACCGCAAGCTCTACGGCCTTGGCAAATCCGGCAGCACCTGCAAGGCTTTCGGTCCCTGCCCGTCTGCCGCGCTCCTGCAGTCCGCCATGCTGTCTTGGCTGCAAGGGAGCGCCGCGCCGGACATAGAGACCGCCGATCCCTTGAGGGCCATTGATCTTGTGAGCGGTGAAGCTCATATAATCCACTGGAAGCTCGTGAAGAGTAACAGGCAGTAAACCAAGAACCTGTACGGCGTCGACATGGAACAGGATGCCGCGCTCTGCGGCTAATCTGCCAATCTCTTGTATAGGTTCTACAGTTCCTACCTCATTATTCGCAAACATCACACTGATCAGCACCGTATCTTCCCGCAAAGCCGCTTCTACATCGGCAGCAGATACACGCCCTTCCGTATTGACCGGCAGATAAGTAACCGAAAAGCCCTGCTTCTCCAGCGCTTCACAGGTGTGCAGGACCGCATGATGCTCTACAGCTGTCGTAATGATATGTTTCCCTTTGTGGGCCGAAGCCGAAGCCGCACCGAAAAGGGCGAGATTATCACTCTCGGTGCCGCCGCTGGTGAATACCCATTCATCCGGCGCACAGCCCAAAAAGCCCGCAATAGTGTCGCGCGCGCTATTGATAATCTTTTTGGCAGAACGCCCGTATGTATGCACACTGGATGCATTGCCAAACTGCTCAAGCAGCATATTGTACATGACCTTCGCCACCTCCGGATGCACCGGGGTCGAGGCGGCGTGGTCCAAATAGATCGGTTTCATGACGATGGTTCTCCGCTTCTTCTTTATTCAGGATTTTCATACAGGACTACTCGATTATAACGCTGAACCTGTTCTTTTACCACCTGTCAATAAACACAATATTGTAATAAGTAGCCGGGGGCTGCCGGGAGCAATATCCTAAAAATTGTTGCGAGCATACGTGCACCTGAAACAGCCTTTTAGTACGAAACGGCTCGTTATTTATCCAGGGATCCCATTTCTCCCAATCTGGCGGGGAGCTGTTCCTCAGAAATCACCTCGATGCCATTTCGTCTGAGCAGCGCAGCGGTCACACCCTCACCCGGAATTTTCTGCCCCGCAAATGCGCCATTGTAGATCATGGAGCTCCCGCAGGAAGGGCTGTTTTCTTTGAGAACTACAATCGACGCTCCTGCGTTTCGTGCCTGCTCCAGCGTTTTATAGGCACCTTGGATATACATTTCGGAGACATCGTTACCCAGCCGGTCCATCACCTTCGCAGTTCCGTCCAGCACGGCTCCCCCATCACCGCCAACAATTTCCGCCGGCTCTCTCGGAGTGGAGAACCCGCCAAGAAGCTCGGGGCATACCGCCACCGCCCGGTTATTATCCAGCAGCTGGTGAATCGTCTCATCCAAACAATCTGTACTGTTGTACCTTACCTTCATTCCTGCCAGGCAGGAGCTCACGATTATCATGGAATTTCTCTCCTTCGCATTTATTCCATAACTTCATTTATAATAGAACAATATAACCTTCAGAGACACAAGGGGGTACTGCAAAATGTGCGGAAGATATACCATTACCGTAAGCTTGGAAGAATTGATGCTGTGGTATTTGATTGAGGACACCACGATTGTCCATTATGCGCCGAAATACAACGCGGCCCCGATGCAGTCTATCCCGGCGGTCATTCATGACGGCAAACAGAACAGGCTCGGAGAGCTGCGCTGGGGGCTTGTTCCCTCCTGGGCCAAAGAGGACAAAATCGGCAGCAAAATGATCAATGCACGCAGTGAATCGCTCCAGGACAAGCCTGCCTTCAGAAACCTGATCAGTACGCGCCGCTGCATCATCCCGGCAGACGGATTCTATGAATGGAAACAGCAGAACGGAAGGAAGCAGCCGATGCGGATTACGCTGAAAAGCGGGGAGCTTTTTTCCATGGCCGGCCTGTACGACATATGGATGGATGCCAGCGGCAACAGGCTCAGCACCTGCACCATTATCACCACCGGGGCCAACAGTCTGATGGCGGATATCCATGACCGGATGCCGGTTATTCTCAGCCGCGAAGCAGAGTCGGAGTGGCTTGACCGCAATAACCGTCAGGTTCCGGACCTGATGAAACTGCTGCGGCCCTATGCCGCGGAGCAGATGCGCGCGTATCCCGTGTCGTCAGCGGTGGGCAATGTGCGGAATGACGCTAAGGAACTGGTTGATGAGGTGAATGAAAGCGCTGGCTAAAAAGTCCATAAATAGACCTCCATAATCCCGATATCTTTGAAATATAGGCATTCGCCGTGAACACAATAGGTTGAAGTCCATAGACTGTTGTGGAGATATCATTTGAGGAGGTTATCCATGGATACAAATTATCAACAACTCGCCTGGAACTGTATGAACAAGTATGTTGGCGTGACTACCACTGACGGTCAGAAATATGACGGGTTTATTGCGCATGTTGACCAGGATTACGTTACGCTGGCCGTACCCTCAAACGAAATGATTGGTCAAATGAACGGAATGCCCGCCAATGCATCTACTTACAGGCAATTTGGGTACTATCCGGGTTTCTATCCGCGCCGCCGCTTTTTTCCGAGACGCATACCCTTTGGTGCCATTACCGCTTTGTTTTTGCTTCCATTTTTCGTTGGATGAGGCAGAGGCTTCAATCCAGTCTGAATAAGCCCTTGTCCCCCAAGGGTTCCCGACAATCCCTCTATATATAGAACATGTAGATTTCGACACCTACACCATGCGAGTAGAGTCGAGATAAACCTATATGGAATCAGGGTTTCCGCGATTTCTCAAAGAGTACAAACTACACCCAAAAACATCAATCTACAAGGTATTTTGTGGGTACAGTGTGGGTAATTAAAAACAACAAAGAGCCGCTTCAGGTCAATCCTCGACGGCTCTTTTTCGCATTGTGTATGGTTTCTTAAGGATGCTAGTGAATTGTCCCCCGCCTACGCATTACGAGTGCGTTTCCTAGGGTTCTATAAGGTTCTGTAAGTACTTGTAAGTTGGATATATCAGTACTTAAACGCCTATAAGTCCCTCTAAGGTTCTAAAAGTACTTGTAAGGCGGTAGATGAATAGGTAGATAAATTACTGAGTATCATCAAAAACTCCCTTATATAAAATGTTAATATAAGGGAATTTAGTTAGTATTAAACTTGGTAATTTTACAACTGTCGTAACTACTCCCAGAAGTAGAGCATTTTCATGCAGGCAATGCTGCGGTTCTATTAAAAGGTAATGGTGGCTTTGGGGATCAGGGATATATCCGAAATAATTGAATACATTGGAGAAACCCCGCCGGTGAAGGTTGACGGGTATTTTTATACCCATTACTTCCCTGTCCTTTCCTCTACCAATGCCATTTATAATTAGGTAGAGGTGAAACTATGTTTATATCCCCTATGCTGCTGCAAACGGCTCCAGGGCCGTTTTCGCAAAACGCTTTTATATATGAGCCAAAGATCGATGGCCATCGTTTAATATATGATCAACCTGACGCCAGCCACGTCCACCTTTACACGCGCCATAACAACGAATGTACACGCCAGTACCCCGAAATAAATGGAAGTACAAGCGCACTCTTCCCGCACGATATAACGCTTGACGGCGAAATCGCATGCGTTGATCCAGTCACCGGCGCGGTAGATATCGAAGCTGTCACATCTCGATTAAACACAAAACGCGTGGATAAAATACGCAGGCTTATGGAGAGGCTGCCGGTAACATACGTTGTCTTTGATATCTTGCGCTATAAAGGCAAGGACTTGCGCAACAGGCCGCTGATGGAGCGCAAAGCGATCCTCGCAAGCCTGGCGCTTCCAAATGCCCATTTCGGCGTGATCCCGTACGTTGAGGGCATGGGCGAGGCGTTATTTGCGCAAATGCAAGCCCGTGCGATGGAAGGTGTAGTCGCAAAGCGCAAGAACAGTTTATATGAAACTGGCCGCCGATCTGCAGCCTGGCAGAAGATCATTAACTGGACCTATGCAGAGGTGTATATTACAGGCTATCGTAAGCAAGAATTTGGGTGGCTTGCTGCAGTACCTGATCCGTCCGGTAGACTGCGCCCTGCAGGGGTTATTAAGTACGGAACGTCAACGATCCATAGACAGGCATTTCGCGGGATGGCTCGGCAGTTGATTAAAAGCGAGGATAAAGAGTTTGTTTACCTGGAGCCGCAGATGCGAGCGAGGGTACGAATGAGGAACTGGACCAAATCCGGCATGCTGCGGAGTCCAGTGTTTACAGGGTTTATCGTATAGACAGAAAAAAGCCCCGCCCACCAGTTAAGGTAGACAGGGCTTTTGCCGATGGCTATCGGACGATAATAGATTATCACTGATGGGGCAATCTGTAATTCAAAATCCCAAGCGTTTGAGATTTACTTGCTTTAGGGATTAGATCTTTTAAATTTAGGTTACCGAATTAGCCAAAAAAGAAAACTATCTTTTTAACATATATATTCTTGTATCTTCATTTTTATGGCAATATAATATATCCGTATCCATTTAAGGTATTTTATACAGAAGGTTGAATTGCTGGCCAGCATTCACAATAAAAAGATATGAGGTGCTAGGAAGATGAAAAAAATCATATTGTCACTAATGACTGTAGTGTTATTCATGTCTTTAGCCCCGAACGCCTTTGCTGAAGAAACTTCTGATGTTACAAGCAATGAAGTGGTCTTGTCGAATGAACAAATTCAGTCTAAACTTTCGGAATTCTCTCAAAAGTATGAATTGAACGAACCATTTTCCCCGGAAGATGCAGCTTTCGTAAAAAAATATGCTACACCCGTAAATACTGATTTAACGACATTTTCGCTTCCTTGGGGTGAAGGAAATCATTTCTTTGGTTACGGATTAGGAAATTATTCTGCCTTAAGAACCGAGGGGTATGTCAAAGTAGATATTGGAATTGTAAATAATACAGTATCCGTAAACATGAACACTTCGGACACTAACCAGACATATCACGAAAAAGTAGGAAACAGTCTTAAATTCACAGGTTTTGGAATAGTCGGAAGTGATGGCGTTGGTATTGTTGCCGATTTCACACTAGAAGGAGAAAATTCAAACGCTAACTTCCACAAATTCCTAGATGAAAGAAGCTTTCTCGCTAGTGTAGCGTATTATCAAGCTGTCCCTCTTGGATTTGTTAAAGATGCCCAGTCTTCACAAAAAATCAGTGTTAGTTTTAACTAAAAAAAATAATTTCTAGTACTAACCTATGGCCAAAAGACGTATACTTATATTAAGTAACGTCTTTTGGCCATTGTCTTTATTAATTTTTCAGGTTTCATCTAACATATGAACAACATAAAAGAAGGTGAAGTGAATGAGAAGCATTAGTTTTATAGTAGAATTGATTCGCAATATTGTGTTTCTGATTATTGGATTATTCTCCTTAAATTTCCTCCAACAAAATTTAATCAAGCAAGTAAACAACTTCGTTTATATGGTGTTTCTATTGATCGCAGATCTTATTATATTATTTGTAATTCATCGTCAATTTCTTGCTCATAGCTCTCAAAAACTGAAACCCAAGATGAGAAATATACTGATCTTGATATCGGTTTTAATTATTTTCATGGTAAATATTTTGTCTTTATAGGGCCAGTGATCTAAAATTGAGCCTATACTCGTAGAAAAACGCTCCAGGATAATTCCTAGGAGCTTGTTTTTCAATAAATCTTTTAGTTATCTGTCCAGTAGTCCAGTCTAATACTTTATTATTCTGGGACAAACAAAATACAGGTAACTAAATAAATTACTTACTTTCATACTCTTTCACCCTGCGATAGAATGTGGGCTTCTTCATTCCGATCCTTCCCATCGCTTCCGTAGCAGTAAACTCACCGGATTTCCATGCCTCATACACTTCAATGAATCTGTTATCAATTTCATGTTTGGGGCGACCAAACATAACTCCTTCCGTCCGAGCTACCTCAATGCCCTCCGCCTGCCTTAAACGATTCTTTTTCCGTTCCTGCTCGGCCACATATGCCAGCAGGCTAAGAAATTGATCCTCCATAACCTTTCCAAAGTCCCCCATCGTTTTGAACTTTCTGGAATCAAACAACGTTTCATTATCCAGGCACACAATGTCCGCACCAACTTCGCGCGTAATGTATTTCCACTCTGCAATGATACCGTCATAGTCCCGTCCCAGCCGGTCCAGAGCATCCACGTAAACCAAATCATTTTCCCGAATCATGAGCCGCATCGCCTGATAACGCGGACGATCAAAATTTTTGCCGCTCTGCTTATCGACAAAAACAAATCGCTCTTCAATCCCCAACTCTCGGAATTTCAAGAGCTGCCGCTCTACATTTTGCTCCTTGGTCGAAACTCTTCCGTAAGCGATCTTCAATAGGAACCCTCCTAATTAAAAAAAAACGTCTCAAATGATACATTGCATCACTGAGACGTTTCATAACTGATTTTATGGCTTTTTGAAACGAAATAATCACCAGCCATTTCGCAGTCTCAAAAAGCATACATTTTGGAACGGGAATCGGCTAAAAACTCGAAAAAAAATAGGGAATATGGTCTCAGAGTGTTATTGGACCAATTTGGTGGCTTACTTTGAAAGAAGTAACACCAAGCCTTTATCAGGAGTTTTTGTACAAGCTGAAGACTAGAGGGAAGAGTCGCAGTACAATTACCTCCGTCCATACAGCGGCATCATTGATGTTTGGGCATGCTAAAGTCCTCCCCAAGTTTCTTGAGAAGGACGAGTTAAAAGCATTTCTTCAATTGTGCAGGTTAGTCCTTAGATGTAAACAAACAGCTATACGGTTCGAGTGTACGAAACTACTCTTTCATTCCGCCAAAGAATGATCAAAGTGAGCGAGTGATAAGTTTTGGTCATAAGAGTAATTCTAAGGTAACTGAACTGATCTCTCTCCACGTATCAAAGCAGCGTCAAATTGAATCGCAGACGACTTTGAATGGGCTATAAATCAATAAAGTGTGGGTAACGTTTTTCAAAAATCCCTTTGAAATCAACGGAGTTTTAGTTCCTGTTAAATATAGAACATATAATTATCCGCATGACTCTCTTCTTTAAAGTTGATCAGGTCGGATAAGGTGGTGGAGTCCAGGACATCGGCGATGCTGTCGCGGATGCGCAGCCAGAGGTCGCGCTTCGCCGGGTCGTCCTCTTCGGTGAAATCCACAGGCGAAATCGGCCCTTCCAGCACGCGGATGATGTCTCCGGCGGTGATCGTACCGGCTTCACGTGACAAAATATAGCCGCCGTAGGCTCCGCGGATACTCTTCACCAGTCCTGCGTTGCGCAGGGGGCGATCAGCTGCTCCAGGTAATGCTCGGACAGCCCGTTTTTCTCGGCAATACTCTTAAGGGATGTGGGACCTTCGCCAAATTTCAGGGCGAGCTCCATCATAATGGTTAATCCATAGCGTCCTTTTGTTGATATCTTCAAAGGTGCACCTCTTTCGGTTTAGTTGCTGGTATCGCTGGCTTGACATGAGAAATGTCATATCAACGTATTCCGATGTTTGCTCTCAGCTTATGTTATCATATCCTTGGGCATATTTGGAGCGCAAACTGTAACTTTTTGCAATAATGTTCGCCAGTGGTGGACAAATTGTCAAATTCCCCGCCTGATCCGCTGCCATTTGCCCTGTCTTGTGCAGTCTGGGGTAGACAGGTATGTTATAATACACAATGAGCCGGGTGTTTCTGCAAGGATACCGGTATTTTTTGCATAGAAAATGGTGATTTCGATGACAAAGGCAAATCAGGATACACGTGTCGTTGTCGGCATGTCGGGAGGGGTCGATTCCTCCGTTACAGCGCTGCTGCTTAAGCAGCAAGGTTATGACGTCATCGGCATCTTCATGAAGAACTGGGACGATACCGATGAGTTCGGCGTGTGCACAGCCGAGACCGACGCCGAGGATGTCCGCCGCGTATGCGAGCAGATTGATATTCCTTACTATACCGTTAATTTCGAGAAGGAATACTTTGATAAAGTCTTTTCCTATTTCCTCGATGAATATAAGGCCGGACGGACGCCTAATCCGGATGTGATGTGCAACCGCGAGATCAAGTTCGGGGAATTCCTGAATAAGGCGCTGCAGCTTGGCGCAGATTATGTTGCCACCGGCCACTATGCAAGGGTAATTGAAGAAGACGGCGTTTTCAAGCTGCTGCGCGGAGTGGACAGCAATAAGGATCAGACCTATTTCCTCAATGCGCTGAACCAGTACCAGCTCTCCAAAGCCATGTTCCCGATCGGTCATCTGCCGAAGCCTGAAGTGCGCCGGATTGCCGAAGAAGCCGGACTGTACACCGCCAAGAAAAAGGACAGCACCGGCGTCTGCTTCATCGGCGAGCGCAACTTCCGGGAATTCCTGAGCCAGTACCTGCCGGCACAATCCGGTGACATGGTGGATATCGCCACCGGCGAAGTCAAAGGACGGCATGAGGGCCTCATGTACTATACGCTGGGTCAGCGCCAAGGTCTTGGCATCGGCGGCTCCGGGACCGGTGAGCCCTGGTTCGTAGCCGAAAAAGATCTGAACCGCAACATTCTCTATGTGGTTCAAGGCGACAAGCATCCAAGCCTGTACTCTACCAGTCTGACCGCTTCGGGCGTGAACTGGATCGAAGAAGGCACCCTTGGGACTGCACCGCTGAAATGCACCGCGAAGTTCCGCTATCGCCAGCCGGATCAGGGCGTGACCTTGACTGCGCAGGCAGACGGAACGGTGCATGTAGCCTTTGATGTGCCGCAAAAGGCGATTACCCCAGGCCAGGCTGTAGTATTCTATCTGGGCGAACAATGCCTGGGCGGCGGAACCATCGAGGCTGCCGAGAAAGTTGCCCCGCTGCCGCAGCTGTAAACTTCATTTTACAGCTGCTTACGATAGGAAATAAACCAAAGAACCTTCAGACCCACAGAAACAGTGGAGTTGAAGGTTCTTTTTCATCCTTTGGCTTGGGAAATGCAGGGCCTCTTAGGTCATGCCTGTATCAGACCACCCGCTGAGTTAAGGCTGAAGTCCCCATACCAGCACCCCATTCAAATATAACGGCACCCGGCTCCAGTCGGTGTAGGCGGTTTTGGCCGGATCGTAAGAATAATCCCCTGTCTCATTGTAATTGCTCCAGTCCGTTTTGTTGATGCGCAGCTGGATCTCTCCGGTGTTCGCACCTGGTGCGAGGCTCCCGGCTGCCGGGCTGAATGAAATTTCCACGTAATAATCCGCTCCTGCGGCAGCGGGAACGAGCCTCACAAAGCTGCCCAGCACATTGCCGCTGCCCACTGTGGCATAATCCACATTGAACTGCTGCGCCTTGTCCCCGTCAACGGCGTAATAATAACGGAGCTTGAGCTTGCTGAGTTCTACCGCTGTGGTTCCATTATTAACAATCCGCAGCTGTGGCCGGAGCTGGGAGTCGCCAGGGTTCGTATCCGTTGTGCGGTATTGAACCACTAAATCACCCACAGTTGGTATGGGCACAGCTGTTGGCTTGGCTGAGACTTCCGGTGAGTCCGGGCTGGTCCCTGCTGTGTTGGCGGCGCTTACGACGTAATAGTAGGTCGTATCATTGACCACGCTGGCATCGCTGTAGGTGGCCTGCGTGACATTCCCTAATGCAGTGTATGGCCCGCCGCTGGTTGTGGCCCGTTTAACCGTATAGCTGTCTGCGCCCCTTACCTTGTTCCAGCTCAGCGCAACCACTTTATCTCCGGCAGCCGCTGCCGGCTTGGAAGGCGCTTTTGGGGCAGCCGGTTCTTCGGTGCCGGTGTTGATCAGACGGTCGTATTCAGCATATGCCGTTGCCATATCCACCTGCGACCAGAAACGGTGGTACGTAAATTCAGGTGCTCCATTGTCCCATGTTTTGGTCGTTTGGTTGTAGGAGCTGTTGTACTTTCCTTGCAGATAGCTCCACTTAGGATCATTTTTGATCGCCGGGAGCACATCGGTATAGCTCGCGTACACTCCGTTGCCGCCTTTTGCCGGATCTGAGGGCACTGTCGTGCTGCCTGGTATCGTATTCCCCTGACCAAAAGTGCCGGTCCAGCCTGCCGGGAAATACATTTCTTTGGTAAAGTAGCGGGAATAATCCGCACGCTTCTCTACTGTGGTGATACCCACCCCGTCATTATAACCCCATGCCGTATCCAGCAGTGATTTAGCCAGCTGCGAGGCCGTTCCGCCAAGCGCAGTATAGCTGCCGTGCTCTGCCTTGTTCCCTGCGGCAAAGAACGTAAGCGCCTTAATATAGCTGCCCAGCACGCCTGTATCCTGGCCCGGATTCTTGGTTACAGCCTTCAGATTGCTGTTGCCGCCGAACGTACTGAAGCCGGTCCACGTATCAGGCTGTCCCTGCCACTCCACATTGCCTGGAATCCAGAACTCGCCGGGTGCGGATACCGTGGCCACCTCAGGATCATCTCCGCCCAGAATCCGTTGTCCCTGCTTGTTCAAATAGTAGCCTTCGGCGTCCGCAAGCGGACGGCTGCCGGCAAAGGCATAATCGGCGGACCAGTCAATCCAGTTCTCTATCACACGTTTGGCCATTTGGAAATTAGCCGAGGTGGTGTCCCCACCCGATGCCAGAATGTAATACAGCTCAGCTATCCGCTCCACACTCCATGCCTGCATGCCGAACCAATCGTTGGACGGAGGATCGGTATAGACGGGAGCTTCATCGTAGGCCATGCCGTAGAAAGTGCTTGTACCGGCTGGATAAGCGCTGTATGACCCGTTATAGCTGTTCGTGGCTCCGCCTGCTATAGCGCCTTCGGAGGACTGCAGCCAATTGTAGAATTCCAGCTGGCGGGTTAAGGATTTACTCCAATCCTGTCCTGCTGTTGCCGAAGCCGGAACCAGTCCGCCGGCCGGATCAGAAAGGGCATACGCCGTGACTACGTTCTGGTAGCCCTGATGCGCATGGCTGGCGCCAATTCTCCAGGCCCAGTTCCCGCTGGCGCCCAGTCCGCCGCCCCATGCGGTATACCAGGCCAGCAGATAATGGCTGGCATCCTTGCCTGTTCCGGCTTCCGGTGTGCCGTCTGCGGCACTGCCGATCTTTTGAAAATATTTGTCATACATGCCGTACCGCAGATAGTCGCCCATTTTCTTGGCTTTGTTCAGATATACAGTATTGTTGTAGCCAAGCTCTTTGGCCCAGTACATAGCCTGTACAGCACGCGCGTCAGCATCGGTAGCATCGGTATACCGCCACTGTGCCGCAGGGACACTGCTTTCTTTGGTGAACAGGCTCATGAAGCCTTCATTGGTTTTGCCGAACGATTTGTCATCCTGTGAAGGATGCGGTACAGCCTCCCAGACAGATTCCTGGGTGCCCCGCTGGAAAGTATTCACGTAAGCAGCCGTATGCGAAGGATTCAGCAGGTTCCCGAAACCGTACCAGTTGTCGACGTCCACCAGCCAGTGCATCAGATAGGTCTGGTTGTTGCCGTAAGCGGACTTCAGCTCGGCATCCAGCGGGTCTTTTCCGGGACTGTATTTGCCGTTAAGCGGGCTTGGATACTGATCCGGCTGTCCGAACTCGGAGGCATAGGTCGCCGGGCTGTTCGGGTTGTAATAGCTCATTGTCGGCTGCTCCTGCGCACCATCCCCTTCATTAACCGGGATAATGTACTTCTCCATGTTGTCCCAGGCAGACTCCAGCTTGCTCCAGTCTCCCGTATGATAGCCATACAGCACTTCCAGCCACATCCAATAGCTGTACGCCTCCGAGGTAGTCATATGTCCATAATTAGGCGCTTCGCTGAGCAGGGTCTCCACCGAATGATACGGAACGCCTTCAGCCGAAAAATAGCCGTTCGCCGGGTCTTTCAGCTGGCTGTACATTTGCAGAAACCTTGTCTGTTCGACTGAAGCGGCCTGTGCCGTTGCGGGTCTGAAATTAAAGATACCGGTTACAAGGGTGAGCGTCAGGACTGCAGCCATGGCTAAGGAAATAGGCTTTTTGATTGAACTTAGCTTCTTCATTTCGGCATGCTTCCTCTCTGGAATGAATTATGGTTCCAAGCCCCAAACCAAGGTTCCCTCACGGTGAAGTGTGACTTTGTCCCAATCGGCGAAGGCCTGCTGAGTTCCGCTGTAGGAATAGTCGTTGCTCTCATTGTACGGCGTCCAATCCGTTTTGTTGATGCGCACCTGGATTTCTCCCGTATCCGCGCCCGGAGCAAGATTTCCGGCACCCGGGGCAAAAGCAATCTCCACAAAAGAATCCGCCAGTGCGGCCGGTGCAGCCAGCTTCACAAAGCTTCCGCTCAGATTCCCGCTGCCAAGGACCGCGTAGTCGCAATGAAATTCCTGCGGCTTGTCCCCGTCCACGGTGTAATAGTAACGGAGCTTCAGTCCGCTGAGCGCTACCGCTTCTTTTCCCTTATTCACAATCTTGAACTGGCTGCGGATCTGCGCGTCGCCGGGGCTTGCATCATTGGTGCGGTACTGCACACGCAAATCTCCTTTGGCAGGCGGCGTAGTCTCACGCGGCCGGGCCGTGGCCTGTGCAGATGCGGTACTCTCCCCTACACTGTTAGAAGCGGTTACAACATAGTAATAGTCCACTCCGTTCACCAGCCCGCTGTCGCTGTAGGTCGTTCCTGTTACTGTCCCAATGACGGCATAAGGCCCTCCGTTTACCAGCGAGCGTTTGATCGTGTAGCCTGCCGCACCGCTGACAGCATTCCAGGTCAAGGAGACACTGGCATTCCCGGCGGTTGCCTGCAGTCCGGACGGACGGCCCGGCACCTGGGGTTCACCGGGATTGCCGCCGGAAGGCAGTTCCCCATACACTTTGACGCCTGCATCAAACACCGGAATGAACGGATTCTTCACAGGAGAGGAGGCACCGGAAGCCACACCCTTGAAGGAAAAATCATTCGTGTTATCCCAGAAGGCCGTGTTCAGCGGAGCACTGATCCGGAACTGAATCTCCTTGCGGTAGGCGGATTGTCCGCCAGGATAAACCGGTGTCCCGGTAAAGTCAATTTTCGTGTAATAAATATGGTTGGCCTCGTCAAAGGGAAGCAGCTGCGAAACGGTTCCGCCCTGATTATAGCCCCCTGCCTTGACCGTGATATCCTCCGGCCCGTACCCGGCAGCGGCAGCTTCACTAAGATCCACATAGTAATTAAAGGACATCTGGCTGCTGGAACGTGCCGGCCAGCCCGAGCGGTTATTGAGCAATGCGCGGATCTCCACGAAATTGCTGCCGCTCGCATTCACCGAAGTCTCGGTGAACATCTCATCCTCACGCGTTTCAGCCGGAGGGAAATTCTCCAGCGGCTGCTGGCCCTGGCCGTGCAAGAGCATCATTTTGGCCAAAGCGCCGGTAAAGGCTGAATTGTAATCAGTTGCAACTTCGTTGGAGACATAGTCGCTGATCGTATCCGTATAGCTGTCGGTCTTGGAAGGTCCTCCGACCAGCGCACCATACAGCACATGGCGGTGGTCGGCAGGGGTCGTCTGGCTGTCGCTCCAGGAACCATGTGAGGTCCGGTGATGCGGATGCTGCGGCGCATTGCTGCCGAAGCCGATGACATAACTGCTGCTCCGCGGATTATCCCCCAGCATATACGTAATCTGCCGTTCGGCAAATGTCCGGGCTGTATTCTGCTTCACCGGGTCGCTTACCCAGTCCGCATAGACAAAAGCCAGAAATGCCTGATTGGCCGCATAGCGCAGCGCCCCCCACTGGTCCAAATGCGCAAGTCCCCCGGGAGTATAGGCAACCCTGTCGGCTGTCCCGTTCACTCCGGTGGTCCAAAACTGCATATTCCGTTCCGTGGATTGAATAAATTTGGGATCGTCTGTGATGCGCGACAGCAGCAGTTGGGCACCGTAATGCTTGTCATCCCAGGATTGTGTCCATTGATAGCCCCATTGCCCGGACTGATTGGTGACCCACGAATTGCTCGCGGTTACGGCTTTGTCCAGATAAGTCTGGTCGCCGGTCGCCATATACAGCCAGACTCCGCCCCAGCTTAATTCGTCGGCATAACCGCTCCATGATTTGTAATACTGCGCCGCATCCGTGATGCTCTCGGAATATACCCCCGGTACGTATCGGCAAAATTGTATAATTGCTTGGCATGGAGCAGCAGCTTGTCCGCATATGCGGCATCCGAATCCCTGAAAATAATTGCTGCCGATGCCAGCGCGGCGGCAGTTTCCGCCGCCAGATCAGAACCGGGATGAGCCGCATCAATTTTGTACGAAGGGCGCGCCATCGGCATGACCTCTACGGCTCCCCACCAGTTATGATCCGCTGTGCCGTTGCCGACCTGTCCCCACAGCTCATTGGGTGCGGTATGCGCTTTCATAAAATAGTCTGTGGCCCAGCGGATATTGTCCAGAATCTCATCCAGCTGTCCTGATTGCACATAACCATCCTTGTACTCATACACCGACCAGGCCAGCATTGTCGCCGTGTACGCCATAGGAAGCCCGAATTTGACGTGGTCTCCCGCATCATACCAGCCCCCGGTCAGATCATGGCCGACATCCGCACCATCCTGCAGCCCGGAGTCGCCCCGCCATTCCACACGGTTGTTATCCGGCAGCTCGCCCGATCGCTGGGCTTCATAGAAATAGATGGATTTCTGCAGTGCCTCTGCATAATTGTATCCGCTTCCCTCCGCTTTGCTGACAGACGGGTGAAATAACGCCCCTGAGAACATTGTGCACGTTAACATTACACTCAAGGATAAAATAAGGCCTTGCTTCCGTTTCCTTGGACTCATACAAACCCAGCTCCCTTCTCCATCTGATCTTCCTGCTTCCGTTCCTGCTCCATCGGCTTCTTCACGTACCGATACCTCCCCGGACTTCAGGTTTGGACATCTTTTACCGCCTTATACCGCCAAATCCATCCTTCACCTCCCATAGTGATGTCAGGTTTAGCTCATCCCACCTCAATACATACCATATACAGGTAATTAATTCTATATATTTACATCTAAAATATATGAGAAACCGGAGTTTTTGTAAAAAAATTACCATTTCGGTCATATTTTCCGCTCTAAATTGATTGAACCTGAAATCTATAATATTAATGTTCCGATCCAATAGAACCTTCATGCCGCCTATTGGCGGCACTTCAGACGATGAAATCCCGGAGAAGGCCCTCAATTGGGCTTCGCCAAATTCGAGGCTTCCCTAACAATGTCATATGAATGGGACATCGTTATTTGCAGGATAGAACACGCCGGAGTCTCCCGGACATAAAACAGGACGATCCCCGGCAAGCCCCAGGAACCGTCCAAAGTATCGGGTGAACTCTATATCAATGCTATAAATCTAAGTATGGAGAAAATATTTTTGAGCGAACAAGTTGCTGAAGAGACATGATTAAGCGCACACACCTTACGGTATTACGAGCAAACCGGGGTAATTCATGATATATCACAGGACGAAAATGGATATTGACAGTATTCAAGAGCCGATACCGCGTGGTTTCAGGTTATTAAGTACAAACGGTTTTTCAATAGCTACTTCTCCTTGAGTGCTACTGCCCACGCCGCAGACCCTGATTATGGCGGATTTTGGCTTCATTTCCCTGCTCGGTAGCCTGGTAGAATACCCTCCGGCTAATCGCCTTCGGCAAATATTCCTGCTTCACATAATGGCCGGGAAAGTTATGCGGATACTGGTATCCCTCATGCCCAAGCGCCGCCGAGCCTTTGTAGTGTGTATCGCGCAGATGCAGCGGTACCTCGGCGGATTTCAGCTCTTCAATACTGTCCATCGCCCTGGAAATCGCCATAACCACGGCGTTCGACTTCGGACTCTCGACCGCGAACAGGATCGCCTGGGCGATGTTCAGCTTGGCCTCCGGCCAGCCATTGTTGCGGTAGGCCTCAAGTGCGCTGACCGCCTGCACCATCGCCTGCGGATTGGCCAGGCCGATATCTTCGCTGCTGGCCGCAATCAGGCGGCGGATGAAGGTCATCGGGTCCATGCCGAGCTTCTCTACGGCATAGAGAAACCAGAACAGGGCGGCATCGCTGGAGCCGCGGATGCTTTTGTGAAAAGCCGACAGAACGTCATACTGGGTCGACTCGTCGGCTTTGACAATCGGGCGGCGGATCGACTCTTCCGCCACCGCAAGCGTAATATGCACGCTGCCGTCAGGCTCCGGCGCTGTGGTCATCGCCGCCAGCTCCAGCGCGTTCAGCGCCCGCCGGATATCGCCGTTCGCCATATCCGCTATATGCTGCAGTGCTTCCTCATCGGCCTGCAGCTGCATGAATCCGAGCCCCCGCTTCTCGTCGGCAAGTGCTCTCCGCATCGCAACCAGGCTGTGTTCACTGGTCAGGGATTCCAGCTGAAACAGCGTGGAGCGGCTCATAAGCGCCCCGTTCACATAATGGAACGGATTCTCGGTGGTCGCGCCGATAAAAATAATCGTCCCTTTCTCCACCGCAGGCAGCAGCGCATCCTGGCGGGAACTGTTGAAACGGTGCACTTCGTCCAGGAACAGTATCGTCTTCGAGCCGTACAGCGATTTATTGCTTTGGGCCCGCTCGATCACCTCGCGCACATCCTTGACCGAGGCTTCCACTGCATTCAGCCGCACAAACTCGCCCTGCGTGTGATGGGAAATGATATGGGCCAGGGTCGTCTTTCCGCAGCCGGGAGGGCCGTAAAGCAGGATGGAAGACACCTGATCAGCTTCAATGGCGCGGCGCAGCAGCTTGCCTGGGCCAACAATATGCTCCTGGCCGATATATTCATCGAGATTCTCCGGCCGCATCCGGTCTGCCAGCAGACGGCCCCCCGCCGTATCCTCACCGAAAGAAAATAAATCCATGATTCCACTTCCTTGCTGTAATCTTGTAATCTAAACCAAACATTACTGCTCTCTATCATACCACACAGCGGCAGCAATCAAGAGATGCCACAAGTAGAAACGGCTACGCCGTCCTTATCAGGAGCCTATGCTTTCGAAGCAGCGATACAGGGTATCGCTTTCAGGTACCCGTTTCAGCGAGAAATAGAAGGATAATTTATAGCGTAAGCATATAAATATATTTTAAAAAAGAGCATGACCTCGCCCTCCCGGCGGGTGCCATGCTCTTTGTTCAAAGTTTAGACTAGCGGTTCATCGCCAGCCGCATTTTTGAGATGATTTTGCGGATGCTTTCCTCAGATAAATGGTATCTCTTCTGCAGCTCGTTCACCGAGCAGCCGCTGCTGTGACTGCAGAAAATCTCCTCGTTGCGGCTGGCAATCTCTTGCCGGGAGCCGCTGTTTTCGCCCCATTTTACGCGTTGCTCTGTTTTCTTAGGGATGTAGAGCAGCTCACCCTGAATATATCCCTGCAGCTCTTCGAGCAGGCCCGGGGGAGCACATCCTTTCCATTTACATAACTCACTTAATGTTTCCTCCTTCAACAGGTGTGTTCCCTTAAGTCCGATCATTGCGCTGTTCATCAGCAACATGTCACCTGCCTCCTTTCATCTCCTCATATTTGGTAAAACCGTAATTTCATTATATAAAAACCCGTGGTTAGCGTCTACATTCAAAGTCATTTCACGGCAGCAAGCCCCTTCTGTCCAGCAGCCGGCTCCGTGTCTGTGTTCATAAATGATAAGGAGGCCTCGCGGCCTCCTCATATGCAGGCTTCCGTACTAGACGGAAACCACCTCGTATTCTGAAATCATTGCAATCAGCCTCCTTCCAGAAGTAATCTTGCCCGGCCGGACACTTATTATTAAGCCATAGGCCAGCCACAGTTACAAGTTCAAGAATAGTTATAATCGTTCTCCACCAAAATGCAAAAGAATATTTTGACGAAACACTAAATAATAAGTCGATAAATGTCGAAATAAATAATAATTTATCTATTTATTTTGAGATATGGGGGAAATTACTATGACAGCTGTCCGGAGTGCTTTAACACGTTTTTTTCACATCAAGAAACTCAGAACTGAGTTGATGCTGTTCATTATTACCGCCATTGTAATTCCTTCTCTTGCCCTGGCTGTCATCTCCTCGGAAACTTCCAAAACAGAGCTGCGCTCCAAAATGGAGGACACCACAAACTCCAGCATCCATATCCTCGATAAAACGCTGACCCAGCTGATTCAGCTGGAAAGCGCAAGTGTCAATGAGCTGGCTGACCAGATTTCCGCAGCAGATGTGACAAGCGGTTCCGCCCGGGTCCGCAAGCTGATTGACAAATTCAAGGCGGAGCATCCCGAAATTGACATCGTTGCCCTGGGCAACACTGACGGCAAATTTATGCTGTCCCCCACATCCGATCCGAAGGATTATGATCCCAGGGTACGGGACTGGTATATTGCTGCACTGAAAAGCTCCTGAGTCCGCATCTGTGATTGACCCGATTTATTCCAAAGTGGCGGGATCATTTATTCTGCCGATCTCGCGGGCCTTTCCGGATGGTAAGGGAGCCGTTTCCATCAGTCTCAGCATGAACGGCCTGATGGAGCTGGCCAAGACGGTAAGTCTCGGTTCGAGCGGCTATGTCTATATCCTGGACAGCCAGAATAAGGTCATCTATCATCCTGCGATGGAGGTTGCCACACCCGTCACAGGGGCTTTGCTGGATGCCCTGAGTACTGCCCCCATGGGCAAGGTGTCGTACAAAGACACTACGGCCGATACGCAAATGGACGGCTACTATGTAACTAATGAGCTGTCCGGCTTCAAAATAGTTGGAGTTCTTCCAGCGGACGAATACACGCGGGCGGTGTATCCTATTCTGTACAAATCGGCAATTGTTCTGGCGGTTGCCTTAATTGTGGCGATTGCTGTTACCTTCCTTATAATCCGCCGGATCACTGCACCGCTGGAGGCGCTGAACCGTTCCGCCAAGCGGGTAAGTGAAGGCCAGCTGGATGAATCCGTTACGACCCGCCGCAAGGATGAGATCGGCGAACTTGCCGGGAATTATAACGCCATGGTGCAATCGCTCCGCACCATGGTGCAGGATGTATCGGAGACATCCGGGCATCTGGCGGCAGCCAGTGAGCAGCTTACCGCCAGCACCGGAGAGAACAGCAAGGCCGTGGAGTATGTCACCGAGCTGATAGAGGATTCTACGCGCGGCGTGGAGGCCCAGGCTTACGCGTCCGCCGAAGTGGCTGCAACGATGGATGAAATGTCCGAAGCGATCCACAAAATCGCCTCAGCCTCGCAATCCATTGTCAGCGCGGCACTGCTGACAGAGAAGGATGTCGACAACGGCAGCGCCAAGGTGCAGCATGTCGGGAACCAAATGCAGACGATCCACCGCTCAGTGCAGCAGTCAAGCAGCCTGATCGCCGATCTGAACGGGCTTAGCGCCAAGGTAGCGGAGACCAGCACGGCTATTGCGTCCATCGCCAAGCAGACCAATCTGCTGTCGCTGAATGCGGGGATTGAAGCCGCGCGGGCCGGAGAGCATGGCAGAGGATTTGCCGTTGTGGCCGGAGAAGTGCGCAAGCTGTCCGAAGCTTCCAAGGTAAGCGCGGGACAAATCCAGGAAACCATCTCCGAGATGGTCGGTCTGATCGCGAGCGTCTACGATGTAATGAGGCATCAAGTGGTTGCGGATGTGGAGCAGGGCATGACTCTGGCACTTGAGGCCGGTGAGGCCTTTACCCAAATCGAGCAGTCTACCCGCCACGTGGGAGAGCAAATCCATGAAGTCTCGGCGATTACCGAACAAATGTCGGCCAGCTCCGCTGAGGTAGCCGCCTCGGTACAGGAAATGGCCAACATTGCGAAGGCGGCGCTGGATTCCTTCCAAAGCGTTACGGCGGCGACGGAAGAACAGCTTGCCTCCATGGAGGAGATCACCTCCTCTTCCGCAGCGCTGTCCGCGATGGCATCCGATATGCAGCAGCAGGTGGAGCGCTTCCAGTTCACGGCACAGCACAAAGGCCAGTAAGCAGCTTCATATGCAAGTGGAAACGGCTGTCCCAAAGCCATGAAAAGAATGCTTGGGACAGCCTCTACTGTGAGAAATATAAGGATGATTGATGAAGTGAAACATAGTACGTTAATATTTGAACAAAATCACCTTGGCAGGTAAATAAGGTCTTGGAGGTTATGAAGTCCGCATTTGCTGTACAATATGCAGGATTGAGCATCCATTTGGTGCAGTCAGGCTCACATTGTTGTACAATTTACAAGATTTTTGTTCATTTAGCGTGCTTAAGTCACAGATTGTTGTATAACGTGCAAGATGTTCATCGATTCGGCCTGCTTAAGACATACTTTGTTGTATTCCGTGCAAGATGTTCGAGGGTTAACCCCTCTCTCAGGGGAACCCAAGTTTCTTATTTATGCTAAACTTCCAGGTTGTTCACATTTTTTGGTATGGCGTAATTTCCTAAACGACGACAAGTGGAAAAAGGAAAACTAATTTTGCTAGAGTATCCTGTCCTCGACAGATGAAGTGGAAAAAGGTACACTAATTCAGCTCATTTCGCCATTGGACAAGAAAAGTGGCCTAATTAGATTTACTTTTTCCACTTAATTCTCAGGATTTTTTAATTTCCGGAAAAATAAGCTCCCTTTTTCCAACTAGCGCCTGCGAAGAAGCCTGGTAAGCGAGTGCTGGTTGGGATTAGGATATCTAGACCGGCCAATCCCGCCGATGGCATTTCGACAACGGGATTTCTGCCGTTGTTACCGGGCTAGCCGGCCTTCGACTTTCCTATAACGGCATTTCTGCCGTTGTTTCCAGCCTAGCCGGCCGACGGCTCTCCAACAACGGCATTTCTGCCGTTGTTCATTACAAATTCGTCCAAAATGCAATTTTCCATAGCATTATGTATAATTTAGACCGCCCTCTTCACCGGGGGCGGTCCTTGTTGTAGATGAGAGCTTAATCCGGTACATGGGATTTCTTACTCCGGCCAGCCCTGCACGGTCCCTTCTCCATTCTGCAAATATGGGGGAAGCCCTTCTCCGTGCAGTATCCACAGCTCATGGAGGGCCCGGGTACAGCCTACATACATCAGCTTCGCATCCCACGCTGCGCCACCGTAATGGTCTGAATCCGCATCGGCGAGGATGACGGCGTCGAACTCCAGCCCCTTGGACAGATAAACCGGAAGCACAGACAGTCCTCCCCGGTATTCAGTCATGCTGCCGTCGATCAGATGAATATCCTCGAAATGTCCAGCAAGCTCTGTGTACAACTCAGCGGCTTCCCGCAGGCTGCGGGTTAATACGGCCACCGTGCGGTATTCCCGGCCCGAGAGCGAGGCGAGCGCTGTTCTAACGGCTTGAATCCGGCGGTCTCCGCCTGCAGCGGGGGCCGGGAGCGGCTGGCCGTAGGAAACCAGCCGCACGGGATTTCCGCTGCGGAAGACAGGCACGGCGAGCAGGCTGCTGCCGACTCCGGCAGACAGAATGCCGTTGGCGAATTCAATAATCTCCATCGTTGAACGGTAGCTTCGCGTCAGCGCGTGGTAAGCCGTGTGCTCCGGGGCGAACAGGTTCTGCATTTCTTCCCAGGCATGGACGCCTTTATAGGCATGAATCCCCTGTGACAGATCGCCCAGGATGGTAAAGGAATGCCCTTTTACATACAGGTCCAGCACAGCAATCTGAAAAGGCGAGAAATCCTGGGCTTCATCAATCACGATATGATCAAAGCGGCTGCCGCCTTCATTGCCGTTCAGCAAATAATGAATATAGAGCAGCGGAGGGAGGTCCTCTTCATGCAGAATGCCTTTTTTGAGGTCCTTGACTGTTGATGCCAGCACTCCCTGCGGAATGCTCTCCGGTGCCTCCGCTGGCCAATCTTCAGGCACCTTCACTGCACGGAAGATCTGCTTGTAAATCGTCAGCGGGTCATATTTCGGCCATTTGGCACTGTAGGCCTTCTCACGTGCCGCGCTTTTCTTCTTGCGGTCCTTTAGCGCCGCAGCCGAAGGGCTTTTCTTCAGCTCCATTTCGATCCAGCGGTGAATCCGCGCCATCACCCGCTCCTTGCGCTTGGCAGGCGGATATGGGGCGTATTCCTCATTATGCCAGCGTACAATCATGGAGCGGCGCAGCACCGAGCCCTCCCATGGACAAAAATCCCCTGCCGGCACCGCACCGTTCTCCAGCAGGCCTATGACCGATTCTATATTTCCCATCAGTGCAGTCGATCCCTTGAAGCGGCCCGGGGTTTCTTCGGTGATCTCCGGCATGCCGCCTTCTTTTTCGAACCAATAGCTCATGGTTTCTGCAGCATTCTGCTCCGGCAGCACAACCCCAAGCACATCCGCAGCCCAGTCGGGAAAGGTGCTCTGGGCAATATTGCCGACGCCCAGCTCGGGCAGCACGTCCGAAATATAATCGAGGAACATCCGGTTCGGTGCGAAAATAATCATTTTCTCCGCTGACACCTGCTCCTTGTATTGATACAGCAGAAAGGCCAGACGATGCAGCGCGACCGTGGTTTTCCCGCTGCCTGCCACGCCCTGGATAATCAGTGCGGTGTTTTTCGCCGCCCGGATAATCTTGTCCTGCTCCTGCTGAATCGTCGAGACGATGTCACGAAGACGGTTGTCCTTGTTCTCCCCCAGCCGGTAGACGAGAAATTCATCCGAGACAGCCGGCCCGTCACTGTCGCGGTTATAAGTATCCGCCACCCTCTCCAGGATCTGCTTGCGGATTACCACGTTGCGCTTCAAATAGACCAGCCCTTCGACCAGTCCTTCCGGGGCTTCGTAGGAGGCCGGCTCCGTGCCGCCGGTAAACGAATAGAACAGGCTCGCCACCGGTGCCCGCCAGTCTATGACCAGCGGACGGTCGCTTACCTGTTCCCGGTCTACACCGATTTTACCGATATAGAGCGCCTTGCGCCCATCCTCATCCTTGCCCTGAAAATCAAGCCGTCCAAAGTAAGGCTCCTGCCGCAGCTTGGCAAGATCTTTGCGCCGCTGTTCCCTTGAGGCCTCCAGCGCCTGCTCCGTATAATCATGCCCTGTGTATACCGGAATGCCGCGCAGCCTCTCAAGAACTGTGTCAATCTCCGTAAGCGCGCTGTTCAGCCTGTCTTCTTCCTCTTGATAGGCACTTTGAAAGTTGTCCTCCAATTTCAGTTACCTCCTAAAAGTTATGCGGGCATACGCCTGTGTTGCCAAGCGCACCCTGATTTGCCTCGTGCAAGACTGGCTTCAGTCACACAAAAAGGATATTTATCATATCACAACAGATTCTGGAATACCATAACATAGTGACTGGAAGGCCTATCCCATAAAAGCATGCAGCACAAAGTTGGCTATGAACAGGCCGGCAATGCCATACAGTGCGGGCGGAACCTCCTTGCCTTTGCCCATGGCCAGTTTGACAACCGGATAGGTAATGAAGCCAAAAGCCATGCCGTCCACGATGCTGTAGGTGAACGGAATCATCACCATGATCAGGAATGCCGGAAACAGCTCGGTCAAATCGCTGAGGTCCATCTCACGCACATTCTGCACCATCAGGCCGCCGATGACGATCAGAATCGGCGCGATGGCGCTGTCCGGCACGTAGGCCAGCAGCGGAATGAACAGGAACGTGGCCCCGAACAGCAGGCCGGTGATCAGCGAGGTTAGACCGGAGCGCCCGCCTGCTGCGATCCCGGCTGTGGATTCGGCAGCCGCAACTGCGGGGCTGCTGCCGAACAACCCGGCTGCGATATTGGCAATCGATAGCGCGCGCAGGCTGCTTTTGAAGCGTTCCGGCCGGCCCGCCATCAGCGTCTGGGATGAGATCAGACCGATATTTTCAAAAACCACAATCAACAGCAGCAGGAATACGGCAATCCAGAAGACGAGGCTGAGGCCTCTGCCCCAGTCCATGCCGGCAAACACATCGCTGTAACCCGCGAACATATGCCCGGAATCCGTATTCTCCGGTACATGCGCCGCTCCCAGCAAATAGGCCATCCCTGTGCCCGCCAGCATACTGATCAGCAGTCCTCCGCGTGTGCCGCGGATGAACAGCACCAGCGCCAGAATCAAAGTCACACAGGAGGTGATGACTGCCGGATCACTGAAATGGCCGATAGCGACGAAGGTCGTGCGGTGGGCAATGACAATCCCGCTTTTTTGCAGTCCGATAAATGTCAGAAACAGGCCGATTCCGACCGTGATCGCATGCTGCAGATTATGCGGTATCGCGTCGCTCAAAATCCGGTACAGCGAGGTGAACGCCACAATGGCGAACAGCACACCTGTTACGGCCACTACTGCAAGTGCTTCGCGCCAGTCCAGCTTCATGGAGTGCACAAGCGTATACGTAAAAAAAGCATTAATCCCCATACCCGGCACCACTACAATCGGTGTTTTGCCGCCAAAAGCCATCAGCAGGCACCCGGCCACTGCCGTCAGCAGCGTTGCCACCATTCCGGCCCGCAGCGGCATTCCCGCATCATGCAGAATCGCCGCATTGACCATCACAATATATACAGAAGCAAAATAGGACAGGATGCCTGCCGAGAGTTCCCGTTTCCAGTTATCGCCCGGCTCCAGGCCTACCCTGTTTCGCCACACCTTCGAATTCATATAAAAACCTCCACTGATAGTGAAATCACGGGTACGACACTCTGTTCCCTATGCCGCAATAAAAGGGCGTAAACCGCCGGCTGGCGGCTGTACGCCCTTTGTTCATTTATATTTCCTGCTTATCTGATTCGCTTCATTTATCCGCTGAGCCGGCCTCCAGGAGGTCGCGTACGGCAACGCTGACCATAATAAGTCCTACTACAGGCGGCACAAATGAATTGCTGGCCGGCGGCTGTTTGGCCTTACGTCTGTCCGGAGCATTGGCAGGGACAATCTGTTCTGTAACATCCTCACGGGGCTTAACCGGCTCTTCGGTTGAGAAGACCACCTTTACGCCCTTCTTGATGCCTTCCTTGCGCAGCTTCTGGCGGATGACCCGGGCAATCGGGTCCATGCTGGTCTTGGAAATGTCGGCAACCTGAAAGCGGGTCGGGTCCATTTTGTTAGCCGCACCCATGCTTGAGATCATCGGGATTCCCCGGGCCAGACACTCCTTGATGATATGAACTTTGTAAATAATAGTATCTGAAGCATCGATTACGTAATCCAGCTTGTACTTGAACAGCTCCTCATACGTTTCCTCCGTATAGAACATGTTCAGCGCAATTGCTTCGCATTCCGGATTAATCAGTTTGATGCGCTCGACCATCAGATCCGTTTTGTTCTGGCCGATGGTAGTGGTCAGTGCATGAATCTGGCGGTTGATATTGGTGATATCCACCGAATCTTTGTCAATCAGGATAATGCGGCCGATTCCGGTACGGGCCAGAGCTTCAACCGCCATGGCACCCACACCGCCGATCCCGAGCACTGCTACGGTGCTGTTCTTCATTATCTCCAGACCTTCCGGTCCGATCGCCAGCTCTGTACGCGAGAACTGATGCAGCATGATATACAGCCTCCTACAAATATATTTATTTCTTTTCTTTGTCCGGTTTAGGCGCCAGCTTGATGTGCAGCTGCTCCAGCTGTATTGCATCGACCGGTGCCGGAGCGTCCATCAGCAGGTCGGTTGCACTTGCTGTTTTTGGGAAGGCAATCGCTTCCCGCAGGTTCGTGCGGCCGGCAAGCAGCATAATCAGGCGGTCGAAGCCAAACGCGATTCCGCCATGCGGCGGAGTGCCGTATTCAAAGGCATCCAGCAGATAACCGAACTTCTCGTAGGCCACTTCCGTTGTGAACCCAAGCGCGTCGAACATTTTCTCCTGTATTTCACGTTTATATATACGCTGGGAACCGCCGCCCACCTCATAACCGTTAAGCACAATATCATAGGCTTGTGCGCGGATGGCTCCAGGATCGGTGTCGAACAGGTGCAGGTCTTCATCCATCGGACGGGTGAACGGATGATGTTCCGCCACATAACGCTTCTGGTCTTCGTCATAGCCGAGCAGCGGGAATTCAGTCACCCAGGCGAATTTGAAGACACTGTCGTCAATTAGGCCAAGCTGGCGGCCGATCTTAAGGCGCAGCGCCCCAAGCACATCTGCCACTACCTTCTTAGTGTCAGCGGAGAAGAGCAAGAGGTCGCCTTCTTCAGCGCCGGTACGCTCCTTCACAGCTGCAATCTCTTCCTCCGTAAAGAATTTCACGATTGGACCTTTGAATTCTCCGTCCTTCACCTGAATCCAGGCCAGTCCTTTCGCACCGTAGCGTGCAGCGTAAGGTCCCAGATCATCAATTTCCTTGCGGGTCCATGTGCCGCAGCCTTTGGCGTTCAGGCATTTCACCTCTCCGCCCTTCTCGATGACGGAGGCGAACACCTTCACACCGCTGGCGGCCACGATATCATTCATTTCCACCAGTTCCAGACCAAAGCGCAGGTCCGGTTTATCCGAGCCGTATTTGCCCATGGCTTCGGCATAGGTCAGGCGCTGGAAGGGAACGGCCACATCGACGCCAACGGTTTCCTTCAGCAGGCGCTGCATGAGGGTTTCCATCAAAGACAGCAGTTCGTCCTGAGGCATAAATGAGGTCTCAATATCGAACTGGGTGAATTCCGGCTGGCGGTCAGCACGCAGGTCCTCGTCGCGGAAGCAGCGGGCCATTTGGTAATAGCGCTCAATGCCGCCGACCATCAGCAGCTGCTTGTAAATCTGCGGCGACTGCGGGAGCCCGAAGAATTCACCTTCATGCACACGGCTTGGCACCAGATAATCGCGTGCGCCTTCCGGGGAGCTTTTGGTCAGGATTGGCGTTTCGATTTCGATAAAGCCTTCGCTGTCCAGGAAGTCACGGAATATCTTAGCCGCCTTGGAACGGAGCAGCATCGTCTTGTACATTTCAGGCCGGCGCAAGTCGAGGTAACGGTATTTCATACGCAGGGATTCATCAACTTCCACACCATCTTCAATGAAGAACGGAGGCGTTTTAGCCGCATTCAGCACTTCGATTTCTGTAATCTGCACTTCAATCTCACCGGTAGGCAGGTTGCGGTTAATGGTTTCTTCATCTCTTTTTACAACTTTACCCGTAACGGATAACACGTATTCACTGCGCACCTTGTCAGCAATCTGCAGGGCTTCACCGGAATAGTCCGGGTTAAACACAACTTGCACAATTCCGGTACGGTCGCGCAGGTCGATAAACAGCACGCCTCCCAGGTCGCGGCGGGTCTGGACCCAACCGTTCAGCGTTACCGTCTCGCCAATATGGCCCAGCGTCAATTGTCCACAGTTATGACTTCTACTCATTATTTATCCTACCCCTTTTTGGTTAAAATACATATTTTCTCATAAAAATGCTAATTCAGCGACGCAGCCAGGTCTTCCAGCTTCACAGTCCGCTGTTCGCCAGTTGCCATGGATTTCAGGGCAATAACGCCGCTGTTCAGCTCATCTTCACCCAGAATTGCCGTATACCGTGCATTCATCCGGTCCGCCGATTTCATCTGCGCCTTCATCTTGCGGCCGAGGTAATCGCGTTCCGCCGCGTACCCCAGACTGCGCAGGGTGAACAGCTGCTTCGTAATCTCCTTATCTGCAGCTTCGCCAAGAGCAACAAAATACACATCCAGCGGTTTGGCCGCCTCCAGCTCTACACCCTGGTTCTCCAGAATCAGCAGAATCCGCTCCAGACCAATTCCGAAGCCAATGCCCGGCTGATCGGGCCCGCCGATTTCTTCCACCAGTCCATTGTACCGGCCGCCACCGCCAACCGTGTCGATGGAGCCGATGCCTGCCGCTTTATATTCAAACGCGGTGTGCGTGTAATAATCTAGTCCGCGTACAAGACGGGGGTTAATGCTGTATTCCACACCCATAACATCCAGGTGGGCCTTGACCTGCTCAAAATGTGTAGTGCATTCCTCGTCCAAGCTGTCCAGAATGGACGGAGCGCCGCCAAACTTGTCCTGATCCACCTTGCAGTCCAGCACACGCAGCGGATTGCGTTCCATTCTGCGCTGGCAGTCGCTGCACAAGGTATCTCTCATCGGCCGCAGAAAATTCAGCAGCTTCTCCCGGTAAGCCGCGCGGCTGGGCGCATTCCCTACGGAATTCAGCTCCACCTTCACGTCCTTAAGCCCCAGATCCTTGTAGAACTGATATCCCATCGAAACCACTTCTGCATCAATGGCCGGATCTACCGCTCCAAAAGCTTCAATCCCGAACTGGTGGAACTGGCGGTATCTTCCCGCCTGCGGGCGTTCATACCGGAACATCGGTCCGATATAATACAGCTTGCTGACATCGGGTTCACCATAAAGCTTGTTCTGAACGTAGGCGCGTACTACACCTGCTGTCCCTTCGGGACGAAGCGCCAAATCACGGTCACCCTTGTCCTTGAAGGTATACATTTCGCCTTCCACGATATCTGTTGTTTCCCCAACGCCGCGTTCGAAGAGTCCTGTGTGCTCGAACATCGGTGTGCGGATCTCACGGTAGTTGAAACGCCGGCAGAGATCTCTTGCCTTGCTCTCCACAACCAGCCATTTCTCCACAGCACCCGGCAGCACATCCTGCGTGCCCGTAGGTTTCTCGAATCTTTCCTTTGCCACAGCCTATCCCTCCTGAAAATAACAAAAAATCCCCCGACCCTGTTTGTGCACAAACAGGGACGAGGGATTATCATAACCAATAATTCACCCGTGGTACCACCCACATTCCGGATTCAGGCAAACTGCCCTACACCCGCTCTAAGCGGTTAACGCCCGCCTACGCGCTCCGGCTACTGACGGCGGCAATCCTGTGACTGCCAGCTTTCGCCGTGCGTTCTCGGGGAAGTCATTCATCCGTTCATTAACAGAATCCTTACAGCCTGGGCAGAAACGGTTCACACCTCCTACTGGATGTGCAGCCGGTTCTGTGGGATTCCTCTCTGGAGTCATGGGTTACGGATTACTTGGTCCCGTCATCAAAACACTATAACATATCGTATACTGTTAGATTCTACTGAACCACTGCACTAAAGTCAAGGAGTGAAATAAAATACAGCCGCAAATTTCATCCCCAAAGATTTTTGGAAAAATAAGGGCTCCTCTGTCCGCTTCAGTCCGCGGATGGAGCCCCATCCTCCTGCATCGCTTATATTCTGTGAGGCTTCCAAGATCTCCACCACACTTTTTTACACTGTATTACAGTTAAATAAGGGGGAAGTCGCTTCCCCCAAAACATATAAATTCTTATCTTTTCAAAAAAAATGACCTGCAGCCGATTGCTGCAGGTCCATCATCATATATTATAAAAAAGGGGGTCATGCTTCTATTATAAACAGGCTATATTAAGGAATCATGAATGAATTATTACGGTTACATTGCAGAAAAGAAAGCGTTTTATTTCTTAGGACATTCCCCGGTTTCCTGCCCAAAAACCACTTTACACTACAACATTATTCTCTGTCCAGAAATTTATTACAATTTTTAATCATTATATTCAAAAAAGCTCCAAGAAAACCCTTCCAGGTTTTCTTGGAGCTTTTTTTGATAGCCACATCCAATACTGATTTGGTGCTTATATAGCAAGATATGCGGTCTTTTGCTTATCCGGACTTTTACTTAACTACCCTTCAAAAATCTCTACAAAAGCTTGTTTGCCGCGCAGAACCTCAACGACTTCATTGCGCTTCTCTTCAGGGACTCTAAGGTCCATGACGTAATGTACATCGCTCAAATCCCTGTCATCCACATCCGTGGCACTGCGTACATCTCCGGCACGGCTCGTGTCGGTATTGTCGCCAAGATCATTGTCTACCCCGATGCCCGGTACAATGGCAGCTCCAGAAACCGTGCCTGTTGCACCTGCAACGCCATAAGCACCGCCCGTCATGGCTGAATTGTTGTAAGGAACAAACGGCAGCAGAATATTACGGCTCCGGTGGTCGCCTTTATCCAAAGGATCTGTTAATTCGGATACCTCAATGCCTTCCACACCGTAAGGAATCAAAGCCGTCTTCGCACCTTCTGCTTCACTTTCGGTTCTGAAATACGCTTGAATTCTTGTAGTCATGGTCGTTCCCTCCTTATGAATGGTTAGATCATTGAATCCTTAAGCCTCGATATCATGTATTACAACACCTGGAGCAGCTCACGCATTATTGCGGGTTCTGTTCTAGCTACATTCTGTCTTCGTCATTCTATTACCCGCATTCACAGGCTTTCTAACGATTTAAGAACAACTCCGGTATTATTTACAGCAAGCCGCCATCCCCTAGTTCTCAGGTGCGCGGCAGAAGGCTGCGGCTGTTCCCTTTTAACACTTGAAGCTCTTTATAGTCTTCAGCACCCTTCGCCGCCGTCACCGCTTCGGAACAGCAGCCAACATTATAGGCCGGAATGCTGCTCCAGCACCGCGCTTTTTCTGATTGTCTCATGCCCAGACTCCCTGTTATTCGTAAATACCCGCTCCCCATAGTTTACCCACCCCGTGGTGGCCCTATCCGCACAATTGCGGAGAAGGGGATCTTTACTTTCTGATTTGAGCCGATCTGGACAGCAAAAAAAAGTGCCATTGCCCATCCCTCCCGGAATCCCGCATGACACTCTTATCGCAAATATGTTCTATCGATTGGTTAAGTCCGTGCTGAAGGCTACAGGGGTTAGCCACGGCTGTCCAGCAAAAGCGTTACCGGCCCCCAGTTGGTCAGGGACACATCCATCATCGCTCCAAAAACACCGGTCTCCACTTGAAGCCCGCCGTTCCGCAATTCCTGATTGAAGTAATCGTACAGCCGCTCTGCTTCGGCAGGTCCAGCCGCAGCCATAAAGTTCGGCCGCCGGCCTTTGCGGCAGTCTCCATACAGCGTGAACTGTGACACGGACAATATCGCGCCTCCTGTATCGGTGACGCTGAAATTCATCTTGCCGGCTTCATCCTCAAAAATGCGGAGTCCGGCAATTTTATCCGCCAAATACTTGGCGTCCTGCTCTGTATCTTCATGGGTAACGCCGACCAGCAGCATCAATCCTTGTCCGATCGCTCCGGTCACTGTATCCTCTACGCTTACCCTGGCTTCCTTGCAGCGCTGCACCACTACTCTCATTACGTCTTTCAGCTCCTTGCTTTACTGCATAATGCGGTTAACGGTGTATACATCCTTGACCCGCTTCACCCGATCAACCACAGATTGCAGATGATCGGTGTTGCGGATCAGAATCGTCATATGAATCATCGCCATTTTGTTCTTGTCGCTTCGTCCGGTGACGGCCGATATATTGGTCTTGCTCTCCGACACTGCCTGCAGCACCTCATTGAGCAGCCCGTTGCGGTCATGGCCGGTAATCTCAATGTCCACGCTGTAGTTAGCCTCCATGCTGCCTTCCCATTCCACTTCGATCACCCGCGCCGACTCCTCTCCATCACCATCTGTAGGAATATTCGGACAGTCTTCACGATGGACAGAAACGCCGCGGCCGCGGGTCACATAGCCGACAATATCATCGCCGGGCACCGGATTGCAACATCGGGCAAAGCGGACAAGCAGATTGTCGATGCCTTTTACACGGACCCCGTTGGTCGGCTGATTGCGCTTCTCCCCGCTGGACTTGATTTCCTTCATTTGGGTGGTAAGCTCCAGATGTCCTGCCGCTTCTTCCTGTTCCTTGCGCAGCTTCTCTGTAAGCTTGGAAGCGATTTGCGCGGCGGTAATTCCGCCAAAGCCCACGGCCGAGAGCATATCTTCGACATCATTGAAAGCAAATTTCTTGGCCGCATCCGACAATTTATCCTCTGTCAGCCAATCCGATACCTCCACGTTCTGACGCTTCAGCTCCCGTTCGATCGCTTCCCGGCCTTTTTCAACATTCTCCTCACGTTTCTCCTTCTTGAACCACTGCTTGATCTTGCTGCGGGCATGGGAAGATTGGGCAATCTTCAGCCAGTCCCGGCTTGGGCCATAAGAGTTCTTCGAGGTCAGAATCTCCACGATATCCCCGGTCTTCAGCTTATGATCGAGCGGCACGATCCGCCCGTTCACCTTGGAACCGATCGTCCGGTTCCCTACCTCAGTATGAATCCGGAAGGCAAAGTCGAGCGGTACAGAACCTGCCGGAAGCTCCACAACCTCGCCTTTGGGTGTAAAAACAAACACGAGATCGGAGAAAAAGTCCATCTTCAGCGACTCAACAAATTCCTCGGCATCCTTGGCTTCATGCTGCAGCTCCAGAATCTCGCGGAAAAACGGCATCCGGTTCTCCGGATTGACATTATTGCTGCTGCCTTCCTTGTAAGCCCAGTGGGCCGCAATCCCGAACTCAGCAGTCCGGTGCATCTCCCACGTGCGGATCTGCACTTCTGTTGGCTCTCCGCCCGGGCCCACCACAGTGGTGTGCAGCGACTGGTACATATTCGCTTTGGGCATAGCAATATAATCCTTGAAACGGCCAGGCATTGGCTTCCAAAGAGTATGAATAATCCCGAGTGTGGCATAACAATCCTTAATATTGTCGACGATAATGCGGATGGCAAGCAGATCGTAGATTTCATTGAACTGCTTGTTCTTGGTGTTCATCTTGTTATAGACACTGTAAATATGCTTCGGACGGCCCGAGAGATCCCCTTCGATCCCCATTTCGTCCAGCTTGGCACGGATGCGGCCGATCACGCTGTCGATGAACTGCTCCCGTTCCGCCCGCTTC
Source organism: Paenibacillus sonchi (assembly GCF_016772475.1). NCBI lineage: Bacteria > Bacillati > Bacillota > Bacilli > Caryophanales > Paenibacillaceae > Paenibacillus > Paenibacillus sonchi. The sequence continues at coordinate 315,233 of NZ_CP068595.1, forward strand.
TTGTGGACCAGGTTGGCAATGCGGTAATACTGCTGCGGGTTCAAATAGCGGAGGGCAATATCCTCCATCTCCCATTTGATTGCCGAAATCCCCAGCCGGTCCGCAATGGGACAAAAAATCTCCAGCGTTTCATAAGAAATACGGCGCTGGCTTTCTTCGGATTGATATTTAAGGGTACGCATATTATGCAAACGGTCCGCCAGCTTAATCACAATCACCCGGATATCCTGAGCCATGGCGATGAACATTTTGCGGTAGTTCTCGTTCTGCTGCTCTTCCTTGGAGCGGAAGCGAATGCGTTCCAGCTTGGTTAAACCGTCCACCAGCATCGCGCAGGTATCGCCAAATTTCTCGCGGATCTGCTCCAGGGAGACAGTGGTATCCTCTACGACATCATGCAGAAGCGCAGCAATAATGGAGATGACATCCATTTGCATATTGACGACAATATCTGCGACCGCGAGCGGATGCAGGATGTATGGCTCCCCCGATTTCCGAACCTGCCCGTGATGAGCCTGATCGGCAAACTCATAAGCTTCCCGGATGCGGAGAAGATCTTTTTCTTTTATATAGGCGCCGGCCTTTTCGGTTAATTGCTCTATGCCCATTCTCGTCGTATCCGTTTCCTTTCTATAATAAAATGAACCCGCAAGCATTGCAGAATTTGCAGGTTCCATATGTCCAAATCTGCGCTAGCGCATTTAAAGTTGTCTATAATTATGACGCTTGCGATGGATTACGTCAACACTTGCCATAGCATGGCACCAGGGGAAAAGAATGTGTCAAGAATAGACAATTTCGTGGCACTTGAAAAATGTTGTTGTAAAAAGACGCCGTTCTATTTAATCTAGTAAAGGCGGTTTTTTGGAACCTCACCTAAAATAGAGACGAAAGAGAAGTGAACACCATTGCAACGCGAAATTCAAGTTAACGAGAAACTCCCTTGGGGCCCGGGCTTTCTGCTGAGTCTGCAGCATTTGTTCGCCATGTTCGGCAGCACGGTGCTTGTTCCTAACCTGTTCGGGGTAGACCCCGGTATGATCCTGTTGATGAACGGTATCGGCACATTGCTCTATATCCTGATCTGCCGCGGCAAAATTCCGGCATATCTCGGTTCAAGCTTTGCCTTTATCTCTCCGGTGCTAGGCGTGCTGGAAAAGCATCAGGGTGATCATCAGCATGGATATTCGCTTGCTCTGGGCGCTTTTATCGTAACTGGCGTGATCTTCATCCTTGTCGCATTGATTGTCCGTTATGCCGGAACCGGCTGGATTGATGTTGTTTTTCCTCCGGCGGTTATGGGCGCTATCGTAGCGACCATCGGACTGGAGCTGGTGCCGGTTGCAGCCCGCATGTCGGGGCTCATTGCTCCTGAAGGTGCAACCGACTGGACGCCGGATGGCAAAGCGATCACCCTCTCCATGGTAACACTGGGCGTAACTGTTATTGGTGCAGTGCTCTTCCGCGGCTTTCCCAAAATCATTCATATCCTCATCGGTATCGTAACCGGTTATGTTCTGGCTTATATTATGCAAGTGGTAAACACAGATGCGATTTCCAGCGCGCACTTCTTTTCCCATCCCACTATTATCACTCCTTCCTTCGACTGGCAGGTTATCTTCACCATTATTCCGGTATCGCTTGTTGTCATTGTTGAACATATCGGCCATTTGCTTGTTACGAGCAACATTGTCGGCAAAGACCTGACCAAGGAGCCTGGACTTGACCGCTCGCTGATGGGCAACGGGATTTCCACTATTCTTTCCGGATTTTTCGGTTCCACACCCAATACCACCTATGGTGAAAATATCGGCGTTATGGCGCTGACCAAAGTATATTCGGTCTATGTCATTGGCGGTGCGGCAGTAATTGCGATCCTGCTCTCGTTCTCGGGAACTTTCTCCTCGATTATAGCCAATATTCCCCAGCCGGTTATGGGCGGTGTGTCGCTCCTGCTGTTCGGTGTAATCGCTGCATCCGGTCTGCGCATCTTTGTCGAGCAGAAGGTTGATTTCTCCAAGGCGACCAACATGATCCTGGCTACTTTGGTTCTGGTGGTCGGCATCAGCGGCATCTCGCTTACCATTGGCGGTGTTCAGCTTAAAGGTATGGCGCTGGCGACCATTGTCGGCATGGTTCTGTCCCTGCTCTTCAAATTAATCGAGGTTCTCGGCTTGTCCAACGAGCAGGACAGTGAAAAATCTGCACATTAACCATAAATAGTTCAACAGGCCAATTTGATTTATAAGCTCCAATATAAAAGCGGACAGTTGTCAACAATCGACAGCTGTCCGCTTTTTATTTCCCGGGAAAAGATAACCGGGTCTGCTTAGTCTTCGTAAGTAAGGAGCGAATGAACCTCGATACCGGAAAGCTTGTTCCGTCCGGCAAGCTGGGTCAATTCGATCAGGAAGGCTGCTCCGGCCACATTGCCGCCAAGCTGTTTCACCAGGCTGACCGAAGTGGCGATGGTGCCTCCCGTTGCCAGCAAATCATCGGCAATAAGTACGTTCTGTCCAGGCTTGACCGCATCCGTGTGGATAGCCAGTGTGTCCTTGCCGTATTCCAGATCATAACCTACCTCAATCGTATCATACGGCAGTTTGCCGCTTTTGCGGATCGGCACGAAACCGACGCCCAGTGCATATGCCAGAGGTGCGCCCACCACGAATCCGCGGGCCTCAGGTCCAGCAATCACATCAATTTGCAGATGCGCTACCAAAGCCTTCAGCTCATCAATGGCGCGGCGGTAAGCTTCGCCATCCTTCAGCAAAGTCGTGATATCCTTGAAGCTGATGCCCGGCTGCGGGAAATCCGGAATCACACGAATATTGTTTTTAAAATCCATATTGTCATCTCCTAAAAGTTTGTGAGCGTTACCTCACTGAATGATCTTCGGACAAACTTGCAGCGGAAGCATACGCTTAGTTTTGTTGGCATAGCTTCTTAGCGACATCTTCGTACAAAACTAGCTTCGAAAGCATACGCTTAGTTTGTGAGCGTTACCTCACTGAATGATCTTCGGACAAACTTACTGCGGAAGCATACCGCATTATCCCACCCGGGATACATCCAGGCGGCGGGACAACATCCACTCCTGCAGCTCACTGCGGCTGCTCTCCATGAAATACTGCTCCATTTCGGCAGTTTTGCCAAGCCTCACAAAATGCTGCGAAGCTGTAAGGCTTTTAGCGGAGGGCTGCGTAACAAACATAATCGTCCCCCGGCTGCGGTCTATGAACTCAAGCTCCTCGAACACGTCGAGCATTTTGGCCAGCATCCGCATCCCCATGGAAGACTGCCGGGTAAGCCGCCGCAGCAGCTCATGCTCAGGAACCGGAGCCGTCGCTAGAGCGGCTATTGATTTATAAAGTACTTTGAAATGGTCTCGTGTCGGCATCTGCAGCCGGTCGCGGCCATCCCGGATCGAATGCAGCAGGGCAATGTTGTCCGCCTGCGGGAACGCAGCTAGCAGCGCATCAAGCTGCTCCGGCGTTTCGGGCATATCAAGCAGACAGAGCAAAGATACCTGTGCATCCTCTGAATCCGCCGGATGATGCCGAACCGGGGAGATTCCAGCGTCTTCATCATATACCCAAAGGGACATTCCTTGGAGAGCGCCCATAGGGGATAAACGGCTGTTCTGGAAGACCGCCGCTGTTCTGAGCGGCTTAGCACCGCTATAAGGCTTGAGCAGCTCATGAAGCTGTGCGGCCTGCTTCACCGCATCCGCTGCACCGCGCAGATCAAAGAGCTGTGGCTTCGGCACGGCCAAATCCTGCAGCATCAGCTGCGGTTTCCGCGAGCCGTTCCATTCATTCACCGACAGTTCTGCCAGAATATCAATCAGCGTTCCGCCTGGAAGCAGTTCGGCAAGCCCTCCTTTGCCGAAGGCAACCACTTCAATCGTATGGCCGCCTTGTTGAAGGACAAGCTTCAAATGCTTGCCGTCCTGCCCCATCTTGCGGGTTTCTTTGACAGCTGCGCCGCGGACAATGAATTTCGGTACCGGATTAGCCATACCGAATGGAGCCAGCTTATCCAGTTCGAGCGCAGCCTGCAGCGACAAATCGGCAATAGCCGCCTCTTCGTCAGCATCCGTCACTGGGAGAAAATGCTCCGGTGTCAGTACCTTAGCGGCATAGTCATTTAATGCCGCTGCAAATTCTTTCAGCCTATCCTGATGGAGACTCATACCCGCAGCAGCCGGGTGACCGCCGAAATGATCCATTAAATCTGCGCATGAGGATAAAGCCTCATAGATATCCAGGCCCGGAATGGAACGGGCCGACCCTTTGCACATGCCTGTCTCCGGGTGAATATCCAGAATAATCACCGGCCGGTAATAACGCTCCAGCAGCTTGGAGGCAACGATGCCCACTACCCCGACATTCCAGCCCTGTTGGGCAAGCACGATGATATCGGGCAGCTTATCCTGCTGAATCTGCAGCTCCAGCATGGCGGCAGCTTCCGTTACAATTCTTTCGACGACCAGCTGGCGTTCTTTGTTCAGCAAATCCAGCTCTCCGGCAAGCTCTTCAGCCTCATCTCGATTCTCCGTAGTCAGCAGAGTAACTGCCCGCCCGGCATGATCCAGACGGCCGCTGGCGTTGATGCGCGGTGCCATGCCAAAAGCAATATTCACCGCACTCACGGTCTCCATCGGGATTCCGCTCACCCCAAGCAGAGCCCGGATACCAGGGAAGGGGGAGTTCCGCATGCTTGAGAGGCCTTTCCGCACAATACTCCGGTTCTCGTCCAGAAGCGGCATCAAGTCAGCAACCGTGCCAATGGCAGCGATTTCGTGCCACTCCACCGGAACCTTATCCCCAAGCAGCGCCTGAGCAAGCTTGTATGCCACTCCGACTCCGGCCAATCCCTTGAACGGGTAAGGACAGTCCGGCAGCTTAGGATTGATTAAGGCATACGCTTCAGGCAGAAGCTCCGGCGGTTCATGGTGATCTGTCACGATCACATCCATTCCCAGCTCATTTGCATAAGCAATCTGATGGTACGCACTGATTCCGGTATCTACAGTGATGATAAGTGATACGCCTTGCTGCTTCGCCCAGTCCAGAGCATGATTATGCAGCCCGTAGCCTTCATTTGCGCGGTGTGGAATATAAATATCAAAAGAAGCGCCCAGGTAGCGCAGCAAATAGATCATCAGCGCAGTACTGGACACTCCGTCCGCATCATAATCGCCATATACCAGAATATGTTCATCATCCTGCAGCGCCTTTCTGATTCGGGGAACCGCTTCCGCCATCCCTTTAAGCAGGAAGGGGTCATGCCCTTCGCCGTCCCCGCCCTCCATGAACAGAAGCGCTTTGTCAGGCGTGTTCATGCCTCTCTTGACAAGCAGCGACGACAAGAGCGGAGAAACCGAAAGGCTCTGGGCCAAATTCCGGACTACTTCAGGATCGGCTTCCGGAGATTGCCATCTTGATTTTGAATGGAGCAATTGATTTCACCTTTTTCTCCCTTAGCGGGCTACTGAAGCAGCGTAGGGATTTCATTATCTACAAGCTCATGGTTGCTTTTGTAAGGATAACCCGGATCATACGGCACAACATCCATATGAACCTCACCCACATGGACAAAACGGTGCTGCAGGAGCTTTCTGGCACATTCCGAAATGTCCTGGGCCTCCATAACTGTGATGCGCGGATTCACACTGATTTTGACCTGCAGATTTACATAACGCCCTTGCTCCAGAGCCTGCAAATATTCCACACGGATTACACCATGTACGCGCTGTACCGTTTCAATGAAACCTGCAGCCTCCTCGGAAGGAAGCTCCTGAAGCTTCTTGCCATACACAGAAGTTGCTATAAGCGAATAGCCTTTGCGGATAATAAGACATCCGGTCAACAGAGCTGCAATGGGGTCCATGTACAGCAGCGGATGCAAGTTGAACGCCCCTCCGGCCATGGCCAGTGATATCCCGATAAATACAGTAATAGAAGTATATAGACTGAAGCGGTGGTTATCTGCATATGCGGCATGACTGCCATCGCCCAATTTTTTGAAATAACGGTACTGGTACTGAAAAACTGCCTCTTTCACAACAATAGAGATGAGAACGGTGATAAGTGCTGCCTGCCCGGGTGCGGACAGATGTCCTCTGGTCAGATCCCGAATCGCCGAGAAGGCAATTTGCAATCCGCCCATCAAGATCAGCACGGAAAAAAGTATGGCAATAATCGGTCCTTTATTATTCTGGGGATTGCGTGGTGCTATCCTGTTCTTCTTCTCTGGTTCCCTACGCCACGGAAACGGAAGAATCTCTGCCAGCTTGGCAGCTGCATCCGATCCCGAATATAACGCATCGCCCATTAATGCCTTACTGCCTGAAAGATAACCCATGGTTCCTTTGGCTGCAGCCAGCGCAAGATCACTGGCAACCCCCGTCCAGACCATTTTATCACTTTGCGGTGATTGTTTGTCATTCATTACGAGGCCCTCCTTACCACTGGCAAGTATCTCATGTTGACCGCTCCGCCCTGACATCCCACTCCAAAGATTTCGAAAAGCCGCGTCGTCTTTGACGCGGCTTTTCGGGTGTGACGGCTTTAGGCTTTCGCCGGATTGCTCTTCACGGGCTGCTTCTGGCGTTTCTTCAGCAGCAGCCAAAGCGGACTTGCGATAAAGATCGATGAGTAGGCTCCGAAGAGCAAACCGATAACCATAGCAAGCGAGAACATTTTGATCGATTCTCCACCCATAACAAGCAGGAAGAACGCGGCAATAAATACCGTAAAGGCTGTGTACAGAGAGCGCATAAGCGTCTGGGCCACACTTTTATTAACCAGCACCTTAAGATCCTCATAGGTCTTCTGCTTGCCGAAACGCAGATTCTCGCGGATCCGGTCAAAGATAACAATCGTATCGTTGATCGAATAACCGATGATCGTCAGCACCGCGACAATGAAGGTCAGGTCAACCTCCAGGCGGAAGATCGAGAAGATGGCTACGACGATAAAAGCATCATGCACAAGGGCCACAATCGCAGCCAAGGCAAACCGCCATTCAAAACGGATACTTACATAAATGATAATCCCGAGACAAGAGATTAGAACCGAATAGATGGCATTGCGCGCCAGCTCTTTGGCCATTTCCGTATCGACGGTGTTGATCTCGAAGGAAGCTTTGTCATCCAGCTTGGTTACCGCAGCTTTCAAAGCCTCGTCCTGATTACTGTCAAGCACTTCATCATAACGGATGTTCACCCGGTTCTCACCTAAGGTAATGTCCGGCTCATGGGAGATGCCCAGATCCTTCAGAGCCGGCTTAAGCTGCTCCAGCGTGATGTTCTTCGACAGCGCCACGTCCACATTAGAGCCTGCTTTGAAATCAACGCTGTAATTCAGACCCATGGTTGCCAGAAAGATCAGGCCGGCTACCGTAATGGCAATGGAGAAAATATAGAAAAATCTGCTCAGATGTACAAAATCAAGCTCTTTCTTAAAGCGCACGGATGTCACTCTCCTTTACCCCAAATTGCTTCGGCTTTTTCAGAGCGCCGGCTTTGACCAGCACGGTAAGCAGCCAATGGGCAAAATAAAGGTTCGTCACGATACTAAGCACAATTTCCACGATCAGGATCAGGGCAAAGCCCTTAACCGCACCCGTACCAAAAGCGAACATTACGGCCGCAACGATAATAGTGGTTACGTTCGCGTCCATAACTGTGCGGAAAGAGGTTTTGTTCCCTGCCTTGACAGAAGACAAAATACTCTTGCCGTTGCGCATTTCTTCCCTTATCCGTTCATTGGTAATGATATTGGCATCGACCGCCATCCCTATACCGAGAATAAATGCGGCGATACCGGGGAGAGTCAAGGTAAAGTCGGCAACGACGAATACCGCAATCAGCAGCCAGGTATGAAGGATCAGCGCGAAGCTGGCCAGAAGACCCGGCAACCGGTACATGCCGATCATGAATATCAGAATGATTACAGAGCCTACAAGGCCGGCTTTGATGGTCTGGTCAAGAGACTGTTTACCGAGGGTTGCGCCAACGCTTTGGGAATATTTCTCCGTCAGCTTCAGCGGCAAAGCACCAAGGTTAATGGTATCGGCCAGTTCGCGTGCTCCATCTATAGTATAATTACCGGAGATTGAAGCAGTGCCGTCTGTCAATACCGCTCTAACGACTGGTGGATTACCCAACAGCTGATCATCGAGATAGATAGCCATTTCTTTACCAAGCAAACGCTTGGTAATTTCCGCAAATTTGTCTTTATCTTTGATCTTGATGCTGATCTCAGGCTGATTCAAATTGTTGCGTTGAACCTCCGCCGCTCCCTCAACAAAGTCACTTCCTACAAGCTCAATCTTGCTGAAGGTGCCTTGCGGATCCCCCGGAGCAGCGCTGCGGAAGGTCAAAACTGCGGGTTCTTTCATCTTCTTGCGGACTTCGGCCTCATCGGTAACGCCCGCGATCTTCAGACGGATGCGGTCCGTTCCCTCTGTAGTAACCTCAGGCTCGCTTGTTCCGAGTGCGTTCGCCCGTTTTTCCAGGCTCTCTGCAGTCTTCTGCAGCGAAGCACGGGATAATTCTGCTCCCGCCTCCATAGGCTCGGCGTGATACAGAATCTCGAAGCCGCCCTTCAGGTCAAGCCCCAGACGGACCTTGTCCAGCAGCCCGGGAGTTGTAAATACCATAACCCCGGTTAATACGAGCACGGTAATAATAAAGCTCAACATTCTCTTCATGCTCTTGCTAGTTCCCCTTTCATTACTCAATATTCCTATTATAGCTACGTGCGAAATCACCGTCAATTCAAGCAGAAATGACGTTACGGTTCTCACACAAAGAAACGGCCGGCTCTGCTCAAGCGGCAAGCCATCCGTTTATCATAGGAAATGCTGAATGCTCTTCTCTTACTTTAACGCTTCCTGAACCTGTTTGCAAAAGTAAATCGTTCCTTTTTATACGTTCAAACCGCGATAAGCGGCAATAGTCAAATAGTTCATATAACTATTAGCCTTGAGTGAATAGATATCATTCACCAGCTTATGCAGGGCGGGTCTGCCTTCCTTGTCATAATTGCGGCTGACACAGTCCCAGATATCCTTGCCCGTTACATATTCATAGCCGAGGAGCCGAAATTCCTCCGCTTTGCTGCGGCACATGGCTTCGATTTCATCACTAAGCTGTTCATAACTCCACTCTTCCGATTCCACGTGTTGACACCTCCAAAGATACCTCGCTTATGCATGTTCACAAATAGGTATTCGACCAGACTTCCCTTGTTTCCTTCTTCCGGCTGAAAAGTTGTCACGGATAAAGCTTGTCATGGAAAAGCCTATCATCCGCATATCAATGTAAGAGAGACTACTTGTGGGAAGAAGGAGTGCCCTTTGAGGAAACAGAGCTTTATTCAAGGAACCTTGATACTGCTGGCCGCAGGCATCATTAACCGGATGCTCGGCTTTATTCCGCGAATTATTCTGCCGCGTGTGATCGGCGCCGAGGGGGTAGGTCTGTATCAGCTCGGATATCCGTTTTTCATTGTGCTGATTACGATCATCACCGGCGGAATTCCGCTGGCCATTGCCAAAATGGTCGCTGAGGCCGAAGGAGAAGGACGCCCTGAGGAATCCCGGCGGATTCTGCACAGCGGACTGGCCCTTAGTCTTGGACTTGGTGTTTTTTTCACGCTGCTCGCATTGTTCAGCGCTTCCTGGGTCTCCAATGTGATTCTGACAGACAGCCGTGTCTATTACACCTTTGTCAGCATGACACCGATGATCGCTATAGTTGCCGTTTCTGCGATCTACAGGGGGTATTTTCAGGGCAGACAGAACATGGTTCCTTCGGCGCTGTCCTCGGTCCTGGAATCGGTCATCCGGATTGTTTTTATGCTGTGGTTCTCCTGGCTGCTGCTTCCCAGAGGGGTTGCTTATGCGGCGGCAGGAGCGATGCTGGGTGTAACGGTTGGAGAGATTGTCGGCATGCTGGCGCTCTTGTGGCAATATTATTATATCGTAAAAAGGGACAAGAAAGCAGACTTATCTCCTACAGCAAATACACCGGCCCCTGTTGAAAACCCGGAAAAAACAGCCGCTCCTGCCAAAAATCATTCCATCTTCAAGCGGCTGATCCGAATTTCCGTGCCCGTCACTGCCGGACGGCTGGTGGGTTCGTTCTCTTATCTGCTGGAATCCATTATCACCGCCCGCAGTCTTGCCCTCGCCGGAATTGCCACGGCAGCCGCTACAGCGCAGTACGGGTCACTGCAGGGGATGGTGATTCCTTTGCTGCTGCTGCCGGGGGTGCTCAGCTCTTCGCTTGCGGTATCGCTTGTGCCTTCCTTGTCGGAAGCTTCGGCGCGCCGTGATCTGCCCACGATTCACAAAAGAATGCACCAGGCGCTGCGCCTGGCCATGGTGACCGGCGCCCCGTTTGCTGCGGTTATGTACATTTTTGCCGTACCGCTCTGTACGCTGATGTACGGCAATGCCGACACGGCTCCGATGCTGCGGATGATGGCCCCTTTTGCATTGTTTTTATATGTCCAAGCACCTTTGCAGGCTGCCTTGCAGGCTATGGAGCGCCCAGGCAGGGCACTGGTTAACACGCTGATTGGAGCGGTCGTCAAAATCGCGCTTATCCTTCTTCTTGCCTCACAGCCCGAGTATGGCATCTACGGGGCAATCATCGCTATTATCGTCAACAGTATTCTGGTGACTATGCTTCATGGGTACAGCCTGGTCCGGCTGATATCATTGTCAATCAGGCTGGCCGATCTGCTCAAGACACTTGCTGCGATGATTATCATGGCTGCCGGAATGTCTTATATCTATACCTCTGTGCCAATCGCCCCTGCGCAGTGGGCCCAATTCCTGTTCGCCGCCGGCAGCGGGATGGCGCTCTATTTCGGAATCTGCCTCTTATCGGGCCTAATCTCCATCCGGGATCTGGACCGGGTGCCTTTTATCAAAAAATGGCGCTGAAGCTTCAACGCATATCCATACGGTCTACATAAATTTCTCCCTTATGGTTAATGGAGCAGAGAAACACATCCCTGAAGTCCGAGACGCCTTTTTGGCGAATCTGGGTTCTCAGCCAGAATCGCGTCTTGCCGATCATCTCCAGATTGTGGTCCTGAACCTTGCCGTCCATGATAAGCGGAATCGGCAGGCCTTCATATCTGATTTTATGGCTCGGAAGCTTAACGCTGCCTGCGCTATTCTCTTCGGAAGGCTTGGTCTTCTCTCTGACTTCGGCGGTTGAACTGCTGTTGCCGCTCTGATTGCTGGAGGATATTCCCTTGTTCTTTTCAATAACTGTTAGCTGTCCGCTGGTTTCTAAGATTGCAAACTCCACATCGGCGGGACTGTCGATATTTTGTCCGCGAAGCTGAAGCAGCAGATCATCAATATTATACCGCTGCTTGCGCATTTCCCCGCGATGCAGCTTGCCATTGGAGATCAGAATGCTGGGTTTGCCGTCGATCAGGAGCCGCAGCTTTCTGCTCTTCAGGCTGAACTGGGCCACCAGGACCTGAATCAGCACCAAGGTTGCCATTGGCACCAACCCATCATAAATCGGGCGTTCAATATCTTCTATCGAAAATATGGCAATCTCGGCAATCATGATGGAGATCGTCAAATCAAATACCGAGAGCTTGCCGATTTCCCGTTTGCCCATAATACGCATACACAGGAAAATGAAGATATACATCAGCACAGTCATCAAGATACGGCCAGAAATATGCTGGAACATATTTTCTTCGCTCTCCTTCCATTGGTCACCCGCCGCCATCGTACCGGGCAAAATAATGTACCCCTATTCTGGCCCCTCAACCAAGGGAACATTCGGAAGCGGGCTTATTAATTAATGGTAAAAGGGCTTTAAGCCCTTTTCGTGTACTATTGGGGCAAGCCCCCCCATACAATAGTTAGTAATCATACCTTGTGTACTAAAAACTTTTTAGGAGGTCGTACCATGTATTTAATCCGGCGTCTATTCTCGTGGAGAATATCTAGTCCAGTGTTATCAGGTTTATGCCGCGCTTTTATGTGGATGCTGCTGGGGGCGATGGTTCTCTCCCTTTTACTCTGGGGAAGCGGACTGGAAGAACAGGACCTTACTATGTACACTTATATCGTACACGGTATTGCTGCCGCCTTCGGCGGATTAACGGCAGGACGGAGAGCCCCCGGCAAAGGCTGGTATCATGGGGGAATTACGGGAGCGTTCTACGGTATTATTGTCCTGCTGATTGGCTTTCTGGCGCTGGATAGTGCTCCTGCCGGCATCGATTGCTTGTGGGTTCTGGCAGCTGCGGGCATCGCTGCATTCGGCGGAATATTCGGGGTTAATTTACATAAATCCTAAAATTTCAATATAATCGAATCCTGCTCCTGAAAATATGGTAAACTGGATGCATCTGACTTTACATGCGGGATCAAGGAGGCTTCGATTGTTTTGCTTTACCAATCTATGAACTATGTAGTGCTGTACACCGTTGTAATTGTAGCTGTATTGATGTGGCTCGGTGCCCGTCGCAATCCTCTGCTGGCTTTTGTGGAGATCGGAAAGGAACTTATCCACTCTTATAAATTTCTGCTGCTCGTAGCAGGAATGTTCGGTGTGCTGGCCGTAAATAAATACGAACTGCAAATTGAGAAAAAGCTTCATATTACTTCCGATTACACGTCTTTTGTTTTTGGGCTTGAAGGTCATTTTGTCAGGGACCTGCAGCATTTGTTCTTTGCTCCCTGGCTGACGCCAATCATTGTATTCTTCTACATTTTTATGCTTCAAGCCGTGCTGGCTGCTTCTCTGGGTGTCTACCTGCTTGATAAGAACCGTGTCATGCTCTACGCAACCTGCTATGCGATTATCATCAACTATGCCATTGCCATTCCGTTTTATTTGTATTTCCCGGTGAATGAAGTATGGTCCTATGTACCGGCAGGCGTCCGGTTTACCATGCTGGATGTCTTCCCGAGATTTGAGCAGGAGTACAGGCCGCTCTCAGGTCTGGACAATTGCTTCCCGAGCCTTCACACCGCAATCTCTGTAACCACCGCCCTGCTCGCCTTCCGCTCCGGCAACCGCCGCTGGATGGCGATCACCACTGTGTCTGCAGTCATTATAGTGTTCGGCATCTTCTATCTCGGCATTCACTGGCTGACTGACATGCTTGGCGGCACCCTGCTGGCCGTGCTGTCAACCACAGTTGCCGTTCAACTCGCCAAGCTGACGCTGCGCAGCAGCGAGGGACGGCTGACCATTCCCAGCCGGGCAACGGATACACGCTGATTACTTTATAGAAAAAGGCCGGGAGCCCATACCATGGGTTCCCGGCCTTTTTCCTTCAACTTGTTAATACTTTTTGAATGGATTTATAAGTGGTTCTAACGTCTTTGCTTAATGACTTTTGATCTGCATATACCGAAACGCCCATAATTTCCTCTTGTAGTTTATAATCATAAACAAAATGTTTTTTATGCGAATCATTTCTTTCCAACAGATGAATTGTAATATCAAACTGGTAATGTTCAACGTCTTCTGAATCAGAGGCTTCACTTGCAAAAATAATTACATCACATTTGTATTTTTGGTGAATGAATCCGAAAAACGCTGAGCAGCCGATACCTTCAGATAAGTATTCGAACCCATCAAAGATATCGGGAGAATGATCCGAAACAATCACTGAGTAGAATTTATCCTTATGGAAAAAATGATTAAGGATAATTGAGAATTCCTTTCTTAAGTAACCTTTAATTAATATGACAGGAACAGGAGGATCAACCGTTTTCATTTTTTCCAGCAACTTATGGATATAAGCTCCATAGAACTCACTGCTCCATATCCTAACTTTTGGATCGTTCAAGTTCCCTGGTGAGAGCATTCTTATTTCATGAACACCATCTTTTACGGCAGATATGCTGTATTCCTTTTTTTCATCATACAATCTGTACTTATAATTAAGTAAGGGTTATAGCTGCTTTCATTTGAAATTGAATGAGTATAAAGTTCTTTTTTGATATCTTCTACAGTAAAAAAGGGATTCTCAGTGAGTATCCCATGAACTCTGCTGGTTATAAAAGGAGCAGCGAAACTGTTGGAACTATTCGTCTCAAAAACTTCACCTTGTTCTGATGGAATAGAATGTTTACCGCTTGTAATCACATCTACTCCATCATAAGGATAAGGATCAAAAACATATGGATTGGAGTTTAGGTCATCAGAACTTTTTACTCCAATTACATTGGTTAAACTGGCCGGCAAAGTAAAGAGACCGTTATTATTAGAGGCGGCTACCATAATAAGGCCCTGTTCCGCCACTTCATTTACACAATCCCGAATGGCAGCAAAATCCAAAAAATAGGTTGACCCTAAGCTGAGATTGACGATTTTGATATGGTTAGCCAGACACCAATATAATGCTGTGATCAATTGTTTGGTTGTGCCTTTGCGGTTATTTTTTTCATTTAAGATTTTAACGCTGGAGAGTCTGGCGGCGGGTGCATATTTTTTAATGATGCCCGCACAAACCGTACCGTGGCTTTTTAGATGCTTATCATAATGCTTCCGATCGATAATTTTTAAATTACCTTTTATTTCTTTATTATATTTCAGAGTGCCAATCTGAAACGGGTATTCATTTACTCCGTCATCAATGAGGCAGACATCTATCGGATTGTGCCCTTTCATTCCACTACCACTACCTAGTAGTTTTATTTTTCATTTCCCGAAGAATAATTGCAGAAATATTGGATATGGTGTTGAATCCGCCCGAAACAATATCTTTTTCCGGAATAGAAATGCCGAAATTTTCTTCAATTTCAATATATAATTTAAGCAGATGCCTTGCTTTCAAATTCACGTCCCGTTCCAGAAAATTCCGGTTATATTTGTCTTGCCCCCATAAATCGGTATCAATCAGCAGTTTGCTCTTTAATATCTTATCCAGCGACTCTGCGATTTCTTTAACAGTGATTTCCTGGCTTATAGTCCCCAAGTGTACCATCCCTTTCCTGGCGGTTTGCGATGTCTAATAATTAAGCTTCTAGAAATTGACTGCCATTTCAGCTTCCGATAATTTGTCTACAATTAAATCGGCAATTTTCGCCGTGTCTCCTTTATCCAGAACATTAAATACAGGTACTGAAGATACAACACTGCATTCCTCAATGCTCTTTTGCATAAAATCTTGATTAAGCGTTAATGTGTTTACAGAACTTGGCTTAGAGTTCGTCATTTCGACCCAATCAATCTGCCTGTTGGTTATATTCAAGGCATCAATATCCAAGCCGAATTTATATTTGATGGAATTTATAATTCCATCCAAATATTCTGCTGTATACTTCTCGTGAAACAGGCTTACTACTACAGCATCGGGAACAACCGCCTGAAAAATTTCATATGCCGTAATTCCAAAGCCATTGGTGATTTTGTTGTTATAGCGCATAAAGCCGCCAGGCACGGCTACGATAATTAAGTCAGGTTCCTCAGTGGATTCAATCTGTTTGATGTACCGGTTATAGCACAAGATTTTATCTGATTCACTTATTAATTCTTTCATGAACCCCGGAAACGAATGAAACCCCAAAAATTCACAATAGGATCTGGAGCCAACCACACTCACTTTATAACCCATATTTTCAAAAGTGGATTTTAAATCCAATTGCAATTGAAACTTATGAGTGTTCTCGGCTATCCCAACGACTGCAAGGATGGGGGTAGTACAATCTATAATTTCTTTTTGTCCAAACACCAGATCATTTAAGAAATCTGCATGACCCAGATGATTGTCCCCATAATTTATAAAATAGCTGCCCTTCTTCCCGCACTTTTCTTGTACTTCTTCTAATTTCTCATTCAATGGAACTAGAGTAATAATATTTTTCCCTGCTTCAATTGCACTCAAGAGTTTGGGATAGATGTTCTTTTCCAGCGTATATGAATTGTCGGCTTCAGCAAAGATTACAGTATCAATTCCACCCAAAATCTGTTCAAATTCCTGATTCACAGTAATGCCAAGGAATCCGCCGCCATCAGCATAGCTGGCATCCTTGCCGCATAACCCCCATCCGGGTAAAGAGGAAAGCTGGATATCGCTATAATGGTCAACAAAACCTTTGTCTCTTAACAAGGGAGTAAAATGGGAGTCGTAAGGGTAAATTAATACACTTTCTTTATTCAACATACTTCCCTCCAAATCATTATCCTGTAATCTTCTGAACCATTTCTTTTTTCAATCCGCATTCTTTAAGGGTGCATACGTCCTTCAGCATTTCATCAAAATTGTAGCGGACATCCCGGCAGGCTTTTTGTTTTGCTTCCTTGCTCAGTTGATTTCCATCATCGGACAATGAAGCACATACTCTGCAGTTCCGGAATGCATAGCACTCCTTACAGCTTTCTTCCGTAAGTTGTCCTACATTCAATAATTTTTCTATTTTGTCAAAAAAGAACCCCTCTTCAATATTGCCGATTCTCATAATATCCGATGTCTCACTAACCCTTTCACATGGATAAAAATGGGCATCCGTACTCATAAACAACCGGATTTGTCCCGGTACGCAAGGTCCGGAATGGTGATCCTGTTTGGCTAATGGGGCAATATTCCGGTGCGAGTTGCTGATATACTCAAAATGCTCCCGGTAGGCGGCTCTGATTAATTGTGAATTGTTTGCTTTGGAAACCTTTCCCAATACAAACAACAAATATTTAAATTTGCTGTATTCCCATTCCCCTACAAAATTTTCGCTGAATTGAACGCGGTCATTCCGGTAATTATTGGATACAAAACTTCCGATCACCGCTGATTCATTGAAAAATTCTTCTTCACTGGCGATGAAATCATCCAGACAATTAAATTGTGCTGTTGGGTCCATAACCATAGAAAAGGAGAGATTTTTTTTGATGTCCGGGTACTTTTCCACAATTCTTTTGATGTTATCATACACAGCGTTGAAGGTTCCGCAACCGGTTGAGGCAAACGTACGGTGCTTATCATGAATTTCTTGAGGCCCATCCATACTGACGGTAATTCTCAAATTGTAGCCCAGTAATCTCTTCACATTAGCTTCATTGAGCAGGCTGCCGTTCGTGGTCAGACTAAAAGAAACGTTTTTCCCTTCTGCCGCTTTTATCGCGTAGTCCATACATTGAATAATCAGGTTCATCTCCAGCAGCGGCTCGCCGCCATAAAAACTGATATCGATGTCCTTGGCATCCTTAGAATGCTCGATCAGAAAATCTATTCCCTTTTGGGCAGTGGCAAAATCCATTCGTTTATTGCTATGTACCCGATTTACATAAGACCCGGAATACACACAATAATTGCATCTGAAATTACAATTTTGGGTGACTTGAAGAATGATTTTTTTTAAATTATAGCCTAAAAGCTCATCAAGCATTTTTCCATTGCTATGCTTTATTTCTTCTACGCGGTTGTTTGACAGATATCCTTGATCCTTTAATTTTTGGATAACCGGATGCCCGCTTGAACGTATTGCGTCAGGATCATTGATAATTTGATAAGTATCCTCATCGACATTGATAATTTTATTTTTATTTACATCAAAAAAATAATACTTATCCATATTTTCGAACGAATAGATCAACGGATTTTCTTTGGTCAACAATGAACTGTCTCCTTTACCGTTTTGTAGTCATGCTTCTGCTTAAGGAATAAAAAGACTAGGGCTCTGCTGACAGGTAGCTTTGTCTTTAGAACCCTAGCATTTTCGGTTAACCTCTCACTTGAGCGGTTGCAGTCGGAGTGTAGTTTTGCGATCCGCTATCCGCGCTAGTATTGCTAACATGCAAGAAATCAGGACCCCAGCAGCTGCAAGTGGCGCAATAACATGCACAAGAAAGATGGCAATCGGCATAAGCCTCAACAGTATGCATTTGCGAAAAATTCTTTTTATTTAATTTTCTCATTCATTTCGCCTCCCTTCGTATGTAATAGATTATATAAATTCCAGAGTGACAGGCACTCCGAAAAGTATATCAACTAATCAGTTCTCTGCATTCCAGTTCGCTTTCATATAACTTTTTATATGTAAAATTGTTATTCAGAAGATTTCTATGGCTTCCTTGGCCTACCAGTTTGCCGGCATCAATAACCAGAATTTCATCTGAATCAATAATGCTTGACAGCCTGTGGGCAATCACGACAACGGTATGGTCATGAGAAATGGAACTTATTAATTCCTTGACCAGCTGCTGGGTTTCATTATCCAATGATGAGGTTGCTTCATCGAATAAAATAATTTTGGATTTTTTCAACATCGCTCTTGCGATGGCTATCCTTTGTTTTTGGCCGCCTGACAGATTCGCGCCATTCTCCTCAATGACTGTTTTATATCCATGCGGAAGACTCATGATGTAATCATGAATTTTTATCTGTTTGCAAATGGCTATCATTTCTTCCTCAGTTGCCTCTTGGTTCGCGATCAGCATATTATCAGCAAATGTTGCATTAAATAAATATGGAGCTTGGTGCACTACCGATATATGCTGGCGCAGTGTTTCTTCATTAAAATGATTAATATCTATTCCATCAATCAGAATGGCTCCTGTATCAGCCTCATAAAAATGGAGCAGCAGATTAAAAATTGTAGTTTTCCCGCCGCCGCTGCTGCCTACAATTGCTGTTGTATTATTCTTTGCGATGGTAAAGCTCAGGTTGTCAACAACCCGCAAATCGTCTCCGTACCCAAAGGAAATATTACAAAACTTAATTTCCCCCTCAATATGCTGCATTTCCATATCCCCAAACTTTTCTCTCTTATATCCAAATTCATCCAGCAAGTTGAATATTCTTTCAAGCGAAGTCAGCGCCTTCTGGATGTTGCTGCTGATTTGGGTAATGTTCATTAATGAACCCGTCAGCTGGCTGGAGTAAGAGGTAAATGCAATAAAGTATTCAATGTTCAGCTGTCCTTTATATATCAGAAACCCTGCTATAGCCATAACACTAAGCTGTGAGAGAAAAGAAGTGAACTGTGATAATGACCGGGCCACAGTACTTATAATATTAATATTTATATTTTTTCCTTTAAGCAGGATGGCCAGATCCAGAAATTGATTAATTTTTATCTTCTTGATGCCCAAACTCTTTATCTCTCTGATCCCGGTTATGGACTGCTGTAGATTACTGAAATAGCTATCGTTTAACTTAGCCAGTTCTTCACTTTGCTTCCTTATTTTTTTCCCGGAGAAGGTGAAAATAAAAAATGTAACCGGAAAGCTTATTAGAATCACCAAAGATAGTGGAATACTAATTTGAAAAACAACAATACATATGATGGCCACTCGAAGAATGTCGATTGCAGTATTAATCAATTGGTTGGTGAGGATGCTGGCTACAGTCGCAGTATCTCCCTGCAAACGGGATATAAATTCCCCCACCTTCATTTGGTCATAAGCCTTTACAGGAAGTTCAATGATCTTTTGAAACATATCTCTTTTCAAGTCATAAATAATATTTTCACTTAGTGAGGAAAATAAATAGGATTGAAAGAAACTTAGAATGGTTACAAAAAGCTCTGTTATAAACAGATAAATTAACATTACACTGAGCTTTTCAAATTCCTTAGAGAACAATAACGCTATGACCTTACCTAATATCAATGGCTCAATAATTTGCAGAATCAGACAAAACACAATACAAAAAAAAGTAGTAATCACACGCAATTTGTAAGGAAAGAGATACATCAAACATCTTTTCAGCAAACCGATATCCTTTTTATTAACTATGGATTTCATAAGCCATACCTCTGATGGTAATATTTAATTAATAAATTATTTATTTCATGTTTTTACACTTTGTAATAACTTTCACTTGCAAAGCCAATTCTACATCTTTCGATATAAATTGTAAACATATTTTTACTATATTTCAATTTTTAGTATATTTATTTATGACAGCTAAACTATAATTGTTGAACATTTAAATTTATTCCTCATTTATCCAATTAATCAATATACTATTGTGTTTTTATTTTTGCAAATATGTAAAATAGGCCAACCCGAAGCTTCGGGCTGACATGAGTACCAGAACAAAATCACCCTGGCGGGTGAATAACAACACGGGGCTTACGGCCGCAGAGATTCCCCACCGCTCCAAAATCAACGGGTGCATGCTGAAGACGGATCGCCCCATTCCTTCGTGATCGATCCGCAGCCGTTACGGACAGGAAAGCCTTTATTGAGAGAAGATTCGGCTATTCCGCAGGACTTCGGACTGAGATGCCTTTATTTGTTCCTTTTCCCTTTATTCCAGGCTCCATCGAACGATATAACGACTCCTGAGTCCGTAACTGCTGAAAAAGTAAGATTTTTGGCAAAATAAGGGCTCCTCTGTCCGCTTCAGCCTGCGGATGGAGCCCAATCCTTCTGCATCGCTTATATCCTCTGAGGCTTCCAAGAACTTTAATCATACTTTTACACACATGCGGAAGTAATCATAGTTTCCTATACCACGAAAAAAGCACCGTCTCTCTTGTGAGAAACGGCGCTTTTTATGTAATGCTGTACTAAACGGCTACTCTTTATCTTCTACATCCACAACCGAATGGCTGATGGAACCCCGGTCAAAGGTCAGTTTGGTCACATCGTTTACCCGCAGGACTACGATGTCATCGGAAATTTCCATGATCGTCCCGTGAAGGCCTCCAATGGTCACTACCTTATCGCCTTTTTTCAGAGCTTTCAGCATTGCGTTGCGCGTTTTGGTCTTCTTCTGCTGCGGACGGATGAGCAGGAAGTAGAACACCACAAACATCAGCACAAACGGGCCTACAAGACCCAGGATGCTTCCGCCGCTCCCTGCTGTTGCTGCATATTGAAACTGTAACATAATTCTCCCCCTTTCAAAAGACAATGAAACACTGCCCATTACCTAAAATCCTTTTAGATTATCATATAATCCATATTGCGCAAAAAACTCATCGCGAAAATCAAGCAGCCGATCTTCCCTGATGGCTTCACGCACTTTACGCATCAAATCCAGCAGGAAGTGCAAATTATGGTATGTCGTTAACCGCAGGCCGAAGGTTTCATCGGCTTTGATCAGATGGCGCAAATAAGCACGGGAATAATTCCGGCAGGTATAGCAGCCGCACTCTGGATCAAGCGGCCCGAAGTCGCGTGCATACTGCGCGTTGCGGACTACAAGTCTTCCCTGACTGGTCATCGTTGTCCCATTGCGGGCAATACGTGTAGGCAGAACACAGTCGAACATGTCCACTCCACGGATTGATCCTTCCAACAGCGCATCCGGTGAACCTACGCCCATTAAATAACGCGGTTTCCCTTGCGGCAGCAGCGGAACCGTATAATCCAGCACTTCATACATAAGCTGCTTGGACTCTCCGACGCTGAGCCCTCCAATAGCATACCCCGGGAAATCCATGGAAGTCAAATCAGCCGCACTCTGGCGCCGCAAATCCTCATACATGCCTCCCTGAACGATCGCGAACAGCCCCTGGTCTTCAGGACGGGCATGGCTTTTGAGGCATCTTTCGGCCCAGCGTGTAGTGCGTTCCAGTGACTTTTTGACGTAATCATATTCCGCCGGATACGGCGGGCATTCATCAAAAGCCATCATGATATCAGAGCCCAGTGCATTCTGGACCTCCATCGCCACCTCCGGCGAGAGGAACTTCTTATCCCCATTCAAGTGGGAACGGAAATGCACGCCTTCTTCGGTAATTTTGCGCATGTCACTCAGCGAGAAAACCTGAAAACCGCCGCTGTCTGTTAAGATGGGCCGGTCCCAGTTCATGAATTTGTGCAGGCCGCCGGCTTCGCGGATAATATCATGGCCCGGACGGAGAAACAGATGGTACGTATTGCTCAAAATAATATGCGCATCCATCTGCTTCAATTCTTCAGGACTCATTGTTTTGACGGTGGCGAGTGTACCTACAGGCATAAAAGCAGGCGTTTCAATTACGCCATGCGGGGTATGCACCCGGCCGAGCCGCGCACCGGATTGCTTGCAGGTCTTGATGTGTTCATAAGTTATTGCTGCCATAGGTTTAACCCTTCCTCTTGCTTAATAGATAAACATTGCATCGCCGAAGCTGAAAAAGCGGTAACGCTGCTGAATCGCGGCTTCATAGGCGGCAAGTATATTCTCCCGTCCGGCCAAAGCGCTCACCAGCATCACCAGTGTAGACTTGGGCAGATGAAAATTGGTAATCAGTGCGTTTACAACGGTAAATGTATAGCCCGGGTAAATAAAAATATCCGTCCAGCCGCTGCATTCTTGAATCGGACCGCCTCCGGCCTGTCTGCCGGCCGTTTCCAGTGTCCGGCAGGACGTTGTGCCCACGGCTATGATCCGTCCGCCCCGGGCTCTGGCAGCATTGAGCATATCCGCTGTCTCCTGGGACAAGACGAAATACTCGGCATGCATCACATGCTCTTCCACCTTCTCTACTGACATAGGACGGAAGGTGCCTAGTCCGACATGAAGCGTAATATAGGCAATCGTTACACCTTTTGCCTTGATCTGCTCCAGCAGCTCCCGGGTGAAATGCAGGCCTGCGGTCGGTGCGGCCGCCGAGCCTTCATGCTTGGCATACACCGTCTGGTAACGCTCGCGGTCATCCAGCGTCTCCTTGATATACGGCGGAAGCGGCATGCTTCCCAATCTGTCCAGAATTTCCTGAAATATTCCTGTATAGATGAAGCGGAGTGTCCGCCCGCCCATGTCAGCCTCGTCTTCAATCACTGCCTTGAGCTCCTCGCTGAAGATAATCACAGCTCCGGTCTTCAGCTTCTTGCCGGGCTTCACCAGCGCTTCCCAGCGGTCTTCGCCCAGACTCTTCAGCAGCAGGACCTCCGCCTTCGCACCGGTGTCTTCCTTGACGCCGAAGAGCCGGGCGGGAATCACCCGTGTATCATTCAGAACCAGCGTATCACCTGGCTGAAATTGCTCCAGTATATCCGTAAAATGCCGGTGCTCCAGTTGGCCATTCTCCTTGTTCACGAGCAGCAGCCGCGATGCACTGCGGTCGGACAGCGGAGTCTGGGCGATGAGCTCCTCCGGCAAATGGAAGTCATAATCATCTACATTCATGGTCAGTCTTCATTCCTTATTTATAGTAACGTTATTAAAGTAGTGTTGCAATATTCGCTTGTAATCATACCCTTTGTCGGCCATGCCCTTTACGCCCCATTGGGACATGCCAAGCCCGTGGCCGTTGCCCCAGCCCATAAAATAGAATCCGGGGCTGGCCGTGACTACTCTGGACGAAGCATCTGCGCCCATAACTACCGTACCGCTGCCGCCCGCTGTTCCTTTGCCGGAAGCAGAGAGTATTCCAGCGCTCTGGGAGCTGTTAACCGCTGCCGTAGAGCCGTTAGCGCCTAATACAGTATAACTGCCGGCAGGTACAATATCAAACAAAGTACTCGGCAATCCGCCGAACGCTGAACGGAACAGATCAGGATATTTCACCTGCAGAATCTCCCCGTTGGCTTTTACTTGAGTGACTCTACCCGAAGGCCCGCGCTGCGAAACCTGCAGACTGCTGATGGAAGAGGGCAATGAATTGCTGACCTTGCCCGACAGGCTTTTGAGCAGCTCCGCTGAAGTGTAAGGCCCTCTAATCCAGCTGTAGCTTCCGTTCTCATAGAACTGATCCAGAACTACGGCATTTTCGCCGGGATTCAGCTTGCCAAGCGGACTTGTACTGCTCTCAACGACAGGCAGCGGGCGGATGTTCACATCTTTGGTGCTCGCAGTAGCTATAGCCAGGCCAGCCGCAGTCTTGCCGCCGGTCAATTGGATATTGTCCTCCCGGGCATAACCCGAGACGCCGCTGGCCAGCAGCAAATAATACCATTTCTTTGATGCCGCTGCAGCGGAGTCTTCAGCACTGGCAACACTGACAAAGGTGGCACCGCCGTTACCCCATACCTCCGAAGGGTCGGCGGTCACACCGCCACTGTTGGAGGAGAACACTGCCTCCACAATCTTGCCGCCGCTCATCAGCACCTCGCCGGCGGTAGCATCTACAGCTTTAGTAATTGTGGGTGCTTCAGCACCAATACCGTAGTACACCTGGCTGAGTGTGGTATCCACCACATTCGCCACATCAAAACGGTTGCCCTGCGACAGCGCATAGCTCCGCGCCGCTACAGCCTGGGCCTTAAGCGCTTCTTCGGGCCAGCCTGAAGAAACTTCTCCGCCGACAACCGCATATAAATACTGCTCCAGCGGAACTTCGTTAATGACAGCCAGTGATCCTGAGAGTCCGCTGAGCTCCAGATTGCCGCGGTAAACGCGCTTGGAACGCTCAGCTAGTTGAATCCCGGCGGAATTGCCGGAGACTATGAACTTGGCTCCTGTACCGGACACCTGGTAATGAAACGCCTGGCTTTCGCTGCTCCAGTCCAGTCCCGCATCTGTACGGATCATCATCCCCGGTGTCGCAGCCGCTCCGGCGGATACGGCAAGCTGCGGAAGCGCAGCTGTAACTGCAGTCCGCAGCGCGGCAAGATCACTGTCGTTTGCCGCTTCGCCGACCCATACTTCCACTTGTGCGCTGCCGTCTGATCCGCTCACCAGCGTCTTCCAGGCATCAAAACCAGCCGCTGTAATCGTGCCGGCCACAGCATCCGCTTCCTCCTGGGTAGCAAAGGAGCCTGCGGACAGATGTTTGCTTCCAGCCAAGGCCGGAGCCTGTCCCTGGGCAAGGGACAAGCCTGCTTTGCTTACCCGGTTCAGCCCTTCCTTCGCCGCACTTTCACTGGTGTAAGGGCCCGTGTACAGCTGATAGACCGTCGCGCCATTCCGCGAAGCCACAAACAGCATCGGCTTATCGGAGGTTGATTGAAGCTTCTTGGCGGCTTCTGCGGCCGCCTGCCATGTAGGGCTGTCCATCACCTTGACCTTGTATCCGTCGAGGCTGACGCGGATTTTGTTATTTGCCGGAATGGGCAGCAGCTGCGCACTGCCTGACATCAGGCTGAAGCCCATCGTCGAACTCAGCGTCACGAAAGGGACGGTAGATTTATATTTGCTGCCAATATCGGCAAACAGCGCAACCCGGATGGTTGCGTTCGGATCGGCATGGCTGTCAGCGGCAGGAAGCAGCAGGCCGCCTGCCATCAGGGCGCCTGCAAGCAGGCTCATTCCTGTCTTTTTCCACCTGGCAAGATTCATCTTGATGCCTCCTATTAATAGAGATGATAGCAAAAAAAGATTTATTGCGGCTGCGGAGGAAGCGGAAGGCCCAAATGCTGATAAGCGGCAGGAGTCACAACTCTCCCCCGAGGCGTCCGCTGCAGAAATCCGATCTGCAGCAAATAAGGCTCATATACATCCTCAATGGTCTGGCTCTCTTCTCCGATCGTCGCAGCTATGGTATCCAGTCCGACAGGTCCGCCGCGGAAGGAACTGATCATGGAATGAAGCATCTTGTGGTCGATGCTGTCCAGCCCGCGCGGGTCCACCTGCAGCATCTTCAGCGATTCTCCGGCAATCTCCGGCGTAATGATCCCGTCGCCGCGCACCTGTGCGAAATCGCGGACCCGCTTCAGCAGGCGGTTGGCAATCCGCGGAGTTCCCGGGACCGCAGGGCGATCTCTTCGGCAGCATCGCCCAGAATCTCGATGCCGAGCAGTTCGGCATTGCGGGATACGATGAAGCTCAGCTCGTCGATCGTATAATACTCCAGCCGGCTGACCACTCCGAAACGGTCGCGCAGCGGCGCAGACAACAGCCCGGCGCGGGTAGTGGCGCCGATTAGCGTAAAGGGCGGCAGGTCCAGGCGCACCGAGCGGGCGCTCGGCCCCTTGCCGATCATAATATCCAGCGCGAAATCCTCCATCGCCGGATACATCACCTCTTCCACCGTCCGGTGCAGCCGGTGAATCTCGTCAATGAACAGCACATCGCCCTGCTGGAGATTGGTCAGCAGCGCGGCCAGATCGCCGGGCCGCTCAATGGCAGGCCCGGATGTTGTCCTGAGGTTCACACCAAGCTCATTGGCGATAATATTCGCGAGTGTCGTTTTGCCCAGACCGGGAGGCCCGTACAGCAGCACATGGTCCAGCGCTTCACTGCGCATTTTGGCAGCTTCTATATATATTTTCAGATTCTCTTTCACCTGGTTCTGTCCGATATACTCTCCCAGATAGCGGGGGCGCAGGCTCAATTCTACAGCTTGCTCGTCCATCATCAGGTTAGCCGATATAATCCGGTCATCCATTTATCCATCACTCCGTTCTGTCAAGCAGCCTATTTGGCTGTATACAGCAATCCCAACGCCTTCTTCATCAGCACATCAACCGGCCCTGAATCGGCACCTTCCTTCTTCATGGTCAGCCATACCCGGTCCAGTTCGGCTTCGGTATAACCGAGCGCCCTCAGCCCGTCGCGGGCTTCCTCCCAAGGCAGCGCCTCCGCCGCAGCCTGGGCTTCAGCCGCTACAGCGAACAATCCGGTCTGCATGGATACCGCGCTCAGGCCGTCCAGCTTGTCCCGCAGATCCAGAATCATCCGCTGGGCCGTCTTCTTGCCGATCCCCGGCAGCTTGGTCAGGAAGGTGATATTCTCCTGGTAAATCGCCGAGATCAGCTGATCCGGTGTTCCGCCGGTCAGAATCCCCAGGGCTACGCGCGGGCCAATCCCGGATACTTCAATCAGCTTGCGGAACAGCTTCTGCTCTTCTCTTGTCGGGAACCCGAAGAGCAGGGTAGCATCCTCGCGTGTCTGGTAATGAATGTAGATCGTCACCGGCCCCTCCAGCTTGGCAAAAGCATACGGATTCGGGCAGAATACCCGGTACCCTATGCCCTGGACATCCACCACCACATATTCCGGCTCCAAATGGACAACCGGACCTCTTAAGTAATCTATCATTTTCGCAATACCTCATTTAATTTGGAATTAAGACTCACCGAATGGGCGTGGCATACCGCCACCGCCAGCGCATCCGCCACATCATCGGGCTTCGGCACAGCCGCGAGCTTCAGCAGCAGCTTGACCATCTCCTGCACCTGTTTCTTCTCGGCCTTGCCATAGCCCACCACAGCCTGCTTCACCATCATCGGAGTATACTCCGCGACGGGAAGCCCGCGCTGGACAGCAGCCAGGATCAGCACACCTCTTGCTTGCGCCACCGGCAGTGCAGTGGTTACATTGCGGCTGAAAAACAGCTTCTCCACCGCGACCGCATCAGGCTGGTATTTATCAATAAGCTGCACCATACCCTCGTAGACATGCAGCAGACGTTCCTCCTCCGGCGTGTGCGCCTCCGTCTGGATGCACCCGTACTGAACCGGCGTTAATTTGTTTCCTACCTTATCCACGAAGCCGAAGCCGACAATCGCCAGCCCCGGGTCAATGCCCAGGATGCGCAAATCCAATCTCTCCTCTAAGCAGGCAGGATATTCCTGCTGTTTCATCCATTTCTCCGCCTTGAAGCGAACATATGTATTCCTTCTAACCATTATAGCAAAAAACCTTCTTCCGGGAGAATAAAAGTTTGCCGCCGCCCGGGAAAAGAAGGTCAATCTCCAGGGTCAACACCGGCTTGCGGACAGAGAATCCGCTAATCCGCAAGGAAAAAAGCTGGAGTGTCCGGGCACGCCCTACTACAGCACAAAAAAGCCGCCCCAGCCATATATCAGCTAAAGAGGCGGCCTTCATACCCTATCTGTTATTCTTCGCTTTGCATCACCTGTTCCGACGAGTCCCGCGCATAATCGCTGAAGGTGGACAGCACGCTGTTGTACTCTTCTACATCCTGCACGCGGATGCCTTCATGGAGCTGCTCTAAGATATCATCCGGCAGCGAAGACTTCATCGAGCCCATGTCCATTTGAAAAAAGGTTTTCAGCACCTTCTCCTGCGCCGGCGGACCTTTGAACAAGGTCAGATTGCCATGCTCGTCCACACCGATAAAAGCGTCCTTCTTAATCAGCGGCGATAAGTCGTTGACCATACGCTCCAACCAGAGATCCCCGTCTGCGCTGATCCAGCCGTTCCAGCCCGGATGTGCAGCGATGACCTGCCTAAGCTGGACGAGGGACTTGTCCCGGGAAGGGTTACGATCTCCTCCCCGGAAATATAGGTTGTCTTCAAGTGAACCGTCCGGCTGACCGGTTCCTGACCAAGGGCCTCCAGCAGCTGCTTACGATCCAGAGCTGAAGTCCCTTCAGTCCCTTCTTCTTGGGCCTGGCTGTACACAGCCGCTGCAGCCGGCACGCTTCCGCCCGGATCACCGGATGAGGCCTGTTCCTGCAGCCCGCTCAGATGGCCAGGCACATTCCATGCCGTATTACTCAGCAAGCCGCTGAGCTCTTCCGGGACCTGCATGCCGCGCCAAGCAAGCAGCGTTAAGACAATACAGGCCGCTCCTACCCAGGGGGCTTTTTTCCAACGTCTCCAACGCCGCCACAATTGTTTCTTTAAGCGAAAAGCATTCACGTTGATCCCTTCATTCTGCTTTTTTCCTATTGTGACCTGCAAAGGGAGCAATTATGCGCTTAGCCCTGAAAGTTTGACTAATTGCTCTGTTTTCTACTGGGACAACAGCGGATTTTCGATCGCACCGAGGAACAGCCAGACTCCGGTCTGCCGGTCTTCGATCACAAAAAGAAAGGGCCGGTCCACTGTCATGTGGAAGGGGGTTCCCACAGATTCCGCCGTCTCCCCGGCGCTGCCATTATAAGCAAGTGCAAAATATAAAAAATACATTCATACTTATCTTTCTAAGCCATCATTTGCTATACTCTATATTAGCGAAAATGTTAAAAACTAAAATAAAGGGGTAATCCTTGATGATCATTCAGCCAAAAACACGCGGCTTCATCTGCACAACCGCCCATCCGGAAGGGTGCGCCAAACAAATACAGGAACAAATTGATTTCGTAAAAGCCCAAAAGAAGCTGACCGGACCCGTGAACGTACTTGTTATCGGCGCTTCCACCGGGTACGGGCTGGCTTCACGGATTACTGCCGCTTTCGGCGCTGGAGCGAATACCATCGGTGTCTTCTTCGACAAAGCCGCTGAAGGTACGCGGACTGCTTCGGCAGGCTGGTACAACTCGGCCGCATTCGAGAAGGCTGCTGCACAGCAGGGCCTCAAATCCCACAGCATTGTTGGAGATGCTTTCTCCGATGCCATCAAGACCAAAACGATTGACCTGATCAAAGCGGAATACGGCACCGTAGACCTTGTGGTCTACAGCGTCGCATCCCCGCGCCGCACACATCCCGTAACGGGAGAAACCTTCTCCTCCGTGATTAAGCCGGTTGGCGCCGCCTACACGAATAAGACAATGAACTTCCATACCGGAGAGGTATCCACGGTCACCATTGAGCCGGCAACGGAGGATGAAGTCCGCCAGACCATCGCCGTTATGGGCGGGGAAGACTGGGCAATGTGGATTGACCAGCTGCAGGAGGCCGGTGTGCTGGCCGACGGGGCAACCACGGTAGCCTACTCCTATGTTGGACCGAAGATCACCCATCCGATCTACCGGGATGGAACGATTGGGCTGGCCAAAAACGACCTGGAGCAGACCGCCATCGCGCTCCATGAGAAGCTGAGTGCAACGGGCGGACGCGCTTTTGTCTCAGTCAACAAAGCCCTTGTTACACAGTCGAGTTCCGCAATTCCGGTGGTTCCACTGTACATTTCCGCTCTGTATAAAGTGATGAAGGAAAAGGATCTGCACGAAAACTGCATTCAGCAAATGTATCGCTTGTTCACGGATCATCTGTATAACGGCGGTGAAGCGTCCGCGGACGGCAGCCACCTGATCCGTATCGACGACTGGGAAATGCGCGAGGATGTGCAGATCGAAGTTATACGGCGCTGGAACGAGCTCGAAACCGGCAGTGTTCCTGAGCTTGCCGATCTGGAAGGCTACCGCGAAGATTTCTTCCATCTGTTCGGCTTCCAGACCGAAGGCGTGGATTACGAAGCCGATACCGATCCTGCGGTCGAGATTCCGAATCAGGTGTAACTAGCTAAAGGGGGTGCCCCAAAAGCCGGAATTGCGGCTTGGGGCACCCCCTCGTTTTTGATTGATATCCTCCCTTATGATCCGGACAGCGCCGATCTGATCTGTCTGGTATAGAACAGGCGGACAATGAAGAAGTAGATGACCTGAATGAAGAAGAACAACCCCAACACAATCAGGGATTCCCGGAACATAGAATACTGGAACATGTGTGACAACGCTGTAAGGGCCACGGCTCCATGCACAAGCGCAACAACAATGGGTGCGAAGAAAAGCAGGCCGATCTGGCGGTTCAGTATTTTGCCAAGCTCTTTGTCACTCAGCCCCAGCTTGGAAATAGCCTTGAACTTTTGTTTATCCTCATCCAGATCGCTGTACAGCCGGAAATAGAGAAAGCTGCCGGCCGAGACAAAAAATACGATCCCGATAAAAAACCCCATGAACATCAGCGGCCCAAAGTTATCATTAATTTTGGAGGTCTGATACTCGAGCGCATAGAAATTATAGTGCTCATCATAGGGAAGCTCATTCGTCAGTTTGCCGCCCACTGTCTGTACTCCCTGCTGTCCAATCGCCCCGTGCCAAGCGTAATAGCGGCTCACTTTCAGCGGCTGTACAAGCCGGCCAATCAGTTCATCGGAGACAACGTAATAACCGCTGAAAGCCCGTACCGCCGGAGACACAACGGCCTGATCCGCCTCGATGACTATCCCTGGCTGCAGCTTTACCGGCTGGTGAAGCATCTCCTCCCCCTTGCGCGACAGCCCGAAATCTACAATTGCGGCTTTCCCTGCGGTAAGCTGGATGGACTTAAGCCCCATCAGCTTTGCTACGTTGTTATATTCGGATTGTTTCACTAGAATTAGTGTCTCGCTGCTATCCGCAGCTTGGTAATAGTTAAGCTCCAAACCCGTTTTTTCCGCAGCAATCCCGGCTTTGCTGAGGCTCTGGTCAATAAGCTGTATATGGGCTTGGGCCTGGCCGTCTCCGTCCGCAGACATATACGTAAAAAGATAGGGATTTTTCTGCGTAAGCGCTCCGTTCAGCATGGACTGAAACCCGTACAATGCCCCTATCGCGCTGAAGGAAACGGTTGAGATGATGGCGACCAGAAAAAGGAACGCGCGTTGTCCTTCATCCGGTAGGAAAGGTCAGAGAGCAGCAGCATATTGGTTCTGCGCCAGAAAAAACGCTCCCGGCCCTTCAGCTTGCGGATCAGATACACGCTGAGCTGGGTGAACAGCAGATAGGTGCCGATAATGACCATAATGGCAACCGGAGCGAGCAGCATGACCACATTCAACCCGCTTGCCCGAAGAGACAGGAAGTAGCTCGTCCCCAGCAGCAATACCACCAGCAAGGATAGCAGAAGCGAAGCCTTCGGCTCCTGTTTGGGCTGACTATTTGCTTTGATGAGCGTGATCAGCTTGCCGCTGCGGAGCACCGCCGAAATAAACAGGGAGATCAGAATGAAGAGCAGCATAAACGAAATCAGTGTCAGCAGGATCGCCTTGATTGGAAAATAGAATTGCAATGGCTCCTTAAGCGCAAGCGCATTTGTCCCCGCAAGCAGAATCCCCTTCGCGAATACAATCCCGAGACCGATGCCGCCGGCAGTGGCGCTTAACCCGATCAGCATATTCTCCCAAAAAATCATCCGCCGCAGCTGCCGGGTGGTCATTCCCTGCATCATCATCAGCCCGAACTCCCTTTTCCGCGATTGCAGAAATGCACTCATGGAGTAGAGCACGAAGAAGAAGGAGAACACATAGATGATCCACTTGGAGACCGAAAGCCCAATAACCGCACTCGATTGTAAGTTTTCCGCGCTAAGCACCGGATGATAGGCAAAAATGGCAAAGGTAAAGAAGACCATCACCGTAAACATGCTGCTGAGAAAATAGGCGGTATACAGCCTTTTGTTCCGGGTGACGTTACGGAATGCGAACTGGCGGAACGTCATTGCTGTATCCTCCTAGCAGCGAAAGTGTATCGATAATCTTCTGAAAAAAACTCTGGCGGTTGTTCCCGCTGTGGATCTCTGTATAGAATCTTCCATCCTTAATGAACACCACACGGTGACAATAGCTGGCGGCTACAGCATCATGTGTAACGAGCATCATCGTCGTTGACTGCTCCCGGTTGATCGCTTCCAGCAGATCCATCACATCCTTGGCTGCTTTGGAATCCAGATTGCCGGTAGGTTCATCCGCTAGCAGCAGCTTAGGGGAATGGATCATCGCTCTGGCGATCGCTGTCCGCTGGGCTTGTCCCCCGGAGATCTCATAGGTGCGTTTTTTCATAATGGCGCTGATCCCCAGCTTCCCGGCAATCTCCTGGGCCTTCTGCTTCATTTCACTCACCCGGGTTCCATCCAGCGTCAACGGCAGGACCATATTTTCCTCCACTGTCAGGGTATTCAGCAGATTGAAATCCTGAAAGACAAATCCCAGCTCCCGCCGGCGGAATACCGCCAATTCGTTTTTATCCAGCTTGCCGGTGTCCTTGCCATCGATCATAATACTTCCGGTAGTCGGGCTGTCAACCGTGGCAATCATATTCAGGAGGGTTGTTTTTCCGCTGCCGGACGGCCCCATAATGCCCACGAATTCACCGGCTTCTATGGTTAGATCAATATCGGTCAAAGCCCGGTAAGCCACGTTTCCCTCATATATTTTACTGACCTGCCTTACCTCAAGCATATGGCTTTACGCCCCTTTCTTGGTATGCACAGCATTGGTTCTGTAACCAATATACCGGAGACGGCAGCACATCAACTATCGATTTAGGTTTCACTTTTATTACACGCTTGTAAGCAAAGGATTCGCCGCCAAAATAATCCGCAGCACCGTTCCCTCGCCAACCGCCGATTCCAGCTCAAGCCGGTGCCCGAGACGGTCGGCAGACTCCTTCGTCAAATACAGCCCCATTCCCGTAGACTCCCGCAGTCCGCGCCCGTTGTCGCCGGTGAAAAAGGGGTCAAATACCCGTTTGAGATCAGACTTCTGAATGCCGATCCCCTGGTCCTTAACCTCAATGACTGCATCCGCTCCCCTGAGATAACAGGATACATTAATCTTCTGGCCGCCCCCGTATTTTTTGCTGCTGAATATTTGATGGCATTGTTGATAATTTGCGACAGCATAAAGAACAGCCATTTCTCATCGGTCTGGGCGGTAATTCCGGGAGAGGCGGCCTTTACCTCGGGAAAGATATGATTGCGGATGAAGAGCCGTTTGTGATCATGGACGACCTCGCCCACAAGCTTCGGCAGGACGACAGGCTTGATGTGAAAATCCTTTTCAAAAGCCCGCAGCCTGGCCATATACAGAACGGTATGCAGACCGCCGCGCATACGCTCCAGCTCCTCACGGATACTGGCAAACTCGGGCTCGTCCATATTCTGTACAGTCAGCTCAATCACCGACAGCGGTGTTTTCATCTGATGCACCCATTGGTCAATAAAGGTTAAGTGCTGCTCCTGCTGCAGCTTCACCGCAGTCAGCTGCTGCTGATAGTGGCGGTATTGTGTGTGCAGCAACAGCTCCAGCGCTTTGGAAACGGGGTTATTCTCAATCTTCTGAAAGGATTCGTCCAGCGTCTCAAGAGGTCTGCTGAGGCGAAGATAATAGCGGCGCCTGCTAAGATATTGATAGATCAAGTAGCAGCTGAGAAAGAAGAAACCAATAAAGACTGAATAGAGCGCGGTCGGAAGATTGCGATAGCCGTCAAGCCAGTAAATCGACAACATTGCGCCGAATTGCACGATCTGAACAGCGAACAGCAACGCATGCTCACGGATAAACAGCTTCATGGCGTAGCCTCTGCCCAGCTGATGTTCAGCCGGTATCCTGAACCTCTGACAGTAAGCACGGCATCTTCAATCCCAAGCTCCTGAAATTTCTTCCGGACCCGTGCAATATTCACATTAAGCGTGTTCTCATCCACAAAAGCCTGCGGGTCCCACAGCTTCTCCAGCAGGGCCTCCCGGCTGGCCACCCTTGGATAACGCTCCATAAGACTCTCTATAAGATCTGATTCCTTTCTGGTGAGGGCCACGACCGCCTGTCCATACAGCAATTCGAGCCTTTCAGGATACAGGACCAGCCCTTCCTTCTCCAGCATCAGCTCCTCACGCTTGGCCGCATACTCCCCGTAAGCCCGGCGGAGGTGGCTGTGGATTTTGGCGAGCACAATCCCTGAATGGAACGGCTTGGTGATATAATCATCCCCCGTTTTCCAGCGCCATGATCTGGTCCATCTCACCGTCCCGCGCGGAGATGAACAGCACAGGGCAAGTAGAGATATTGCGGATTTGCCGGCACCAGTAATAGCCGTCATAGCTGGGCAGATTCACATCAAGCAGAACCAGCTCCGGTCTTATCTGTTCAAATTCCTGGAGCACCTGAGCAAAATCCTCGACCTTTACCACATCATATCCGTACTTTTTAACCGCTGACAGCAGGAGGTCCGCAATCTTCGGATCATCTTCCACAATCATGATTCTGAACATATTCACGCTCTCCTTGTCTCGTTCATCTGTGTAAATATATAACAAACTATAGCATATGTAAGCTTACCGGCGGCAGGCCCATAGAAAGATGCTTACGGCACACATCCATAAGAGCATGATAGCTGTCCATGAAATCAAGCTGCTGCAGAATGGACAAATAGCTGCATAATTTTGACGTGTCCTGACTTTGCTTCAGGCAGATTACAGTGATTTCATATAACACTAAGGTCACGATCTTGTCGTAGAGCAGATTGGTTTTATCCGCCAAAGGCAGAGCCTTTGTAAGAAAAAACAGGCTTTTCTCATAATTCCGCTCCGCCAGGCAGATATTGGAGATGTTCTGGAGCAAATGCTGCTGGATGGTTCTG
Source organism: Paenibacillus sonchi (assembly GCF_016772475.1). Lineage (NCBI taxonomy): Bacteria > Bacillati > Bacillota > Bacilli > Caryophanales > Paenibacillaceae > Paenibacillus > Paenibacillus sonchi. The sequence goes on from NZ_CP068595.1 coordinate 350,088, forward strand.
CTCTCGGCAAAGCAATGATATTTATTAAATTCCTGCACAGCTCTCAGTCCAAAAAAGATGGCATCGTCACTGTTCAGTGTGAACAAAAAGTTGTTAAGCAGCTTGAATTCATACAGATACCAGGTATCTACCCCAAGCAGATAGGGTTTGATGTAATCGGCAATCTCGCTCAGTTGCCTGATTTGATCCCCGTGGCCATACTGAATCAGCAGTCCCTGTCCAAGCAAATACAGATGGTAAAAAGCTTCCGTCCGCGTAGTCTTATACAACATATGGCATTCATAGCTGACGTCCCTGACCTTCTCGAATTCGTAACGGTTCCCCGCTTCAACGAGGGTCAGGTGGAGTGTCCGTTTGACCGGCTGGGCATAGTCATGATGCAAGAATAACAGCTCCTCCAGAGACATTTCGAGCTTGTCCAGAATCAGAATCAGCTTGTCGTAACCGGGGAAATACTTTCCTCCTTCAAAACGTGACAGATTGGAACGGCTCATAATTCCCCCTGCCAGGTCCGACTGATTCATCCCTTTAGACTTTCGAATCCGCTTAACCGTCTCCCCCAGAACCCTTCCCATTTCACTTCACTCCCGCAAATGTGAGTATACAGCACAATTTCCTTACCTATTTTTCATTGTATGCTACATTCGAGCCAATGAAAAATACATTACAGGAAGAAGGATCGGTATGAACAATCCGGCAAACCGGAAACTGAACAGCAAAGTATGGAATATCTTGCTTGGAACGCTTTTCACCAGAACGGCACTCTTTATGAGCACTCCTTTTCTGGCCATATTTCTGACGACTCAAAAGGATATTTCCCTCCTCCACACCGGCTATATTCTCAGCATTAATCCGCTCATCAATGTGTTGTTCGGCAGTTTTGGCGGGAGGCTTGCTGATAAGCTCTCCTTGAAAAAAATAATAGGCGGAATCCCGCTTGTCTGGGGTTCCGCCTTCATCCTGTTTTATTTTGCCGGCAGCTTCTGGCATTTTCTTCTGCTTAGCGGCCTTAACGGCTTGTGCTATTCTATCTTTGAGCCTGCCAGCAAAAAAGTGCTGTCTGCCCAAACCGCCCCGGACAACCGGCTGCTGGTATTCAACCTGAGATATTCCGCGATTAATCTGGGAGCTTTTATCGGCCCCCTCCTAAGTTTGCTCTTCAATATGAAGCTGACACTGTTTCCCTACGTGATCCTAGGCATTCTGTATATTCTATATGGGGTATCAACCCGGTTTTTCTTCCGGGATATGCCGGCCGGAGCACCAGCTTCGCCGCCCGTACCGCTCCCCCGCCCGCGAGCCTTCACCATAATCCGCAAAGATCATGTTTTCCTTCTGCTGCTGGCCGGCATGAGCTTCTCTTTCTTCGGTTATTCCCAGCTGAATGCAACCGTTTCGCAGTATCTGGCTAACACCAGTGCTTTAACGAATGGCGTTCAACTGTACTCCACCCTTCTATCTGCCAATGCCCTGATCATCCTCGCTGCCCAATTTGTGCTGCTGCGCTGGATCTCCGGCTGGAATCCCTTTACCGTCGTGCTTGTCAGCAATTTGCTGATCGGCCTAAGCTTTTTGCCCTTTATCTTACCGCCTGCTGTGCTGCCGCTCCTTGCATTTATCGTCCTCTTCAGTGTGGGAGAGCTGCTGATCGGCGCCCGCTTCGATGCCTTGGTGGATGAGCTGGCCAGAGCAGAGGTCAAAGGCCTGTATTTCGGCTGCTCGGAATTGATCAAGGCGGGGACCATCGCCGGGCCATTAGCAGGAACCCGCCTGCTGGGCCATTTCGGAGTACAGGCCGGATTTCCCGTCTTTGCCTTGTTATGCGCCATCACGATCACCGGTGCAGGGCTGATTGGCATAGCCAAGTCCAGGCACGGCAGCATTACTCATGCGCAGAAGCCTCAGGAAGAATATCCCGCTTGATGTGAGGATCGTAGTTGGCAACAATCAGAATATCCATATGCCTTGCGGTGCGCAGCAGTTTTTTGATGATCGTGCCTTCCCATAACCGCTTCCATGCCGGTCGGTCACATTGGCCGATAATAAGCTGGGTGGCATGGTGTTCGTCAGCTTTCGCCTGAATGACCTCCGCAAGCCTTGATGAAGGCCCTGATGAGGAGATCATTTCAAATTTTCCGCCCAGCCGAAGGGTCAGGTTTTCAATGCTCGCTTTCATTTTCAGCTCGTCCTCGGTCAGTTCTTTCGCTGAATGTACATAAGCAACAATCCAATCCGCCTTCAACCGGAAAGCCGTCCTGAATCCCCGGCGGATTAGTTTCCCGGCACTCTGGCTAAGCTTCACACAGACAAAAATAACCTCCTGCTTATTCCAGGGCCCGCGCAGAGAGCTGACACGTTCCCATGCCTCCAGCCGTTCATCTACGTCATCGGCAATTTCCCGGAGCGACAGCTCTCTCAAGGCAATCAAATTCCCTATTTTAAAAAAGTTGTCCAGCGCTTGATCGATTTTTTCCCGGGCATAAATCTTCCCGTCCTTCATGCGGGCTTGCAGCGCCTGTGGCGCCACATCGATAAGCTCCACCTCATCCGCCAGCCGGAGAATGGAATCCGGGACGGTTTCCCTCACACGAACCCCGGTGATTTGGGCCACCGCATCATTCAAGCTTTCCAGATGCTGCACATTGACGGTTGAAATCACGGAAATGCCCGCGTTCAGAATTTCCATTACATCTTCATAACGCTTTTTGTACTTGCTCCCGGGAACGTTAGTGTGAGCCAGCTCATCGACCAGTACTACTTCAGGGTTGCGCCTCAGGATGGCCCCGGTATCCATTTCCTCCAGCACAGTTTCTGAATATTTGATTTTTGCCCGTTCGATAAGCGGCAGTTCAGCCACCTGCTGGCCCGTTTCCTGCCGGCCGTGCGTTTCCAGCAGGCCGATAACAACATCCACTCCCTTCTTGAGCAGATGATTGCCTTCCCGCAGCATGGTATAGGTTTTGCCTACTCCGGGTGCCGCACCAATAAAGACCTTGAACCGCCCCCGCCGGATCCGCCCGATTTTTTCGTCTACTTCCCGTGAGCTTAACCGGTGATACAGCGGGTTATCCGCGGGAACGGCCAGTTTTGCGGGCAGGATCCGCTCCCCTTGGTGCTCCGCCCGGTCGGCAACCATGAAGATATCCATATTCCTGGACTTCCGGATGATGTCATTGACAACAGAGCCTTGCCAGAACTCCTGCCACCTCGACTGCCGGGAATGGCCCAGCATAATCCTGGTAACATTATGTTCAAGCGCATACTGGATCAGCCGCTCCGGCAATCTTCTCCGGGAATGGAAAGGCAGTTCTTCGAACGCTGCCCCGACCTTCCGGACAAGCTTAACGAGCGACTCCTTAAAAGCTGCCTGCTCTTTCGTCAGCGGACGTTTTGGGTTCGTAAAGGTAATGATAATGAGTTCACCGTTCAGCCGTTTCGCCACCTGCTGGCCGCGCCGGACATAAATCGAGCCGTTCCAGTGATATTGGGTGGAGACCAGGATGCGTTCCGCCGCGCCGGACGGACCGAGCATTCCCATCTGCTCACGGTGCTTCTCCAGGGAGTCATTCACCCCTTCCGCCACAAGCCGCAGAGCCAGCTCGCGCAGCACCCCCAGCGTTCCCCGCTGAAACAGTGCGGCGGTTTTGCTGTTGCGCACATGCCCTTCCGAGACACGCTGGAGCAGCGTTTCAGGCGTTACATCAATCAGACGGATTTCATCTGCAAGCTCCAGTGTATGGGCAGAGACAGTCTCCTCCACCTCAATCCCCATATATTTCTGGGCCAGTTCCCTTACGCCTTCCAGCTCATATACGTTTACCGTAGTCATTACACTGATTCCGTGACCCAGCAGAAAGTGGATATCTTCCAGTCTGGTCTTATGCACCGCATCTGGACGGTTCCGGTGCGCCAGGCCATCCACCAGCACCACCTCCGGATTCCGCTGGATTAAGGCTTCCACATTCAGATCCTTTTTTTCCGTGCCGTCGTGGACCCAATGAATGCTCGGGATCCGTTCGAGCTGCCCGATTTGTTCAATCGTTTCAGGACGCTGGAGCGTGGATACCGCACAGATGACGACATCTATTCCCTGCTGCTGGAGCGCTGTTCCTTCCCGCAGCATATGATAGGTTTTGCCCGACCCGCTTACTGCACCAATAAAAATTTTCAACCGTCCGCGATGCAGCTTGGAGATGGATAACAAGATTTCCTCCGGACTTTTCCGCTTGAAGTTTTCCACCTTGTCCATTCCTCACGTTCCGATTTATTTTCCATTCACCGTCTTCTGCACATCGATGTTGAGCAGGAGCACATTGACAACCCGCTCTCCCAAGACTCCTAGTTCTCTTTCCTGGGTATGCTTGGCTACCAATTCCTTCAATTGTTCTTCAGGTATGCCAGTGCTTCGGCTGATACGCGGGATTTGAACCTGCGCCGCCTCCACACTGATGTGCGGATCTAATCCGGAGCCGGAATTGGTGATCAGATCCACCGGCAATTCAGACACGGGAATCCCGGGGTTCTCCGACTTCCAGGCCTCTACTGACGCCTTCGTGCGTTCAAGCATATCCGGATTGGAAGGTGCATAGTTCGGCGTACCTGAGGAAACCGCGTTATATTCAATACTAGAGATCCGGCCATGGAAGTAACCCGGGGACGTGAAATTCTGTCCGATCCATTTGGAGCCAATGACTTCATGTTTATCATTATAGATCAGGCTTCCATCCGCCTTATCCGGCATGACTGCCTGGGCAATTCCCGTCACAACCAGCTGATACGCCAGAATAATAATCATGAGTGCGACAGTTGTTCTTATTGAAACAGCGATAGTCTTCATACCGCATTCATCCTCTCTATACCCAGAATTGGACAACCAAGTCTATCAGCTTAATGCCGGCAAACGGGACAATCACACCGCCCAAGCCATAAATAATCAGGTTGCGGCTCAGAAGCTGTGACGAGCTCATCGGCTTATAAGCTACCCCTTTCATCGCCAGCGGAATCAGCAGCGGAATAATCACCGCATTAAAGATCAAGGCCGAAAGGATGGCAGACAGAGGGGAATGCAGTCTCATCACATTCAAGACTTCCATTTCAGGAATCGCCACCATGAACATCGCTGGAATAATCGCAAAATATTTGGCGATATCATTCGCAATACTGAATGTAGTTAATGCTCCGCGGGTCATCAGCAGCTGCTTGCCGATAGAGACCACTTCAATAATTTTGGAAGGATCGGAGTCAAGGTCCACCATGTTGGCGGCCTCCTTGGCAGCAACCGTTCCGCTGTTCATGGCAATCCCCACATCGGCCTGGGCCAAGGCAGGAGCATCATTAGTGCCGTCACCGGTCATGGCTACCAGCTTGCCTTCCGCTTGTTCACGGCGGATAACTGCAATTTTATCTTCCGGTTTGCTTTCGGCGATGAAATCGTCCACTCCAGCCTCAGCGGCTATAGTCGCAGCTGTCAGTGGATTGTCCCCCGTACACATAATCGTCTTGATTCCCATCTTCCGCATCTGCTCGAACCGTTCCCGCATCCCTGGTTTTACAGTATCCTTCAGGTAAATGAGGCCGTATATCGTCTGATCGACCGCGACAGCAAGCGGTGTTCCCCCGCCGACGCAATAGCGTTGCTGTTAGCCTGCAAATCGTCCGGGATGATCCCGCCCTGGCCGGCGACCCATTGCTTTACCGCATCTACCGCCCCCTTGCGGATATGGCGTCCATCCGGCAGGTCAATGCCGCTCATGCGGGTCTCCGCCTTGAACTCCACGAATTCCGCACCATCAGCAACGGACTCCTGAAAAGACAGATTCTGATTCTTCAGCAGCTCCAGCACAGACCGCCCCTCAGGCGTCTCATCGCGAACTGAACTTAAGGCTGCCCAAGCCGCCACATCCTGCAGGGAGTGCTTGCCTACCGGGATAAATTCACTGGCCATGCGGTTTCCGTAAGTAATGGTCCCTGTTTTATCAAGAATGATCGTGTTGATATCCCCGGATGCTTCCACCGCTTTACCGGACATAGCCAATACATTGAACTGTGTGACCCGGTCCATTCCGGCAATACCGATGGCCGACAGCAACCCTCCGATGGTGGTGGGAATCAGGCAGACCAGCAGGGCAATCAGCACAGGAACTTCCAGGCGGATATCCAGATAATCGGCAAAGAAAGGCAGCGTAATGACTACAATCAGGAAAATAATCGTCAGACTGACCAGCACGGTATTTAGCGCAATCTCGTTTGGTGTTTTTTGACGTTTGGCCCCTTCCACCAGAGAAATCATCCGGTCCAGAAAAGACTCTCCGGGATCACTGGTAATGCGGACCTTAATCCGGTCGCTGATTACCTTGGTTCCTCCGGTTACAGAGCTGAAGTCACCGCCAGCCTCTTTGATCACCGGAGCAGATTCGCCCGTAATGGCCGATTCATCGACCGAGGCCAGGCCCTCAATAACTTCCCCGTCACCCGGAATCATTTCACCCTGGGCCACAATAACAACATCGCCTTTGCGCAGTTCCGTGGAAGGCACTTCTTTGACCGAGCTTCCGCTCACCTTGTTTGCGGTGATCTCTTTTTTTGATTTTTTGAGGGAATCAGCTTGCGCCTTGCCCCGGCCTTCAGCCAGTGCTTCCGCAAAGTTGGCAAAGAGTACCGTGAACAGCAAAATGAACGCTACCGCAAGATTAAAGCCCGTGGAGACATCCCCGCCAAATGCATCAGGCACAAATACAAGAAATAAGGTAATGATGAAGCCGATCTCCACCACAAACATGATCGGATTGCGCAGCATAATGCGCGGGTCCAGCTTAATAAACGCCTGCTTGGCAGCCTGAATGACGATATCTTTATTGATTGCACTTTTCTTTGTACTCATTTTTCTTTCCTCCATCCATAGCCTCTAAGGTTTCAGCGTCAAGAATTCAGCAATCGGTCCCAGTGCAAGCGCCGGAAAGAATGTCAATGCCCCGACAATCAGTACCGTACCCAGAAAAACAGTACCAAACAGAGCCTTGTCCGTACGGAACGTCCCTGAGGTTTCCGGTACAGTTTTCTTGGCTGCCAGTGAACCGGCTACAGCCAGCATCGCAATGATGGAGAAATACCGGCCAAGGAACATCACAATTCCGGTGGAGATATTCCAGAACGGCGTTGCATCGCCAAGCCCCTCAAAACCGGAGCCATTGTTGGCGGCAGCGGAAGTGAATTCATACAGCGCCTGTGTCAGCCCGTGAAAGCCGGGATTCGAAAGGGTATCGGACTGGGTGAGCAGCGCCAGGGCCGTAGGCAGCAGAATAAGCATCGGATTGATAATCAGCGTGACTGCAATCAGCTTCATTTCCTTACCTTCTATTTTTTTACCAAGAAACTCCGGTGTTCGTCCTACCATCAGACCCGATAGAAATACGGCAATCATCGTATACATTAGCACGTTAACAAAGCCTACCCCGACACCGCCAAATACTGTATTCAGCATCATATTGCCGATCGTAATCAATCCGCCTATAGGCGTCAGCGTATCATGCATCGTATTGACCGCTCCTGTCTCTGATGCTGTCGTAACAACCGAGTACAGGGCAGACTGGGCAACGCCGAACCTGGCCTCCTTCCCTTCCATGGAGCCTTGCTGATGCTGAATCCCCAGAGCGTTGACGGCCGGATTTCCTGCATTTTCACTCGCCAGCGAAATCCCCAGGAAGACTATGAACATCATGGCCATCGATACGAACAGCACCCGGCCCTGTTTTTTATTGCCGACCATTTTCCCGTAGGTAAAAGGAAGCCCCGTACCCAGCAGCAGCATGAGCAGAATTTGCAGCAGGTTGCTGACCGCATCCGGATTTTCGAAAGGATGGGCAGAATTGACACCAAAGAATCCGCCGCCGTTGTTGCCCAGCTCTTTAATGGACAGGAAAGAGGCTACAGGACCGCGCGCGATCTCTTGTGTCACACCTTCCAGCGTATGGCCCAGAGCAGTAGGCTCCAGCGTTTGGGGCACACCAAGAGCCACGAAAACAAATGCCAGGACAAAACAGATCGGCAGCAGAATCCGGGTGATTGCCCGGACCATATCCACGAAGAAGTTCCCCAGGGGTTTCCCGGTCAAACCGCGGATAATGGCGATTCCCACAGCAAGCCCGGTAGCGGGGGAGGTAAACATCATAAATACGATAGCCAGCATTTGCGACAGATAGGATAGCCCGCTTTCGCCGCTGTAATGCTGAAGATTAGTATTTGCCATAAAGCTGATTACCGTATTAAAAGCAAGTGTCGGCTCCATCGAAGCAATCCCGCTTGGATTTAACGGCAGCGCACCCTGAAACCTGAAAATCAGATAGACCAGCAGCATCATCACTGCATTGCTGAGGACCGCAGCCAGAGCGTATTGCTTCCAGTTATAGTTCTCCTTACGTATTCCGCCAATCGCATAAATCGGTTTCTCCAGCCAGCCGAACCAGCGGTCCAGCCCTGTTCGCTCATAATTGAAGACTTGAGCCATATACAGTCCCGCAGGACGGGCAAGCAGCAAGGAGAGCAATAAGGTTATAGCAATTGCGATATAAGAAATCATGGTCACTTAAATCCCTCCTGAAATCGTTACTAGAATTTTTCCGGATTAATCAGCGCGTAAGTTAAATACACAAAGAGAGCTGCTACGATTATTCCCAGTACCCACATCATCCTTGGTCACTCCCTTTATCGATGGTTCCGGAAGCCCATTGCGCCAGCCCGACCATGAGCAGGGTGAGTATGATTAGTGCGGCAATCATATAAATGTCCAACATGTGTATAGACCTCCTTCTGAAATTTTCATTTATCCAGCAAAAAAGAATGGTTATTGCTGGTCGTTCGAATCACGAAATCTGCACCCAGTGCCTTATAAATGAGTTGCGGGTAATGATTTTTCGTGATGATGTAAATGGTTCCGTGTGTCCATTGGCGGATGAGCTCAAGCAACTCACAGCATGGGCCGAGTGCTTCTTCAAAAAAATACACTGCGGTGAACTCATTTATTGGCAGCTGCCCTAACTGCTTCTTTTTAATGTCTGCATCAATAACATTCAATACTCCCAATTCTTGCAGGCGTTCTCGTTCACCCGGACTGCATGCCAGAGCAGCAAACGACTTGTTCTCCTCACTTAGCGTTAGTACAAACTGTTCTCCGGCCGGGTTAGGAGCGAACACCAATACCATGGCATTCTGGCCCATCATTTCCCTTCTTTCTGAGGTTAACCCCTTGTCAAACGTAGTATCTGTCTTCGCCCAGCACCTGGTTCACAGCCTTGAGGAAGGCTGCATAACCTCCATCCCTATCCTGCCGGGAAGCCAGCGCCAGCAGCATCGTCTGCCCGATTTGCCTGCCGTCCAGCTCATAGCTGCCTGACAGGATTTCTCTAACCTCGTCCTCGGGCGCTCCCTGGGCGAACTTTCGGGCCGCTTTATAAATGTCTTTATTTTCATAGCAGCCTTGCACTCCCGCCTTCCGCATGTCGGCAACATCGTATAGTTTTTTTATCGAATACAGCACCACCAGCAGAATTGAGATCAGCCCCGTGTTTCTTAACAATCCTTCCATCCCCCACCACCTCTTTCCTGATCCGCCAGCCCGACTTATGCTTTTGCTTCCGAGATTCAGAGTAACACTTCCGCCATAAGTTTAGGGTTAGGGTTTTCTTGGAGGTATTAAGATCATCTAAAGATTCAAATGGGAAGTGGAACGCCAAAAAACCATGCCCTCAAAAGGGCATGGTTGATCACGCAGGTTAAATTAAAACCGGTCAGCTATCGTCACCGACTTGAAGCATCCGGTAGCCAATTCCGATATGTGTTTGAATATACTTGAATTGCGCGGGGGTTTTTTCGATTTTTTTCCTTAAGGTTGCCATAAATACCCGCAAGGAAGGGATATCCACGGTAGGACTGCCCCAAATTTCATGCAGGATATAATTATGGGTCAGCACCTTGCCTACATTTTTGGCCAGCAGACACAGAAGCTTGTATTCACTTGGGGTCAGATGGATTTCTTCTTCACCGATCCATACGCATCCGGCGGCATAATCAATCCTCAGGTTTCCGTTGACGAAGCTGGATGCATCCTTGAGAAGCTTGTCACTGTCGTACCGGATTCTCCGCAGACTGACCCGCAGTCTGGCCAGCAGTTCCTCCACACTGAAGGGCTTGGTCAGATAATCATCCGCCCCCGCATCCAGCGCCTCTATTTTGTCCCGGTCTTCGCTGCGTGCACTGACCACGATAATCGGCAAATTCGACCATGTGCGGATCTTTTTAATGATGTCCACACCATCCATATCCGGCAACCCCAAGTCGAGGATCATCAGCTCCGGCTGGCTGGATACCGCTTCTAATATGGAGGCTTCGCCCGTCTCAGCCGTATGATATTTATACCCTTGGGTCTCCAGCGTGGTTGTAATCAGCTTGCGGATGGGCTTGTCGTCCTCCACGACAAGAATTAAAGGCTTATTCATGAACATTGACCTCCTCAGCGTGCAGGGTGAAATAAAATACCGTGCCTTTGGGGACATTATCCCTCACGCCTATCGTCCCTCCATGGGCATTCACAATGGACTTGCACAAAGACAGCCCCAGGCCCAGGCCACGGCGGCCATCCCCGCGAATGTTATCCGCTGTATAAAACATCTCAAACAGCCTGGCCTTGGCTTCCTCAGAAATACCCGGACCATCATCGGAGATTTCCACAATGACCCGATGCCCGTCCTGTCTGGCCGAAACCGTAATGTGGGAACCCTGTTGGGTATACTTAATGGCGTTATCCACAATATTGATCAGAACCTGCACAATCAGCCGGGAATCCATCCGGGCCATAAGAAGCTCATCATCGAGTTTCGTGTGAATCACATGCTTCTCACTGTTGCGGTTCACGTGAAGGAGTGCTTCGGAGATCACCTCCTCCATTAATTCTGCCTGAAAATTAAGATTCAGTGTGCCATTTTCAATCCGGCTGATCGACAGCAAATTTTCCACCAAATGAATCAGCCAGATAGAGTCATCATAAATATCCGTGTACAGTCCTTTTTTCTGTTCCTCGCTAAGGACCCCGGAATTTCCCACCAGAATTCCTGCGTTCCCCGAGATGCTGGTAAGGGGGGTCCGCAGATCATGAGAGATCGAGCGGAGCAGATTGGCACGCAGATGCTCCTGCTGAATTTGCATGGAAATTTCTTTTTGTTTTTCGTTCAGTTTTTCTTTTTCCAGCGCAAGTGCACATTCTCCCAGCATGGCAATCATCAGGCCCTTCTCAAAAACCTCTAATGGCTCTTCCTGCTCCATCACAATAGCGGCCACTGCAAAAACCGTGTCGCCTCCGCGCACAGCATGATACAGGCAATTTGCGCCAAAAAATGTATCCGTGGTCGCTCCCGCACGCTTGTTGTTCTTCAATACCCAATCTGCAACGGCACGTTCATTGCTGCCCGTGTACGTATGCGGATCAACTTCAGAGCCTTCCTTTGGAAAAATCAGCGGTGTGCTCAATGCGCCTTCCTGAACCGAATAAAAAATAACCGTCCTGTCCAGCAGCTTAACCATCTGATGGGCCATTTCATCAATGATCGCCGGGGAATCCTTCGCCTGCTGCAGCTTCCGGCTGGTTTCCAGAAGAACCTCCGTCCGGTAGGCTTTTTGTGCGGATTGACGGGCCTGCTCGCTTACCCGCATGGTCAGTGTACTGGTTATGAACGAGGCCGCCAGCATCACCAGAAAAGTAACCGGATACCCTGCTTCATACGCATTCAGAGAATAGTAAGGCTCGGTAAAAAAGTAATTGAACACAAGCACACTCATCACCGAAGAAACGGCGCTGTACACCCTTCCCTTGGTCACAATTGCGCTTAACAGAACCCCCAGAATATATACAGTAATAATATTGGATTCCAGAAACCCCAGATAGCGAAACCAGATGCCGATCAGGGTGCAGACCACTAGAATGGCAATCGTCTTGTTGGTATCTGCCAGCGACAGCTTGGGATATCTCGCGTATAGAGGTAATCTTTTGTAAAAAGAGGGTTGAGTATAGGGAATAATATAGATTTCAATATTGGGAAGCAGAGTGGTGAGCTTATCTACGAGATTAGATTTAGCATACCCTCTCTTTTTAAAGGGAGAGCGGCCGAGGACAATTTTGGAAACCCGGCTTGTTTTGGCATATTCCGCGATCTGTCCCGGAACATCCTCTCCATACACCGTCGCGATATTCGCCCCCATTTGCTCAGCCAGCCTTAAATTATCCCTCAGCTCGGTTTTGTTTTTTTGGGTTAATTTTTGGGTTTGCGGTGTTTCTACAAAAAGTGCCGTAAACTGTCCATGGAAGGCTTCAGCCATTCTCGCAGCCGCCCTGATCACTTTCTTATTGGAAGCGGCCGAGGATAGGCAGACCAAAATATGATCTTTGGTATCATAATCATTTTTCTTCGCCTGTTCACTAATTTGTATGGCGATCCGGTTTAGCTGGCTTGCCGTATTGCGCAGAGCAATTTCACGCAGCGCCGTCAGCTTCTCCTTGGTGAACAACTGCCCTATTGCCTGTTCATCAGCATTGTCACGATAAATTTTCCCTTTATTCAAACGGTCTATTAAGTCATTAGGTTCAATATCAACCAATTCCACCTGATCCGCACTATCGAATACGCTATCCGGAATGCGTTCCTGAACAGTCATACCGGTAATAGAGTAGACAATGTCCGTCAGGCTCTCAATCTGCTGGACATTAATCGTCGTATAGACATGAATTCCCGCGCGGAGAAGCTCCTCCACGTCCTGATATCTTTTTTTGTGGCGGCATCCGGCCGTGTTCGCATGAGCCAAATCGTCCAGCAAAATAAGCTCAGGGCTGCGCTGGAGTGCACGGTCCAGGTCAAATTCCGGAATGACAGAAGCTTCATAGGACATTTTTATTGGAGGTACAAGCTCCAGGCCTTCCAGCATAGCCAGAGTATCCGGCCGGGCATGGGTTTCTATAAACCCGCCTACCACATCGGTCCCCTCTTTTTGCTCCTCATGGGCCGCCTTCAGCATCGCACAGGTTTTTCCTGCACCCGGCGCATACCCAATAAAAATTTTCAGCCTTCCTCTTCGTCGTCCTGTCTTCATGCCTGTTAACTGTTCAAGTATGGAACCGTCACCGGTCTGATTGATCTCCATCCCCTGCCCGCTTTCTGCTTATCACTTTGGTTGCACACGCCTTCATCTACTTAGTATAACATGTGCAAAATCAGCATCGTATTATGACTTTGGCTGCCGCATTAAGATTGCATTAAGATCCGCTCAGCCCCCGGAACACCAACCCTGCCAGCTTGAATCTCCGGATAATGCGGGACAACCTATGAAAAAAGAAAACCGCTCCAAAGGAACGGAACTCAGTACGCTTGCTTACCCCATTCTTCAAGGATTTGGGCGAAAATCCACCATATATCTATCTTTCCCACTAATCTTCTTCCTCCTGCAGACCACTGTACGCAATGTTCTCTTTCACATCGGTACTATGGTCATCCACCCATGTCTGTGGTCCACGAGTATGAATAATCTCCAGCAAACGCTCAATTCGCCCGCGCAGAGCCTGGCAAATAGCATTTGAGCGGGCTTCGTCCACAAAGAGCGAATCACGGAAAATATCCTGCACCTCTTCTTCAATGCCGTCCAGTGCAGACAAGTCCAGCCAATCGAAGGAGGTCACCAGCTTGATCTGCTCACTATGATCCGGCTTGAACGGCTTGCAGGTCAGCTTACCATCTGCACGAATCAAGCCGAGCGGCTTGGAAAACCAAAGCGATGATCCGCTATCATAAATCGGCGATGGCCCAATCCACTTCAGCGTCTCTGCATGGCGAATCACACCAAAATTGTTCTGATGACGATCCTCATTGGCAATCAGGTAGTCCACTACCATCATCTGGTCAAGCGCCTTAACAATGCCGGGAATGCCCAGCTCCTCACAGCAGCTCACGTAATGCTGATACACCGAAACATGATTCGGCTTTTGCTGGGTGTGCATCACATACCAGGCGGTAATAAGTTCTGTCTGAGGGGTAATGAAGTTTTCACACACACTATATGGGTAATCTTCTTGCTCCATCAGCGTATAGGGGACATGGGGAATTCCGAGCCGTTCCATGATCTTGCTGGCAATTACCTCATTGTATGGTTCTTGCTGGGTGGCCCCGCTTCCCCCTTTGATCAAACAACGTTTGCCATTAATAATGGCCCATTTCTTTTTCAGCCAGCCATCGGAGGTATTGTCCGGTGACACCAGGCTCACAGCATCTGACGAGCCTTTCCCGAACAACACATTCCCCACATCCTCCGAAAAGGGATTGCCGAAAAAGTTAATGGTGTTCCACTTTAACGCCGAGGCTGACGGGCGAATCCAATATTGATCGGACAAGCTGAGTCCGTAGCTTTTATCCAGCAGTTTTTGTGTCGCAGACAAGTTCAGTTCAAGCAGCGCTTCTTTAATCCCGTCCCGGCTAGCCGGAATTGCACGGCCTCTCCACCATTCATTCAATCCCGCACGGTCTATTTTACCTTTCTTAACAGGTATCCCAACGGGTACATGCTGCTTCGCATACACTTGTCCAATTGCTGAAATAGAGACTGTCGCTTCATCCAGTTCAATCTCAGCCACGGGTTCATTCTTGTGCATGAGTGTGTAGGATTTATTCCAAGAATCCGCCATACTGTTCACTCCATTTCTCGGTTCCTTACTTCCATTACTTTTATTATAACAAGCCTGCAAAAATTTCGTCATGAAGACTTCAAAATTCTCCATTTCCTGGCAAGGTAAATCATTTTTAAGCTTCAGTTTGCAGGCCCATAATCAATTGCAACTAATATCTCGACAGGTCAGATCATTGTATTCCAAATACATTTTGCAGATAGTTATCAAGAATACGAAGGGGCTCGTGTAAAGCCTGGTTTGGAAACTTATGAGTTACCTTATAGCATGTTCTTGGAGGCACCGATACCGATAGTTTCTGAAGAACAAAATCTCCCATCCGCATCATATGTGCGCCAATCGAAGCGGGAACGATCGTCCATTGTCTGGCGTCCTTCAAAAAAGTAGTGATTAGTCCCGCTGTGTCCAGATGAACACGGGACGGGCAAAGAGGGTCCCACCACTGGTCATGTCTGAATTGAAACTCTCTATTCCAATTTATGAAGACTTCGTGCTCTGCCGCCAGTTCTTCCATTTCCACAGTATCTCCAGCCTGCCGCCCCGGCACAGCCAGGCGCAACAGCACTATTTCTTCAGTAAAAAACGGTTTAACAGTGACACTAGGCGACACGATTTCCCGCACTACAAACGCCACATCCATCTCGCGCCGCTCAATACTATCAAAAGCCTCCTGAGTATGTTGCGTACGAATTTGCAGTCGGATTGACGGGGAATACTGATTAAGCATTCTATATACAGGAGGCAAAACAAAGTGACTTATACTTTCGGCAGCGCTTATTGCCAGACTTAACTGCGAACCGCTAGCCTGTAAGATTTGTGTTTCCCTCCAGAGAGCATCCCATCTTTCCGCAATGCTAAAAAAGTTTTCCCCTTTTGGGGTCAGACTGATTTTGGGTGCCCCTTTTCTTCGCTCAACCAAAAGGCCGCCCATTTCCTGCTCCAATGTCTTTAACCGATAGCTTACCGTAGCTTGTGACAGGTGCAGCAATTCGGCCGCTTTGCTTATACTCTCGGTCCGTACGATAGCTAAAAACGCTTCAATCCCAGGAAAATACATAAAATATCTCCTTAATATATAGAAATAATTAATATAGTTCACAAAATATTTGAGTTTTACAACATTATTCTTTATGTTTAAAATTATCATTAATAAAGACGAGGGGTCAAATGTTTTTTCACGGAGAGTCCTCGTCCTGATTGCTGCTAGAATGGTAAAGGTTATGAAAGGTGGTTTAGCAATGAAGATTCTCATCGTCGGCCATTTTAACGAGACCGCAAAATCAAATATTGCAAAGTATTTTCCGCAAGACTGGAACGTTGTAGTTGTCCCGCCCGGAAAAGAAATGCTGCATCATATTGAAGATTGCCAGGTAATCATCCCTGAACATATTAAAGTGGATCACAGCCTGCTTTCTATCGCGAAAAAATTAAAGTTGGTACAGACGGGTGCAGGATTTGATAATGTAGATGTCCCTGCCTGTACACAGCTCGGCATTTGGGTGGCCAATGCTGCAGGAGTGAATGCGCAGGCAGTGGCCGAGCACGTAATGGCACTGATATTGTCTTATTATAAAAACATACCGTTTCTTGATACTTTCATGAAAAACAAGATGGATGAAAGCCAATTGGACTATACAGGGAGTGAATTAAAGGGCAAAACGATTGGGATTATCGGTTTTGGCGCTATCGGAAAAAAAGTAGCTGCGTTTTGCAGGGTTTTTGATATGAATGTGCAGGCTTATGCAAGAAAGGCCGCCGTACAATCTGACGGTATTGTAAAAATGACGGATTTCGATACTCTTCTAAGCACATCGGATATAGTCAGTGTACATGTACCCTTGAATGAGCAAACCAAACAGCTGATCAACAAAGCAGCATTCAAAAAAATGAAAAATACCACTCTTTTTATCAATACAGCCCGCGGCGGGATTGTCAACGAAAGAGACTTGATTGATGCATTAAAAAACGGGGATATTTCAGGCGCATGCCTGGATGTGTTTGAATCTGAACCGCTTCCTATTGACAGTGAGCTCCGGAATCTGGGTAATGTGATACTTACTCCCCATACAGCAGGAATGCCTGATGGCCGAAAATTTCATAAAAAAAGATATGATTTCTTTATAAATAATATAAAACGTATAGAGAATGGTGAAGAGCCTGAAAGCAAGCTCAATCAGCTATTATAGTTTTGGTGCAATAAAATGGCATGACGCGCAGAACGCTCCATACGATGAAGTCACTAGAGTAAAGGGATTGGATTCAAACCAGCCCCTCCTCATCAAACCGTACGTGACCACCTGGTTAATCTCTGCAGAATATACCAATCCAACTTAGCTAATCTCTTTTGGCTGTAATTCGTGTAGTAATAATTTCTCTATCCTTGAATCTTTGGATTGAGCCATTCCACCTGTTCCGCGAACGTTCTTGAGCGCATGCTCGGAGAGGCTAGTCTTTCTTTGACCACGCCTCGAATACGTTCCTCTGCCTTCTTCGTTAGCCACTGCTGCGTGGTATAGTATACCTTCCCTTGAGACGTTTCTGCTTTCGTTTTTCGGTGGTGCATTCCTAAGAAGTCGAATCCTTCGTCTCCTGTCCATAGACCGACAATGCGGGTTTTGGTTGGGTGTAGCGTGAGTTCCAGACGTTCCATGATTCTGCGGATAAGTTCATACGCATGTTCGGCGTCCTTTTTGGTTTTACAGACCACTACAAAATCGTCTGCATACCTGGTCAGTTCTCCCACTCCACTTCCGTGTTTTTCCCATAGCCGGTCAAAGTAGTTCAGATAGATATTCGCGAGTAGCGGTGAGATGACGCCACCTTGTGGTGTCCCTAAATCGGAACGCCTCACGTTTCCTTCTTCCATAACCCCCGCCTGAAGCCATTTCCGTATTAACTTCAAGATTCTCCTGTCATTGATACGCATCTGTACCAGCTTCATGAGCTTCTCTTGATTAATGTTGTCGAAGTAGCCTTGGATATCGACGTCGACTACCCAATTTCCTTTACGGTTGCAGGCTTTCCGGATTCGTTCCAATGCTTGTTTTGCACTTCGCTTCGGGCGAAATCCGAAGGATACGTCCTCAAAATCCGCTTCAAAGATGGGTTCAATGATAAGTTTCGTTGCCATTTGTATGACTCGATCGCGCACGGTGGGTATGCCCATTTGCCTTGGCTTCCCGTCTTTCTTTGGGATATAGTGCCGCCGCACGGGCTGCGGATGGTAGCTGCCTTCTTTCAATTCTCGCTCACAGGTCTTAAGGAAGTTCGTTTCTCCTCGTTCCTCGATGTCTGCCAGCGTCACCGCATCTACTCCTGCCGCTCCCTTATTTGCCTTCACTCGTCTCCATGCTTCACACAGCACATCCGGGCAGTAGACCTTGTCATACAGCGCATGAAATTTACGCTTCTTGTTCTCCTTGGCCGCATGACCTAGCTTTTCTTGGAGTTCTTGAACTTTTTCCTTGGGTGTCGTTAGCCGGTTGGCATTCACTCACTCTTTCCTCCTCCAAATGCATAAACAAAGCAGGGCCCCTTCCATCCCTAAGGTTATGTTGTCCTTAGATTCTTTGGTACTATGAGCCCCTCGGACTCCCTTCCCACAGGCGGTTCATTTCGTCTTTTGGACTTATAGAGCGCCTCTTTACGGATTCCTAAAAAAAAAATTTCCGTGTGGGGGAGGGTCTCGTAAGTATCACTGCATCCTCTTTACTACCATGCCGATCCCTTTACGCTGGAGGATTCTTCCCTGTTGCTCCAAGTTCTTGACAGCTTCCTTGGCCTTCACCCAATTGCTCGAGGCTCGGCTTCCTCTCTTCCCTCTTGCAAGGCCTTTTTGACAACGCGGCAGGATTCACTTCATGTTACGGCCTGGCAGTTTGCTCGCCCTATCTCTGACAGGTACTTTTGTCGATTCGCTTTTACGTACGGCTTTCACCATGCGCAAGAATCCTAGCTACGTGGGGGCTTGGCCCCTCCCACGACCGGACTTTCACCGGCTAGACGATCCGTGCTTAGCTGGGCACGCAACAATCATAACCACCCGTCCAACGGGTGGTTTGCTCTGAGGCTATAAGCCTCTGGTGCCGGCTAGCGTCTAAAGGCGCTGGCTTTCACTTCGTTCAAGCCACTATGCCTTTGCCTCTTTTGCCTACCCCTGAAGGGGTGCTTGGACTACCAGCTACCCCTTAAAGGGGTTTTCATACTCTTTCACACTCAGCTTATCCAGTGCAATATCGTGACTTTCCTGCTCCTGGATATACTTTTTAATCGTTGCTTCATTGAGACCTACCGTGCTTACATAGTACCCTTCTGCCCAAAAATGGCGATTCCCGTACTTATACTTCAAGTTTGCATGCTTATCGAAGATCATGAGCGCACTTTTCCCTTTCAGATATCCCATAAAACTCGAGACGCTCATTTTCGGTGGAATACTCACCAACATATGAATATGATCGGGCATGAGGTGTCCTTCGATAATCTCTACTCCTTTGTAGCCACAGAGTTGCTTTAGGATATCTCGGATACTTTCTTTGTATTGATTGTAGATCACCTTTCGTCTATACTTTGGGGTGAATACGATAGGGTACTTGCACATCCACTTGGGTTGTGCCATGCCTTCTCTGGCTTGTGCCACAAAAACCACCTTCTCCTTTCGTTAGACATAGTAGCTTGAACACTCCTATTATAACGATCGCATCAGGCGGTTTTTTGCTATAAGCATCACTACACCACCCGCATAGCAGGTGGTTTTTTGTTTCGCACGCTTCGCGTACTCAACTGGCTAAAGCCACTAATAAAAAAGGCTCATACATTGTATTTTGTACAATGTCATGAGCCTTTTGTTTGATACCGGCGAGAGGACTCGAACCTCCACGGTTTCCCACTCGATTTTGAGCCGCGACTGTTATTAAGAAGATAGCAGAAGTTAAGTCCAAGAAGAGGAATTTAAAAACCGCGAAAATCCTTGTAGAATCAAGGTTTTTCGCGGTTTTTTGGGTTTTGCCCAAGCCCCGTAAGGGTTCCCGGCATCAGGTCAAAATGAAGCCATTTTTGGACGTTGGAGAGAACTTGGGAAGAACTCAGGAAGAACTCAGAAAGAACAACAACAGACCGGCCCGCTCCAGTAGATATTGTGTGTTAATTGGTCAGTCGTAGAAAAAAACTTTAGCTGAATGAAGAGGCATATCATTTGATATACCCCTTTATCCATCTTATTGCAATTAAATCAAACAGTTTCCATTCTATTTGAACTGGAACCAAGTTAAATTTGCAACTGTGGTTGAATCTGATTTAACAAAAGTAACATATACAGTATGGGTTCCTACAGCTGTCCCGGCATTAAGCGGGATATTCTTGACTGACCATGTCTGCCATCCGCCTGTGCTTTCTGCCGTCCAATAACCCAGCATAGTGCCTGTAGGACTGTCCAAGTGGAATTCGATCCTTCCGCCGGAGTTAGCGGATGCAACCTTCAAATCAATACTTGTTTTAGCTGTACTACCAAAGTCTACATTTTTAAATGCTATATAGTCGCCATTACTTCCTCCACCAACATCCAGCCCACCATCAGTGCTTGCCTCATAGGATATAACACCTGAACTAAGGTTATAGCCTTCCGCTTCAAATTTCAATGTGTTGAATTTGGGAGCTGCAGCATAGCTGTTCGTATCTGTTATTTTCAATTCTGCCAATGTAGTTGCCGGAACTCCACCGACGCGAACATTGTTTAATGTAACTCCGGAGACAGTAGATGTATCACTCCAACCCTTCATTATTGAAACTTCACCTAAAGCGCGTAAATTGATATTATTATAGACCACATTTTTTATCGGACCGGTTTTTGCAGAAAGATCAAACCATCTGGAGTGAACACCGGATCTTGGCCAGAAGCCTTCTACATCTATATTGTCAAATATGATGTTTTGTGCTGCTGGAGTTCCATAAAGATGACCTACTGCTAAAGCACGCCAGCACCGGTATACATAAGAGTTTTTAACAACTATGCCATCCTGAAGCTGTTTCACTCCATCTCCAACCTTGAATGCTCCACATCTGCTCCAAGCCAAAGCATCATCCACAACTACATTTGACTGGTTTTCAGGACTTCCAGGCCAGTTTGCAGCTATATCCGTAGTTGCTACATCCCATGTCTTAAATGAGTAGGTGTCATCCTCCGATACTGCTACAGTGTGCTTTATGAGTACATTCTGGCTCTCTTGAACGTCTATTGCATCATTTTCATAATCAAGTTCATTGTTGTTGAAGTGCTTTGTATTCTGGAATGTTACGTTATTAGATCTTGTAACGATTGTAGCCCAGCCACCGCTGTCTCTTATGGTTATGCCGTCAACCGTGAAGTTGCTGCACTGCAAGGGTACAAGAATATTGTTCAAATAATTGTTTGTATTTCTCATATAATGGCCATTGCCGTCAATAGTCCCCCTGCCGTATATCTTAATATTGTTTGCATTTGTTTCGGTATAAATAAACCATGTTCCATCCTTATTCAGAGAATTCTTATGGAAATGGGTAGTGTAATCGCTTGGATTTCCTGAACCCCTTATAACAGAACCACCCTCCAGATAAACCGAAACATTGCTTTTTAAAACAAGGTTTCCGCTCTTGTAAACTCCGGCTGGAACGTATACTATACCGCCACCTGCTGCGTTAGCCGCATTTATGGCGTTTTGTATTGCAGTTGTAGCCATAGCGGCACCGGTACTGTCGGCACCGTATTGAGTTTTAACATTGTATATACCTGTACCGGAT
This sequence comes from Paenibacillus sonchi, assembly GCF_016772475.1. Classification (NCBI taxonomy): domain Bacteria; kingdom Bacillati; phylum Bacillota; class Bacilli; order Caryophanales; family Paenibacillaceae; genus Paenibacillus; species Paenibacillus sonchi. Next base: position 371,572 of record NZ_CP068595.1, read on the forward strand.
GAAGCCGGTACATTGGTTTCAAGAGCATCTGATGCAATAACCAGATCTTTCAGGTTATTGATTTTAACTATAAGATAGGTTGGTGATGAAAGTGTAAAGGTAAGTGTATTTCCGCTCTTTGTTGCAGTGATTCCCAAAGCTTTGGGAGAAATATTATAGGTATTGATTGTCTCGCTTGCTGTTATTGTGATTGTAGTAGTACCTGAAAAAGAGAAATTACAATAATTATAGTTTACAAATACTTCCGAAGTGTCGATTACCGGTATATTTGTAGAGTCTGCTGTTACCGTGTATTGACTGGTCGTGGTATAGCTCGACGGTAATGGATAGGTTACAATTGTACCCGCCGCTCTTGCTGTCAAAGGAACGACAGCTAAAAGACTGGCGAGCATACAAACAATTAAACTTAATAATTTTAACTTTTTTAGCATAAATAAACACCTCTTTTATATTTTTAGAAAATACTCTGTCATCAGTGAATAATGATTTCACCAGTGATGCTCTATTACTCTTTTCATAAAGTCAATATATCCCTGCTCAGCTTCGGAAGTGGCAGATTAATACTAACCTTTTCTGCATCAGCAAAGTTTCTAACGAAGCATATAAAAATTCATATACACTACTAACATATGTTGCTTGTGGTGTAATTAATCCATCCGCTGTAATAGATTTTTGTACAGAGTTTGGATTAGTTGTCCATATTAATTCTGGGTCAACATAATCAAGTGACACATCATCATAGATCATCTTGTTGTTAGAATTGGTATTTGAATATGAGAAAAATGATTGTGGGGCTTTCCTTTTCCGTTTTAGGAATGGCAAGTATGCTTGTTCAAATTGTATGTGCGGTTCCACTTGTGCTTGAAGTCCATCAGTGGAGTGGGAGTCGATTTTGGCATATATTATTTTCTTCTGAGTATTTCAATCTAAGTGTTTTTTTACAGCGAGCGGGGTACTATTTTTGTTAGGAGTTATACTTTCCCTTATCTCGCTTATACACGATAAACGTTAAGTAACGTCTAGGTCTCCGACATTTCAAAGAGACTCAAAATCGAGCGGGAAACCGTGGAGGTTCGAGTCCTCTCGCCGGTATTACACGAAAAGTCCGTAGGAATGTACATCATACAATTCTGCGGACTTTTTATAGTGTGCCCGGCATGGGCGATAACTAGGCGGTGAAAGTCCGCTACAGGCTTGGCAGTAGGAACTGTTAGCTGAAGGCAAGGGTGTCCGTCGCGAGGTGGAATCTGAAGGAAGCCGGAGGTAAACCCTCGGCCCCCAAACTCCCCATTACATCCAGCTTTGGCAGCAGTAGATGCACTTTGATTTTCTGTGGTTTTATTCTATCAGTTGAATATATTTTCGTAAACAAATACCATATGAAGATATAGTCCTTTGCAATGACATCATTACTTATCAGGAGTGATAACTATGGCCTCCCTTTGTTTTTTCATTGAATAAAGATTTGGGAGTATTGTAAAGGCAAGAATAGCAAAAATGTCATTTGGCGCAGGAAACCGCGTGGGAGTAAAATTCCCAACGACATTTTTAGGGTGTTCCTCCGGCAGCGGATATAGGTATGGATATGCTGCCGCGCCCAGATTGGAATTCTGTTATACTGTCACGAAGCGGTAAACCGTACGTAAACTCATATGCCCATAAAGTCACTTCCGCAAACCGAATGAATGAAGTGATTAAAATAAAAACAGCCCATTAGATTTTTCATCTAATGAACTGTTCTTAGTAAAAATGATACCGGCGAGAGGACTCGAACCTCCACGGTTTCCCACTCGATTTTGAGTCGAGCGCGTCTGCCATTCCGCCACGCCGGCAAAATTTGATGTTAGAATAAAAATGGCGCGCCCTGAGAGATTCGAACTCCCGACCTTTTGATTCGTAGTCAAACGCTCTATCCAGCTGAGCTAAGGGCGCAAATTATGGAGCGGACGACGGGAATCGAACCCGCGACCCTCGCCTTGGCAAGGCGATGCTCTACCGCTGAGCCACGTCCGCACACGGTATGTATAGCAGTTGATGCTTATGCTGTAATACTATGATGGATTCTCATCCCTGAAGTAAATTTTGATGGCGGAACCGACGGGATTCGAACCCGCGATCTCCTGCGTGACAGGCAGGCATGTTAGGCCAACTACACCACGGTTCCAAATTAAGCACTACTAGGGTCCCCGGAAAGTAATCGGAATACACTACAAAGCATATCTTCACTTTTTGGGGTTAAATTGCGGGGGCAGGATTTGAACCTGCGGCCTTCGGGTTATGAGCCCGACGAGCTACCGGGCTGCTCCACCCCGCGTCAGTAAAAAATATTCAATTGGAGCCTCATGGTGGAGGCTGAGGGGTTCGAACCCCCGACCCTCTGCTTGTAAGGCAGATGCTCTCCCAGCTGAGCTAAGCCTCCATGAAAGAAGCAACTTAATGATCATAGCACAGTTAGTTGAAAAAAGCAAGTCGTGAAAATGTGTGTTGAATAAAATAATGACCCGTATGGGATACTCTCCACTCCGTTTCGAGATTGCAAAGTATTCCTTACGAAGCCTAAGCTTCAACGAACCCTATGGATTCTCATCCCAGAATTCTAAGATGTAATTGGTGACCCGTATGGGATTCGAACCCATGTTACCTCCGTGAAAGGGAGGTGTCTTAACCCCTTGACCAACGGGCCATAATGCAGAACTAACATTTGACAACAAAAAATATTATATCAAACAAAGAGGTATATAGCAATAGTTTCTTAAGAAAAGTTGGGAGATCTGCTTCATCTGTCAAACAAACGAATGTGCTGATATTTCACTTTTAAGCGTTGAATAAATCTTATCATCCTCCCTGGTGCAGCGGGCAGCAGCGAAATCTGAAGTTTGGCGGCTATGGCTTCTGCCACCTGCTCAATACTCATATTATCTGTAACCAGGTGCTCGGCAAATATAGGATGCTGATGCCCTTTAAGGCATCTGTCGATCTGATTGGCAGCCCATGAGTGTTTTCCTTCTCCACGGCTTCTCAGCCGGGACAGGAGCCGATCCCGCGATACACACAAGGTGTAATGATGCACCTTGATCCCGTCCTCTCTCAGTCGTCCAACGATCTCCCTAAAGTAATCAGGCTCGACAATCGTCATTGGCACAATAATGATCCCCTCAAATTCGGAGGCAATATATCGTAACATGGAATAATTAAATTCACGCCACTGAGAGTAATTTTGAAAATCATTTTTCTTCAGCCTTGAAGGTATGTTCTTCTGTATGTAGTAGCCGGCATTTTCCGGGTCGAACACAAAGGAATGCGGGATTCTGCGATTTAGCTCAAAAGCCGTTTGAGTTTTTCCCGAACCAAAAGCTCCATTTATCCAAAGAATCATGGCATCGCCTCCGAAGATTATCCTTCTACTTACTCTCTATTCTAAAAAACAAAATAACTCCCCGTCCTCCTGGTCAACGTAGCTGCTTGGGGTTTCAGTTGAGTTGCTGGAGGTCCCTCCATGAACCCCTAGGCGGCTCCAAGTGGAAAAAGGTCAACTAATTCAGCTCATTTCGCCTCTCAAATAGTAATATTTCCCAATTAAGTTTCCTTTCTCCAATTATTTCTCACGATTATTGATTTTTCAGAGAAATAGGTTCCCTTTTTCCAACTAGCGCTTGCAAGGAAGCAGTTGAGCAAGCACCAGTTAGAAAAGGATCTCTCATCTGACGATTTCCATCACACCAGGCAAATTCCACTTTTTTATAGAATATCATGATTTTTCACAAAACAAAAAAAGCCACTGTCGATTACTCAACAATGGCTTCATGTGCTTGGCGGCGTCCTACTCTCCCAGGACCCTTCGGTCCAAGTACCATCGGCGCTGGAGGGCTTAACGGTCGTGTTCGGGATGGGTACGCGTGGAACCCCTCCGCTATCGCCACCAAACGGGCATTTACAGCGTAAATGCTTCAGGAATTTGATTCCTGAAAACTGAATCCGAAACGAAAATGGCGTGTTAGTTTATTGGATAAGCCCTCGACCGATTAGTATTGGTCAGCTCCACACGTTGCCGTGCTTCCACCTCCAACCTATCTACCTCGTCGTCTTCAAGGGGTCTTACATACTGGGAAATCTCATCTTGAGGGGGGCTTCACGCTTAGATGCTTTCAGCGCTTATCCCGTCCGTACGTAGCTACCCAGCCATGCTCCTGGCGGAACAACTGGTGCACCAGCGGTACGTCCATCCCGGTCCTCTCGTACTAAGGACAGCTCCTCTCAAATTTCCTACGCCCACGACAGATAGGGACCGAACTGTCTCACGACGTTCTGAACCCAGCTCGCGTACCGCTTTAATGGGCGAACAGCCCAACCCTTGGGACCTACTTCAGCCCCAGGATGCGATGAGCCGACATCGAGGTGCCAAACCTCCCCGTCGATGTGGACTCTTGGGGGAGATAAGCCTGTTATCCCCAGGGTAGCTTTTATCCGTTGAGCGATGGCCCTTCCATGCGGTACCACCGGATCACTAAGTCCGACTTTCGTCCCTGCTCGACTTGTAGGTCTCGCAGTCAAGCTCCCTTCTGCCTTTGCACTCTTCGAATGATTTCCAACCATTCTGAGGGAACCTTTGAACGCCTCCGTTACTCTTTAGGAGGCGACCGCCCCAGTCAAACTGCCCGCCTGACACGGTCCCCGTACCCGCTCAGGGTACCAGGTTAGAACCTAGATACGATCAGGGTGGTATCCCAACGGCGCCTCCACCGAAGCTTGCGCTCCGGCTTCTACGGCTCCCACCTATCCTGTACAGATCGTACCCAAATTCAATATCAAGCTGCAGTAAAGCTCCATGGGGTCTTTCCGTCTTGTCGCGGGTAACCTGCATCTTCACAGGTATTAAAATTTCACCGAATCTCTCGTTGAGACAGCGCCCAAGTCGTTACGCCATTCGTGCGGGTCAGAATTTACCTGACAAGGAATTTCGCTACCTTAGGACCGTTATAGTTACGGCCGCCGTTTACTGGGGCTTCGGTTCACAGCTTCGGAGTTGCCTCCTAACCGCTCCCCTTAACCTTCCAGCACCGGGCAGGCGTCAGCCCGTATACTTCGCCTTGCGGCTTCGCACAGACCTGTGTTTTTGCTAAACAGTCGCTTGGGCCTTTTCACTGCGGCCCCCTCGGGCTATTCACCCTACCGAGGCACCCCTTCTCCCGAAGTTACGGGGTCATTTTGCCGAGTTCCTTAACGAGAGTTCTTCCGCGCGCCTTAGAATTCTCTTCTCGCCTACCTGTGTCGGTTTGCGGTACGGGCACCTTCTCCTGGCTAGAGGCTTTTCTTGGCAGTGTGAGATCATGACCTTCGCTACTGTAATTTTCGCTCCCCATCACAGCCCAGCCTTATGGTGTGCGGATTTGCCTACACACCAGCCTCACTGCTTGGACGGACATCCATCAGTCCGCGTCACTACCCTCCTGCGTCACCCCATCGCTCATAGCGGATTACGGTGGTACAGTAATTTCAAACTGTTGTCCTTCGACTACGCCTGTCGGCCTCGCCTTAGGTCCCGACTTACCCTGAGCGGACGAGCCTTCCTCAGGAAACCTTGGGCTTTCGGCGGATCAGATTCTCACTGATCTTTTCGTTACTCATACCGGCATTCTCACTTGTGTAATGTCCAGCTGTCCTTCCGGTCAACCTTCAACCCTTACACAACGCTCCCCTACCCCTGATGCAAGCATCAAGCCATAGCTTCGGTGGTGTGTTTAGCCCCGTTACATTTTCGGCGCAGAGTCACTCGACCAGTGAGCTATTACGCACTCTTTCAATGGTGGCTGCTTCTAAGCCAACATCCTGGTTGTCTGTGCAACTCCACATCCTTTCCCACTTAACACACACTTGGGGACCTTAGCTGATGGTCTGGGCTGTTTCCCTTTTGACAATGGATCTTAGCACTCACTGTCTGACTCCCGGCAAGAAGTCCATGGCATTCGGAGTTTGACTGAGCTTGGTAACCCTTGCGGGCCCCGCACCCAATCAGTGCTCTACCTCCACGACTCCATTCACCGAGGCTAGCCCTAAAGCTATTTCGGGGAGAACCAGCTATCTCCGAGTTCGATTGGAATTTCTCCGCTACCCCCACCTCATCCCCGCACTTTTCAACGTACGTGGGTTCGGGCCTCCAGTGCGTGTTACCGCACCTTCACCCTGGACAGGGGTAGATCACACGGTTTCGGGTCTACGTCCACATACTTAATCGCCCTATTCAGACTCGCTTTCGCTGCGGCTCCGGCTTCTCACCTTAACCTTGCATGTTAAACGTAACTCGCCGGTTCATTCTACAAAAGGCACGCCATCACCCCTACAATGGGCTCTGACTTTTTGTAAGCACACGGTTTCAGGTTCTATTTCACTCCCCTTCCGGGGTGCTTTTCACCTTTCCCTCACGGTACTGTTTCACTATCGGTCGCCAGGTAGTATTTAGCCTTAGCAGATGGTCCTGCCGGATTCATACGGGGTTTCACGTGCCCCGCACTACTCGGGATCCGTCTCGGAGGGAACAGGGTTTAGGCTACAGGGCTTTTACCTCTATCGCGGGCCTTTCCAGACCTCTTCGCCTACCATATTCCTTTGTAACTCCATGTGAGACGTCCCACAACCCCAAGGAGCAAGCTCCTTGGTTTAGGCTGTTCCGCGTTCGCTCGCCGCTACTGACGGAATCACTATTGTTTTCTCTTCCTCAGGGTACTTAGATGTTTCAGTTCCCCTGGTCTGCCTCTTCACACCCTATGTATTCAGATGTGAGTGACTGCGAATTACCACAGCCGGGTTTCCCCATTCGGACACCCCCGGATCAAAGCTTGCTTACAGCTCCCCGAGGCAGTTTCGTTGTTCGCCACGTCCTTCGTCGGCTCCTGGCGCCTAGGCATCCTCCGTGTGCTCTTATTAGCTTAACCACGATTTTCTCCGTAGGAGAAATATCGAACATTGAATGAATTCAAAGCTCTTTACTTCCGTCAGGAAAATATCGGTCACTAATAACTATTTCAACTTGTTCACACAAGTTTCAGCTAAAAGATGTTCTAAAACGCATTTTCGTTTCGGTATCCAGTTTTCAAGGATCAAGTGATTCCGGATTGAACCCCGGAAGAAGATCATATCATGTTTCCAAGCTGCTTGGCTACAAGCAAGTTCTGGAAACCAATATGTCCTTTGAGAGCTTAAACTCTCAAAACTGAGCAACGAGTGAGTAACAGGCCTAAACCTGAGTTTTGGAAGCTAAGCTTCCGATTTGAATGTCACCATCGCAGGTGACGATTCTCCATAGAAAGGAGGTGATCCAGCCGCACCTTCCGATACGGCTACCTTGTTACGACTTCACCCCAATCATCTACCCCACCTTCGGCGGCTGGCCCCCTTGCGGGTTACCCCACCGACTTCGGGTGTTGTAAACTCTCGTGGTGTGACGGGCGGTGTGTACAAGACCCGGGAACGTATTCACCGCGGCATGCTGATCCGCGATTACTAGCAATTCCGACTTCATGCAGGCGAGTTGCAGCCTGCAATCCGAACTGAGACCGGCTTTGCTGGGATTGGCTCCACCTCGCGGCTTCGCTTCCCGTTGTACCGGCCATTGTAGTACGTGTGTAGCCCAGGTCATAAGGGGCATGATGATTTGACGTCATCCCCACCTTCCTCCGGTTTGTCACCGGCAGTCACTCTAGAGTGCCCAGCCTTACCTGCTGGCAACTAAAGTCAAGGGTTGCGCTCGTTGCGGGACTTAACCCAACATCTCACGACACGAGCTGACGACAACCATGCACCACCTGTCTCAACTTTCCCCGAAGGGCACCTAATGCATCTCTGCTTCGTTAGTTGGATGTCAAGACCTGGTAAGGTTCTTCGCGTTGCTTCGAATTAAACCACATACTCCACTGCTTGTGCGGGTCCCCGTCAATTCCTTTGAGTTTCAGTCTTGCGACCGTACTCCCCAGGCGGAGTGCTTACTGTGTTAACTTCGGCACCAAGAGTATCGAAACCCCTAACACCTAGCACTCATCGTTTACGGCGTGGACTACCAGGGTATCTAATCCTGTTTGCTCCCCACGCTTTCGCGCCTCAGCGTCAGTTACAGCCCAGAAAGTCGCCTTCGCCACTGGTGTTCCTCCACATCTCTACGCATTTCACCGCTACACGTGGAATTCCACTTTCCTCTTCTGTACTCAAGCTGCCCAGTTTCCAGTGCGACCCCAGGTTGAGCCCAAGGTTTAAACACCAGACTTAAGCAGCCGCCTGCGCGCGCTTTACGCCCAATAATTCCGGACAACGCTTGCCCCCTACGTATTACCGCGGCTGCTGGCACGTAGTTAGCCGGGGCTTTCTTCTCAGGTACCGTCACTCCGATAGCAGTTACTCTACCGGACGTTCTTCCCTGGCAACAGAGCTTTACGATCCGAAAACCTTCATCACTCACGCGGCGTTGCTCCGTCAGGCTTTCGCCCATTGCGGAAGATTCCCTACTGCTGCCTCCCGTAGGAGTCTGGGCCGTGTCTCAGTCCCAGTGTGGCCGTTCACCCTCTCAGGTCGGCTACGCATCGTCGCCTTGGTAGGCCGTTACCCCACCAACTAGCTAATGCGCCGCAGGCCCATCCTCTAGCAGCAGATTACTCCGCCTTTCATCCCAAACCCAGGAGGGTTAAGGAATTATCCGGTATTAGCTACCGTTTCCGGTAGTTATCCCAGTCTAGAGGGTAGGTTGCCTACGTGTTACTCACCCGTCCGCCGCTAAGTTAATCAGGAGCAAGCTCCTTCATAACTCCGCTCGACTTGCATGTATTAGGCACGCCGCCAGCGTTCGTCCTGAGCCAGGATCAAACTCTCCAAAAAGTATTGAAAAGAGCGATAGCTCATTTTGAAACATCTGACGAGAATTTGCATTCTCTCGATGAAATTTCTAAAGCGTGAAACACGCTGTGAAACTCATCTGTTTTGGATCTCACTTCCGTGAAATCCTACTCACTCGTTGTTCAGTTTTCAAAGATCAAACTCGTTGTTGGTGATGATTATCTCGTCACCAGCAACTCTTATAATATACCATGTTTATCGATCAATTGCAACTTTTTTTTCAAAAGAAGTTAGCTTATTAATCAAATATCCATGATTCCCATCCACAAACTTTTATATAACGTTTGCGACTGGATTTATAATATAACACGTATCTTCCGCTAAATACAACCTCAAATATTACCAATTATCAACTGGGCCATATGCCCTCTTAAGTTTCACTATGCATGACCATTTACCCACCAATAATCACAAGAAGCATGCAGCACTGCATTGTGCTAATGCAGTGCTGCATGCTTGATGAGCCTAGCTTATAAATAATTTAGTTCGAAATCCATGGATTTTTGCTTTTTTTCGTTTTGTTTTTACGGGCATTCTGGCTGGTGCGCTGTTTCGCAGAACTTTTGCTGCTGGCGTTGGCGGGCAGACCTGATGTCTTAACTTTTGCTGCAGACGGTTTGGTACTGTCTTTACTGATCACCGCAGGTTCAGAACGTTCTGCCACTGCTACTGGAGTTGTCTCCTGCTGAAAAAATTCAGGCTCCTGAATTTCAGGCACCCTGTTATGCGCATGGTTCTCCATTCCCGGGTACACCGGATACGCCGGAATACTAGAGACCATAGGTGCTGCGAATGTACTTGGCGCTACTGAATACGCCTGCGGACTCATATCTATTCCGTATGGAGAGCTCATTCCTGGCATCGGCTGCATATAACCGGGATAATTGTTAAACATGGGCTGCTCATAGGAATACGGTTGAACTGATTGTACCGGCATCTCTGCACCACAACCGCATGATGGCCATGGCAGATTCATGGACGGTTCGCTGTACTGAGGCATAACATATGATAAATTTTCACTGACAGGACTGATGTTCTCATAGATCGGCGCTGTGTTCGGGTACCAGGCTCCCGGGAACTCCGTTGCCGAATACAGGCCATATGGGGAAGGACAATCCTGCATATAGCTTGCCGGCTGGACAAAGTCCGGGGCCGAGTTCATTCCCATTACAGCCATAGGTTCATAGTACGGATATGCCGTTGGAGAATCCATGAAATATGGATTTGTGCTTAAGCCCGGGTAGCCAAATGAATCGTCGCAGGACGACGGCTTATTTTCCTGAAAGTAAGCTGGCTCGACCCCTGATTTGGATTTTCCCTGGGGAGGCATCTCATAGGTCATCGCTTCCTGAGCCGGAACTGAAATTTGCACAAACAAACTCTGGGATTCATGAATCATTTCATGAACTGGCAACACTTCCGGTGCCTTGCTCGCGGCAGGTAACACCTCTGGAGCTTTGTTCGCGACAGGCAGTACCTCTGGTGCTTTGTTCACGACAGGCAACACTTCCGGTACTTTGTTCACGACAGGTGATACTTCCGGTGCTTTGTTCACGATAGGCGACACTTCCGGTACTTTGTTCACGGCAGGTGACACTTCCGGTGCTTTGTTCACGACAGGTGACACTTCCGGTACTTTGTTCACGACAGGTGATACTTCCGGTACTTTGTTCACGACAGGTGATACTTCCGGTACTTTGTTAATTATAGGAGCTACTTCAGGCTCTTTGTTTGGAGCAGGCGCCGGCAGATTCGTTGTGACGGGTGATACCTCAGCAGGCGGCTGCTCTTTGACGCCGGTATAATCTTTAGCACCCAGCTTTGTTTTGTCAATGATAGCATTGGCTGCGGACTGGGGCTCAACAGCAACAGGATCTCCCTTTTTGGGGATATTGACAATTTCACCAACCAAGAGGGCATTGGGATTCTTCAAATGTGTATTGGCATCAATCATATCCTTCAGTTTAATTCCCCATGCTTTGGACAGCTTCCACAAGGTATCGCCTTGCTTGACAGTATGTTTGTAATAGACCTCATTATTCTCCGGAACGGGTACCGTAGCCGCAGGGATTTTCACCTTATCCCCAACGGCAAGCACATCAGGATTGCTGATCTGCGGGTTAGCCTCGATGATTTTTTGCAGCGGCACCCCGTACTTTTGCGATAAGGCATACAGCGTATCGCCTGATTTGACCATGTGTATTTTCACGCAGCAATAACCTCCTAAAAGTTTTGTTAGTGAGCATCAAAGCTTGCTTCGAAAGCATACGCCAGTTGTGTAGGCTTATACTTTTGTAAACGGCGTTGTACTAAAATTGTGTAGAAGCATAGGCTTAAATTCCCTGAAGCCATGCATCCTGTACAGCTATGCTGCAAACTCCGGTGCCGAAAGCCTTCCTCAGGTTATTCTGCTTCCAGCATCTTGATATGCGGTACAGCCGCCTCCTTCGTTACTACATCTTATGCAGGCTATGGGCGATTGACATCCCTCAAACAAAAAAATCCTCTCATGCATAGCATGAAAGGATTTGTGCTTGTAAACCTGAGCTTGTACTGTAGTCCAGGATCATTCCCAAACTTTATAGCCGTCCTTATCAACAACATTGCGGAACTCTTCAAGCAGCTGCAGCGTAATAGGGCCTGCATGCCCTGCGCCGATAACGCGGCCGTCGATTTCCCGTGCCGCAATCACTTCGGCAGCTGTGCCGGTGAAGAAAACTTCATCTGCAATATACACGTCATGCATAGTAAACGGCTCTTCTTTCAGAGTCAGTCCCAGCTTGCCGCATAGCTCGATGATTGCCAGACGGGTAATACCTTCCAGTGCGCCCAGGTAGCACGGCGGCGTGTAGACTATGCCTCTTTTGACAATAAAAATATTATCTCCTGAACCCTCGGTTACATACCCCTGGGCATTCATCATGATCGCTTCGTCGGCTTCCGCCAGATTGGACTGAATTTTGACGAGGATGTTGTTGAGATAGTTCAGCGATTTGATCTTAGGGTTGAGCGCATCCGGAATATTGCGGCGCTGGGAGACGGAAACTGCACGAAGTCCGTTCAGATAGGCCTGCTCCGGATAAATGGCCAGCTGTTCAACAATAATGATGACACTGGCTTTGGGACAGCGGCGGGGGTCCAGACCCAGATTGCCGGGGCCGCGGGAAACGATCAGGCGGATATATCCATTGCGCATATCATTGAGACGTATCGTTTCAGCCATAGCTTCCAGCATTTCGTCATAAGTCAGCGGGATATCCAGCATAATGGACTTGGCTGAATCATAGAGTCTGTCCAGATGCTCCTTGCATTTAAAAATATTGCCGTTGTAGATACGGATGCCTTCGAATATACCGTCTCCGTATAGAAATCCGTGATCAAACACGGATACCTTTGCATTTTCCTTCGTTACGTGTTGTCCATCCAGATAGATCCATTGCTCAGCCATGAATTTACTGCACCTCCGCTTTCTCTTCCTCATAGGTGTATGTGGGATACGAGCCCAGAATCCGCACCTGGCAGCCCAAGGCTTTGATCTCTTCAATCGCCGCAGGCAGCAGGACCGATTCGATCGGTTCCATCACATCAATATAAAAATAATAAGTACCTAATTTCTTCTTGGTCGGCCGTGACTCTATACGTGATAAATTCAGCCGCCGCCAAGCAAATGCAGCCAGCACCTGATGGAGCGCTCCGGGAAAATCTTCCGGCAGGGTCACCAGGATGCTAGTCTTGTCACCGCTGCTCTTCCGGGGAAGCTCCAGCTTCTGATGTCCAACAAGCACAAACCGCGTGTAATTGTTATTATGGTCTGTCACCTGCCGTTCTACAACCTCAAGCCCATGCGTAGCCGCACCAAGAGCTGTGCCGATCGCCGCCCAGCCTTTGCCGGGATTGTTCGAAACAATCTCCACGGCTTCGGATGTGCTTCCGACGGACTCCAGTTCGGCCCAGGGAGCGTGATTACGGATAAATTGCAGGCATTGCGCCATGGCAACGGGATGAGAAAGGATTTTGACCACTTTACTGTAATCCTTATGGCCCTCAGCGTCCACAAATTCCTTGGGATTACTGATAAGATTCTGTATAGAAGGGAAAATCCACTCCGCCTGCATAGGCAGGTTCACTTCATTGATGAGCCAGTCAATATGCAGACTTACCGAACCTTCAATAGTATTCTCAATCGGAATCACGCTGAAGTCCGTCGCTCCATTGGCCGTAGCCAGAAATACATTGGAGATTAGCTTATGATGCTCAATATTTACAGGCTCATCACCGAATAAATGCAGCAGCGCTTCATGCGACACCGAGCCCTGCGGCAACACTGCTATTGATTTCATAACTGTTTTTCTCCTTTTATCATATCCAAAAATGATCTGTTTTGCATCTGGTTTGTTTCAATCTGTTCTACGGCCACACCGGATGAACTAGGCGGCAGCCAGCAGGTCCGCGCAGGGATACCATGCTCCTCCATCGTTTGCTTCAGAAAAAGCTCCAGCTCCGGCTTGCGGCTCTCCTGCCGGTCAACCATGCACAGCAGCGTCGGCCCGGCACCGCTCAGCGCAATGCCCAGTGCACCATGCCCTGCCGCCTCGGCCAGCAGCTTCTCCATCCCGGGCACTAATGGTGCCCGGTAAGGCTGATGCAAGCGGTCCTGCATGGCGCGGCCGATCAGATCGAGCCGGCCTGCCGCCAGGGCAGCCGTTAACAGCGAGGTCCGGCTGATATTATGAACAGCATCCCCCACCGTGATCTGAGATGGAAGCACCCCGCGCGCTTTGGTGGTCGACAGCTCGAATTCAGGTATGACTACAAGAATCTCAAGCTCCTCGGGAGGCTCAATCCGGATGTAATCCGCATGCTCACCGTCCCACACGGCTGTGATGATGCCGCCAAAGAGCGAGGCGCCCACATTATCCGGATGCTTTTCCAGGGCTGTGGCCATATCGAACAGTTTGGCGTTACTCAAGGGGGAACCAATCATGGCATTGGCCGCCGCCATTCCGCCGACAATCGCTGAAGCGCTGCTGCCCAGTCCGCGGGTAAGCGGAATATCCGAGTACATGGTGATGGAAAGCTCCGGAACGACTACCCCGGCTTCCGAAAAAACCATTTGTGCTACCTGATAAAGCAAATTGCTTTTATCCTTGGCCACACCTGCCATTTCGTCTCCGTAAAGATGAAATTCGGTCTCTGCAGATTCCTCCATTTCAATCCAGGCATATAGTGAAAGCGCCATGCCCAGCGTATCAAATCCCGGCCCCAGATTAGCAGTGCTGGCGGGTACTTTAACTCTAGACCTTCCGTACATACTCATAGCTGGTAAATCTCCTTCATTATTTTTGCGTCTAGCTGTCAGCACGAATTCAAGGTTTAGCCTTCTACCCGATAGTGGCTCTTAATCCGGTGAATGACTTTAAGCTGCTCCAGATGCCGCATTACTTTATTCATACTCGCCTTGCTGGCATTGTGCGTCACAATAATAATCTCCGCATCCGGATTACTCGGATTGGCTTGCTGCACCACCGAATCAAGACTGACATCATACTCCGCGAATACCTGCGTAATTTTGGCCAGTACACCGGCCTTATCATCTACATGCAGCAGCAGAAAATTCTTATAAAAGATGTCTTCGTCACTCTTGAGCTTCTTCTGTTTGTAAGGCACAATCTGCTTCAGCCCGTTAACGCCCAGCTTCAGGTTCTTAATAACGGCGACCAGATCCGCTACAATGGATGTAGCTGTAGGCATAGCGCCTGCTCCTGCACCGTAAAACATCGTTTCTCCAACAGCCTGACCGTATACATATACCGCATTATACACACCGTTGACGGAAGCGATCGGGTGACCGGTCCGGATCATTGTCGGCTGCACGCTGATGCTGAATTCATCCTCATGACTCTCGGCAATGCCCAGCAGCTTCATTTCGTACCCCAGCCTTTTGGCAAAAGCGATATCCTCCTTGCTCACTCCGGAAATGCCGCTGACACTGACATCACTCAGCTCCACGTTGGTCCGGAAGCCAAGTGTGCCGAGAATAGCCATTTTGCGTGCAGCATCCAGGCCTTCGACGTCGGAGGTCGGGTCCGATTCAGCATATCCGAGTTCTTGTGCTTCCTTCAGCACATCATGATAGGATGCGCCTTCCTGGCTCATTTTGCTCAGTATGTAATTGGTGGTCCCGTTTACGATGCCCATGATCTTCACGATTTTATCAGAGGAAAAGCCTTCGATAAGCGTGCGGATAATCGGAATGCCTCCTGCCACACTGGCCTCATAAAACACATCGCATTGCTTCTCCTGCGCCTTCGCAAGAATCTCCGAGCCATGAAGAGCCATCAGGTCCTTGTTGGCCGTCACGATATGCTTGCCGCGTTCCAGCGCCTCCAGAATGTATTCCTTCGTTCCCGCGATTCCCCCCATCACTTCCACGATGACGTCAATCTCCGGGTCGCGGATAACGTCCCAGGGATCATCGGTGATAGCAGCCGCATCCACTTCGATATCCCGGGGTTTCTCAGTATTCTTAACGGCAATGCGTTCAATGAGAATCGGGGAGCCCACCTGGCTGCTCAGATCCTCCTGATTCCCTTCCACGATACGGACTACACCCGTACCCACTGTACCCAGACCCAGCAACCCCACTTTGACCGGCTTCATTTGAATCCTCCTAAAAGTTTTGTGAGCATGACTTTCCTGAATTTGCTTCGAACAAAACTACATCGAAAGCATAAACTTAAGTTTTGTGAGCACACTACTGAAATGACTTTGAAAGTATACACCTGAGTTTCATGAAACGGCATTACCCCTGCCCGATAATCAAAGCCCGCTTCACTCCGGGTATCGCCTTCAGGCTGTCCAGCATGTCGCCTAATTCTTCGTTCAAATGCGAAATTTCCACAGAGATAACCACATTGGCCCGCCCCTGCAAGGGAATACTCTGGTGAATCGTCAGCACATTGGCACCATGGACAGCAACTGACCCCAACACCTTGGACAGCATACCCGATTCATGCTCCAGATCAATGGAGATCGTGACAATACGCTCCCGTTCCAGCTGATGGATTAAATGAATGCCATCCTTATATTTATAAAATGCACTGCGGCTAAGCCCAACCTGTTCTACACCCTCATGTACCGTCTTGGCATCACCTGCCTCAAGCAGCTGTTTGACCTGCATGGTCTTTAGCACAGCGTCAGGCAATATGTCCTCACGGACCAAATAATAGCGTTCTTTCACGAACGTCCTCACCCCAAAGACTTTTGTGTTTAGATAGTGGACATTATACGGGATGACCGCTGTATTTTGCAATAACTTTTCATTTAAAAGCCGCCAAAGCCGTATCTCAGCCCGTTTACATCCGTTCCTCATGCTGCAAGCTGAATAGATAACGCTATGTATAGATGCAGCAAAACCCCCGAATATCCGGGGGCAATTCCTTTAATACACCATTATCTGCTCAGCTATAAGCTATTGTTGTTCCACAGTAATCACAATTCTTCGACTGGCCGGGCGAAACGGTATTTTGCGCTCCGCAGCCCGGGCAGCGGACAGATTTGGGCAATTGCGTTGGTGCCGGTGCCGGTGCTGCTGCCGGCTGTGGAACAGGCTGTGCCTGCCCGCCGCTTGAACCCGGGACCGAAGATAAGCCTTCCCGAAAAAGCTCCTGAGGTGCTGCAGCGGTACGCCCCTCACTTATAACCAGATCAGCAGATAACACCCCGTGACTTTGGAGATACAGGAGATCCCGCCGCACATCGCTTTCACTTTGCCCGGTTTGTTCGGAAAGATTGCCGAGGTAGCGTATGCCGCCAGCATTGATCAGCTGCACATAGGCTTGGGCCAGCTGTGAAAATTTGAATCTGGCCTTAGCCGCACTGGCAGCGAAGCCGGAAGCAGGCAGCAGCAGAAGCACCGTAAACAATATCAATATTGTAATCAAGGTAACTGTATCGATGGGCGCTGAAGTCACCATATAGATCACAAAGACCATCATCTGCATAAAACCGCCCACGAAAACGTGGTACAGCAGGCTGATATTGGCCGGCTTACGGTAGTTTTTGAAATGGCTGCCCGCAAAGCGTACCAAGGCAAGTACCAGCCCCAGCGGCATAAAAAGATAACCTATAATGATAATCGCATAATCAAACACCGGCCGGTCATATTTAGGCAAGCGGAGCGTGTTCTGGCCCTCCTGCCCGGTCAACATATTCATGAACTGCAATCCTCCTATTTCAGTGCCGCAAGCTCCCGGTTTCGCCGCTGAAGCGTACTGGCAATACTCTCGGTCAATGTTTCCGTTTCTTTTTTCCAATCGGCCGGGGGGTCCTGCAATACAAGCAGAAGGGATACATGATCATGCAGCAGGGAAATCTGCTGGCTGATGACAGCCTCCGTCTCATACATTGCCGGGTCTGATACGGGATCGCTGTACTTGAATTGTTCTTCCAGATCCTTGAGCAGCTGGTTCAATTCTTCCGCTCCCGGGTTACTCCAGGTTCGGGCGATAGCTGCAATCTCCGTTATCTCCATCAGATGAAGGCGCAGACTTCGGCTGGCATCAGCCGTTCTCTGCTCCTGTACTCCGGCATTCCACCCGTACAGCCCAACCGCCCCCAGCGCTATGGCGCTCAGGATCAGCACGATTAGCTGCTCCCCGGCATACCAGTAAGGCTGCAGCGCCAGCATCCAGTCCAGCACAATTGTCGAAAAAAGACTACCGCCATATATACGGCCATAATTAAAGCCCCGCTCAAAAGGACTGGCGGAGTCCGCTTGGCGGTCCCGGCTGTCCGCAGCCAGAACAGGCTGTAGGCATACACTGCAGTTTCTGCAATAAGCAGAGCAATCATGGATACCACTGTACGGAATACAGAATCCGCAAAACCCAGCATAACCACAGACCCTAACGTGAAAATGACAACTGCGGCGTAAATCCCTGTAAACCAACTAACATATTTTCTGTTTCTCTTCATGAGACTCTCCTTTTATCCGGCCCTTGTTCCACACTCCGGACAAAACTTCTGGCCCGGCTGCAGCACATGCCCGCAACCTGCACATGGTATAATCACGCTCGTTCCGCAGTGCGGACAGAACTTGGCGCCGGGCACGACCTCCTCCCCACAATTCCGGCAAGCCGTGCGGTCAGCGGGAGTGCCTTCCGGCTGCGGCTGCTGAAGGCTGCGGCCGCAGCCGCTGCAGAAACGGGCCTCAGCAGAATTGCCCGCGCCGCAGCTTGGACATGTCTTGACTGTGCTGCCCGCTGCGGAAGCCCCGCCTTCCATGATGCCTCTGGTCATCCGGTTCATCATCTCGGAAGCCGGACCGGCAAAACCAAGCCCCATCCCAAGACCCAGTCCTGTATTCACCATACCTGCACCGATACTCCCCGGATTCCCGGCAGCCTCCTCCATGGTATTGAAGCTGCGCTCCTGCTGGTAGGTGAAGCCGATAATGTCCATTTCCGCTTTTTTGGCCAAAGCTTCCTTCAGCCGGACCGTTGCCGGATCATCATCGGGAATGCTAATGGAATCAATATAAAAGTTATTCAGCTCAATTCCGCTCTCCAGAAAGGTTGAAGCCAGCCGGCCTTGAATATGCTTGGATATTTCCGATACGTAGGCATTAATCTCCAGTATGCTGATTTTTTTGTGGACCAGGTAGGTAGAGATCAGCTCGTTGATATTGGACATCAGCAGCCCGCGGAAATAACTAAGCATTGTACTCTGATCAAACTGCGGCAGCGTTCCGACCAGCTTCAACAAGAACTTGCGCGGTTCTTCGATTCTGACACCGAACTGCCCAAAGGCGCGGACAGCAATCATCATTTTATATTTCGGGTCCTGAAGCTGAAGCGGTGCGCTGGTCCCCCACTTCACGTTCATGGAGTTCAGTTTGTTCACGTACCAAATTTCCGCAGTAAACGGCGATTTGCCGCCGAAAGGAAGGTTCACCAGATTCGAGAGAAGCGGGATGTTCGCTGTGCTGAGCGTGTGTCTCCCTGCGGTAAATGAGTCCAGCGCCTGACCGCCCTTGAACAAAATCGCTTCTTGGGATTCATTGACGATCAGCTGCGTCCACGTTCCCAGTTCCTGGTTCGGATACTTCCAGGCAAATACGCCAGGAGGCCCGTCATATTTTACAACTTCAATGATTGCCATCTGCCTATCCTTCTTTCCTGATCATAGGTATGTAGTATATATATCGGTTGTTGACTTGGAAATTTCCCCTACTTTATTGTATACGACAAAGGGATAATTTGGGTTCTTTTTGCAAAAAAACGCCGGCCATGCCCTCCCTTATCCGGGAAAGCACAGTCGGCATTTGGTTTAGCCACAAATCGGCAGCAGCTTAATAATAACTGCTGTTCTCCACGAACTCGAATTCGAAATCAGCGATCCGGACAATAGTCCCTTCCACCGCACCACGTTTGCGCAGTTCAGCATCCACACCCATGTGGCGCAGTGTGCGCGCGAGCTTAAGTATGGCATCATGTGTGCTGAGCTGCATCCGCTTCAGCATCCGCTCAATCCGCGGGCTGCTGACCACAAAGGCATCGTTATCCCGCGTAATGGTGAAGGAGTTGTCCTCTTCCGCCTCGAGCTTGTAGACCTTGCGTTCTTTGGTCTCTGCTACTTCTTCCACAACCGGAGCCACCGGGATGCTGTCGAGAAGATCCGTCGCCCGGTAGAGCAGCTCCTGTACTCCCTGACGGGTAAGTGAAGAAATCGGCATAATTTCCAGATCCGGCCGAAGCTCCGATACCTGCTCGCGGAATGCAGCCAGATTCGCCTCCGATTCAGGCATATCCATCTTATTGGCTGCTACGATCTGCGGACGGTCCATGAGACCGGCGTTGTACTGCCTCAGTTCGTCATTAATCTTCACCCAATCCTCAAAGGGATCGCGCCCTTCGGAGCCGGACATATCCACAACATGGATGATGATCCGGGTGCGTTCCACATGCCGCAGGAATTCATGTCCGAGACCTACACCCTCGCTTGCTCCTTCAATCAGTCCCGGCAGATCGGCCATGACAAAGCTGCGGCCATCCCCTACATCCACCACACCTAAATTCGGAGTAATGGTTGTGAAGTGATACGCACCGATCTTCGGCTGTGCAGCGGAAACGACGGAGAGCAGGGTGGACTTGCCGACGCTTGGAAAGCCCACAAGCCCCACATCCGCCATCACCTTCAGTTCCATCACGATATAGCGCTCCTGGCCTTCTTCCCCATTCTCCGCCAATTCAGGAGCCGGATTGGCCGCTGTGGCGAACCGGATATTCCCCCGGCCGCCCCGGCCGCCGCGTGCAACCACTACCTGCTGGCCGTGACGGGTCATGTCGGCAATGACTTCCTTGGTATCGTCGTCGATCAATACGGTTCCCGGAGGGATGCGTACGATCATATGCTCGGCGTTCGCCCCGTGCTGGCTTTTGTTGCGCCCTTTTACTCCGCGGTCCGCCTTGAAATGGCGTTGATAACGGAAATCCATCAATGTGCGCAAACCTTCATCCACACGGAAGATCACATCTCCACCGCGTCCGCCGTCACCGCCGGCCGGCCCGCCTTCCGGCACATATTTCTCCCGGCGGAAAGCCACCAGGCCGTCGCCGCCGTCGCCGCCTTTTACATAAATCTTAGCTTTATCTACGAACATTCATGTTCACCTTCCTTACATTCCCAGAGGCAGCCGAAGCTCTACATTGGGTTTACCCCTTCCAGACTGCTCTGCTTTGATAATTTTCCCTTGTACTATATTATAAATTTGCCCCTGCAGCAGCTCGGGATCGCCATGATCCCCCTCGCTTTCGAAAGAGATCAGAATGTCTCCTCCATCCTGTGCAAAACCGAGCAGAAGCTTCCGTGTATCGCCCTCCGGGGCGAGTCCGCTGTACTGATAAGCCCTCACCGTCTGCATAATCACCTGTGTCAGCTCTTCCCCCGTGTCCGGGCTGAGCTTATTCTCCAGCTGCAGTCCTTCTTCTACCTGCACTTCCAGCTCCAGGCTGCTTCTGAAGGTGCGGAAGGACTGCAAATAGAACACAAGCGAAGGAATGCCGAGCTTAGCGATACGGCTGTCCAAGGCAATCCGCTCCTTTATTCTTCCCACACACTCCAAGGATTTATCAGGCTTGCCGAGCTGGATATATCCGTAAAGCACCTGCAGATCATTCATCCAGTCATGCCGGTGATGATTAAGTGTCCGGTTCGCCGCCTGCTGTAAAGTCTTCTCCTGTAGGCGCAGCTCCTCTTCAAAATGACGCCGGTTGTAAAAAAAGCTGTAAGCAAGCACCGCAGCTATCCATACGGCAAGCAGCAGGCATGTCAAAAGGGAAGTATGCCAATACAAGAGGCCTAAAGGAAGCATTACGGATAACATGACTGCCCAGATCAACCATTTCCAGGATTTCATTCTTTCTCCCCGTCCCTCAGTTCGCAAAATTCATGCATATTTAACTGTTCCTCTTCACTGATAATTACCATTTTCCAGTATAACACAGGCTTTCACGGCAATCACCAGCATTTCAGCCAAGCGAGAAATATAAGGATGATTTGTGGAGTGAACCATATAAACCCTCATATTCTGAAAAAAAGCCCCCGGCACTCATGCCGGAGGCTTCTACTTGCAATTCGATTTCCGAAAGCTTACGCTTCCAGTGCCGCTGCTACCGGAGCGACATCAACCGGGTACACGCTCACTTTTTTGCGATCGCGTCCCCAACGTTCGAACTTCACTACACCATCAACCAGAGCGAACAAGGTGTCATCTTTGCCGATGCCTACGTTTGTGCCCGGGTGGATTTTGGTTCCGCGTTGACGAACCAGGATGTTGCCGCCGGTAACTGCCTGACCGTCAGCACGTTTCACGCCAAGACGTTTGGAGTGGGAATCACGTCCGTTCTTGGTGGAACCTACACCCTTTTTCGATGCGAACAATTGAAGATCCAATTTCAACATGTTGGTCAACCTCCTTCTTTAAATAATGACTTCCTGTATCTTAATATACTTCCCGTATGAATCTGCGATATCACCGAGCATAAGCACCATGGATTCCAGCAATAGCTGAACCTTGGCAGAAACTTCGGGATCGTCCACCGGAACCAGGGTTCCGCTTAGAAAACCATCCTTCATCGAAGTATCCAGAACAACGCCTGTCAGACTTTCAATCGAATTCACCGTTCCAACCGTGACGGTGGAAACACCGGCGCAGACGATATCCCTGCCGATCTCTGCGTAGTTCGCATGCCCTTTAACAGCAAAACCGACAATCGCACCTTGAGCAGAAGCCCGTGTAATCCGCACGTTAATCATTAACGCACCTTCTTACGCTTGAATCTTCTCGATTGTTACTTTGGTGTACGGTTGACGATGACCTTGTTTCTTGTGGTAGTTCTTCTTCGGTTTGTATTTGAAAACTACAACCTTCTGACCTTTACCATGCTTCTCGACTTTAGCTGTTACAGACGCGCCGCTTACCAGCGGAGTTCCTGCAGTCAGACCGCCGTCGTTGGAAACAGCCAATACACGGTCAAACGTTACGCTTGCGCCGTCTTCAGCATCCAGCTTCTCAATGAACAATACGTCGCCTTCTTGGACTTTGTATTGTTTACCGCCAGTTTCGATAATTGCATACATTGTACTTGCACCTCCTCATGTCTCAGACTCGCCTAGTCTAGGTGGCAAATTCCCGGAGGAACCGCGCTTATGTACCCGATCGGAGCGGTTGCAGCATGTGCAGGATTAGAACAACCAAACACATACTTGAAGATAGTATCACACATATTACGTTCAGTCAATGGCAGAAAAAAACTATAACCCGGGCTCCTGTAAAACCGGGATCTATTCCAGCCACGCACCGACTTTGCCCTTGCCTCCGCAGCATTGGCATATCACCGGGGCGAAGCCCGCAGAGTCATGTCTCGCCTTCTTGCGGGTCATCTCCAGCAGTCCCAGATGGGTCCAGCCAAGAATATGCGTCTGTGTGCGGTCACGGCTGATGACCCTCTCCAGACGTTCCGTAACCATCTTCCGGTGCTCTTCACGCTGCATATCAATAAAATCAATGATAATAATGCCTCCCGTATCCCGCAAGCGGATCAGACGCCCGATTTCCTCCGCCGCCAGCAGATTCGTGCGCGTGACCGTCTCCTCCAGTGAAGTTCCGCCCGTGTATTGCGCAGTGTTGACATCAATGACGGTGAGTGCCTCCGTCTCATCCCAGATCAGTGTCGCCCCGCCTTCCAGGGTGATTTTGCGTCCGAAGCTTTTGTGCAGCTGCTCCTGCACCCCGTACGCGGTAAAGATCGACTCCTGTCCATGGTAGAAGCGGACGGGCTTGTACTTTCCCGGAGCCATATCGTTCAGAAAAGCCTCCGCTTCCCGGACCGCCTTCGCCGAGTCAATCATCAGCTCATCCTGCTGCGGATTGAAGGCATCCCTGATGAATCGCTGGACAATGCTGAGATCCGAGTGAAGCAGAGCCGGTGCCGCACTCTCCTGCGCCCGGCGGGTGATCATCTCCCATTGGGACCGGAGGAAGGAAAGGTCGCCTTCCACGGCCTCCACCGGTTCATCCTCCGAGACGGTCCGCATAATAATTCCTTCCTCCTGCCGACGCAGCCGCTCGCCGATGGCCTTCAGCCGGACACGTTCGGATTCACGGCTGATTTTTTTGGATACGCCGACATAATCCGCAAAGGGCATGTACACCATCCAGCGTCCCGGAAGCGTATAATGGGTCGTTACACGCGCACCCTTGCCGCCCCGCGGCTCTTTTCTCACCTGGACCACAATTTCCTGGCCGGGCTGCAGCAGCGTTTCAATGGAGGGCTTCACCTCCGGCTGCCTTTCCAGATGGGGATGCAGCACATCATCTACATATAAAAAAGCATTCTTCTTCTGTCCGATATCAACAAAAGCGGCCTGCATGCCTGGCAACACATTCATGACCCGTCCCTTATAATAACTGCCGACCAGCCCTTGCTGCTGATCACGTTCGGCTGCATATTCGACCAGACTCCCATTGTCCAGAAGAGCCATCCGGGTAACATGCTGCATGCAATGAACGATCATTTGCTTCATGGCTTCACCTCTGGTTTCAATCGATCTTTCTCCGTCATCCATCAGCGGGATGGTTCAAGTCCATATTTTACATTCCAAAATAAGAAGAGATCAGCTTCTGCTCCGGCACAACGGCCACGATGCTCTTATCCTCATTCATCACATAGATAAAATGATACTGGTTACGTTTAAATAGACGCAATATATCATCCAAAGGTTTCGCGGAAAAGGCAACAATTGGACGCGCGGCACTTCCCGATTGCTGGTATCGTTCATATACAGCTTCTCTGTTCATCAAAAAGGAGACAAAGCGGTAAGGCAGATTACGCTGGTCCGTAAGGTTCGAATAGAGCAGAAAAGCCCCGATCATCAGCAGGTTCAGCCGAAGCCCTCCCCCTGTGCCCAACGGCAGCATTGCATAACCGACCACCAGCACACTCGCCGCGATGCTCACTCTGCCGCACCATAGCAAAGTAGCATAGTAGGGAAGCAGCAGACTAAGCATCGCCTGAAATATTTTACCGCCATCCAGAGGGAGGACAGGCAGAAGATTAAATAACGCGATAATCGCATTGGCTTGTATAAAATAATCCAGGAACGCACTGGTGCCATATCCGGTCTGCCGGAGTCCGCAGGCCATGACGATCAGCAGCACATTCTGCAGCGGTCCGGCAATAGCGATGCCCATCTCCCGGACAGCGGTCAGACGCCCATGATCCTCCATCACGGCAACCCCGCCGAAAGGCAGCAGCTGCACCGATTTCACCTGAACCCCGCAGAGCAGCGCTGCACAGACATGTCCCATTTCGTGAATGAACACAATTGTGAACAGCGTCAGCAGTTCCAGAAACTGGCCTGTGACCACAGAGAGCAGCATGATCAGAACAAACAGCGGGTGCAGCGACAGCTGGATACCCCTGATCCTAATCAAACGATACCACTTCAGCGGGATCAATATAAGTCTTGTCTTTCATAATTGCAAAAAAAAGCAGCGGCACTGAAGCATTCTCCGTTTCCTCCAGCCAGCCCACAGCATCCCCGCTTTGCACCCAGTCATCGGCTGCCAGCTTCGTCCCGCTCAGATGCCCGTATTCAGCCGTTATATCCCCGGTATGGCGTACGGTGATCCGGATTCCGCCCTGCGCTTCTTTGGCAACGGACAGCACCCTTCCCGTATCTACACTTTTGACTGTCAGCGTCCCGTTAGAAGCTTCTGCAGGCATAATCTCCACACCATTCATTGTAGCAGCAAAAGGCCGGACGATACTGCCTGCAAGCGGGGTGCTCAGATCATGCGCGGCAGTTACCTTCTCTGCCGGCTGATCTTCGCCGCCGAAGATCGGAATAAATGCCGGCGCTCCGCTGAAATGCTCCTCGTACCAGACCTGCGCGGCGGCAAAATCCATATCCCTGCTGAGCGCATCGGTAATGAAGGCCTGCGCTTTGAGCGCCCAGGGCTGCTGGATGGCAAAGATTCCCCATACGGCGCCAAACACTACAATGCTCGCGATGGTTCTCCGCATAAAACCCGAAGCAAAACGCGGCTTGTCCCCTCCCCCTTCATCCACCCAGCCCCCGCGCCGCTGCTTCCATAGGGCCTCAGGGTCAGGCTCGCGATCTGTAGAATAATCATGGGCTGCTCCCTCTCCCCATTCCTTGAAAGTTGTTGTCCGGTCAGACAGCGCATACAGCGGCGGCACAGCTGTATGCGGAGAATCGTCCAGCTCCAGCAGGCTGCGGATGCGTTCCTTGCGGCGGCCTTTAATACCTGATTTCTGTTCCATGTTGATCCCTCCGGCGGGCTTGTTTTACTATTATTTTATGAAAGACCGGGGCTGATTTAGAACAAGCCCCGCCGGGACAGAGAACAGAAACAGTAACAAAGCTGAACGGTTCAGATACGCTTTGGTGTGGGCTTTACAGCATGAGTCCGAATCAAGTGATCTACAGCACAAAGAGCCCGCTGCAGACTATCTGCAGGCAGGCTCTTTGTGCTGAAGTTTGCTATGCTGCTAGAACCTTGAGTCCGTTCAACCCATACCAAAGAACTTCTTCAACTTCTTGAAGGCCCCCGGCTTCTTGTCCAGCTGCATCAATGGCACTGCATCCCCCAAAATCCGCCGGGCGATATTGCGGTAAGCGATTGCCGCTGCCGAATCGGGATTCATGACGGTAGGCTCCCCGTTGTTCGCTGCCTTGATCACCAGCTCATCATCGGGAACGATACCAATCAAATCAATATTCAGCACCTGCAGAATATCCTCAATATCCAGCATATCACCTGTTTTGATAAGTCCAGGCCGAATCCGGTTCACTACCAGCTTCGGCGATTCTACGTGCGACTGCTCCAAAAGGCCGATAATCCGGTCCGCATCCCGCACGGCAGCATGCTCCGGCGTAGTCACAACAATCGCCTTGTCTGCTCCGGCAATGGCATTGCGGAAGCCATGCTCAATCCCGGCCGGACAATCGATCAGGATGTATTCATACTCCTTTTTGAGTTCAAGAATGATATCCTTCACCTGCTCCGGTGTAACGGAGGTCTTGTCTTTGGTCTGGGCCGCAGGGAGCATGTACAGCTCATCAAAACGCTTGTCCTTGACCAGCGCCTGATTCAGACGGCAGCGTCCTTCCGCAACATCGACCAGATCATAGATGATACGGTTCTCCAGCCCCATGACCACATCCAGATTCCGCAGTCCAATGTCGGTATCGACCAGACATACTTTTTTGCCCTGCAATGCAAGCGCGGTGCCAATATTGGCCGTAGTGGTTGTTTTGCCAACTCCGCCTTTGCCCGAGGTTACGACAATCGCTTCTCCCATGGAGGCTACACCCCTTTAAAAACATTTAAACCCTGACGTAATTTGACTATATTATGAATTTTGTCGATTTGCATAGCACCGCTCGATAGATAGGCAAATTCCATGCTGCTTTCCCGGGTTTCCCATTCATCCGGCGGGCGGCTGATAACGTCAGCAATCCGCAATTGTGTAGGCGACAGCAGGGATGCAGCAATAATAGATTCCTGATTGCCGCCCACCCCGGCATGAGCCATTCCGCGCAGTGCTCCGAGAATATAAATATCACCCGTACAGGTAATCGACCCTCCGGGATTCACATCACCCAGGAACAAAAGATTCCCTTCATGGTGCAGGACCTGTCCGGAACGAATCATTCCGCTGACCATAAACAGGGCATCAGTGTCCTTGTCGCCTGGTTCTTCCAAAGCTTCAACGGAACGGACCAGCAGATTGCCCTGGCTCTTCAGAATGTCCAGCACAGCTTCCTTCTCATCTTCGGACACCGAACGGTTGCCCAGCTTAATGTCCACATGCACAATCGGTCCGGTTAATATATTCTGATGGCTGTGCTCCAGCTTATAGCGAAGCTCGCTTAAGAGATCTTCAAAGGGGCACTTGTCGTCTAGCAGGAATACCAGGCCATCCTTGATGCCCTTGATCCTTACATGCTTGGATTGTACTGTCATTTGCCTGTCCCCCCATTCTCATTCATTCGTGCCGGGCCAGGCAAATTCCTTCTTTCCCATGTAAGAAAATGCAGTCCGGCTTTATGCAGCCTCTTCCTTGCGTGTCTCTTTCTTCAGCTGTTCAATCTGCTTGCGGAGAGGCACATAGAGGAGCAGGGCAACAGCAAAATGAAATAACATGGTGGGCAGCATGTGGTGCAGCAATGCCCAGTCATAAGAAACCCGGCTTAAATTAAATACGCTGTAAATGGCAAAAAGCACACTATCCTCAAGCAGACTGCCCAGCAGGACCACCGTCATCATCAGCGGCAAGGGCGCACGCGGCAGCTGGAATATCAAACCGATCAAATAAGCTGACACTCCCATTGCGAAGGAATGGGCACCGAGAATCCGGCCATAAAACACCACATCATGCAGCATCCCGAAGGTCAAGCCCAAGATCAGAGCTGTATGGCGGTGATGGTATACCGTTACAAACAGAATCACAATAAAAACAAGATTCGGAATAATCCGCATCTCCCAGGCGTCTGGAAGCAGCCAGGGCATAATCGTGCCTTCTAAGATAAATAAAAGAAATAAGAGCAGTACTAAGACGGATCTGCGCATCTTCACTATTCGGCACGCTCCTCCGTAAAGACAACGAACAGTTCCTTCCAGTCCTGAAAACCCGCCGCCGGTTTGATGATTGCCGTTGAAGTCAACCCGTATTCCCCTACCTTAACACTTTCAACCGTTCCGATGGTCATCCCGCGCGGGTAGACCCCTCCAATCCCCGAGGATATGATGGTATCCCCTTTGGCTACCGGATTTCCCACAGGGATTTTATTCATCATCAGCATCCCGGATTGCTGGTCGTAGGATTCAATCATCCCGAAGGTCTTCCCTTCCTTGTTGAAGACGGTCGCTGCAATGGGCGGCTGGGAGTTCGGATCATTTACATCCATCATGGTCATCAGCTTCACGGTGGAAGTGAAATTGCTTACCTGGCTGATTACGCCAACCAGCCCCTCAACAGAGGTCACGGACATATTCAGCTTAATTCCGTCCTTAGCTCCAAGGTCAATAACCAGCGTGTTGTTGCTTGGCTCCGTCGTCAAGCTGACAACATTTGCAATCCGGTAGTCATATTTGTACAAATTCTTCTGGGCATTCGTAAACTTAAGATCGATTTGATATTGATCGTTCTGTGCCTTGATGAAATTATACTGAGCCTTTTCGCGCGCATACTGGGCAGCCAGGATTTTGAGCTCCTTATTCTCTTCAGCCAGCTTATGCAAATTCCCGATATCTTGGAACAAGCCCGCTACATATCCAGCGGGCTTGTAGAACAGGTTCTGCACGAAACCGGTCGTATCTCTCAGGAAATTCTCCGGCCAGGACAAGGATTTTCTGGTCCCCAGGCTGAAACCCATGACAACAATAAACATGACCAAGGCAATCAATAATATGAACAAACGTTTATTATTAAACAGCTTAAACAGTTTCAACACCCTCTAACAAACGTATTTCTCCCATATTAGGGGTTGACGTTCACAGACAAGCCAGGTTCTAACGCTTGGAGCGAAGACTGGAGCCGGTGCGGCTTTTGAAGAGATGAATATTCTCCAGCGCTTTGCCTGTTCCAATGACAACACAATCCAGCGGATTCTCAGCAACGATCACAGGCATCCCGGTCTCGCGGGCCAGCAGCTTATCCAAATTGCGCAGCAGGGCGCCGCCGCCGGTAAGAACAATGCCCCGGTCCATAATGTCGGCTGCCAGCTCCGGAGGGCATTTCTCCAGCGTAACCTTCACAGCTTCCACTATGGCATTAACAGTATCCGATAACGCTTCACAAATCTCATCTGAGGTAATGGTCAGGGTCTTTGGCAGTCCGGTTACAAGATCACGCCCGCGGATCTCCATGGTTTCCGTCTTCTCCAGCGGCAGAGCGGAACCCACATCCATTTTGAGCTGCTCCGAGGTGCGTTCTCCGATCATGAGATTATACTGCCGTTTGATGTACTGAATGATGGAATCATCCGCCTCGTCTCCGGCAACCCGCACCGAACGGCTGGTTACGATACCGCCCAGGGAAATAACAGCTACTTCGGTCGTACCGCCGCCGATATCGACGACCATACTGCCGGTCGGTTCCCATACCGGCAGGTCTGCACCAATGGCAGCCGCAAAAGGCTCCTCGATAATATAAGCCTCACGTGCACCTGCCTGCTTGGTAGCATCCTCAACAGCACGCTGTTCCACGGCGGTGATGCCGGATGGCACACACACCATTACATTCGGATGGCGCTGGAACATCGAGCGCTGCTTCTGTGCCTGACGGATGAAATATTTAATCATAGTCGCCGTTGTATCGAAATCGGCAATAACTCCGTCCTTCATTGGACGAATGGCACGGATATTTCCCGGCGTGCGGCCGATCATTTTTTGGCAGATTCGCCTACCGCCTCAATTGTCTTGGTATCTGTATTAATGGCCACAACGGAAGGTTCTCTGACAACGATCCCCTTGCCGCGTACATAGACGAGCGTATTCGCTGTCCCCAGGTCAATTCCTAAATCTTTCGTAAAACCACCTAACATGCTTGTATTCTCCTTTTCCCTTGTATATCTAGCCCATTGTATTACATGAATCCTTTTTCCTTCAAACTTATAAATCTGCTGTCTCCAATAATCAGGTGATCCAGCACATCGATTCCGACAATCTCCCCGGCCTGAAGCAGTCTTGAAGTTAAAGAAATGTCTTCCGGACTGGGCGTAGGATCACCGCTCGGATGATTATGTGCGCATATGATTGCTGCGCTGCTGCATTTCATAGCTGCCCTGAACACCTCGCGGGGATGCACGATGGAGGCGTTGAGGCTGCCCATGGATAATGTCTCCTGCGCAATAACATGATTCTTCGTATTCAGAAAAAGGCAGACAAAATGCTCTTTCTGCAAGTAACGCAGCTGCTCGGTCAATATCTCCGCCGCGTCCTGGGGACTGCGGATGATGACCGGCTCGGTCAGCCGGGAGTTTGCCATTCGTCTTCCCAGCTCTATGCCAGCTTTGAGTTGCACGGCCTTGGCAGGGCCGATGCCTTTGATATTCGTCAGTTCTTCAATGCTTAGGTCCGCCAGCCCGCGAAGACTGCCTGCCACCCCCAGCATCCGCTGGGCAATATGAATAGCCGATTCCGCCCGCGTACCTGTACGCAGCAGAATGGCCAGCAGCTCCGCTTGGCTTAATGATTCCGCCCCATAATGCATCATGCGCTCTCGTGGTCGTTCTTCATGGGGGAGGTCCCGCAGCATAAATGTTTGCGACTCCATCCCTATCCCTCTTTCCTAATAGCTCCGCTGCCGGCCCAGCACCGAGATGCCAAAACCCGACAGCATCTCCCCAAGCAGCGACAACGGCAATCCGACCACGTTGAAATAACAGCCCTCAATCCGTTCCACCAGGGTGGCGCCCAGCCCTTGGATCGCATAGGAGCCAGCCTTGTCGGCAGGTTCTCCGGTCGCTATGTAAGCGGAGATTTCATCCATGCTCATCGCTCTCATGGTTACAGAGGTTACCCGGTGCTCTACCACGGTCTTCCCTTCTGGCAGCCCTATGCAAGCTACTCCGGTGTATACCTGATGTGTCCGGCCCTGCAACAGCTGCAGCATGTCTCTACTGTCCTGCTTGTCCGCCGGCTTGCCGAGCACTTGGTTCCCCAGCACCACGATCGTATCGCTGCCGACGATAACGGCAGCACGTTCTCCGGCAGAAGGCAGTACAGCCTCCGCTTTGCGGAGCGCAAGGCTGCGCACAATTTCTGCGGGTGCTAAGCCAGAAGGCGTGCTCTCATCAGCATCGCTTGAGATGACTTCGAAGGGCAAGCCCAGCAGAGTTAACAGCTCCCGGCGGCGCGGTGAACCCGATGCAAGAATAATCATTCGCGAGTTGTCATGCTCCACTGAATAAACGTCCCTTCTCAGTAAACATCGAAGCTACAGCCTCCGGTAGAGCCAAAGGGCCGTTATAATACCGGCAAGACTGAGCAAGCACAGTTTCAAATGAATAGTGATGTCATAGGTTATGATGTCCAAATCGGCTTGCGGCGACCATTTGAGTACAGTCGAGGCTGTAAGAAAAGACAGACCTTTTACAGGTTCCAGCAGTTTGGCGATCCACGCCCCGGCCAGCCAGCCCAGAATAAGAAATAACAGCAGTATTCCCACATTTTTCTTCTTCATCTAAGTCTTCCCTCGCCATTTTTTGACACCCTAATTATTATACGGTGAAACGGAGTTCAACACAAACGCAAAATCAGGTACGGAAATGATTACCACTCTCCGGCAAGTACAGACCGGGGTAAAGCCAGCCTGCTGCAATTGCAGAGCCCTTACACCACCTGGGCTTGGAGGCATCAGAAGCAGATCATCCATGAATATTTTACCTCTTAAAAAACAACAGCAATCCCTATCCGGCAAACAGCCAAAACGGGGGATTGCTGTGTCTAGTATTTATGAATGGACCCGTTCAGGACAAGGCTGAGATCAGGCTTTTCTGGGTGGTGAGAAAACTCATCATCGCTTCCTGCACCTCCCACAGCAAGGCCTGGGCATGGTTCTTATTATACTCATTCAGCGCGGATATGCCCCGGCTCATGGATTTCTCCAGCCCGGCGCAGAGCTTCTGCGCTGCTGCAGGCAGGCCAGGCTCCAGTGCCCGGACAGCTTCGGTCCACTGCATATGGAGATCGCTGACCGCAGTGCTGTCCGCGGCCCCTCCTTGCCCGCTCAACTGCGAAGCGGACAGCCTGCTGAGCTCGCCGAGCAGCTTCCCGCTGGCGGTGAAGTAGCTGTCTATAGTCTCAGCCGATCCTGCAAAGGCGGCCTGCTCCGCAGCAGGGAGCGAGACCTCCCTGACGTACAGCCCGATCCCCTGATTCTTGAGGCCGCTGCTGAGCAGCTTGGCCTGTTCGCGGTCAGGCGACATCCCGGCGTACACCCGGTTGCCGTCCGCCGGATCAAGCCCGGCGGCCAGTCCGGCGGCAAGCAGTTCCTGCCGGGCCTGCTCCGCCCCCTCAGGAGTGCTGAATACACCGTACTGCAGCAGGTAATAGGTCTGTGCTGCAACCTTCACCGGAATACGGTTCACCCCTGCATCCCCGCCAGCGTCCGGCGGCAGGGCTGAGTTAGTGTCCGTTCCGCTCTGTACGGCTGGCGAGGCCATATTTGGAGTGTTATTGCCTCCCGCAGGGCTTCCGCCGCCAATCAATGACAGCGCCGCATAGCCAAGCAGGATGCCGGTGCCGAGCGCTCCGGCGATGGAAAGTGCGAGCTTCCACCAATAGGAAGGACGCCGGGCATGGTAGGAGCCGCCATAACTGCCTCCTCGAAGCGGCGTATCTTCATAGTGCCCGTATTCATTGGACCACTCTGGACCATAGCTGCGTTCTTCCGGCCTAACTTCATCGTCCTCTGCAGGAGCAAGAGGATAACGCGGGCGCTGGTCCCATAAATCAGGCGGATGATCCGTGGGAAAGAAAAATGATCTTGTATCCTCCCGTGTATTGATCCGGTCCCCCTGATCCTCCCGGTATAGCAGGACGGGATCATACTCCTCCGGTTCTTTAGGAACCTCTTTGCGCGGGCTCTCCATGCCGGTGTCAGCCGGGTAGCGCTGCTGAAGCAGCTCCGCTTCCCGCCGCTGCTCTGCTTCCGCGTATTCCCTGGCAGTGCCCAGCCCGGACCCTGATCTGCGGTTGAGCGGCCCAGTTCTTGTATTCCCGGTATCCGTGTCAAACTTGAACGTCATTCTTCCGTTACTCAACGCTCTCACACCTCACTGTCGTCTATTCTATAAGCAATATATGATAGACGAGAGAAAGATATGCTATTTTAATATAATTACACGAGACTAAGCACTTTGGCCTTCACGTTCTTCACCTCATAATGGTTAAGCAGCGTACGGTAAGCACGGTCAGATATGAGGGAGGCGAGCTCCGGGGTCTGCAGCAGCATGACCGTCTGCTCAGCAATCTCCTTGGCCGTTCCAGCCAGCAGTATATCCCTGCCGTTCTCGCAGATCAATGCCTCAGTGCCGCGCGGGCTGGTTACGACCGGAGTCCGGAGCGCCCAGGCTTCCAGAATCTTTTTCTGGCCCCCGCAGCCTTCATCCAGACAAGCAATCACTGCCTTGGCCCGGCGTATGTATTCCCCGGCAAGACTGGTATCCTCAATAATCTTCACAGAGGAATCCGTCTTGGAGAGGGCCTGGATTGAAGAATCTGCAGCGCTGCCCACCATGTAGCATTGAACCTCCGGGACCTCAGCCCGGATCAGCGGATAAACCTTCGCATGGAATAATAAGGCTGCATTCCTGCCCTGTACGTTATGTATATCCCAGTGAAGCATGATCCCGTTCTCTTTGCAGACCGGCTCATCATGCTGATATTGCTGAAGATCCACAAAAGGCGGGACGACATGCACCTTGCCGGCATCGGCAAAGGACAGCGCCTTGAATGAAAGGGCATCCCGCTCGTTAGCCGTCAGCAGCAGGCCGGTCTTATTCATCAGCCTCCGCTCATCCCGCCGGGTCCGGGCCTCATTCAGCTTGTGGTAAGGATACTTGATCCTGCGCCGGACAGTCCCCCCCTTCTCCGCCGCCCTGCTCCAGGTCCGGCGGGCATCCGTAATAATGACCGCTTCGGGAAGCAGGGAAGAGATCATGTCGATACAGTTGTTGAGAAATCTGTGGGAAATGAATACATGACTGTAGGTATGCCGGCTGCAGAGCCGCCTGATCTCAGTCCGCAGATCTTTACTGATGTCTTCAAAGGCAGCTATGGAGCGCAGCTTGTCCAGCGGCCGCAGCAGCGCACTGCGGGGAGCCGCTGCCTGCTCTAACCGGTGAACGGTAAGCGTGTAACCGGAATCCGCAGCCCGTTCCCGCCCGCCTTGGCGGAATTCAATGAGGTCGATATCAAATTTCTCCAATAGGATTTCAAGAAAACTTTCTGTCCGGTGTTCTTCTTCCTTACTGCATTCTTTCTGGGCTGAAAGGAACAGCATTCTTTCTCTCATGGCTCTGTCTCCTTGGTGTTCTATGAAAAGATCAAACGGGATATGCACACATATACGCAGAAAAAAAAGCAAGCGGATCACATCCCGCCGCTTTTTATGAAACTTTAGATGTAGATTAATAGTACCCTATTCCTACCCTAAAGACTGTCGATTTATGGAATAAAATAAATCTTTTTTGAAAGTCGTAACCATTTAGACCAAACCAAGCAGTTTCTCACGTACACTTCCTGCCTCATAATTGTCCAGCAGTGTCTTATAAGCACGGTCCGCCAGTACTATTCCGCGTTCGTGATCATGAAGAAGCTGAATCACACTGTCTGCAAAGGTTACAGGATCATCAGCGATCAGTATGTTCCGCGAATGCTCGTAGAGTAGGCCTTCCGCTCCCTTCGTACTTGAGACTACAGGTGTTTTCAGCGCCCAGGCCTCCAGGATTTTCAGCCGGGTTCCGCTTCCTTCCCGCAAGGGAGCAATGACGACCTTCGCT
Organism: Paenibacillus sonchi; assembly: GCF_016772475.1. Lineage (NCBI taxonomy): Bacteria > Bacillati > Bacillota > Bacilli > Caryophanales > Paenibacillaceae > Paenibacillus > Paenibacillus sonchi. The sequence continues at coordinate 406,549 of NZ_CP068595.1, forward strand.
TTGCGCACATAATCGGCAACACTGTCCACATAACCGGTGATCACTATCGAGGGGTCCTTTTCTGCCAGCGCGGCGACCTCAGGGTGTACATCCCGGCCCACAATATACCACTTGATCTCCGGCACCTTTGCTTTTATAAGCGGATAGATCTCGCGGTTGAAGTAGGAGGCTGCGTTAATATTCGGAAAGTAGTTCATATTACCCGGTAAAATGATCCAATTCTCTTTGGAGATGCCCGTATTTGCCGGATAATCTTCGATGCGGATAAAGTTGGGGATCACATGGACTTTATGCGAATTTGGGATGGACAGCGATTTGAACGCCAGGCCGTCCTGCTCCGAGGTGGTCAGCAGCAGGTTCGTCTTGTCCATCAGCTTGAGTTCGTCCCTCTTCGTCCAACGCGCATTGAGGGAATAAAACAGCTTGGCAAGCCCCTTTTTCTTGGCTGCCAGTTGTGCAGACAAGCCGCTCTCAAAATTGTGGGCATCCGTGATGATCACGGTACCCGGCAGTACCTCACGCACAATGTCAATGCAGATTCCCAGCAGGCTGTGGGAAATAAAAACATGGCCGTAGCTGTTCTTACGGCACAGCTCCCCGATCTTGCCGCGCATATCTACATCCACATGGCTCATGTAGGAGCTGTTGCGCCTTTTATATAAGGAGCGGAGCATGGCTTTGCGGTAATTCACCGTTCGCTCGACCTCGTGTACTGCAAGCCCCGGCACCTCATGTTTGTCATCTGCAGGTCTTGAATTGCGGTAAGTAAGCAGATCCACATCATATTTGTCCAGCAAAATATTCAGGATATTGCCGGTTCTCAGCTTGCCTCCGCTATCCTGTGGAAAAGGATTCTCCGCAGATATGAATAGCAATTTCTCCCTCATTGTCTTCGTCTCCTAATCTCAAATGGTCTATGTCTATGCTGCGTCATAAAGTGCATAGCATATATTACCCCAAACTTCATTGCGGTTTGGTCGTTTCATGTATTTTCCAAAAATAATTTTCAAAAAAATGTATTTCCAGAGCGTGTTTCTAAACGAAATGAACGCTTATCACATAAAAAGAAGAAATGGCACAGTACTCTTTAATGCAAAGAGTGCTGTGCCATTTCGATGTGAATTCTGTTAGATTGCATGCTCTGGCTCAGTGCTTCTTCAGTCCCTCGGCCAGTGCATACCCAACCTTCCAAATGTCTCCCGCGCCCATTGTAATCACAAGGTCACCTGGAGCAATCCGGTCCTGCAAATCGGCTAATACGGCGTCTTTGGTCGGCAGATGCCTTGCGTTGGCATTGCTGTTCTGCACGATTAACTCCACCAGCTTGGCAGAGCTGACACCCTCGATCTGCTTCTCTCCGGCCGGGGAATAGATGTCCGTCAGAATCACCTCATCGGCTTCACTGAAGGCACGGCTAAAAGCATCCAGCAGGAAAAAGGTCCGCGTATAGCGCTGCGGCTGGAACACGGCAATAATCCGTTTGCCCGTGGCCTTGGCTGCGCTGATCGTAGCCTGAATTTCTGTAGGATGATGCGCATAATCATCAATGACCAGAATATCATTGGCCTCCCCAAGCACTTGAAACCGCCGTTTTGCCCCGTGGAACTTGAGGATGGACTCCGCAATTCCCTGGAAGGGAATTCCGGCCTTCAGACAGGCAATGACTGCCGCCATCGAGTTGTAGAGATTGTATTTGCCGGGGATGGACAGCTCGATGCGCCCCAGTACTGCACTGCCGAAGTTCATGGTGTAGGCTACCTGCCGGTCGCCAAGCACGATATCGGTCACCGTGTAATCCGCAGACGGCGAATGAATGCCGTAGGTGATTACGTTGCCTTTGACTTCAGGCAGAAGTGAGGCAGCCGTCTCATCATCCGCACATACAATTGCGGTGCCGTCCTCACGCATCTGGTTCATGAATTGTACGTAGGCGGCCTTCAGGCGTCCGAAATCGCCTCCGTAATTCTCCAGGTGATCGGCTTCAATATTCGTCACAATCCCCAGCCAAGGATGGTATTGCAGGAAGGAGCCGTCACTCTCATCCGCTTCGGCTACAACGTACTCCCCTTGTCCCGCCTTGGCATTCGTGCCGACATTCATAATTTCCCCGCCGATGATATAAGTGGGGTCCACTCCACACTCTTCCATAATCAGCGCGATCATGGAAGAGGTAGTGGTTTTGCCGTGGGCACCCGCAATCGCTACACCTTTGCGCTCATTCAGCAGCCGGGCAAGCATCTGAGACCGGTGCAAGACCGGAATGTTAAGCCGCTCTGCTTCTACCCATTCTACATTATCACTTGCCAGAGCCGTTGAGTATACGACAAGGTCTGCGCCTTTGACCTGCTCAGCCGTATGTCCGATATACACCTTGGCTCCTTTGGCTATTAATTTCTCGGTTAATTCCTGAGCCGCCACGTCGGAGCCCGTTACCGTATATCCCATTTCCAGCATTACCCGGGCAATCGCGCTCATGCCATAGCCGCCGATCCCTATAAAATGCACACGTTCAGTAGTATCCAACAGTTCGTCACCAGCCTTTTTCAGAATTGGGTTGCCGCAAAAGCGTACTGCGCACATCAGAAATCAAATACAGCGTTCCGGAGACGACCGCAAGGTCCTGCTCCGCTGTGATCGACTGCAGAAGCTGCAGCGCTTGGCCCCAATCATGTTCTACTTTGATTACCAAATTCTCTTTGGCATATTTCTCACGCAGACGTTCTGCGATTGCCTGCAGATCTTCCGCGTCCATTTTCTTCCGGAAATCCGGTTCGGTCAGGATGAGCGTATCCACTATAGGCAGTATATGCTTGAAGTATGACTCGTGATGCTTATTTGCCAGCATCCCCATGAGCAAATTTAATTTATCGTACTTGTAAAACTGAGGCAGGCTTTTGGCCAAGCTCTCTGCACCTTCAGGATTATGCGCCCCATCCAGCACAATCCGCGGAGAAGTGCTCACTTCCTCCAGACGTCCCGCCCAAAAGGTGCTGCGGAAGCCTTCCAGCACATCCTCGTCCTCCAGTATAAAAGCCATATACTGACGCAGGACCTCCAGCGCCATCATCGCCGCAGCGCTATTACTGAGCTGATGCTCGCCTTTCATGGCAATGCCAAGCTCAAGGGAACGGAAAGGGCCCTTGAAGGTGAAGGTCTGAAGACCGCCGCTGACCACGGCGCTGCCGTAGCTGAAATCTTCTCCGGCAAGATAGAGTTTGGATTTGCTGGCAGCCGCTTTGGCTTTAAGCACCGCTATGGCCTCCGGCTGGCTTACACAGGTGACCGCCGGGACACCGGGCTTGATGATCCCGGCTTTTTCCCCGGCAATCGCCTCCAGCGTATCGCCCAGAACATCAGTATGATCGTGGCCGACATTTGTAATGATAGACACAATCGGGGTTACGATATTTGTTACATCCAGCCTTCCCCCAAGACCAGTCTCCCATACGACAACATCGGGGTAGCAGACTTCCGCATAATAGAGTATGGCGAGAGCCGTAGCAACCTCGAACATTGTAGGTGAGCCAAGCTCAGTTTGTGCCATTTCTTCAACCAGCGGATGCAGCCTGTTCGCAAGTTCAGTAAGGACATTCTCAGGAATGTCCACTCCATTGTACTGAAAACGGTTCGTGAATTTGGTGATATAGGGAGACGTAAAAGTCCCCACGCTGTACCCGCTTCTGATCAGCACACTGGTCAGAAAAGCGCAGGTCGAGCCTTTGCCGTTCGTACCCGCCACATGGATGAACTTGAGCCTGCGATGGGGCTGGCCCAGCTTCTCCATCAGCCGTTCAATCCGTTCGAGACCCGGGCGAATGCCGAAAGGAATGAGGCCGTTAATCCAATCCACTGCTTCTGTATAAGAAGTTAAGGGAGCGGTTCCGCCGCTCCCGATCCACTCGTCCATAGTCCCTTATCCTCTCAGCTCTGCGATGCGGGCCAGCACTTTTTCACGCTTGGCGGAATAATCCGCCTGCTTCGCCCGTTCCTCTTCGATGACTTTAGCCGGCGCTTTGGCAACAAAACCCTGATTGCCAAGCTTTTTCTCAACGCGCTCTACTTCGCTATTCAGTGTTTGCACTTCTTTTTCCAGACGGATAATTTCCTGTTCGATATCAATCAGCCCTGCCAGCGGCAGCAGCAGCTCTGCTCCGGTAATCACAGCGGACATCACCTTATCCGGCGTGTCCGGCTCAAGTCCGGCTTCGAAGGAAGAGGTGTTGCAGAAGCGCCCGATGTAATTATCGTTCTTGGCAATAATGTTCAGGGTCTCTTCACTGGCGGCTTTGATGATCAGCTCCACCTTTTTGCTCATTGGAACGTTGACTTCAGCGCGGACATTGCGGACCGCACGGATCACATCCATCAGCAGATTCATTTCCGCCACAGCCTGGGGCTGCTCCAGCGCAGCTTCATACTTCGGCCACTCGGCCAGCGTAATCGAATCCCCTCATGCGGCAGATGCTGCCAGATTTCCTCTGTAATGAACGGCATGAACGGGTGAATCAGGCGCAGCGTACGGTCAAGCACATAGGCCAGCACGGATTGCGTCTTGGCTTTGGCAGCAGCGTCTTCGCCATACAACGTAAGCTTGGAGAACTCAATGTACCAGTCGCACAGATCATCCCAAATGAAATTGTACAGGAGGCGGCCCGTCTCGCCATACTCGTACGCGTCAATTAGACGCGTAATATCGCGAGAAGTTTCGTTCAGGCGGTGTAAAATCCAGCGGTCTGCTGTCGAAAGCTCGCCTGAAATGTCAATATCTGCAAAGCTTACGCCCTCCAGATTCATCAGGGCAAAGCGTGAGGCATTCCATATTTTGTTGGCAAAATTACGCGCCTGCTCCACCTTCTCGATGCGGAAACGCAGGTCCTGGCCGGCTGTGATGCCTGTGGAAATCATATAGCGCATGGCATCCGCGCCATACTGCTCGATAACATCCAGCGGATCAATCCCGTTGCCGAGCGATTTGGACATTTTGCGTCCTTCGGCATCGCGGACCAGACCATGGATCAGCACATCGGAGAACGGCTTCTTCCCAGTAAATTCGAGTGCGCTGAAGATCATCCGTGCCACCCAGAAGTAGATAATATCGTACCCGGTAACCAGAACATTGTTCGGGTAATACCGCTGATAGTCGCTGCTGTTCTCATCCGGCCAGCCCAATGTCGCAAACGGCCACAGGTTGGAGCTGAACCAGGTGTCCAGCACATCCTCATCCTGTCTCAGATCGTCAAGACCGCTGATTCTGCGGGCTTCCTCTTCACTGTCGGCAACAAATACTTCCCCTGTGGATTCGGAGTACCAGGCCGGAATGCGGTGGCCCCACCACAGCTGGCGGGAGATGCACCAGTCGCGGATGTTCTCAATCCAGTTCATATAGGTCTTCTCAAAGCGTTCCGGAACGAAGTTGACGCCGCTGCCGTCTTTTTGGGCGGCAATCGCCTTCTCGGCCAGAGGCTGCATCTTTACGAACCACTGTGTGGACAGATAAGGCTCGACTACAGCGCCGGAACGCTCGCTGTGTCCCACCTGGTGCACATGGTCTTCAATTGAAACCAGAACCCCCTGCTCCTGAAGATCGGCGATAATATTCTTGCGGCATTCACTGCGGTCCTGGCCCTGATACGGACCGGCTTCCCCGTTCATGGTTCCGCTCTCGTCCATAACATTAATTTGCGGAAGGTTGTGGCGCAGACCCACTTCAAAGTCGTTCGGATCATGGGCCGGGGTGATCTTAACCGCACCGCTGCCGAAATCCTTCTCGACATATTCATCGGCAATCACCGGAATCTCGCGGCCGATGATCGGCAGAATCAAGGTTTTGCCAATCAGATTCCGATAGCGTTCATCCTCAGGATGCACCGCAACCGCCGTATCCCCCAGCATCGTTTCGGGACGCGTCGTGGCAACCGTAAGGAAGCCGCTGCCGTCCTTCAGCGGATAGCGCAGATGATACAGATGGCCGTTAACCTCTTTGTATTCCACCTCAATATCCGACAAAGCTGTGCGCGCAGCCGGGTCCCAGTTGATGATCCGCTTGCCGCGGTAGATCAGGCCCTTCTGGTACAGTTCCACAAATACCTTGCGCACCGCCGCCGCCATCCCCTCATCAAAGGTGAACCGCTCGCGTGAATAGTCAAGGGACAGGCCCATCTTGGCCCACTGCTCATGAATAGTCTCGGCATACTGGTCCTTCCAGGCCCACACCTGCTCCAGGAATTTCTCGCGTCCCAGATCATGCCGGGAAATCCCCTGCTGGCGCAGCTTCTGCTCCACCTTCGTCTGGGTGGCAATGCCCGCATGATCGGTTCCGGGCAGCCAAAGGGTATCGAAACCCTGCATCCGCTTCGTGCGGATCAGAATATCCTGCAGCGTGAAATCGAGCGCATGCCCAATGTGCAGCATCCCCGTTACATTCGGCGGGGGGATGACAATGCTATAAGGTTCTGCTTCCGGACGTTTGCCGGCTTCAAAGAAGCCATGCTCCATCCAGTAAGCGTACCATTTCTGTTCTGCCGCCTTCGGATCATATGTGGTCGGCATGTCGTTCTGTTTGCTGCCCGGCGTATCAGCCTGTACCGCATCCTGCATATCAGGCAGTTCAGCCGTTTTGTTCTTGTGATCAGCCATTGTTGAACCCTCCAATTGAATAGCATGTTATAAACACAAAAAGACCCTTCGTCTCAAAGGACGAAAGGTCATTCTTTCGCGGTACCACCTTTGTTTCGCGCTATACAAAATAAACGTCCGCCCCAGTCCCATACGGTTCCAAAAGCTTAGCGCGACACTCATGCAGATAACGGCTGCGTCCGGCCACATCCTACCCTGGTTTTCAGATGATGAATACAGGCTTAGAGGGGCGACTCCGGGGCGACTTCGGGGGCTGCATCCTGCGGAAGTTCACAGCAATTACAAATTCCGCTCTCTGAAGGGCTCACCGCCTACTCTTCCCGTTCCCAGTCTTTTGCTTTTACTTATTCCCATAATACATTTAGTACTATTCCTAGTCAACAAAAAGGCTTTCCCTATTTCAATTCAATCCTTACAGAGCCGAATTCACTTATTCGTCTGCACCGATATTCACCTTAGCTCCCTGTACGCGGGCTTGTCCGTCAATATCGAGTGTGCCGATAACCGCGGTATCCGCGGAACCGGCATCAATCGCCGGAGATGCAGTCTGCAAGTGGAAATTACTGAGGCTCACGTTCACGAACTTCGGATCGGCAAACAGTGAGTGCGCATCATTACCGGTTCCCGATTTATAAGCGGCGAAGCCGGTGTAGCCGGTATTTTTCCATGTCCAATTCGCACCGGAGCTGCCGCCTGGAGCGTAGTACAGATTGTATTCTACGACATTGCCCGAGTTCTTCGTGTATTCGTTGTAGATTAGCACATCAGTAGAGCCGGCTACGAAAATATTGTTCTTGATCGTATTGTTTTTGGTATCATACTGCACGTACAGCTGGCCGGCGCCAGCGCCGATGGTGTCATTCTTATAAAGCGTGTTGTTGACGATTGTGCAATTGACCGTAGACCCGCGCTGGTTATCATATCCGCCCATGGCAATACCGGTTTGCCGGTTGCCGTACACCATGTTGCTGCGGATGGTGATGTTGCTGGTCGATTTGCCGGAATGCTCAGAGGCAATCTCAATGCCGATGTCGTTGTTATAGCTGTAGTTCCGCTCAATGATACTGTCTTTGCCGCCGTCGACATAGATGCCACCGGCTGAATTGCTGTTGTTAGGAAGCTTTTTACCATAAGAAGGATTGTGATTGGAAGTAATATTGTATACCCGGTTGCCGCTGACCAGACCATTGCGCGCCTGATCGTAGGAAGGATTTGGTGCTGTGCCTTCATAGCCAATGATATCAATCCCGATATTGTCATTGTCATGGATGATATTATTCGTCACGGAGAAGGTGTCCACATTGCCGTTGAGAACCAGCGATTCACTGGAGCCGAGCACCAGATTGTACAGCTCATTGCCGCTGATTCTGACATTGTTGATCGAAGCAGGCGCCTTGGTGCCATATACGGCGATGCCGTGCGCATCCCGTCCCTGCAAATCACTGCCTGCCGGAGTGGATGTATTCTTAATATCATGAATTTTGTTATTAGCAAGCGTAATGTAACTGCCGGAGCCGTGGACATATATGCCGGCCGGCATCACATTCTTGGCGGCTGTGGTATAATTGCGGATTTCGAAGCCTTGAATGGTAATGTAATTCGCATCTGTCAGGTCTACAATCCCTTCAGCCCCGCTTACAGACAGTCCTGTTCCATCAATAACCGCAGTCTCCGAATTGTAGCTGGTGAACGTAATCGGTCCTGCCTTTGCCGAGCCTGAGCCGGTAATTTTGAGTTTCTGATGGTACACGCCTCCACGGACATAAACCGTGCTTCCGGCCACCGCAACATCCGCAGCATGCTGCAAGGTTTTGAACGGCGCACTGCTCGTTCCCGGGTTGGTATCGCTGCCGGTTGTCGCCACATAATAGTCAGGCCCCTCAGCATAAGCTGCAGGCGCCTTCATGTCCCCGATTACTGCACCCAGCACCGCCAGGCTTAACCCTACAATCAATGTTTTCCCGAACTTCAACACCAGTCATCAGCTCCCTGAAAAATAAACTTCACCCGTTTGCCCCATTATAACCGGAACTGCAGTGAAGATCGATCAGCGGCTGGCACTTCAGGTAATCCTTCTTGTACCATTCACAAGAGATTTGAACAAAATCACTCTGGCGGGTGAATAACAACACGGGGCTTACGGCCGCAGGGATTCCCACCGCTCCCAAATCAACGGGGGCATGCTGAAGACGGATCGTTGTACTATAGGCAGCATAGGCAGGCTTAGCCTCCTTTGACTCGCTTAAAAAGCTCATATTGTTATACCACATGCACAACGCTCGCCCGGAAGTCAGTTAAGACATGCATTGGGGGCCGTATGATTATGGTGTGGAGCATTCTGCGGACACGATGAGCTCTATTCACGATCTATCCGGAGCCGTTGCGGGCACGATGAGCTCCCTTCACGATCTACCGCAACCGTTGCGGGCACGCTGAGCTCCCTTCACGATCTATTCGCAGCCGTTGCGGACAGGAAAGCCGTTATTCGGGAGAATTCCTCCATTCCGCAGGACAAACGGACTGAGATGCCTTTATTTGCCCCTTTCTCCTTTATTCCAGGCTCCATCGAACGATATAACGACTCCTGAGTCCGTAACCGCTGAAAAAACAAGATTTTTGGAAAAATAAGGGCTCCTCAGTCCGCTTCAGTCCGCGGATGGAGCCCCATCCTCCTGCATCGCTTATATCCTCTGACGTTTCCAAGATCTCCGCATTTTTTGACATTGTATAATTCTTATGCAGCAAAAAACCAACAGATGTCCTGGTCTCAGGACGTCTGTTGGTTTTTGTATGATTGGTGGCTTGAGGCACACCGGACTTCTCACTCCACCAGTCAGGGAATGTACAGGACCTGGCCTTCCTCCACGTTCTGTCCGGAGAGGCGGTTGTACATGACTAATTCTCTCGCGCTTAGCTGGTATTTCTCAGCAATCGTATCCAGCGTTTCTTCACGCTGGACAATGCAGAGCCGAACCTTGCGGAACAGCTCCGTACCGCCGCGGCCTCCGATGAACCGGCTTTTCCATTCCGTATCATTGCCGGCATCCGGTACTGCCGCCGGGACCGCAGGCTCCTGCTCCTGGGCATGCTGATTCTCTTGTTCCTTATGGGCTCTGCTGGAGCTGAGCAGTGTAGAGTAAGTGAGAGGCTCCCGTTCCTCAGCCTTTTCTTCTTTTTTGCTGCCGAGCGCGATCTTCAGATCAGGCTTCTCTTCGGGCACCGGCTGGACATCAGGCGCCGTTAAAAGCTCATTCTCACTGGCTGGCAGGGTTTCCGCAGCAGCTTCAGCAGGCGGGTTTGCCGCGTTCTCCACAGCCTCCGCAACAGCTTGCGGCTCTTCCTTATGCACGGCATGGATTTCCGCTTCCGGCTCACCGGACTCCGCCTCCAGCGCTTCCGTACTGCCTAAAATCCGGGCGGTTTCCGCAGGGTTCAAGTCGTTTGCTGTGAGAAAGTGGCTGGCAGCCGGTTCCTGGGGGGCCTTATCCGCCTTCTGCGGATGTGCGGTTGGTTCAGCGGCAGCATAGCCGGTTGGAGAATCGAAACTGTGTGTCCGCGCCTTGGGTTCCTTGTCCTTATGCGGCGGCTGGGCTGCTGCAGCGGGCCCTGTGTATACCGCTTCATCCGGAAACAGCGGATTCACCGGAGAAGCCGTAGATTCCACAGAGTTGACCTCCACCTGCTCATGGGCCGTGATATCCGTTGCTCCTTCACCGTAGGTCCACAGTGAATTCTCATAGAGCGCCTCATTCTCATGCTCATGCTTGGCAGCTGGAGCTTCCTGTCTCTGCCCTGCCTCTTCAGCAGAATAAGCTACCGTGTACTCCTCCTGCTGCCAGGCCGGCTGGGTTTCACCACTGCCGATTCCGCGCAGCGAAAGCACGCCGGTGATATTGACAGTCCGCATCGTAAGCAGGTCAATATCGAAGTTCTCGATCTCCACCCCTATGTCATCAAGCGAGCTGACCCGTGTCAGCGGAACTGTGATTTCAACGGGAATCGCATGCTCCAGACGCTGGGTCCGGTCATCTTCTCCCCGGTAGAGCCCGGTAAGCAGCAGCTGACCGTACAGCTCGGCACGATCCTCCCGCTGAATTACCTGAATATCCGGGATCAGCTCAACCTCTTCCAGCTCAGCGATTCCCGGAAGTTCAGCAGGCAGATGAATGCGTTCATAAATATCAAACCGCAAGCCGTGGGACTGGTCAAACACGGGAAATGTCCTCCTTCTTGGCATAATCTAACCCTGAGACAAGCCCAGAGCATAAGCCCAAAATGTTACTCCCCTCATGTATATGCTTGAATCCCTAAGGCATGACAACTTTGGACGCAGCTTAATTGAAGGGATTGTGCGCTTACTCACCAATAACCATTTGGGCATCGGGAATGCTATAATTCTGTGGAAGTCCCTCACGCAAGGTAAGGGCCAGCGGATCTCCCGGCATCAGCTCAAGCACATCGGCAGGATGAAAGGCATCAGGCAGTCTTGAGGACACTGCACCCTTGCGCCAGCTTCTGTCTGAGATACAGCCGCGCTTCCCCTGATGCAGCGCGACCGCTTTGTGATAAGCCATCAGTGTGCCCGCTGCCATCCCATCCAGCGAACGGTTCTGCGCGGCCCAGCTTCGCGCCTGCTTCCCGGTAATCCGCAGCTCATCGTCCCCCAGCAGCTGTTCAAGCTGCGCCGCCAAAGCTGCGTTGTCCTCGGGCGGGACGACAAATCCCGTCACACCCTGCTGCACCATTTCCGGCATTCCTGCCGTTCCGGCCACAATCGGCGCGATTCCGGCAAGCCGGGCCTCCGTCACCGAAAAAGGCTGTGTATCCTGCAGGCTGGGCTGCACATAAATGTCGGCAGCGGTCAGCGCCGCCGGAATATTGTCTATTTTGCCGGTAAAAAATACCCGATCCTCAATGCCCAGCTCCCGCACCTGCTCCTGCAATGCTTCCGTAAGACTGCCAATTCCGGCAATCGCACATACCCAGTCGCGACGGCTGTGCTGCAGAATTCCCAGAGCGCCTATCAGCACATGCACTCCTTTAATATTCAAGACGTCCGGCGTACATAATCACTTTAAGCCCATCTCCGAACTTCAGCGGGGCAGGCATTGCCGCCTTGACATCGTACTGCTTCACATCCATTCCATACGGCAGTATATGAATCCCCGCTTTGCCTGCATCCTCCCGGTTCACCAGCTGCCCAATCCAGTTCGAAGAGACCAGGATCAGGTCGGAGGATCGGACACCCAGCCCCTCCAGGCGGCGGAAATACCGCCAGATGGCCCGTTTCTCATATTCTATTCAGGTAAGTTCCGGTTCAATCCCCTTATATTCGAAGTAGGATTCGTAAGCCAGCGCTCCGTGAAAGCTTGCCACCAGCGGCTTCCGCACCTTCATAATCCGCCGGATGGCATAGGCCGAGATCGGATCCTGCGCATGGATCACATCATACTTCTCCAGGCCGAGAACTGCTGCCCCACTCTCAAAGACATAACGGCCAAGCTCAAAGCTGAAAATCCCATGCTCCAGGTACAGATGCGGAAACCGGCTGGTATCGAACTGAGGCAGCAGCGAGTTGTATAGGACTTTTTTATCAAAGGAAATGCCTTGATCCAGCAGGTAGAGCGTATGATCTTCCGCACGGGAACCCTTCAGCGTCACTTCATGCCCTTGCTCATTCAGCTTGTCAGCCAACTGCTTCATATACGTCCAGATTCCGCCCATATTCGTAAGTCCCCAGTAGGTGACCAGCAGTATCTTCATCAACCTCTCACCCCGGCTCTGAAAAATAAATGGAACAAAGTATTATATGAACAGAAGCCGCAGCCAGACATGGGTAAATGATAAACTTTCCAAAATATCTTTTGATCACGGTCCGAAATTTTCAGGTATAATCGGGATAACTCCTGAAAGGAAGTCAACTGTGATGTCCAAAGCAAGGCTATTTGACCTATTTCTGTTTGTTGCCTCCCTGGCTGTAGCCTTAGGCACGAGGCACGCTGTGGTGCTGGACTCTACTTATCTCAAAGCTCTGATTTTCTACTGGGCTTTCTCCAGTTTTTATTTTCAATTGCGTATTGTCACCCGAAGCGGCAACTCCACGATAGATTATGCGATCAGCTATACTTCATCTTTTGGTATATTTGCAGGACCTCTGGGCACTTTTTGGTTCGAGGTGCTCTACCGGTTTACTGTGTTTTTCTATAAAAAGAAAACAAAAACATCGGACCCCGGAGAGTTATTGGATACTTTTTACAATATTGGTTCCTTTACGTTAGGCGGTTCTGCCGGGTATTACCTGTACACCTCGCTCTATCCTTATGCCGCACAGCTTCCGCTGGGCTACTGGCTGCTGTTTCTCCTTGTAGTCTGTGTGACGACGCTCCTGTCATCGGGTTTTCTGACGATTACCTGTGCCCTGTCCGGTGATATTACCACCCGCAAAGAGGCCATGAACATGCTCCTGCGCAGCAGAAATCTGCTGGATTTCAGTAAGGTGGCCCTGTCCAATGCCCTGCTCCTGCGCCTGCTGCAGATGGGAAAATGGGAAATGCTGATCGCGCTCTTCCTGCTGAATTACATCGTCAGCATCTCCTTTTATTCTAAATCGCAAAGCGCCCAGGATAAATTTGAACGGGACAAGTTCGAGCAGATGGCCTACCGTGATTTTTTGACCGGAACCTTCAACCGCGCCCACATGGACAAAATGATGCAGGAGCTGAATCACAGCGGGGAGCACATCGGCATCGTCGTAGCGGACATCGACCGCTTCAAAAAAATCAACGATACCTATAACCACGCCGTCGGCGACCGGGTAATCACCCATTTTGCCCATACGCTGCAGGCACATATGCAGGATGAGGATATTTTGTTCCGCAGCGGCGGCGAGGAATTCACCATGTTCCTGAGGCACAAATCCTTTTTAGACTGCCGTGTACAGATCCAGGGAATCCTGGACACCATTGCCGGGCACAGTGTCACCGCCGAGTATGAGGATCAAACGATTGATGTTGAATATACGGCTTCTTTTGGACTCTATTATTACCAAGCGGCCCCCGGACAGAAGACCTCTATGGAAAAAGCATATGTCTACGCCGACCAGCTGCTGCTGGAATCCAAAAAACTCGGCCGCAACCGGCTTACGTCCACAAATGAGCTGGAAGCATAGCGGACAGAGACATACCTCCGGCCAAAATCCCCCCACGAAGCGGGGTTTCTACTGGAAGCTCAAGCTGATTCAGGTACTGGCGGGGACTCCAATATATACTTTCTGATAGGTTAAGCAGAAACGAGAAATATAAGGATGATTTGTGGCGTGAAACATATATTTAGAACAAAATCACCCTGGCGGGTGAATAGCAACACGGGGCCTATGGCCGCAGGGATTCCCAACCGGTCCAAAATCATTGGGGGCATGCTGAAGACGGATCGCCCCATTCCTTCGCGATCTATCCGCAGCCGTTACGGACCGGAAAGCCGTTATGGATAGAAGATTCATCTATTCCGCAGGACAGCGGACTCAGTTGCCTTTATTTGTCCCTTTCCCCTTTATTCCAGGCTCCATCGAACGATCTAGTCGAGTAGGCGGGGGCGCTTTCCTATCCCGGATTGCCCCCTTACCCCTCACAGATCCGTACGTGCCCAATTAAGGCATACGGCTCTTCAAGTTACCATTCACAGTTGCATACAAGTTGACCGTGATGCGAGGCTTTGGCAGCGGATTTCGTGCGAGGAAGGCTTTGAACTTCTCCAGCGTGAATGTTCGTTTCTGACTCCGTCGGTTACGCCATTTCCATATCGCATTTAACACCAGACTGTAGTAGCGGGAGATCCCGTGCCAGTTGTCTGACACGCCATAGTATTGGTAATGACCTCTTAGTTTCCTCCGTACGCTGTCCACGAACATCCCCTCTGGCTGGTGTCGGTTCTGACGAGCCCACTGCGTAATCTCCTTTACCCGCAGTCGAAACTTCTTTGGACTTGTTTTGCGTAGGAGTCGGTACTTTCCGCTTTTCCCTCTACCCCAGATGTGGCGGAACCCCAGGAAGTCGAAGGTCGCCGGCTTGGTCAACCCGGCTCGTTTACAGTCCACTTCCGCACCATATCCGAAACGGATCAGCTTCGTTTTCTCTTCCGCAATCGTCAGATTGAACTTTCCCATTCGCTCCTCCAGTGCCTCGTAGAACGCCTTCGCCTCTTCTTCCCGCTCAAAGCCACACACAAAATCATCAGCAAACCTCACCATCCCTGCTTTTCCCCGGCATCGCTTCCCCTTGATTTCGATCTCGAACCACAGGTCTAACACATAGTGGAGGTACACATTCCCAAGTAGGGGAGACAGATTGCCACCCTGTGGCGTGCCTTCCTCTGTTTCTTGGTAGAACCCTTCTTCCATTACGCCACCTTTCAAGAAGCGCCCGATGAGTCGCAAGAAGTTTGGGTCTGCGATGTCATGTTCCAGAAATTGTCTAAGCCATTCATGATCGACATAGTTGAAGAATCCCCTAATGTCTACATCCACAATGTAGCGCACGCCTTGTTTCATGATAAGTCGATCTAGTGCCTGCAAGGCTTGGTGTTGGCTTCTTCCGGGTCGAAACCCGTAGGAGCAGGGTAAGAACTTCTCTTCATAAATCGCGTTCAATATCTGGCTCATGGCTTTCTGGACGAGCTTGTCTTCGTAGGAGGGAATGCCGAGCGGGCGTTTGTTGCCGTTTTCCTTCGGAATGTACGTCCGCCTTGATGGTTTCGGTTTGTACGCCTGCCGCTTCATACGCGAGAGGAGGTCTTCCAGATTGGACTCCAGCTCTCTTTCGTATTCGGCTTTCGTTACACCGTCCACTCCTGCCGCTTTATCTCCTTGCATCTCCAGATGACAATCCCATAGCCTCTGTTTATCTAACAGATGGACCAGTGATGTCATCCGCTCTTTCGGTCGGTTTCTTGCTACTTCTGCTATTCTGGATAGTTTCGTATCCATCGCTTCTCTACCTCCGTGTGTAGTCGATGTTTCCCTCTCTCAGATCGGTTTCCTGCCTTCTCCTTCCCTCCACCAGCATTACCCGGTTTCTTCGGTACTACGAGTCGGTCCGACTCCCTGCGCACCATTTGCCTTTCTTCCTTTTGATCGGTTGCAGGCATACTCTCGCACTTTTCCTAAATAGTACTCCGTCGCGAAAGAGCCGCAGGGTCTCCCGAGTTGCTGCATGGTCATTGGTCAGCATGCCTGGCTCTCTGACTCCGGGGAAGCGTGGTCACACTCGCCATTTTTTTTCCGCGTGATCACATGTTGCCTTCCAGTAGCCGTAAACCGTCGGCCTTCCCAACGTACTCCTTTTCGGAGCTCTATCACTTTCAGGCCTACTACCTTCCTGTCTACGCTTAGCACTCTGCGTTACTGCAGACAGCCCAAGACTCGGTATTGGTGATGTGGCTTCCATCTTACCAAGCGGGGTTCACACCCGCTAAACCATGCAACCTAGCTCGGTCGCTCACGGCTCCTGAGTCCGTAACTATTGAAAAAGCGAGACTTTTGGCAAAATAAGGGCTCCTCTGTCCGCTTCAGCCTGCGGATGAAGCCCAATCCTCCTGCATCGCTTATATCCTCTGAGGCTTCCAAGATATCCACACTTTTTTACACTGTATAATTTCCTATACAAGAACAAAACAGCCGCACCGTCCTTCACTGGACAGCGCAGCCGTTTTGAAGTTTAAGAGAGGCCAGGAACACTGTAGTTCCCCGCCCGCCGGGTACCCCCGTGCTTCCCCGGTCCTTTCGGATCGGTCGGATGCGTATGGATTGCGGTGGGGGTGGAGTGGGAGTGCAATTGGAGTTCGGCGGAGTGTGGCGGAGTACAGCGGGAGTTCGGCGGAAGTATGGAGTGCGGTGGGAGTGCAGGGGAGTGTGGCGGAGTGCAGCAGGACTGCGGTTTAGTGCAACGGGACTGCGGTCGACTGCAGCGGGAGTGCGGCGGGAGTGCGGCGGGACTGCGGCGAGGACTGCGGTCGACTGTAGCGGGAGTGCGTAGCACAAGTGTCCAAGTGGAAAAAGTAAACTTAAATTGTACCGCTCCCGCTCTCCGATGGCTGCTAGTTGGAAAAAGTATAACTAATCTGGCCGATTCGCCTACTTACAGCTGAAATCGCTTAAATTAAGTGTCCTTTTTCCCACTATTTCCTCTATAGAAGGCTTTTGAGCCAATTTTAAGTTTACTATTTCCACTTAGCTTCCTACAAAGAGTAGGGGAAAGAAGCATAAGCGACTGCTCTGCGGCGTGCGTGAGTGCTCAGCAGTAGTGACAGCTCTCCGGCGTGCCTGAATGCTCAGCAGTAGCGACTGCTCTGCGGCGTGCCTGAATGTTCAGTAGTAGCGACTGCTCTGCGGCGTGCCTGAATGCTCCACAGTAGCGACTGCTCTGCGGCGTGCCTGAATGCTCAGCAGTAGCGACTGCTCTCCGGCGTGCCTGAGTGCTCAGCAGTAGTGGCAGCTCTCCGACGTGTCTTAGTGCTCCAATAGCGACTGTTCTGCGTAGTTGAAGAACCAGCGTTTACGGAGTCACAAGCAGTTGCTGTCGTTGTAGTCGTTGCGGTGGTTGTACCCGCTTCTTCGTCTAAAGTTCAGCTGCGTTAAAGGTATCTCCGCCTTCAATGGTGCCGGAATTGAAGCCTTTGTAGAACCAGCGCTTACGCTGCTCCGATGTGCCATGGGTGAAGCTGTCCGGCACCGTGTATCCTTGCGCCTGTTTCTGGATTGTATCGTCGCCGACCGCACTCGCAGCCGTCAGCGCCTCTTCCAGATCGCCCTCCTCCAGCAGATTCATCCCCTGAGCGTGTTTGGCCCAGACCCCGGCCAGATAATCAGCCTGAAGCTCAAAGCGTACTTGGTATTTGTTGTATTCAGTTTCGCTCAGGCTCTGGCGGAGCGAATCCAGTTTCTTTGTGGTGCCGAGCAGCGTCTGTACGTGATGCCCTACCTCATGGGCAACGACATAGGCCATGGCGAAATCTCCCGGAGCCTGGAAGCGCTGCTGCAGCTCGTCATAGAAGCTGAGATCGATGTACAGCTTGGCATCACCCGGACAATAAAACGGCCCCACCGCCGACGTCGCCGTCCCGCAAGCCGAATCCACACTGCCGGTATAGAGCACAAGCGTCGGGTCCTGATAAGTCATCCCCTCTTCCTGAAAAACCTCAGACCACACATCCTCCGTATCCGCCAGTACGACGGATACAAAGTCGGCCAGTTCCTTCTCCTGTGCCGTCTGTTCGTATGGGGCCGAAGACTGGGTCCCGCCGGATGTGATGCCCCCAAGAATATCTCCGATATTTCCGCCGCTCAGCAGCGTAACAATCACCACAATAATGATTCCGCTTATTCCGCCGCCAACCAGCTTCCCGCCGCCGCCCATGCCCCGGCGGTCCTCCACATTCGAGCTGCCTCTTCTTCCCTGCCATTTCATGTGTAACCCCCCAGTCATTTTTACAACTTAAATGTAAGCAATTAATGCCAATAGTCCCATGCCAGGCAGTACTCTACGAGTTAAGAGAACTCCATCCATCAGATCGACTGAAGGATATTTTCCCTTATCATTCCAGGCAAGCCCAGCCCTACTCTATTATTGCCATTCCTGCAGCAGATTGCCCCAAAATCAGCCGAAAAACAACCTGATGCACATAGTACAGAGAATCCAGCGGAAAAGTTATTTGGAGCTAAGTATCAGTAATCAATTGCATACAATAGAGCAAAGGCCGTCTACAAGCAGTGCAATGAGCAATCTAAGCAATCTATTGAAAAAATTACAATGACGCAGATAGGTCTTCAGCAAAACATTTTAAAAGTCTATTAGTGTTATACCCAAAATTTCTTAGTTTGCTTGTCTTCACAGCATCCAGTTTCTTACAAGCCCGTGGTTACGCCTGCCGTCCGGGCAGAACTCCCTATATGTTCCTATAATTTAAGGTGTCACCTATGTGGACTGGCGGGAATATACTGTCTCATTGCTTTATTGAACTCCCATGAGAAAGGATGCGGTAACATGACCAGCATTGATCCAGTGTATGAAATTCTGAAAGTGATGGAACAAGAGCAAAGGCCGGAATTCCGGCAAATCGGTATGGACCCCAGAGATTTCAGGACGGTGCTTAAGCATATTCATGAGGCCGGCTATGCGGACGCTGGCGGACTGACCCCGGCGGGCCAAAAGTATATCCAAGCCTATGAACGCAGGCTTCGTTCCAATTCGCATGTGTCCCGGCGCGATCTGGCATAATCCGGGTATGTTCGAATCCGGCAAAACCAGCCCCATAGGAATAAAACGGCTGCCGCCGCCCTTCTCTGGACGGTGCAGCCGTTTTATCTATATCAAAAGGAAAGCATAGCTTCCTATCCAACAACACCCCCACAAGCCAGTGCCGAAATGCAGCCTTGTGGGGGTGTTTTATTGGAATAGGCAATCAGGCCAGGCGAAGAAAACCACCTGAAGCCCGGCTTCTGATTATCTAAAAGTCGCCGTCAGCGGATTTACGCCTGCGGCGCTTCACCCAGCTGCATCCGTAAACGCAGCATATCCTCCGGCCATGGATCAGCTATTTCAAGCTGTTCCCTGGTCCATGGATGGCTGAACGCCAGCAGCTCGCCATGCAATGCCTGGCGGTCTGAACCTCTGGAACCGGCAGGACCGGTACCGGACCGGGCAGGACTGTTCCCGGTCCCGCCCCCGGTTCTGCCGGGGCTCTCCCGATCCAAGCGTCCTAAGCCCGTACTCCAGGCGGACTCACTAATCGTGGGGCCGCCGGAATGAGAACGCTGGCCCGCAGCACTCCACGGCGGGCCGCCGTATAAAGCGTCCCCATACAGCGGATGGCCCAGGTGGCTGAGGTGAACGCGGATCTGGTGCGTCCGCCCGGTCTCCAGCTGCACCTTCAGCACAGTGCCGCTTCGAAGAACCTCGCGGCCCATTATCCGCGTCACCGCAGCCTGTCCGCCCGGCGAGACCCGCCGGCGTGCCGCATGATGGCGGTCGCGGCCTATGGGAGCATCGATCAGCTTCAGCTCGGGCGGCACGATGCCTTCCACGATTGCGGCATACAGCCGTGAGACGGCTTTGGCACGCATATCTTCGTCGAGTGCAAGCTGCGCATACTCATTCTTCGCGTACAGCACCGGACCTGTCGTGTCCTTGTCCAGACGGTGGATATGGCGCACCGCGATCCCGCCGCCGGAAACCGCATAATGGGCGGCAACTACATGATCCAGCGTAACCTCAGTCCCGCTCCCATCCGGATGCACCGCCATGCCCGCAGGCTTATGGACAACGAGGCAGAAATCATCCTCGAACAGCACCTCAAGCTCCTGCCATGCCGGCTCAATGCCCGCCTCACGATAAGGGAACAGTGCCAGCCGCAGGCGGTCTCCCTTCCACTGGATACCGCCTTCACGGCGCAGGCGCTCATGGAGTTTGACAGGCATGCCTACGGTAGCCAGCAGCCACTTGTCAATGGCCGCTTCCGGCTCACCGGCGGCGGTAATCACCCGGCCCGGCATAACCTCCAGCCATTCCCCACGGCGGGTCCAGGGCCCGCCTCCGGTCACGGACAGCGGCTCCTTCGCGGCTGTCACAGGGATTTCAAGGCCTGGTAATGGGCCTCCAGCGTATCATCTATATCCTGTTCGCTGTGTGCGGCAGAGACGAACATGCCTTCAAACTGCGAAGGCGGGACGCTGATGCCTTGGTCAAGCATTTTACCAAAGTACGCACGGAAGTGGTTTAAGTTGCTGGCTTTGGCCGTATCATAATTGGTCACCGGACCTTCGGTGAAGAACGGGCAGACCATGGAGCCCACCCGGTTGATGGTCAGCGGAATCCCCGTATCCGCCGCGTTACGCCGAAGCCCTGCTTCCAGCCGCGCCCCGAGGGATTCCAGGCGGTCATACACCTCAGGCGTCAGGAGCTTCAGCGTAGTCAGCCCTGCGGCCATCGCCAGCGGATTGCCGCTGAGTGTTCCCGCCTGATAGATCGGTCCGGTTGGAGCGATCTGCTCCATAAGCTCTCTTTTGCCGCCATAGGCACCTACCGGAAGGCCTCCGCCGATCACCTTGCCGAAGCAGGTCAGGTCCGGCTCTATGCCGAACAGCCCTTGGGCACAGCCCCGGTTCACCCGGAACCCGGTCATCACCTCGTCAAAAATGAGCAGCGCTCCATACCCCCTAGTCACCTTGCGCAGACCCTCCAGAAATCCCGGCAGCGGCGGTACGACACCCATATTCCCGGCAATAGGCTCAACAATCACAGCGGCAATCTCGTTGCCGTAGCGTTCGAAGGCGATTTTGACCCCTTCCAGGTCGTTGTAAGGCACAGTAATCGTATTTACAGCCACACCTTCAGGCACGCCGGGACTATCCGGCAGTCCGAGCGTAGCGACACCCGAACCGGCCTTGATCAGCAGGCTGTCGGCATGGCCGTGGTAGGAGCCTTCGAACTTGAGGATTTTGCTGCGTCCGGTATACCCCGGGCCAGGCGGATTGCACTCATCGTAGCTTCCGTACCGGAATTAACCATGCGCACGATATCCACCGAATGAACGCGGCCGACGACGGTTTTGGCCATTTCCGTTTCCAGCAGTGTCGGCGCGCCGAAGCTCGTCCCTTTGACTGCCGTTTCCTGCAGCGCCTTGACCACCTCAGGGTGGGCATGTCCCATAATCAGCGGTCCCCATGAGCAGACGTAGTCAATAAAGCTGTTGCCGTCGATATCGTAAATGCGCGAACCCGCGCCATGATCCGCGTACACCGGTGTCAAACCCACAGATTTGAACGCCCGGACCGGACTGTTCACCCCGCCGGGGATATACTGCTTCGCTTCTTCAAAAGCCTTGCGGGAAGCCTCTTCCCGCCGCGCCAAAGGCAAATTGCTCATGGTCACCACTCCTGTTCTGTTCTTAAATCCTTTTATCCGCGCAGCCAGCGGGCTGCATCCTTGGCAAAATAGGTAATAATAATATCCGCACCAGCGCGCTTCATCCCGGTCAGCATCTCCAGAACGACAGCTTTTTCGTCGATCCAGCCTTGCAGGGCTGCGGCCTTGACCATCGAATACTCCCCGCTCACATTATAGGCAACCAGCGGCAGATCAAATTGGTCGCGGATCGTACGGATGACATCCAGATACGCCAGCGCCGGTTTTACCATTAGCATATCTGCACCTTCCAGCACATCGGAATCCGCTTCACGGATGGCTTCGCGCAGGTTGGCGGGGTCCATCTGGTAGGTCTTGCGGTTTCCGAACTGCGGTGCGGAGTCGGCGGCTTCACGGAACGGGCCGTAGAAGGCCGATGCATATTTTACCGAATACGACATGATCGGCACATGCTCAAAACCGTTCTCATCCAATCCGGCGCGGATCGCATGCACGAACCCGTCCATCATATTTGATGGCGCGATAATATCGGCTCCCGCCCGGGCCTGTGACACCGCCGTGCGGGTCAGCAGGTCCAGCGAAGCATCATTGATCACATCGCCGTGCACGACACCATCCACCGTATGGGTATGAACCATCCCGCAATGGCCGTGATCCGTAAATTCACACAGACAGGTGTCCGCAACCACGAGCAGCTCGGGGTACCATTTTTTGATCAAACGAGTGGCTTCCTGCACGATGCCATCCTCAGCGAAGGCAGAGGAGCCAACCGCATCCTTGGTTTCAGGAATTCCGAACAGCAGTACAGCCGGAATGCCCAGCGCTGCGATTTCGTCTACCTCCGCCTTCAGCGTATCCAGCGAAAAATGGTATACCCCCGGCATGGAGCTGATTTCATTTTTCACACCTGTTCCATAAGTCACAAATATCGGCTGGATGAAATCCAGCGTATTCAGGATTGTCTCCCGCACCATGCCGCGGATTCCGGCTGTCCCGCGCAAACGGCGGTGTCTTGTAATTGGAAAACCCATCTTTTCATCCTCCTGTACAGTAGATACATAAACACAAATCGGGCGATAACCCAAAAAACAACCGACTTCGTCAGTCATAAAAAACAAACCGAATCTATCTCAGCCTCGTGCTTTCGTTCCAGCGGCACAGCTCCTGTACCAGCCCTTCTATCGTCGCTTCCCCGGGAAGAAGTCCCGGTGTCAGCCCAGCCTCTACAGCAGTTTGTTCGGTCACCGGACCGATGCAGGCAATCTTGACGCCCGCCAGCAGCGGAAGCGGATCTTCAAGCCCCATACGCCGCAGAATGCTGATGAAGTTGCGCACCGTCGAAGAACTGGTAAAAGTCACCGCATGAATCCGCTTCTCTTCCAGCAGCTTCAGCAGCTCCACATCGTCCTCACCGGTCACCACAGTCTCATAGGTATCCACCTCGGTCACTTCAAGGCCAAGCTCCCGCAGCTTGTCCGCCAGCCACCCGCGCGCCAGGTCGCCGCGCGGGAGCAGCACCTTCTGTCCCGGCTGCAGCCTGGGCCCGAAGGCTTCAAGCAGCCCTTCTGCCTGGAAATGCCCAGGCAGCTCCTCAGCCATCAGCCCGCGCTGCGCCAGCGCCGCGGCTGTGGCCGGACCCACCGCGCCGATACAGGCGCGGTGCAGCCTGCGGACGTCCACCTTCAGCTCCGCCAGGTGACGCCAAAAAACTCCACGCCGTTCACGCTCGTAAAGAATACGTAATCGTATTCTTCCAGCGCCGCCAGCGCGGCAGCAATGTCTGCCCTCTGCCCGTCGCCTTCGGGCATCCGCGTCTCAATGACCGGGAACTCGTAAGGCTCGCCGCCGAGTTCCTCAATCCGGTTCACCAGCTCGCTCGCCTGGCTGCGGGCCCGTGTAACCACAATGCGCTTGCCGAACAGCGGCAGCGCCTCTGCCCACATGAGCCGCTCGCGCTGGAGCACGACCTCGCCGACGACAATGACCGCCGGCGACTGGAAATCCGCCGCTTTCACCTTCGCCTCAATATCGGCCAGCGTGCCCGTCAGCGTCTCCTGATCCGCGCGGGTCCCCCAGCGGACCAGCGCCACCGGTGTCTCCGGCGGCCGCCCATGCTTGATCAGCTGGGCGCTGATGTAGCCGATCTTAGCCACACCCATAAGGAATACGAGCGTCCCGGTGGCATTCGTCACTTTATCCCAGTGAATGGAATGATCGAGCTTATCGGGACTTTCATGCCCTGTAATGATCGAAAGCGATGAGGCCATATCCCGGTGCGTCACCGGAATGCCGGCATACGCCGGAACACTGATCGCCGAAGTTACACCCGGCACAATCTCATATAAGATGCCATGTCTGCGCAGCAGTTCTGCTTCTTCACCCACACGGCCAAAAATCGTCGGGTCCCCGCCCTTCAGCCGCACTACCGTCTTGCCCTCCAGCGCCAAATCCACAAGCAGCTGATTGATTTCCTCCTGCTTCATCGTGTGGCGGTCCGGAAGCTTACCCACGTATATTTTTTGCCCGCCGGGCTTCATCCATTTCAGCAGCCGCGGACTGGCCAGCCGGTCGTACACCAGCACATCCGCTTTTTGGACACATTCCAGCCCTTTGACCGTAATCAGCTTCGCGTCCCCAGGCCCCGCACCTACCAGATAAACCTTCCCCGTCATTTCCCTCATCCCCTTGCATCTGCCAAAATCTGTTCTGCCCCTCTGGCAATAAGTTTCCGCGCAACCTCTTCACCCAGCCGCACCGGGTCATGCCCACTGCTGGTTTCCTTCAGTACGACCGAGCCATCCGGAGTTCCCACCATTCCTGTCAAAGTAATCAGCTTGGGGGAGTCAGGCTCCGCAGCTTCCGCGTCCAGTACCGCAAAAGCGCCAATCGGCACCTGACAGCCGCCATTCAGCGCCCCGAGAAAAGTCCGCTCCGCCGCCACCGTCAGCGCCGTCTGCTCGTCATTATATAACGCCAGCAGCTTCCGCAGCTCATCGTCATCGGCCCGGCACTCGATCCCGAGCGCCCCTTGCCCAACAGCGGGCAGACAGACCTCCGGCGGCAAATATGCCGTCACCCGGTCCTCCCAGCCCATCCGCGATAATCCTGCCGCCGCCAGCAGGATTGCGTCAAATTCACCGCTCTCCAGCTTGCGTAGCCGCGAGTCGATATTGCCCCGCACCGGCTCGATCTTCAGATCAGGCCGCAGCGCGGCAAGCTGACTTGAACGGCGCAGACTGCTTGTGCCTACGCGCGCCCCTTGCGGCAGCTCTTCGAGCGCAAGTCCGCCGCTTGAGATCAGACAGTCCCGCGGGTCCACACGCTTAGGAACCGCGCCGTTCATCAAGCCCTCCGGCAATTCGGAGGGCATATCCTTCATACTATGTACAGCCATGTCAATTTCACGGGCCAGCATCGCCTGTTCGATTTCCTTCACAAACAATCCCTTGCCGCCCACCTTGGACAGCGTTACATCAAGAATCCGGTCACCCTTCGTAACTATCTTATGCACCTCAAAAGTAAACCCAAACCCATGCTCCCCACTCAGCCGCTCCAGATCCGCAATCACTTGCCCCGTCTGCGTGAGCGCCAGCGCACTTTGTCTGCTGCCTACAATAATCTTCCTCATCCTCCACCCCTCCTGGTAACCTGTCTCTGCCGTCGTCTCCTCCGCACCGGCCCTTGCGGCTGAAGCAGCGGCGTTTCTGCCGTTATTTCAGACCACATCGCCTATTGTGCCTGAAAGAACGACATTTTTGCCGCTGTTTCAGGCGTGCTGGCCAGTTGCAGCCCATACAACGGCATTTTTGCCGTTGTTTCAGGCGTGCTGGCCGGTTCCAGCCCATACAACGGCATTTTTGCCGTTGTTTCAGGCGTGCTGGCCGATTCCGGCCCATACAACGGCATTTTTGCCGTTGTTTCAGGCGTGCTGGCCGGTTCCAGCCCATACAACGGCATTTTTGCCGTTGTTTCAGGCGTGCTGGCCGGTTCCAGCCCATACAACGGTATTTTTGCCGTTGTTTCAGGCGTGCTGGCCGATTCCGGCCTATACAACGGCATTTTTGCCGTTGTTTCAGGCGTGCTGGCCGGTTCCAGCCCATACAACGGCATTTTTGCCGTTGTTTCAGGCGTGCTGGCCGATTCCAGGCAATACAACGGCATTTTTGCCGTTGTTTCAGGCGTGCTGGCCGATTCCAGGCAATACAACGTTCGCACGCGTCAGCTTCTAGAAACTTATCCAAAGGTATTTCTACCTTTGATTCATCTGTTCCAGCTAAACAGTCGATTCACTTCCAACTCACAGCTGTCAGTAGCGTTGGCATTAATCCTTATCCTTTCAAGTAGCTAACACTTCCAGCCTATTCCAGGCTCTGGGAGCTCATATCTACATTTCAAGGTTGCGGGTGATCCAGTTGTCGATGTCGTCCGCGCTCCACTCTATAAAGGTGCCCCGGCGCATCTCATTCAACACATCGAGATTTCCGACTCTGCGCAGAAGGCTTCTGCGCAGCTCCGGCGGCAGCTCTCTGCGCTTGATTTCTGTGCGCAGGTCGTGCAGCCAGTCCAGATAGGGCTCGTATTCCTCGCCCAATATCTCAGCAAGCTGCTCCGTGATCCTCGCAGCTGCCGACGGTCCCGCGCCTGAAGTGGACACGGCGACCGTCATCCGCCCCCGGCGAAGCACGCCAGGGGTAATAAAGCTGCCAGCCTCGGACCGGCTGGCCACATTCACCGGAAGGCCCAGGCTGCGCGCCTCCTGGGCCACCGCCTCATTCACCGCCGCCTCATTGCTGGCGGCGTAGACCAGGAATGCCCCCTGTATGTCTCCGGGGGCATAGGGGCGGCTGATCCAGCTCAGCCGCCCCGCTTCAGCCAGTGCGGCTAACACTTCTGTCAGCGATGGGCTGACCAGAACCACCGCCGCTCCGGCTTCCACAAGGGCGCCCACCTTGCGCTCCGCGACTGCGCCGCCGCCAATGACAACCACACGCCGATCCTGCACATCCAGCATAATAGGCAAATACCTCACCATGCAGTCACACCCCCACTCCTGCCACTAAACTGGAAACATAAGCTGCGGGTAACCATACATCAAACTCCCGCACCAGTTCCAGCCACAATTACCGGCACTCTGTCTCAGCCTCGAATCATTCTCGCTATACCACTCCATCCGGGATCACCGTCAGCTTTGTTTCAACCACATATCATTCTCGCTACACCATTCCATCCAGGATCACAGTCAACTCTGTCTCAACCGTACATCAATTTCCTGCGCCACTCCAGCGAGTATACCGTCAACACAAACTCAATTTTACTACTGTTATAGCCGAAGAGAACCCCTCAACTTATCACTCTTTTTATACTTAACTTCTATGGGAAATTCACTTCGTCTAATACTTACTCCAATCCGGTACTATCCTATCTAATACTTACCCCAATCCGATATTCACCTTTGTCAAATCCTGACCTTCCCGTTAGCGGGCCAACGCGACTTGACCGGAAGCGCAGGGAATCAGTCTCACATTTATAGTCCAGATCTGTTCTTGCATGCATGTCTGTGAGTCACCTTACAAAATAAACAGTTGCAGTCCCCACGAACTCATCTCATAACGACAGCATTTTATTGAGCTGCTCATTCGACCTCTCGTACAACTCCATATACACCTACTTTTTCCGCTTCTCATACAACTTCCCACATAGGTTACTCCGTAAGCCGGATGAGTTCGATTAGTGATCCTTTTTCCACTAACGATGACTGAGTTTTCAAGTTCAATCTATATGCCCGCCCTAACCGCCCCAGCCATGAAACTCGGACCAGGAGTTCAGCAGGAAGTTCAGGATAATAAAACCATAGCCGGCAATGGCCCAGCGGGCCATGGAGGTGCCGCTGCGGCGGGCGGAGCGCTTGAGGAGGATATAGACAATGTATACCGCAAGCCCGATCAGCGTGGTCAATACTTTGGTATCCTGGAATAGCGGCGTGCGCCCTTCAGCGACAATCGACATTCCGGCCAGCAGCAGCGAAGCCATTAGCAGCGGAACCCCAGCCAATATTGCGGTATACGAGTATTTGTCCATCGTCTCCAGACTGGGCAGGCGGCGGATGCGGTCATCCCATTTTTTGTGCTTTAGCCGGGTATGAAGGAACAGATACATTATCGCAAACACCGTCCCCAGTGTCAGTGCGGCAAAGCTCAGATTGGCCAAAATAATATGCATCGCCAGCCATCCGTGCACCGCACTCCAGCTCTGCAATGTATGATCTTCGGCGGTCAGCCAGAACCGGTTCAGCAGGAAAACGCTGAAGCCTGCCATGCTGAGCAGCAGAATCGTAAATTCTCCCCCGCGGGTATAGGCAACCGCAAGCGAGGTCAGCACAATGATGAAGGAGAACCAGAACAGGAAGTCATAAGGCGTAAAAATCGGCAATCCCTGCTCCTGGGAGAAGCGTACCGCAAGCCCGGCAGCCTGCAAAATCCCGACAACAACAAGAAGCCCTGTGCCCAGCCGCTTCCCGCCCGGACTCCGCTTAAGGCAATCCGAGAAAACAAACAGCAGGCTCAGGGCATATAGCAGCAGAGCGGCATCATATATTCCGTTCAGCAGTTGCATCTTGTTCACCCGCCCAGCAGGCCTGCCGGGGCGAACACCGACTTCGGCAGTGTGAACTCACTGGCGGCGGGGCGTTCAGCTTCCTCCCGTTCCGGCTTCGCGGGGCTGGTTCCGTCAGGGTCAGAGCCAAGCTGCTCCTGAAGCGCGAAGATTTGTGTGAAATACTCCAGGGCTTCATTCCCTTGCTTGCCGCTTGACAGCTCCTTGATCACATTGATCGGATCATGCATCATCTGGTTGACAATGCTCTTGGTCAGGCGGCGGATCACCTTGCGCTGATGCTCGTCCAGTTCAGGCAGCTTGTTAAAGAGGCTATCCATCGTGTCTTCATAAATCCCGTTCGATTTGTCCTGAAGCGCACGGATGACCGGCCGGACACCAAGCGTCTTCAGCCACATCTGAAAGTCCTCCAGCTCCGCTTCGATCATGACTTCAATCTTGGCGGCTTCGCTGCGGCGCATTTCCAGGTTGGTCTCCACTATGCCTTCTAGATCGTCAATGTCGTACAGGAACACATCCGGCACGCTTGCCGCCGCCGGATCAATGTCACGCGGTACGGCAATATCAATCATGAACAACGGCCGCGACGGGCGGCGCTTCATGTTGTCGGCCACTTGATCCGCCGTCAGCACATAGCCGTCCGCTCCCGTCGAGCTGATTACAATATCCACTTCGTCGAGATGCTGCAGGGCGTGCTCAATGGTGCTTGGCTTGCCCGAGAACTTCTCGGCCAGCTCTGCGGCCCGCGCCAGCGTACGGTTGGCGACAATCACTTCAGCCGCACCGCTGCTGTACAGATGCTTCACCGTCAGCTCGCTCATTTTGCCTGCGCCGAGAATCAGCACTCTTTTGCCGGTGAACATGCCGAAAATCCGCTTGCCCAGTTCCACAGCCGCATAGCTGACGGACACTGCACTCTCGCCAATCGACGTTTCGCTGTGCGCCCGTTTGCCCAATGTGACCGCCTGCTTGAACAGCCGGTTGAACCAGGTGCCCGTTACGCCTTCCGCCTGGGCGGTCAAAAAAGCACTGCGCACCTGCCCCAGGATCTGCGTCTCGCCGATCACCATCGAATCCAGACCGCAGGTTACCCGGAACAGGTGGGCAATCGCCTGCTCGTCTTCATATATATACATATGCTGCGCAAATACATCGCTTTTCACTCCAAACCACTGCTCCATATAACTGCGGATGAAATATCCGCACATATGCAGCCGGTCCACAACCACATAAATTTCCGTCCGGTTGCAGGTGGCAACGACAACGCCTTCCAGCACACTTTTGGTCTGCATCAGCTGATGCAGTGCCGCAGGCAGATCCTTTTCGGCAAAAGCAAACTGTTCCCTGACCTCTACAGGCGCCGTACGGTAATTCAGGCCAACCACGACAATATGCATCGTTTGTTCACCATCCTAATCTCTATTCATTGGTGCAGGTATCTTGCTGTTCACCTGTAAATTTACCGGTACCACTTTCACAAGTTCTATAAACGCTGTGTTAAGTATATCACATGAAAATACGGCTTTTGACAAAACCTTTGAACTATTTATGAAATCCAGATAATAATTATTATAATCAAGCAACACGGATTTGTCGTCCTTAAAAACATGGTTAGGATCGGTTATTTCAATTTTTTTATCAGCAGTCCAAATCGTGAACTCCGCTTACTCCAGGTGCAGCACCACACAGGTCTTATCGTCAGAAATCTTGAGGCGCGGCACCTCCAGCAGCATCCGGTCCTCTTGTTCCTTAGCATACAAAGTACGGGCGCAGGTTTCTGCCCCCAGGCTGTCCAGTGCGGCGGTTAAGTCCGGCCAGTTAGTCCCTTCCGTGTAGAGGCCGTCGCTGAACATATACAGACTCTCCAGATTCGCCCGGTTAAACGTTCCCTTCTCTAAAAATTGCGCGAACCGCGGATCGCCGTTCAGCACCCCATAGCCTGCGAGCGTATTGGCAGCGGCGCGGTTGCCCATCAGATGGGGAGTAAGCCGGCTTCGCAGTTCTGCCGGATCGCTTACACCTTTGGCGCGCAATCCGGCCATTTGCTCCAGCGTCTTCCGGTCCATATGCGAGAGTTGGGAATGGGTCAGCGCTCTGACCGTTCCATCCTTGTATCTGGCAAGCAGCATACAATCCCCGGCCTGCACGTAATCAATGCTGTATTCATGGATCTGCACGACGACCAAAGCCGCCGACCACAGATTGGACGCTTCCTCCGTATCTACACCTTCTGCCACCATCTGCTGCCGCAAGGCCTGGTTGGCTTCAATTGCAATCTGCTCCAGCTTCCGGTTAGGGTTCATCCCCATAAAATAGGCGGCAGCCAGCCTCGCGGCTATATAACCTCCGGTCTGTCCCTCAGGATTCCGGTAAGCCGAAAGGGAAGTCGCCCCATCTACAACCCCATATACAGACGCTGCGTCATGGATGACCAGTGCATCCTCATTCCACTCTCCGTCACCTTGAAGCGAATATCTGTCTATTTTCCTATACGGAACTTCTGGCATCTTTTTATCCTCCCCAAAACCATAATTGTCATTAAATCTAACATATAGCTCAAAGATTGACACACATTATTGCGGATGATAGCATATAACAAATGATTAAAGTCATTGTTTCTGACATGAAACTGAACAAAAGCATGTTAATCCTCATCCAAATGTTATTTTTCCATTCATGTTCCCTAATTGTATAACTCTTGTATAAGCTCATTAATTTGGTTTGAGCGTTTCTACAGGCAACCGTAAATTGCCCCAGGCTACAGGAGGCACCGCAAAGCAGATGGATCTTCAAGGCCAGAGTCCGCATGATTGATGTGCGCTCTTCCGTGATGCCGCCGAGCTTCCAGGTGTCTCTTGTGTCCCGGGTTTTTTTGTATATTCAGCCAGGGGAAAGAAGTATGGCTAACCAAACTTTTAAGGAGTGAGGACCATGAGCGCATCCTATGCAAAACTCAGCGAATCCATCAGCAAAGCCAAAAATGTGAGAATTTATAAAGATAAGGACACCGCCTATGATTTCAAGCTCTATCCCTTCGGTGAACGGGGCACCTATATCGACCCGGAGCTGATCAGCGAAATTACAGACAGCCTGGCCGAGAGCATCACCGCACAGTTCCCTGCTTTTGATTATATCGTATCTCCCGAGCCGGGTGGACATACCTGGGGTATGCTTGCCGCCTACAAGCTGATGAAGCCGATGAACATTCTGCGTCTCAGCACCGAATTATACGACAACTATGAAGTTAGCATTAAACGCGAGACGGCGTATAATGAGAACTATATTTATTTTGACGGTTTTACTGCCGGAGACCGGGTGCTCCTTCTGGATGATGTCATCAGCTCAGGCGCTACGATCCGCTGCATCGCCCGGCAGATGGTCCGCATGGGAATTGAGCTTACCGGCGTTCAGGCGATCCTGGCTAAAGGCGATCATTACAAACAGTTGCAAACGGACATTGGCGTACCCGTACGATTCTTATCCAAAGCATAGCAAAAAAACAAACCTAGAGAGGGTGTGACCCCAAATGGCTTACTATTATGATCAGCCGTCCAGAACATTCAGCGAGTTCCTGCTGGTACCTAATCTGACGACCAAAGAATGCATTCCGGGAAATGTGGATCTTCGAACGCCGGTGACCAAATTCCGCAAGGGAGAAACGCCTGCCCTAACCATGAACCTGCCTGTAACTTCTGCCGTAATGCAGGCTGTATCCGACCACAACATGGCCATTGCCTTGGCCAAAAACGGCGGCATCTCCTTCATCTATGGCTCGCAATCGGTCGAACAGCAGGTCGAAATGGTCCGCAGGGTCAAAAAGTTCAAGGCCGGCTTCGTGCTCAGTGACTCCAATCTGCGCCCGGAGGATACGCTGAAAGATGTGCTGGAGCTGAAAGCCCGCAGCGGCCATTCAACCATCGCCATTACTGACAACGGGGAACCCACAGGCCAGCTGATGGGCATCGTGACCAGCCGTGATTACCGGGAGAACCGTCTTCCGCCGGATTGCAGGATTACTGAGTTCATGACGCCACTGTCTTCACTGATCTATGCCCAGGAAGGCATTACCCTGACCGAAGCCAATGACATGATCTGGGACCATAAGCTGAACTGTTTGCCGATTGTGAACAGCAGCGGTAATCTGGTACACCTCGTCTTCCGCAAGGATTATGACAGCCACCAGGAGTACCCGCTGGAGCTGCATGACAGCAACAAGCAGCTGATCGTCGGCGCAGGCATCAACTCCAGAGATTATAAGGAACGCGTTCCGGCGCTTGTGGAGGCAGGGGCGGATGTGCTCTGCATCGATTCCTCGGACGGTTATTCCGAATGGCAGGCGGAAACGATACACTATATTAAGGAAACGTTTGGGGACAATGTAAAGGTTGGGGCAGGCAATGTCGTGGACAAAGAAGGCTTCCTCTACCTGGTCGAAGCAGGTGCGGACTTCATCAAGGTCGGCATTGGCGGCGGCTCGATCTGCATTACCCGTGAACAAAAAGGCATCGGCCGCGGCCAGGCCTCCTCGGTCATCGAAGTTGCCGCAGCCCGCCAGGAATATTATGAACAGACGGGCATTTACGTCCCGATCTGCTCCGACGGCGGCATCGTGCATGACTACCATATCGTGCTTGCCCTTGCGATGGGAGCCGATTTTGTCATGCTGGGCCGCTATTTCGCCCGCTTCGACGAGAGTCCGGGCCGCAAGCTGCTGGTCGGCGGCAACTTCGTCAAGGAATATTGGGGCGAAGGCTCCAGCCGGGCCCGCAACTGGCAGCGGTACGACTTCGGCAACGCCGACAAGGAGAGCAAGCTGGAGTTCGAGGAAGGCGTCGATTCCTTCATTCCATACGCCGGACGCCTCAAAGACAACCTCGATCTCAGCATCAGCAAAATCAAATCCACCATGTGCAACTGCGGCGCACTGACCATCCCGCAGCTGCAGCAGCAGGCGAAGATTACCCTCGTCTCCTCCACCACCATTTACGAAGGAGGGGCACATGATGTTATGCTGAAGGAGAAGGACAGATCATCTTCCTGAGCAATGAATGCAGGCCGACGGGTACGCGGGCTTACTTCTCAGAGATGAAACAGACAGATTAAGGAGCGCAAAAGCGATGACAGAATTACAGAATGTGCTTGTTCATAAGGAAGCTTTGCAGCAGAGAGTCCGGGAGCTGGGTGCGGATATTTCCCGTGATTACGCGGGCAAGGACCTGGTCCTCATCGGCATCCTTAAGGGAGCAGCCGTGTTCATGGCTGACCTGATGCGTGAAATCAGCTTCCCCGTAGGCATTGATTTCATGGCCGTCTCCAGCTACGGCACAGCGGCCACCACTTCAGGAGCGGTCATTATCAAAAAAGACATCGATACCGATATCCGCGGCCGCCATATCCTGCTTGTCGAGGATCTGATCGACACCGGCCTGACGCTGAAGCATCTGAAGGAGCATTTCCTGAACAGCGGCGCGCTCAGTGTGCGCATCTGCACCATACTTAACAAGCCTTCCCGCCGCCTCGCCGACGTAGAAGTTGAATATTCGGGCATCGAAATCCCCGACGAATTTGTCGTCGGATATGGCCTGGACTATGCCGAGCAATACCGGAACCTGCCGGAGGTGTGGGTGGTGAAGACGGGGGAAGCGTGAGCATTGTAGTATATAGAAAAAACAAGCCACATGGAGTAAAACACTCACATGTGGCTTGTTTTAGATTTTACGGTACAGGAGATTGCTCTGCGCTTCAATTAAACTATAATTTCCCGAATATCCAGACTGCGTTCTTTCGATAAATCTATAAATGCATCCTTTACTTTCACAAGGGGTCTGAAAAAATCCATAGGATTGTTCAATATAATTTCTCCTATGTGTCCATTGCTAAGCTGTACCTTCTTCCCGATCATATTAGGGAGCAGATTATGTATTAGCGCTTGCACGGGCTTCTCGTTCAGTTTACCGAATCCAAGCTCATACATTTCCTGCAAAACTGTTGAGAAGTTTCGCTTTGGCTGTTCTGCAGAAACAAATGTCTTGCTGATGAATTCATTGGCCACAGCAACAATCTGGGCATAGGGATGGATTTTTTCCTTATGTACTCCGAGCGGATAGCCTGTTCCGTCCTCCCGTTCGTGATGCTGCAGCGCCACTAATGCAGCGGTGTCATCTCTCAACGAATTGCGGATAATCTGATAACCTGCCGAAGTATGCTTCTGAAGCTCCTTTTCTTCCTCATCATTTAAGTGGCCGACCCGGTTACGGATGGATAACCGAACGCGGCTTTTTCCGATATCGTGGAGGTATCCTGCCCTGCAGATTTCAAACCGTTCGCTCTTCGGATAGCCTAGCCACTCAGCAATATAGTATGACAACAAACCAACCTGCAACGAGTGATTGTAAATGGTCTCATCTTCTTTTTGGAAACTGAATAGAAGGGTAAGCACGTCTTTTTGCTCATCCAGCTGTTCCAGCAAGGGCATCAGCGTCCATTCCATTTTCGACCGGTCAATCTCTCCCGAGATTATAGCCTCCAAAAAAAAGGCTTGGTATTCCCTAAGAGACTTATCATAATTAGGTTTGACTCTTAGAGGACGTTCAGTGCCATTAAACACCTCTCTGGCTATACGATCTTCTACACTGCCCTCAACATCCACAAATTTAATGCTGTGCTTATTCAGCAACGCAATATCCTCAAGACGGATTTTTGTCTTTTTTGCCAGTACATGAAGACCCTGACGGTTAAAAATATCGGTTTTCAGAACATCGCCGATTTTCAATTTCTTAATATGTATTCTCACCTTGTGTCCCTCCGAATGGATTAAGCCTTTATAATTCTATCGTAAGAACACAACGTTTTATAAATAGTTCTTAACACCCCTCTCTGACCGATTCTACATGACTAAAAGCGCATTTTGAAGAAAACTTCCTCATAGTTGGGGTAATATGGATAACTCACTTCAATTGTCAAGGTTGAGGATAATATCTATGATCTAATATTGTACCGACACGTGCCCAATATTTAAGTGTATGTCTCTCTAATACATGCTTCATTCCAGCTTTATCAACCAATACTTCCATATTTCCAAATTTTCCATGAATTGATTTGAAATTAGACAAGGCATTTACTACTAGTTGCTTGTCCCGCTTACTTATCATTCTTAGAATCGCTTAGGGATCCAACAAAATTAATTAAGCACATCGTTTATTTCCTAACGTTCTCATCAAACCACTTCTGTTTCTTGGCATAGCTGATTATATAGATAATAAATTGGATAATTTTGAAGATCATTTTGTTTTTCATTTCCCAATTTTTGAAAAGCATATCTTGCTTCAATTTTATTTCCTAACAAAACATTGCAACTAAAATGCAAACTTTTCCACTCATTGAAAGAGAATCTGTTTTTAATACTGATTAATTCCTCAAAATCGCCTTCTGATAAACCACTGACTCTGCGTGCTAAAATTTGTAGTTCATTAATTTTCACAATTGCAGCATCTATAGAAGAAGGATTATATTGAGTACTTTTATAATATTTTTTTAATATATGTTCTGCGATATCAAGAAGTTCCGTTCTATTTGAAACATCATAAGCATTAATACAGCGCAGATAGAATGTATTTGTATATGGAGAAACCACTTCATTAATATATGGATCAAAATCATCAAATGAATCTTTTAGCATTTGAAAATCCACATTGAGTCCAAAAGATAATGAATTCTTGTCTAATTGTATATAGAAACTATGCTTGTATATTTCATCAATATCATTCTTGCTCAATAATAATTCTATTTTTGAGACCGCTGGATTGAACGCATCAACGATTTTTTTATGTTCTAAAGGTTGATAATAAAGTATAAATAACTTATCACCAACTCGATAGTTAATAAGACGAGAGATGTCATTCTTAAGGCTTGAAAAGCCCTCCATTTTATTGAAATGATATAATTCGACTAAATGTTCAAATTGTTCATAAATACTTTTATGAGGATCAATCTGTTTAATGATCACATCTTCTGGAATATTTAAACTCTTATATATTTTCTGTACGTCTAGCATCAAGCTGTGTAAATGATTCACATCCTCTATCCATTTAATTACTTTTGGGTCACGAAAATTATCAAGGTTCTCCTCCATATGTGATTCAGAAAAAAAGTCTTTTAGAAATGCTAGAACCCTTATTTGAACTGCTACTGAGACAAAGTTCAACAAAGTAAACGTTACTTGATATGTTTCATTGTCATAAATAACCCGGAGTGCATCATCAAACTCTCTTATTGTAACGTGTTCTTTTATTATATTTTTAGTGATAAATTTATGAGTTTTACCATCCACATTTAATTCTTCTTGGCTTGTATTCCTTAGAACACTAATTCGCCCTAAGTTTAACGGAATCATAACGTCTTTATCTATTCCGTAAAGAATAAAATCATGCTCAAAAAGATTATTGGTAGCTTCATTAGAAGGTTCATATGTTAAACTATGTATTCCAAATCTTTCAAAAGACTCTTCCTGGTACTTACTACTTTCTATAAGAGTTAACGGTTGAAGTTTTTGTTCAGATAAAAACTTTCTACATACATCTTTTAAATTTGTTTCCTGGAGAGATCTTAATTCGACCCGCCGTGAACCTTGCTTTTTCTTCTCACTATAAACCTTCATAATACTTGAAAGTTCTTTGGGTAAAAGGTGTTTGTAGAATATTTTCACCTGACCTTCCTCTTTAATTTCAACGACAAATAGTAGAACTCCGCTATGTCTATAGTAATTTCGAAAATGTTTAAGAGAAAGACTAAAGGTTCGAATCCCTTCAGTAAATATTTCAACTTGCTTACCTTTAACTTGCACAGGAACTTTCCCTAAAAAAGTTTCAATTTTTCCTGAAGAATCCTCAAAAACAGAAATTTCACCGTCAAAAGAAACTCTTTTATCCCCTTCTGATATTTCAGGTAATAAACACGCTTCTGGACGATTAGCCTCACTTCTTATCGCATCAATTGCCAGCCTTTCGATTTGACCATTCGATAATTTCCCCATTATTCACCCCAAAACTATTACAATCGTAACTAGAATCTCACCTTTAATTTTGAATTTAAAGACCTGTACGCAAACCATACAATTCGTAGAAATCTGGTAAAATGAGGAACATGAGACGAAGATACGAGATAACCGATGTAGTGGAATATAATTGATCCCGATCCCCCTGTTGTCCCGCCCCCAAAAAACAAGGAGGCCGCCGCCCAAGAATATTCGACCGGGTGAAGTTTTAGCGTATCGTCCCCCCTTCCGTCCCCCTGAGGGGGCATGCAGGGGACTCATCCCCTGCACCCCACTGTTCGCCGTGTGACAGCCCAGCGACAGATTAGCCCCTTGGAACTTTAGAATATGGAACACCCGTCAAGACTACAATAACACTATCGGTACCTATTCCGTCCACTATCGAACAACCTCTTCCATTAGATTTTGGACTTTTTAGGGTAACAGAAACAGTAATTAATTTGTACGTTCTCTTGGCAATGATCTTAATATGAAATTTAATATATTTCTTTCTTAGATCTTTTGAAATTCAGTATGAAAAGACCAGCATAATGTGAAAATATGGACTAATTAAATCGGCTCTGAGGTAAAAAAACGCATTATAAACAATCTGACTCTGTTGTTCCTTAAAGTTACTCGAGCTTTAAATAAAAATCTTTTTAGATTCGATAATGGTCTTCCATTTCCATTTTAATTAACTTTGAATCGTGCAGTTCGTTCTGCTCAATCATTGTAAAGAGTTTTTTAGACAATTTATTTTGAATTGTTTTAAGATATGCTTTATATTTCTCCTGTGCCTCCCCCAAAGTTGAATTAATTTTTTGTCTTTCTCAGATCCGTATTCAACTTCTTCGAAAAAATCCTGAATAAAATATTGCATTTTTACCTCCAATGATTACTTGATTATGGAATAGGAATTGTTCTCGGTAGTTTTACTGGAATGCTAAATGTAGTTGAAGGCATTTTCATTGGCACGCCGTTTATAAACTCATCTGGAAGTGTTCGGAAGTGCATGTTCAAGTGGTAGAGCGGAAGTTTAGTGACCAAATAAAGAATTCATCTTCAGACTTATTCCACTCGCTCGTTTATAAGTACTCTGAGCAATAACTTGCATTCTTTAGCAATTGCTTAATTATTTCTTAATTGATTCCACTTGACACCGGATTTCCTTAAAATAAAAACCTTGAAAGACACATCCAATCAAGGTTTTTATTACAAAAATATGATTTTGCAACAGATCTACCAATCACCAATCAAATTTCAATAACTTTACAAATAAAGGCATTATATCATTTGCTCACATTTTATTTGTTCTATCTGAAAATTTTTAAATACTGGCAAAATACTACCTAAATACCAACTAAAATCAGTGATGTCGATATCACCTCCCGCCTTAATTTTCTTTCTTGCTACCGTTAAACTAAACATCATATGGGTTCTGTTAAATATTAGCAATTCACATCCAACTTCTGAATCTGCCCTCATCAACTCAACTCCAATTATCTCCTTTTGTTCTCTCTTTCTTTTCAAGATATCAAAGAGGCTGTCATTATTGAGAACGGTAGAGGTCCAATCGAAATCATCAACGTCACCTAAAGGTAATATTGTAACCTCCCCATTACTGTTTATATAATCCCAACCTTCATTTACAAAACTCTGAAATAAATCAGGTAGTGATAAATTTGCACCACTACGCTCGCCTAAATGTATATTTATTGAGGCTGATATTGACACAAGGTCCCCCTCCTTCTTGTTACCACTCAGTAAATTTAATTCCCTTTGATGTTAGCCAATCTTTAATTGCTTCTGGAATTGCAGTGTTAGAGTGCAACTCATATGATGCACCGTTCTGAGTTGCAATTTTCAATCTACTTCCCATATCTGATTTAAACTTACTTAGTTTATCAGCTGAACTTGTAATTAAGTCCCAATACCCTCCAGACTTTGCTTCATACCAAATATTATCTACAGCCCCATCAAATTCTCGACCTTGCATCTTGAAGCTTCCTCTACCTTGTAACGTTTTTACAAGAAAATCCTCAAAATCTTTCCCTATTAGTCCCTTTGCACTGTTTGCGGCACTGTTAACAACGCTTGCGCTCCCTTTACTAACAACGCTCGACACCGCTTTACTAAAAAGAGACTTGGCGGCTCCTGCTCCTGCTGTAACAACTGTATCAAATAGCACACCAGTCCAACTGTGATCCTCGTGTACACCATCACCATAGTCAAATTTATATATCCCCGTTGATTTACCGTTACTTTTCATTGCTTCACCGTTATGTTTCACATCAGCGGAATACGTGCCACTTTTAGGATTACTACAAGCTCCTGGATGGGAATATTTTCCGTCCCTTGATTCACACCATTTACCAGTTGGATCAACATATATCAGCGGATTATTAAGCACATACGTATACAAATTCAAACTCAGAGGATTATTAATCTGCCCTTCGTACGTATCCTCATTTAAAAACCGCCCGATACCAGGATCATAGTATCTCGCTCTTAAATAGTAAAGTCCTGTTTCTTCATCGTACATTTCCCCACTGTACTTAAATGAATTATTGATACCTTCGGTCTGATTTGTGATATTCCCCCATGCATCATAGGCATAGGAGTTTACTACCGCCCCAACTTTGTTCACAATCTGAACGACATCGCCGTGTCCATTGTATAAATAGTAGTAATCCTGAGCACCAGTGATATCCTTCTTTACAAGCAGTCGATCCCCACGGATATAATTCACTTTTTGCCCATCGCTCCGGGTTTCCGAGATCACTTTTCCCGATC
Organism: Paenibacillus sonchi; assembly: GCF_016772475.1. NCBI lineage: Bacteria > Bacillati > Bacillota > Bacilli > Caryophanales > Paenibacillaceae > Paenibacillus > Paenibacillus sonchi. The sequence goes on from NZ_CP068595.1 coordinate 446,536, forward strand.
CATTGTAATTATATTGTGTCGTTACTGTATCCTTTTTCTTCTGATATCTTAAGTTACTTGGCAGATAGTTAAATGAGATCGTGCTGGAATTTTTGGTAACTCCAATTAAGGTATTTTGTAAATCATACGTAAAACTTGTGTCGGTAATTTCATTTGGTATTGTACCTATGTCTGTAACAGTTTGCCGGTTTCCTTGCAAATCATAGGTGTACTGGGTGGTTCCTCCATCAGAACGTTTAATTCCGATCAGACGATTAAGTTTATCGTAAGTGTACCCAGTTGTCTTCTTTGTCTTCTCTAGTCCATTGTCGAGAGTCTCCTCCACTAAAGTTATATTTCCATTAAAGTCATACACATACAGGTAAGAAGAAAGCTCTGATGTATTAATCGTGTTCTTCATCGTATACATCCGGTTAAGTCCGTCATACGTAAACGTCGTTCTTAAAATCCTTCCGTCTGCCAATGTAGGATAAGTAATTGTTTTGATCTGACCATTCGGGAAATACTCATAGCTGGCATTTACAGTTGCTGCGCCATTCAAGGTAGTTTGCCCGTCCGTTTGAACTCTGTCCAGACGTGTTTTGCTGTATTGATAGTTGGTATAGAAACTGCCAACTCCATTCAAAGTACTTTTGAATTGAGTCGTACGATTTGCTTTGTCATAAACATACCCCGCTGATGCGGAATACCCCGTTGAAGTAGACGAGATTGTACTTACACGCTGTATTGAATCGATTGTCGTCGTTTGTGAAGAGGTGACACCATTTACAACTAGTTCATTTTTATTGTTCTTAATTCCATCACTTCCGAGTATAAAACTTGATTTTTGTATATTTCCACCATTTCCAGTAAGTGTGGAGCGTACTAATTGCTGAGTTTCATCGTATTGATAATCGAAAACTGTAGAATTCCGGTCGACACCTTTTTGAAGTAATCCAAGAGTATTATATGTCTTATTTTCATTCTGCGAACTGGCATCCTTCTTATTAATAAGCATACCAAGTTCATTGTATTCTTTACTTTTCAAGACAACCGGTGTGCTTGATGCATTTGCTTGTACCGTTGTTCGTGTGATTTGTCCATTTCTATCGTATTGATAATTTGTAATTTGATCTAAAGCATCTTTGACAGAAGTCAGACGATTCAAGGTATCGTACGTAAATTTTGTTGTCACTCCATCCGAATTCAAGTTGTTATTAGGATCAGTGTATCCTATGATATTGCCTGCAATATCATAGCTGTATAATTCCATCGCCATCGGGAATAACCTAGGCCAATTCACATAGGCAACATTGGAAATCACTTGTTTCCATTGATCATATTTTTGTTCTTTATAACTCGTCATTAAAGATGCAGTAGGATTACTACGATAGGCTGCAATATTTGAAGCTTCTACAATATAAGTTTCGATCTTCCGTCGAAATTTATTATTCTGAGTAACGTGTAAATTGCCAAAAGAATCTGTCGCCTCAATTTGCTCTCCCCAAGCGTCAAAGGATACGGTAGCCGTATTCCCAACAGGGTCGATGACATATACCGCTCTGCCCAAATCATCCAAATGATATTGAGTGACTGCACCGGTATCCAAAGTTTGTTCCAGCCTCAGTGAACCAAAACCATCATAATAAGAGTTCTTGTTCGATAAATACGTGACGGCTCCATTCGATTTCTGAGTATATTTCGTTTTGGAGTTGACCTGAAGATAGATAGTACTTTTGTTTTGTGCATCGAAAATGCTGCTGCTGCCGGAATAAATCCTCGTATATGTAAATTGATCTTCGGAATCATATTGTACACCGTTTAAGTTTGTAACGGTCGGATAAGTGACTGTTTTGACTCTCCCTAGTTGGTCATACGTATATTTGGTTTTTTTGTCCGCAGCATCGGTTACTTCAATGACTTTCCCGGAACCCATATCATAAGATATTTGCTTCTTCGTAGATGAAGCTGTTTTTTGTCCGGTAGCAGAGATGTTAGTAAAGTCACTGACTTCCTCAGTAGGAAAGCCATAGTTGTATTGAGAACCATAAGTCGTTGTAACTCTGGATACCAACCCATTATCCATAGGTTTCTCTATGATAATCTTACTTACTTTCCTAACGTCTCCCGGTAAATTTTCATAGAAGTAATTAGTGGTCTCATTTTTCGGATTGGTATAAGTTTTTACACGCCCATATTCGTTATAACTATAGCTCTCAGTTAATAATGTAGTGCTGTTTTGAAACCATGATTTTGAATTGAGCAGATGAAAATTCGGTTCATAGGTATACGTCGTTGTATACTTGCTTTTAGTATCTGCATCGTTTAATTGAGCGGATGTTAATTGTTTTGTCTCGCTTTGCAAAGCTCCCCAATCTGTATAGCTAACTTCCGAGTACAACAAGTTCCCCGTACTATCCGTACCTCCAGCAGCAAGTTCTGCATAGGTAGTCTGCGTGGGTAAATAGTTGAACACAGAATGAAACGCCGTATTTCGCGATTCTTTTCGTTCTCCATTAGCCGCTAATGTGCTGGTAAGAATATTCTGTGATTGCCCATTGAAAACCCTTGTAGTTGCAAGTCCATTGGTAGCCGAAGTGCTTTGCAGGGTTTTTATTGAGGAGAACGTGTAAGTGCTAGGAAGATAACTGATATCCTGATATAAAGGATATCCTGTATAATCTCCAGTGTACGTATAATTCTCCTTATTATATGAGCTATTAATAGTGTCATTCCTAGAGGTAATTCTATATTCTTCCCCTACACCATAAGGACCTAAATTTCGTGTAATCAATTCATATTGATACGAGGTGGAGGAATTAGGATAACTCACATTAGTTAATCTGAGATAACTATTATTGCCCGCATTCGAGTCAATGTTCTTCTGGTAGTAATTAAATTTAGCAAAAACTGAGCTGTCATAACCAAAATATGTTGATTCACCAATTTGATTAGTGACAATATTCAGTATTGGCGCATAACCATCAGGATTCCCATTAAAAGTAAGTGGGCTTCTACTTTTAGTAAATACTACTTTCTCTGTTTCTGTACCATTGGTATTCACGGTAACCGTAATTTTTTCTCCCGTAAACGTATCGGGCGTATTGAGATTCGTATCGTACGTGAAATTAACAATTCTATGTAGACTATCCGTAATCGAAGAAATGACTTTATTTGTCTCGCCATCATAGGTAACGCGGTCGATATGCTGGAACGTGATTGTATTTCCGTATCGGTCTACAATTCCTAACAATCTTCCATCTGAGGCGAAATATTCTCTCTTTTGGTCGTCATATTGCAGACAATACGTCGAACTGACTTGTCCATTATTAAATGTGCCGTTATCCTGATTAAACTGTAGGTTTTTTCCTTGGTATCCAGCCAAGTGCGTATAACTTCCCAAGCTGTCACTCGCATTAAAGTCAACGCGATATACAGCTCCTTGTCCATCATGGTAGAACAGATATCCATCGGCAGACTGAACGGAAGGAAACTGAAAGGACCAACCGATTCCCAAATCATAACGGGAAATTAAATAATTATATTTTTTAATCATTCCGTTACTGGAGGAGTCCCGCATATAAACAAAAGACTGATTGGAGTTATACATCACTCCAATGTTCAGATCCAGTCCATCACGTCCAGGTAAGCTGATTTCATTTTCTTTCCAGGTCAATGAACCAGAGACTGGATCGATAGACTCACTTGAACCATAATCATCTGCATATTGCGGCTTATTGGTTTGATTGATCATTTGCTGGGTAATCAAGGAATCAAATGCGCTGTTTACCATAGCATCAAAGGTTGAAATAGATTTGCTAAAGGTACTTAACGGCAACTTATTTTCAGTATAAACTGTCTCTTCTACGGAAACAGAATTTAAAACATCATCATAAACAGCTTCTTTAACCGTGGAAGGTAACATCTCCTCATTCAGCAGTTGCTTCTGTATGTCTTCCCATGCCTTTCCCCCATTTTTTTTCATCTGAAATATCTTATCTGGAGTCAGATTGCTGTCTTTAATTAGTAGATTAACCCAGTAAACATCTTCTTTCCCCGCCCCCGAAAGAAAAAGTTCGTCAATTTCTTCCTTTGTTAAATCTCTTAAAGTTGATTGATTTGATTTATTTGATTCACTGCTCAGTGCCTGTTTTGCTTTGTTTTTACTTTGTAAAGTCAGAGCTTTTATTCTTTCAATTTTTGGATTAAACCCGGAGTCATAGACCGAATTTGCAACTGAAGGCACATCTTGGAGTCTATGATTTGTTTTTGTTAATGAAGTTTGACTATCAGATGGAACTGCACTTTCAATATTGTCATTCGTAGTTTTTAGCGTCTCTTCTTTAATACCGGTTGCACTTGAATGATAGTTTGGCATCATGATTGTAACTGACAGGATAATTAAGAACAGTTTGCTCAGAAAAGAGTTATTCTTCAATTTGGTGTTCCTCCTTAGGATGTTTGTAATTATTAATCTAAATACGTGAATACTGGCTTCCAATTCGCCCCATCATAGCTGCTGTCCCATTTTTATTGAGGATAAAATGTGGAAATCCACTCCATATATAAGTGATTGATAGAATAACAGCTAACACAGCGACTAAATTGGAAATTAAGCTTCATCCTACAGTTCTCCTGTCATTGTATAATTTTTATCAAATAGTAATAGAAACGGGATGCATTCTTAAGGTCTTTCAATATAACCTCCCTCTGTCTTTTGAAACATTTTTAAGTTTGTAAATTTCCCCAAAGGAACTCTGGTTTAGGTTACGAGTAATCCCACACATACCAGGATTCATTGGGATAAATTACAATTGCCTCTGCTTTATGATCTCCGTCAATATCAGCTAACAAATATGACTTTGAACCGAACCCGTAGCCCGAGATCCAGATGTCGTAACTTGTGAATCTCTCACCGTCTGTTATAGATACATACCAACTTCCATGATTAACAATGACCGCATCCGACTTCCCGTCACCATTCACATCCGCTAATATTTGTTCTTCTGATCCAATTCCATGACCGTAAATCCAACGTTTGTACTCAATAAAGCTTTTACCATTGGATAATGAAACGTACCACGAACCCTCTTTTTCAAAGAAGACAACAGCATCCGCTCTCTTATCTCCATTCACATCTGTTAGAAATTCCTTTGTGGCTCCTACACCGTGCCCAGAAATCCATTTGCTGTACGCCTCAAAGCCTTTGCCCGTTGAAAGGGCCACATACCAATTTCCGCTATTTTCTATTACCGCATCCGCTTTTCCATCTCCATTCACGTCCGATAGGAATAATGCATTGGCTCCTACGCCATGACCGGAAATCCATAATTTATAGCCTTCAAACCCGCTACCATTGGACAACGCCACATACCAGCTTCCATTATTCTCTATGACAGCATCTGCCTTTCCATCGCCATCCGCATCTGCTAGAAATTGATGTCCAGATCCTACGCCATGTCCAGCTATCCATTTTTGGTAACTTGTAAATTGCTGACCATTGGAGAGTGAAACATACCAACTTCCACTATCTTTAAAAAATAAAACCGCGTCTGACTTTCCATCTCCATTTACATCCGATACGAATTGAGAATTTGAGCCAACTCCATTTCCTAATTGCCACTGGTTCAATGTTCTTGAGAGTGTTTTTTTGCTTAAAATGTTACCGTTTAAATCATATTCATATTTGGTAACTGAACTTTGATTTTGATAATCCGTTAAACGACCTGTCTGATCGTAAGAATAAAGATATCCATTATTAGCAAATAGTTTATACATTTCTTCTACAGTTTGAGCATTTGCTGAGATTGGTGTTGAAGATACAATAAATAATACGATCACAAAAATATGCGTCTTTATTATCAGGTTAAATCCGCATTTATTTTTCATTATAATCTTTATCTCCATTTCAAAATTCAGAAGTTCAAGAGGGTTTTCTTATCCGGTACATTCTTACATAAATATCATAAAAATTGCCAAAATACTAAACACATAGAGCTCTGCGGAATACCCCTTCGTTCGCTTGAGCAGATTTCCGTTTGCATCGTATGTATATTGAATCATGGAGTTATCCGGTAAGATCTCTGTTTCTGGCTAGGTCCTGCCATATCGACAATGACGTAGCTGGAGGCTTTAATGTCCTCTGCCCAGGTGTTAGAGAAGTAAAATATTTGAGACTTTCATAGTAGGATTATTTTTCTCCGTTCAATTATTGAGTTTTCTTAAGCAGGTTCCCATTGTTATCATAGTAGTAGCGAACAATAGTAGAATCTGAATTTCGTACATAGTCCAACCGCCCATTAGCATCATAATGATACTCTACTGGAGTATAAGATCTTGCGGGCAAATACAACTGGGCTTGTGGAATAACCTCCTTCACCTGAGCAGCACTTGACCAGGACAATTGAAAGGAAGCACCGCCATCGTTTTCAAAATATTCAATGCGTATGTCATAGTTTTGTCCTGCGATCAGGTTAATAGGGAGACTTGTCAATTGACTGGCCTGCGGTACCCATTTATCGATAAGTAATTGGCCGTTTACCCAGAGACGTACGCCATCGTCTGATTCTGCATAGAAAGTGTAGGTTCCGTTGTATTTCGGCCGTACGGTTCCTGTCCACCTGACTGAAAACGTATCTGCTCCTATGGAGGCATCCGGCGAACCTTCACCCCATCCAAAATTGATGCTGGCATCCGTGCGTGAGAGTTTAAAGTCTGTTAGGTCCGTCTTGTCATAGTATTCTCCCTTAAGCCCCACACCTTGAAATCCAATAGCTGATGAATACAGCTGGCTTTGAGGCACGAACTCTTTCACTTGAGTAGGACTTTCCCATAACAGTCCAATTGCTGCACCAACTAAATTTTCAAAATATTCGATTTGGATATCATATTGATTGCCTGCAACTAAATTAATCGTCTGACTTTCAAATTGATTAGATTGGTTCAACCAGCGATTCAAAATAAGCTTCCCGTCAATCCATACACGTGCTCCGTCATCTGCATTGATATAAAATCTATAGGTTTCGCTATACTTTGGCTTAATCTTTCCCGTCCACCGAATAGAAAAAGTATCAGGCTCCATAGAACTATCCGGCGAAGCAGTTCCCCAATTAAAATTGACGATGGCGTCCGTTCTAGTCAGTTTTAATCCATTGAGATCCAGATTGTCGTAATACTCCCCTTTAAGACCGGTCCCTTGAACTTCCGCTGGAAGATACAATTGACTTTGGGGCACGATTTGCTTGACCTGACTGGCACTCGACCACTGTAATATTGCATTTGCTCCCCCATCATTTTCAAAGTATTCGAGGCATATATCATAGTTTTGTCCAGCTGTCAGTGTGATTGGCAGACTGGTTAATTCACTGGCCTGCGGCACCCATTTATCCAATATCAATCGACCATCGATCCATAGCCTGACACCATCATCTGCAACCATATAAAAAGTATAGGTTTCGCTATATTTAGGTTTGATGGTCCCTGTCCATCTTACTGAGAATGTATCTTCTCCTATGGTGGAGTTTGGAGAACCTAAGCCCCAGCTGAAATTAACATTGGCATCCGTGCGTGTTAACTTAAGTCCATTGAGATCCAGATTGTCATAGTACTCTCCCTTTAGACCCATACCAGGAGATTCAGCGGGAGTATACAGCTGGCTTTGAGGCACAACCTGTTTATTTTGACTGGTACTCGACCATTGTAAAATGGCTGTCGCTCCCCCGTCATTTTCGAAATATTCTATCCGTATATCATGATTTTTCCCACTGGTTAGCGCAATCGGCAGACTGGTTAATTCACTGGCCTGCGGCACCCATTTATCCAGTATTAACCGGCCATCCACCCAAAGTCTGACACCATCATCTGCAACCACATAAAACGTATAGGTTTCGCTATATTTGGGCTTAATGGTGCCTGTCCACCGAACAGAGAATGTGTCTACCCCAATTGCAGAGTTTGGTGAACCTTCACCCCAATTAAAATTGATATTCGCATCCGTTCGTGTTAATTTAAGTCCATTGAGATCCAGATTATCATAGTACTCCCCTTTTAACCCATTGCTCTCCGCTGCTGAAGCTATCCATTTATTAGATGTGGTTAAATAATGCTGATTAAGAATAATATCCATGAAATTGAAAAGCAGGACAAGAGTAACTACCAACCCAGATATCCGTTTTATTAGTCTCAATATACTCATTCCCCTTATAAAGGTAGTAAAACCAACTTTAATTCTAGTATGGAGTCTCCTTGGGTATCGTTAAAACTTGATGATGTCCATTTCATCTAATCCATTACCGGTCACCGCTTTTCCATTACCAGCATTTAACACCTTATTACTCAGCTTCATTTGAAATAGCCTTGACGAGTCTCCACTTCTGAGCTGTTATATTATTCCGGGTTTAACGTACTTCAAAGCAACCATCACTGTGCATTTGTTCTGTTATATGAGTCGATCTGAATTTTTGTGCAATCTTTTTAGGATAAAGCCCTCTTAAATCATAAAATCCCCAATATCCCAAATATCTCAATCCACCTTCGTACTTATTAGATTCCCGTTCAGGTCATACGAGTATCTAACAACTTGATTATCCGGCATTCTTATTTGCACTAATCTTCCATTCGCATCATACTGATAGGTTGTTAATTGCTGGATAACGATATCATCGATCGAGAGGGCACCACCCCCGTGGATTCCCCAAAACAAATAGTAATTAGTTTGATCTCCTGTAGTAAACGTTACGGTTTTTGTTCCTTGAGTACCTGTGACATCGTTCCAACTGGTCCAGCCTTTCACTTCTGTATTATCGATCCCACGAGCGGAAAAATAAAAAAAGCGATTGCTATCTGTTGGCTGCATATCGATGGATCTATAAGCAAAGCTCACAGTGTAGGTTGTATTGCTCTGAAACTTCACTTTATTAGTATCCGTAGAGGCAAACTCGATCCATTCCTTGGATGTTGGGGAACTCAAATAGGCAGAATAAAATCCGTTAACTACCTTTGAAGGATCGCTCGAAATGATTCCAACTACAGGTAAAAAGTCAGTCCCACTATACGAACCCCTTTCAAAAGATTCACTTACTTTATGGATCGTGATATCATCCAAGGAAAGTGCGCCTCCCTTATGGATGCCCCATATCAAATAGTAATTTTCTTTGCTTCCAGTCGTAAAAGTTATAGTTTTCTTTTCCTTATTCCCCGTTGAAGCCTTCCAAGTCATCCAGCCCTTATCTTCCAGATTATCGGTGCTTCTAGCCAAAAAGTAGAAAAATCGCTCACTCTCCAAAGCATCCATATCTAATGATTTATAGGAAAAGGTCACTGAATACGTTGTATTCCCTTCGAACTTAAACTTACTGGGGTCACTATATGTAAATTCTTTCCACACCTTACTCAACGGTGATGTAAGATAGGCAGAATACTGTCCCGTAATTACTTTCGCAGGATCATTTGTAATCATACCGGAGCCCGCAGTAAAATTTGTATTCGTATACGCACCGCTTTCGAAAGATTCATTCGTCTTGGTGATCTCTATATCATCTAACGAAAGTGCTCCACCTTTGTAGATTCCCCAGATCAAATAGTAATTTTCCTTGTTTCCGTTGTGAATGTTACCGTACGGGTTCCCTTGTTTCCACTGACCTCATTCCAGGTAGTCCATCCCTTATCTTCTGAATCATCAGTACTCCTTGCCAGAAAATAGAAGCAGCGATTCGCCCCTGCTGGCTCCATATCAATAGCCTTATATGAGAAGGTAACTTTATAAGTAGTGTTTTTTTCAAACTTGACTTTATTCTTATCTGTGTATGCGAGTGCCTTCCAGTCCTCTGTCCGCAAGGAGCTGAGATACGCCGAGTATTGTCCGCTCACTGTTTTTGTTGGATCATTTGTAATCATACCGGAGCCTGCCAAAAAATTAGTGGAAGCGAACGTACCTTTTTCAAAAGATTCGCTACTGGCAGGAGTGGTTTTCACAATCTGAATGTTATCAATGGAGAGTGCTCCGCCTCCGTGAATTCCCCAAATCAAATAATAGTTTTCTTTATTTCCGGTTGTAAAAGTCATCGTTCTGATCCCACCATCTCCGCTCGCATCCGTCCAAGAGGTATATCCATTATCCTCCTTTGTATCTGTACTTCGCGCAAGAAAGTAGAAAAAGCGGTTGGCATCTGCTGGCTCATATCTATGGATTTATAAGAGAAAGTCACAGAATAAGTAGTATTCTTTTCGAATTTAACTTTACTTGAATCCGTATAATTAAATTCTTTCCAGACTTCTGATGGAAGGGCGTTTAAGAACGCAGAGTATTTCCCATTCACTACTTTTTGTGGATCACTGGTAATCGTCCCATTGACCGGAACATAACTAGTGCCAGCATAACTTCCACTTTCGTATGTTTCTCTAGGTACGATAATATTTTCCGCTCCAAATGCTTTACTCTGACCAATACTTAGCATAAAAATAAAAAAGACAGTCTGTATTAAATAGATGAATAACCTGGTTCTTTTCAAAAGATTCACACTCCTTAGGGGCTATAGGAAAATTCAATTAGCAGTTACTACGCGGCTGAGATTTGAACTAAAAAAGAATCAAGTAAATTAAATGTAACCTGCTATGCTTCACCATTATCTTGTCCCTTTTTATATAGATCGATAAAATTCTCAAACTCGTTGGAGGTCATAACTCCTCAACAATCATATGACACTCGTCCAATTTTGAAAATGGTGGTAATTTATCGAAAAACCAAGTTTATTGTCGATTTCATCTTTATATTCGACACATTTTTTTATTAATTCACCCAATCACCTATATTGGCTTGTTATTTCTATTGAGTTGTCAACGGTAGGCGTTTGCCAGCCCCTATTCGTGACTTTCACCCTAGAGATGACGCCTATGCCGGGGTACTAAAAAAGCTCTTGGAATTCAATCCATGAGCTTTTTCGATCTATTACGTTTATGAGATTACTTTTTTCTGCTAATTAAATTCCCGTTATTGTCATATTCATAGTAGATTTTTATCCCGTCGGGATACGTTACTGTCTTGATCTGCCCCGCAGCATTGTACTCGTACTTCGTTATTAATAGATCTGTGCTCAAAGAAACAAAAACATATCCTGCTGTAGGCCCTGGTGCCTCTCCTTTCGTTATTATGTCACTCTTCCCATCCCCGTTAACATCTGCCAACCATGAGCTTGTGGTATTGTTAATAATCTTTCGGCCTGAGTACCACGTCCAGGGTTCAAAACCTGTTCCGTTACTTAATGAAAAATATAACCAACCATCATTAATCGCTCCGGCTTGTCCAATGGTGAGCAATTCTGTTTTTCCGTCCCCGTTTACATCTGCAAACCACATAGTACTGTTGTCATCGATCATTCGGGAGCCCGAATCCCAGGTCCACCATGGATAGCCGGTCCCATTACTTAAACAAACATATACTTGGCCAGAATTCGCGGCACCAGCTTGTCCTTTAGAAACCAAATCTGATTTCCCATCTCCATTGATATCGGCAAACCACATACTGCCGTTATCATCAATCATCCGTCTACTTGAATTCCAGGTCCAATACGGGTAACTGCTACCTGTGCTTAAGGAAACATATACAAAACCTGCATTCGCAGCACCCGCTTGACCTTTGGTAAGTAGATCGGCCTTCTTATCGCCATTTACATCCGCAAACCACATGGTACTGTTATCGTCAATCATTCGTTTTCCAGAATCCCAGGACCATGAGGGGTAGCCAGTTCCGTTGCTCAGAGCCACATATACAATGCCTGCATTCCATGCTCCGGCTTCACCTTTGGAGATCAAATCCGTTTTACCATCTCCATTGACATCGTGAAGCCACAGCTTACTATTGTCTTCAAGTATTCTTGCGCTCGAATTCCAGGTCCAGCCCGAATATCCTTTTCCGTTACTAAGAGATACATATATAAATCCCGCATTGTATGCTCCAGCCTGTCCTTTAGAAATCAGATCGGCCTTGCCATCTCCGTTTACATCGGCAAACCAGATCGTACTGTTATCGTCAATCATCCGTTTTCCAGAATCCCAGGACCATGAAGGATAGCCAGTTCCGTTACTCAATGCTACATATACAAAACCCGCATTCCATGCCCCTGCCTCACCTTTAGAGATCATATCTGCCTTGCCATCTCCGTTTACATCGGCAAACCACATATTGCTGTTGTCCTCAAGTATTCTTGCGCTTGAATTCCAAGTCCAAGGCATATAGCCTGCTGCAGCATTTGTGGCACTTGTTTTATCAGCGCCAAGAGTTGAACTCATAGTAAAAAGTACACCTAGTGCTAAGATTAATCGTCTAATTGTTCCTAGTTTACCTGAATTCGGCCATATCTTAATAATCACAAAAAAACCTCCACATTCATTTGACTGCTATGTATGTATTAAACGTAAGGAAATTACTAGTATAATGTAACAGCCATTCCATTCCAAGCATAGTAAAAACTTGTATCGAAAATACAGAATGTACCTGTCTTACACAGCCAGTTTCATTTAACTGTAGTTCGATAACCCATAACTAATCATAAAAATAAGGCTGTCTTTAACGCATACTGCACCTCGGAGAGTTGAGGGGGAGCATCTACTACAATGCTCCTTAAATTCCACCTTTAATATAATAATACGGGGAAGTCAATCTTTCTAGAGGTTGTGACAAGACAACAAGACAGCGATTCTCCAAATTTTTTAGTCTAATACTTTTTTTCTTTCGGCAGAATGAACCGATTCAGTCCATTCGACACGGGTGGGCTAACTCGAAAAGGTAAAAAGAAACCACATGGGAGTTGATATACCATGTGGTCAATAAATGACTAATAGAGCTAAAAATGATGAACTAAAGTTTTTTAACGAACAAAAAGTGATCAATCACCATAATCCAAACTAAAACAACAAGCGTCGCCTCATAGCTATTGTAAAATATTAGACCTTTCCAATTTTATCCCAAATATTGGTTGACACCTGCCTATAGCCCTTAAGACTATGATTACTTCTTGTCTTGTGAGTTCCAAAAACCCATCTCACCACATTATAACTATTAAGATTCATCTTTTGAAAATCGTCATAGTAATCCACAATCACCTCTACACCTAATGCAGAAATAAGTAAACTATCAACCATCTCAGAAGATAATAATATATTCGAGACTTCATCATAAATAGGCTGGGTAAGTTCATCAAGCATATCACTGTCTAAGTAAACAATGTGCTTTGTGTCTAGGGAAACTCTTATCTCATAGATGTTTTCTATCTTACTTAACATCACTGCAAATTTATTGGAATTAACCTCCCCGATTATTGATATAATTCTTCCTTCTTCAAGAAGCCCTAAAATTTCATTAGTATCATTTTCACACGCATGGATTTGCAAATCTTCGAATTCCCAATTTTCTACAGACTCAATCTCATTAATAGTTGCGTTAAGCCCTTTTGCTTCCACGACTCCAAGGAGCCAATTTAAATCAATTACGTTTCTTGTAAATATGATTATATTGAATTTAGCACTCATTTATTCACCTTCCACCATTCGCTTCATTAATTGCCCTTTTCACTCTTGTGGAATCAGCACCAGGATAAAGACTGATAAAATCGCCATTTTCTTTGACTCTCAACAAATCGTCTCCTCTAATATAATAAAACTCATTATTATTTGCGTCAAAGACAGCTCTATCTGGATTCTCGAATATGCTAATAGCATACTCTTTGTATTGTTGATGTGTCATTCCAGGGTAATCAAGCTTATGCTCTCCATATTTTTTCCCTAACTGCTTATTGTCAAAATTAATAGAATTAAAATTGGCAATTTTAGCTGTGTTCTTAAGAACAATCTTTTCTTCAACTTTAACTCCATACTTCTCCATAATTCCTTTAGCTAGTCCATACTGCCCGTCACTTTCCATTAATAATACTAATGTGCCATCATCTGCATATGTCACAAATGATAGCGTAAGTCGCATGACCATCATCTGGTCTTTAGAAATACCTTTTCCTGAGTTTGCAAGTTTGTCAAACCCCAATCGATCACTCTTCCGCCAAGCAAGATAATAATCCCATGCCACGCTACCATTTTTGTTATAAAGAACGCCATTTGAACCTATTGTTCTACTTTCGAATGCTGAGCCTCCGATTTCTTGACTATGACCGCTTGGATCACTATAAATCAACGGATTATTACTCACATACGTATACAAATTCAAACTCAGCGGATTATCAATCTGCCCCTCAACCGTATCCTCATTTAAAAACCGCCCCATGCTCGGATCATAATACCGTGCCCGCAAATAGTAAAGCCCGGTTTCTGGATCAAAGCATTCTCCAGCATACTCGAGGAGTTCAAATCTCATCTTTTTTAGAAGTAATATTCCCCAGTCCATCAAACACATGATTGTTCTTAACCTAGCCGTTGGTGTCAATAATATGCATCATATCACCGTGACCATTATACAGATAATAATATGCTCACGGCGCGCCTGGTTTGTAAACAAGTTCTGTACCCACGCCTTGATCTACAGCGCACAGAACAAGCATCGGATTGAAAATGACCATATGGTGAAGCGCGTGATTCAGGGAGAATTGTCATGATTCCCCGCATTACTACGCTGCTGCGGTGAGTATGGCCGTCAACCGCAGGACAACTTACGCCATCTGCCTCTATATGGGTTATCAGTAACACATAAGTAAGAATTGGATATTATTATAGTTAAAAAAAGTGCCCCACATATAACTATATATAGGGCACTGCACTTCTTTTATTAGTTCTGATATGGATAAGGCACAGGCATTAATGTTGGATCACCTTCTCTTTTCCACCACCGGGCTTCCTTACCAAAATATATGGTATTTGCCCAGTAGTTAAATGTCTCATGGTAACTTATGTCGTAATCTTCTTTAAAAGGGCTTTTCCAGAAATCATTCACTCTCCCCCATGCCTCTTCCTCACTTATATTAAACAGTTTAATCATCTCAATCATAATTCCTTCACAAAATTCCCGCGCTTCTTCTGTTGTTGCATACCTAAATTTTTTCATTTGACATCTCCTTTAATTCATCTATCATTATTCGAATCCAGCAAAACCTTTAAACAACCATACAGCCATTTTTACAGAACGAATCGCAATTTGGTTTCCTTTTGGAGTTAATGCTTTACCTTTACCAAGATCATTTGGATTTGCTAAAAATGGACCAGTAACATAATCAATTATCAATTAACTTTCTTTTGTCGCCCAAGGGTCACATAACGTTCCCAATTTCCACTAGCAGATTTGAAAACTAGACCTTTGAATTGCGCAGATTCACTAGCATCAACAGTAAATTCCATGGCCAATCCAGCATCTCCATACATTTTTTCTCCCAAAATCTCAATACAAAAAAGATAAAATCATCCATCAATTCCAAAAAGACCACACTACTACGGGTCAATCAAGGTGGTATCCGACCATAATCAACCTGTTAGATGTAACACTAAGGCATTAATTAGGTTATAAAATTAAAGCCTTCGTATGCGTACATTGAATTGCAGGTATCCTTGTATCGGTATTGCAGGGGTTAAGTGCGTTATTAGTTGAATGATGAGTTTATTCGGCACTGGGTGGGGGTAAAAAGAACGACCTTGAGGATTGACGTCCCCAAGGTCTCAATAACCGTCACCAAACGATCATGGTTGTTCTTCTTGCAACGGTAATCGTACTACATCCAAAAACTCTAGAGACATCGCCCCATGTTTCTTGAAGTTCTCTCTCGCTTCTATCAGTGAAATAGAGTTAGCCCCGCCTTCTCGTTCCGGTTCAGCATGCTGTAGATTATCATCCTCCCAGTAGCAGACAGGACAAATCTCAAAAGTCCCCGGTGGTTCATCAGGCAATGTTAAATAACCACAACAAGGGCATGCATATTTTCTTGGCATATCTAGCTCCCCCCATACATCTTAACTTGATCTTCCCAGTACTTCATCCCATCTTTGGGTCTAAATAATGTTTCGATAGTACCATCAGGTTTTGCTGTAGCAAACTCGTTAGTTTTTGAATTATATCGAAAAACGTAGCCATTCTTTGATGTAAATCCCCGTACGTCCCCACCAATACTGCTATTCAATAAATTTTTAGCCCTATTAAAGTAACCTTCTTTTGTAAGCGAGTAACCTAGATCAGCCCATTCTTGTTTTTTTACAACATGCTTAGTAAAATGCTCATCAAGTTTTCCGGCTGCAAAAGTATTTGCAGCCCATGCACAATTATGCACCCAAATCCCAAGGTTTGACACAAAATATGAATGAAAATCAGCTACCTCAAAGTTATAGACTGTTGCCTCTCTCGGCCCTTTCTCAATCTTATCTATTGCCAGTTTAGAACCATCACTCGAAACAAGCAAGTCGCCAACTTTCAGGTCTTTAACGAACGTCCATCCCTTACCATCCAACCAAAACGGATGTTCACCCGTAACCTCGATGATTTCATCCCCGATATGGACATAGTAGATTGACGTCAGCCTGCTTTTGGAACAGCCCCACGACCTCTTTATATCACTTCTCCGGTTTCATCAGACTTGGCTAAACCTTATCCCCTACCTCGATTTCCTCGATAGGTTTCTCCCCTTCGTTAGTTAGAAACTTGATTCAGGGAAGAAAGAAGGTGGTAACTGTTTCAGCTACCACCATTGTATATTAGCTCGCCACCCGTTCAGCTAAAGCGGTAAGACGGTATTCGGTTTTATTCTTCATCATGCTGTAAAGAATTTCACTAGCTTACGCATATGCAGATGATGACTTGCTTCTTCTTTTTGCCTTCACTCAACCGCTTCTCGTAGTATTCACGGAATAAGGGATTGAGCGGCTTACTGGATGTTCTTGCGTTATGCACTTGTCTAACCGCTAATCCCCACAGAATCTTGTTCAATGCTCGGTTTCCTTGCCGTTGGTTGCGGTCTTTGCCCCTGCCGCCGATACTCATTTCTTGTAATTTAAGGAGGGCATTCTAGCCGAAGCGTATGCTTTCTTGCCATTCGGGCATAAACTAGCTGGTACGAAAGATACGCCCAATGTTTTCCCTCTCTGCCCCGTACACGGTACTTGAATCCCTTGTCCTTAACGTAAAACGCAGCGTTATAGTAATCACAAAGTCACTGACGAAGTGGATTGAAGAACTTCCAATACACGTTCGTAAAGTCCACCACAATACGGTCAATCGAAACCTTTACTCCTTCCATGATTAGCCCCCTGCGGAAATTTTTTAACGAATTTCCGTCTATAATTAGAGGGCAAGGCGGCTAGCCTTCACATTGCCTTACCTGTTTATGTTAACTGCTCGTCAGCAGAATTCTTTCTTTCACGATAACAATCGCTGTAAAGGTCAGTTCAGTTGCAGACAGCATCATCCTTCAAGTTTGCCGCCCCTACTATGAATTGTCGTGTCATTCATTCAAAAAGGTGTGTCTTCTGACCATCTCTCCTTATCTATCGGGACAGGGTATTCTACAGTTGCGACTCATATTAGAAAAAACGCAAGAAAGCGAAGATAACAAAATACAGGTCAATCATGGTGGTATCTGACCATAATCGACCTGAATCGTGTAACTGCATTGCTTTATTTAGGTATACTTTCTCAAGCATGGATGTGCGTACAAGGAATTAAAGATTTTCTTATATTGGTATTACATGGGTTACGCATGTTTGGACTCAACTCCCGATTCATTCGGCACTGGGTGGGGGTAAAAGAACGACCTTGAGAATGTCCTCAAGGTCTAGATAAACATAAATACTAAATTTCTTTCATTTGTTTCATGTACTCCTCGTAGGCTTCCTGAATTTTCTGCCTACATATACGTTCCCATAATTCTTTTAACTCAGCTTCCTTATTTTCATCTTTATCAACAGGGAACATGTCACCCCCAAACCCAATCCATGCTTTAGAGTCGGGTACTACCCCAAATTCTCCTGCGTAAGCAAGTTCATGTGGAGCATACGTATAGCTAACGTTTGGACAATTCTCTGATAAACAATGATATCCAGGGTTACCTATTCCATCTTTACAACATAAAGGAGGCTGAGAAGTATTGTTTTCACAATAAACCTCTATAAGAACATGCCTAAGCTTCATTGAAACACCTCAATTTTAGTAATCATTATGGGTTGTTATTACTTCTACTACGTTAATATTTTCATCAGAATCTTTTGTGTAAATTACCCTGGCATCCCCACGGCCACTTCCTGACCCCTTGATATCTACTGCCCACTGGCCTTTTCTAGTGCCTGAAAGTGGATGAGCATTTAGTCCTCTCAAATCTCCAGTTTCAAGACCCATAATTGCAGCCTCGTAACCTTTTTTTGCCTCGGGGGATAGTTTCTTTGCTACCCTAGCCGCCGCCTTTGAGATTGTTACACCACATTCACTATTATGAACCCAAATCCCAAGGTCACTGACGAAATACGTATGGAAATCATCAACCGTCATGTTGTAAACCGTGACATGCTTGTGCAACAGCTCAATACTGGTTATTTCCAGTGTATTCCCGTCGCTCTGAACTAGCAAGTCACCGACCTTGAGGTCTTTGACATACGTCCATCCCTTGTCCTTCACATAGAACGGATGGTTAAAGGTCGATTCTATCGTCTGACCGCCTACATGGATATTGTAGATCGCATCCGTCTCATGGTTGAATGTATAGGTAACTTCTTGATAAGCTACCTCGCCAGTCGTTTCATCCTTTGAGAGAACCTCATCTCCAACTTCAATGTCTTCGATATTCTTCTCCCCTTCGTCTGTTTGAACCTTTGTCCCCGCTTTAAAGCAGTTACAACCAGACTTTTTGGAACCTCCCGCTCGGCCGCTTAGACCACCTGCCATGCCTGCAGCATACATCATAACTTATGCCGCCTCTTGTGATTCATAATACGCATCCACTAATTGATCTCTCGCTCAATCAGACTTGCCAGCACTATTCGTACATATACTCCCCCATTTTCTTAGGAACAGGTACCATTCCAATCCTTGTATTGGTATAGGCATTTGATTGTTTAATGGTTCATAGTATTAGACTTAAATCGGAGAAATAGTTATCGTGGGAATACGACAGTTAAGTTTATTTGAATGAACCGATTCAGTTCATTCGACACTGGGTGGGGGTAAAGAAAAGACCTTGAGGATTATCGCCCCCAAGGTCATAAATTTATTGAAAAACGATATGAATCAAGAACGCTTTTTTGTTGTCAGTTGAAGAGAGCAGGTAATACTCGATTGAACTTTCTTTATCTTCCCTGACATAGAATGTTGATTTATACTCAATAAACCTCACCAACGAAGCAAAAATAGTTTTTATCGCATTAAAGCTAAACTCTTTTAGTTTAATCACTACGTTGAACTGATTTTCATTATACTTAATTGAAAACTCAGCAATAGTATCTTGTCTCTCAAAAAAATCAGTTGTCTCCGACCAAATTCCTATTTCATATTCTAAACTTCCCAACCCTGAAAGGGGGAAATCATGGTTGCTTTACACAACTATACTCTCATTTCTTTTCTTATTAAGGAATCAATTTTATCAGTTTTCATTGACCAGTAGCTCTCTAATACCTCCTCCACAGGCACCGTACTAAGTCTGAATACTTTGAGTAGTCCTGCTAATGAATCCTGAGCAAGTAATAAAAACTGTTCTTGTTGGAAAACTATCTTTATGCCGATATCGACTTCCACCTTCCAACTAATGTCATCCCCTCCCAAGTTATTGCATCCTTCAAAATAAGTATCGACTCAAAATCATTACCTTCATACAATAATTCACAATCGGAACTTGGTGTCATTACATATTCGATTATTAACTTGGGATAATCATCACCATCAGATGCAATGTTAGGAATATTTTTGATACATATAGTTCTATCATGACTTTCAATAAAAAGGTTGAGTGCAAATTCTCCAACCTCTTCGATATAGAGCCTCAATGATGAAGCTCCTTCAATACTTTTTAATAATTTAATTTGCTCTAGCTCTATATTATTCTTAATAACGTATTCCATTTTATCCTCACCTTCTAGGGTATGAAATGAATTTTTTGTTGTCTGAAAGTATTGCCCCCATTAATATCAACCGCTGGAGTACCATCAGAATGCGAAATAGGCCTGTAAGTTATTACTGTTCCATCATCCATAACCCTTAGGACCTTACCATTGCCAAGGTCTTTTTCTGTTTTGAATCCTCGAGTTTTTTCTCCAAAAAATTGTTTAGCTGCCTTATCTCCTCCTGTTAGATTTCTTACTTTAGTACTTCCGCTTTGACCTACTATTCCAAAATATCCATTTTCATTTGGAGTAAACTTTGAAGTATTTCCTGCTTTTTTAGAACCTCCCCCTCTGCCACCTACACCACCTGCCATACCTGCAGCATACATGAGAAGATACGCTGCCTCTTGGGACTCATAGTACGCACTTACGAACTGATCGCTCGCCCAATCAGACCTGCCAGCACTGTTCTCATATGCACTCGTTCCCGTTAATAAGCCATACAAGTAATTATATTGATTCTCATCCATGATACTGTCAAAGCCGTAGCGTTCCATTATTTTTGTTTTGTATGCGTTAAAATATTTGCTGTCTTTACTGATAGAACTCGCTTCACTCAGCAATTGTTTTAATTCTTGAACGTCATAAGTATCCTTCGTAAAATGTCCGCTCGGGTCAGCATATCTCAACGGATTATTATGCACATACGTATACAGATTCTGACTTAACGGATTATCAATCTGCCCTTCATACGTATCCTCATTTAAAAACCGCCCCATGCTCGGATCATAATAGCGTGCCCGCAGATAGTAAAGCCCGGTTTCGGCATCGTACACTTCTCCTGTGTACTTGAAGGAGTTAGAGGTTCCCTCCACCTGGCTGGTGATGTTTCCCCACTCATCGTAGGTATAGTTGTTGATTACCACCCCGCTGGTATCCACGATCTGCACGACGTCACCGTGCCCATTGTACAGGTAATAGTAATCCGTGACGCTGTTGTTCTTTTTGTCCTTCTTCACCAACACCCGGTCCCCACGCACAAAGTTCGCTTGTTCCACGAACACGCCACTCACAATCTTTTCTTGCGAGATCACCTCACCACTGAGGTTATAGTTCACCTGGGTCTGGGTACTGCCATTCGTTTTCATGAAACGCATACCATCGGCATAATACTTAAAGCTGGTTGCACTTCCTCCTTTGGTGACGGAGGTTAAGGTGTTCTGCAAGTCATAGGTGTAGCTCGTATCCATCGTGTCCAGATTGACGTTGCCCGTATCCGATGACGTCTGCCGGTTGCCCCGCACGTCATAGGTGTACGTCGTTTTTCCGCCATCCGGCCGGGTAATGGACAACAGGCGGTTCAGCGCGTCATAGGTATAACTTGTTGTTTGCGCGGTGCTGCTGCCTTTACGCACCTCGCTTACGGAGACGCGATTCCCGTTATTGTCGTAACCATAGCTGTATCCCGAAAGCACGTCACTCCCTTTGGTGTTCGTCATGCTCTCGGTCCAGCCCAGCGCTTTGTTGTACGTATATTCCGTCTTCAGGATGCTGCCATCTGTAAGCGTCGGGTACGTAATCGACTTCACCAAATCGTTCGCGAAGTAGCTGTACTGCACATTGGCCGAAGCCGAACCTGTGACCGTGGAACTCCCGTTGGTTTGTACTTTATCCAGCCGCTGCTTGTTATACTGATAGTTCGTGTAAAAGCCCATAAAGCTGTCATTGATCTGTGTCATCCGTCCCAGTACATCTCTCTGGTTCCCGATAGACGCCGAGTGATTGCCCGCAACGGAGAAAGTCGAACGCACTTGGCCCAAGCTATCCATCACTTGCGTTTGAGTGGCGGTCACCACGTTATTCGTAAGGGTTTGAATCACCTGAGTTCTCGGATTATCCTTGCCGAAAATCACATTCGTTTCCTGCGTTTGCGCTACATTGTTGATCATCCCGCTGATCGTGCTCTTTTTCAGTTGGCCGCTTTCGTCATACGTATATCCAAACGTGCTGCCATTGCGGTCTGTTTTTGCTGCCAATTGGCCTGCGCTGTTGTAGGTATAGCTTTCATTTTGTGAAGCCCCGTCCTGTTTCACTTTAAGCAGGCCCAGTTCATTATACGTCTTGGTATTCAGGGTTTGCGGCGAGCCGTTTTTAGCCTGTATCGTCACTTTCGATACCTGCCCATTCCCGTCATAGCTGTAGTTGGTGGTCTGGTTCAGCGCATCTTTTATGGCGGATAAACGGCCTAAGGCATCATAGGCATAGGTGGTCGTAACCCCGTCCTCGTTCACATTATGATTAGGATCGGTGTAACCTGTGATGTTTCCCGCGATATCGTATCGATAGGATTCGGTAATCTGTTGTTGATTCGTTGGCCAATCCTTATAGGTGGAAGCCGAAATTTTATTTCCCCAGGCATCGTAGGTGTCCTGGACATAGTTCAGCTTTTCGCCTGTGTTCTTATCCTGAATGTAGCTTGTGTTGGTGCGCGCTTTGAATGAATAGTCGCTGACGATGAGATCTCCGTTGGCATTCGTGGCCCGGTTCTGTCTGCCCCACGCATCGTAGCTGACAGTCAATGTATTTCCAGCGGGGTCAATGGAATACACCGGACGCCCCATATCGTCATAATGATATTGCTGGTATACCCATTTTCCCGCATTATCATCGTAGTGCTCTTCCAACAGAACGAGACCCATCCCGTTATAGAGCACATTGGCATAGGTTTTGATCACACTGTTATTGGATAGGTTCGTAACGGTATGAATGGAATCGACTTTTAAAATCGGTGTCCCTGCATTGACGGAATCAAAGTTTCCGGAGGTCTGATAATAATAATTATAATCGGTCACATCACTATATCTTTCTCCGTTGGCATTGGTTCGGACTGGATGAGTTTCTTTTTTCAGACGGCCCCCAGCATCGTATTCATAGGTAACCGATTGATTGTTTCCATCCGTTTTCTGGATAATTTGACCGTTTCCTTTATCGTATGCGATCAAGGTTTTGACGACTTTTTCCTCTGCAGTACCAACATTGAACCACTGTTGTTGTTCCGTTGGATAAGCGTAGTCATTTTCACTGCCATACCGAACCACAGACTTAGCGGCAAGTCGATTATCTGCCCAGGTTTCGACGGTTGCTCGTTCAATCTTGCCTAATCCATCAAAGTAGCCGTAGGTATAGAACGTCCGCTCGTTTTTGGCGTTGGTCACAGTCTCTTGACGGCCGTTCCCGGTGTACGTATAGCGCTCCGTAAGCGGACTTGCATCACTCTCATTCTGGTACCACGATTTGGATTCCAGAAAATGAAAATTGGGTTCATACGTGTAGCTTGTGGTGTAATGCTGCCGCAAATTTGCATTATTGAACTGATCAATGGGCATGGGCTTCGTTTGCGAAGCCACGTATCCCCAATCATTATAACTTGTTTCTGTGATCAATTGATTTGCGGTAGTCTCGTTATCTCCTACCCCATATTCAAGTAAGGTCGTTCTAGTCGGTGAGTAAATAAACAAAGGATGAAATCCTGAATAATTCTCAACTTTCCGTTCTCCGTTTGCGGCCTGAACATCCAAGGACAGTAATCGGCCTTTACCGTCAAAATTGTAGGTGGTTTGTTTCCCATTTTCATTCGTCGTGCTTTGAGTGGTAATGATGGAACTATAGTAATTGCTTTCAGGGATCATGCCTGGATAGTCTTCAAGTGAAGACCCTGTGTAATTTCCAATATACATGTACTTCATCTGGTTATACAGTGTATTCCCCGTCTGATCACTGCGCCCCGTCACCTGATATTCTTGCATTGTCTCATAATACCAAATATGTCGAACCACTATGTTGTAATCATAATTCGTTGTGGAGTGCGGATAACTCACTTTCTTGAGCAATCCGAACATATTATAATCCTGTTCCCCATAAAACAAACTATGCGGATTATATTTGCCAAATGCGAATTGATATTCCAGAAAAGTCGTCTCGCCTGCCTGATTCGTAATGGATGACAAAAAAGGCACATACATTTGAAGTTCATTGACTGTCGCTTGCGCCCGGCCTTTATTCAAGGTGACCTTCTCAACCTCTCGTCCGCCATCGAACACTTGAATATAGACATGTTCCCCGTTAAAGTTAACCGATTCACCCAGATTGCTGTTTTCATACGAAAATCGTATTTCCCGGCCCAATGAGTCTGTAATCGATGAGAGCACATTGGTACGTCCTACATTGGGAAGGGGGGATTCGGTTACATATTTATAAGTAATGCTATTCCCGAATCGGTCTACGATTCCGACTAATTGGCCTACAGCTGAAAAGTATT
The DNA here is from genome assembly GCF_016772475.1 of Paenibacillus sonchi. Lineage (NCBI taxonomy): Bacteria > Bacillati > Bacillota > Bacilli > Caryophanales > Paenibacillaceae > Paenibacillus > Paenibacillus sonchi. The sequence continues at coordinate 470,837 of NZ_CP068595.1, forward strand.
CCCGTTTGTGATCCGCGTACTCCAAATAATAAATGCCTGTTTGCTGACCATTACTGAACGTTCCTGATCGATCATATACAAAACGTTTATCCTTGCCGTTGTAGTTTCGAAGATGGGTGTACGAAGCAAGAGGACCTTCATCAAAAATTTGATAAGCACTGCCTTTACCATCATGATAATACCAATTGTTTTCCTGTGCCGATCCGCTCAGATGAGGGAGTTGGAACGACCACCCCAGTCCCAGGGAAGAATATGCTCCTCCCGAGTCCTATACCCGTAATAGTCGCTGTACTCTCTGGTGAATGCATATAAGGAAGAGGAGGTATACGTTAAGCCCAGATCCAAATCCAGTCCGTCCCGTCCTGGTAAATGGATCAGGTTCTGTTTCCAGGTTAAGCCACCCGAAACCGGGTCCACCATTTCATTGGTGCTGCTTCGATCTTCGAATTGTGGTTTATTTGTCTGATTGATTTGGGCCATTTTGATCGCGTCAATTACACTGGAAACGGCCATATCAAAGGAGGTCACTACAGCTGCCGCCCGCTTCATCTTCTCTCCCGTGACTAGAGGTGCACCATAAACTTCCGATGTCACTGTGCTTCGCTGCTGCAAGGAAGATGCCGCTGGTTCTCGGTATACGGAATCAGTGACGGGAGCATCGGCGTTGAATTCCGTATGAGCGGAGGTAAGATGCTCCTGAATTCCCTCCCAGCTTAACTTCCCCTGCTGATGCCATTTCAGAAGCTCTAATGGGGTCTGCTTAGGAGGCGCATCCAGCATCAACAGATTCACCCAGTACAGATCTTCTTTTGACGCTCCCGCTTGCATCAACGTTTTGATCACTTCTGTACTCAAATCGTGTGAGGATTGGATTACATCTCCATCTTCAGACTGCAAGGCAGCTCGACGGAGCAAGGCATCGCTCAAGAGACCTTGCTTCTCCAACATTAGGGCTTTAGGAACGAGGAAAAGGGCCGGCTGTTCTTGCCCATACACGGCCCCTTGAACCGAAGCTTCCACTTCTAATGGAGGGACTTTCACTTTTAGTACGGTCTTGGCGTTACGTTCTGAATATCCAGGTGTAGGCTCAGGTAAGAATTTAGAATTTGAAAGGAGATCGTTCAATGGATCTGGAGCCGGGGATGGAGTGGGACTGGGTGTATCACTAGCGCTCGAGGTAGTTTTAGCATACGATTCCTGACCAGTTCCTTGAGCAGCTACTGTTCCATTAGTCGTTGGAAAACATGATAATAACAAGGCGATCGATAAAATGATCGATAGAAAAGATTTTACCTTTTTGAAATGTTTCAATGTAAACTCCCCTGTCTTTATGAATAATAAAATACCACGCTATAATTGTGAAAAACTCAATCGTTCCCTAACGATAGAACCCTTCACTCATTTAATTCCGTACCTCCACCGTCAATCCCCCAACTCCTCTGCTATTCCCATAAGCATCATAGGAATAGATATGAGTGTTGTACACCCCCGTCTCCTTGTTATGCTTGTGGTATGGAATACGGATTCTCCAGCTTGTACTGGTTATCCGTTCTCCCTCAATCCAAGGATTTTCCAGGTCATCTTGACCATTTCTTTCCGTCCAAGTGGGAAAGCGTACTGTTGTTACATTGGAGGAAATCCCCTCAACTGTAAGATCATAGAAACCACTACTGAGATAAGCGACGGATGGATACGTAAGCTTCAACGCATCTACCACTGTAAATTCCCATGCCCCCGCATATTTTCCATCTGCATAGATATGGGTGATGTATCTCCCAAGTTCTGAGTTATGTTTGGAGTAGACTACCGTTGCTTTCCATACCCCGTTCCCTATCTTCACCCCGTCAATCCACTCAATATCATCCTGATCTTTATAGGCCGTCCATGTCGGAAATTGGACTTTTTGGACCTTCGGATCTACCCCATAAATAAAAACATCGTAGGACACACCTGAAATATCCGTTTCTTTGGAGCCCCCTGTGCCCCCTTAACCGTAACGGTCGTACCACTAATTCCAGCCATCGTCCCATACTTGTCAAAGTAATAAAAATGAGTGAAATAATTCCCGGTTTCAAAATTGTGCTTAGCAAACGGTACCCGAATCTTCCATGTGGTATCATTGACCTTTTCCCCATAATCCAGGGATTCTCCAAATCATCCTGTCCATTATTTTCGGTCCATGTAGGGAAACGCACCTCACTAACGGTTCTGGCCACACCTTCCACTCTTACCTCATACGATCCATCGGCGAGCGAGGCTGCCTGAGGAGAAGTGACTTTGAGTGTGTTTTGAATCTGTGCCGTCAAACCTCCAGCGCCTACACCATCTGCATAGATATGCGTAATATAAGTACCGGTGATTCCACCATGCTTGGAGAGGACAACTGTGCATTTCCACAAACCTGGAGCAACTTTCTCACCGACGATCCAATCAATATCATCCTGACCGTTCAGTTCCGTCCATGTTGGAAAACGGACTTCCCGCACACCGTCCGGAACATTCTTTAAGTAAATATCATAAGAGACTGCCGAAGTACTGATCACATAAGGCTCAACAGAATAACCCTTCGTTCGCTTGAGCAGATTTCCATTAGGATCGTATGTATATTGAATCATCGAATTATCCGGCAAGATCTCTGTTTCAAGTCTGCCTCTGTTATACACAAAATTCTTCTGTTTCTGACTAGTTCCTGCCATATTGACAATGATGTAGCTGGAGGTTTTCGTTTCCTCTGCCCAAACTGCAGGGGAAAACAATATTGAAAATAAATAGATTAAGAGACTGCTTAAAATTATAGTTCTAAATTGATTTATTCTGATACATGAGAATCTCGTAATAGGATCATTGTTCCCCCTTTTAATTATTGATTTTTTTCTTATTCTCCCGTCCACTGCAAACTGCGGAAAATTGAATCGATTAAACACCAGATCCTGTTTAAATCCCAACAAGAACCAAAGCCGTATCATCCACATACGCCGTTCCTTTTCCATGTTCTCCGGTGGAGTTCATATGAAAATGAATACGGGCCGTTGTAGCGTTCGTCGGAACGTTCAGGATCCCCGACAATTTTACCCAGTCCATCGTATTCTGCTTGTATTCCATTCCATACTGACCAACCAACTGGTTATTTGAATCGAAGTAGTGTATGACGATCGACATTTGCATGTTGACCATATTCTCCAGCTTCACCCGTCCACTGATCTCGTATTTACTTCCTCCCCGTACGTTCGTATCCTGCCAAATGTTCATGCCCTGCTTCGCTTTCGGCATATCGCTGACATTAATTTTCTGTGCCCGGCTTCCTTCTGATACCGGGTTCGATACCACTTCGTATTGCCCTACGACTTCGGGGCTTACAAAGATGTTCCAGCCATCGGCTACTCCGTTAGTTTTGACACTCTTCTCGAAGCCTGGATTGAACAACTCATTAACTCTTTCTCCCAAGACCAAAGCCGTACCATCCACATACGCCGTTCCCTTCCCATGTTCTCCGGTGGAGTTCATATGAAAATGAATACGGGCCGTTGTAGCGTTCGTCGGAACGTTCAGGATCCCCGACAATTTTACCCAGTCCATCGTATTCTGCTTGTATTCCATTCCATACTGACCAACCAACTGGTTATTTGAATCGAAGTAGTGTATGACGATCGACATTTGCATGTTGACCATATTCTCCAGCTTCACCCGTCCACTGATCTCGTATTTACTTCCTCCCCGTACGTTCGTATCCTGCCAGATATTCATGCCCTGCTTCGCTTTCGGCATATCGCTGACACTAATTTTCTGTGCCCGGCTTCCTTCTGATACCGGGTTCAATACCACTTCATATTGCCCTACGGCTTCGGGGCTTACAAAGGCGTTCCAGCCATCTGCTACTCCGTTAGTTTTGACACTCTTCTCGAAGCCTGGATTGAACAACTCATTAACGCTTTCCCCCAAGACCAAAGCCGTACCATCCACATACGCCGTTCCCTTCCCATGTTCCCCGGTGGAGCTCATATGAAAATGAATTCGGGCCGTTGTAGCGTTCGTCGGAACGTTCAGGATCCCCGACAATTTTACCCAGTCCATCGTATTCTGCTTGTAATCCATTCCATACTGACCAACCAACTGGTTATTTGAATCGAAGTAATGTATGACGATCGACATTTGCATGTTGACCATATTCTCCAGCTTCACCCGTCCACTGATCTCGTATTTACTTCCTCCCCGTACGTTCGTATCCTGCCAGATATTCATGCCCTGCTTCGCTTTCGGCATATCGCTGACACTAATTTTCTGTGCCCGGCTTCCTTCTGATACCGGGTTCGATACCACTTCATATTGCCCTATGGCTTCGGGGCTTGCAAAGGCGTTCCAGCCATCTGCAATTCCGTTTAATCCGCTATAAGCTTCAAAATTAGAATTAGCCAATAAATTATTTGTTCTATACTTATGAATTAAATTCCCATTACTATCATATTGGCTCATTATGGTTCCACTCGAGTTACTGACTTCTATTAATTGTCCTGCAGCATTGTAAAAATAGATGCTTTCATTCTTATCTGCCAGGGCTAGTGAACTAAACAACAGTATTGACAAGAAACATACCAAAAATGTAAAACACCTTTTAGACATAGTTTTCTCCTTTATTTTGCCGTAGTTCTAAACTATCTTATCCATACCTTTCTATTTGACCAGCTTCCAACTTTGCGAGCTTGTTCCGTTGTCAGTGTAAATCTGCAAGCGCGTACCATCCGCAGTATTTCCTCCGGGTATATCCAGTACTTTGTTACTATTAACATTTATTAAGCTCATTGAGCCATCTGCATTCTGTCTAAAAATCCATTCCTGTGATGTTGTTCCATTATCTGTCCAGATTTGAACGGCTGATCCGTTGTCTGTGCCGCCACCTGATACTTCCAGAGCCTTCCCGCTATTCACATTAATCAATTTATACTTATTGCCGCCTTTATCATAAACCTGCCATCTTTGAGAAGTCGTCCCGTTATCTGTCCAAATTTGGACCGGTGTTCCGTCTGCAGTATTTCCTCCTGTGACATCCACCGCTTTTCCATTACCAGCATTTAATAGCTTATACTCAGCTCCATTTGAAATCGCCTTGACGAGTCTCCACTTCTGAGCGGTTGTTCCATTCCGGGTCCATATCTGCACAGAGGTTCCATTTGTTGTTGCTCCGTTTGTTACATCAAGAACTTTGTTACTATGTATATTTACAAGCTCATATGTGCCGTCACCCTTATCTACAAGGTTCCATGCCTGAGCTTCTGTGCCGTTATCATTCCATAGATGGATGTTTGTCCCGTCCGCAGTTCCTCCCCCGGCTACATCGAGGGCTTTTCCACTATTTACATTGATGAGCTTAAAGGAATTATTCAATGTACTACACAGCAACCACCGCTGTGCATCTGTTCCGTTATCTGATTCAATCTGAATTTTTGTGCCATTGGTTGTATTTCCCGCAAAAACATCCAGAGCCTTGTTACTGTTCACATTCATTAATTTATATTCTGAAGGCTTGCAGCTTAGATTCTTCTTCCCAATCAGGTTGCCGTTGTTATCATACTGAAAATTCACATATTTCCCCTCTGAAATAGTCACCAGACTTAACGCTCCTGTTTTGGTATAGGTGTATTTCATAGCGCCAGCTGTCTGGGAATTAACTATGATAAAAATGAGAATAACTATAAATGATATATACTTTTTCATAAAATGCATCCTCCAATCTTTTTATATGTTGAGATTAGGTAACTAGTGGGTAGCAACTAGATAGATATTCTAGTTCTTTTCAATTGATATTCACACTCCTAAGCCACTCTAAAATAAAGCTCAAATTCTTCCTCAGTAATCATAAGTCACTCTCTCCTCTTTTAAAATGGCTGTATTTTGTCGAAATAGTATTCATTTTGTCGAATTCGTCAATAAGTTAGTCACATCTTAAATAGAAAATCGATAATTTGTGTCTAGGAGTAAAAAACTGCTTTTCCGGAAACCAAAAACCCTTGGGAAATCCCAAGGGCTTTTGATAATATTTTATAGCTAATAGTAAATATAAGTTTTTAGTTGAGATAATTAATCGCTGGATTCCATGTCGTAGCATCATACCCATTGTTACCATTTTGGTTAACAATAAAGTAAAGGGCATCTCCTATCGTTACATTCACGTTAACAGCAGGAGTAACTCCAACAGCATCACCGCCATTTATATTCTGCCACCCCGATGCTGGCCAAACTTGGGTGCCATTTTTCATTATTTTTACCCGGACACCGTCCCCTTGTAGATTGATAGGATGCTTAGCTACTTTCCCCGTTATCCGTATGGGACCGGTTTGGGGTGCGACCCATTTCAGCGCTACATCATTACCGTCCGGATGCATCCACTCTTTGCTGATGATATCCCAATCCTTCTTCCCTCTCCATCTTGATTCTACAGCATTCCATGTCATATCTTCGTAACGTGTACCGTTCCATATTTGATAATACCAATTGCTTTGCCCTTGTTCTGTGCTGAAGGCGGATGAGAATTTTTCGATATAGGTTATCGCTGGATTCCATGTTGTACCGTCGTACCCGTAGTTACCATTCTGGTTAACAATAAAGTAGAGGGAATCCCCTATCGCTACATTCACATTAACAGTGGGAGTAATTCCAACAGAGTCATCGCCATTTATATTCTGCCACCCCGATGCTGGCCAAACTTGCGTGCCGTTTTTCATTATTTTTACCCGGACACCGTCCCCCTGTAAGTTGGTAGGATATTTAGCTACTTTCCCCGTTATCCGTATGGAACCGGTCTGTGGTGCGACCCATTTCAGCGCTACATCACCGTCCGGATGCATCCACTCTTTGCTGATGATGTTCCAAGTCTTTCTGCCCTGCCATCTCGATTCGGCTGCATTCCAAACCATGTCTTCGTAACGCATACCGCTCCAAGTTTGATAATACCAATTGTTTCTTCCTTGTTCTGTGCTGAAGGCGGATGAGAACTTTTCGATATAGGTTATCGCTGGATTCCATGTCGTACCATCGTACCCATTGTTCCCATTTTGGTTAACAATAAAGTAAAGGGAGTCTCCTATCACTACATTCACATTAACAGTGGGAGTAACTCCAACAGAATCATCGCCGTTTATATTCTGCCACCCCGATGCTGGCCAAACTTGGGTGCCATTTTTCATTATTTTTACCCGGACACCGTCCCCTTGTAGGTTGATCGGATGTTTAGCTACTTTCCCTGTTATCCGTATGGAGCCGGTTTGTGGTGCGACCCATTTCAGCGCTACATCATTACCGTCCGGATGCATCCACTCTTTGCTGATGATATCCCAATCCTTCTTCCCTCTCCATCTTGATTCTACAGCATTCCATGTCATATCTTCGTAACGTGTACCGTTCCATATTTGGTAATACCAATTGCTTTGCCCTTGTTCTGAGCTGAAGGCTGAAAGATATTGAAAGAAAGATTCCCCTGAACTTTTAGATTTAAGATTTCCATTCTGATCATATGAATATCTGACTGTTTCACCTGTTAGAGCACTTTCTTGAACCAACCTTCCATTCGTATCGTAAAAATATGACTTCATAGCCAATGCAGAATTTGAGGTGACATCTAAAAACACAAATAATGCAATGCCAAAAATAAAAATACATCGATTAAACGTGAATTTCATATTACAACTCCTCATTATGTCCATCTATATTACTTAATACCTTTGGATTCCCCCCATTTTCCAAGACAACCTTCTTACCAATCATAAGTCACGTTCTATTTTTTTCAAACGGTGGTATTTTGTCGAATTGAAATATGTTTTGTCGAAGGCATCAATAAATTAGCCACAACTAAGATGTAATTTTATAAATTTGTAAATATAAGAAAATCATTCGATCTCCTAATCACAGAAAAACCTTGAGAAAAGATTCAAGTTTTTTGATCTCCATATTTTATGCCATTCTCTGCAACTAGTGCCCTTTCAAACAGCCTTGATCTTGTGAAGAGATATTCGGCGGATAGACCAGACATGTACACACCGTTCAAGCCAGTCCCATAAACACTCCAAATAGGCTGATTCAGGCGCAGCGAACTCCAGTACCGAACGATTGACCGCTGCCAGGGAGAACATGAAAAAGATGGCGCTCCTTCTGTTCTCCTGGAAAAACAGGGAGCCTCCCTTCTTTTTCCGATTCAGATACGCTAAATCTAAAAAGAAACCCAAGGTCAACAATAACCTGAGCTTCTAGACAAACTGAGAGCCAGCGCCCATTGTCAGGTGCTGGCTCTATCTGGTGTGGAGTAAGACCTATTGCACCTGGTGACGCTTAAATACACGCCCGACAAAGGGCAGGCATACTGAACATATCACCACATAAAGGACGATTCTCACGGTAATAATGCTCAAGGTTAAGCCGGGAAGGGGGTATGAAAAATATGAAGTATAGTCCGCTGGAAAAACGGGCTGCACTGCCATGTACGGAAGCAGCATCAGAATATGATTCAGGATGCCGTTGGTTCCGCTCAGCCCCAGAAAGACAGGAAGCAATATGATTAGCACATCAATCACCAGCACCACAAATGCAGTTTTCATTTTTGCGGACAGAAGCAGGGTTACAGCGACCATCCCCAGCAAAACCAGATATAGGATGGACACACATACTACTGCTGCTTCCAGCATGGATAGATTATAGGGAACAGTAACATTCAAAATTTGCAGCGGCAGGTTCCAGCCCCCGGTCCCAAACGCGTATAATTGAATCCCTACAGCCAACACAAGATTTACGGAAAAGACAAGCAGTGCAAACAGAAAGGCCGCTGATATTTTGGCCTGGATCAATTTTGATTTCCCGTACCGGGTAGACAGGATGACGCTGTCAGCACCCGATTGATATTCTCCAGCGAATACTGGAGCAACACAAATGCAGATAGCAATAATAGAAACAATCAGCAATTCAAAACACTGGAACAGGCTCTTCCAGCCGGCGTGATAGCCGTATTCATAAGGAGTTTCAACCTGGCTGTTGTGGGTGTTCCAGAATTGCTTTTCCTGCTCTGAATATTTCCAGTCCGAATAGTCCATATCCAAGTAACTCTTAACTTTGTCTGCGCGCGCCTGATAAAATCCCGCAGTATCCTTGTTGAGCCGCATATCTCTGAGTGCGGTAAGTCCGTTATCGGTGACCTGCGGCTTCACAAAAGCTTCGTCAATCATTTTAAAGTAAGCGAAATGCGGCAATACAGAACGGGCATAAATGTCATCCTTCAAATTCACCTGATCCCCGTCTTTCACCACATTCTCAGGATTAGAGAACAATGCCTGATATGCTTTAATATCTTTGGCAACCCGTTCCTCAGTCAGTGTTCCTTCAAGCTCTTTAGCGTATTCTTTCTCAAGCCGGATTGCCGCCGTACCATTTACCTGACTGCCGTCACGCTCCAGCGCAATATAATTTTTGACAGGCATGATAAAGAATAAAAGGGTTAAGAACAAACTAACCAGAACAACAACAATGTTCATTCTCTTTTTGGCAATTTTCATAAACTCATATTTGAATAAATTGTTCATTTGGTCCCCCTATATTCGGCAATGTCATTCTGAAAATGGTACAAGTACAAATCCTCAAGCGTAGGTACCTCGTTCATGGCGCCGTCCATCGGGAGCTCATCACTAAGAACACGAAGGATGACGGTATCATCGTCCCCGTGGTGCAGATTGGCTACGCAAAAGGAACTGCTGATGGCAGGGGCCGCCTCCTTCGCAACCACACATCTCCACACCTTACCGTCCATTTCGTGCGCGATGTTGTCGGCTGGGCGGTTGATAATCAGCTTGCCGTCTTTGATCATTAGAACCGTGTCGGATATATATTCTATGTCGGATACAATATGAGTAGAAAGAATGACAATCTTGTCTTTGGAGAAGTTCGCAATTAAATTGCGGAAATGAACCCGCTCCTTCGGGTCAAGTCCGGCAGTAGGTTCGTCCAGGACCAGGATTCGGGGGTCGTTCAAAACAGCTTGCGCAATGCCCAGTCTCTGCTTCATCCCGCCGGAGAACGTACGGATTTTTTTCGCTGACACTTCAGTTAGGCCGACCAACGCTAATAGCTCTTTGCTGCGGATTCTTGCTTTCTCCGGTGAAATACCTTTCAGTGCAGCGACGTAGAGCATAAATTCCCCGGCTGTGAAATCGGGATAATATCCAAAATCCTGCGGAAGATACCCGAGGAGGCTGCGATACTCTTCCCCTAAATCCGCGGCACGGTTTCCGTCCAGATAAACATCGCCCGCGGTAGGATTCAGCACCCCGCAGACCATTCTCATTAAGGTTGTTTTCCCTGCCCCGTTGGCACCAAGCAAGCCATACACTCCCGGCTTCATCGTAATTGTCATTTGATCGACCGCAGTTTTGCGGCCAAATTGTTTGGTAAGTTTATTCAGCACTAATTCCATATCTCGTCCTCCCTCTCTGGTACTCTGTCCGCATTGCCATTGCATACAAAAAAATCCGCCTGCCCGGTATTTATTCTACCGCCGGCAAGCAGACTGAACTTTAAGATTGAACCGTTTATTTATTTAGAAAATCCTAAGAAAGCAATAAGTTTTTCTATTATCTGTAGTGATTACCGCCTGACAGCTTTAACCGGGCATGTTTACGCTGCAAATAGCGGGAACCCCCGGCAAATAGGACATATCCCAGAATTCCTCCCAGAAGGTTCAGGATAACATCGTCTATGTCTGCAGCCGCTCCAAGAAAATATTGCACAAATTCGATTGAAAAGCTTGCAAAAAAAATCATTAATGCCGTTCTCCCAAAAGAACGCATCACTGAAAAAACGATGGGCAGCAAAAATCCGCAGGGGATAAACATAAGGATATTGGCAAAAATCTGCACCACCATTTTATCCGTTAACATGCCCCCAGACTCATCTAACATGCGTAAAGGGAGCAGATTCAAGTGATGCTGCGCCGGATGGAATGCGTCTTGTCCCCATGCTGAAATTATGGTTGCATATAACACTATACAGCTGCATGCAGCGAGCAATACTATGCTCAACTGCCGGATTACACTTACCCGTCCCTTCAGCAAAAAGAATACCGGCAGATACAATATAATAACTGCTCCGATGAGTATGCCTCCTATAATAAAGTAACCCATTAAATCATCCATGGTAACCTCCTTGTGAGATAAGCGGCAGCTTTACACTAAATACGGTTTTTCCGTTTTCACTCTGCATGTCGATTTGTCCTTCATGCAGAGCTACAATTTCCTTGGCAATGGCAAGGCCCAGACCTGCACCTCCCGTATTCGTTGAACGGGCATCATTCAGCCGGTAGAACTTATCAAATATTTGATTATGCTTATCCGGCGGAATCGTTGTTCCGGTATTCGTACAGGTAACGGCTGCCATATCCTTCTGAACTTTTGCCGACACCTCAATGGTACTGTTATCATCACTGTAGGCAATTGCATTTTTGAGAATATTGTTAAAAACCCGCGCCAGCTTCTCGGAATCACCATACACAGTAATAGTATCTTCCACGTTAACAATCATCCTTTTGCCGGCAGGCGTGAGAGAGGGATAGAATTCATCCGGCATTTGGATCAACATATAGGAGAGATCGACGTTCTGTTTCTTAAGCTGGATCGTTTGCTGGTTATATCTTTCGACTTCAAAAAAATCATTGATCAGACGCTCCAGATGATACGCCTTTTCTAAGGTTATTTTCGTATAGTTCTCTTTTTGCTCTTTAGGCATATCAGGGGCTTCGTGAAGTAAACTCAAATAGCCAATGACGGAGGTAAGCGGCGTTTTTATATCATGTGCCAGATACATCACCAAATCTCTTTTATTTTGTTCCGCCAGCTGCACTTCCAGCTCACGTTTTTGGAGGGTTTGCTTAACGAATACCAGCTTCTGCTCCATGGAGGACATCTCCGGCGACAGCTTAATGTCTGCTTCATCCGTAACTAAAGCGTCAATTCCTGCATTGACTTCATTGAAGTATTTGGTGAACCACGATAACGAAAAGTAGAAGAATATAAGAAAAAAAGCCGATATGGCTATCAGCATGATGATCTCCCAATGATCCCGCAGCACACTTTCATAAATGGAAAGCGCATGATCATATTCGTAACCAAAAACATATTGTAACAGCCGGACCCCCGCCTCACCCAGCCGCCCCCGAACCAATGAATAAAGTACGTCCACCGCTATAAGAGCAAGGAGGATCAGGCTAAGCATTCGCACGAATACTTTCATTCTAAGCTTGGCATAATTCATATTGATCTGTTTATTACTTTTCAATTTTGTACCCCACCCCCATATCGTCCGGATCCATTTCGGCTGATCTACCGAGTCATTCATTTTTTCCCGTAGATGCCTGATATGCACAGTGATGGTATTGTTATTTTTATTGTAATATTCGTTGCCCCATACCGCATGGAATAGCTGTTCAGAGCTTATCACTTTACCCTTATTCTCACAAAGAACCCTTAAGATTGAGAATTCCGTAGGCGTGAGTGATAAAGGCTGCCCGTTCAGCCAACACTCATGCGTGTTCACATCCATTACCAGCCCCGAATAAGAGATGACCGCTTCATCTGGCGTTGGCATCGTCTGATATTTTTTATATCTGCGCAACTGCGCCTTTACCCGGGCCACCATTTCAAGCGGACGAAACGGTTTGGTCATATAATCATCAGCCCCCATGGTAAGGCCGGTAATCTTGTCGGTTTCTTCATCCTTGGCCGTAAGCATAATCACAGGAAAATGGTAGTTTTCCCGGATACGCCGGCACAGTGCAAAACCGTTCATATCCGGGAGCATAACATCCAGAATGGCTAAGTCTACCTTTTCGATTTCAATATACTTCAGGGCATCCTGCGCGTTATAAAACTTCGTAACCTTATAATTTTCATTTTTTAAGTAGATTTCGATTAGATCGGTAATGGCCTGCTCGTCATCCACCACCAGGATATTTTCAATCAAGTGGTATCACCTGCCTTTACTGCATGAAATATAGCCATTGTATCAGAAAACCCCAGGAATTTATGTGGTATTTTTCTTGTTAAATTCTTAAGATTTCCCTAAGATGAACAAACACATACTCTTCAGTAAGTGTCAGGCACAGCCGGCAGCTCCCAACTGTCATCAACAATAATAGAAATTTCTTCTCCTTGATTAAGCCATTGCGACAATTGCTCTAGTACTTGCTCATAGGATACTGTGTGGAGCATCGTACAATACACCCGGCCTCCAAAAATAGGTTCATTATATATGGCATACGATATTAGTTCTTTCATAGCTATGTCTCTTGTAAGTGAGCTTTGTGATATTTGGCGGATATAGGTTTGCATAATTTCCCGAAACAGCTCTTTATTTAATAATGATGAGGTTTCTTGAAACAGATATTTGGAAACCTGATTTTCATAGGTACTTTGCCGCTGTATGGATGGAACTGGAAGGATGATACACACAAACTTATAAATTTCGCTGTAACGCAGCTTAGTGACAAAGATACGGTCTGTTACAAAAATATGGTTTAAGCAATAATCCAAAACTACAAATGCAACATCCTTAATAATCTTCCCCATGCCCGGCACCACGCTGCTTCCCGGTGCATCATGCAGAAATATACTCCGCTTGGTGTCATGGGCAGTTGTAAAAAGATATTTCTTGGATATATATTTAATCGTACTGTGATTTTGTCTATCATTTATTTTCCGTAATATTCCAAGTGTTTCAACTCTGCGGTAAAGAAATTGTCTAATGAACTCATCATCGCTCCCGCTCACAATTAATATATGGGCATCTGTCGTAAGATAGTTCCTCTGATGAAATGCCTGCAATTCCTCAAAAGAGATCCTTTCTATATACCTTCTGCTTCCAATTGGCAGTGAGTCCAGCAGTTCAGCATTATCGATCAGTGTTCTGAATAGACCCGTCTGGCCATTTTCATCAAACCGGTCATGTTCTTCTGCCACATCTTTACGGACTTCAATCATGTCGATGATCTTCAATAACCGTCCGGAATAGATTTCGAGCAGAAGAGTAATAGCTTGATTGATATCTTCAGGTGTGTCAGCGCAGGATATTTCATATAATGTTTTGTCAAAATCGGTTGTTCCTTTAATCCTGAATTTATCAGGAGCGATTTGGGCAGCATTGCTTAGCGATACAATTAACATATGCTCTAGAAAATGGGCGATTCCTTTAGAATCTCCATCGTTGACCGAACCCACTTTTACAGCGAGTGTGACTTTGGCTATATTGGCAGGGTCTTTTGTGATGTAGTGCATGTAGCGTATATTCAAATTTTCATCCATGGATAAACGGTCATGCTTCATACACAACATCCCCCAGATTATATTTCTCAGCTTGAAGAGTGAACAATTCCTTGAATTTCCCTTCCCTGCTTATAAGCTCTTCAAACGAACCGCATTCACTGATTCTGTGGTTATCAATCACGATAATTTTATCTACAAGCTTAGCTGTAGTGAATCTGTGCGAGATCATTATGCAGGTTCTGCTTTTGATCATCTCTTCTATTCCCAGATAAAATTCATTTTCTGCAATGGGATCAAGAGAAGCAGTAGGCTCATCCATAATGGTAATGGGGGCATCTGAAAAGAAGGCTCTGGTGATGGCAAGCTTTTGCCATTGTCCAACTGATATTTCGGTTCCTTCTGACCATTCATTTTGCAGTTGTGTTTCATAAGCATCCGGGAGTTTATTAATAAATTCGATAGCTCCGGATTGTTGGGCAGCCCTATACATTTTCGAATTATTATCCTTATCCGCATACCTGCCAAATTTAATATTATCGGCCACATCCATGGGGTAATGAATAAAATCCTGAAATACCACCGCGAAATTGTTTCTGTAAGAATTTTTGTCATAGGTTAATACATCAACACCATCCACGGAGATTTCTCCGGAACTGGGTTCGTAGAGCCCGCTGAGAATTTTAATGAGCGTGGTTTTGCCAGAGCCGTTAAGTCCGACAATCAGATAAGATTTGCCTGCTTCTATTTCAAGATTAATATCCTCCAGAACATATTTATCCAATTTTGGGTATTTGAAAAAGACATGCTGTAATTTAATGCTTTTAAAATGGTTCAATGACACAGTTCGCTCATGTTCCGAGGCTGGAATTTCCTTATCCAAAAAATCAAATAAAGTCCGCATATATAAATTATCATTGTAGGTGTTTGCAAAAGTAACAATGATATTGCCAATAGCCTGCATAAGATTATCGATGGAGGTGATATACATTACAATGTTACCTACACTAAACTTCCTTTTGATGCAGTCTATGATAATGTACAGCGTAAAGAAAAATTTAGTAAGCAGTTCCACCGAATCGCCAAACGTTTGAATTGTTGTATTCCTTCTTCTGATTTTTTTATCTTCAGCCAAATATTTTTTATAAGTATTGGAAACCCGAAGCAGGAGTTCATTTCCCATTTGGGTGATTTTAAGCTCTTTAATGTTGTCATATCTAATCATTAATGACTTAATAGCGGTGACTAAGCGCAGATTCTCAAGTCTGCTGTTATAAATATTGTGCAGTTTGGAGGATATCTTAATATTTATAATCAAGATGGGGATAAACGTCAGCAATAGTAAGGCTATCATCGCCGGTTTATATAATATAATGATCCCAATGACCCCTAGCAAAATCACACCATTCTGAATAATGGATACCAGATTGTTCAGAATACTGATGGATCTGTTTAAGGCCTCACTGTTCACCTTGTTGATTTGGTCATACACATTGGGGTCGTCAAAATGTATTATTTCTAAGCTGTTGATTTTATCAAGAACCTTATTGGTTATGTATAAATTCACGTAGTCACTCTGCATATCCTTATAATATTTATTTATTTTTTGGAGCATGCCATTCAGCACCCACAGTCCGCAATTTAAGGCAAGCCACAATATAACCTTGGATAAATGATCATCCGAATTAATGTTAGCCAATGCATCCAGAAAACGGCTCCAGACAATCGTATTTACGGGCACAATAATACCTAAGAGGAAAGTTATGATTAATATAGCAGTCATCGTTTGTCTGGATGCGTTCCAGACGAACTGCAAAGTTCTTTGGGTAATAACCAGATTCCCTCTTAAATTATTCTTCATTGATCTCATCCTATTCACCCACTAAAATTCAACAGGAAGAAGTCCTTCGCCAGAACTTCTCCCTGTTCATTCAGATTACATTAGCTTCTGTGAATGGTAGTCGTCGCATTTCTATCATTGCCGGAACCATAACTAGATGAGGTACAATCGCAGCCGCAATGGAAACAGCTGTCACTATTTCCGCGTGCTCCAGTGAATTGACCTCCGCCGGAACCGCACATGCATGCCATCGGCTCAAAGTGCGCTTCCAGACCGGAATTAATATCCCGTCCAATCGGATTAATCAATTTCATGTATAGCCCTCCTTTCCTGGTAAAATTTTATAAAAATATACAGGTGTATATTTTTACCGCTATTTAGCAATGATGTCGTTGAGCTCTCTTAAGGATTCCGGATCATGTTCTACAATCTCATGGTATAGACTAAGGCTTTGATCCAGCAGGTACCTGATATATCTGCAGCCGCTATGGCGATATGATAAATTCACTTTCTCCTCGTCGAAACAATCGATATAACAGCTTGTGCACAGATGTACTGCCCAGCAATCCTTACAATATTCGACAGATTTATTCATGAAATCATTAACATAATGTTTATTGATCGACGGAATATCAAACCCATTGTCAACATTCCCCAGGAACGGGACACTTCCCACACGTTCACATGGCAGGAAATTTCCATCCACATTTACGTGAAGACGTCTTGAACCCGGCACACAGCAGCCGTTAAAATAATAATTCTCCATAGGCACTTGTCTAATATCCCGTCTGTGAATCATGTGTAAAAACTTTCTCATCTGGCCGTTTGAAAATAATTTTTTCTCATTGCTGCTGTCTCTTTTATTCTCAACGCTCCACGAAAACAGAGGGTCGATCGTTTTATCTTCTCTATAGGATTTATCTTCGATACTGCTTGGTTTCAGATACTCTTCTGCAGTACGGCCGTAAGACACATAAGAAGCATTTACCGTTACGGGTTTGGGCAGCCACTCTGTATTATCAAAAAACTCTTGAATTTTATAGTATTTCTCTACCAGATTGGAACCACTTGCAACCAGGCTGAAGTAGAGGGTATCGCCGCTTTCATCCTTTGAGTGATTTTTCTCTTTAGCTTCTACCAGGTGTTTTATTCCGCGCATCACATATTTGAAGCTCCCCGTACCATCCTGGAATACCCGGTTCTCATTATGAATCTCTTCAGGACCGTCCAGGCTTACTAAAACCACAAAATTATGTTCAACCAGGTACTCAGCTATTTCTTTGGAAATTAATACTGCATTGGTAGTCATTGAAAATCCCAATTTCTTATCTGTAACAAGATTCTCGGCATACTCTACACATTGCTTAATCAGTTTAAAGTTCAACAGAGGTTCTCCACCGTAAAAGGCCAGGAAAAAATCTTCATCTACCCTCGGGTATGTATAATCAATTGCTTTTTTTGCGGTTTCAAACGTCATATCCCGGTCATTGTATCCATGAAAATCATTATGTGAATCTTGATAGATGCAATAGTTGCATCTCAGGTTACATCTTTCAGTTACCTCTAAAGTGAGCTGATTCATATTGTACTGTAAATAATTTTCCAGGGCGCTGACATGGGGTCCGGAGAAGCAAGTGACCGGCGGCGCTGACAGGATATGTTCTTCAGATATGCATTCTATGATTTCTTGCAAAGCTGCTTCCAAGGCATCCTCTTCCATACCCAGCTCCAAAAGACTATCGAACTGATCCGAGTCAAAGAGACAGGATAAAACGGAATAGACATTTTCATTAATCTGAAAGATCTTACCGGTGCCTGTATCATAAAAGTATTTCTTTCCCGACGTTTCAAAAGGTTTTCCTAACCGGTAGAAATGATTATCCTTTTTCAGGTCATTGAACTGCTGCTTGTACTTCATAATTTTGGAGTCCAGCTTCTCATTAATCATAGGTTATCCCTCCAGTTTAATGATTTCCTAAAACCAATATCTGTTTTGTTATAAAATTCACAAAGTTGATGACGCAGATCCATTCGTATGCTTCTTTATCTTTCTGATCACAAATTAACATTGTTAAAAAAAAATGTATACGCTTTACGACCGAGTGGTACCCTTTTCCAACCGAATGGTATTTTCATAAAAAATAAAAAAAACAGATATTCTTTCCCGAAATCCATGAGAAAGAGTACCTGCCGATTAGAGGCCTTACCTATAATCTATATTGCATATCCAATCCTAATATTTATTTACCTGCATGAAAAGATTTGATTCCTTCTGGAGCCTGCGGTTGATAGGACCAGTAACGCGAAGCTGTGTTATTGGCCTGTCTGATTGCCATTTGCGCCATAGCTGCTATAACCTCAAGATGCTTTTTCTTCATTTGTCGTACCCTCCTTTTTTTGAACGATTATCGCTAACAGCATTAAGACCGCTGTTGCAAACACTGACCAGGATATGGTGAACATAATCTCATTTGGGAAAAAAGCAACGGATATAACGAAAAGAAAGACAAGAATAAGGCTCAGAATCCTGCTGATTCTTTTGTATTTCTTTTTTCATCGTCACCGAAGGGGTTATTCCTATGTTCAATGGGTGCCAGCCTCCAAATAACCGCTGTAGCCAAAAACATCATTCCACACCCAACAGCTAATCCTGCAGCATCCAGGTTGGAAACTACCCATAACATCGCCAAATAATTCAGCAACGTAATTAAGAAGCACCCGAGATAGGATTTGCTGTGGTATCCTCCAGTGAAGGCACGCAGCACGCAAAACACAACAGTGAAGATGGCTGTAATTCCTATCGTATTTGTAACAACAGAGATAACGGCAATCACTACAAAAATCAAAATATCATTTAGAATCAATTCAAGGCCATATGTATAAAATCTCCTGTCCTCCATGGTGATAATATGGTTTGCTACCAAGCGCCGACTTAGCTTCTCTGCCATCTGCTTGACCATAAAGCATCCCCTACATTTTGTTTGGTTAGCGGTATAATAATTGTTGACGTAAATACATTGCTCTCATATGAATACTTAAAAGTCCCGCCGCAATATTGAACTGAGGTTCTTATCGATTTTAATCCCTGGCCATGATATAACTTGTTTTTTTTAGTTGTTTTCAGCATCCCGCCAGCCTCCAATAGAGTGTGGTTATAGGGATTTTCGACTACAATCGACAAGAAGTTCTTATAGCAGAACATCTTCACGGAAAGATATCTGTCCTGCTCGGCGAGCTTTAGATTTGCCTCAATAGCATTGTTAAGAACATTAGAAATGATAGAAGATAACTCCGTAGGCGGAATGCCTAACTCCGGGATAGTATCAATCTGAAACCGTACGTCGATATTCATTTTTTTGCACAAAGCAAGCTCATAATTCAAGATGGAATCGATATATTTGTTGCCGCAGCTGATTACTGACTTCGTCGCTTCCAGGGTATCCGAAATCGCATTGATATACTTCACGGACTCCTCAATGTAGTTTTCCTTCAATAAATAGCCTATATTCGCAAGGTTATTCTGTATATCATGCCTTATTCTCTTTAAGTCGGAAGCTGCCGTTTCTTGAAAGGCCAGTTGATGCTCCAGTGCCCTATTCTGTAAATCAAGCGTATATCTGTGCTGCTCTTTCTGATAAAACAAGCAAATCTCGCCAAAAAGATAGATGATTAATACAGACATGAGGAGGAAACAGATAGATATTCTAAACATCAATAATGAATACAGGGAGCCCTCATGCTGCAGCATCCGGTTAACCATCATAAAAAAGTTCATCACAACCACAAAAAAACCTACAACAAGATCCATAATAACCCAATATTTAGTTGATATATTAAAGTCGAGCTTCTTAAAAAAACGGATGTATAAGGCCACAAGCACAACAGCAATCATCTTGGAAAATACAGAAAAGGTTATCGTTAAACCAGAGATTTCTGAGATCATGCAATCTATGCCGGTCCGGTATGCCAGAGACAACAAGTTACCGGCCATAATATCGCTAATAATAATTACATAGTTAGTAAGTACCACCAAAAATATCTTGATGAAGATACTGTCTTTATATAATTGTTGAACGATCATTAATGAAGTCCCAATCAACAACAATGTTCTAAGCTTAGGCGATTCTACAGGACAAAACTGGACCAGAAGGGAATCCGTCAATATGGCAGCAATAAGTACAGGTAATCTCTTTCGCCCCTTAATTTTACAGCTAAGAAGATCGTCTATAATCCAATATTGGAGAATAGATTCTATGAATGTAAAGATGAATCCATGGGCCAACCCTAGCATCTCTTGATCTCACTAATAATCTCGCAAAAATTGTCGAGAACGTTTTGTCTTTTTCTTCTGCTTAAGGGTAGAGTAGTACCGTTATCCAACCGGATTTCAAGATCATCGATGGAAAATATGTATTTCAGATTCACTATACAGGTTCTGTAAATCTCAACAAACCCCAGATTTTTGTATTGTTCAATTAAGTCCATAAACTTATAACAATGCAATACATATGCTTTTCTTTTGGTATGCAAGTAAATTTTTCTGTTAATACTTTCGAGATACATGATGTCATTCAGAGGTACTTTGATAATCCTATTCCTGTTGTCGTTAACATTGATTTTGAAAATTTGCGTCTGCGGGTTTTCTTCATATATAGCATTGGCTACTCGTTCAATTACTGCCGGCATACGTTTGTCCAACAATAATTTGGGTAAAAAACCGCTTACATTAAATTGGAATGTATTCAAAGCCTCCTGCTCGAATGAAGTGATGAACACCAACTTAAATTTTTGATCAATAAGACGAAGTCTTCTAGCCACCTCCTTTCCGTTCATCAGCGGCATATCTATATCCAGGAAAATGATATCAAAATAAGGGTTGTATTCTTCAAATCTTTGGATCAGTGTATTCGCATTTGTAAATAGATAGATGGAAGCTTTGATCTTTAAAGCTGTGAGCGACTTCTTGATTAAAGGAAGAATTCCATCTAAAAAACGGCTGTCATCATCACACAATGCCACATTTAACATACTTCTCCCCCCTATAAGTTTCCGGCTTCACTTAGATATCGAATCTTTGATAGTGGCTGGCCAGACAACATTCTTAAGGTTTTATCCCCATAAAAAAACGCCAAAATTCAGTATTCATTAGGAATAATTTATAATAATCATAACATAAATGTGTAATCCTTTTCCATATTTTATATTTTAATGGAATGTATTCTTTTTATTGAAATCTGAGAGAACTAATACTTATCAAAAAATAATCATAGAAAAAAACCTTGATGGACACAGTACCATTCAAGGTTAATCTAATACACCAGAGCTTTTCAGTTGTTCATACACTGCACTAGAACCTTCACCCCAACTGCATTGTAGTCACACAAGTATCGTCCTTCTCAAACGTGGAAATCTCGGACTCTGCCTGTTTGCCGTCATGTTCAATGGTAACTTGATAGGTCCGGTCCCGGGGCAGCCACAGATCAATGAAGCCGTTGGGCTGGGATTTCACCGTTTCGTTGTCCATAATTACTGTGCCGTCCGAGTCTGTAACCGAGATGTTGAACTCTTCCTCTGTCAGCTCGCCCTGGCAGCCGGTCAGGCTGTGGGTTGCGCACGGATGGGTTTGGTCCACGTAAGGCGCGATAGAGACAAAAAATTCATCGGCCGGCAATGCGTAGGCTGCCGACTTGCCATCGCTCTCCTTCACAATCAGCTGTGTGGATGAAATGGACGCGGACTCCGCTTTTTTGCTGCGGCTGCTGAAATCTTGCACCAATTGCTTCAGTCCCGGCGTATCCATTGCAGCAGTTTGCACATCTCCCCCGACGGCTTGTGTATCCGTTTGACCCGACTCTTTCTTGTCTGCATTTCCCGCGAACATGTATGCTCCTAAGGCAATAACAACTACCAACCCGGCAGCGGTTACCAGCATTTTATTCTTCATTTGGGAATCCTCCTCCTGGCTTATGTCCCTATTATAATCGAGCCAGCACAATTGTAGACAAGACGAAAGCGTGACAATTATGTCAGGCAATCTTCATTCACCGTTCAACTCCACATAATTTCCTTACTTACAAAAAACAGGGACCCGAAGGGTCCCAACTGACTAGAATTTAAAAGAAAACTTAGCTTTCCAGCTCGCGCCGCCGTCTTTGGTGGCATACAGGGTGGAGCTGTTCATATTGCGTACCGCCAGCCAGCCCTGATTAGGATCGGTGAAGGAGATCACACCTTCAAAACCCAGGACTGTCTTGGAGTTGCTCCACGCCCTGCCGTTGTTCTTGGTCATGCCGGTGCCGACCATCTGGGCTGCGGGCTGATAGCCGGCCAGGAAGGCAGAGGTTTTGCCGATCACCTGCATATTTCCGGGACTGCCTGAAGCCGGCCCCTTCTCCTGTTTGGCCGGTCCGCTTCCGGGAGCAGGACCGCCGCCGGCTGTTGCCTGGGCAATGATCCGGGTCCAGCTGCGGCCTGCATCGGAGCTGCCATAGAGGGAGTACGAGGTCTGCGACATTCCCGAACCGCCATAGAGCACCGTATATACCTGCGAGGCGTTAGCGTAGACCTGGGCGTATTGCGGATTTGGGTAGGCCACTGTCTTCAGCTGCTTCCAGCTTGCCCCGCCATCAGTGGTTCTCATGATCCGGTAGCCGCTGCCCTGTGCAACCACGACCGCCCAGCCGCTGCTCCGGGTAGTGAAGTCCGCCCCGCGCGTATTGGCCGGAGTAGGAATCCGGGTCCAGGTGCTTCCGCCATCTTTTGTATAATAGGTTGAAGCCCGGTTATAGCCGAATCCGGTTGTACCGTCTACAAATTCTATACGCTCAAAGGTCGCCGGATACTTGCTCAGCCGCTTCCAGGTGGAACCTCCATCCGTGGTACGGATCAGATATTTGACCTGTCCCCCCTTCACAGAGGCGAGGGCCCAGCCGTGCACATTATCCGGAAACTCGATCTGCTGGAAGCTCCACTGTCCCTGATAAATCTCCTGGAAGTGGCATCCGCCGTCCGAAGTCCCAATCACAAAGCCGTTGCCGGCCGCCCGTCCCGTATCTGCATTCAGAAAGTCCACGCTTGCAAAAGTAAGCGGGTCCGCCCCCTTAGCCGTCTGATTCTTCTGCAAATCCTGCAGAATTCCGTGATCTCCCGTACTGCAGGACGATGCCGGTGCGGCGGGCGCCGCCTGTGCCGGAGACACCGCGGTTCCCCAGCCCGCAAAGGCGAGCAGGCCCGCTGAGAGAATGGTTAAAGCTCTTTTCTGCAATTTTCTGGTATAGATCATTGAGACACCTCCTCAGGGAATATTTACCCTCCCCGGCAATCACGAAGCGGCGGCCGCTGTCGTACCGGGTTTCATCCGGGCGCTGAACCCGGTAACTGCTTTTTTCAATACAAAGGCCAGTCCCAAGGTAAGCAGGATGCCCGCCGCATTCAGGACAAAATCGTTCACAGGCAGTTCCAGGCTCCGCCGGAGATCCGCCAGTATTTTCAACACCCGTTCATGAATCAGGTATATTTCCAGACTATGTGTGCCACAAAACGTAAGGAAGGGATACCGGGTCCATTTGCGCTCTGCCGCCCAGTGCAGCCCACCCGCCGTAAGCAGGCATAAGGGCAAGGTAATCAGGATAAAAGGATACCACCACAGCCCATAGCTCCACACATATTCGCTCATATATTTCTGGGTTGCTGCCAGCAGCACTACACCGGACAGAAGCATCCCCAGGTACAGCATCCCATTCACCCGCGAGATGGCCTGTTTCTGGTCGATCAGGTAACCCACCCATACGCCGACGAAGAATATCGGGATTCTTATCGTAAAAATCAGCAAATAAGACAGCGGTGTTCCAGATAGAACCACGCTTAGGAGAAGTCCAACCAGGCTGGCCACAGTAACCGTAACAAGCTTGTTCTTCTCCCTGAAAAAATACATAAACAGCGGAGTAAGCAAATACAGCACCAGCAGGGCGGGAACGTACCAGTCAAACCGGCTGTCCAGCCCAAGCCAGAAGCTAAGCGTAGTCAAATTCAGAAGCACGTCCGTAAAGGGCATCTCCCCCATTCCCCAATACAGCAGGCAAAAGATCAGCACCACCGGGAGATACGTGGGCAGAATCCGCTGCAGCCTTCTTCGGTAGAAGGTGAATGTGCCAGTATTTTTACGATAGGCGTAATACAGTCCCAAGCCCGACACCAACAGGAAGATATCCACCCCGCCGTATCCATAGGCCTGTAAAGTGCCCAGCACCGGAACAGAGGAAAAACTCACCGTCGAATGGTACAGCATCACCCACAGAATCGCCAGTCCCATGAGCTGGGTGCGGTACGTGCTGATCGCTTTGTAATTAAGCTTGTTCATGGGCAACCTCCGGAAGGGACGGCTGGCGGCGGGTAGAGGGTTTGACAGACATCAGGCTGGAGAGCTGCTTGTAATTCATCGCGAACAGCATACCCAGCGCAGCCTCCGCGAGAATAATCAGATCCCTGTTCGGGATCACCAGCGGAACCGCAACCACACCAATGACGGCAAGCGCCCAAGGCAGCGGGTGTTCCAAGTAACGTGCTATGAAACGGTTAAGCCACAGCAGAACGTTCATGCCCGCATAGGTGCAGACCAGAACCAGCCCCCACATCCACACAATATACAGGCGTCCCAGACCCAGCCGGTCAAAAGCAAGGATCAGGAACAGATGGGTAAACAGAAATAAAAACGAATGCTTGCCGAAATACAGAATCAGATTGGAGGGAGAGTAGCTTTTTTTACTTCTAAAGAGGTAAAAGCCCCCGAACAGTACAAACAGAGACAGCAGCAGATATTGCACAGACATATTGTATTTCA
This sequence comes from Paenibacillus sonchi, assembly GCF_016772475.1. Taxonomy (NCBI): domain Bacteria; kingdom Bacillati; phylum Bacillota; class Bacilli; order Caryophanales; family Paenibacillaceae; genus Paenibacillus; species Paenibacillus sonchi. Next base: position 495,795 of record NZ_CP068595.1, read on the forward strand.
CAAAATCCGTCTCGCGCGCCCCTCCGAAACTAACGATAACCAGCAGCACTCCGGCAGCCAGAGCCGCCATAAGGTTTACCCGGTTGCTGCACCGGTAGGCAAAGATTCCTGCAACAAACGCAAACATCCAAGGGAAATACGTAAACCCGACCGTTTCTGTGAACAATATAGACTTAAAAGGAAAGTCCGGCAGACGGTGGCCGATGAACGAATGTACCGCAAACACTAGCAGCGACAACAGGAGATATAAATAGAGTGGAGGTTTGAGATATTTCTCTATGAGGTATACACTAAGCACTCCGAGCGCGATGATCTGGGGAACGTCCATGATCCGAAAAGCCTGAATCTCCGGCCTCCACATCAGATTATAGGAAAACCCGATGACCGCGAACAGTACATAGAAGCCAAGGAGTGATCTGAAACTGCGCCTTCTCACCTGCAGGGTGGTAGTCACACCTGAGACCGCAAAGAATAGTACAGGGGCCACACCGGCAACAATCTGGAACACCCGTTCATTGCCGTTAAAATAAAGCGGAATATGCGCCATGATCATCAAAATACAGCTAATCCCCTTAATCGCATCCAAGGAATAGTCATATTCCTTCATTCCCTCACTTTCCTTTCCGTTCAAATGGATTTCACTATATAAATTAAACCTCTGTTTTCTATGTATATAGATTATAAAATGAATCCTGCGATCTCCCACCCCTCTAAAGTGTAAGATTTCACATGAATTCTAATCATTATGCAATTTACACCGCACGGGTCATACAAACTACCCTTATTTATATAACTATTACTTAAGTTTATCAATCAACTAAGGTAGTAATTGAAATAACTAGTTTGTACCATTGTTCTTGCCTATTATTTCCTATAACCTATTGATAACTTATATGGAAGGGGGCTGCCGCCAAGCCATGCAAGCTTCGGATACGACTTCAGTGACAACTGCAGCGGAATCAGTTTCCGCTGCCTCCAGGACCCCGCGGCTCAAAGTAATCGACATGGTAAGAGGCATTACCATTCTGCTCGTCGTTGTGGGACATGCCGGTCTGACCCCGGTCGTCCTGAACGATATGTTCAGAGATTTCCGGCTCCCGCTGTTCTTTATCGTCTCCGGTTATCTGTTCAGTGCCTCCAAATATTTTGACAATTTCACCGCACTGCTTCGTACCCGTATCCTCACCCTCGTGGTTCCCTATCTTTCTGCCGCTTTCCTCTGCTACCTGCTCTGGCTCATTCTCCGCACCCTTGAACCCACTCACAATTCCGGTATTGCCTGGTATGAACCTATGCAGGCTATTGCGCTCGGCACCTATTCCGGGGGGCTGCTCCTGAATATTCCCATCTGGTTTCTGACCTGCCTATTCGTGACCCAGATCATCTTTTGCCTCAGCATGCGTTATCTGAGCGGACGCCCGCTGCTGCTGCAGCTTGCTGCCATGACCGGCCTAAGCCTGTCCGGTTATGCGCTGAGCACCGTAGTCTTCCTCCCCTGGAACATCGACGTCGCGCTCGTCGCCCAACTTTTCGTGTTCATCGGCTACCAGCTCAAGCAGCGCCAACTGCTCCGTAAGATCCGCGTCTTCAACCTGGGCACCCTGGTATGCATAGCGCTTTTCCTCACAGCCGCCTACTTCAACAGCTATGTCGACATGAACAACAGAGAATACGGCAACCTGTTCCTCTTCTACACCGCCGGAATCGCCGGAAGCCTGCTCGCCATCAAAATGACCCAGCTTCTCTCCACATCCAGATTCTTCGCCGCCACCCTCACCTACATCGGCCAAGAATCACTCGCCATCCTCATCTTCCACTACGGCATCTTCATCCTCCTGCTGAACTTCGTGGAACGCTACGTCTTCGACAGCTACCTGGGCTGGTTCCCGACCACAGTCATTGCGGTCGCAGGGTCGCTGCTGCTGAGTATGGCGGTGAAGCGGGTGCCGGGACTCGGTTTTGTGCTGGGGAGGACAAGAAAGAAAGTTGCGCCTCGAAGGAGCTATATGGAGAGGGCCGCTTCCTAGTCTTAGCCAATTAAAGATTTACCTCCTTCTTCCCGATATAGTAAGTGATGAACTTGCTTATAGCAGAGACACAAGGAGGTTTTTTTTTGCAGGTCATGCAGAAGGAGTATCTGACTCCTCAATATATACGGCAATTCCAATGTACGGGGGCTGCTTGCGAAGACACTTGCTGCTCTTTATGGGAAATAACCATAGACCGATCAACCTATGAAAAATACAAGCAGATTCCTGATGCGAGCCTTCACGAAGAGATTAACAAGAATCTTGTGCGTAATAAAAAAAGCATTGAGTCATACGCTTCTTTTAAAATGAACCAAAAAACCGGCAACTGTTCTATGCTCTGTGACGGCCTCTGCACGATTCAAGCCAAGGTAGGAGAAACATTCCTCTCACAGACCTGCTCGACCTACCCGCGAATTCTGAATGAGGCCGATGAGATTGAAGTGTCTGCACTCTTGTCCTGTCCAGAGATCGCCCGCTTGGTGCTTCTCTCTGAAGACGCCATGAGCTTTACCCGAACTAATGAACTGCATACACCGAATCTGCGTATTAGTCAACTAGGCAGAGCCAACAACAAGAAAAAGCAATGTATTCAGAACTTGCGGGATATCATGCTGGAGGTTTTAAGTGATCGCCAGTTCTCTTTTCAGCACCGATTAATTATAATTGGAGTACTATTGGATAATACTGACGAGCTGCTGCGTTCGGGGGCATATGATAATGTTCTCTCTTTCGTGGATGAATTCAGAGGTGAGCTGGTTACTAACGAGGAGCTGCGCAACTATGACGTATTTCCCTCAAATGATCAGATCCAATTCCAGGTTCTGAACAATACCCTAATGGCGCACCTAAGTGAGTTTTTATGGAATGCCCGCTACAATGAATGCAAGAATGAATACCTCAAAGGCATACAGAGCAACGGGAGCAGCTTGAGTGAATCGTTACATACTTACCGCAGTGTACGCGAAGAAATCTATGAACCCTACCTCCGGGAGAAGGAGTTCATTTTTGAGAACTATGCGATTAATCATGTGTACCAGAATTTCATGACCGATATCTATGCAGGCGGCAGCCTGTTCGACTTCTTCGTGAAACTCGTTGCAGATTATTCCTTCATTCGCCTTCACCTCATTGGAATGGCAGCGTACAGACAAGAGCTAAATGACGATATGGTCGTCAAGCTTATTCAGTCGTATACGAAAAACTACAAGTTCTCCAACAAATTCCTCAACGCAATATTGAAAGATATAAAAGATCAGGGATATTACACCCTCGGGGGAATGTCCTTATTGATAAAGTAGCGACGATATACAAGTCGGGAGTGTAACTATCGGAATTTGAGTTAGCCAAAAAACGGAGGCCCTTAGGCCTCCGTTTCACTATCCCGCTTCCCCACCAGCCGCCGCCGCTTCGATCCATGCTTCACCCACAACCGATTCGCATCATCCCGATAGAACCAAATATGTACCCATCTCAAAGGCGTCCAGATTTCCTTAAAATAATAATTTGGCATGAGACCTCTCTCCTACCGCAACAAAATAGATTTAATCCTAATTATAGACCGGGATACCTAGTTTGTTTGTCGGTTTGTGGGAGAGGGGATGGGAAAATGTTAGTAGTTTTGCTGGAAGTGTGATAGTAAACTCTAGGGCAACCAACTTTTAAATTTTTCAAGCACCTTTTTTGCCTCAGAACCATTATAACCGAAGGTATTGCCTATCATTTTAGTGTATTCAGTAATCGTTACCTCACGATTGTACTTACCCCTCCACCAATGATTAGCATCATAGCCTGAAATAGAACCTACATAAGTAAGTTCAACCCCGGAATTCTTATAGACATGATCGAAAAGAAATTTCACTCTTCTCATATGGAAGTCAGAAGAAACAATAATAGCAGACGAAAAGCCCTTGTTCTCCATAATAGACAGAGTGAATTTTGCATTTTGGTAAGTACTTTGAGCCTCATTCTCCGTCAAAATATCTTCTTGTGGAATTCCTAATGCAAGTGTGGTTTGAAGCATGTCACCATGGGTACCCGCAGGTTCCTTAGCGTTAGAGAGAAGAATATATGGAGCAAAGTCATTTTTAAATAACTCGATTCCTTTCTCAATCCTATTCGTGCCTCCACCGCTAAGAACAATAATAACATCTGCTTGCTGTGGAGATTGATTGAAGAGAAGAAAACGCCCTGCACCGAAGAAGCACAATGTAAGAATCAATAGAACAGGCAAGTACAGAAAAAGAATTCTCTTTCTACGCTTGCCCGTCCTTTTAACCTTTATACTCTTCATAACTATTTCCGATACTCGCCGCTAAGAATTTGCTCCCACCACGCTGCATTTGCCGTATACCACTGTATCGTCTGCGCAATTCCAGTCTCAAACGTGTACGTAGGCTTCCAGCCCAATTTCTCCAGTTTGGTAGGATCAATAGCATAACGCTTGTCATGCCCCAATCGGTCTGCAACAAATTTAATCAAATCCTCAGACTTATCCAGGGTATGGATAATGGTCTTCACCACTTCCAGATTGGTGCGCTCATTGTGGCCGCCTACATTGTATACTTCACCACTTACACCTTCGTGCAATACGAGATCAATTGCAGCACAGTGATCATAGACATGCAGCCAGTCCCGAATATTTTTACCATCTCCATAGACCGGGACCTTCTGTTCGTTCAGAACTTTTGAGATCGTCAGAGGAATCAGCTTCTCCGGAAAATGGTACGGGCCGTAATTGTTAGAGCAACGGGTAATGTTCATTGGCAAGCCGTAGGTTTCATAATAAGCTCGAACAAGCAGATCCGAAGAAGCCTTACTCGCACTGTAAGGACTGTTAGGCTGCAAAGGAGTTTCCTCCGTGAAGAAAACGCTCGGATCAAAATCCAGTTCACCATAAACCTCATCCGTGGAGACATGAAGGAATTTCGTTAAGCCTATTTTCCTGGAAGCATCCAGCAGCACTTGTGTCCCCATAACATTCGTACGAACGAATACAGCCGGATCGGTAATGGAGCGGTCCACATGACTTTCCGCAGCGAAATGCACCACATAATCGAATTTCTCTTGTTCAAAAAGAGCAAAGATTGCCTCCCGATCCGCAATATCTGCCTGTACGAAGCGATAGTTCTCTTTATCCTCGATTTGTCTATGCTTGGTCAGATCGCCGGCGTAGGTCAACAAATCCAGGTTAACTACATCGTAATCAGAATATTTATCAACCATGTAATGGACAAAGTTCCCGCCTATAAAACCGGCACCGCCCGTAATCAGCAATTTTTGCTTACTCATCAATTACACCTCAGAACTCTCTATTAATAATTACCTAGCCGCCATATGTGAAATTGAAATTCGCATCCTTCAACAAAGGAGCCTTCTCATCCTTGCCAGATAGTACAGGAACCACATGTATGGGCCATTCAACACCTATTACAGGGTCATTCCACAGAATACCGCCATCACATTCGGGAGCATACAGCTCATCACATTTATATTGAACTTCAACATCCTCAGTAAGAGTCATGAATCCATGTGCAAAACCCTTCGGGATAAGCAACTGCTTCTTATTCTCTGCACTTAACTCAAGACCAAACCATTTACTATATGTAGGGCTGCCTTTTCTAATATCTACAGCTACATCGTAGATGACTCCACGTGTACAGCGGACAAGCTTCGTCTGTGCTTTAGGATTCAATTGGTAATGAAGGCCTCTAAGAGTTCCTTTGACAGCAGAATAAGATTGGTTATCTTGGACAAAAGTAATATCTATTCCTTGCTCCTTAAACTTCGCGTCGCTAAATGTTTCCATAAACCATCCGCGATGGTCGCCAAATACCGCCGGTTCAACGATAACTACGCCAGGGAGTGCTGTTTCCGTCAATTTCATTTCTTTTCACACCTTCAAAACTTAATATTGAATCTTCCCGGTAGCCACTTTTATTAAATATTGACCATAACCTGTTTTGCTCAGCTTCTGCCCGCAGTTTAACAAATGTTCCTTGGTGATCCAGCCATTAATATAGGCAATCTCTTCAAGAGCAGCAATCTTAATCCCTTGATGATCCTCGATAGTTCTTACAAAGTTAGTCGCATCCACAAGACTTTGATGAGTACCAGTATCCAACCACGTAAACCCGCGGCCCAGCAGCTCAACATCCAACTCACCTAGGTTGAGATAGGCTTCATTAATTGAGGTGATTTCAAGTTCGCCCCGAGAAGACGGCTTAACATTCTTCGCAATCTCGACTACCCGGTTATCATAGAAGTACAGACCAGTAATAGCATAATTAGATTTAGGCTGTGCAGGCTTCTCTTCGACACTGAGCACCTTACCGTCTTCATTAAACTCCACCACCCCAAAACGCTCCGGATCTTGCACATGATAACCAAACACAGTCGCACCCTGCTTTTTCTCCGAAGCACGCTTCAACATTTTGCGGATACCGTTGCCATAATAAATATTGTCACCAAGAATCATAGCCACCGAGTCATTCCCAATAAAAGACTCACCCAAAAGAAAAGCCTGAGCTAAACCATCAGGACTAGGCTGCACTATGTATTGTAAGGATATACCGAACTGAGACCCATCCCCCAAGAGACTTTCGAATCTAGGCGTATCTTCCGGTGTGGAGATAATTAGGATGTCATTAATTCCAGCCAGCATTAGAGTGGATAATGGGTAATAGATCATGGGCTTGTCGTAAATAGGTAACAGTTGTTTGCTGGTTACCATAGTTAATGGGTATAGGCGGGTTCCGGAGCCTCCGGCTAGGATTATGCCTTTCAAAATGCTTCCTCCTTTTGATTAGTAATCAAAAAATTTAATCAGTATTATATAGATCTCTGGTATATACCTTTCTTATAACATCTGAAAGCTCACTTGATTGTCTATTGGACACTATAACATCAGCTAAATTTTTAAACTCTTTTAAGTCCGTTACTACTCTTGAACCATAGAAAAATTCATCCTTTAATACCGGTTCATATACCACAACTTCAATACCTTTACTTTTAATTCTTTTCATTATTCCCTGAATCGATGAAGCTCTGAAATTATCAGAGTCAGTTTTCATGGTAAGTCTATATATACCTACAATTTTAGGATTCTTTTCTATTATTTTTGATGCAATATAATCTTTTCGAGTTCTATTGGCATCTACAATCGCTCCTATAATGTTGTTAGGAACATCATGATAATTTGCTTTTAATTGTTTTGTATCCTTTGGAAGACAATATCCCCCATACCCAAAAGAAGGATTGTTATAGTGACTTCCTATTCTAGGATCAAGTCCTACCCCCTCTATAATCTCTTTGGTATTCAAACCTCTTGTTTCAGCATATGTGTCTAACTCGTTAAAGTAAGAAACTCGTAACGCCAAATAAGTATTAGAGAACAGCTTAATTGCTTCAGCTTCTGTTGAATTGGTGAATAAGATAGGTATGTCTTTTTTTAACGCGGCATCAATTAATAAATTTGCAAATTTCTCTGCTTTTTCTGACTTCTCTCCTACTATTACTCTTGAAGGATACAAATTATCGTATAATGCCTTACCTTCACGCAAAAATTCAGGTGAAAATATAATATTCTGTGTATTAAATTTTATCTTGGCGTCTTCTGTATATCCTACTGGAACAGTGGATTTAATCACCAAAGTTGCTTTTGGATTAATTCTTAATACTTTAGAGATAACACTCTCCACGCTTTTTGTATCAAAATAATTTTTTTCGGGGTCATAATCTGTAGGTGTTGCAACAATAACGAATTCAGCATCTTTATATGCTTTATTTTCATCTAAAGTAGCTTCGAGATTCAAGCTTTTTGAAGATAGGAACTCTTCAATTTCTTTGTCTGCTATTGGTGATTTCTTTTTTTAATCATTTCAACTCTGTCCTGAATTATATCAATTGCTATTACTTCATTATACTGAGCTAACAATACAGCATTTGAAAGTCCTACATAACCTGTGCCAGCAACTGTTATCTTCATGTTTTAACCACCTTTATAACATAATATATAATAAGCAATTATAAAAAGTAGGATTAGGACAATCCGAACTCTGGTTTAAGAATCCCTTGCTTTTTCAATTGATTCCTTATGAGCAAATTCAAAAATAGTCAATATAATAGGCAAATAAACAATTCTTTGAATGTCAGTATAAAATAGCGTTAGGGAAATAAGCAAAAAATATGGACAGAGGGTGATAAGTTCAATACTTTTTAATTGTAATGCATTTTCTTTGTTATTCTTTAAAGTTTTAATAAGTTTCCATATTATTAATACAAGAAATAAACCTCCACAAAGTCCATAAATAGATAAAAATCCAATTATTCCAATATCAGAGGTGTTATAAGTTCCAAAAGGCCCATGATTTAGGGGAACATAATCTGGAGAAGATATATCTATAAATCCTCTACCAAATATTCCATTGCTAAATATTTGTCTAGAATAAAACCATATTTCTTGGCTTCTTATAAGAGTACTACTAACTCTATCACCTGTCATAAATGAGGAGAAAAACTTAGATAAAGCATCATTGGCCATCAGAAATATAACGGGTACCAAGATTATATAGACAACTATGTGTATGCCTTGATTTCTTCTTTTAATAAATAAAATGGATATAGAGAAAGAAAATAGCAATGCAATTATATACATACGTGTTTGCGAAACTAGAAGAATATAGATTAATTCAACTAATAATGGTATCCATAATTTCATTTTACTTTTATTAAACGCATTTCCACTAACTATCTTAGAAAACAGTAGTACCGAAGAAAACGCTATAAAATCCGCTGGACGGGCGATCCTCGGGTTAATACTTTTGGATAATACAACTAAATTTTCATCATCGAATAGTAGAAATGCATTCAACCCACTTTTAAAAAATAAGTATTGAACTATAAGTAAAATACTGTATATAGTACCAAACAGAATAATGCTATTTATTAGAAAATGATAGTTTCTTTTATCTTTCCAACAAAAATAAGATAAAAAATAAAACAATATTATAATATAGTAGAAGTAGCTAACTCTCAAAACACTCAAAATTGATTGATTGTAAATAAGCATGCTCATAATACTAATAACTACCGTTGAGAATAAAAAAATGACAATCGGCGGATTATAGTACCTCACCACAGTATGACGTGACATTTTTTCGAATAAAAACCATAAAACAAAAGAAAAAAGGCACACGATTAAAGTGAGTTGCTTTGTGTGATATGATGTTAATGCGCTAATGAAGGACGGCAATTTAATCAACGAAAAGAAATTCGTTTCAATTAAAAGTAGAAAAATTACAATAGATTGATATATTTTTTTCATTGTTTCACCATATTCTCAGGCCTTTTTTGGGGCACTAATATATTTATTACTCTCTTTAGCTCTCCAGAAATTAAAAGTATTCCTAAGTAAATCAATCCTATAAGTGCAATTTTAAAAACCAAAGTAAATAAAGGGGTACCCGATAATCTGAAATTTCCGCTTGCAATATAAGTAATAAATGCTGAAATCACAGTCCATCTAATCACAACTATGAATTCTCTTAAACTCTGCTTTAGTACTACTTTTATCAGTACATAGAAGGTTTGAAAAAAATTTATTATATAGGCAATGGTTATTCCAATACTAACATAAACTATTTCATTTTTTTGAATTCCAAAAACTATACCACTAATAATTAATGTAGAAGATGCTAGACCTGAAAGAAATAAATACTTCGTATTTCCTGAAGCTTGAAATATCGAACCACTTGCTGACATTATCATTTGGAAGCCTATTGACAAGGACATAATTTTGAAGGGAACAATACTTTCGTTCCATTGGGATCCGTACAAGACTGTAATAATTTCAGTTGCACAAGAAAAGCATACAATCGAAATGAATCCTCCTAATAGAGCCAATACTCTTACAACTTTAAGAAATTGTTTATAAATCATACTATAATTATTCTGATAATCAGAAAGCACCGGGTGTAAAACTGGTGTTACTGCATTAGTTAAGTACTGTACTGGCATCAATACCAATTTATATGCCATATTATAATAACCCAAAGCTGCTTCACCTATAGTTTTTCCAATTAGAAAGCTATCAAGATTTCTGGCAAAATAATTTATCAGGTTAAATAACATTTGATATATTGAATATTCTTTAATTTTATTCAATGGTTTAGCATTAAATTCCAACTTAAATTTAACTTTACTATAATACAAATTAATATTGAATAAGAGCATTGCGTAAAAAATCGACTGATAGACTATTGAAAAATAACCTACATTAGACAATGCACTAATTATTGCTATTGCCCCACTTAACAATGTAGAAAAAATAGTTATCAATCCTATTAATTTGAATTTCTTTTCTTTCTGCAATACCGCTTGAGGTATAATATTCCATATACTAAACACAACAGAAAAAGTCAATAAGCGTCCTATCAAACGATAAACAGTATCATTATATATCAATACAATTAGCTCAGTAATCCCTACAAAAAATATACCAAAAAGTAAACCTAGAATTATCATTATGAAAAAAATATTGGAAATATCTCGATCAGATAAATCCTTTTTTTGAATTATTGCTGCTCCTATGCCCATGTCTCCAATTACAAGAAAAAAGTTTGTGAACACTGTAAGTACTGCCACTATTCCAAAATCTTTTGGACTAAGCACTCGAGATAAGATCATGGTTACTACAAACATAATTATGATATATAAATACTTAGAGATAATTGTTACTATTATTCCATTTCGAAGTTTTCCCACAGTATCAATTACCTTTCTCCCCAGGACTTAATCCCATCAAATTCAAAAAAACTTTTGCTGAATGCCGTTGATGTTTTATTTTAAATAGTTCTTTAGCAAACTCTTTTTTTACAACTTTATTAGTTGATTGATCCTCATAGTGCAATACTTGTACTATAGGTGAATATATTATTTTCATATTCTTTTTGTTGCAAAGATAGGTCAGAATATCTTCTTCAAAATACAAAAAAGTTTCCGAAAAAAAAGCCTCTTTTTCCCTAGACACGTACAAAGGTGAAAATACAACACAAGCCCCGTGAAGCACTACATTTTCTTGTTCGTATTTATACAAAAAATCACTATCATTCATACTTCTTGAATTCTTAAATTTCCTATATAATAGAAGTGTTTTTTTTCCAATTACTCCTTTCATCAGATACTTCAATCTATTTCTAATTATTTTATTTTCGAAGTCATCCCAAACCTTCAAATACTCTCTCAGTTCTTTACTAGATAACGGTTTATCCCTTAAAGGGCTTTGATGAAGACTCCTACTTAATGAAAGAATGTCTGGCCCCATAATATAAAATTGCTTTTCGTTATATAATTGAATTATTTTCTCGACAAAAAAAGATTGCTTTATCAATGTATCATTATTAAGTATTACAATATAATTTGCCTGCAATTCCTCTTTGGCATAGCAATACCCTATATTATTGCCTTTTGCGTAGCCAATGTTATCCTTATTAATTATAGTGTGGATATTATCAAAAGCCTCAAAGCTTTTTTTAATAAATTCTCCCGAACCATCACCCGATCCATTATCAACAACAATAATATGAACATCTTCTCGTAAGATATTATCGATCAATGAGTTAATGCAATCTGATGTGGCCTTTTCATCTTTATAATGCAATACTACAAAACATACCTTATCCATTTCAGTCTCCTATTGCCTCAAAGATTATTTGAGTATCTTATCCATTTGTAAATCATATATTAGATTCTCACATGCATATTTAATCATCTCTTTTTTGTAATCTTCTGCTGATATTTCTTTAAACCAATTAATAATATTATTAAAATCAAATATATTTTCATCTTCCATTACCTTATATTGATATCTGAAATCCTTAGGAAAAGATTTATCAGGGTTTGCTATTACGAAAGGTAGCCCAAAAGCACAATATTCTTTATTTTTTATGGAGGTATCATATTTTGCATTTCTTCTATAATAACCCAAGCCTCCTAGTGCTACATGATAATTGCTTACTTCCGACTGGATATCTTCAATATCACTATATTTTTTAAAAATCACATTTTTTTCAATATTCAAATCAGAAGATAGTTTTCTTAGGTTATTGAGTTCCTTAGTCTCATTGCTAATGATATAAAAATAAATTTCTGTTTCTCCTTTATACGCAGCTATACTTCGCAAAGCTCTATCATAACCATGCCAGTAATTAACATGGGCTAGAGCCATAACATTAAATTCCTTTACTATTTTTTTTGGCTCTGCATTTGAATGTTTTATAGAAGATATATCTATCGCATTGTTAAACTCGACCATTTTACGATCTAATACACAGTCATTTTGTACGACTACTGGAATTCGATCTATGTACTTATAAATAAACCTTTGAAAATAGAAATTTTCAGCAAAAGTAGCAATAGTACTTTTAATTCTATTGACTTTATCAAAGGGGTATGTAGGTATTTCATAAAATACTTCCCTAGAGTTATTTTCTTTAATTTTTTTAAAGATTGACGACCAACCTGTTATATCTAACCCAAGTCTTCTGAAATAAAATAATTTAAAATCGTACCTGCTTATTAATTGATCTATATAAGAACATAACTCATATCTTGGTTTTAAAGTATATTTTGAGTAATTCTGAAGCTTGAATGTTTCTATTGTTTTCACTTCTCCATTAATGAAGCTACTAAACTCGCAACTTCCCTTCTCACAAATTATTAAAAGATAAGTATCATATCCAAAATTTCTTAGAGAGCTCATCTGCCCCAATATTTTATTCCTATAACTTTCAAAATCATAAACAATATAAATTGCACTTTTCATTTTTATGTTCCCTCTCATAAGATTGATAGTAATATAGAAATGAACTACATTCTTATCATATTAGGAAAATAAATATCTTCTCCCTCTTTTTTGTTTTTATACCATTTCTCTGGTGCAATAACTATTTTTTCTTCATAATTTGATAAATAAGCACCAAACCAAGAAAATGAGCTGTTAGAAATAATAAAATGTTTACATTTACTCATAATAGTTATTCCTTCATAGTCAGACACACCTTCAATATACGTTACTTCCTGACCAAATGAAAAAAGATTTTTACATTTATTAATATCATCACTAAAAATATAAATTTTAATATTATTCACCCGTTTTTTTATGTAATCTATTCCCTCGTAAAAGTACCTCTCAGAAAAAACATTCAAATTACTATTTAAATAGTCTTCACCACATCTAATACTGACTGCAACACTGTTAACTGACATTACTTCCTCAACGATATTTTGAGTTTTAGACAGGAAATCTTTTTTAACCACCAATTCGTTTAGCAGTACCTCTTTAACTGCTTCAAAATAGAAGGGGCTTTGAAAATAGCCATATACAAATATATCTTTTTTACCCGAATACTTTGGAGTTGGGTAATAAAAAACATCAAAATTATAGAAATACCCCCCCTTCGCCATCAAATGAAATAGTAGAGTTCCCATTTTATTTTTCCGTGTAATTTTTTTGATCATAAACTGTACAATATGATAAATTCTCCTAGTTAACCCATACCTATATCTATCATTACGAGTGACCATTGCCTCACTAAAAATATTGACTCTATCATTCAGTTGAAATTTGTTTAATGAAAATTCTCTTACTTTATAATTTTGATATCCTCTCAAATCCAAATAAATATCAGCATTGTATAATTCTTGTAAGTATCTTGCATACGCATATTGGAATAATTGATTTCCCAGTCCACCCATAACTCGGATTATTATCTTCTTTTTTTTACTCATAGACCCTATCATTTCATCATCACCTAATTGAATTATACTTATTCATTCTTCCCTGTGTATAATCCTGATATGCTTTATTTATAATTTTGATTTTTGGACCTTTATTTTTATCAAAAAATATAATAAAAATAATCTGTTTTAAGCTTCCCAGGAACCTAAAAGAAAACCTTCTTAATCCTTTTAGATATTTATCTGAGTAATAAAGTCTATTTCTGAAAATATAATAGTTCCTCAATGCATTATGTTCCGAATATTGAAACCCAAATAGATTTCTAGTACCTTCCCCTAAACTTTGATTCAAGTAGGAATTATTCAAAACAACTATCTTTAAGCCTAATGAGTTCAACTGCATGCAGTAATCATAATCTAATCTGTCAATAAAGTAGTTTTCATCAAACCCTGAAGTATAAGAGTATGATTTAAGATTAATTGCGCTACCTGAGGTAATAACCCATTTAACGTTATTAGACAAGTTAGTGCCTAAACTTGCCATGGAATTTGTTTTTGATTTGTTAGATTTCCAATTTAAGAATATTATCTTGGGCGCTACAATTCCAACATCCGTTAAATCATTATTCGAAATAAATTCCATTAAAATATTTAAACTCGAATTTTCAAAAACACTGTCTTGATCCATGGTGATGATATAATCAAATCCATCTTTAATTGCGTTATTGCATAAATCGTTTAATGCTTTTGCCATTCCCATATTGCTTTTCTGAGGCATATAATGATAGAATTTTTCATTTGAAAATGCCTCCGCAATTTTTGAATCTGGCTCCTCTGTATTATCATATATATATATTTTGCTAATAAACTTTGAATACAATAGTATATTGTTTATATTTTCTTGGCTGGGATAATACAAAACCACTCCCAAACATAGCTCCATCTATTATCCCCTCACATTCATCCAAAAACAGGATAAAATTATCAAAATACCAAAGATATTATTTCCCCTGAGCACCAGTTCTTAAAAACACCTTGTAAATTTTCATTCTAATACTATTTGGTAACACAGCTAGCGTCCCTTGAGCTAAAGCTGACATAAAAAAGTCTAAAAGTGAATAAAAACCTATTTTTCTAAGATGCCACTTAAAGAGAATAATGCATTTAAAATACGAAACTCCCCCTCGTCTCTTATACATATTTCTATTAGCACGCATATAAAGTAAAGGTTCCTCAATATTGGCGCTTACCGCTCCATTCATAAGAACTCTTGCCCATAGATAGTAATCTTCAAATAGCTCAAAATGCTTATATCCCCCAGCTTGTAAGACTACTGATTTTTTGTACATTACAGCAGGATGGTTAAAGGGATTTCTTTTTTTGCAAACTTAAGAATTGATTCATGTGTTAATGGAAGTCTTTTTATTGATTTGACTTTATCAATATTAACCTCAAATTCCATGATTGATGAACTCACTATTGAGAGTAATTCGTTTTCTTCAAACATTTTTATTTGTTTCTCACATCGATCTTTCTTAGAAACATCATCCGTATCCATACGAGCTATAAGTTCATTTTTACAATAATTCATTCCTATATTTAAAGCTTCGCCCAGTCCCTTATTTTCCCTTAACGGTATAGTTTTTAAGCAAGGCTCATTAGCAAACTCATTCAAAACCTGCTCAAGTGATGGTGTTAAAGTACCATCTTTAACTATAATTATTTCGTCCGGCTTAAGAGTCTGCTGCAGCATGCTTTCTATACTTTCACGCAAATAATTGGGATCTTCTTTATAATATAAAGACATTAATACAGAATACTTTGTATTTTTCATAGCACGTACTCCAATTATTAGTTACTTTTATTAATTGAACTTTCAAACTCCTCAACGTCAACCATGTAATCTCCTGTCAACTCATAATCATAAACTAATGAACCAAATAGTTTTCTAAGGATTCCGAATTCAGGAATAAAAATTAAAATATTAGCTAAAACCCTCGAAAATCTTACTTGTTTATGATTATTTGATGCGATATGCTTAACAAGCACTTGAATATCAACATATTCCTTATTTTGGGGATGGAAGACACCAGCTTCTTTTCTATCTACTATTCCCCTAATAAATTCACATAAATTATCTATATAAAGCATACTTCTTTTATTATTAAGTTCAGGAAATAGCGGAGACCAAAGCACTAATTTTTTTAATTTGGAGTAATTTCCAGGACAATTTGGTCCATAAATAATAGGAGGCCTAATGACTGTTACCCTAAAATTCTTCTCTTCCATTTTTCTAATTTCATTCTCAGCTTGAAACTTTGATTTTCCATATAAAGTATTTGGTTTCTCTACAGTTTCTTTATCAATTACCATCACATTTTTGGTGCTTCCCTCCATTCCAAAAACTGCCATTGTACTCAGGAATACAAATTGGCTAACCCCCTCTTTTTTTGCTTTTTTAGAAAGTTCAACTGTCAAATCCCTGTTAACCTTGTAATATGTTTCGCTCATTTCTTGCTTTTCTTTTTTATGCACTAGTGCTGCCGTATGAAATAGAACATCATAATCAGAAAACTTATGTTTCTTCCATTCATCGTCTCTAACAGATATAAAATCCACTTTATATTCTTTTGGCCACTGTTTTAACCAAGCTGCAAATTTCTTGCCTATATAACCATTTTCACCTGTTACAAGTATTTTCATATAGGATCTCCGAATCATTGAATCTATTTATTTATAATGTTCTAGATTGCTTGTTACCTTCGATAATCCCCTCTCTCTTAACAACATTGTATACCGTCTTAAAAAAAACTTGAAAATCAAAAGTTAAAGATAAAAGATTTAGATATTCACCATCAAACTTAGCCTTCTCTTCAATAGGCAGTTCATCTCTGCCATTGATTTGCGCCCAACCAGTTAGCCCAGGTTTTATATTATTTGCTTTGTATTTATCACGCTCAGCAATCAAATCATATTGATTCCAAAGCGCAGGTCGCGGACCAATAATACTCATTTCACCTTTAAGTATATTTATAATCTGTGGAAGTTCATCCAAACTTGTCTTCCGAAGAAATTTGCCAACTTTAGTGATAAAAAAATCTGGATCTTGTAATAGATGCGTCGGCATATCACTTGGTGTATCCGTACGCATGGTCCTAAACTTCAAAATATAAAATTCACTCTTGTTCTTCCCTAGCCGCTTTTGTTTGAATAGTACTGGCCCTTTTGAGGTGAGCTTGATTACCACTGCGATAATCAAGAAAAAAGGCCATAACAGGAGTATTCCGATTAGAGCCATCATAACATCTAAAATTTGTTTTATTACAATATAAGGTCTCATTTGTTCACCTAATCCTTAAGAACTCTTTACTATGCAATCCCATCCCTTACCAAGTGAAGAGATGGGATATTCAGTAATTGATCAAAAGTAACTCTTGCAACTTATCCCCCAAGCTTCGACAATCCCTGCTGCACAGACGCATTAAATGCTTTTCTATACTCAGCAATGATCGCTGTGCTATAGCCATTATTGTTTAGTTTTTGTTCAGCTTCAGCAACTATACTATTAAAGCTGGATGTGAATGAGGCGAGTTGTTCCTTACCTTTGGCAATTAGTGCATTCCTTGTGGCTTCGTCTGTTGCTGCCAAATATTCAAAAGCAAGACCGCCGAGTGAGGATTGGGCTTCGGATTTCAATGCATTCAACTTGTCTTCAGTTTCACTAGTAATAGCCTCATAAGATACCTTACCATTGGAAGATCCACCGCCTGTGGCTCCTCCCGCAGCACCGGGTGCAGCCGAAGCAGCTGGTGTGGATGTCGCATTTGGCTTAGAGGTAGCTGTAGGATTCGCTGTTGCTCCTGGAGCAGAGACATTGCCTTGGCCTGTTCCATTAGCACTCCCATCCGATTGCTTTTGATAAGTTTTGGAAGCAGCTGTAATCGTCTTATTTTTCTGATCCCAGCTAATGGAATTCCCTACAGATTCCGATAAAAAACGAAGGGGGACATATAACGATCCATTCAGTAAATAGCTGCCTTGACCGGAAGGAACAGCCTTAGTGGAACCACTAAAAACGTAGCTGGCTTTTACTTTACTGAGTACGATGTTTTTGCTCGCAGTAGCTGCGCCACTCCCGTTTCCGGCATTCATTAAGTACTCCTTGATCACTACCAATTCTGAACTGCTCGGATCAGCCACTGTAACTTTTACATTCTTGGCGTCCCAGCTCACACTCTTCTGCAAGGCGTAGGACATGAAACGCAGGGGTACATAAGTAGTATTGTTATACATAAATACATATTGCCCAGCAGGCGGCTGCAGGGTCACTCCGTCAAAGACCATCTTCACTTCCATAGTGGGAACTTTGATCGAATCAGTAACTGTAGATGCTGATGCAGACAATGGAGCGGATGCAGTTAGTGGAGCTATCCCAATCAACATCAGCAGCATCAATGCTACTGCTGGAAATTTCGCTTTAGACATCATCATTCACTTCCTTCTTTGGTGGCTTCTTCGCTTTCTTTCTTGTTACCAGTTACTTGATCATAGGTCTTTCCTTGGCTCAAACCATATTTCTTAGCGACTTGTACTAATTCGTTATATTGATCTTCAGAAACTTTACTAAGGATAATACTACGAGCTTCCTTCTTTTCTTCGTTAGTCAGTCCGCCTTTGGCTAACTCTTGAAGTCTTTTGATATCCGAAACACTTAACTGTTGTGCCACTATTGATGCAACATCAGCTTTATCTTTTAACGTTACGCTCTCCTGTACTTCTTTAGCCTTATCAGTAGAAATATGAGCTATACCATCCACACCCTCAGGTGTTGGAACCGGAGTACTTGTCGGCTGGCTTGTACTGGCAGCCGCTTTTCCACCATTATTCGCCTTTTTATCACCGGCACCATCTGAAGCCGGAGTACTCGAAGGTGATACCGCAGTTGTTGGCTCAACTTTCGATCCTGGTGCTGCTGAAGCATTTGGCTCCGCAGTTGCGTCACCCGCAGCTACAGGAGGTTCAACAATTTCTCCTTGAGCATTACTGGTAGTCTCGTTTGCTTCAACGTTGAAACCGTCAGCCATCGAACTCATTAACTTATCTACTGCATAGTTGGCAGCGAACAGGCCTGCAACTCCTAACACGACAATCACCGACAGCGTCCAGAACAATACTTTCTTCCATCTTTTGTTGAACACTTCAGGTACCTCCATAGGAATGAATTAGCTAATCGCAGCTTGAGCTACCGGCTGCATCGGCACAATCTGGTTAATGACTTCACGAATAGCGTCTCCGTCTTCAGCCAATACACGTTCCAGACGTTTGAACTCCAGTTCCAGCTGATTCTGGCTAAGAACGTTGGGTTTACCGATGAAGATCCGGTTATGCCGGGTGGAACCCAGATTCTCCTCGGCTGTCAGCAGTTCTTCATACAGCTTCTCACCTTCCCGTATTCCGGAGAAGGTAATCTCAATATCCTTGTAAGGCTCATAGCCGGACAAGGTAATCAGGTCCTCGGCTAAGGTCAGAATCCTCACTGGTTGGCCCATATCCAGTACAAAGACTTCTCCGCCATTCGCAAATGATCCGGACTGGATGACCAGTTGCACCGCTTCCGGAATCGTCATAAAATAACGTACCATCTCGGGATGGGTCACGGTAACCGGTCCGCCCGCAGCGATCTGCTGCTTGAAGGCCGGAATGACGCTGCCCCGGCTGCCCAAGACATTGCCGAATCGTACTGCTGAGAATTTGGTTGGGCTGGAGGTGTTGAGGCTCTGCACATACATTTCTGCGATACGTTTGGTCGCTCCCATCACACTGGTCGGATTAACGGCTTTGTCAGAGGAGATCAATACGAACCGTTCCGCTCCATATTTGTCAGCACAGTCAGCTACATTGCGGGTCCCGAAGACATTGTTCTTAATGGCCTCGGCGGGATTGCGTTCCATCAGAGGAACGTGCTTATGCGCTGCCGCATGAAAGACTACATGCGGGCTGTGACTCTGGAATACTTCCATCATCCGCGTGCGGTCCTGAACATCCGCAATTACGGTAACAATGTTCAGATCCGGGAAGCTCTTCCGCAGCTCCATCTCTATCGTGTAAATGCTATTTTCGCCGTGTCCGAGAATTAACAGTTTGTCTGGGGCAAAAGGGGATATCTGACGGCATAGCTCTGAGCCAATTGAACCTCCAGCCCCGGTGACTAATACCGTCTTGTTATGTACATACCCGAGAATGCTGTTCATGTCAGCCACAATCGGTTCGCGTCCAAGCAAATCCTCTACGCTGACATCACGCAGCTTTTTTACCGAAATTTTGCCGGCAATCAAGTCATTAAGTGCTGGAATAATCTTCAGCTTGGCCCCGGTAGCCTTCGCCAAGTTAATAATTTCGGAGATTTCCGTTCGGGATACAGAAGGCATAGCGATAATAATCTCATGAATCTCGAGTTCCTTCACAAGCCGGGGAATATCATAACGGTTGCCGAGAACGGGTACTCCCAAGATAGACAGATGGTATTTATCTGCACTGTCATCAATGAAGCCGACAATTCGCGTATGGGCAAATGAAGGGCCCATCATTTCCCGGGCGATCAGTATTCCGCAGTCACCGGCACCCACAATCAGGGTATGAGTCTCTGTATCCTTGGAGTTAATACGATCATTGCGGAACACTCTCCAGCAGAAGCGGACTCCTCCCACCAGGAGCAGGATCGTTTCCATCGCGCGCACCTCAATGCTGAGGGGGACCCGTTCCGGCAAAATGATAAATGCCGCCACAAAAGAAAGGACAGCTCCTACAACAATCGCTTTGAATACAGAAATGATCTCATCAATGCTGGCATACTGCCATAATCTGCGGTACAAGCCAAAATAGATCAGACTGCCCCCAAAGGTTACTGTCGCAATAAGACCGAACACCAGCATCTGAAGCGTATATTCGTCAGGTATGCCCTTGGAAAACCGGAACATATAAGAAGTCACAATACTGAACCAGATGATCGCAAGGTCAATGAGGAATAACAAATAAACTCTGGTTTTCGCTGTCATTTTCAGTGCCTCCAAAAATAACAATTTTCTTCTATATAGAACTTAATTTCCGTAGTAGTAGTAATAATAACCTTCACTGGCTTTGCGCTTCACATTGTTCAGTACGACTCCCAGCATCTTCGCACCAACACGGTCAAGGTTAGACTTGGCCTTGGCTGCGATATCCCGCTTCACTTTGCCATAGCTGACCACCATAATGACTCCGTCACTCTTGGAGGCGATAATTTGTGCATCTGTGACAGCCAAAAGGGGCGGAGTATCGAACAAAATCATATCGTAGCGCTGACGCAGCTCCTGCAGCACAGCACTCATCCTGTTGGAGGCCATCATTTCTGCCGGATTTGGGGGAATTGGACCTGAAGTCATGATGGAGAGATTAGCTACACCTGAATCCTGAACGACATCCTCCAGATCAGCCTGCTGCGACAGCAGCGAAGACAGTCCAGCACGGTTGCTTAACGAAAATGTTTTGTGAGCTGTAGGCTTGCGCAAATCCCCATCAATCAGCAAAACTTTTTTGTCCGCTTGGGCATAAGCTGCCGCAAGGTTGGCTGTAACCGTAGACTTTCCTTCTTCAGGGCCGGAGGAGGTAACCATAATGATCTGGATCTGCTCGTCTACGGAAGAGAAATCAATGTTCGTCCGCAGAGCGCGAAAAGCTTCCGATACAGGCGAACGCGGATTGGTCACGGTAATGAGATGGCGTTGTTTACTTGGCTGCTGTGACATGTTCGAGTTCTCCTGCCTTTCTGGTCAGCTTCTGGGCCTGTAATTCTGTGGACTTCGTTTCCTCTTGCCCCAGTCTGGTGATCATGGCGATCGTAGGCAGACCCAGATATTTCTCAATATCCTCTTCGGTCTTCAAGGTGTCATCCAGATATTCCAGCAGGAACGCGATACCCAGACCAATCATCAATGAAACGATAAAAGCAATTGCCAGATTCATTACAACGTTAGGCTCAACAGGTCCCGGTGCAACCGGCGGATCAACCTTAGCCTCATTCAGGATGGATACGTTCTGCACATTGAACAGGGACGGAATCTCCTGCTTGAACACAAGTGAAATGGCATTCACGATTTCTGCAGCTCTCTGGTACGAATTATCTCGAACGACAAGTGTCATCACCTGCGTATTATTTACGGAACTCACATTAACTTTCTTAAGCAGATCTTCCGCAGTAAGATTGAATTGCGGATAGTTCTTGGCTACGACATCCAGAATAGCGGGTGTCTTGATAATTTCCTTGTAGGTATTAATTAACTGAATATTGGTATTGATCTGATTAAGGTCAAGCTGTGCCACAGTAGACTGTGTAGGCGTCTGATTAACGATAATCTTGGTGGAGGCTTCATACACCGGATTCTTAATATATAGGCTGTATACTCCGGCAAGAATACAAACCGCAACCACAATGCTTACAATCATCCACAGTCTCTTCCTGACGATCTGGAAATAATCGCGAAGATCCAATTCTTGTGCTGACAAGTGAATTTCCCTCCAAGCTGTTTCTGTAATATTCATCCTATACACAGTGAACTGGTGAATCTTGAATATGAGTTCGCAAGTTCAATGTATATAAGCTAAAAAAGTGCCTCCTCTCACCGAGACGAGAGGAGGCTCTCCACTTGCTTATAATAAAAACTTTTACTTGAAGTTGATGGTACGGTAGATGATTACAGCTGCTTCTGCACGGGTTGCTGTGTTGTTCGGGTTGAACTTGCCGGCATTGCCGATAACAAGGTTATGGCTGGCTGCAAAGGCTACTCCATCTTTCAGGGAAGCGGCGATCTTCGCAGCATCCGCGAATTTAGTCAACGACGAAGCATCTCCTGCAGTGGCTTGCGGGTTAACAGTCTTAACCGCACGGGCAATCATCGTTGCCATTTCAGCACGGGTGATGGTTGCGTTTGGATCAAACTGGGAAGCACTGCGGCCCGTAACGATGCCCTTCTCAGCAGCAACGGCTACATAAGGAGCGTACCAGGCTGTGGAGGCAACATCGCCGAAGCTTTCAGTAGCTGTGCTGTTCTCCAGGTTCAGCGCACGGATCAGCATCTTAGAGAACTCAGCGCGGGTAACATTGCTCTTCGGAGCGAACTTGCTTGCGCCAACACCTTCAATTGCGCCTTTAGCGGCTACAACTTGAATTTGTCTTCCAGCCCATGCTTGTACGCTTGCAACGTCATTGAAGTTCACTTTGTTCTCAACGACTGCATATGTCGAGAGGGTATCACGCGGTTCAACGATATAGTCGCCGTCAACTACGCCGCCATGGAATTCGAGAGCCTTGTAGACCACTTTCGACACAGAGAGCAATTCCTTGTCAAGGCCAGTTGTATTGGCCAAAGGAAGCTTAATAGTCAATGGTTGTTTGAAGGTTGTTGTCTTCACGCCGCCTACTGTCAGATCGAAAGAGTACACTTTCGAAGCCAGCTTGAGGCTGGTCAGGGAAGTTACTGTTGTGTCAGCTTCATTCGTAACGGTCAGTGTTACTGCATCACTGAACTGGGATACCGGAATTGTAACTGTCAGACCGTTGAAGGTTACTGCGATATTAGCAATACCTCTTGCCTTAGCGGCTTCAATAATCGCTTTGGACAGTGGAACTTCTACTACCTTAGCATTGACAGTGCCCAAATTCAGGGTAAGTGTAAGGCCAGTCTTGCCAGGATTAGCTGCCAGCAATGCGTCAAAAGCCTTGATCACATCAGCGTCAACCAGCTTCAGGGTTGCTTTGTCGCCGACAATGCTAACCAATTTGGAGACATCGTAGAATCCAGGAGTAGCGGTTGGATTAGTGACTACTACAGCAGTGCCGCCACCGCCGCCGCCACTACCACTACCACTTCCAGGGTTAGTAGTAGTCAACGGATAAGCACGAAGATAGGCCGAAGCAAGTGATTGAGCTGCTTTTCTGGAAGATTTAATTTCTGTATTCACATTAACGAAGGTCTGTACGAGATCATCAGCAGAAATTTTCAAATTGGCAAACGCTTGACTAACAGTTAACGCGCCAGTACCAATCTTTTGGTCGAGAACTTTGTAGACAGCGTCCTTCACCAAAGTCTTCTGTGAAGCAGGATCAGCAAGGTTGAGCGGATCCGTGCCCAATTTGTTCACCACCAAAGTGCGAAGTTCTGCTTCTACGCCGTTAGAAGCGAAGAAGAAATCCAGAATGTCGTCGAAGCTAAGGTTTGGAACGTTAGCCTGGGTTGCAATTGTATTGAACAAAGCAACATTATCCTTATCTAAACGAATGTCTTTCAGCACATCAAAATCATTTGCATACACATCGTATACTACACTGGAAACGCTTTTGAATAATTTCAAAGAGGTTGCTTTTTCCTTATCGGTTAGGTCAATCTTGCCAAGAACCGGAGCAAAAATCTTCTCGAACTTATCCTTGTCAAGTCCTGCTACTTCATTTGAATAGTTCTTCAAATAAGTTACTTCTGTTACGGTCAAGTTTTTGTAAATAGTCGTAATCTTGTCCTTAACGGTCTGATGGCCAACTTCAGCCGCTGCAGCCGTTCCAACCAGTCCAAGATGCTGAGCCAGACCAGTACTGCTGAACGGAAAACCTGCAAAGGATGCTGCTGTCATGCTTGCTGCTAATGTTGATACTGCTAACTTTTTCTTCAAAGACACTTTTCATCCACCTCTTTGTATGTATTTATATTTCTAGTACTACTGCTAGCATAGATAGAGCCGAAACCCTATGACTACACTACTCTGATAAAAAATAACAATAAACCAGTAATACCCATTCTACCATCAATAGAACGCGAGGTCACCCTTTACGAGAAAAAAATCCGAACAATCTATGAAGTTTTTTGTGAGATTGTAGATAATCTGCTCGAATAATCTCTTCATTATTAACGATTCTTAGCGCATTTTGACGAAAAAGATCGGATGCTGTCGTTCCTAATTCTTTGGTCAAAACCCCGTAGGCCTCACTCAGACCAAACGGACGATGCTGATTGTCATGGGCGTCCGAGGCAATCACATGTACAGCATTCCTGCGGCACAGGTCCAATGACAGCTTCTGCAGCTTGCTTCCGAACGTTCCGGCCAGGCTCTGGGCAGTAAGCTGGCCCAGTGCGCCCAGCTCTATTAATCTTGTCAACTTGGAAGGATCGGCAGCTACCTCGGCATTGCGCTCCGGATGGGCAATTACTGGCACAAAGCCTTGAATCAGCAGTTCATGGCAGGTCTCTTCCATTGAACGCGGTACCCGGGAAGAAGGCATTTCCAGCAAAATATACCGTGAACCTGCAAGCGTCAGGAGCTGGCCCTGCTCCAGATCATTCAGCAGATCACTATAAATGCGGATTTCCTGGCCGGGAAGCACCTGCAGCGGAAGATCGGCCTGCCGGAGTCTCTGATTCAGCTGCTCCACAGCTTGTCCAATATTCGGAGCGGGGTTCAAATAGACTCCGTTGGCATGATGAGGCGTGGCGACAACAGTGGAAATTCCATCCTTCCCGGCAGCCTGAGCCATAGCAAGAGCCGCGTCCCAATCGGCAGCCCCGTCGTCCATGAAGGGTAGAATGTGACTATGGATATCTATCATATGCTTTTTATCGGTCCCTCTCTAGCGTATATTTATAGTTTTCTAAAAAAAATACAACCATTTCGCTAGGAAATGATTGCTAAATTTTTAAATAGTATGCCCTGCTAGGCTTCCAGCTCGAACAGCTTCCGGGTGACCTCGGCAAGGTTTCTGTCAATCTCTTGAATTTCCTCATTCCCGCATACCCGGTTACGCTGATCAAGCAGACGGTCGATGTTGACACGCAAGCTCTCAATCTCCTGCTCAACCGTATCGGACTTGTAGAGACGCAGCATTTCGGCAAGCGAGTGCCTGTGCTGATAGACCAGCTTGCTGCCCAGCGGCGTAACCTCAGAGATTCTGCGGACCGAGCCGTTCTCGTATACATACACCATGGTGAGGCCTTGATATATTCGATTTACCGTTCCGGTTCCCTTGTAGGTGACGAACAGCTTGCGGATTGCGTTATTCAGATGCGGGTTCACAATTCGGCAGGACAAGGTGCATACGTAGATGCTGCCTCTTTGCTGGAAAGACAAATGAACCTCCTCGCCTCCCGCTTCCTCCAGGACGATTTCCTGTTCCCCGCCGCCCAGAATTTTCACCCGGTGGCTGATGAAGCAGGTATCGGCTGTAAGCAGAAACTGTTTCATTTGAAATTCCGTCATTTGCAAAGTCGCCTTCACATATTCTGTTGCCAATCTCTGAGCCATGACCATCCCTCAATTCTTTGTAGCAGCCTTTAGCATGATTATACAATGAAGAGCAGCAGGTTTTCTCATCAGGGGGAACAGGATATAGGCCGATAATTCATCTTATAACGGGAGAAAAGGATAAGAGCTACGGAATACATATGTATTCCTCACTATTCTGTGAGTAATACGCGCTGATCCTATGGAATACGCATCACCGGGTTACCATTCAAGCCTCGGAAGGATCTTCCGGCTGCGCTTCATTTCCAGCATCTTCAATCCCCGGCTCTAGGGCCGGATCTTCTTCGGAAGCTTGATTATAGCGCTCAATTAGCTCCCATAATTCATCTCTGCCGAGACCGATCTCGGAGGAAAAGGAAATGAAGTTATCGCCCGGCAGCACGCCCAGCTCCTGCTTCATAATCTTGATGTGCTTCGGCCAGCGGGTTTTGGGAATCTTGTCCGCTTTGGTAGCCACAACACACAGGGGCAGATCGTAATGCTTCAGCCAGTCGAACATCATCTTGTCATTGCCCGTAGGCGGGTGGCGAAGATCCACAATGAGCAGGACCAGCTTCAGAGTGTCGCGCTCGGCCAGATATTTCTCGACCATTTTGCCCCAGGAGGCGCGCTGGGTTTTGGACACCTTCGCATAACCATAGCCTGGGAAGTCGACAAAATACATGCTTTCATTAACCCGGTAATAGTTCATATGCTGCGTCTTGCCCGGTGTGGAGCTGGTACGGGCCAGATTCTTGCGGTTGATCATCCGGTTGATCAGAGAAGACTTCCCGACGTTGGAGCGCCCTGCCAGAGCAATCTCCGGCAAGGCGTCAACAGGGTATTGATCAGGGCCTACGGCGCTGATGATAAATTCGGCATTGTTAACTTTCATAGGACTTCCTTTCTAATGCACACTACTCGGCGCTTCACTGCTGATTTCATTATGATGTTCGACCAGTGCATGCTTCAGCACCTGATCCATATGGGAAACCGGCACGAACTCCACATCGCTGCGGACGCTCTCCGGGATGTCCTTCAAGTCGCGCTCATTGTCCTTTGGCAGCAGGATTTTTTTGTATCCGGCCCGGTGGGCGGCAAGCGACTTCTCCTTCAGCCCGCCAATCGGCAGAACCCGGCCGCGCAGCGTAATCTCGCCGGTCATCGCCACATCCTTCGAGACATAACGTTTCGTAAGTGCAGAGATCAGCGCGGTTGCAATCGTAATCCCTGCAGACGGTCCGTCCTTTGGAATGGCGCCTTCGGGAATGTGAATGTGAATATCGTTCTTTTCATAAAAATCGGGTGCCAGTCCCAGTTCCTCGGCCTTCGAACGGGTATAGCTGAAGGCGGCCTGTGCCGATTCCTTCATCACATCGCCCAGTTGACCCGTCAGGATCAGCTTGCCGGTTCCCTGGACCACTGTCACTTCAATGAGCAGCGTATCACCGCCCACTTCCGTCCAGGCCAGTCCGGTAACTGTACCGATCTGATCCTCCAGCTCCGCCATTCCATAGCGGTATTTCGAAGCGCCTAGGTAATCCTTGACCTCAGCGGGAAGGATACTTACCTGCTCCTTCTCGCCCGATACGATAATCTTCGCAGCCTTGCGGCACAGCGCAGCGATCTGCTGCTCCAGATTGCGCACCCCGGACTCCCGGGTATACTCGCGGACAATTTTGAGCAGGGTATCGTCTTCAATGGACAGCTGCCCTTCCTCCAGCCCGTGGTTCTTGCGCTGCTTCGGCAGCAGATAGCGGCTGGCAATCTGCAGCTTCTCCAGCTCCGTATAGCCGGGAATGAACAGCATCTCCATCCGGTCCAGCAGCGGACGCGGAATATTATGCACGGTATTGGCCGTCGTCACGAACATGACGTTCGAGAGGTCAAACGGCAGCTCGACGAAATGGTCGCTGAACGTGTTGTTCTGTTCGGGGTCCAGCACTTCCAGCAGCGCAGCCGACGGGTCGCCCCGGAAATCCGCCGCCATCTTGTCAATCTCATCCAGCAGGAACACCGGATTGATGCTCCCTGCAGTCTTCATCCCCTGGATGATCCGGCCCGGCATAGCACCTACATAGGTGCGGCGGTGGCCGCGGATCTCAGCTTCGTCGCGCACGCCCCCCAGTGAGATACGCACGAACTTGCGGTTCAGCGAACGGGCGATGGAGCGCGCGAGCGAGGTTTTGCCGACGCCCGGAGGACCTACCAGACAGAGAATCGGCCCCTTCAGCTTCTTGACCAGCTTCTGCACTGCAAGATACTCCAGCACACGTTCCTTGGGCTTCTCCAGACCATAATGGTCCGCATCCAGCACCTGCTCTGCCTTCAGGATATCCAGGTCATCTTCGGTAGACTCGGTCCACGGCAGACTCAGCAGCATATCGACATAATTGCGGATCACGCCGCCTTCAGCCGAGCTTGCCGGCATTTTTTCGAGCCGGTCGATCTCTTTCTCAATCTTTTCCTTTACGCGTTCAGGCAGTTCCTTCTCTTCCATCAGGGTGCGCAGTTCATCGGCTTCGCCGGCCCGGCCTTCCTTGTCGCCAAGCTCCTTCTGGATCGCTTTCATTTGCTCACGGAGATAATACTCTTTCTGCGTCTTCTCCATCTGCTTCTTCACCCGCTGGTTGATCTTGCGTTCGAGTTCCAGCACCTCGCGTTCATTGTTGAGAATATCCAGCAGCTTCTCCAGACGTTTGCTGACATCGATGGTCTCCAGGATCTCCTGCTTATCCTTGATCTTCAGCGCCAAATGGCTCGTAATGACGTCGGCCAGCCGGCCCGGCTCCTCGATATCAGATACGGCAGCGAGCGTCTCGGGAGTGACTTTTTTGGAGAGGGTGATGTAATGCTCGAACTGGTTCAGCACGGTGCGCATTAAGGCATCGCTCTGCTGGTCCACATCCTCTTCCTCAGGCAGCACACGCGCCATCACCTCGTAATACTCCTCGTTGTCCGTATAGTTAATAATTTCGGCCCGTTCCACGCCTTCCACAAGCACACGGATCGTGCCGTTGGGAAGCTTGAGCATCTGCCGCACATTAGCGACCGTGCCGACCCGAAAAATATCTTCTTGTCCCGGCTCCTCGATATTCACTTCCGACTGGGAGCAGAGGAGAATCAGGTTATCTTCAACCATAGCTTTTTCCAGCGCCCGAACTGACTTCTCGCGTCCCACATCCAGGTGAAGAACCATGCTGGGATATACAAGAAGACCTCTAAGCGGCAATAAAGGAAAACGACGACCTTTGGATTTGCTTTGTATCATCGCTTTCGCACCTCCCATGGTTCTCAAGTAGTGTCATATGCTTCATTCTAACAAAAGCGGCTTCAAAACACCAACAGGCCAAGCCCTCCTGCTGCTTCCAGTCCATATAATCCGCTTTGCCAGACCTGTTTTATTATTCGCTGCTTATTCCCGGAATATGTCTGCACGGTCCTAATGCAAAAAACAGGCCTCCGTGACACAACCAAATGGTGTGCCGGAAGCCTGCCGGGATATTACAGCTGCTGATCATAGAAGGAAACGTAGACCAGCAGATGGCTAAGCGCCTTCAAGCTTGAATCAACCCGTCGCGCTGTCGCCGCTGGCATCCGCTTTCAGCAGCGAAGGAGCCGCCGAGAAGGTTTCGCCGGATACAGCCGGAAGGCGCACATCCGCAGTTTCAGCGCCGAACAGATGACGGAACACTTCCTCTACCGTTTCCATCGGAATCACCTGCAGCGGGGCCAGATCGGCAAACAGCGACTGCCAGTTCTCTTTGGGAATCAGTACAGTAGTTGCCCCTGCCTGGAAGGCTGCCTCCACCTTGGCAATTACGCCGCCTACCGGCTTCACCCGTCCGTGAATGCCGATCTCTCCGGTAATGGCTACGGTGTTATCCACCGGCAGCTGCCGGATGGCAGAGACAATGGCCACCGCCATTGCCACTCCGGCGGAAGGGCCGTCTATCGGCGTTCCCCCGGGAAGTTCACATGCAGATCATAGCGGTCCGGCTCCAGATTCATGGCCCGGAGGACTGTCAGCACATTTTCGAGCGAGCCTTTGGCCATGCTCTTGCGCCGGATCGTCCGCGAGCCGCCGCGGGTCTCTTCTTCGTCCACCACTCCGGTCACATTAAGCCTTCCCTGCCCGCTTTTGGCGGGTGCGGCAGAAACCTCAATCTCAAGCAGCGTACCCATACCCGGACCATATACGGCCAGTCCATTGACCAGGCCAATCTGCGGTGAAGACGGAATCTTGCGCTCCGTGCGCATGGGCAGCTGGCTGCTGCTGGCTACCCACTCGACTTCGGCTGCACTCAGGGTATCCCGTCCTTCAGTTAATGCAAGCCCCGCCGCCAATTGGATCATGTTGACTGCCTCGCGGCCATTGGTGGCGTATTGCTGCACCACTTCAATGGCTTCGGGACTGGGCTTCAGCCCGATCTTCTGGACCGCATCGCGTCCGATGACGGCAATCTCCTCCGGCAGCAGCGGCCGGAAATAGATTTCCATGCAGCGGGAACGCAATGCCGGTGAAATTTCTTCCGGCGAACGCGTGGTGGCGCCCACCAGCCGAAAATCGGCCGGCAGGCCATTTTGAAAAATATCGTGAATATACGCAGGTGTATTGCTGTCCTCGGAGTTGTAATACGCGCTCTCCAGCAGCACTTTACGGTCCTCCAGCACCTTCAGCAGCTTATTCATCTGAATCGGATGCAGCTCTCCGATCTCGTCCAGGAAAAGGATGCCGCCATGCGCCTTGGTTACCGCCCCCGGCTTCGGCTGCGGCACACCGGCCACGCCCATCGCCCCTGCTCCCTGATAGATCGGGTCATGCACGGAGCCAATCAGCGGATCGGCAATGCCGCGTTCGTCAAAACGGGCGGTGGTGGCATCAATCTCCGTGAATTTCGCATCGCTTTTGAAGGGAGAGAGCCCATTTTTTTGGCTTCCTCCATTACCACGCGCGCAGCCGCTGTCTTTCCGACACCAGGCGGCCCGTAAATAATGACATGCTGCGGGTTGGCACTGCACAGTGCCGCTTTCAGGGCGCGCAGCCCGTCCTTTTGCCCCACGATATCTCCAATGGAGGCCGGACGCGTCTTCTCAGACAGCGGCTTGGTCAGGGAGATCATCCGCATTTTGCGCAGCTTGTCCAGCTCCTTGCGCGACTCCCGGTCCACCGCCGTTTTATTGGTCTTCTGTCCCCGCAGCAGATTCCAAAAATAAACGCCGATGACCAGCGCGAAAAAGAGCTGCACGATCATCAGCAATATACTTAATTCCATAGGTCATCCTCCTGTTCGCTTCAGTCTACCTGTCCTGTATTTGGCTACTACTAGGTAGTATAGCCTTTTCGGTCATTCGTAAACGCCTGCATACAGAATTATAGCAAACGGAAATACTTAGCAGACAGGAGGTACCGTTATGACTGAGCTGAATCAGGCGGATACACCTCAAGCAGGGCTGTCCGGCAAATGAAAAATAAAACGCCCCGCTCCCCTGCCGGTTATCCGGTGCGGGACGGGACGTTCGCTTATGATCTTATAATTGCTTACAGAATTCCGGGTTCTGCTTCACTTTCGGGAATTATTGCTCTGTGTTGCCTGATTGCACTGCCGGTGCCAGCCCTGCATGCTTGCGGCCCGGAATTTCGCCGGTGGCTTCAAAATGAACAACGATCGCATCAATTTCTTTCTTCAGCTCGGAGACAAGTTCGGCTTCAGGCACCTTGCGGATCATCTGGCCGTAACGGAACAGCAGACCTTCCCCGCGCGCACCGGCAATACCTATGTCGGCTTCACGCGCCTCACCCGGGCCGTTAACCGCGCAGCCCAGCACGGATACCTTGATCGGCACCTTCAGCTTGGAGATATACTCTTCCACTTCATTGGCGATGGAGAAGAGGTCAATATCCAGCCGTCCGCAGGTCGGGCAGGAAATCAGCGTAGGCGCGTTAGAGATCAGACCGAAGGTCTTCAGCAGCTCACGGGCCACCTTCACCTCTTCCACCGGATCCGCACTGAGCGAGATCCGCACGGTGCTGCCGATGCCCATCGAGAGTAGCGCACCGATCCCGGCCGAGCTCTTCACCGTACCGGCAAACAGCGTGCCGGATTCGGTAATCCCCAGGTGCAGCGGGTAGGGAATCACTTCCGCGGCCTTGCGGTAGGCTTCGATGGCCATAGGGACATCAGAGGCTTTGAGGGATACGATGATATCATCGAAATCGAGTTCTTCCAGAATTCCGATATGGTACAGAGCGCTCTCTACCATGGCTTCCGGGGTCGGATAGCCGTATTTCTCCAGGAGATGGCTCTCCAGAGAACCGGCATTGACGCCGATACGGATCGGAATGCCTTTTTCCTTACAGGCTTTGACGACTGCTTCCACCTTGTCCCGGCGTCCAATGTTACCCGGATTGATGCGCACTTTGTCGATGCCGTTCTCTATCGCCAGCAAAGCCAGCTTATAATTAAAATGAATATCCGCCACCAGCGGAATATGAATCCGCGCCTTAATCTCCTTAATGGCTGCTGCCGCTTCTTCATTGTTGACCGTCACGCGCACAAGCTGACAGCCCGCTTCTTCCAGCCGCAGAATCTCGGCTACCGTTGCTTCGACATCAGCTGTTTTGGTTGTACACATGCTTTGAATAGCAACCTCGTTGTTTCCCCCAATAATAACCCCGCCAACATTGACGGGACGGGTCTGGTGTCTCAAGAACATGGTTTTCTCCCCCATAACGATCAAAGCTCCACCCTCCCCGCGCCGTACAGGCGGTTGTAAGGTGGAGACAATGACTTGTATTGTTAATGACTGTATGGTGAAGGAAAGGGCTCTTAGGCGCTTTCCTCTTTTTTCTTGTCTTTCTTCAGGCTAAGTTCAGGCAGGGACTTCTCCTGCACCACCTGTTCCGTAATGACACAGTCTTTGATGTCATCGCGTGAAGGCACCTCATACATTACATCGAGCATAATGCTCTCAATAATGGCACGCAAGCCACGGGCACCCGTGTTGCGCTTGATGGCTTCCTTGGCAATGGCCTCAAGAGCGAGCGGCTCGAACTTCAGCGCTACATTGTCCATTTCCAGCAGCTTGATATACTGCTTGGTGAGTGCATTCTTCGGTTCCGACAGAATCCGGACCAGTGTATTCTCATCAAGCGGCTCCAGTGTCGAGATGACCGGCAAGCGGCCGACAAACTCGGGGATCAGACCGAACTTGAGCAGGTCTTCCGGCAATACCATGGACAGATATTCGCCAGTCTTCAGGTCCTTCTGTCCTTCTACCGCTGCATTGAAACCGATGACCTTTTTGCCGATACGGCGTTTGATCATTTGTTCCAGGCCGTCAAAAGCCCCGCCGACGATAAACAGAATATTCGTGGTGTCGATCTGAATGAATTCCTGATGCGGATGCTTGCGTCCGCCTTGTGGAGGTACAGAAGCTACAGTGCCTTCAAGAATCTTCAGCAAAGCCTGCTGCACGCCTTCACCGGAAACGTCACGTGTAATGGACGGATTCTCGGATTTGCGGGCCACTTTGTCAATTTCATCAATATAGATAATGCCGCGTTCTGCTTTTTCCACATCATAATCAGCAGCCTGAATCAGCTTCAGCAGGATGTTCTCTACATCCTCACCCACATATCCCGCTTCCGTAAGGGAAGTGGCATCTGCGATGGCAAAAGGAACGTTAATAATCTTCGCCATGGTCTGCGCCAAGAGTGTTTTACCGGAGCCGGTTGGACCGAGAAGCAGAATGTTGCTCTTCGTCAGCTCCACATCTTCGATCTTGCTCTGGCTGTTGACACGTTTGTAGTGATTGTATACGGCTACGGAAAGCGATTTCTTCGCTTGCTCCTGGCCGATGACGTATTGATCAAGGATGTCGCGGATTTCCTTCGGCTTTGGAATATCCTTCAGATCCAGCTCTTCCTCATGGCCGAGCTCCTCTTCCACGATTTCCGTGCACAGCTCGATGCATTCATCACATATATAAACGCCAGGTCCTGCTACAAGCTTGCGAACCTGCTCTTGGGATTTGCCGCAAAAGGAACATTTCAGCTGCCCTTTTTCATCATTAAATTTAAACATCTTACCACCCCTTTAAGATTTGATCGGTGAAGAGAGCACCTGGTCAATCAGCCCGTATTCCTTTGCTTCTTCCGCGCTCATGAAGTTATCGCGGTCTGTGTCCCGTTCGATTTTTTCAAGGGGCTGACCTGTGCGATCTACATATATTTGATTCAGCTTCTGTCTCGTCTTCAGAATCCAGTCGGTATGAATCCAGATATCGGATGCCTGACCCTGAACGCCGCCGAGCGGTTGGTGAATCATCACTTCACTGTTGGCGAGTGCGTATCTTTTGCCTGGAGCCCCTGCCGTAAGCAGCAGCGATCCCATGCTTGCCGCCATGCCCACGCAGATCGTCGAGACATCCGGCTTGATGTATTGCATCGTATCATATATACCCATGCCGGCTGTCACAGAACCACCGGGCGAGTTGAGGTACAGGTGAATGTCTTTTTCGGGGTCATCTGCTGCCAGGAACAGCAACTGGGCAATGACCAGATTGGCGACATCATCGTCAATCGCACTGCTTAGGAAGATGATGCGATCCTTGAGCAATCTGGAATAGATATCGTATGACCGTTCTCCCCGACTTGTTGATTCTACAACCATTGGTACCAGACTCATGCCACCAACCTCTTTTCTCTGTACAGATTAGTCTTTCCGTTTCAGAAATATTTTAACACGTTCAAGGCGCGATGTCATTTTTTCACTTCTGCACCGTATCGCATTGTACATGTGCCTGCCATTATAGCGCAAATCCCATGATAATGCCAATCACTCTGACTGTGACTATGTATCATAATAGTTCTCCGTCGATAAAAAATAAGGCACGTAAAGAAATTACGTGCCTTATCTATGTTTATGGAGGCCGCCTTATCTGGCCGTTCTAGATGGAGTCCAGCCTCCGAAAAGGATTATTCAGCGCTTGCTTCTTCTGGTGCAGCTGGAGCTTCAACTTCTACACTGTTCTCCACGAGGAAATCAATGGTCTTGCGCAGCGAAATTTCATCGTTCAAGCTGCTCAGGGAACCGTTGGCTGCCAGAATGCTGCGGATTTCTTCAGGAGTACGTTTGAAGGATTCAGCCATAGAAGCGAGTTCTGCATTCACTTCTTCTTCGGAAACCTCAATGTTCTCTGACTTTGCGATAACTTCCAGAACCAGATTGTTGCGGACGCGTTTTTCAGCATCGCCCTTCATCTGAAGCTCCAGATCTTCACGGGTCTGGCCGGAGAAGCTCAGGAACATATCCATGTTCATGCCCTGCTGGCGCAGACGGTTATCGAAATCGCGAACCATGTTGGCTACTTCACTTGCGATCATGGCCTCAGGAATTTCAACTTCGGCATTAGCTGCCGCTGCGTCAACTA
The DNA here is from genome assembly GCF_016772475.1 of Paenibacillus sonchi. NCBI lineage: Bacteria > Bacillati > Bacillota > Bacilli > Caryophanales > Paenibacillaceae > Paenibacillus > Paenibacillus sonchi. Next base: position 531,293 of record NZ_CP068595.1, read on the forward strand.
CCGCAGTTTCACGTGCGCCTTTGAGTTCATCCTGCTTGCGGGATTCGAGCTGTGCTTTCAGATCTGCTTTGTATTCTTCAAGCGTATCGAATTCACTTACATCCTTCGCAAATTCGTCGTCCAGCTCAGGAAGCTGTTTGCGTTTGATTTCGTGTACTTTCACTTTGAATACTGCCGCTTTGCCGGCAAGGTTCTCAGCATGGTAAGCCTCTGGGAAAGTCACTTCAACATCCTTGAAGTCTCCTGTAGACATGCCCACAACCTGCTCTTCAAAACCTGGAATGAAGGAATTGCTTCCCAGCTCCAGGGAGTGGCGTTCTGCCTGGCCGCCTTCGAATTGCACGCCATCCACAGATCCGTCAAAGTCAATCACAGCAATGTCGCCGTTAGCTGCGGGCTCGTCATCAACCACAACAAGCTCAGCATGACGCTCCTGCAGACGCTTCAATTCAGCGTTCAGCTCATCTTCCGTAATTTCAGCCTTCTGAGCCGGAACTTCGAGGCCTTTGTACTGGCCCAGTACCACTTCAGGCTTAACAGTAACCTTGGCTTTGAAGATGAATGGCTGGCCTTTGGCAAATTGCTCAATATCCACTTCAGGACGGTCTACAGGGAAGATATCGGTTTCTTCAACCGCTTCACCGTAAGCTTCCGGAAGAAGAATGTCGATGGCATCCTGGTACAGGCTTTCCACACCAAAACGGGATTCAAAAATCGGCCGTGGCACTTTGCCTTTACGGAAACCAGGCACGTTGGCTTTCTTCACTACTTTATTAAAAGCTTTGTCGAGCGCTGCAGCTACGCGTTCTGCTTCTACTTCGACTTCTAGAACTCCAAGGTTCTTCTCTATTTTTTCCCAGGTTGCTTTCATATTATACTTTTCCCTCCAAAAATAGGTTACATGTTTTCTTTAAAAAAATTCACGTAATTCACGCACAGAATAACCATTATATTATATACAACATTACTTCATTTATCAAGTAGAGAACTCTTTACAAATCCTTTGAGAGAGCGGTAAGCCCCCTCGAATTGAAAGCGCATGCTGCCTGTGATTCCGTACATGGCCCGCGTTTCCTCTTCCTGCCGCGTTCCGTTCAGGCTCTCGGACACCATCTGGTGCAGCGCACCGGCCCAGATATCCAGCTGCTCGTCCTCTCCTTCCAGAAGCTTGCGGTACTCCGCTGAGCCGTAGACCGACATCATGAACTGTCCCCACAGCTCCTGTGCAAAATAATACAGCGTCGGCTCATGCACTTCCGCCTGCTCGGCCACCCGTTCCAGCACCTGGCCCACCTGCGGCGGAAACTCTTCATTCGTCAGCGGCACCTTTTCAATCTCGACATATGCGACTTCCCCTCCGCGCATCAGCCCGATGGTGCCCTGCGCTCCCCGGCGGCGGAGTGTCTGCAGCGTGCGGAACTGCAAAAGCGGGTGAACCGCTGCCTGCTCCAGCCAGCCCACAAGCGCCTCGTCTACTTGCCCGCCTTCCAGATAGGACAGCTGCTCAAGCGCGAGTATCGTCGACTCTGATAAAGGCTCGTTCATGACCTTCTTCAGCAGCTTGTCAGGATAATCCGCATCCTCTTCAAGCTTCGACTTGGCCAAAATCCGGGCCATGTCCTCTTCCTTCAGATCCTGCTCACTCCCGGAGGGTTCCCTGTCTCCCTCCGCGTCACGGGATGCATAGGGGAAGGCAGCCTCCAGCCAGTCCAGCAGCGACTGCCATTCCTGGTAGTGCCGCTCGTCCTGGCCCTGGCATTGCAGCAAAAACCGCAGCAGTTCCATCGCTTCCCCGTAACGTTCACTCTCCAGCATTACCGTTAACTGGATCTGGTAGTAATCCAGCGTCTTCGGAAACAGCACGATATTCTCTTTGGCGGGGGAATTCGAATGATTAATGAGGGCACCTCCTTTTCTCCGAACCATGATCAATTGTAGATTATAGCATATCCCACTGCGGTTTCAAAAAAACAGGTTGAAAAAGTTATCTACATATGGTAACATAATTTTTGCTTGCTTTTCAGTAATGCTCTTATGTCCCGGTAGCTCAGCTGGATAGAGCATGCGCCTTCTAAGCGCACGGTCGGGGGTTCGAATCCCTCCCGGGACGTCACCTGACAGCCTCCCTTCGGGGAGGCTGTTTGTGCGTCCGGGGGATGAGAACCCACAGGCGGGTTCGTTGGATCTTTCGCTTCGGGAGGGCCCGCTTCGCAATCAGCCGGACTCCGTTCCGGATTACAGATACGCTATTTGCCTCAAAAATGTGTTTCATAGAGCATCGCGGACTGGAGAGACGTTATTCCGGCCAACGCAGCAACAATCGGGTGTATTTTAGAATCGTTCAAATTGACGCTCGGTGCGCGTTCTATTGCACTTCATACAGTAGAAATTGCCGATTCGGCTTCAAAATGGACTAAACGTATTTTTCTATTGCAGATAATACAATAGAAATGAAACAAGCCGGATTTTTAGCTCAAACAATTGCAGAAAATGCAATAGATTCGCCAAGCCGGGCAGCTACGAGGCTAAGCCGAGTGCATGTGCCCTTACATGCGCAACAGATGCACTAGAGAACTGTCGAAATTTGTTGCAAGTATGGAATTGCTTTCATTTTAGTATTATCAACAATTTTAAGCAATTGTATATTTTCCGTAAACTAAACCGGGTGCCGCCCCTTTATCAAGGACGGCACCCGGTTCATAGAAAAACAGATAACTTCAGCTGTTCAGCGTCCCCGGCGGCGTCCGAGCCACAGAGGGAAGCGGAACATGAAATTGATCAGCAGCACCACAAACACCAGCACAGCCGCAGACTTGTCGGCAATCTGCCGCGCATCCTCCACGATGGCCTCAGACTGCACATACCACAGATGCACTGCCAGCGTCTCGCCCGGCGAGAACAGATTGAAATCCCACATCTCTCCCGAAGTGCTGAGGCCCGCCGTCAGAATAATAACAGCCGACTCGCCGAAGGCGCGTCCGGCCACGAGACAGACACCGGTCACAATCGCCGGCATCGCTACCGGCAGCACCACCTTGCGGATGACATGGAACTTGGTCATCCCGAGGGCATAGCCGGCCTCACGAATTTCTCCGGGAACGGCGCGCACCGCTTCTTCCGTGACCCGGGCCAGCATCGGCAGGTTGAGCAGCGCCAGGCTGACTCCCCCGCCGAGAATGGTCAGTCCCACGTTGAAGTATTCGGCGAAGATGGCGAGGCCGAGCAGCCCGAATACAATAGAAGGAACCGAGGACAACGACTCTACGCAGATGCGCAGCGCGCCGGTAAAGCGGTTGTCCGGCGCATATTCCGCCATATAAATCCCGGCTCCGATACCGATCGGAATCGAAATCAGCAGCGAGATGAACAGAATATAAAAGGAGTTGAACAGCACCGGGCCAATACCGCCTCCGGCATCGATTTCCTCCGGCTGCTTGATCAGGAAGTCCGGTCTCAGCGAAGGCAGGCCTTTGCTCAGAATGGTGAAGAGCAGCCAGAAAATCAGCAGCATGACCAGAGCGCCCAGAGTGTAGAAAGCGATGTTTGCGATTTTATTGTTCCGCTGGGAACGGGCCGTATGGCGGGTACGGGTGAAATTCATGCCGCATCCCTCCTTTTCCGGCCTAATATGCGGATGATGAGGATCAGCACAAACGAGATTAACAGCAGCAGAAAGGCCATCATGTGCAGCGCATAGTTCCAGGTGGAGTCAAATTCCACATTGGAGATTTGCATCACAATGTTGCTGGTCAGCACCGAAGATGGTGTGAACAGTGACTTGGCCAGCTGCGGCGTGTTACCGATGACCATGACCACGGCCATCGTCTCGCCGACCGCACGGGTCATGCCCAGAATAACTGCAGAGATAATGCCTCTGCTGGCCGCAGGCAGAACAACACGCATAATAACCTGCAGGCGGGTGGAGCCGAGGGCATAGGCTGCATCGCGGTATTTGCGCGGAACGGCAACGATGGCATCATCGCTGATCCGGCAAATGGTCGGGAGCACCATCAAGGCAAGCACAAGCGCAGCAGCAAGCAGGCCATCCCCGAGCCCCTCACCGCTGACTCTGCGCAGAAAAGGCAATAACACAGTCAGCCCCAGATAGCCGTATACAATGGAAGGAATGCCGACCAGCAAATCAAGCACCGGCCGGATAAAGCTAGTGAGCCATTTCGGAGCGATCTCCGCACAGAGCACAGCCATCCCCACTGAGACAGGCACCGCGATGAGCAGCGTCAGGGCTGTCAGCGATAATGTATTTACAATAAAGGCAGCGGCGCCAAAGGCTTCCTCTTCCGGGCTCCAGTTGAACGAGAAGAAGAAATCCAGCGGCGAGATGTTGTCGAATAGAAGCAGCGCCGTTTTGCCGATGAATACAATGACAAGTCCAAGCACCAGACAAAGTGCAAGGATGCTGAACAGAAAATAATAACGAAACATAGTGTTGCTGAACAAGTGCCTGTTGTGGCGTTTGGCGCTTATGCCGCCTTCTGCAAGGCTGCCCTTCTGTGCCCTCGATGCCAGGTTCTGGACCGGTGCCCCCATACTTTCCCTCCTGTAAGCGGCCACCCCCGCATGATATCGGAGCTGGCCGCTGTTACCGTTCAATATATGTTTATGATTCCCAGAGACTTACACTTAGCCCTTCATTGCAGCAATCGGAATGAATTTAAGCTTCTTCAAAGAACCATTCTGGAACTTTTTGCTCTGCACATAATCAATGAATTCCTTGGTTGCGCCGGTAGGCTGGCCTTTAGTCATGTAGTAGCCGTAAGCCCAAATCTTGTACGAACCATTAATGACATTATCCGTAGTTGCTGCCACACCGTTGAATTTCACAGCCTTGATGTCGCTGCCGCTTACATAGACAAGGTCAATGTAGCCGATGGCGTTAGGGGTTGTAGCAACGGCTGTTTTCATGTCACCGCTTGAGCCGGTTTCCTTGTAATTCTTCTCTTTCTTCACGATATCTCCGCCAGCCAGAGCCTTGGCCTGGTAGTTGACACGGGTACCGGAACCGAAGGCGCGGGTAACCACTACAATGCTGGCATCCGATCCGCCGACTTCTTTCCAGTTGGTGATTTTACCGGAATAAATACCTTGCAGCTGTTCTGTGGACAGGTTGTCTACACCTACATTTTTGTTGACGATGGTGGCAAAAGGAATAACGGCTACCTTGTTGGCCACTTGTCCGTCAAAAGCTTTGAAGCCGGGAACGTCGATGCTGGCATCCCAGTCGCATGCGCCGATGTCGGCAATGCCCTTCTTCACAGCCTGCGGTCCGGTTACAGAGCCTTTACCGGAAGCGGCGATTTTGACTTTCGGGTGCAGCTTCTGGAATTCCTTGGCGGCCTGCAGGGTCAGCGGAAGCAGTGCAGTTGATCCGTTGACGGTAATTTTACCTTTTAGAGAGTCAGCTGCGGCCGCGATTCCGGCAAAAGATGCAGTTACTGCGATGACAGCGGTCAATGCTGTGACTGTTAATTTTTTGAAAACCTTCATGAATAATTTCTCCTCTCGGCGATTGCGCCGTTATATTGTGTAGGTTATGCCTTAGTCGGTTGATCTGGAGAGCTGGAGAGCTTTGCCGCTCTGAATTGCAAGCACCTTGCCGTCGCTGATAACAGCGAGCTTGCTGCCGTCTTTCGATACCGCTACTTCCGAAACATCTTCGGTGGAGTGGAACAGCACAGTTTTGCCGCCGCTGCCGTCGATGGAATAGACAGATGTGCTTCCGTCAGCCGCGATACCGGAAACGATCAAGCCTGAAGCTACACCAGCAACCCAAGTTGGTTCAACGTCAAGGGCGATGCTGCTGATGGTGCCGTCCGTCCCAATGGATTTTAGCGTATTGGCTGCATTGCCGTCCGGATCAGCACTCAGGTATACCACGCTGCCATTCGCCAGAATTTCCGGATACAGCTTGTTGTCCAGGGCTGTGGTCAGGGCTGCAGGCTTCGCATCTTTGGCGGCAAGGTCCAGCTTATAGATTTGCTCCCCAGCTTTGCTGAAGTCTACGGTAAGTGAATCTTCGGTGCTGTCGGCATCATTTTTAGCCACGCCTGTTACGTTCACAATGTACACAACACTTTTGGCATCGGAAGACAGACGCAGCTCTGATTTGTTCTCTACCTTGTCTTCAAGCACAGCTTTGACGACTCCGGTCTCCACGGAGATTTGAGCAATCTTCTCCTGCTTGTCCCCCTGGATGAAGTAGATTGTCTTGCCGTCCGCCGACCAGACCAGATCTGTTTTCACACTGGTGTCGGTCCCGAGGGAAGAGATGGCTCCACTGGCGAGATTGATCAGCTTGAGCTGGCCTGTCTCATCGGTGAACGCGCCCCATTTCTGATCGGCAGAAACCGCGAAATCCGATGCGCTGTTATTGGAAGAGAAAATTTCATAATCGCCAGGGTAAGCGTTGAATTTGAAAAGCTGGGCGGTTTCGGAATCGCTTTTGTTCGCAATGATGCTTCCGTCTGCATTCCAATGAAGGGTATCGAACTGGCCTTCCGGACGGGCAAAACTCAGGATCGTGTGGTCTTCAGCCTGGAGTTCTCCGCCAAGGGCGGTAACCAGCTTAGTCAGCTCTACGTAGGCCTTGCCGTTATAAATTACAGGAGCAACGGTGAACTGCTGAGCCGCACCATCCACTTGATAACCTTTTGCACCTGTCTTAATGAGTACATTATGTAATCCTTTGCTGTCGTTCAGTTCAAAACCGCTGCTGCTAATGATCAGCTTGGCTCCAAGCTCACCGGCCACTTGATTTAGCGAATACAGCTTGTACCCGCCGCTGTTAATGGTACTGAGTGCAACCGGCGTTCCGTTCACAGACCAGGTCATGCTGCTTTCCTTGACTGCTGCGGAATTTACGGCGGCGGCATTAGCGCTGCTGCTTGTTGCCGCAATACTTCCCGCTCCTCCTGCAACGAGAATTGCTGAAGCCAAAGCCGCGCTGAACCATTTACTATTTCTCAATTAGACTCACCCTTTTCCTATAGGTAACTGCTAATGCTATTTTCATCTACGAGTGTCAATTCTGTTCGAGAGGAATGTTATGGAAATATTAACTGATGATGAATGGCGTACAGCCTGCATCAAGTGGAAACGGCTACGCCGTCCTTATAAGGACGGTACCCGTTTCAGCGAGAAATAGAAGGATAATTTATAGCGCGAAGCATATAAATTCTTATATTTCAAAAAAGACCGCCCCTGAAATATCAGAGTCGGCCTCCAAGTAATTGTAGATGAAAAGAGGGCTAGAAATGCGGAAAATACCGGGCGGAATGTTAATTCTCAATCCATGTAACGATATTTTCGGCACTGCCTGGATTCGAATCCGAACGGGTGCCAATAATAGAATAGGAGTAGGCGTTTGGAACTTTGCCGTTAATAATCATGTTGTTCCTGTCGACAATCTGCGTCCCGCGTTTCAGAGCCTTGTCGTTTACATACTTCTGATAGGTGCTCCCGAGTTCATCCATGCTCTCCTGCGTTTCATAGATCAGCATGGAGGATTTCTTTCCGTCCACCGCCTTACCTTCCGTTAACGTAATCCCCGCACCGGCTGGAATCGGCAAATCCCCGGGAAGATATTGCGGCTTGTCCACATTCTCTTCTGCCAAAGTGCGGAAATGACCACCGTCTGCTTCACCTCCGGGATTGCCGCATGCACTAAGCCCCACGGCTGCCGCAAGCACCAGCAGGGGAAGCGCAACCTTCTTGTCGGCCATCTTTCTAACTCCTCCTCCATGGTCTGTTTACATCATAACACTTGCTTATACCCATAATTACCCTGTACTTCCACGGATTAAAACCTAATTTGCTAAAATTTTAAAAAAATTTACTTAGCCGTCATTACCGAAAAAGCGGTTTACATCTGCAAGGAATTGATTTAATATAATGAGTGAGTACTCACTCATAATTATGGAATCGAGGAGATTGACATGAATCAGGGACATCCTGTGATTGCTGTAACCCATGTCCGCCGCGCATTTGGCACTAAGGAGGTGCTGAAGGATATTTCGCTCCAGGTGGAGCAGGCAGAGACTTTCGGCATTCTTGGCCCTTCCGGCTCGGGAAAAACTACACTTGTAAAGCTGCTGACCGGGATTGATGAAGTGACCTCAGGCCAGGTGGAGGTGCTGGGCGTTCGAATGCCCAAGCTCTCCTTGCTGCAGCAAATCGGCTATATGGCACAGTCGGATGCGCTATACAGCGAGCTTAGCGCCAAAGAAAATCTGGAGTTCTTCGCGTCCCTGTATGGACTTAGAGGCGGAAACCGCACCCGCCGGATTGCAGATGTGATGGAGGTGGTTAACCTGCAGGAGCATCTGCGCAAGCGTGTGGACCAATATTCCGGAGGAATGAAGCGGCGGCTGTCGCTGGCCATCGCGCTCTTGCATGAACCTCCGCTGCTCATTCTTGACGAACCCACCGTTGGCATCGATCCGGTGCTGCGCAAGTCGATCTGGAAAGAGCTGCGGACACTAAACGGCAAAGGAACCACCATCGTCGTGACGACCCATGTGATGGATGAAGCGGAGAAATGCGACCGTCTGGCCATGATCCGGGACGGACAGCTGCTGGCCGTCGACACCCCGGCAGATCTGCTTCAGAACACCGGTGCAGCTTCGATGGAGGAGGCTTTTCTATATTATGGAGGTGTCCGGCGATGAGAGTCCGCGCGATTACCCTACGAATCCTACAGCAATTCATTCATGATAAAAGAACGATGGCGCTGATGTTCATTGCCCCGCTTCTCGTACTCAGCCTAATGAGTCTGGTGTTCAATGGAGATGCCTATGAGCCGAAGATCGGCGTCTCCGGCGGAGCCGTCCCCTTCACCCGTGCGCTTGAAGCGCAGAACGCCACTGTTATAGCTTACGAGTCAGCGGACGAGGGCAAAGCAGCCCTTCAAGAGAGTGAGCTGGATGCGCTGATTACACTGAACGGAACGGCTCCCGTAGTGATGCTTGAGGGCAGCAACCCGACCGCAAACCGCGCAGTGATGCTGGCCTTGACCGCTGCAACCCGGAGCTTGCAATCCGCTGGCGGAGAAGGTCAGATCCAGCCGAAGATCAGCTATCTGTACGGCGCAGAGGATATGAAGACTATTGACCGCTTCGGGCCGATTATGATCGGGGTGTTTGTCTTTTTCTTTGTTTTCCTGATCGCCGGTGTTTCCTTCCTGCGGGAGCGGACCACCGGGACCCTGGAGCGCCTGCTCTCCACCCCGCTGAAGCGCTGGGAAATTGTGCTCGGCTATGTCTGCGGCTTCGGGATATTCACCGTGTTCCAGGCGCTGCTGATTTCCTGGTTCTCCATCCAGGTGCTCGGCATTATGATGGCCGGAAGCTTCGGGTATGTGCTGCTGATGACCCTGCTGCTCTCCATGTCGGCGCTGACGCTGGGCACGCTGCTCTCGGCATATGCCGCCAATGAGCTGCAGATGATCCAGTTCATTCCGCTGGTTATCGTGCCCCAGATCTTTTTGAGCGGGCTGTTCCCGCTGGATACCCTTCCTTTGTGGCTGCAGCGTGTCGGTCTGGCAACACCGATTTACTATGGCTCCGAAGCGCTGATGAATATTATGATCCGCGGCAAAGGCTGGAGCGCCATCGCGCTGGATGTCTATGCGCTGATTGGCTTCTCCCTGCTGTTCATGTTGCTGAATGTGCTGGCCTTGCGCAAGCACCGTAAAATGTAAACATCAGGCTCCCTATGGTAAACTACAAGGAAGGAAAAGATTTGGGAGGACAAGTAGATGGAGAAGAAGAAAGCGGATGAACAGCAGGGGCAAGAGGAGTGGATTTCGGAACTGCTGGCCATCAGCGAAGAAGAAAAAATGACGCCCAAACAGCTGGCCATTCTCCAGGCGGGAATTGAGGTTTTTTCCGAAAAGGGGTACGCTGCTGCCGCCACCAGTGAAATTGCCCAGAGGGCGGGAGTGGCAGAAGGTACGATATTCCGCTACTACAAGACCAAAAAGGATCTGCTGCTGTCGATCGTCAGCCCGGCGATGACCAAGATGATTGCGCCTTTCGTGCTGCGCAATTTTGACGGGGTGCTGGATGTTCCTTTTGACAGCTATGAAGCGTTCATGCGGGCCTTTATGGTTAACCGTCTGGAATTCGCCCGGAAGAACTTCAAAATTCTGAGGATTTTCGTGCAGGAAATCCCCTTCCAGCCAGCGCTCCGGGAACAATTCATTGAAAATGTTATTGGCAAGGTGCTGGAGCGGGTAACTGCGATCACTGAACATTTCAAAGCAAAGGGCGAGGTTATCGATGCGCCCACGCCTTCGATTATACGCTTCACCATCTCCTCTATAATCGGGTATCTGCTGGCGCGGCTGCTGCTGCTGCCGGATAAGGACTGGGATGATGCAGCGGAAATCAACCTGACTCTAGACTTTATGCTGCATGGAATTGCAGGTCCGGCACTGCGGCGGGAGGAATAAAGGGAGCAGCGGGAGTTTTGCATTTACCTAAGGGAGAATGTGAGGCTGCCGCTGCTTTTATATATGGAAGGAATAAGTATCGTACCTGCTCAGAAAATTCTGTAAAAAACCCGGTCCTATCAAAATTCCGTATGTTATAATGATAAAAATCATAGCGGATTTCAATAATATACATACGGAGGGTTTTTAATGAGAATTATGAGACTGGCGGCGGCTTTTTTTGCCACATCCCTGCTGGTAGTTATTCTGCCTTGGATTGCCAGGGCGGATGTATCGAATTCGGATGCTACGCTAAAGATCTTTTATGAGGGAGCGGGAACGCTTTCCCCTGCATTTTCTCCAGAAATTACGGAATACACGGTACATATGCGCAGTTCGGAGATCGGATATTACACCGGAGCCCTTCCCGCCAATGAAGACGCTTCTCTGGCCTATTCCATGAATGGAAGTCCTTGGACTCCCATTGGCAACTACGTCTCAACCGGCTATCTTCCGACCCAGCGCGGTAACAATACCTTCCAGTTCAAAGTTACCTCATCCGATAATTCCACAAGCAAAATCTATACCGTACAGGTCTATTATCCAAACACGAATGATGCAAACCTTTGGGATTTGAGCGTAAGCCCGGGCAGCATCAGTCCTGCCTTTAACCCTTCAACTACCGCATACACCCTAAACGTTCCTTATACAACAAGCAGTCTGGATGTAAATGCATTAGCGAATGATCTTGCAGCTGCTGTTAGTATTGCCGGGAGCAGTGCCCAAGGCGGTATCTCTTCTTCTGTCCCGCTTAATGTTGGAAGCAATATGGTTTATATCGCGGTCAAATCATATGACGCTTCGGTCACCAAAACCTATAGTATTACCGTCACCCGTGCTTCGCCCTCAGCCAATGCCGGTTTAAGCGCCTTGTCGGTCCCCGGGAATAGCCTCTCTCCTGCTTTTCAATCCGGTGTGACGAGTTATGCCTTACAGGATGTTGGTTATGACACCGGCACGATTGCCGTAACCCCTACTGCTTCCGACTCAACAGCAGCGCTAAGCATTCAAAACAGCCAAGGCGGCTACGATCCTATACCCAGCGGCTCTCTTAGCGCTCCCCTGGCGTTAAGCCCGGGAGACAATACTATCGTGATTAAGGTAACCGCCCAGGACGGAATCACCGAGAAGCTCTACAGTCTGAATATATACCGGAAAAGCAACAATGCGCTCCTGTCCCAGCTTGCTGTCTTGCCGGGCGTTCTGAAAGAGAGCTTCGACAGCCATGTGTTCACTTATACTCTGGCAGATATCACCACAGACAGCCTGACGGTAACACCAACGCTGGCGGACACTAAGGGATCGGTGCAGATCAGCGTTAATAACGGGAGTTATGCACCTGTAACTAATGGGCAGGACGCCACTGTGCCGCTGGCCGCCGGAACCCACACCCTTCATGTAAAAGTGTCCGCCGAGGACACCGGCTATACCAACGTATACCATCTTACGGTTAAAAGAGTACAGGATAGCACACTCTCTCCTGTCTCCGGCACTTTTGACAAATATGCCTTGAATACAGCAGCAGGTCATTATCATGATGTTGCAACCGTGCTTAGCCTGAACGGCAACCTGCTGACCGGCCTGAAGCTCGGGACGGCAGTTCTGGACAATGCCGCCTATACTCTGTCCGGCAGCACCTTGACTCTTCACAAAGAATACTTGTCCACTCTGGCGGCAGGAGAGCATGTATTTGAACTGGTCATGGATGCGGGCAGCCATCCGCTGTTCACGGTGGCGGTGAAGGACACGACACCGCCGGTGATGGCCGCGCCAACCGCCGGAGATGCGGCGGTCACGCTGAAGTGGACCCCGGTCAGCGGCGCAACCGGGTACAAGGTGTTCGCCAGTACGGTTCCGGGGACCTACGGAACCGCACTGGCGACCCTGGGCCCGGCTGCCGACAGCTACTCGGCAGCCGGGCTCACGAACGGGACGACGTATTACTTCGTCGTCAAGGCCGTAAACGGAGGCGGCGACAGCGCGGCCTCCGCCGAAGTCAGCGCCACGCCGCAGGCTCCTGCGCCGGGTGCGCCGGTTGTCCAGGCCGTGACCGCAGGCGACGGTCAGGTGCACCTGGTATGGGCTCCGGTGAGCGGAGCCACCGGATATAACGTCTATACAAGCACAACCTCCGGCGAGTACGGAGCCGCTGCCGGAACGGTTGCCGCCGCGGTCTACAGCTACGATGCTGTAGGCCTGACCAACGGGACGACCTATTATTTCGTCGTCAAGGCCGTGAACGGAGGCGGCGACAGCACGGCCTCCGCCGAAGTCAGCGCCACCCCTCAGGTCCCCGCACCCGGTGCACCGTTGCTGCAGACCGCCGTTCCCGGCAATGGAACGGTGAGCCTGAACTGGGAACCGGCAGCCGGTGCCTCGGGATATACCGTCTACCAAAGTACGGTGCCGGGAAATTACGATCAACCAGCAGGTACAGTTGCCGGCTCGGTATACAGCTATAACGCACCAGGCCTGATCAATGGAACCACGTATTATTTTACTGTCAAGGCGGCTAATCCTGGCGGAGGCAGCGCTCTATCCAATGAAGTCAGCGCCACGCCAAGGACGGTTCCCGCCGCACCGGCTATTCTCAGCACCACTGCGGGAGACGGCCAAGTGACCGTTGCCTTCGCGGCTCCTGCGGACAACGGCGGAAGTTCTGTTACCTCCTATGAGATTACAGCATCACCCGGAGGCAGTGTTACCACGGCCTCTGCCAGCCCGGTTACAGTAACCGGGTTGGTGAACGGAACAGCCTATACTTTTACTGTAAAAGCCAAAAACGGAGCAGGTACGGGTCCCGCATCTGATCCTTCCAACGCGGTAATTCCTATGGCACCGGCCAGTGGTGAAGGATATCCCGCAGAACCCGCACCGCCGGTGACATCAAGGGTCCCGGTGGCCCCGGCAAAAGAGGCCCCTGCCCCGGAAGTATTGACATATGTGAACGGCAAAATCGAAGATTTGAGCGCCTTGTCAACGATACTGGCCGATAACAGACGGCACTCCATCGTCACACTGGACCAGGGCAAACTCGACCGGATATTGGCGGAATATCAACCCGGCGCCAAGATCTCGGTTGAATTCAATAACCGTTCGGAAGTGCAGACGGTAGAGCTTAACGGACTGCTGCTCCAGCATTTACAGCAAAAGCAGGCGGCTATATCCGTCCATACTGCCAAAGCCGCGTATACCATTCCCTTACAGTTAATCCGTTGGGATACGGCAGCCGGACAGCCCGGAACAAACGCATCCGCAGCGGATGTGCGCATTCAGATTGAAATTGCAGCTCCGGATGCAAGCCTGGCCGGCACCGCCCGCACCGCTGCGGCCGAAGGCGGGTTCACATTCCTTGCCGGACCGCTCGATTTCTCGGTAAAGATCGTTAGCGGCAGTCAAACCTCCGGCCTGGCCGGCTTCAGCGCTTATGTGCAACGGAGCTTTCTCTCCCAGCCGGAACCGATACAAGCCGTGCTACCGGTATTGTGATAGAGCCGGACGGAACCGTACACCATGTTCCCACCAGATTTGTACTGCAGAATGGGGAATATGCTGCGGTCATCAGCAGTCTTACCAATAGCACCTATGCTATTGTCTCCCATCCTGTGGAGTTCAAGGATATGGCTGGACATTGGGCAAAAGCTGCAGTAGATGACCTGGGAGCAAGATTGGTTGTAAACGGAAGCGGGAACGGATTTTTCTTGCCCGACCGCGGGATCACCCGCGCCGAATTTGCGGCGGTCCTGGTGCGTGGGCTTGGCCTGCAAGCCGCCAGCGGCACTTCTCCATCCACGGATGTGAGCAGCTCTGACTGGTACAGCAGCGCAATCCAAACCGCCTCCCGCCACCAGCTGATCACGGGCTTCGAAGACGGCAGCTTCCGGCCCGATGATTCCATCACCCGGGAGCAGGCGATGACTATGCTTGCACAGGCGATGCAGCTTACCGGACTTGCTTCGGAAGTCAGCATCAGCCCCGCTGATCTTATGAAGAAATTTACGGATGCGGATCAGGCCTCCGCCTGGGCGCTGGACAGCATTGCGGCCAGCCTGCAGGCAGGACTCATCACCGGCCGCAGCGGAACCGGGCTTGCTCCCCAGTCGCATGTGACAAGAGCCGAAGTGGCCGTCTTGCTGCAAAGACTGCTGCAGAAATCCGGACTCATCTAATAAGGATTCCTCCTGCTCACCCCGCCTTCAGCCATCCCCTATCCGCAGATATGCGGTTTGGTGGTGGCTTTTTTTATTCCCGCTTTGTAGGCGTACGCATGTTCTGCTAATATGGAAACTATACGAACTCAGGACTTAAGGAAATGTATAAGGAAGTGATCAGCGGTGAGTTTTTATGTGCCGGAACGGGTAATCCGGCTGCTGTGCGGCAAGGCTGCTTTTGAACGGGGCTCCGAGGATTACGAAGCGGGAAAAGTCCGGCTGGCTGCGGTAGAAAATTATGAAGGATTGGAATACTCCAAATACCAGGCTACGGTCTACGGGCGGGAACCTTACGACATCACGCTTGCGATAGACAGCGACGGGGATGTTAACGGGAAATGCTCCTGTCCGGTGTACCGTAACGGGGGACCGTTCTGCAAGCATATTGCCGCCGTTCTGGTGGCTATTCTGTACGAGGAGGACGGAGACGGGCGATTATCGGCGCAAGAGACAACTGCCGGCCGGAACAAGCCTGAGGTCTTTACCGGAAAGACGGGTGTACTGTTCCCCCGCGATTTACCGGACAGGAACACGTCTGGGCCCACTTCCGGTCCAAGCGGCCGGCATCTGGTAAGCAGCATGCTGGGGTTGTTCGAGAACCCGCGCCAACGCCCCAGCGGTGCAGGAGCTTACGTAGACATAAGAACGCCGCTGCAGGTGGAGGTCATCTGCAGACCCTTTTCCTATAACTTTGGCAGCCGGCTGCTCGGCATTGAATTGAAGGTTGGCCCGAAACGCCTCTACATCGTCCAGAAAATAAGAGCGTTCCTGGAACGTGTCCACCGCGGGGAGCCCTTTGAGTTCTCCAAGCATTTCGTCTATGATCCTGCCCTCCACAGCTTCACGAAGGAAGATAATGCGGTGCTGCTGAAGCTGATTGAGATTCTTCTGAACGAACGGGTGTACCGTGACAACATCGGCCCCTACTCGTCGTATTCGGGAAGCCTGGGCGGGGAGCGGCTGCTGGCCATTCCGCCTTTTTTCTGGGAGTCTCTTCTCCCTGCGCTCGCCGCATCCCCTTCTGTCTATTTGCAGATTGGCGAAACGCTTACCCCGGGCATTCCAATTGCCGACGGGCTGCTGCCGCTGAGTTTTCAGTTCGATCAGGCTGATAGTGACGGCTACCGCCTGGACATTCAGGGGCTGGCGCAGATTACGGTCATGGAGGATTACGGGCTTGTGCTGTCTGAAGGCAGGCTGCTGAAGCTGCCGGCACAGGAATGCAGGCGTCTCTCGGAGCTGAAGAAGATGCTGGCCGAATCCAGAACCAGCGGGATCGATATCGCGCCGGGGCAGATGGAGCCTTTTATGGATAAGGTGATTCCCGGCCTCAAAAAGCTGGGACAGGTTCATATCGCCGATTCGATCGCTGACCGGATTGTGCAGACGCAGCTGCAAGCCCGGCTCTATCTGGACCGGGTAAGGGACCGGCTGCTGGCCGGGCTGGAATTCCAGTATGGGACCATTATGATCAATCCGCTGGACGAGCAGGCGCGTGAACGCGGGCACGAAGTCATTCTGATGCGGGACGGTGAAGCCGAGCGGCGGATTCTGGAGCTGATGGCGCATGAATCTTTTGCCAGAACGGAAAGCGGCTATATCATGAGCGATGAAGAAGGGGAATACGACTTCCTGTATCATACGATTCCATTGCTGGAGCCTTTGCTGCAGGTCTATGCCACCACTGCCGTCAAGGAGAGGCTGGTTACCGGCATGTACACCCCCAAAGCCAGCTTGACCTGGAATGAAAAAACCGACTGGCTTGATTTCAAATTTGCCATGGACGGCATTCCGGAGTCGGAAATAGTGCTGGTGCTGAAGTCCCTGCAGGAAAAGCGCAAATACTACCGTCTGCCGGATGGAGCGCTGCTGCCGCTGGAAACCGCCGAGCTTCAGGAAATCATCGCTCTGATGAACGAGCTGGGGGTCCATGCTGTGGATATCACAAGCCCGGAATTCTCCCTGCCTTTGGTCCGGGGACTGCATATGAACGCTGACGCCGGCAAAGGGGGAACCGATGCTGTCAGCATTGGCCGTTCCTTCCGCCGGCTGCTGGCCAATATGCATAGTCCGGAGAACTTGGATTTTCGCGTGCCGGAGACACTCGCCCCCGTGCTGCGGGATTACCAGCAGTATGGCTTCCAGTGGATGAAAACTCTGGCCCATTACCGCTTCGGCGGCATCCTGGCAGATGACATGGGGCTGGGCAAAACGCTGCAAAGCATCGCCTTTCTGCTCTCCGAGCTGGAGGATATCCGCCAGACCGGACAACCTGCGTTAATTGTTGCCCCCGCCTCCCTGCTCTACAATTGGCAGAACGAGCTGAAGCGTTTCGCTCCGCAGATCAGGGCGGCTATCGCCGACGGAAGCTTGGCTGTGCGTAGCAAAACCGTGCGGAATACCGCTGGCTGTGATGTCCTCATTACCTCCTATCCGCTGCTGCGCCGGGATGTGGAGCTGTATGTCAAGCGTTCTTTCCATACCCTCATTCTGGATGAAGCGCAGATGATCAAGAACCATGCCACCCAGACCGCGCAGGCGGTAAAAGCACTCCAGGCACGCTACCGCTTCGCCCTTACCGGTACACCGGTGGAAAATGCGCTGGAGGATCTTTGGTCGATTTACGGCGTCGTGTTCCCCGGACTGTTCCCGGGCAAAAAAGCCTTCCACGATCTGGCCAGAGACACCGTGGCCAAGCGGATCCGGCCGTTTCTGCTGCGCCGCCTGAAAAGCGATGTGCTCAAAGAGCTGCCGGATAAGATTGAAACTCTTCAGGCCTCTGAGCTGCTGCCGGAACAGAAGAAGCTGTACGTTGCCTATCTTGCCAGACTGCGGAAGGAAGCGCTGAAGCATCTGGACAGCGACGGATTCGGCAAAGGACGGATTAAGGTGCTCGCCGGGCTTACCCGTCTGCGCCAGCTGTGCTGCCATCCTGCGCTTTTTGTTGACGGTTATGCCGGAGGTTCAGGCAAATTCGAGCAATTGCTGGAGATCATCGGGGAATGCCGCAGCTCCGGCAAACGGGTGCTGATTTTCTCGCAATTCACCGAGATGCTTGGCATGATCAGCCGCGAGCTGGGCCTGCTGGCGGTTCCGCATTTCTATCTGGATGGGCACACTCCGTCCTCTAAACGGGTGGAGCTCTGCGGACGTTTCAATGAAGGGGAGCGGGATCTGTTCCTGATCTCGCTCAAAGCCGGGGGAACGGGGTTGAATCTGACCGGAGCAGACACCGTTATCCTCTATGACCTGTGGTGGAATCCGGCCGTTGAACAGCAGGCTGCCGACCGGGCACACCGGATTGGGCAAAAAAAGGTGGTCCAGGTGATCCGGCTGATTGCCCAGGGTACCGTAGAAGATAAGATGTACGAACTGCAGCAGAAGAAAAAGAACCTGATTGATGAAGTTATAGAGCCGGGCCAGGAAGCCTTGTCAGCCTTAAGCGAACAGGATATCCGTGAGATTCTGATGATTTGACCCTGTTAAGATACACAAAGGACAGCAAAAGTATATACTCACCCCCTTGGCCTCACTGGACAATTCAGCCGTTATAATAGCACAAACAACAGGGATCTCTTTAACCTTAGTCCAGAGAGATCCCTGTTACTATTTGATTTGTAAAAGCAAAAAGCTGCTTTTCCTATAGTTATGCATCCTGACTAGTGTTCTCGTGCTCGGCTACCCGATGCGCATCCACCAGCTGACCGGATGATTGTTTGCCCCACACTGAGATGCCTACGGCTTCCGCCGCTGCAGGACCGGTTGTAAATATAAATTCAAAGCCGTCCAAATCAGCAAAATAATTCCTGGTCACTACTTCATTAGGGGCGATATGAAGCACTTCATTAACATACAGCGTTCTTGTCGCGCCAAGCACATAACCCTGAATCGTCACGGAGACAGCATCCACTGTATTCCGGCATAACACTTTTACCGTCAACTGCTGTGTGGGTCTGACCCCAAGCACCGCATTGTTTTCTATCGGTCCCGTTGATAATATAGCCATCTTGTCCCATCCCTCCTTTTCACCTGCATTTCCAATCTATGAAGCTCAGACTCTAGCTCGTGGATCCTTGGCCGCACACTATACTAATATTCGAGCGCACTGTTAACGGTGTGGACAGAAGACAGACTTCAATCACCAATATCAGCAGAGGCGCATAAAGTGTATTCATAGATCGTTTTACGGAAGAAGGGAGTTCCATGCCCCCTCCTGGTAAAGGAAAGAACACTGGTGCAAGAAAAAAAACAGCCAATTCCAAAACGCAGATCCCTAAAGGTCTGGAGTATACAGTAGCTGCTCTGCTGTTAACCGGCAAGCTAAGGGTCGATTCTGTCCAAATGTACAGAGACGCTTCCCTATTCGTCAGTTTGGTTGGTAAATATAAATCTTTGAGCGATTTAAATTCAAACAGCAACGTGGATAAACTGGTCAGCTTTCTCGACGAGAACAGCAACCTGACCTTGAACGAAATCATGACCGCCCTGAAGAAAAAAGCCGACAGTTCCTAAAAGCCCGAGTGAACATAGGAAAAGGGAGGACGCTTACAGATGGACAGCTTTGATGGAGAGGATTTTGCCGGGGGAATTCTGCTCATAATCGTGATTGCCCTGCTGATTTACGGTTCGACAGACATTAAGAATCTGACGGGTGCGCCATCTGCGGATTGATCGGATAATTTGCAACAACCCTATTGCTTTCTGCCAAAAATTCGCTATACTGATAAAAATCAATCTACATTCGATGAACGGGAAAGTAGTGACCTTGGACCCTAGTCCCCAGCGAGCCGGGAGAGTGTAAGCCGGTACAGATCCAGTCATGAAGCGCACCCGGGAGATGGACTTCTGAACTAACAGTAGGAAGCCCCGGCTGAAGGCCGTTAACCTGTGAGGTGGCCGAACCCTGTGTCCGGCAACGAGAGTGGTACCGCGAGCGCGTATGTCCTCGTCTCTTTTAGAGACGGGGTTTTTTGTGTTTACCGGGACGCTTGTATGGGCGGCTGTGCTGAATTTTTAAGGAGGAGTATACCAATGTTAAGCCAATGGATCCAAAAACAGCTGGAACAATGTGCAGATAACGTAATCAACAGCCTCGGCGCGGCCTCTGCAGAACCCGCTACAGTCTTATTGGATCAGCCCCCGAATGCCGATTTCGGTGATTACTCCAGTAATATCGCGATGCAATTGGCCAAAAAACTGCGCAAAGCCCCCATGGTCATCGCCGGGCTGATCACCGCAGAATTTCAGCGGATAGGAGCTGCAGGCGGGATTGTGCAGCGGATCGAAATTGCCAATCCGGGGTTCATCAATCTGTACATCAATTGGCAGGAATGGGCCGGACAGACCTTTAAGCTGCCCCAGGGCAGCGGGGAAAAAGTCATCATCGAGCATACAAGTGTGAACCCAAACAAATCGCTTCATATCGGGCATCTGAGAAACTCCTGCATTGGGGATGCGCTTGTGCGGATTTTGCGGAAAACAGGGTACAACGTTGAAGTCCACAATTATGTGGATGATCTCGGCAACCAGCTGGCGGATACGGTGGTCGGCCTGCTTCGTGTACCGCTGGCTGGGGAGCATGTTCGTTTCGGCGACTACTGTTGGGATATTTATGCTGCGGTTAACAAGAAATATGCCGAGCAGCCTGAGATGATCCGTCAACGGACAGAAATTCTCCATGAACTGGAGGAGGGGCACGGCAATACGGCCTGGCTCGGCCAACTGGCCGCTGAACGGATCGTTAGAGAGCATGTCGCGGAAATGAGGAGCTTCGGCATAGAGTACGATCTGCTGGTCTGGGAGAGCAGTATTGTACAAGAGGGATTCTGGTCCTCTGCTTCCGGTCTGCTTAAAGAGACCGACATGTTTGTCCAGGAGACGGAAGGCAAGCTGGCAGGATGCTGGATACTAAAACAACCGGCAGGTGAAGGGATGGAGAGCGGCTCGGAGGATCATCAGAAGGACAAGGTGCTGGTGCGTTCGAACGGGATTTTGACCTACACTGCCAAGGATATCGCCTATCATCTCTGGAAATTCGGACTGCTGGACAAAGATTTCAACTACAGCGAATTTAACGCAGGCCTATGGACCACCGGGTTGACCGGAGCACCGCAATCCTTCGGCGAGGCTGACAGAGTGGTCAATGTCATCGATTACCGGCAGGAGTATCCGCAGGCCATGGTAAAGCAGGCATTGGAGGTCCTTGGTTTCACTGCGCAGGCAGAGAAGCTGCATCATGTCAGCTATGGTGTAGTTTCACTCAGTCCGGCTTCCGCCGCCGGGCTTGGCATTGATACCTCGGATGGCAAAAGCTCCTACGCCATGTCCGGCCGTCAGGGGATCGGCGTCAAGGTGGCGGATCTCGTCCGGCTTATGGAAAGCAGCATCGAAGCCGCCCGCTCCGACGCAACCGGCCTCTCCAGCCGGCTCATCGCCACCGCCGCAATCCGTTACTACCTGCTGCGTTTCAATCTGGGCACAGAGATTGTATTCGACTTCAAGCAGGCTACAGAGATTTCCGGCAATACCGGGGTCTATCTGATGTATACCTACGCGCGTGCCGGCCGGGTGCTCAGCAAAGCGGAGGACCCGGCGGAGCTAACAGCAGTCCCCCGGTTCCCGGCACAGCTGGACACCGCCGAGCTGGCTCTATTGAGACAGCTGAGCACCTGGGAGGATACCCTATACACGGCGGGCCGCGAGCTGACGCCAAATACGATTTGCAGCTACGCTCATACCCTGGCATCGCTGTTCAATAATTTTTATTCCTCCTGTCCGATCCTCAAGGGAGAGGAGAGTTCCATCCGCTTCCGCCTCTGGCTCACCTTGCGCTTCCAGAGCACTCTCGGCGAGGTCTTGGAGGTGCTCGGACTGCCGAAGCCAGAGCGGATGTAGCTTGTTCTTATCACTTGTAAAGCGATACGGAAGCAGATGCACATCTGTCTCTTGAGTGTAGAACTATTAATGCTTGCATAAGTACTTATATTAATGCTTGCATAAATACTTTTATTTTTACTTTACTAAATAAAATGTGGTATATTTGAGTTAGAAAAGCCGTACAATGCAAAAAGAGTCGTGCGGCTAACACGACTCCCCTGCAATAGCCGCTTTTAAGGGCGGAGGCTCAGACAGGTACTACCCACAGAAATAGGCCGCAATCCTGGACAGAGGGCGGCCTATTTCTTTTTGTGGAAAGACAAGATTAACACAACCAGAGCCGCAAATGAAATCATTAGCGTCAATGCTTGGTATACTTCCACAGGCATCACCTCCCCTCCGGGGGATTAGCCAGCCGCCCTTGCAAGCCTTCCATTGTCCAGTTATTATATCATGGCTTTAAGCCGCATGGATAGATGTACCATATGTACATTTCGCTTCCAATCAACTTACATTGCGAAGCGGGGCCTCCCGGTGCCTATGCTCCAACGAACCATCAGGGGTTCTCATCCTCCAGACGTACAAACAGCCTTCCCGGAGGAAGGCTGCTTTGTGACGTCCCGGAAGGGATTCGAACCCCTGACCGTGCGCTTAGAAGGCGCATGCTCTATCCAGCTGAGCTACCGGGACACATGTGAAAAATAGAAGACTCATAAAGCATATGTATTAATGCAACGTTATTTATTATAACGTATTCGGCAAATTTTTCAAGGGGCTGCTCAAAAATTTGCCTGTCCGCCTCACTCCGGCATTTCTGCCCCCGGAGCGGAAGCAGAGGAAGTCCAGGCGCCCCTTCCTCCAGCTCCCGCCGCCGGGGCAGATCCAGCAGGCGCTCCTGCCGTTCATTAGCCTGCCCGTTAGGGCAGCTTATGAAAATGCGCCTCCAGCTGTTTTTTCAAATCCCCAAAAATGAGCAGCTCCTGCTGGAACTTGGAACGTTCGTCCTCCGGAGTCATAATGGCGCTTCCCGTGAACGCGCTGACCGTCACATCCTGAAACGCATCATGCAAATTGTTGTCAAACCAGTCCGTGGCAGTATCGGCATCATTCGTCAGAATGCGCACAATTTCATAACCTTCCTCGCGCCGGTCCTCAACAATGTACACCAAAAGTGCGGAATCGCCTACAGCCCCGGGCAATACGCCAACTTCTGCGCAGGGTGCCCCGTCATATTCGGTCATTCTGCGGATTTTGGCGTCTTTAATGTAATACACTGGTCATCATCCCTCCTGGCAAATTTCCCTCTCCCTTAGTGTTCGGATAAGGACATACATTTTATGCCTTCCTTCGGCATATATCTGTATTACTTGGCAAAAAAGAAAGGACAACAATCGCACAAAAGAGAGGATGAAGCATCATGTGCGGAATAACCGGATTTATCCAGTGGCGCGGCGACCTCACACAGCACTCGCAACTGCTCGTAAAAATGACTGAAACCTTAGAGAACCGCGGGCCGGATGCGGCTGGAACGTGGATCTCTGGCCCCTGCGCCTTCGGACACCGGAGACTTAGCGTCATCGATCCTGAGAACGGGGCACAGCCGATGATCGCCCGCCATGACGACAAGGTGTACGCAATTGTGTATAACGGTGAATTATATAATGCCCCTGAGCTCAAAGTTGAACTCCAGCAGCGCGGGCATCATTTTCTCACGGAATGCGATACGGAGGTTCTGCTCCATGCCTATATCGAATGGGGACCGGATTGTACGGAAAAGCTGAACGGCATTTTTGCGTTTGCCGTCTGGGACAGCTTGCGCGATCAGGTGTTTTTGGCACGGGACCGTCTTGGCGTGAAGCCGCTGTTCTACAGCCAGGTGGACGACGTATTTGTCTTTGGCTCTGAGCCCAAAGCGCTGCTGCAGCATCCCAAGGTAAAGCCGAATGTCGGACCGGAAGGCCTGGCTGAAGTTTTCATCATCGGTCCGGCCCGTACACCGGGACATGGGGTATATAAAGATATATTCGAGCTTCGTCCAGGTCATGCCATGATTTATAGCCGGAATGGAATCCGCAAGTATGCTTATTGGGAGCTGGAGAGCTACAATCACACCGACAATGTGGATGAAACGGCGGCCAAGGTCCGGGACCTGCTGCAGGATACACTGGAGCGCCAGCTGGTGTCGGATGTTCCGGTCTGCTCGCTGCTCTCCGGGGGCCTGGATTCCAGTGCGCTGACCGCACTCGCCGTGGACTATTACAACCGTACCGGCCAGGGCCAGGTCAACACCTATTCCGTCGATTATGTCGATAACGACAAACATTTCAAAAGCCACTCCTTCCAGCCCGGCGCAGACGGCCCCTGGATTAAGCGGATGGTCGATGAGCTGAAGACGAATCACCATTATGTGGCGTTCGATACCCCTGAGCTCGTAACGGCACTGGATAACGCCCTCTACTCCCGTGACCTGCCGGGGATGACCGATGTGGATTCTTCGCTGTATTTGTTTTGCCGGGAGATCAAAAAGAACGCCACGGTCGCTATTTCCGGTGAAGCGGCTGATGAGATTTTTGGCGGATATCCCTGGTTCCACCGTGAGGAAATGCTGTCTTCCGGCACCTTCCCTTGGTCAGTCGCTCCCAAAATGCGCACAGAGCTGCTGTCCCGGAAATCCGGGAATGGATTCGCCCGCTGGAGTATTTGGGTGACCGGTACAGCGACGCGGTGGCAGAGGTGCCAAAGCTTGACGGCGAGGCCGGCAAACAGGCGCAAATGCGCGTGATGTCCTACCTGAACATTACCCGGTTTATGCCTACCCTGCTGGACCGCAAAGACCGGATGAGCATGGGGGTTGGCCTGGAGGTCCGCGTGCCTTACTGCGACCACCGGCTGGTGCAATACGTCTTCAACATTCCCTGGGAAATTAAAACCGTAGGCAACCGGG
This sequence comes from Paenibacillus sonchi, assembly GCF_016772475.1. Taxonomy (NCBI): domain Bacteria; kingdom Bacillati; phylum Bacillota; class Bacilli; order Caryophanales; family Paenibacillaceae; genus Paenibacillus; species Paenibacillus sonchi. The sequence continues at coordinate 555,831 of NZ_CP068595.1, forward strand.
AAAAAGGCATCCTCCGCAAAGCGCTGGAAGGCATTCTGCCGGACGATGTGCTCTACCGCAAAAAAAGCCCGTATCCCAAAACGCATAATCCGGCCTACTTAAACGCAGTACGGGCGCAGATGCTTAACATCCTGGATGATTCATCGTCGCCGATTCTTCCATTAATAGACGCCGCCAAAATCCGTGAGATCGCCGCATCCCCGGAATCGTCCAGCAATCTGCCCTGGTTCGGCCAGCTGATGTCCGGCCCGCAGCTGTTTGCTTACCTGGCCCAGGTTAACCTATGGCTGCGCAAATATAACGTTTCGATCGGGTAAAATAGCGCTGGGCAGATTCCTGCCTTTACCTGCCCTTTACTCATAAAAAAACTCAAGCCAAAGAACAGGCCCCGCGAGGGAGACCTGTTCTTTGGCTTTCTGTATGCTGTCTATACCGCTTAACAGCTTAAAAGTTGAAATTATCCGGGTCCGGGCCGAAGCGGTGATTCTGATTCAGATCCTCAAGCACCTTGACGTCCTCATCGCTGAGCGTGAAATCGAAGAATCCGGCATTTTCCACAATGCGTTCGGCGTGCACGGATTTCGGAATCGTGATGACGCCCTGCTGCAGATCCCAACGGAGCACGATTTGCGCCGGGGTTTTGCCGTATTTACCAGCCAGCTCTTTCAGCACCGGCAGATCCAGATTGCCCTGCATCAGCGGGCTCCAGGCTTCTACCTGGATGTCATGTGCCTTCGCATACTTCAGCAGCTCGCGCTGGGTCAGCAGCGGGTGGAACTCAACCTGATCCACGGCTGGCACCACTCCGGTATCATCGATGATATCCTGCAGATGATGCGGCTGGAAGTTGCTCACGCCAATGGATTTGACGAGCCCCTCCTTTTGCAGATGCACCAGTGCCTTCCAGGATTCACGGTACTTGCCGGCCACCGGCCAATGGATCAGATACAGATCAAGAACCTCCAGTCCAAGCTTCTTGCGGCTGACCTCAAAAGCCTTCAGTGCCGACTCATAACCCTGATCCCCGTTCCACAGCTTGGTCGTAATGAACAATTCTTCCCGGGGCACACCGGATTCACGGATAGCCTGTCCGACACCCTCTTCATTCTTGTATCCGGCAGCCGTATCAATACTGCGGTAGCCTGTCTCCAATGCCGTCTTCACAGCATGAATCACTTCGTCGCCTTCCTTCGCCTGCCACACGCCAAGCCCCAGCCAAGGCATGGTTGCCCCATCGTTTAACGTAGGTCCTCCGGTAAATGGTCCGTTTGCTTCAGTCATTGTTACCCCTCCAAACGTAGTGGTGTTAAGCGGACACGGATCTGATACGTGAACAAACTTCCTTTAACCTTAAAAACGCCCTAATAATCAGCCATTTCCAAAAATAGTATAACAGTTCGTGAACAGGATACCAAAATACATAAGATAACGCCAGTCTGTCCCAGGTACACCAAGTACACCTAGTACACCAAGTACAGCATCAACCGAACTTTAATGTGCTAATTGCCGGTCCTGGTCAGCCGTGGCGGCCTAATCACAGCAGATTTACAGACCTAAGTGGAAAAAGTAAACTTAATCCGCCCCGTCAAGCGCCTAAACTCATCCATAGTGGGAAAAAGTAAAACTAATCCGCCCGATTAGGGGCTTTTGAGCAGATTCCGCCTAAATTAAGTGTACAAAATCCCACTAACTCCTATTGAGCAGCAAAATTCCGCTGATTAGCTCTACTTTTTCCACTTAGCATCCGTACTGCATAGCTTCTAGTGCCATTTGTCTCCAGTCCGGTTTTGAACCATTAAGATCATACCCCACAAAGCGGGGTCTCTGCAGGGCCCCAATATCCTATGAAAATGGGGGTGTCCCAAGCAGCCGTTTATGGCTTTTGGAACACCCCCATTACCCTTTAACTTACTTATTTCCCGATCAGCCTGAAATCATCGAAATGAAACTCCGGGGATACAATGCAGGAGACCAGCACCGGTTCTTCCCCAAGCGGCCGGGCAGCCTGCCATACCCCTGGCGGAATCACAACCTGCGGCTGCTGGCCGGCAGCAACATCCAGGCCGAGAATCACCTCGGTCACGTTCTCCGGCTTGTCGCCGGTGCCCCCAAGGCTCAGGACAATCGGGCTGCCGGAATGCCACAGCCAGATTTCGGAGGAGAGCACCGTGTGCCACTCCGAGGCTTCATCCGCATGCAGCAAAAAATAAATGGAAGAGGCCGAGGCTCTTGGCCCGGAATAGCTCTCCCCAGCGTTTCCTGCGGGATTTCAAAGGGAGCGTTCCACAGCCGTTTGTACCAGCCGCCTTCCACGTGGGGCTGCAGCCCCAGCGCTTCTACCAGCGGCGAAATTTCTTTTTGCGTCACCATATTCTCTCCTTAAAGTTTTGCGCAGCAAAACTGGCATCGTAAGCATAAGCTTAAGTTATGCGCGGCAAAACTGCTTCGTAAGCATTACGCTTCGTTTTGCTTTTACTTTAACGGAATGTGCCGCAATTGTAAAATCTCCGGCTTACTTGCTTTCCTTGCTGGCCTTGAACACCTCGGCCATGGCGCCCAGCGTGCCCAGTGTTTCAACAGCGCTGGTAGGCAAGAACACCTTGTTGGCCGCGCCTTTGGAGATTTCGGTCAGCGCGTCAAAGGATTGATAGGCCAGCACCCGTTCATCCAGCCCCGCACTGCCGATCAGTTCAATCCGCGATTTCTCGGCTTCCGCTACCGCCTGGATCGCTTTGGCCTGCCCCAGCGCTTCCAGCTCCTGTGCCTGCCGCAAGCCTTCCGCCTGCCGGATGCGCGCTTCCTTGTCACCTTCCGCCTTCAGGATCTTGCTCTGCTTGTCACCTTCAGCACGCAGGATCATATCCTGCTTGGCGGCTTCCGCCTCCAGCACAATCGCACGCTTGCTGCGCTCGGCCTTCATCTGCTTATCCATCGCTTCCTGGATATCAAGCGGCGGCTTGATATCGATCACCTCAACGCGCTCGATCCGCACGCCCCACTTCTCCGTCGCCTCATCCAGCGCCAGGCGGATATCCGAGGAAATCTTTTCCCGGCCGGACAAGGTTTCATCCAGCTCCAGCTTACCGATAATCTGCCGCATGGTGGCTGTGGAGATGTTGCGCACCCCGTATACATAATCGGAAATGCCGTAGGTTGCTTCTTCCGGTCCCACTACCTGATAGAAAATAATCGTATCAATCTGCACCTGCACATTATCCTTGGTAATCACGGTTTGCGGCGGCACATTAGCCTGCTGTATCCGCAAATCATGATACGTGCGCACCTGGTCGATGATCGGAATGAGAACATTCAGACCGGGTGTGAGCAGCCGGTGGAATTTACCGAGACGCTCTACAACCCCTACCCGCTGCTGCGGTACGATTTTGACCGTCAGTGCTACAAATACGACAACAACAAAAACGATAATCCCAATAATAGCCCATTGCATCAATACATATCCCCCCATCGTACTACTTCAATAATTGTAGAGCTTCTTCCGACCACTTTGACCACTTCATCCTTGCCCAGCGACTCTATCGAGGTTGCACTCCAAGTATCGCCGCCTACCTTAACCTGGCCATACCGTCCCGGCTCTATCGGTTCTACGACCAACCCCTGCCTGCCGACAATATCCGTCCCTGTATCCTGGAACCCCCTCGAACTGCGGAATCTCGCCACAAGCGGCTTTGAGAAAATCGTCAACACCAGGGCAACCAGCGAGCCTGCCAAAACCTGGAGCAGTATCGCATCCGGCAGCAAAAGCGAAACCAGACAAGCCGCCAGAGCACCAATGCTTAACCAGAGCAGATAAAACGTAAGCGTCATCATTTCAACGACAAACAGGACACCGGCTGCAATTAACCAAAACACCCAGACCACCATCGGTGAACCCACCACCTTCCGCTATATACTACTATAACGAAAAAAACGGCATGACGTTGCATAAGTTTTTTGGCAATCCGGATACAGTGCGGCATAGCCATTATATTTCAGCGGATGGAAGGTTATGAACGACACAATCAACCTGCTTCATAAAAATCAACAAAAAAAGCTCGCAGAGAAGGCATCGCCTCATGCTGCAAGCTTGTCCGCTATCCTATCGGCTATTGCATCTCAAGTTCGGCTTCACTCCAGTGAAGCTGAACGCCATGCTCTGTTAAGAGCTGCTGATACGCCTTTAGATGGGCTTCAGACTCGTACACCTCGCGGGGCAGGACACGCCGCGTGCAGGCGTAGGAGGCAAGAAGTCCGGCAGCCTCACCGATGTTCCATTCGGTCGGATGCAAGCGGTAGCACCCGTTCGCAATCTGGGTCATCGAAATATTTTTGCAGGCCGGGAGCAGATTCGTGACACGTACAGGAATCAGCGAGCCCAGCGGAATTTCATACGGGTGATTCGGAATGTAGAATGTGCGCTGGGACACTGTGGTGGGATGAAGATCCAGATGATAGCTGCCGACACCCACACTGTCTTCATAGCGCATGGGGCCTAACGCGCCGCGCAGCTCTTTGCTTACATCCTGCTCGGTAACGGTGTAGAGCCCCCGGATTCGTCTTGCTTCGCGGATGTAGGGGGACTTCGCAAGCCCGTCCTCTGTCCCGAGCACGTCCCCGCGCAACCTCACACCCGGGTATCCCTTCCCGCCGTCCAGGCGCGGAGCCTCCGTCTGAAGCCAGTAGACGAGGGACAGCGTCAGCTGTCTGGCCCCTTTCAGATGCGACTCCCGTTCTCCAGGAGATACTCCGATCAACGGACCGGCGTAATAATCGTTCAGCGCCCAGTTCAGCAGGGTTACTTCGCCGTCATTCAGCGGCTGGCTCCAGATGGAAGGATCGACAATCCGCCGGTAATCCCAGAGCGGCATAATTCCCTCTTCATTGGGAAACATGGTGAACTGCTTCAGCTTGGTTGTGTCACTTGCATCGGAGGCGTACCAGCTGAGGATCGGGTACCGGGAAAAGGAGGGAACATACTGGCGCCAATAGTCATAGTCCTCAGGGCAGTCTATCGTGAAATCGCCGTCCGGCACATAATCGACGGCAGCCACATGCGTAATCGACTGCATATCGAGCGGGTCCGCTTGTTCCAGCGCATGCGGCTCCCCGGTCTCATTCCGTGATTCGGCACCACACACATGCTCTGCACCGGCGAGCGGCAGCAAATCCCCGCATTCCGTTGCATCCAGGTAATATGCGCCATGCAGCTTGATTTCAGCCCCGCTCTCCTTATGCAGGACCGTCACCTCCGTCACTTCATCTCCCGCTGTCTCCGCATGGACAGGCACCGTATGATACAGCACTTTAATCCGCCCCGTATTTATATAGGGAGCCAGCATTTCGTACAGAACGCTTAACGCAACCTTCGGCTCATGGGCAAGCCGGCTGACCCAGCCGTTTCCCGGATTGAGCAGCGGATTGTTCCTGGCAGACGCCGTAAGCGGATAATTCCGCCGGTAATAATCTCTCACCCTGTTGCGGAACTCCCGGTAAGATGCCGTGCAGCCGGAGCTCTCGATCCAGCGGTGCTCATCCGGCGGAACCGCCTGGGAGGTAAGCTGGCCGCCGAGCCAATCGGTTTCCTCGGTCATAATTACGCGCATCCCCGCTTTGGCTGCGGCGAGAGCCGCCGCCGTTCCGCCAAGCCCGCCGCCGATGATGATCACATCGCTTGGTCTTATGCGTTCAAAGGTCATGCTGTGTCCTCCTTCCTGGAGCCGGCCGGCAGCTGCCCGAAGCGTTCCAGCACGAGCTTGGCCGCCCCAAAGCAACCGGCCCGGTTCCCGAGTTCAGCCGCCGCAAGGAGCTCTGATAGACCTTCATCCTTCAGCTTGTTCTTCAGCAGCGGCCACCATATTTCCCGTTCATGGATAACCCCTCCGCCAATGATGATGCGTGCCGGATCAAATGTGACGCTGATATTGCTGAGCACAACCGCCAAATCTGCTGCGAAGCGTTCCAGCACCCGCAATGCGCCCGAATCCCCCGCCCGCGCATCGGCCATAAGCTCTGATCCATGTCCATAGGTCCGGCCTGTCAGCTCCAGTCCGAGCCGCAGCAGGGCGGAACCCGAGACATACTGCTCCACACAGCCCTGCTTGCCGCAATTGCAGGGGAGGCCGCCGGGAACCAGAACGCTGTGTCCGAATTCCCCGCCGTTCCAATGGATGCCGCGGCCAAGAGTACCGTGTACCATATAAGCCCCGCCTACACCAGTGCCCAGCGTGAGCATAACCAGGTCCTGATGTCCGCGCCCTGCTCCCAGCCACGCTTCGCCCAGCAGCGCGGCATTGGCATCATTGTCGGCGGCAGCCTGAAGCCTGAAGGCACCGGCTGCCCACTCGGCAAGGTGAAGCCCCTGCCAGCCCTGCAGATTATCGGTGGCATACACCACCTGTCCGGTATCCGTATTCACTCTCCCCGCCGAAGCTATGCCGATTGCCTGGACCAAGGGGCAGACCTCCAGCAGCTCGCGGACCAGCGCTTCCAGCTTGCCCAATATTGCTTCCCTGCCCTGTCGGGCATCCGTATCCCGCCTGGCTTCTGCCCACACTGCTCCAGCTTCGTCAATCACCAGCCCTTTGACGGCCGTACCCCCGATATCCACTCCGATGACTTGCCTCATCCCTCTCCCTCCTTTACCGCTATCGCTTCCCTTAATAGATTCGGTCGATGACAGCCCTTGCCGTCAGTTCCTTCATGTTTTTCGTCTCATCCGCATGCCTCCGCTCCAGCCCTTTACAGATCAGGTCAATAATGAACAGCTGGGAGATTTTCGCGCCCATGGACCCTCCTTCAAGAGGCGATTCCTTCCCGGCTGTCAGGAGAACGATATCTGCAATGGACGCTATGGGAGACTTGGCATAATTGGTCATGGCAATAACCTTTGCCCCGTTCTGCTTCGCTTTCATCAGCATATCATTGGTATCCAGTGTGCTTCCGGAGACGCTGATGCCGAAGGCGACATCCCCTTCGCCCATCGTTACAGCCATCATCGATTGGATGTGGCTGTCCGCAATCGCCTCAACCCGTCTTCCAATCCGCAGGAAGCGGTTTTTGGCATCCAGTGCGGTAATGGCCGATGAGCCCACTCCAAAAAACTGCACGTGGCGCGCCGCATCGATTTGATTAATCGACTCCTCCAGCTGTTCACGGTCCAGCATACCGAGACTTGACTGGAGAATGTTGACCATCGACTCGTACAGAAGCGTCGCATCATCCGCGTCCCCGCCATCCCTTCCAGAAGGGGCCTGCTGCTTCGGCAGCCCTTGGGCAAGCATCAGCTTAAAATCCTGGTAGCCCTTGAATCCGATTTTGCGGCAGAAACGCATAACCGTCGTCTCTCCTGTACCGGCAAAATCCGCGAGCTCTGTTACAGAAAGGTAGATCAGGTTATCCGGGTGCTCAAGAACACATTTGGCCACCTTCTGCTCTGATTTGGTCATGGAGGGATAATACGTATTAATCCGGTCTGTCATTTCCATTGTTCATTTCCACCCTTCTTATTGCTGCCGCAAACCGCCCTGTAATCAACTGGGGTCTTGTTATGGCTGAACCCACCACTGCTGCATACGCACCCAAATCCATGGCCTTCCGGACCTGATCCGGCTCAATCATCCTGCCTTCAGCGATAACAGGGATCGATAAACGCTCAACCGCTTTTTGCAGCAGTTCAAAGTTAGGGCCCTCCTGTTGAAGGGAGTACGGTGTATAACCCGAGAGTGTTGTTGAGACGCAGCTGACCCCTAGGGCTTCAGCATGGATAGCCTCCTCCAGAATCGAAATATCGGCCATTGAAGCCGTTCCGTTCCGGTTCAAAAAGGCGACCATCTGCTCCAGCGTGCAGTTCTCCGGTCTCTTTTGCCCAGTCGCATCCAACGCGATCATATCGGCTCCTGCTTCAAGCAGTTCTTCTATTTCTCTTAGCGTCGGGGTGATGTACACCGCCGAATCCGGATAATCCCTCTTTACAATGCCGATAACAGGCAGTGAAACCGCGCTCTTGATGGCGCGGACATCCGCGGCACCATTAGCCCGGATGCCAACCGCGCCCCCTTCCTCAGCAGCCGCTGCCATACGTGCCATCATTTCGGCACCATACAGCGGTTCACCCGGAAGTGCCTGACAGGATACGATCAGTCCGTGATGCAGCTTCTGTATTATTGTATTCAGGGTCCCCACCCTCTCTCTTGTAGTCAACTTTTCCTTCTATTCTCCAGAAGGCTCAAAACGGACGGACAATCCCACCTCAAACATCCGGTTCCACGGCATGTAGCAGTCTGTAATCTCTACCCTTCCCTCCGGGCCGTCAATTCTAACAGCCAACTCCTGACGCAGCCGTTGTTCAACCATGGACGCTACACTCCCGCGCTGCCCGTCGAGCAGATATTTGCCGAAACCCATGTCCTGGACCGGACCATCGCTGAGTTCGCCCCGGACAACCGAGCAGTAGCAGACATCTTCGGCATAACGGAGGCCGAGAAAATCCAAATGCTCCTGTGTACGTCCGTAATGCAGGTATATCATTGCCTGAGAAATGACTGTACCGAGCGTGTTCGAGCTTGTATTCCAGCCCGCATATCCGGCCAGCTTAAACAAAATATTTTTCTCCCGCAGCATCTTCACCAGCTTCCGGTCCCCGCCATTGGCGTATCCGACATCGGCTACGGCGATTGGCTTTCCCTTATGCTTCAAGATATAATCCCCGTATTCCACAATTTCCATCAGGTTCCGGTACACATCATAGCTGAAAAAGGAACCCTGCTGCGATGCCGCTTCGATCATGGTCTCACCCGGCGTATTGACCAGAAGCACGAGATCGGCCTCCCCGGCACTGGAGGCAATCAGGCCGCCCGCGGCTGTAATCTGGTACTTCAGCGTCTCATAGAAAAAACGGTCCTCGAACAGCGGGGTGACAAACGCCCCCTGTACCGATGACAGCCGCGGATAAATAAGCGGCACTGTTCCTGTGGCCTTATTGATCATCCGTGCCAGCAGGGTGCACCCCACCTCATCGGCACCAGGATACATATAAGCTCTAAGCTCCAGGTCAAGCTCAGTAATCCGTGAACGTACCTTCTGCTGGTCTTTGGCCGTATGTCCAAAGGGAGCCGAGTCATCCTGCGGAAAGATCATGAACCCGATAATGCCTTCCTTCACCAGCTCCAGCACCAGCTTGTTCGCTTCGATATTGATGCTCCGCCGGCCCAGATAATCATCCAGTATTTGCCGGGGCAGGCGGTCTTCAATTTCTGCAAGCTCCTGAAGTTCCTCGTCCGAGGCTGCTCCCAGCTCCTTGCGGTGGCTGATGAAGCCTTTGCGAAAAATTTCCCGTCCCCAGTCGGCATAGTAATCCGGTTCTTCGTCCGAAATCGAGTACTGCGGGCAGCGCATAATGAGCTGAAAGGCATAAATGACCAGCTTCGGGTGCCTGCGTTTGAAGGCGCGCAGCTTATCCAGCCTTGCAGCCAGCTCCTCCAGCTTCAAGCTATGCAATCTGGAAGGAATAATCCCTCCATATAGCAGCGTATCCAAAGCAACGACGGCTCCATCCGCCTGACAGCAGGCTTCCTCGAACCATGTCCACAACCCGTCTACATCTCCGGGACGTTTTTTCAGCCCCATCAGCTGCATCGGGGGACGCAGCACCTCAAATTCTGTTCCCCTGGCCAAAAGAGGGGGGAACCCGTAATTGCAGGGCCGCTCATCCAGCGGCACAAAAGCGATTGTGTATGACTTCGACATGAATACCCGCCATCCTCTCTGTCAGTATTCGCCATCTAACCTTTGATGGCGCCTGCGATTCCTTCCATATAATATCTCTGTGTGAACAGAAAGACGACAATAATTGGCGTAACCGATATCATAGTTCCCGCGGCAATCCAGCCAAAGTTATAGGAAAACTGGCCGTTCAGGTACGTAAGCGCTGCTGCCAGCGGATATTTTCCGGGGTCTTCAAGTACAACAATCGGCCACAGAAAGTTATTCCAGAACGCCATAACCTCAAGCAGCCCAATCACGGCAATCCCCGGTTTGACGAGCGGCAGGACCAGCTGCCAGAAGATGCGCAGCTCTGAAGCGCCATCCATTTTCCCCGAATCGCGGATATCGGACGGAACCCCCAGAAAGGTCTGGCGCATCAGAAAGATATTGAACACCGAGACGGCGGCCGGAAGCACCACGCCCAGAAATGAATTTCCCAGATGAAAGGCCTGGATGGTCAAATAATGCACGATCATCGCTGTCGAGGACGGAATAATCATAGTGGCTATCAGCAGTGAGAAGACGATATTCCGGCCTTTGAAATGAAAAACAGCCAGCGGATATGCCGTCAGACTGGACAGCAAAATATTAAATACTACCCCAAGCGCTGTAATAATGACTGTGTTCGAGATATACCGCGGGAAGGACATGAACTTCCAGACCTGCACGTAGTTGTCAAAGTCGATGAACGCCGGCAGGATGGCCGGCGGGTTTGAGAACACATTCCTGCCGGGCATCAGCGATACGCTCAGCAGCCAGAGGAAAGGTCCCATCATGAACAGGGCTAACAGAATTAACAGAGTGTAGATGATGGTATAGCGGATTCCTGTGATCAGCTGTTTGGTTGATCTGCTGGTTGGGTTCAATATGAGTTCACCCCGCCTTTCCGATTGAGCCGGAATACCAGAACGCTAAGCGCCCCTACAAGAACACTGACTATCAGGCCAAGCGCCGACGCATATCCGAAGTTGAACTGTTCCAGCCCCTTTTGAAAAATATACACGCTTGAGGTAAGAGTGGAGGTTCCCGGTCCGCCCTTTGTCAGAATGTACACCTCATCAAATACCCGGATTGCCCCCATAACCGAGATCAGTGTACAGAACAGGATATGGGGCCTCAGCAGGGGAATAGTGACATGAATAATAAGCTTCAGGAAGTTCGCCCCGTCCACTCTGGCCGCTTCATACAGATCTGAGGGAACACCCTGAAGACCTGCCAGATAGAGCATCATATAATAACCGAGGCCTTTCCACATGGTGATGAACATCAGAACGTACAGGGCAGTGCTGCTGGTTGACAGCCATGATACCTGTCCGCTGATGATACCCGCCTGTATAAGCAGATAATTAACCACCCCGTTATTGCCCAGCAGCCAGCTCCAAATCAGGGCCACCGCCACCATCGAAGTCACGACCGGAATGTAATAAGCTGTCCGGAACATCTTCACGCCCGGAATGCGGCTGTTTACAAGGATAGCCATAAGGATGGAAATCACCTGAATAACCGGAACAATCAAGACATACACCAGCGAATTCCATAACGAAATGATAAAATTGTGATCCTGAAAGGCTCTGGTAAAATTCTCAAAACCCACATAGTGCGTTTCGGTAATGACCGAATAATCGGTTAATGAAAGCGGAATTCCGTAAATGATCGGCCAGAATGTAAAAGCAGCGAGAAACAAAAGACCCGGCGTCATAAACGCCCAAGCGCTGAAAGACTCGGAACGAAACCAGCTCTTCATTCAATCTTCCTCCCTTCCGCTCTTTTCTAAAAGAGGGGAGGAGCAGCGCCTCCCCGAATCCGCAACCGGATTATGAACCCTGGCTTATGATTCTGTTCACTTCCTTCTCCACGGCATCCAGTGTCTGCTTGATGTCCGCCCCGTTTAGCAATATTTCCTGGAATCCGCGGGCAATGGCGGAGTTGATATCGGATGCGCTTGGAACTCCGACCATATAATCAGTAGCTTTATCCAGGCTTTGCGAAGAAACAACCTTCGCCTCAGCTTCAAGAGTACCGTCGGATTCCGTGAAGAAAGGATCTTGGATCGATGCTTTAGAGGACGGCAGTGTGTTGGCAACCTTGGAGAAGGAAGTCTGATTATCCGCATTGGTCACGAATGCGGCGAATTCCACCGCCTGCTCCGGATTCTTCGACTTCTGCGGCACAACCAGATCCATGGAATTGGAGAGGCGCAGGTTGGCTTTGCCTGTCGGAAGCTGAACCGCAATCGTATTTGCATACACATCCGGCGCCGAGGTTTTGATAAAATTGATAAACGTTGGTCCTGACAGCTGGAAAGCTACCTGTTCACCGGAAAAATACTGGATCTGCTTTTTGAAATCCGCATCCTCCTTCAGAACCACGCCCTCTTTCATCAAATCGCGCATTTGGGAGATCATTGCCTCAGCTTCAGGCGTATTGAAGGCCGCTGCTGTTTTGTCCTCATTCAGAATGGAGATTCCGTCTATCGGGAACAGCTTGGATACAAGCTGCTGCGCATAACCGGCCGCACCGGTCTGCTTATGAATCTGACGGGCCCACTCGATCAGCTCTTCCCGGGTTTTCGGCGGATTGGCAGGATCCAGGCCTGCCTTCTCCACGAGCTTTTTATTCATGAATAAGACTTCCGTACCTGTATACCATGGAAGAGAATAAGCTTTGCCGTCAATAACAGTAGAGTTATAAATCCCTTCAAAGTAAGAATTCCTCTCTTCACCCGTTAGATATTCCGCCAGATTCAGTAAAGCACCTTTGCTCCCCAATTGGCTGGCGAATTCTGTATTGAGATTTACTACATCGGGGCTTTTGCCGCTGGCTGTACTTGTCAGCAGCCTTTGTGAGATGGCATCGTAGGGATAATCCTTCCATTCAACCGTTACACCAGGGTGGCTTTCCTCGTATTTCGCGATCAGATCATTGAAATAGTCATTAAAGGTAGGCTGAAGGGCAATCGTCCAAAATTCCAGCGTAACAGGTTCCGCTTGGGGACTATCCGTCTGTTCAGCAGGTGCACCGGTGGCATTTGCAGTGTTGGCCGGAGCAGCCGGATTTCCATTTCCTCCACACCCGGCAAGCAGCATCGACAACGCCAATACAACGAACAGCGACAGAATAAAGAACGGTCTGTTTGTCCTCACACAAAATCCCCCTTAATAGTGGTGTAAGACGAGAGTTACGCCAATGTCAGATTCCCTAACTTAACCCTCTCTTTCTTAGGAGTATAGCAGGCTTTGCCATAAAAATGAATATTTTTTTCTAAAATAAAATAAAAAAAGAAATTCTCCTCCTTTTCAGTCCACAAAAAAGCTTGCAGAGGAAAGCGATGCCTTCCCTGCAAGCTTTTGCCGAACAATGTGAATCTGTATGACAACCCATGATTACAATAAATGCGGTTTGAAAAGTTGTGCCCATTCCCTACCCGCTTTTAGTCCAGCTGCCAAAGGGCGGCCGTCGTGGCCGGTTCCCAGCCCTGCAGCGAGGTATGCGATTGCAGGCAGATGTACGTTTTGCCGTCGTAGCTTACTTTATCGCCTGTTGTATAGGCCACTCCTGCGGCCCAGGCGGATGCGCCGGGCGTTGCGGACGGGTTGACAGTAGCGGTTGGCACGGGTGTTGCCGTCTGTACAGGCGTTGATGTTGGTTTCACCGTAGCCGTTGGCGTAGCCGTCGGCGCCGGCGTGGTGTTGCCGCAGCTGCCAATCGCTTTCCAGACCCCGAAGGTGCCGCTCAGGTCAGGGCGTTCCCCCTGTGTCCACCACTGGGCTTCATACAGCACACCTTCATAGGAGGCCTGCTGCCCCTTGGTATATACGGCTGTTGCGCTCCAAGCCTCTGCCGTACATTGTCCCGGTGTTGCCGTCGGCGTCACAGTAGATGTAGGCGTTGGGGTTGGTTTCACTGTAGCTGTTGGCGTCGGCGTCGGTGTTGCCGTCGGTTTCACTGTGGCTGTTGGCGTTGGTGTCGGTGTAGCCGTCGGTTTTACTGTGGCTGTTGGCGTTGGTGTTGGCTTCGCGGTAGCCGTTGCCGTGGCTGACGGTGTCGGGGTTGGGGTCACACCTCCATACAGCTTGTCGTATTCCTTCTGCGACGAGCTGCCGTTCAGGATAAAACGCTGCGGACCGCCGGAGAAATTCAGCTTCATCATGCCCTGCAGCTCAAGGGTCGCACCATTTGCTATGGCTTGTGATGCCGTTCCGGTCAGCCGGTAGCGGTTGAAATCCCAGGCTGTCGAGATTCGCTCCACAGCTCCCGCTCCCCAGGCTGAGGTCAGCGCAGTTGTGGTCGGCAGATCAAATTCAAGCTTCCAGCCCCCGGGAATCTCCGCTCCAGTGTTGTTGGTTATTTTCAGCGAATAGGTATAGTTCGGATGATCGTAGGTGCCGCCGAAGGAAATGCTGAAATTTTTGGGTGAAGGCAATACCGGCTTGACGGGGCCGCCCGGCGCACCAGCCGTTTTCAACTGTTCGTAGGCATAGTCAGTCAGCGAGCTGCCGTATGTGCATGTGCCGTCCGCCTGCTGGGAATAGTCTCCCGTCAGCTCCCAGAGCATCATCCCGCCGAGGCCTTTTTCCTTAATATAGTTCAGCTTGTAGCCCAGCGATTCCTTATCCTCATAAGTCAGGAACACCTTCTTGTCTGCGTTGTACAGATACGGTGTTTTGGTTACAGGGTCAAAAAACCGCTGATTGGCCGGATCTTTCAGCAGATTCAGGATATGCCAGACGGGGTTAGCCCCGGAAGGCTTCTCCGGAGCAGGATCATTCCAGATGCCGTAAATTCCGTCTGCTCCCCCGCCCGTAGTCGGAGCAGTACCATAGAGGCCCGTGTTATTTATCCCGCCGCTGACATTTTTCCAGCCCCGCGAGTAGTAAGGAACCCCAATGACGATTTTTTCAGGCGGAAGTGTACCGAGATAGTACCGGACTGCCCAGTCCGTGTTCAGCACCGGCGTACCCAGTGCAGCCGTTTCCGTGTCGCGGGAATCCGGGTAGAGGGCGGATTGCGGCCCCACATAGCCGTTCCACGCGCCGTGGAAATCATAGGTCATGAGATTTGCCCAATCCAAATAGGAATTCGCTTCACCAAGCTTCATCCCGCCGAGAACCCACGAAGAAGCCGTCGCAGCGATAGTCAGGTCATATTTCTGGTTATCCTGCGCACCCGCGAGATCCAGCTTTTCACGCAGCTTTTTCATCAGAAGCACATAGTTGTCATAATTGACCGCACGCAAAGGCTCGGCCACGGAGGAGTCAATCGGGTTGCCGGAAAGTGCGGTGCCGGACGGATATTCCCAGTCAATATCTACCCCGTTGAACTGATATGTGCGCAGAAAATCCACCACGCTGTTGGCAAAGGTCTCCCGGCCTGCCGCCGAATTCGCCATATTGTAAAAACCGCCTGAGGCGGACCAGCCGCCGACGGAAATCAGGGTGCGCACATCCGGGTAGAGCCGTTTGTATTTGATCAGCTGATTAAAATGCCCTTTGAACGGCACATCGGTAAGCTGACCGGAATAGTCTTTTTCAATCGCCGCTGCACGGTCCATGAAGTCAATTTTGTTCTGGGCATTCACTTTGGCAAAAGCATAGTTAATGTGTGTGATTTTGCTCCAAGGAATTTTGCTCACCGTATAAAAGCCTTTGTTCTCCTGATCCCCCCATTCAGGGAAATAGGCAACAATCTTGCGGGGATGGTCCGCAGCAGGCGGTGGTGCCTCAGCAGCAGCTCCGGCCGCGACTGCCACCAGCTTAGCGCTGCTTCCTGACCCTGGATAGAAGGGCAAGAGAAGGGTCAGCCCCATCAATACCGCCAGCAGAGAAGGTAATGTTACACGCCTTGACTTCAATCGTTTCATCTTGCATTCCTCCACTTTCAGATCATGTTATTGCCATAAAATGCAGAAACGGCGTTCGCTTGCACAAATCCTGTACCGTTAAAATAAACCCGGAAGGGAGGTTGCTGCCGGAACGCCGTTGTATGATGCCTGCCCTATTATTCTAGTTCAGCTGCCATAGGGCCGGTGTTACCGCCGGTTCCCAGCCCTCCAGCGAGGTATGAGATTGCAGGCAGGTGTACGTTTTGCCGCTGTAGCTTACTTTATCGCCTGTTGTATAGGCCACTCCTGCGGCCCAGGCGGATGCGCCGGGCGTGGCCGACGGATTGACTGTAGCGGTTGGCACGGGTGTTGCCGTCTGTACAGGTGTTGATGTTGGTTTCACCGTAGCCGTCGGCGTTGGCGTTGGCGTGGTGTTGCCGCAGCTGCCGATCGCCTTCCAGACCCCGAAGGCCCCGCTCAGATCAGGGCGTTCCCCCTGTGTCCACCACTGGGCTTCATACAGCACACCTCCATAGGAGGCCTGCTGCCCCTTGGTATATACGGCTGTTGCGCTCCAAGCCTCCGCCGAACATTGCCCCGGTGTTGCCGTCGGCGTCACAGTAGATGTAGGCGTTGGGGTTGGTTTCACTGTAGCCGTTGGCGTCGGCGTCGGTGTAGCTGTTGGCGTCGGTGTAGCCGTCGGTTTCACTGTGGCCGTTGGCGTTGCTGTTGGTTTCACTGTAGCTGTCGGCGTAGGGGTCGGCACTACTCCGCCGCCCAGATCGGTGTTCAGCTTGGTTTGCAGCGTTTTGTTGCGGTCGCCGCTGGTCTCCCAGAACATCGCTCCTGCTAGACCTTTGGTTTTGATGTAGCTGGTTTTATAGCCGATGGACTCCGCGTCATCATAGCTGATGAATGTTTGTGTAGACGGATTATAGAGATATGGAACTTTAGCGGTGTTGTTCCAGTAGCGCGTATAACCGTTTTTGTTAATATAGTTGGCTTCGAGATCCCAGAAATCATAATTCCCCTTTTCCCAAGTGCCTGTAGACGAAATACCGGCTGACACCTGATATTGCCCGTTTCCTGTACCCGGCGCACCGCCCCAGCCGCGTCCATAGAACGGCAGGCCCAAGACCAATTTGTTCGCAGGGACTCCGTTTGCCAGATAGCTTGTGACAGCCTTGTCGATATTGAAATTCGCCGGATCGCTCAGACCTGACGAGGCTGCCGCCGGGTCATAGTAGAGCGGAGAATTGTGTCCGGTAGTCGTGTTCCAGCTGCCGTTGAAGTCATAGGTCATAATGTTGATCCAGTCGACAATGGCCGCAATCCCGCTGAGATTGTTATTCTGAACGTAGGCAGGGCTTGCACCGGAGGCAATGGTCAGCAGATAGGTTTTGCCGTCAGCGGTTCCGGCGGCATTCAGCTTTTCACGGATTTTCTGCAGCAGCAGCACATAATTCTGCTTATCCTCCGGACGGTAGCTGTTGCCTGCCAGCCCTCCGCTGACCGGGTATTCCCAGTCCAGATCGACACCATCCATATGATATTTGCGGATGAAATCGACTGCGGAATTCGCGAATACTTCGCGGGTCGCTGCTGTAGCGGCAACATCCGAGAAACGGTTTGACCAGGTCCAGCCGCCAATGGATATCACCGTTTTGAGATTCGGGTTCTTTTCTTTCAGTTTCCAGAGCTGCTTCAGGTTGCCTTTAATCGGATCATCCCACTTGTCATCCCCGAAGCTTTTCTGGGCATCAATCCAGGGATCACCCAGCACAACCGTTCCATTCGGAACGCTGATCGTTTGGCCTTGCTCATTTTGGCAGGTCCAGGTGACCGGATTCGGTCCGGTCGGGTCAGGATTGCCGTGAACCCCGTTCCAGCATATATCGGCAAACGCGTAGTTGATCACATTCATTTTACCGGGATCGATATCCGTTACGTTGTAGGACCGCCCGTAGGCCGCCCAGGAAGCATAATAACCGACGAGCTTGTAACCCGCAGCCGCATTTGCAGTTTTGACACTGGTGCCTATCGTTGAAAAGAGTGCGATTACAAGAGCAACGGCCATGCCAAGCGCAAAGGTTTTTCGAAATCTGCTGTTTTTCGACTTCATTTTCATTTACCTCCTCGGTTCAATGCATAGCTTACAGTACTGCTTTACAGGCAAAGCTCCCCAAAGTCACCTCCTGGTTCGGATTCACCTTCATCCAGTGTCTCTATCAGATTCACGAGATCAGGATGGTAGATTAAGCACACAAAAAAGCGCACGAAAAATAATCTGTGCCCTTACTGGTGTTGCTGTTCACGGGTTGCAATCTCGGTAATGTTGTCCGGGCACCTGCTTATACCTGCATAACGGTTGGGGGATGGTGAGCATGTGGGAGAATTTATAACGCAAGAAGGATGAAGGCAATCTTATTGTCATATAAAGCACCTGATTAATCTAGGGAGAAATTTCCATAGTCGGGGGATAATATCATCTAATTTCCAAATTATGTACCAAAAAAAGGCTATACTGTCCCTCACTTGGGCAGCATAGCCTTCATTCATTTTAAGTTAGGGTTGCTTTTACTGATTCTGCTGTCCCTGCTGTCCCTGCTGCGCCGCAAGCTTCCCGGTTAAGAGCATAAGCGCCTTGCCCCGGTGGCTGATCGCCTGCTTCTCTTCCAGCGTCAGCTCGGCCATGGTTTTTTCATACTCTGCCAGGTAAAAGAGGGGATCATAGCCGAAGCCGCCTGCCCCCGCCTGCTCAGAGGTGATCCAGCCTTCCACGGTTCCCTCAGCAGTCAATTCTGTGCCCGTCACTGGATCGTACAAAGACAAAGCACAGACAAAGCGGGCTGTACTTAGCAGCGGCTGGCCGGTGTCTTCCCCCTGCTTCAGCTTCTCCAGCTCGTTCAGCAGCTTCAGATTATTCTCCATATCGTCCGCGCCTTCACCCGCATAACGGGCCGAGTAGACCCCCGGTTTTCCATCCAGGGCATCGACACAGAGACCGGAGTCATCCGCCAGAACGGGGAAGCCGAGGGCGTCCCCGACCGCTTTTGACTTTTTCAGCGCATTCTCGGCAAAAGTCGTTCCATCCTCCACCACATCGGGCAGACCGGGATAATCGAACATGCTTTTAACGGTCAGGCCAAGCGGTGCAAACGCATGCTGGAACTCGCGCACCTTGCCTTGATTCTTCGTCGCTACAATCAGAACACCGCTGCCGGACTCCATACTACACCTCTTGGCCGGTTTGGCCTGCAGGAATTTTGAGCGCGATGGCTCCCAGCACTTCCTTCTGCACAGCGATCAGCTCATAAATCCCCTTCTCGCCCAGGCCCAGCAGCTGATCCAGCTCCTGGCGGGTGAACGGACGCTCTTCGCCGGTGCCCTGGACCTCTACAAAAGCCCCGCCGCCGGTCATCACCACATTCATATCGACCTTCGCCTTGGAATCCTCTTCATAGTTCAGATCGAGCAGCGTCTCATCGCCGACAACCCCCACGCTGATCGCCGCCAGATAATCTGTAATCGGAAACACGCTCAGCTTATGCTGCAGCGCAATTTTGTTAACCGCAAAAGCCATGGCTACAAAAGCACCCGTAATCGAAGCCGTCCGGGTCCCGCCGTCTGCCTGAATGACATCGCAGTCCAGCGTAATGCTGCGCTCGCCGAGAGCATGCAGGTTCACCACGGAACGCAGTGCCCGGCCGATCAGCCGCTGTATTTCCATCGTGCGTCCGGTCAGCTTGCCGCGTGCCGCTTCCCGCTGGTTGCGCGTCTGTGTGGCACGGGGAAGCATGGAGTACTCAGCCGTGACCCAGCCTTTGCCCTGTCCTTTCAGGAACGGGGGAACCTTCTCGTCCACAGTTGCGGTACAAATGACCTTGGTGTCCCCCATTTCAATGATTACAGAACCTTCAGCATATTTATTGGTTTGGGTGGTTATTGTCAGCGGCCTAAGCTGATCTGCATGGCGCCCGTTTGATCTCATCTTTTCTGCCTCCTACATCTTTAGCTCTAAGTTTGTTGTGAATTCCGCCTGGCCCTGTGCACGTATGTTTACGGGTAATAAAGCCCCTGCAGCAACATTTCGCCCTCTTATATTCTAAGCAGAAAGGGATGCCGTCCTCGACTGCTCAGGACGGCATCACCATTAAAGTTCATCTATAAGATTTGGAAGAGCTTACGCGACAGCTTAGTGTCTTGTTCCCGCAGCACAGATACCTGCAACGCTTACGGCAAACAGCCGGTTCAGGAGAGTTCTTTCTCCTTCCAGGCAGCCGTTTCTTGTTAGCAAGCTTTATTCTACCAAAGAGCAGGCATAAAAGCATCTTTTGACCTTGCTTTCGATTCTACAGCGGGAGTACGTTCACATATTCCGGCGCCGAAACCGGCTGTCCGTAATCTACATTATTGGTGCCGGTAACGGTCTTTTGCCCGTTCATGCGGATTTGTACCAGAGCATCGTCCGAGTTCTGAGCAACGGTAAGCACGACCGATTCCAGCATTTCCGCCGGTATGCCCTTGCCGTCGGCGAACATATCATCGTTGAGGGAAACCGTGACCACTCCGTTCTGGCCCGCTTCCACGGAATCCAGCACAGTTTCCTGGGTCATCACCATCTCCAGCCCCTTCTCTGATTCCGGTCCGGCAATCAGCTCATTCAGCGCCGCTTTCAGCGTATCCTGCCCTGCGGGTACAAAGCGGGTAACAGGTACATAATACTGATGAGTGCCGTCAGACGTTGCTGCGGAAAAATATACGGTAACCGCGCTTGAATTCATCAGCAGCGGGCCGTGTTTCGGCAGGTTGATTCCCAGAGTGCGTGTTAACGGGCGGTCCAGCGGTGTGTCCTGCAGCGGCATCTCCGTAAGCTTCTTGCCATCCACCCACAGCTGCACTCCCTGAATCCCGTCCTGGCCGGTAAGTGTCCAGGTGATCGCTTCAAGGATTTTGCGCTCATCTGCGGGTTCGTAATCGTTAAACTTGGAATTGAACTCAACCACAGCCAGCTTATCCTTGTCTACGGTGATGTTCTTTACCTCTGTACCGGCAGGAAGCACACCCTTGAAGCCTTCCGGCAATGCCGAAGCATATTGCCCCTTGCTGACGAGCGCAGCAAGCGAATCCTTCAGCATGGCGGTGTTATCGCCTTCCGGCAAGCTTAGGGATACCGGTGCGAGCAGGCCGTTGCCATCCTCCAGGAAAACGGTTGTCCGTTCCCCGGCTGCAGCCGCAGGCGCAGTATCCGTGCTCACCCCTGCCGCAAGATCGGCCTCATCCAGCGCTACAGGCCCGAGTACCCCTGTATCCGGCGTTCCCTCGCCGCTGACCTGCAGCATCTGCGCTTCGACCTCGCTGGGGGGCGGGTCTACCGATGCCGACTCCGAGCCGAACAGGCCGCAGCCGGACAAGGTTAATGGAACTGCGAGCAGGCAAGCCGCGGACAGCCCGCGGATTGGTTTCATATGCTTCATGAATGATTACCCCTTTCAACGCTTGAGATCAGTTGTACTGCTATGTATACGAGCCCTCTGCTCAAAAAATAACAACAGCTTATCCTAAATTGCCGGTTTCTGGACAATTACTGCACAGGCAGGGTACAATTTTCTAAACCAATCAAACTAAGACTTAAATTACGGGGTGACTGAACATGGCTGATGCTAGTGCAAAAATACCTTACAGTCTAAACAGCAAAAAGGTCGCGGAAGCAACCACATTCTGGCTGCATAAACGCGGAGTAACCTTGGAAGAAATCGCCGAGCTGGTGATGCTGCTGCAGAAGAAATACTATCCGAATCTGACCATGGAAGAGTGTGTGCATAACGTAGAGATGGTGCTAAGCAAACGCGAGGTGCAGAATGCTGTGCTGACCGGCATCCAGCTGGATGTGCTGGCCGAAGAGGGCAAGCTGCTCTCCCCTCTGCAGGATATGATTGAAAACGACGAAAGCTTATACGGCGTAGATGAAATTCTGGCTTTTTCAATTGTGAACGTATACGGGAGCATCGGCTTCACCAACTATGGTTATGTGGACAAGCTGAAGCCCGGTGTGCTGGAGCGTCTGAATGACAAAACCACCGGCCAAATCCATACCTATCTGGACGATATTGTCGGGGCTGTAGCTGCTGCCGCCAGCTCCCGCATCGCACACCGGAAGCAGGCCGAGCGCGAACAGGAGCTGGGCCAGCCGCATGCGCCCGAAGATCTTGAGGCAGCCTCCCGGAAGGCGGCAACGGACAAGCTGCAGCACGAGTGAAGCGGGCAAGCTTTGCCGGATGGGTATATCTATTTCGGGCAGAATCTCGGGCAGAATCAGGTAGATGCTCGGCAGAATCGGCGAGATGTTCGCGGAATACCGGGTAGATGCTCGGCGGAATTTAGCACGTCCCCACCCTTTTACCGGCCTGCAGAAATAGGTTTACGTTTTTCCGTACCCTGGGTTTTGGCAGTAAGAACGCTTGGAATAATAGATTGGAAAGAAGGTGAACACCAGGATGACCTATTCGTTTGTAATCAGCCCGGTGTCAGTACAGGATTTTGAGAGCGAAGATGAGCTGATCGAGCGCTGCAAGGAATGGAATCTTTTGTCCAGTACAGCTACCCGGGTAAAAACTTATCTGTATAAGCGGCAAGGGTTCACGCTGCCTTGTGAAATTGTCGGATATGTGGATCCTCAGACCGTTGTGATTCAGTTCGAGAATAAGCAGCAGCACTGCATTCATCCCGCTTATCTAAAAGAAATGCAGACCGCCGCCTTCGGCTCAAGGGCAGGCGCAGCTTCCGATGCAGTTAAGACGGAGGACTCCCCGACCTCTTCCGAAGAGGTTATGGAGGAAGACAAGGATGCAGACGCTGTAGATGCAGCACCCGGAGCTGAAGGGGACGAAAACGTCCAGGCCGCAGCCGGAACGTCTGCAGGCACTGGGGCAGGTGCAACACTTGCTGGGGCAGGTGCAGATGTTGATGGGGCGGGTGCTGCTGTTGCCGGGGCAAGTGCTGCTGTTGTTGGGGCAGGTGCTGCTGTTGCCGGGACAGGTGCTGCCGAGGTAGATGCGACAGTTGCTGGGGCAGCACCTGCCGATGAAACGCCAGAGGCTCCGAAGAAGCCGGCTAAATCCAAAAAGAAACCGGCCCTTGTCCTGCCGGACGAGAAACTCCAGATGACAGCCACCGTCAAAGAGTTCACAACCGTGCCCAATCATTTCTCGGATAACGACGACGAGGTAATCATTTATGAGGGAGTGACCGTGGAGGGACAAGATCTTGCCATCGAGGAAGTCTGGTCCAGCCACAGCGCCACGCTGAAAAAGCTGGAGCTGGCTGTTGGCGACACCCTCTCCTTCGAGGCAAAGGTCGTCGCCAAAAAGCTCACCCAGCATCCGGTCAAATACAAAATCAACAACCCGTCCAAGATAAAAAAAGTGGACTAGCCGTCTATATGCAGTGCGAACAACCCCGGGCGCTTCAACCAGCCCGGGGTTCTTCAACAACGGCATTTCTGCCGTTGTTTCGGAGCAAACCCGCCGGCGGTGCTTCAACAACGGCACTTTTGCCGTTGTTTCGGGGCAAACCCGCTACGGGCGCTTCAACAACGGCACTTTTGCCGTTGTAGATATACACTGTTCCCCACGGCAGTCCAGCCGTCTTGAATTTCAGTCTAGCGTTACCTGGAGAACGACTCCCCATGAATCCCACGGCAACTCTAAGTGGAAAAAGGGAAACTAATTTGCTTGCTCACCCTTTTTTTCAGCAGATGAAGTGGAAAAAGGTACACTAATTCAGCTCATTTCGCCATTGGACGAGGAATTTATCCCCATTAAGTTTACTTTTTCCATCTAATTCTCAGAATTTTTGAATTCCGGGAAAAATAAGCTCCCTTTTTCCAACTAGCGTTTGCGAATAAGCCAGTGAGCACGCACTAGTTGGAATGAGGAGATCTAGAATGATCCCTCAACTTTATAATTTCCAAGATTCGGCCTTCACCGGTTCAACAACGGCACTTTTACCGAACAATCTAGTCTGCGGGACTTCATCAACGGCATTTCTGCCGTTGTTTCGGAGCGAATCCGCCTCGTGGGCTTCATTAACGCACTTTTACCGTTGTTGATCCAAAAAAGCCAGGCTGCGCATACATGGTTCACCCCGTATACGCGGCCTGGCCTCTATTCTCGGGTTCCCTCCGTATACGCAACCTGGCCTCTATTCATCTGCTGCCGGGCGGGCAGCCTGATTAACTGCCGCGAACATCGTCACCCCGCCGGGCTCCGGCCCGGTGACTTCCGCCCGCTCCCGGCGCACCAGCTCGGCCAGATGCGCCAGCGCCTCGCTCATCGCGAACCGCATCTGGTGCGCGCTGGACACGCGGCTGCGGAACAGCGCTTCGCATACCGCGAAGCCGCTGAGCGGGCCGCCCGCGAGCAGAGCGGCTGCCTGCTCCAGCCGCTCTTCGTGATGGCGCAGCAGGCTGTCCGCCCGCTCCGTGAAGCCCGTGAACGGTTCCCGGTGTCCCGGGAACGCACGGGTCACCCGGAGGCTGCGCAGCTCGCGCAGCCCCTCCATGAAGGTGCGCAGCGGCTGCGGATCGCTGCCCGGCTGCAGGCTGATGTTGGGCGAGATCTGCGGCAGCACGGCATCGCCGCAGAGAATCTGCCCGCTGCCGCCGTGATAAAAGGACAAATGCCCCGGCGCATGTCCGCCGGTTACCAGCGGCTGCCATTTGCGGTTGCCCATGATGAACGGCTCTGCCGCGTTGATATAGGCCACCTCCGGCTGCGGGGTGACCTGGGGCAGGAAGCTCTCCAGATGCTCCCTGATTCCCTGTACCCAGTCCTCCGGCATGCCGTAGCGGAGGAAGAACAGCGGCAGCGCTTCATTCAGAATCCCCTCCGCTCCCCAGGTCAGCCGGGCTTCTTCATGGGCCCGTTCCGACATCCAGACCTTGCCGCCGCTGCGGGCCTGCAGCCAGCCGGCAAGACCGTAATGGTCCGGATGATGATGCGTCACCACGATATCCCGGATTGCGCTCCAGGAACAGTCCAGCTCCTGAAGCACAGCTTCCCATGCCGCTTCCGCCTCAGGCGTGTGCGGCCCGGGGTCAATCACCGTAAGCTGTCCGTTCCGGTCAGGCAGAATATAGCTGTTCACCTGGCGCAGCGGCGGAGCCATCGGAACCGAGAACTGGAGAATGCCGCCTTCCCATGTGGTGATGTCTGTCTTTGGCATCATGCCGTCGCCGCCTCCCCTGAATCTTCTCCCTGATACCATCCTAGGGACGCACGCCCGTAAAGATCATCCGCCGCGAATTCTCCGCCTCATACTCATCTTCCTCATAGCTGCCGTGCACGGCCTCCAGCTGAAGGCCCGCAGCGGCAATCATCTCGCGGAATTTCTCCAGCGGATACAGCTTGACCCGCTCATGATATATGCGGGGGCACCCCCTGACTTTGAGGTCAGGATGATGTCCTTCTTGACATAGCCATCCTCAATCCGCCGCGACTCATCAATCAGGTTGTCCCCGTCCTCACGGACTGAGTGCGGAACCAGATGACGGATCACATGGGCCGGATTCAAAAAATCAACAATGAATTTGCCGCCCGGCACCAGCATACGGTGAATTTCCCGCAGCACCTTCACCTGCTCCTCATCCTCTTCAAAATATCCAAACGAAGTAAACAAATTCACCACAGCCGCAAAACCGCCTTCAAGCGGCAGCCTGCGCATATCCGAACGTATCCAGGTGACCGCTTCTGCCCCGGCCTGCGCCCGTGCTTCACGGAGCAGCGCATCCGACAAATCCACACCCGTAACCTCATAGCCCGCTTCCGCCAGCGCCAGGGAATGGCGGCCCATGCCGCAGCATAAATCCAGCACTTTGGCGCCTTGCGGCAGCTCCAGCCAGCCGATCATTTTCTCCACCTCGCGCCGTGCCCCGCCGAAATCCCTGTGCCTGTATACAATTAGATAATCCTCGCCAAAGCTCTCCTCGTACCACTCGCCCATGTTCCTTCTCCTCCCGCAGCAGCGCCTGCACAAGCTTTTTCTATGTATGCTAATGCGTGTATTCAAACCTTAACTCTCCCAAATCTGCGGCTATGCTCCTGCTTTTCCTCCTAATATCGGGGCTTGAATACACCGCCTAATGTAACGCAATTGTACCGCCTTTTAGGGGTAAACTCAAAAAAGAGTCGCCATTTCGTCATACTTCCCGCGTCACGGCAACTCTTTAGCCACTTTTAGTTCAGTTGGAATTTAGATTTTCATACGGGTCTGGTCGTTACTACAGGAAATGGTTGGACTTTCGGCCGCAGTTGAAATCCGGTGACTGATTATACTTCCGGTGCGGGCTTTCCTACAAAAAGCTTTCAGGCGGGCGCTTCCGCTCCTTCAGTTCCAACTTCCCCTCCGCACTTCTACCCTTTTACGAATTTTTTAAGTTCATCTCACCTGGCTCTGCCGCTGCAAATAGACTCTCGCTTCATAAGGCCGGAGCTTCAGGCTCTGCAGGTCTTCCTCTTTATTCGGCGTGTAATTGGAAATCAGCAGCTCCAGCTTCTCCGGCTGAAAATCCTCCGGCAGCTCAAATACCGGCTCCCGCTCAAAAAAATTCAGGATTACCAGCAGCCGCTGCTCCTCCAGCGTGCGCGTATACGCATAAATTTCCGGATGCTCTTCCAGCAGCAGGGTATAGTCGCCGTAGACAATGACCTGATGTTTTTTTCGCAGCTCAATCAGCTTCTTGTAGTAATGATAGATCGAATCCGGGTCCCTGACCGCGCTCGCTGCATTGATCTCCCTGGAATTGGAGTTCACCCGGATCCATGGCACGCCTGTTGTAAACCCGCCGTTCTCCCCATCGTCCCACTGCATCGGCGTGCGGGCATTGTCCCGGCTTTTTTTGTGGATCGCGGCCATGATGTCGGCTTCGGGAACGCCATTCGTACGTTTTTCTTCATAATAATTCAGCGTCTCCACATCCCGGTAATCATCAATCGACTCAAAACCCGCATTCGTCATCCCGAGCTCCTCACCCTGATAGATATAAGGCGTTCCCTCCAGCATGTGAATGAAGGTAGCCAGCATTTTGGCCGAGGGGATGCGGTAATACAGATCATTGCCGAACCGGGAAACCGAGCGCGGCTGGTCATGGTTGCACAAATAGTTGGCGTTCCAGCCTTTGCCGTGCAGGACCGTCTGCCAATTGCTGATAATCTTCTTAAGCTCCAGGAGGCTCCAGGGTACCGTATCCCATTTTCCTCCGCCGGGCGCGGCGCAATCCAGATTCATATGCTCGAATTGAAAGGTCATATTCAGCTCGCGGCGTCCATCCCCGACATAATCCAGGGCCTGCTCCGGGCCCAGACCCGAGGTTTCGCCGACCGTCATGATATCGTAGAAGTAGAGCACCTGATCGTTCAGGTTGCGCAGCAGCGTGTGCACATGCTCCAGATTGGAGAACATATCATACGCCCGCACCGTTGCCGTTCCATGGGGATTCAAGGCGTCGGGATATCCGCCTTTTTTCACAATATGGGCGATTGCATCAAACCGGAAGCCGTCGACCCCTTTTTTCAGCCACCACTGCACCATTTCATGCAGCTTGTCAATCACGGCGGGGTTTTCCCAGTTCAGATCCGGCTGGAATTTAGAATAGAGATGCAGATAATATTCATCCGTCTTGGGATCAAGCTCCCAGACCGAACCGCTGAAATAGGACTCCCAGTTATTCGGCGGACCGCCGTTTTTGCCTTTTCTCCAGATGTAGTAATCCCGTTTGGGATTATCCTTCGAGCTTCTGGATTCAATAAACCAGGGATGCTGATGGGACGTATGGTTCAGCACCAGATCCATCATCAGCTTCATTCCGCGCGAGTGCAGCTCCCGCAGCAGCCGGTCAAAATCATCCATCGTCCCGAATTCCTTCATAATGTCGCAATAATCACTGATATCATAGCCGTTGTCATGATTTGGAGATTTATAAATCGGACAGATCCAGATCACATCCACGCCCAGATCCTGCAAATAATCCAGCTTGGACATAATCCCGCGCAGATCTCCAATCCCGTCACCGTTACTATCCATGAAGCTGATCGGATAAATCTGGTATACGACACTTTCCTTCCACCATTTTGGATTCACAAGGATTCCCTCCGCTTCTGCATTTCAGACATATTAGTATATCTTAACCACACTGGCGGAAGAGAATAACAAATTTTGATAAATCATTGCTTCACATGCGTTACTCAGCAGCGAATCCTCCATGATTGATTAATCTCTGTCCGCTTCACTCAGCTAAATGGAGTCCAATCCTCCTGCACCGCCCATATCATCTGAAGCTTTCAGGATATCCGCATGTTTCGGCACTGCATAATCTCCCGTACTAGAGTAAAGGGCTGGATTTAAACCAGCCCCTCCTCATCAAACCGTACGTGAGGTTTTCCCTCATACGGCTTTCCGATGTTTGTCATTCATGGGCATGCAGATCACAATAGCGTTTTCAGTCCATACATGTTGGCAATATACTTAACCTCAGATAATGAACTCATCCATCTTCTACGTTGTCTCTTCTTCGCATACCACCGGGTTAATCTCTGCAAAATATACCAATCCAGCTTAGTTAACCTCTTTTGGCTATAGTTCGTGTAGTAGTAATTTCTCCATCCTTGAATTTTTGGATTGAGCCATTCCACCTGTTCCGCGAACGATCTTGAGCGCATGCTCGGCGGTGCTAATCTGTTTTTGACCACGCCTCGGATCCGTTCCTCTGCCTTCTTCGTTAGCCACTGTTGCGTGGTATAATATACCTTCCCTTGAGAAGTTTCTGCTTTCGTTTTTCGGTGGTGCATTCCTAAAAAGTCGAACCCTTCGTCTCCTGTCCACAAGCCTACAATTCGGGTTTTCGTCGGGTGTAGGGTGAGTTCCAGACGTTCCATGATTCTGCGTATGAGTTCATACGCATGTTCGGCGTCCTTTTTGGTTTTGCAGACCACTACAAAGTCGTCTGCATACCTTGTCAGCTCTCCCAATCCACTTCCGTGTTTCTCCCACAATCGGTCAAAGTAGTGCAGGTAGATATTCGCCAGCAGCGGTGAAATGACGCCACCTTGCGGAGTGCCTAAATCAGATCGCTTTACGTTTCCTTCTTCCATGACTCCCGCCTGTAGCCACTTCCGTATTAATTTCAGGATCCGCCTGTCATTGATACGCATCTGTATCAATTTCATGAGCTTCTCTTGATTAATATTGTCGAAGTAACCTTGGATATCGACGTCGACTACCCAATTCCCTTTGCGGTTGCAGGCTTTCCGAATTCGTTCCAACGCTCCTTTCGCACTTCGTTTCGGACGAAATCCGTAAGAGACTTCTTCGAAGTCTGCTTCGAAGATGGGTTCAATTACCAGCTTAGTTGCCATCTGTATGACTCGGTCGCGAACAGTGGGTATGCCCAGCGGTCTTAGCTTCCCGTCTTTCTTTGGGATAAAGTGCCGCCGTACGGGCTGGGGATAGTAGTTGCCTTCTTTCAATTCTCTCTCGCAAGCCTTGAGGAAGCTTGTTTCTCCTTGTTCCTCAATATCTGCGAGCGTCACGGCATCTACTCCTGCAGCCCCCTTATTCGCCTTCACCCGTTTCCAGGCTTCGCACAGCACGTCCCAGCGGTGGATTTTGTCGTACAGGGCATGGAATTTACGCTTGCTGTTCTCCTTGGCCGCATGACCTAGCTTTTCTTGGAGTTCTTGAACTTTTTCCTTTGGTGTCGTTAGCCCTTTGGCATTCACTCACTCGTACCTCCTCCAAAAGCATAAACAAAGCAGGGCTCCTTCCCTCCCTAAGGTTATGTTGTCCTTAGGTTCTTCGGTACTATGAGCCCCTCGGACTCCCTTCCCACAGACGGTTCACTTCGTCTTCTGGACTTATAGAGCGTCTCTTTACGGGTTCCTACAAAAAAAATTCTCCCGTGTGGGGGAGGGTCTCCCCAGTTCACTGCACTATCTTTCAATCCATGCCGTTCCCATTACGCCGGAGGGTTCTTCACTGCTGTTCCAAGTTCTGCACAGTTTCCTTGGCCTTCGTCCATAGTTGCGGGACTCGGCTCCCTCTGTTCCCCTTCGCAGGGCCTTTTTGACGACGCGGCAGGATTCACTTGATGTTGCGGCCTGGATTGTTGCTCGCCCAGTCTCTGACTGATACTTTTGTCGATGCGCTTTTACACACAGATTTCGCCATATGCAAGCATCCTAGCTACAAAGGTGGCTTGGTCCCTCCCTTGGTTGGACTTTCACCAACTAGATAATGCGTACTTCTGGGCACGCCAACAACAAAAAAACAGCTCCCGCTTAAATAACCAGGAGCTGTTTGATACATGATTATGAATGTTGTTCCTAAACCACATTCTGTGCCCGCTGCTGCTCTTCCATCAGCCACTGCACCAGCATATACTCAGGAACCGTGCCTTTGTGGGACTCGGCATATTCGCGGACCCGCACCAGCAGACGCCCTGCGGTGTCAGGTGTGATTGTCAGGCCCAACTGGTCCAGCACATGGGCCACGCCGCCGGTGCCGGAATGCTTGCCCAGTACAAAACGGTGGCTCCGGCCTACCTCCGAGGGATCAAAGGTCTGATAGGTAGCCCTCTCCTTCATCAGCCCATCCACGTGGATTCCCGACTCATGGGTAAAAGCCAGCTGGCCCACGATCGGCTTGGCATCGCCCACGCTGCGGCCGGAAGCGGCAATCACCTTGTCCGCCAAACCTTTGAGCAGATCGAATCTTACGCTGCTATCCCCGCCGTAAAGGTGGTGCCAGGCCATCGCTACTTCCTCCATGGCTGCGTTGCCGGTGCGTTCTCCAATCCCGGCAACCGTGGTGCTGGCCCAGACCGCACCTGCGGCAATGCCGCTCAGCGTATTTGCACATGCCAGGCCAAAATCGTTATGGCAGTGCACCTCCAGCTCGACATCACCGGGAACTTCACCGAGCAGCGTGCTTACGCGCCCGGCAATCTGTCCCGGATGATGCGCCGACACAGTATCCGCATACCGGAACCTGCGGATGCCTTCCCGGTGCAGCGAATTCACCAGCCGGACCAGAAAACCCATATCGGCTCTTGATGAATCCTCCATGCCCACCGATACCGTCATGCCCAGCGAAAGGGCATACTCCGCCGCACCCAGCAGTTTGTTCAGTCCCTCATCTGTTGAGAGCCCCAGCTTGCCTTGCAGCTGAATCTCCGAAACAGGAATGGACACGTGGCTCCAGTTAACTCCTGTCGCCCGCGCCTTGTCGATATCCCCCGGCAGCGAGCGGTTCCAGGTCATCAGCTTCATCGGGAGGTTCAATCCGGCAATCGCCGCAATATCCTCCTGCTCCCGCGTACCCATGGCAGGAATCCCTACCTCTGCCTGCTCCACTCCGCACTCCGACAGCAACTTTGCGATTTCCAGCTTTTCCGCCCTCGTGAATGATACTCCAGCCGCCTGTTCGCCATCCCGCAGTGTCGTGTCACATAGCTTGAGACTTTTCACGGTGTACCTCCTTCTCCGCAGCAAGCGCATTTCGGATTACGGGAAATATGGACGCTGTAACAGGCGAAGTCGAGTGAGCTGAAGCGATGCATTACGCCCGCATAAGTTGTCCCTACCCCTGTAATCCATTTTACGGCTTCCAGCGCAGCCAGACAACCCGCAATTCCGGAGGTGGCTCCCAGAACTGGAAATCCAAGCGGCTCCCACTGGGGCGCCACATCCGGGTACAGGCATTCCAGGCAGGGGGTTACACCGGGAACGACCGTTGTGAGGGAAATCTCAAAACCATACATAGCAGCTTCCACCATAGGCGTTCCGGTATCTACACACAGACGGTTCAGCGCATATCGCTCGGGAAAGTCATAACGGGCGTCAATCACAATATCAGCGTCCTGCACCCAGGGCCGGGCAAGAGGAATTTCAATTCTGGCATTGTGGCCCTCAATTTCGACATGCGGGTTCAGACGCTTCAGCTGGGCAATCGCTGTACTCATGCGTTCCATCTTCAGGTGATCCGTATCCATCAGAATCTGCCGGTTCAGATCAGGCGGGACAACAATCCCTTCATGGGCCAAAATAAGCCTGCCGACACCCGCCGCAGCCAGATACAGCGCAGCCGTTCCCCCCAGCCCGCCAATTCCGGCCACCATCACCGTCGCTTCCTTCAGCGCCTTTTGCCCTTCTTCCCCGAGCAGCTTAAGCTGCCGGGCATACCGTTCCAGCTCCAAACCTCCGGCAAGCGGCTCCATCCCCGTCCCCCCTTGTGACTGATCATCAATTTGCAGCGTTAGCCTTCAAGGCTGAACAATCCGTGGCATGCGGTCATTTCCTTATATTTTTCCAAAAAAGCCAGTCCTTCCTCGACACATTCCACCCCGTAGCGGATGGTCTTCTCCTCTGAAGTGAACGGGAAAGGGGCACCGGCCCGCAGGCTCTTCAGCACCAGAATCACACGCCCGGTATACAGCAGCCCCCGTCCAAAACCCTCCACATTAATCTCAGCGGTGCTTTGCACCATGGCTCCGCTCTTCTCTTCCATGACTCCGGCGATAGCCTGGAACAAAATCGGAACCTGCTGGCGGACCTTCGGAGATACGGCACAGTTGAAGTCCGATTTATTCTTGTCCTCGGCGGAAGCCAGGAACAGCTTGGCGATTTTCTCCTGCGGAGACAGCGCGGCATGCCGTCCGAAGAAATCAGCCGTATCGAGCAGATTGCACAAACGGCGGACGAAAGCATCCGCCGTACCCTGATCCAGCTCCTTTACAACTTTGCGGCGGCGGGGTTTCACCGCCGCCCCCTCCCGGAAAAGTCCGACCTGAACTGCCATCTTTCCATCAGCCAATGGTTCCATCCCCTTCCTCCCCTTTCACCGTGTCTTCTTCCGCACGCAGCACTTTGGCCAGCCACATCGGCGGCTTGCCCTGAAGCATCTCAACCAGACGTTTCACCTGCTCATCAATCGGGCTGCCGAATGGAACCTTAACCGGCATAATCTTGCGGCGTGTCACCCGCGCGGCGGCTGAAGCGCCTATCTGCATGATGAAGATCAGTGTGCAATCTTCTACAGCCGTCAGGCGGCAGTCAATTTTACCGGCTTCATCCTGATTCAGAACAGCCGGCAGCTTGCGCAGCTCTACCAGTTCACCGCCATTTTTGGTCACATTATATACAGCGAACATTGGGCTTTGCCCGAAATGGGCATTCACACGGCTTCCATCATCTGTGGCGAACGCTACTTTCACGGTGCCCAGCCTCCCTCTGCATTAACAAATTCCCTGCTTTGTTGCTCCACTCCATGGCGCCTCTGTATCCTACGGAGACAGACATATATGCGCCCAGCTCATTCCATACCGGGAACCCCGCCGGCATAAATGCAGCAGCAATCCGCTGCGCTCCGGCGATACCGTGCGAATTGCTGATCCACAGATCAGCCCCCTTGCCCAGCACTTCGGCATCATCCAGATCCCCTATCCACACCTCGCGCTCCATCCCTGCAACCAGCGGTGTTTCATAGGAGGCAATCAGCGCCTTCTGCTCCACACCCAGCTCCTCAAGCCAACCCGAGACCGAGCAGAGATGATCCGGCTC
The DNA here is from genome assembly GCF_016772475.1 of Paenibacillus sonchi. Classification (NCBI taxonomy): domain Bacteria; kingdom Bacillati; phylum Bacillota; class Bacilli; order Caryophanales; family Paenibacillaceae; genus Paenibacillus; species Paenibacillus sonchi. The sequence continues at coordinate 589,023 of NZ_CP068595.1, forward strand.
CAGTGCAGCGATGGCAGACATGCCCGCAAACTGGAAATGCGCATCAAGCATGCTGTCGAGCAGATTCTCGCGCTGCCAGCAATAACGCAGCGGTACCGGCTCTCCGCTGATCTGATGCAGAAAATGCAGCAGCTCGTCGGAAGCCTTCAGCCCCATCGCATGCGTAAATACCTTATAGGGCGTACCCAGCGCATTATGAAGTCTTCTTGCCGGACGCTCCATGCTGCCGCCGATGGCGATCGTAAGCCCGGACTGCAGGCTCTGCAGCATGGAATCCAGCGGCACACCGCCCCGGGTCAGCGGGGAGAACCCGGTCAGCAAATGTCCTGACAAGGAGGTCGAGATATCCGGCAGCGCGATCACCTCGAACCCGAAGGAAGAAATCATCTCCTTCAGTTCCATCACATCGGCAGGTGTCAAAAAAGATCCGGGCAGCAGCGTAATCTGCCGGGTATTCACACTTCTCGAACCCCGGTGGCCCACCTGCTGGATCATTTCATCGATCATCGACTCCACCGCTGCGCTGAAGCCCGATTCCAGCGAGCCCCGGAAGTCCGGCAGCACCACGGAAAAGGCAAGCCCCCCGCGCATATTCCGCTCCCGCTTGTAGGACTTGAGCATACTCTGGTAATCCACCCCGGCGACATCGGTCAGTTCCGTTCCGATGATCCCGATGATATCGGGGCGGTGCTTGCTAAGCACCAGATTAAGAGCTTCCTCCAGATTGCGGTTGGCATCGAAGATCACGTCCATCTCCTGCAGGGCGGAGGTCTGTACTGCAATCGGCTCACGGAAATGCCGGGTCAGCAGCGCCTTGGGAAAAGCGGAACAGCCCTGTGAGCCGTGCAGCAGAGGCATGGCACGGTAGCAGCCCTGCAGGGCCAGCACGGCGCCGAGCGACTGGCCGGTCTTGATCGGATTGACCGAAGCCGGCTTCCTTCTTCGGTTAACGGTCATAGGGAGGCGCCTCCTTATCCCACGGAGCCGGGCTGGCAGCCAGCTTCCAGATCGGATTGGCCAGCGAATAGGTCAGTTCCTTGGCGAGCCGCAGAAGTCCTTCATAGCCCGCATACGCTTTATGCCGCTCCTGGTTGATATCAATGAACGGAATCTGTTCCTTCATCGCAACATACATATTGCGGCCGCCCGCGATCATCATATCGGCTTTGCGTTCCCGGACCGTCTTGAGGATGCGGCCGGCACCGCCCTCGGGAATATATTCGGTATCGTCACCTACACGGTCAGCGATCCGCCGGACATCATCCTCTGTGCTTTTGTTCGTTCCGACGCCCACCACCTGAACGCCCAGCTCCTTCAGTGCGGAAATGACCGACCAGCTCTTGACGCCGCCGGTATAGAGCACCGCTTTCTTTCCTTTCAGAATTTTGCGGTAAGGACGCAGCTCCTGGCTGAGCCGGGCCTCTTCACGCTCGGTTAGCCGGTCTACCCGGCGCTCCATATCACGGTCATTCATCAGATAGGCCATTTGCCGCAGCGAATAAGTCGTCTCCTTGGCTCCGTAAAAAGAGCCTTCGAAATAGGGGATGCCGTATCTGGACTCCATTTCCCTGGCGAGTCCAAGTAAGGCCCGGCTGCAGACAACCATGTTCACCTTGGCGCGGTGCGCCCAGGTGACCTCCTTGTAGCGGGCATCTCCTGTTATCCGTGAGGTTACTGAAATACCGGCACTGTTCATCAGCTTCTCGATATCCCACATCTCGCCGGCGATATTGTATTCGCCGATAAGATTGATCCCCATGGGCATATCGGGGAGGGCTCCCCTGTACCAATGACATACTGGAGCAGCGCATCTCCGGCCAGCCGGTTGCCGAGATTTTTGCTTCCGACAAATCCGGGGCTGTTCACCGGGATGACCGGTATACCGAGCCGCTCCGCAGCCGTCTTGCAGACGGCATCCATGTCTTCACCGGTCAGGGCAGTCACACAGGTTGAATATACAAATATTGCCGGAGGCGCAAAGCGCCCGGCAATATAGTCAATACTGTCCTTCAGTTTCTTTTCTCCGCCAAAAATAATATCGGAATCGGTCAGATCCGTAGCAAAGCCATATTGGGACAGGGAGGGCCCGCTGGACAGGGTCCCCCTGCTCTCCCAGCTGTTCCCGGCACAGGCAATCGGACCATGGACAAGATGCGCAGCGTCCATAATCGGCAGCAGTGTAATTTGGGCTCCGTCGAAGGAGCAGCCTCCAGCCGCTTCGCCCGGTTTGGGCCGTGGACAGGGCCGTACTTTCGGGGCCAGGCTCCCGCAAGCCCCGGAATCAAATTCGTCTTTTCGAACAGGGTCCATCGGCTCTTCATCTCCTTCGCTAAAGTTGCTTGCTTCACGCAAACCTCGCGCTGCTCAGGCGGCCATTGCACATGATTGCAAAATTCCTTTTATATTTATTCAAATATCACCGCACCAAATCATAGTTAAAGCCGGAGTTGTTGCGGTCAAGCTCATCAAGGACCGTATTCACGAGCAAGCTCAACAGGTTCAGCGTGCCCTGATAGCCGATGATCGGATAACGGTGCATATGATGACGGTCCAGAATCGGGAAGCCTACGCGAACCAGGGGCACACCCGCATCCTTGGCGGCAAATTTCAGATGCGAGCTGCCGATTGCCAGGTCAACCGGATCGTTGATCAGCAGCGAACGCATATGCCACAGGTCATTGCCGATGTACAGGGCCGCTTCGGAACCGTAAGGACTGGAAGCCAGAAGCGCCTCTGCTTCGTCCTTGAATTTCACTTCATTAAAATCGACATCGCCATTGGAGCAGACGATATGAACCGGCTCCATGCCAATCTCCAGGCAGAATCCGATGAGTCCGATCAACAGGTCCGGATCGCCTACGAGCGCAACCCGTTTGCCGTGCAGATAAGGATGGCTGTCCGTCAGGGCATCCACTACCCGGCCGCGTTCCTCCATTAGAGAAGCCGGAACGGGAAGGCCTGTCAGCTCACTGACGGCATCCAGCAGCTTATCCGTGCCGGTAATCCCCAGCGGTGTGGACAATGCAGTGAGCTGCTGGTTCCAGGTGCCGCTGATGAAATCCTGTGTTTTCTTCAATGTGTATTTCTGCAGTGACAATGTACCGAGAGCATTGGCTGCCAGAGGCACATCAGCGAGCTTCGTGCCGCCGTAGTAATATTCATACTCGCCTGTGGCCGGAGAGTCATAGTTGCCGCTGTGATCTCCCAGAAGCGTATATTTGGTATCGAAGGCCTCGAGAATTTTACGGATTTCAGCAAAGTTGCCGGTGTAAGGCTCAAACCCAAGCATCACATTCAGCTTCTCGCCCGCCTCTTCGCCGCTTCCAGGGTTAGCCTGAACGCCTGAGCGTTCATACAGGTAGCTCAAAATGCCTTTCAGCATGGAATCATAACCTGTAATATGCGAACCGACAAAGCTTGGCGTGTTGCAGAAGGCTACCGGGAAATCTTCTGTAATGGCTCCCTTGATCCGGGCATTGCCGATAAAAGAAGACAGGTCATCACCGATGACTTCAGCCATGCAGGTAGTACAGAGAGCAATCATCTCCGGCTTATACAATGCGATGCTGTTCTCCAAGCCGTCGATCAGATTGTTCATCCCGCCGAATACCGCCGCGTCCTCGGTCATCGAAGAAGAGACGGCAGGCGTAGGCTCTTTGAAGTGCCGGCTGAGATGACTGCGGAAATAAGAGTTGCAGCCCTGTGAGCCATGAACGAACGGCAGTGTTTTCTCGAAGCCAAGCGCAGCCATCACTGAACCCAGCGGCTGGCAGGCTTTATGAGGGTTGATGACCACAGCTTTGCGGTCAAAGTTTTTTTGCATATATTCTGCGGATTTGGAGTAGGCGAGTGCTTCTGCTGTATCCTGTTCGCTGCAGGGTGCTTCAAACTGCTTTTTGTTTGCCCGCTGCTGAACGTAGCGTTCTTCGGAGAATAATGAGTTGTAGTCTGGAATTTCCAGTCTGTCCCTGCTCATACGCCCGCCCCCTCTTTCTGTGCTTTTTCCTTCTTGCGGATCAGATTCCATACCGGACTGTTTACGGTCATATCCATGTCCTTGGCGAAAATTTTGAACCCGTCAAAGCCGTGATACGGGCCGCTGTAGTCCCAGGAATGCATCTGGCGGAACGGAACGCCCATCTTGTGGTACACATATTTTTCCTTGACGCCCGAGCCTACCAGATCGACATTCAGCTTCTGGGCCAGCTCTTCCAGCTCATAAGCGGTAGGGTCATCCATAATGATGGTGCCTTCCTTCATCATAGGGAAGGTTCTTTCGTAATCATCCTTATGGGCAAATTCATAACCGGAAGCTACGATATCCATGCCCAGATCCTCGTATGCTCCAATCGTATGACGGGAACGCAGACCGCCGATCATCAGCAGCACCTTTTTATTCTCCAGACGCGGTTTGTATTTATTAATAATGGCATCCATTGCCGGTTTGTGTTTCGCAATCATTTTCTCACAGTTCTCCTGGATCGTTGCATCGAACCGCGCTGCGATAGCGCGCAGACTCTCATAAGTCTTGGACGGTCCGAAGAAATTGTATTCCATCCACGGAATATCATAGGCCTTCTCCATATGATCCACCATGTAGTTCATGGAGCGGTGGCAGTGAATCAGATTCAGCTTCGCCTTATGGGCAATTTCCAGCTCGTTCAGGGTACCGTCGCCGGACCACTGGGCAATGACGCGAAGGCCCATTTCTTCCAGCAGAATACGGGAAGCCCATGCATCGCCGCCGATATTATAGTCGCCGATAATATTGACATCATAAGGGCCGGTTTCAGCCAGTTCGGCTTTGCCCAGCACGAAATCGCGGATGGCATCATTGGCGATGTGGTGGCCCAGCGACTGGCTGACGCCGCGGAATCCTTCGCAGCGTACTGGCACAATCGGCATATCCAGCTCTTTGGCCATTTTTTTGGATACCGCTTCAATATCATCGCCGATCAGACCGACCGGGCATTCGGATTGTACAGAGATCCCTTTGGCGAGGGGGAACATTTCCGTGATCTCGCGTATAATCACTTCCAGCTTTTTGTCACCGCCGAAAACAATGTCCGTTTCCTGGAAATCACTCGTAATCTGCATAGCCGTAAAATTGTCGATCCCCAGCGTGCCATTGGCATAGTTGCGGCGTGTGCCCCAGCTGTACTGTCCGCAGCCGATAGGACCGTGGCTGATATGAACCATATCCTTGATCGGCCCCCATACCACACCTTTGGAGCCCGCAAAGGAGCAGCCGCGCGGCGTCATTACCCCGGGACGGGATTTAATATTAGACTTCAGGGCACAGGTGCCGCAGGATTGGGCTTCTTCGGTATTGATCTGGAAATGCTTCTCGCGGTCCTTCTTTGCTTTTTTGGGGTAGGCTTCCAGAACCTCTTCTACTATTTTCTTATTCTCCTCGATATTCAGTCCCATTCATTGCCCCTCCTTTTCCTGGTGCAGGATGCTTGAGCCGCCTGCGTGGCCTTAAGGCCACTGAAAGGTCATCCGGTGAAGGCCGTCTCTCCACTCCCGTTCACCGGATGGCCGGGTAATCACGGCTTGCCGTCTTATTGGCCGGAAGCCTGCAGCTTCTTGAGTGCAGCTTCTTCATCTTCGATGATGCCGAATTCCATCAGCAGCTCTTCCAGTTCTTCCATTGAAATCGGGGTAGGGATGGTCAGCATTTTGTTGTTGAGGATTTTTTCAGCCAGAATTTCATATTCTTTAGCTTGTTGATGGGCAGGGTTATATTGGGCTACCGTCATTCTGCGCAGCTCGGCATGCTGAACGATGTTGTCGCGGGGAACGAAGTGGATCATTTGCGTGTTCAGACGACGGGCCAGCTCCATGATCAGCTCGTCTTCACGGTCGGTGTTGCGGCTGTTGCAGATCAGTCCGCCCAGTCTCACGCCGCCGCTGGTAGCATATTTCAGGATACCGCGTGCAATGTTGTTGGCCGCGTACATCGCCATCATTTCACCGGAACATACGATATAGATCTCTTGGGCTTTGCCTTCACGGATCGGCATGGCGAAACCGCCGCATACAACGTCGCCCAATACGTCATAGGATACAAAGTCCAGATCCTGATAGGCGCCTTCCTGCTCCAGGAAGTTGATGGCAGTAATGATACCGCGCCCTGCGCAGCCTACACCCGGTTCAGGTCCGCCGCACTCTACATTGATAATGTCGCCAAAGCCGGTCTGCAGCACATCCTCCAGTTCCAAATCCTCTACCGAGCCCAGTTCGGCTGCCAGCTCCAGCACCGAGTTCTGTGCCTTGGTGTTCAGAATCAGGCGGGTCGAGTCTGCCTTCGGGTCACAGCCTACGATCATAATTCTTTGTTTGAATTTGGTTGCGAGCTGGGCCAAAGTGTTTTGGGAGGTTGTGGATTTACCGATACCGCCTTTACCGTAGAAAGCTATTTGTCTCATCATTCATCATCCCTTCGAAATGTTTATATTTTCAAAATAAGAGCTGTACTTCACACTTTCGAGAATCGCTTCCTGTATTCCGCCTTTGCGGACAAGCGGCAGGACCCCGGCTTTGTTCAGGCTGGCACGGGGACTATCGCCGATTCCGGAGCAGAGAAGAATGCGGCAATCACTTACAATAGAGATAATTTCTTGGAGCGTGGCGGCTTTGTCGCCGTTGCAGTCTGCTGTGCCGTGGCAGTATGCCTGTATCTTGCGGACACCGAGCAGCTGAACCTCCGCTCCATCGGTATCGTAAACCAGGAATTCCGTGGCATGCCCGAAATGCTGATTGACCTTGTCGCCGCCTCTGGTAGCCACCGCGACCCTGATCTTCGGTGCATTCTCCCGCAACAATCTCGCCTCCTTCGCTTGGACCCGTTCGCGGATCTTCACATCCAGCTCTCCTTGAAACAATGCTCTGGCTTCTGTATTGATCACCGGATCAGCCTCCATCGCTTCCAGCGGGAAGTCCCGGTTGCGGTCCTGGCCCAGCAGCCCGATGGCGTCAGCCCGGCATTGCCGGCAGTGGCGCATCACCTTCATGCCGCCCTGTCCAAGAAGCTCCTGCAGATTGTGCAGTTCCTTCGGACGGGGCGCTTTGCGCCCGTCCTTCTCATACTGGCTGCCCGGCGCGATAATCAGCGGTGTTACGTTGTGCAGTGTGGCCCCGAGCTCTTTTACTCTTTTGGACACTGCCGGTAAATGATGATCGTTGACCCCAGGAATCATAATCGAATTCACTTTGACGAGAATCCCCAGCTTCGCCAGCAGTTCAAGCCCCCTCAGCTGGCGGCTGATCAGCAGTTCTGCGGCAGCTTTTCCTTCATAACGCACACCCTCGTCGAACACCCAGGGATAAATCGCTTGACCGACATCAGCATCGATGGCGTTGATGGTGATGGTGACATGGCGGATGCCAAGCTCCACAATCTCATCGATATGCCGGTACAGCGTTAACCCGTTGGTGCTGAGGCAAAGGGAGACATCAGGCACATTCTTCTTCACCCGGGCGAAGGTGTCGAACGTCTGCTCCGGATTCGCCAGCGGATCGCCGGGACCGGCAATGCCCACTACCGACAGCTGCATCAGCTGGGCGGCTACCCCTTTCACTTTGCGTTCTGCCTGCTCCGGGGTAAGCACCTCACTGACCACACCAGGCCTGCTCTCATTCACGCAGTCAAACTTGCGGTTGCAGTAATGGCACTGGATGTTGCAGGCGGGAGCTACCGGGATGTGCATCCTGGCATAAAACCGATGGGCTTCCTCGCTGTAGCAAGGGTGGCGGCTGATCTCCTCCTCTGCTTCACTTGATATACACGGCGACGGCTGCATCATTTCCCACCTCCTAAAAGTGACCTGATTAATAGAGTTTATTTGTGCGGAACAATTAAACGAATGTTATGTTTCCTAACAACAATTCGCTTGGCCGCTTTAATTAGTCTCATCATATTTTCATTCCTGTACATCGTCAATTGTATTCAGACTTAAAAAGCCCTATTTTTCCTTATGTTTGCAGTTTCGCCATATCATATGTTAAGTTATCTGACTTATATGTATCATGTTTCCGTTTCCATTGCAGTCAATTTCTATTGATATTTGTTCTCACAGGCATTGACAACGGCTCTTAAGTCGTATATGATACTTTTAAGTCAACCATGTAACCAATCAAATTTAATATATCCCGTGAAGGGGAGTAGCTGTTAGATAAAATCGTCAATACGAGAACGTGAGGATGTTCTCCGGTTTTATCGGCAATGAACATTGTTAGCGAGACCTTTACCAATCAGGTTAGACCTTTATTCCAAAGGCTGATCTGTTTGGTAAAGGTCTTTTTTATATATATTTGGTTAAAATATTGGTATCGCAGGAATTTTGTAGCCGTATTTACATTCAATTGAGGAGGAAGCAGCAATGGATTGGGGATTATTATTAGAATACGGATGGGTATTACTCGTTCTCGTAGCACTGGAAGGGTTGCTCGCCGCAGATAACGCACTGGTACTGGCAATCATGGTTAAACACCTTCCTGATGAGGAACGTAAAAAAGCTTTGTTCTATGGTTTGGCCGGGGCATTCGTGTTCCGCTTCGGTTCGCTTTTCGTCATCTCTTATCTCGTGGACATCTGGCAGGTACAAGCCATTGGCGCCATCTACCTCCTGTTCATCGCGGGGAATCACATCTTCCGGAAAGTGCTGTTTAAGAAGCCTGTTACTGAAGAGGCTGCGGAAAGCGGCACTGAGGAAGTCGTACAGAAAAAGAAATCCAGCTTCTGGTTTACAGTACTTAAGGTTGAAGTAGCGGATATTGCGTTTGCCGTTGACTCTATCCTCGCGGCCGTTGCGCTTGCCGTCGCGCTTCCGCCAAGCGGAATGGGCAAGATCGGCGGCCTTGACGGCGGCCAGTTCCTCGTTATTTTTGCCGGCGGCTTCATTGGACTGGTCATTATGCGGTTTGCAGCCTCATTCTTCGTCAAGCTGCTCCACTCCCGTCCAGGTCTTGAAGTTGCTGCATTCTTCATCGTTGGCTGGGTCGGCGTTAAGCTGGCTGTCATCACCCTGGCTCATCCGTCACTGGGTGTCCTGTCCGAGGACTTCGCCCACAGCACCTTGTGGAAAGCTACCTTCTATGTCGTGCTTGTCATTATTGCAGCCACCGGCTGGTTCATGAGCAGCCATAAGACAGAAGAGAATGTCGGTGAAAACCCTGTCCGCGAAGTCGATAAGCAGCTGGGCAAATAAATAGCAGCTGTTCATAGCCAGCCACATAAAAAGCCTGCTCCCCGCCTGATGGCGGGAGGCAGGCTTTGCTATTGCTCATGGTGTGGAGAAAGTACTATGTTTTGATAACGTACGCCTCTTAGGCTACATACGCTGCCGCTGGCCAATATTCTGGTCAACTTTGCCCTGCAGCTCCACCAGCTTCATCAGGACGGTGGCAACGCCAGCTTTGGTTACATTTTGCTGCGGATTGAATTTGCCGTTGTCTCCCTGCATGAGCCCCAGCTTCACAGCCAGCGCTACCGCACCTTTGTTTTTAATAGAGGCACTGTCACTAAAGCTGCTCACCGCTGTGTCATTTTCCAGAAAAACAGAGATTTTGCTGTATTGCAAAAAGGAGGCCAGCAGCACAGCGAGCTGTTCACGGCTAAGCTTATTGTCCGGCTGCAGCACAGTATCCTTGCTGATCCATTCGTGATTTGCGGCGAAGCTGACAGCCTTATAATATTCACTGTCCGGATTTACCCCTGCTACGGTCTTCTGTTCTGTTCCATTCGTGTACCCTTGGTAGCTGGATGTGGATGCTGTGGCAATGAAGGTAAACCAATCACCCACAGTGATTTCCTGATCCGGGTTGATTTTGCCGTCAGCATCAGGGACAAGCACACCATACTTCACCAGCTCAGTTAATGCCTGCTCGGCTGGATGGCCTTTCAGGTCAACTGCCGCAGGGGTGCCCGCATTCTGGCCGGAATAGGCGTACACTTTCACCCATTTCCCCGTAGCAGCATCCAGGACTTCGGACTGATCTTGTTCGTTGGCCGGCAGCGGGCTGTAGACCAGCTTTACTTGTGGTTCTACATATCCAATGTTGTTATAGACTCCGCCTATGCGGTTATATTGCAGCTTCATGGCATAGCGGTCTTTGTAGCTCTGCACTGCCTCGCTTTGGGATATTGCCGGGGTTGGCTGCCCCTGTATCGTTGAGAAATCCGGACCTGCTGCAGAATAGCTTACCAGCCTGCCGTAAATATCCATTGCCAGCGTTACTCCTGTATCACTTACCGGAATACCGTTATAATAGCGCACAAATTGAAAACGGAAGCCCTTGCCGTCCGGAAGCACACTCCATGTTCCGCCATGCTCAGCCAGCTTAAGAACACTGCTGGCCTGATCATACAAACGGTTGACAAGTAATATGGCTTGCTGCTTGGCTTCGGCCTGGGTCAGCTTCTTTCCTCCGGCAGGTGCTGGCTGTGGCTTCACATCCTTGCTGCCGGTAAATTGCTCCAGCTGATACTGGTAGATTTGGCCGGTTGCCGCATCCACCTCTGCATAAGAGCTGGCTGGAAATCCGGCCATGCGTGTGTTGCTGTTATCCCTCCAGGCCAGCCTCCAGACCTTTTGCTTCGTATTCGGGTAGCCAGTGCCCAGCGATTGATTGTCCGGCTTGCGTTCTGCCGGAATGGCTACAACCTGCTGCACAAGCTTGGCAGCTTCCGCAGCGGTAATCTCCTTGCCGGTATTGGCCGCTTGAAACCGTTCCTTGGCCTGAGGCACAGCTTCATATGTTATCGGTAAGCTGGAAGCTTCAGCCCCTTCGTTGTCTATACTTTTACCGGTCTGGGCATTTATTGAATACAGCGATTGTTCCTGTGGACGCCAGCCCAGCACCCACTTCTCTATGGTGTTGTCCTTATACACCGGAATATAGTACAGGCCTACGGCAAAACCGTCCGTAAACTTCTTCTGCGCCGAGTCCAAAGAAATAGCAGGTTTGGCCGATGGATACTCTACCCCAGGGGCTGTCTTATTGAACTGGAGAACATCACCGTTGCCGTTTACAGTGATTGAGAGTACATCCGAAGCTGAAGGCAGTCCATTCTTCAGGAGCTTGAAATAGAAATTGTATTGCACCGTCCCGAAAAGGCTCCCCCCTACCGGATTCATGGCCTCATTATCCGTCAGCTGAATGTCATCAGGCCCCAGGGAAGGCGCCGCTTTGGCAATAAACTTCCGGGCCTGCTCCAGCGCATCGGCACGCGTCAATTTGGGCGGATAATAGGCATCCTGCTGCAAAAATGGATACGTGACATAAGTATTGATTAAATCCCCGGTAAGCGCGTCAACCTGGGTCGAAAACCCATAGCTTGTGCCGCCAATCTCATAACTCCACGAAATATTCCAGATCATCTGATTGCCGCTGGGCGGCCAGGAATTGTCCTCTCCCAGACGGACACCGGATACCGTTGCATCCTTCAGAACCGGGAACAGCTCCCTGGTCTTGGCAACGGCTTGATCCTCTGTGATTTTAGCTTTGGAAGGATCGGGGGTGACTGCGGCTTGTCCGCCAACATCCATAACTGATGGCACAGCAACCGCAGAGGCAGAGCCTGACTCGGCTGCGGCCAGTCCGCCAGGCAGCAGCAGGGAGAGAGCTACTGTAGAGATCAGCGCGGCTTTGACCGTGTGATGAACGAATGGGGAACTGTTTTTCGTATGTTCATGTCTATCCAAAAAATTCATCCTCCTCATTATGCATCCATTAATCTCCTAAGTATAAAGATTCATGCTTATTTTTTCCATATTTTATTTACGACAGGAAACTACAGGTTTACGCAAAAAAAGACCCCATCTGTCTATTCGGCAGAGAGGCCAGTGCTGCGGCATAACGGATGAAACATCGGCAACAGATATTCAATTAGGCAGATGTACTTGGAATTCCGAGCCTGCCCCCAAAGTGCTTGTAACTGTTATTTGTCCTCCATGGGCTTCGACAATGGCTTTTACGACCGCCAGGCCAATGCCTGCTCCTCCGGTTTTACGGCTGCGCGATTTCTCTCCACGGTAGAACCGCTCAAAGATAAATGGCAATTCGTCCGCAGCAATTCCCGCCCCTGTATCGGCAATCCTCACAGTAATCCCGGAAGGTTCTTCTATAAAGCTGATTTCTACTTGTCCTTCTTTGGTAAATTTCAGCGCGTTATTCAAAAGATTCACGAACACCTGGACCAGGCGCTCATAGTCTCCGCTGATCCAGTGTTCCTTGTCCTCCTTCAGTGTCAAGACTACCTTCTCCAGCTCCGGCCTGCCGGCAACCGAATGAATGGAATCCCTGATCACGTCACTCAGGCACAGCCTTTCATGACGCAGCTGGATCATCGGGTTCTCCGCAGCGTTCAACTGCTCTAGATCACCGATAAGCTGAACCAGGCGCATGATTTGTGCATGGCAAATCTGGAGCCTGTCAGGCGTGGCTTTCCAGACGCCATCCTGAAATGCCTCAATATAGCTCTGGACTGTGGTCAGAGGAGTACGCAATTCATGCGCTACATCCGCCGTAAGATTCTTCCTCAGCTTCTCCTGCTGCTGTAGGGTATCAGCGAGATAATTAAGGGCCTGGCCGACCTCATCGATTTCCGTGTGTGTTCTGGCCGGCAGTGGAACCCGTTCCGTCAAATCCCCTTCTCTCATCTTCATTGCTATTCCCTTGATGCGCACGAGTGGCCGGCTGAGCCCTTTGGCCATATATCGGCTGTACAGATACGCCCCGCCCAGCACCAGCAGCAGCGCGCCCCATGACAGTCTGTTGAACCTCTGCAAAAAATCCCGGTTCTGCGCCTGCTCCGCTCCGCCATTCCCCCGGATTTCGAGTGTGCCCACATTCACTCCTTCCTTCTGCACCGCATAACGGGTCGCAGCCTCATCCGGAGCAGCCGCTGACATCGGCATACCCATGTTTCCCGTATCCCAGACGAGCTTCCCCGCCGCATCAAAGAGGCGTATCGAATAATTCCGCAGCATGGCCTGATGGGCCACCCCCATCAACATGTCCCGATTCCATGAATCAGAGGAATCATAAGCCTGTTCCAGATCGGCCAGCAGGAACCCGGCCTCTGTCCGCTGCCGGCTCTCAACATACCTTCCAAAGGAAAAGCTCATGACCAGATTTACCAGAAATAAGATGATCAGCAGGGAGCTTAGAGCAACCCCCAAATGGGACAGCAGCAGTTTGTTCCCTAGTCCGCCTCTATTCATCCCGGTTCACCAAAAATTTATACCCCACCCCGAACACAGTGGCAATATATCGGGGCCGCCTGGAATCATCGCCGATTTTTTGCCGCAGATTCTTGATATGCACATCAATCGTCCGCTCAAAGCCGTCGAAGTCATCCCCCTGGATCAGGTTCACCAGCTCATAACGGCTGAAAACCCGTTTGGGATTCCCGCTCAGGCACTCCAGCAGCTTGAATTCAAGAGGGGTCAGAGCAATTAGTGCACCTTCCACTTTGACCTCATGCCGCTCGGCATCAATGGACAGGCTGCCGCCTCCAAAGCTCCGGGGACTCCCTTGCTCCCGGTTCAACTGGAGCCGCGTTCTCCGGAGCAGGCTGGTTATCCGGGCCAGCAGTTCCCGTGGACTGAAAGGTTTGGTAATATAATCATCTGCGCCTGTCAGCAGGCCGTTCACCAGATCATCCTCACTGCTTTTCGCGGTAAGCATAAGAATGGGAGTATTTGAGCTGCTGCGGATCAACCGGCAGACCTCTTCGCCGGCTATGTCCGGCAGCATGAGATCAAGCACCACCAGATCAGGCTTCATCTGCTCAAAAAGCTGCAGCGCGCTGGTTCCCGTCTCAGCCTCGTATACGATATAATTGCTTTTCTCCAGATAAGCCCTGATCACCTGAAGAATATCCTTCTCATCGTCCACCAGCAAAATGGTTGAAGTACCCACACATGACCATCCCTTCCATATATAAAAAGACAGACCCCGTCCTTGTCCGGAAGTCCATCTTCATTTTCTTTAATTTAGAAATTCATCATACTTCCGCGGACAGATGTGCTGTCCATCATTCCACCCTTGCCGGTGCCTTGCTTGCTGTGGCAATTGTTCACCATATCTTTGATCTGACTGTCAGTCAGATCCGGGTGCATCTTTTTGGCAAAAGGAAGCATGTTCTCGAACCAGCTTTGTCCATTGTCTGCTTCCGCCGCATAAACACTTGTCCCGATTCCCATAACCAATACCAATGCGATGATACCTAACCAGATTTTTTTCAATTTGTTCTCCTCCTTCTGTGTATACAGCATAACCCACAGTTGTGAAGAACTTATTAACGCCGCCATTTCATAAATTTGTAATCCATAACATCCACCAACAGGAACAGTACAAAACCGACCAGGCTGAACAGCATAATGCCCGCATACATTTCCGGATAGTCCAGCCGCAGCCAGGCATCCATGATGAAAAAGCCCATCCCGTGCTCCGTCCCGTAAATTTCAGTGAAAAATAAAACGGATATCGCGGTTCCGAGCGAGATCCGGATCGTGCTGAGAATGACTGACAATGCCCCGGGCAGGGTCACATTCCAGAATTTCTGTCCTGTGCTTGCGCCGATACTGGTCAGGACATCATAGGTGCTCTCGGGGATCGCCTTGACCCCGTCGCGCACGGAAATGATGACCTGGAACAGCAGAATCAGCATAATCATCAGCACTTTGGAGGTTTCCCCCAGACCGAAGAAGAGCATAACCACCGGCAGCAGCGCAATCTTCGGAATCGGATAGGTGAGGTAAACTACCGGGTCCAACAGCCGGTTCCACAGCGGGGAACGGCCCATCAAGAGACCAATCAGCAGACCGATCAGCAAGGCCAGCAGCACGCCTTCGAAGATCCGCAGCAGGCTGTATCCGACATTCAGGGCCACTTCCTTGGCTCCCAGATGGAACATCGCCTCATAGACTGCTCCGGGGCTGGGCAGAATCGGATGATGCATCAGCAGATAGGCAATGTACCAGACCAGGTTCATGCCCAAAAAGACAAACAACAGCCGCAGCAGGTGTGGAAAACGCCGTTTTTTCACCATTTCGCAAGCATTACCTTTCTGATCCGTTTGCTCTGCTCAAAAAACTCATCACTGTCCCGCTTCTCCGCATGTTTCATGGCAAAGACAGATGCGTTGTCGAGGACCTCAGGGGTATCCTCTTTGGCTGATGGCATCACAACGATTTTTTGCCCCAGCAGAATCGCCTCTTCCACATCATGGGTGACAAACAGCGCAGCAGCCGGATGTGTCAGCCAATTATCCAGGAAAATCTGCTGCAGCGCTTCGCGGGTAATGGCATCCAGCGCGGAGAACGGCTCATCCAGCAGCAGGATCGCCGGCTGAATGGCAAAAGCCCGGGCGATCGCCACCCGCTGCTGCTGCCCTCCGCTCAGGGAGAGCGGGTAGCGGCCGGCGAGCTCAGCAATCCCCATTGACTGCAGCCAATGGGTAATTTCCGCTTCCATGGCTTCCCTGCTCCCTCCATCCGGGCGGGTAATCTTCATAGCCACCCGGATGTTATCGCGGACCGTTTTCCAGGGCAGCAGTCCGTAATTCTGCGGAACCAGCCCGATCAGCGTTCCCTGGTCATGCACGGATTTTCCGTTGAACAGCAGTTCACCCTCATACTCCGGCAGAAGGCCTGCCACCGCGCGCAGCAGCGTGGATTTCCCGCTGCCGGAGGGCCCGATAATCGTGTATATGCCATGCTCGGGCAAGGTTAAATCGACCTGCCCGAGAGCCTTTTGTCCGCTTTTATATTCCACTTGAAGCGCTTTGATGCTCAGTCCGCTATTTCTTAAACTGGACATCGGAGATCACTTCTTCGGCCGGTATATTTTTGGTCAGCAGGCCTTTTTCCCGGGCCCAGGCAAATGCCGCTTCCACTTCCTTCACGTCCACCTGATTCGCCGGCAGATACTCCGGCACTGTGATCTGATCCTTCAGGGTATCCGGGTAACCGACCTCCTTGATAATCAGATCGATATATTCGGATTGGTCGTGTGATTTCATATAAGCTACCGCTTCATCATAGGCGGCATACATATCCTGAATAGCTTGGCCTTTGGCGTCAATTACGCTTTGCGGAAAGGCCAGCACAAACGGATTTATTCCGGCAGTCTTGGTAGAGCTGAGCACGCGCAGGCCTGACGCTTTGCCCATAGTGACATAAGGCTCCGGCAATACAGCAGCATCCGCTTTTTGGTTTTTCAGCAGTTCCAGACGGGTTGGAATTTGAGGCACCTCGGTCACCTTTATATCCTCTTCCGTCAGGCCTGCCTGCTTCAGCATCATTGCCACCGTATATTGGGTTGAAGTGTTTTTGGACAGAATTACCGTCTTGCCCTTAAGGTCCTTCACCCCCTGGACTCCGTCATTTCCGGTCAACAGATCGAACTCGCCAGTGGTGGTACTGGTGATCTTGACATCCAGCCCCGCTTCATTATAGATCGAAATTGCGACCAAATCCGCGCTGATTCCATCCACTTTACCGGCCTGGAAGGCCACATCACGGTCTTTGGCGCTCTTGAACGTCTGAATCTCCAGATTCACGTTATGCTTTTTGTCGAAGCCCTGCTCGTGGGCAATAATGAATGGAATCGCATCAATCGAAGGTAAAAGTCCCAGTGTCAGTGCCGCCGCTTCAGCGGGTGCATCACTTGCAGCCGGTGCGTTTCCAGCGGCATTTCCTGTAGCAGGCGCGCCTGCATTATTCGTATTTGAGCCGCAGCCCACCGCCACCATACTCATCGCAGCGACCAGCATGAACAGCATCATTAAGTGTTTCCAGTTTCTTCTCTCCATGGTTCTCGAGTAGCCTCCATCTTCTTGTTGATTGGGTTCTGAGCTTCTTTTCCTCCTGGAGGTCCGCCTGGCAATATACATCCGCATATGCGAATTTATTCACATAAGGACATGCAAGAAGAGACGCGCCCTCAGACCAAGAGGCACCCGGTTCCGGCCTTCCTGACAAATCTGTTTTTGCGAGACTTATGTACTTTGCCTGTCCCCCGAAAAGCTCAAGTAATGCAATTCTACACCCATTGCCCTATTTTGTATATTTATAAATTGAAATAATTTCCCGGATTTCTCCATGACAAAAAGCTATCCCCTGCCTTTCCAGGCCGGGGATAGCTGCAGATTCTCACTGTGTTCCAGCATTTAGAGCAGATCGAACTTCACCTCAGCCCTTTGTGGAGAAGGCGTTGCTCCGGGATCTCCATCCCAAAAACCTATTTCAAGAACAGCAGCAATGCGTTCCTTGTCCTGCACGCCAAAAGCATTCATCTGCTTCCGGTCATATATCCAGTCATTCATCGTCCGCCTTACCCCCAGCTTGCGCTCACAGGCAAGCAATTCGAAGTTCTGCATCAGGCAGCAGACCGCAGCGAAATCCTCATCCCGCTTGTATGAGTCACTCTCTTCCTTCATGACCACAATAAGGTATGCCGGAGCAGGTTCCTGCAAGCCGGACAGCCTGCCGCTGCTGTCATTGTCAGCATAGATGAATCTCCAAGGCTCTCTTAGCCCGTCATTCGGCGCCCATACCGCATCATTCAGCAGCTCCAGCACCAGCTGCCGGGGTACTGACTGTCCGGAAAAGGAGCCGGAGCCGCGCAGCTCCGGGCGGAAATTGAATAAAGTCATATGATCCCTCCTATTTCAAGCTCTGGCTGCCTGCATAGACCGTCCATTTCTTCTCGGCCGGTGTCCTTGAGCGGCCCCTGGGGGCCTTATTGTAGTACCCCAGATGAAGAACGCCTACAAACCGCTCATTCTCACGGATGCCGAGACGTTCGTAAAAACCCTCGCTCTGCATCATCGGCTCCGTATCCCATAACATGCCTAGCTGGCGCTCCCAGCCCAGCAGCTGGAAATTCTGCAGGATGCTGCAGACCGCCGCATAATTCCGGTCGCTTGCCTGCCGGTCAGGGCCAGTGCCTGCAATAACGACTACATGGCCGGGAATATCGGCAAATCTTTTTTTGAACAGCTCGATCATCTTGCCCGGCATCCATTTGCCCAGCCTGCTCCCGGCCATATGCTCCATCATGTAATCAGCCAGCCGTTTGCGCGACTCGGGGGTACCGGCATAAATACAGCGCCAGACGGCATCTTCGGCATTAGGATACAAGCCTGCTGCCTGCTGCAGCAGTTCGGCCACCAGCTCCCGGGCGACAGGCGTCTGATTAAAGCTGCGGATCGTCCGCCGTCCTCTGATCAATTCAGCCAGACTCATGATTCCCACGCTCCCAGGTTCATCTTTTTGCGGTTCCCCCGGATATTCGCAATTCCAACTCCGCGCTGTAATCCTTAAGGAAACTGCCAATAATCTTCAATTCTCCAGCTGAGTATTTGCCCAAAAAACAGTTAAGCCGCTCTGCTTCATTCGCATGAATCCGTTCATGGAGATCAAATATCTTCTTCCCCTGCGGGGTCAGCCGGAAATAGCTTTCCTTTTTGTTGTCATTCAATTGCATTCGCTCCACGAGTCCATCCCCGAGCAGTTTGCCGCCGATCTTGGTGATGCTGGCTTTGGACAGCTCCATCTTCCCGGCAATAGCTGTGCTGTTGATGGGCTCATGACGCCCGATACAATCGATCACATGCACAGCAGTAATATTGTGCGGAAAGTTCTCGATCCGCTCCCTTTCGGCAATGCTGAGAAAATGATCAATTTCTGTATCCGAAAAAGATTCATAGACGTGCAGAAATCGAATGAACTGTTCATACACCTGCTGTTTGACCGCATCTGCAGATTCCATAGGTTATGGCGCTCCATTCACTAAGTAGTTTTTTGTTAACCAGTAAACTATATTGGCATCTTATCATTATTGATAATGATTATCAACTATAAAGTTTCTTTTCGAAGAAGGGTTCTGATTCCTGCTGCCCGGCTGTGCAACCCAACAAAGTATTGTATTTAAAATATTACCTTGACAGTCAAGGTACTGTGTCGTATTATACAGATGCGGAGGTGATGATATGAGCGAGAATAAAATTACATCCGACCTGCTGCGCGGACATACCGATACGATGATTTTACGGCTCTTATCCGAAGCTGACCGCTACGGGTACGAGATCGTCAAGCTGATTGCCGAGCGTTCGGACGGTGAGTATGAATTAAAGGAAGCCACGATGTACTCCAGCGTCCGGCGGCTTGAGGCGGACGGTGATATCGAATGGTATTGGGGCGATGAATCTCAGGGTGGACGGCGTAAATATTTTAGGATTACCGAAAAGGGTAAGGCGGCTTATGCCCGCAACAAAAGCAACTGGGAATACGCAAAGCGCGTGCTCGAAAACTTATTATAGGGAGAGTTGATATTATGTACGAGAAATTGACCAGCTATTTGAATGGCGTTTTTGCACCCTACGATGGGGTGAAAAGCGCCACCGAACTAAAGGCCGATCTGCTCTCCGATTTGCAGGAGCGCTTTCGTGAACTCAAAGCCGAGGGCAAGGACGATGAAACAGCGTTTGAGATGACCATCAGCAGCATCGGAGATATTGAGCAGACGGTACAGGAGGTCGCCAATCTCTCCCGTTCCCTGGAACGGCAGGTGGTGACAAACTTCAGCTCGGGTAACCTGTCAAAGAGCGACTTCGCAGGTGTTACCGCCCACAAGGGAAAATTTGAAGGGAGCGCGTTGCTTGGCTCCGACTTTTCCGGTGCGGACCTGACGGGCAGCTCGTTCAAGGCCAGCGATGTGCGTGAAGCCCATTTTGACGGCGCAAATCTGACAGACTGCAACTTCTTTGCTCTTGATCTGGCGGGTGCAAGCTTCCGTCAATCCATCCTTGTGCGTACCAATTTCAGCAAGTCGTGGCTCGCCGGGGCCAAATTCATCGATGTAAAGCTGACCGACGTCAACCTAACCATGTGCGACCTGAGCAAAACAATCTTTGAGCACTGTATTTTCGACGGCGTGGACTTTAAGTCTTCCAACCTGTCGGGTCTGTGTCTGGACGGGCTGACCTTTCTCGGCGTCAAGTTTGACAAGGCAGCGCTGAACGAGGTTTCGTTTAAAGGTGCAACGCTGAAAAATGTGTCTTTCCCAACGTCTAACCTGTCCAAGAAGTATTACCGCGCCATCAAGACCGTCTGCTTCGACGGCGCGATGATGGATAAACTGACCTATGCCGCACTCAAGGGCATGGAAGCAGACTTGTCAAAAGTTACAGTTATTTAAGGGAGGGGAAAGAAGATGCAAACCAAATCAATTCAAGTAAAAGGACTGCAAAAGTCCTACAAGCAGCTTCATGTCCTGAAGGGTGTAGACTTCGAGGTGGAAAAGGGCAGTATTTTCGCCCTGCTCGGCTCCAACGGCGCGGGCAAGACGACGGTTGTCAAAATCCTCTCTACGCTGCTCAAACCGGACAGCGGAACCGTCAGCGTAAACGGATTCGACGTTGCAGCGAGGCCTGGCGATGTGCGGCAGTCGATCAGTCTGACCGGGCAGTTTGCCGCCGTGGATGAGGTTTTGACCGGGCGGGAAAACCTGATCATGATTGCCAAGCTGCGGCATCTTAATCATCCGCTTCAAGTTGCGGACGATTTGCTGAAACGCTTCGGCTTAACGGACGCTGCCGACCGTAAGGCATCTGCTTATTCGGGCGGTATGCGCCGCAGGCTTGATATCGCCATGAGCCTTGTAGGAAAACCGCAGCTTATTTTCCTCGATGAGCCAACCACCGGGCTTGACCCCGAGGCGCGCATTGAGGCTTGGAAGATTGTAAAGGAGCTTGCGGACGGCGGCACTACGGTATTCCTGACCACGCAGTATTTAGAGGAAGCCGAGCAGCTTGCCGACCGGATTGCCATTCTGCACGAGGGCAGGATTATCGCCAGCGGCACGCTCGCAGAACTGAAAAAGCTGTTTCCATCCGCAAAGGTGGAGTATGTTGAAAAACAACCGACACTGGAAGAAATTTTCCTCGCAAT
Source organism: Paenibacillus sonchi (assembly GCF_016772475.1). Classification (NCBI taxonomy): domain Bacteria; kingdom Bacillati; phylum Bacillota; class Bacilli; order Caryophanales; family Paenibacillaceae; genus Paenibacillus; species Paenibacillus sonchi. Next base: position 609,989 of record NZ_CP068595.1, read on the forward strand.
CATCGGCAAAAAGGAGGCCGTTTAAATGGAAACAACAAAAAACCATTTTTTCAGCGACATGAGTGTGATGCTTGGACGTTCCATGCGCCATATTTTGCGAAGCATGGACACCATCGTCACGGTCTGCATCACACCGATTGCGTTGATGCTGCTGTTCGTCTATGTGCTCGGCGGAGCCATCCAAACCGATACGGATAACTATGTGAACTACCTGTTGCCCGGTATCCTGCTGATTGCGATTGCAAGCGGTATATCCTATACGGCTTACCGCCTGTTTTTGGATAAGCAACGGGGCATCATTGAACGGTTCCACTCCATGCCGATTGCGCGTTCCACCGTGCTGTGGGGGCATGTGCTGACCTCGGTGGTATCCAACGTCATTTCTGTTGTCGTCATTATTCTCGTAGCGCTCATTATGGGCTTTCGCTCGTCGGCGGGGATACTGTCCTGGCTTGCCGTGGCCGGTATACTCGTGCTGTTTACGCTGGCTTTGACCTGGGTCGCGGCGATTGCCGGACTATCCGCAAAATCGGTGGAAGGTGCAAGCGCGTTTTCCTATCCGCTTATCTTCCTGCCGTTTATCAGCTCGGCATTTGTGCCGACCGAGTCGATGCCGTCTGCCGTCCGTATTTTTGCCGAAAACCAGCCGGTGACCTCAATCGTAGAAGCCATTCGTGCGCTGCTGTCAGGTCAGCCGGTGGGCAATGATATATGGGTCGCTCTCGCCTGGTGCGTCGGGATTTCACTCGTAGCCTATTGCTTTGCTATGAGAGTGTATAAAAAGCGGGTGTGATTAACAGACAGGTACACCATAGGTTGGATGGATGCGTCGCAGTGCCGCCGCGTGATGCATCCCGTCTTGCCCTTCCTTCTCGAAGCAAAGGCTAACCGGCTACATGTATTTACCGTAGTCCTTAATTGTCACTTTTACTCGGCACTCCACTTCAACCCCGGGATATACTTTTCTCCAATCGAGACTTTTCCATGCCTTATAGGTAAGGCTGTTTCTTACATATTGTCCGATGCCAATGCTGTCCACATTGTTCTGCTGCAGCTGCCTTACCATTTCCTGAGCCTTGTCCCTGATATATTCGGCGACATCTCCTTCCAATTCATGACGTTTTTTACTCTGTGAAAGATCCCCATGTCCGGTATATTCAAGCACCGAGCCTTGGATGGAATTAGCAATAATAAACTTGAAGCGATTGTCTCCGAGATGCTGCACACTCACCTTCCGCTTATTCAGCATAGAGCTGAACATGACCACCACTTTTCTGCCATTTCGTTCACCTAATTTAGCAGACAATTCTCCTTGTTTGATGTCCCCCCGGAGCAGGGCAAAGATAATTCCATCTTTGGCCGGAATTTTCATCACGAAGCGGTCATCCTGAAAAAAAGCAATCCCGGAAATGCCGGCTCTGTTCCCTTCATCCTTTACAATCGGAGCAATCGGATCAATTCCATCATCGTGATATTCCCTGGTGAACGCATAAAGTGTAGTTGGTGGAATGGCGTCGGAAGAGCTCTCTTTTTCCAGCAAATGATTAACATATGTTCCTGTATCCTTATTGGGCTTAAAGGGTTTGGACAGCAATTTACCTGCATCTCCATCCACTATGGCCACTTGGACCCCAAGAGCAATAGATGGATCGCGTAAAAGCGTATCAATATGATCCGCAAGCCCTTCCTTGGCCAGCTCTGATCCGAACAGAACACTTCTTAACTGGCCGCTGACCAGGCGAAGATCAATTTGTTTCGATAACCGCACCCTCGCTTCTTTGAGGCTGTCGGTTACTGCTGTCAGCAGCAGTCTGCGTTCCGACGATTCTGGATCAATAACCGGAATAGAGTAGGTCGTTTTCAGCTGATGATTCTCCGCCAGGTCGTAACTGGCGGTTTGCACCAGTCCCAGCTTCTCAAGAATCCTCTGATCGCTACTGCAGCCGGTCAACAGCAGCATCAGGAGTACAGCAGACAGCCGCCTATACACGGGATACCCTCCTTCCTTGAAGGAGCAGCAGCGCTATCAATAGTACAGGCAGACCAAAAGCAATCCCGGTGACAGCGTATCCCAGATGGAGAATCCAGTTATTCACCTGATCCAAGGTCTTCGGGATATAAGAGATGCAGTAGGAGATGACCGTCAACAGAAACGCCATGACCGGAATTTTTAACTTGGGAATCATTCTTCTCATTGCCTCCATAGCCCCCCACCAATACATTGCCGCTGTGATCAGTATCAAAAAGAGGAAAAACCCGTAAAGCATATTTTCCAGACGCTCAACGAATGGAAACTGGATATAGGCCAGCATATCCAATAGCGGAAACAGCAGCTTTTTCAACTGTCCAAAGCTGAAAAAACCAAAACATATAAGGGACAAACAAATGTAAACCAGAGATAAAAAAGCATTTCCTGCATAAATGGCAGCCAGCGATTTTTTGCTTTTATCCATATAAGGAAACAGAAGGATAGATAACTCGTAGCCAAGGTAAGCAGAATATAGATCGAAGGCTCCTTTGATCTGGTCATGGCCTCCCTGCAAAATAAAGGGTGTCAGGCGGACCCAATTGAAGGAAGGGAGAAACCAGAGAAAGATAAAGTACATCCAGAATGTCATCCAAAAGAAGAAGGTTGCCACTTTGGATATCGTAAAGATCCCTTTAATAAGCAGCAGAAAAAGCAGGACATCTAGAGCCATCTTGAATACCATCGGATTGGTCGTTGGGAAAGCAAGCATTTGAAATAAAAGCACATATTTTTTACCGATCATACAGCCGAAGAGCAGCCAGACAGAACACAGTCCAAGATAGACAGGATACAGTACAGCTTTGGGGACGGACCGCTCCATGATTTCAAAAACCGACTTTCCGCCTCCCAGCCGGTGCACCAGCGTGATCAAATAAATATTGAAAGACGTCAGCAGCAGACCCGGCAGCAGAACCAGCCATCCGTTTGTGCCGAAATAATCAGCCAGCTGGCGCGGCAGGGTGAAGACAATGATCCCGATTTGGCTCATATACACCAGGATGCCAACATGAAAGGGGCTGAGCTTCTCCATCATAAAATTTCTGACGCCTACTTTCTTTTGATCTGCTTGATTGGATTAGGCGATTGGGACTGGGAAGGCCTCCGGGTTAAAAAGGTGAACGGCGCACGGATAAAAATATCCTTCCAATCCCCTGGCGCCATCGGCGCAACCGGGATTAAATAAGAGGAACCCAGGCTTGTGAGGCTGGAAATATGCGTTACAATCAGGGCAACCCCCATGGCTATCCCTATATTTCCCCAGATACCAGCCAGTATGATAATGCCAAAGCGAACCAGCCGGATCGAGGCGCTCATCATATAGCTGGGAATTACAAAAGAGGCGATTGCAGAAGAGGCTACAGCAATAATCAGGACATTACTGGTCAACCCCGCCTGAACGGCAGCTTGTCCAATGACAATCCCCCCTACAATCCCGATGGTTTGCCCAATTTTGGTTGGAAGACGGGCGCCTGCTTCCCGCAGAAGCTCAATCATGGTTTCCATAAGCAGCGCCTCGTAAACCGGTGGAAAAGGCACTCTGTTCCGCGATTCAGCCAGTGTCCGAAGCAGTGCTTCGGGGATCATTTCGTAATGAAAGGTAGTCACGGATACATAAAATGCTGTGAACGAAATCGTAATCAGCAAAGCGAGATATCTTAACAGCCGGAGTGCCGTTCCCAAAGCCCAGCGCTGATAGTAATCATCCGGTGAGGAGAAGAATTCAAAAAAGCGGAGGGTGCGGCAAATGCGGTCGGACTGTTGTCAATCAGTGTGATAATCCGGCCGGCTGTCAGCTTGGATACAGCCACATCGGGCCTTTCTGTAGTCAGAAATTGCGGAAAAACCGAATTAGGACGGTCCTCCAGAAACTGGGTCAGCATCCCCCCATCATTAACAGCATCTATTTCGATCCGTTTAATCCGTTTCTCCAGTTCCCCGACATATTTCATATTGGCGATATCTTTAATATAAAGGACATACACACTGGTCTTGGTGATTTCTCCGACAGAATACTCCTTAATTTTCAGATGCGAGCTTTTGATTCTTTGGCGTATCAGCGAAATATTTGTCATGGCGCATTCCACAAAAGCGTCATGGGGGCCGGAAATAATGGTTTCGGTTTCGGATTGCTGTACAGCCCGCGTTTTCGGGCCATAGATATCGAGCAAATAGACATTTTTTTCGTGAAAAATGGCGGCGCTGCCCGCCAGGATTCCCGCAACCACAGTTTTAGATTCTGTTACCCGCGTAAATTGTGATTGTTGGAATAACTGCTCCAACTCATCAAGCTGAACCTGGGCAAAGGGCGCCAGAATCTCATCTGTAAACAGTTTTTGGTCCACTATGCTGGTGAAGTAGACAATATCAGTCCGTATTTCCGGAAAGGAGCGGAAGATCAAATCCGCACATTGGTCAAACTCATCAAGAATATGCCGCAGCATAGGAGCATTTTGTGGGTTGGCATCCATAAGATTAACCCGCCTTTACCATAAGTTTTTGGTAGTATTCCCACATTCCCCTTGGATATTAGCCGGAAACACCTGTCAGTCAGCAAAAAAGCCCGCTTTCCTCCCGAAGGATGAAAGAAGGCTCTCGCTTTAGTTGATTTCATTCACTACATCGTTACACCGGTAACACATGTTCCATTCTTCGTAATTTTATAATTCAGAATTTCACCGTTCCAGAAATGGAACTTCAGGATTACATCGCCATTGTTGACTTCGTTGAAGTTAGTGTAAAAAACCAGTCAAAATTGCATATTATCCGCTCACTTCCAGCGGGCTGCGAATTCATCATTTTAACAATTTTTGTCCACCTTGATCTGTGCTATAATAAATCAAAATTACACCGATGAAGTCCCCTCTCCCGCATCCATCATCCATCGATAATTTATTCAATAGCTGAGGAGCTGTGACGATGAGTGACCCCGTTCTTCAACAGATACTAACTGCTTTAACAGGCGTACAGACGGATTTGAATGAGATGAGAACTGAGTTCAGTGAGATGAAATCAGAGATCAGCGGCATGAAATCAGAGATCAGCGGCATGAAATCAGAGATTAGTGAAATAAGAACTGAGATCAACGAGATGAAAACCGAAATTGCCAGCATCAAAGAGGATACCCGGCTGATTCCGTTGATTCAGCAAGCTGTATCAGAAGTGAACGCTGAGGTAATTGCTACCCGTGACACCATCGAGCGCATTGAGGAAACGCTGCGCGGACATGACGTAACACTTGATTTGCTGTCCAGACGATCCATCGATCAGGAAGCCGCTTTGAAGCGGATTAAATAATCTTTCTGCATATCTTATCCATGGGGCTGCCTTTGTAGGCAGCCGCTTTTTTGGGGACAAGCCGGTTTAGTCCACCTTCCCGGCGTTACTCTTGAACGACACTTCGGAGATCTCAAAATCGTCTCCATCCAGGAGACATATATCTTCCGGCCAGAAACAAACCCCTTTATCTACGCAAATAATTCACATATTTATGTCTTTTTCAGGCGGACACACCTTTTAAAATCATTTTATTGTGTTATAATGAAAGCGTAACCAAAGGAGCTGTGAACAATAGATTTCATCGCCCAAGGAGGATGGAAGAAATGCTGGCTGGACTGAAGGAACTTAAGAATTGGGTAGCGGGAATGTGGCAGCCGTGGATGACCTCAGAGGAAGAGGACTACTGGAAAATCGAATATTCGGCAGAGCGCCATCTGCACACTCCGCCAACACCTAGCCCGCTCACCTATCAGGAAGAAGCACGCATCAAATCAGTGAAATACCACTAACCAACTACTAACGAGATCAATTACTCTTATAATACCTTGAGCATAAAGCCGCGTAAGCCGGAGAACTTCCGGTCTGCGCGGTTTTTTTAGCCACTATGTAGACCTGAATTGGGAACAGCCCCCGGGTGAACTGCCCCAACAAAAAACCTCCCTTCATCCCAAAGGATAAAAGAAGGCATAAACGCGTCGCTTCAGAAGCAAGGAGCTAGATTTTTAGCTCCCCAAGCTTAATCAGCTCGACAACCGCTTGCGAACGGCCTTTGACGTTTAGTTTTTGCATGACGTTGGAGATGTGGTTGCGGACGGTTTTTTCGCTGATGAATAACAATCCGGCAATATCCCGTGTTGTTTTGTCCTGCACAAGAAGCTCGAATACTTCGCGCTCACGGTGCGTCAAGAGAAATTTGCTGTGATGTTCGTTCCCTTTCAATGGTGTCACCCCTCCTTGCCCTGGGTTTGTTTGGTATAACAAGGTAAAGGGATACAGTCAAAACCATATTATGTATCGGGGAGATTAATGGTGCGATCACAGCTTTAAAATGGGCGGTGCGCTTTCTTTAACGTAAAACAACCCTAGATGCCTATGACCTCCAGACAGTAAACAAGCAGAAACGGCTGCGCTTCCCTTCGCATCAGGAAGCCCACCCGTTATAGGTTACATATACCGGTCCGTCACGCCCTTGCGGTCACGCCGGTTTGGTCCGGTAATGCTGTTGCAGCTTAAGTGTAGTTTATGAAATGGATTCCATAGCAAGTTTTTTATTCGGAGGGCCGCCGGCGTGCAATGTGCTAAAATAAAAGCACTATATCTCTGATCCCAGGAGGCAGCGCCAATGGCCAACATCAAAGAAATTGCCCGCATTGCCGGGGTTTCCGTAACGACTGTATCACGTGTGCTGAACAATCATCCTTATGTAAGCAAGGACAAAAGAACTGCTGTGCTGGAAACCATAGAGCAGCTGAATTATACACGCAATATGAACGCTGTCCATCTGATCACTGGCCGTACCGGGGCGGTGGCGGTGATATTGCCGTACATCAATTCTTTTTATTTCTCGGTGGTGATGGACGGGCTGGCTCAGGCAGCGCTGGCCGCGCAGTACCGGCTGATTCTGTGCCAGACCAACTATGTCCCTGAAGAAGAGCTAAAGGTACTGGACATGCTGCGCAACAAGGAAATTGACGGGGTAATCATTGTTTCCACCGCTCTGAAGCCGGAAGTCATCGAATCCTATACAATTTACGGACCGGTTGTAACCTGCCAGAATAGCGGAGAGCGCCAATTCTCTTCTGTATATATTGAGCATTATGCCGCTTTTCGCCATGGCCTGGAGTATCTGTACGGCAAAGGACACCGCAGAATCGGTTATTGCGAAGGCCGTCAGAACGGCAGCAGTGCCTCCATCCGCCAGAACGCTTTCCAGGACTTCCTTGCTGAAAAAGGGCTGCTCTTTGACCCGGAATGGATGATCTTTGACTGTATGCGTGAAGAGGATGGTGCGGAAGTGGCCCGGCGGCTGCTGGATAACCCGGATAGGTCAGGCCGGCCTGAGGCCATGATGATCTCAGGGGATCATATCGCCGCAGGCCTGATTATCGAAGCCCGCAAACACGGCCTGAAAATCCCGGAGGACCTCGCGGTAATGGGATTTGACAACCAGCCGATCGGACGGCTGCTCGGGATCACGACGATCGACAATCAGCTCTATCAGATGGGCGAAGCCGCCTTCGGGATCATACATGAGCAGATTAACGGCAGCAGCCTTCCGGTTACGCGCAAGCTGGATTACCGGATTATCGAGCGGTCCACGGTATAAGGGCGGAAGTTCGCAGTCTTGGAGCATCGCTGGCGGGTAATAACCGCATCGTTTACATATGCGGACTACTGTAAACCGAAAAATCGGCACGGGGACAAAATGCGGGCAGCTGCGCTTCCTCTCTGAGTGACTTGGGTGACTTTGATTGCATTTTCTGCAACAGATCTGCTCCCAAACGGGGGTTAATTTCGATTCTGCTGCACTATGTGCAATAGATCTCGCCAAAAAGAGTGATTTAAGGCTGTTTCTCTGAAATCTGTTGTACAAACTGCAATAGAAGCTTTTGGAAGCGCCGAAATAAGTTATTCTATTGCATAAACTGCAATGAGCTTTAAGGCATAGCTGTCTTTGAACCCTTCATTAATTACTCCTGTCTGCCGTGGCCCCATGGTCTTCAACGCCTCTTCCCTCTTCTCATATATTTCAGTTTACCTACTTCGTACTCCGTTCCACTTACACTTGAACTTACAAATGAAAACATCAGACTGTCTCCACCTTCGAATCGTAAATTCGCTATGAGATAATTCTCCACCGAAGCCAAACGAAGGATGAGTATTCTAAGGCGAGAGAAGAGCCTCAAATGAATGGGAGTCGCGCATCGCAGCTTCCGAGCAAGTGGAGAAAAAAGCGAGTTACTCGGCTGTCTTCACATTCGGATCGACGCCGCCGTTTGCTGATGGTTCAAAATATGCCAATCCTTACAGGGCTTAGGTCTGGGAAGAAGACTAGACTTAAGCTGGTTCTGATCTGGATGGAGCAATTGCTATACTTCAAAATAAATATATTAAACCCCGCCTGCGGTTAAATTCGTGGGACTTTTACTCATGCAATTGGTTATCGGCACAACAGAGTACCAAGTAGAAATCAAATTTCGGAGGCATCTAAAATGAATGACGAGTTACAACGTACGTTAAGTGAGATCATTGAATCAGGCTCACAATCTAACCCCGCCGTGAATGCACTTATTAGTGATTACGCTAAGTTTCATGCTGTACTCGCTATGGTTGGCGGATGTCTGGTACTCATATTTGCATGGCTTAGTATAATTTTTTGGACCAGATTTAAAAGCTCACCTAAGATCAGCAGGCTAAAATGGGGCTTTGAAAGAAAAGCCTACTTTGTTTTCGGGTTTTCGAGTAGTAGCGTTGCTTTATTTATGATCTTGATTGTTGTAGCCAATCTGACAAATACCTTGAATCCGTTGCATGGATTTTCATTGCTTGATTTTTCGTTTAAAATATCCTCTGGAGAAACATATAAGGACGAATTACGTTATGCATTTACTGAATGGATACAATCAGGTAATGAAAATATCCCGTCTATCATTCAGGAAAGGTTTAATAAGCGCATTGAGTTTCATACTACAAAAGCCATTGTTAGTGGAATATTGTTGATACTATTTGCGGGACTTAGTGTGTATATTTGGAACGCATTAGTAAGAAGGGCTAAATCAAATGATTCAAAATGGAGATTTAAAGAAAAAGCCTGCTTTGTTTTTGGTAGTGCCACGGTTGTTCTTGCTTTGTTAATGATGGTAATCGTAATGGCAAATACACAAGCAGCATTTGCACCTAAAACATTGTCTATGATCAATTTGTTTAATAGCTGATTGCACTGGTATGCAAGGCGAGTCTCCGCTCTGTTAGTGCGCGAAACAATAAGATACGCTCGGTGACTACGGAACAACCAAAGGGCGTATCTTTTTATATTGTTTTGACAACACCCGCAACACTTCCTTTTCACTCACTACAGTCTACTTTCCTCTTGACCTAACACTTACCTTTGCACACTTATTCTCACCTTACACTTTCACTTTCGCTTACGAATACGAACTGCCTGCGTTTATGTCGGTCACATATCCCCCTTTTTGCTTCTAGTCTAAGCCTCCCTCCGCTTGTTTCATTTGGCCCTATTTGTGTAATGCTTTGGCCCAGTGATATGTCAGTGAAGTAAATCACATTTTTATGTTGACAGTCTACGGGCAGGCAATTATGATAAATCCAGCAATAGTGATAACGATTATCATTTGCATATATAAAAAGGGGTGTTCTTAGTGAAGTTCAGTTATGCGTTTCCTGCGGGCCTGCTTGCAGCCTCCATACTGTTCGCCGGCTGCGGCAATGACAATAACAGCAATAATATTGGAAATCATTCAGGAAATGAAGCAGCCGCTACTGCAGGCGCTGTAACTAATGCCGCGGCTCCTGATGCTTCTGCTCCGGCGGCCGACTTCACCGCTGCCATTGAGCAATATCGCGCTTATGTTATTGAACAATGCGACGAGTTTGTGAAGCAGACAGAAGCTTTTACCACTGCCGTCAAGACCGGCAAGCTCGAAGATGCCAAAGCTCTATACGCTCCAGCCCGCATGTATTACGAACGGATCGAACCGATCGCTGAGGCGCTTGGAGATCTGGACCCGAATATCGATGCCCGTGAAAATGATGTGGACCCGGCTGAATGGCGCGGCTTCCATAAAATCGAGCAAGCCCTCTGGCAGAAAAACTCTACAGACGGGATGACCGGGACAGCCGATCAGCTGCTCAAGGATGCGCAGTTGCTTCGCGCCAAGGTCGAAACCGTGGACATCAACGAGAGCCTGCTTGTTACCGGGGCCGTTGAGCTGCTGAACGAGGTTTCTTCTTCTAAGGTAACAGGCGAGGAAGAGCGTTACTCCCATACGGACCTGTATGATTTTGTGGCTAATGTGGAAGGGGCGCAGAAGATTTATGAGCTGCTGAAGCCTGAGCTGACCAAAAAAGATCCTTCGCTTGCGCAAACGATCGGCGAACGGTTCGATGCGCTGCTGGCCGAGCTGGCGCCTTTTAAATCCGGGGACGGCTACGTTTCCTACGAAACGCTGAAGGAAGATGAAGTGCGTAAACTAAGCCAGAATCTGGATGCTTTAGCGGAGCCCCTGTCCAATATGGGTACTATTCTAGGAGTGTGACCGCATGAAACCTACAGATAACAATGATGCCAAAGGGGCACCCATCTTCGATAAAAAACTAAGCCGCCGCGAGATGCTGCGGCTTACCGGCGCCTCCGGGCTCGGACTGCTGCTGGGCGGCAGCAGCGTTGGCGGCATCTTGGCAGCACGTGAAGCCACCGGCCGGGCAGCATCCGCTCCGCAAGTCTCCAGTGCGGATGTCATCCCGTTCTACGGGAGCCATCAGGCCGGAATTCTGACTCCTGCGCAGAACTTCCTGTGCTTTGCTGCGTTTGACCTGACGACCACCAGACTGGCTGATGTCCAAAAGCTGCTCCAGTCATGGACTGCTGCAGCTGCTGCCCTCACCTCCGGGAGCCTGATCGGCAGCGCCAATGACAACCCCAATCTGCCTCCTACCGATACCGGAGAGGCCGACGGGCTTACACCTTCCAAATGTACGCTTACTTTTGGCGTGGGACCTGCTATGTTTGACGGGCGTTTCGGACTCGCTGCCAAACGCCCGTCCACTCTCGCCGATCTCCCGCCATTTGCGGGGGACAGTCTGGAGCCGCAGTGGTGCGGCGGTGATTTGTGCGTCCAGGCATGCGCGGACGATATGCAGGTAGCATTCCACGCCATACGGAATCTTGCCCGCATCGCCAGAGGAACAGCGGTTTTGCGCTGGACACAGGAAGGCTTTCAGCGCACAGGCAATGCCGATCCCAAAGGCGGCACTCCGCGCAATCTGCTTGGCTTCAAGGATGGTACTGGGAACCCTGATGTGACTGACGATGCCGAAATGCGCGAGGTGGTCTGGTGCGGCAGCGAAAGCCCCGCCTGGATGCAGGGCGGCACCTACATGGCTGTACGCCGTGTACGGCTGCGCATTGAGGTATGGGACCGCTCCACGTTAAGCGACCAGGAGGCCACCTTCGGCCGCCACCGCCAAAGCGGCGCACCTATCGGAGCCACAGACGAATTCGCCAAGCTGAACCTTGAGGCGGCGGACGCGGAAGGCAAACCCGTCATCCCGCCGGATTCCCACTCGGCACTTGCCCATGGAGACGGTACGGTCAAAATGCTGCGCCGCTCCTACTCCTTTTCCAGCGGAATGGATCTTACCACCGGGCAGTTAGATGCGGGCCTGCTGTTCATCAGCTTCCAGAAGGATCTGGTGAAGCAGTTCGTGAGCATTCAGAAGCGCCTCTCCAAAAATGACCGGCTGAACGAATATATGGTGCATACCGGGAGTGCGGTTTTTGCCTGCTTCCCCGGCGTGCGCGAAGGCGGCTATATCGGGGAAACTCTGCTCGGCTGAGCGTAACAAAAACAGATAAACGGAGGTTCGCAGCAGTGAAGGAACGGGTACACAAATCTATAGAAGCGCACAAGCCCTATTCCCGGCCTGCCCGGCTCCCATGGAAAGGGATGATCCCGATGCTGGCAGCTATACAGAATAAGGAAAAAAACGTGCGGGAAGTCCAGCGGCGGGACAACCATCCAGGTCTGACTGTGACGGAAACCCGCAGGTTGGATACACAAGTGAGACGGCGTACGGATAAGCCGGGGACGCTTAGGTTAATACAGGCAGCCGTATTGCTAGGCTGCCTGTTCCTGCTGCTCGGCAGGCCGGCAGCGGCAGCCCCGGCGGCGGAACCGCCGCTGGACGAGTTGCTGCCGCCGGTCGGCAGCGCGCTCGTCGAAGCCGGCCAGAGCCGCTGGGACGCGGCCGCCGCCGATCTTGACGCGTTCGCCGCGCTGTGGCGCAGCGCGAACGCAGGGACGCCGGACCCGGCACTCGCCGGTCCGGCTGCCGCCGTGGACGCCGCGCTTCTGGAAGCGGCGGATGCCCTTGAGGCGGGTGGCGGCACGCCCGCCAAAACTGCACTGTCCACGCTAGCCAGAAGCGTGGACGCCTATGTGAGCGCCGCCTCCGGCACGGGCGGCGCGGACGCTGGCGCCGCCGGCCGCGATGCGGCGGCGAAGCTGCTGCCCGCTGCCGAACGCGTGCGGGAGGCGGCGCGCAGCGGGGACTTTGCGGCGGCCGCGGAAGCGTACCGCGCAGTCGTCAACGGCTGGACGCCGGCGGAGCGCGGCATCCGGGCCGATAATCCAGCAGTCTACGGCCTGCTGGAGACGAAGATGAGCCTGCTGCGCATCTCGCTGCAGGCAGAGCCGGTGCGCGGAGAAGCTGCGCTCACGGAGGCGGAAGCGCTGTACACCCTGCTGGCCGGCTATAGTGAAGGCAAAGCCGTAGACACCGGCAGAGCCTCCGCTGAACCGGCATCCATTGAAGGGCTGATCGGATACCTGAAGCAGGCTTCTGCTGCAGCAACTGCCGGTGACAGTGCCGGAGCAGCGGGCATTATGGAGCAGTTCATCGCCGCTTGGCCTTCAGCTGAAGGCAAGGTGCAGATCGCTTCGCCCAAAGTGTATGCCAATATTGAAAATGAGAGCGCAGCGGTCACCGGAGATCTTCTCTCCAATCCGCCCAAGCTGGAGCAGGCGCTGGCGGCCATGGACAACATGCTGTCGGAGCTGGCACCTCTGGCGGGAGAAACAAGCTACACCGCCTGGAATGCCGCATTGATTCTGCTCCGTGAGGGTCTGGAGGCCATTCTTGTGCTCGCCGCCCTTCTTTCTTATCTTAAGCGGGACGGTACGCCCAAAACGCAGCGCTGGATCTGGTCCGGTGCCGCAGCCGGACTCCTGGTAAGCATCCTGCTGGCGGTTATCTTAAGTCTAACCATCTCCAAAGCGGCTTCCGGCAGCGCACGGGAGCTGATCGAAGGCATTACCGGGCTCGTTGCCGTGATAATGATGCTCACAATCGGACGCTGGCTGCATGGCAAATCCAATACCGCTGCCTGGAACAATTATGTAGGAGTACAGGTTGACGGGGCATTGGCCAAAGGCAATCTATGGTCCCTGTTCCTGGTAGCAGCCCTGGCTATTTTGCGTGAAGGTGCGGAAACGACCATTTTCTATGTGGGAATGGCGCCTTCCATTGCCGTCACGCAGCTGCTGCTTGGCATCGGGGGCGCTCTGGTCGTACTGATCATTCTCGGGTATGCCATTATCGCCTTAAGTGCAAAGTTGCCGATTGCTGTTTTTTTCCGCATAGCCACCGTACTGATCTACTATCTGGTGTTCCGCTTCCTCGGCGAGAGCATACACTCCCTCCAGGTAGCGGGCAGAGTTCCGGCACATGCGGAGAACGGCCTGCCTTCCATCGGCTGGCTCGGTTTATACCCAACCTGGGAAACCCTGGTGCCCCAGCTGATCATACTGGCCTTCATTTGCTGGGAGCTTCTGCGCAGCAGAACAGCAGCCGGCAAATCACGGATAGTGGAATAGCGGCTGTATTACTGAAAATGGCACCCCTTCCTAGCATAATTGTATTTGATACAACTAAAACGCCCAATTTTCATGCTGAAACCAACTTAATTGCACTTGGTACAGTTAGATTAGCAGCGATTCCGTAAACGAGGGGCTTTAGCTATTTTTAGCTGCACAGAATACATTTAACGCAAGAATTATGGGTTCTGCAGGTCCCTTTAACTGCAGTAAATACAGCTAACCCGGGAACGGGTTGAACTTTTCAGAATCCTCTTCCCATATCCCCCTCCATGGAGCCAGCAGCTTGCGGACAACCAATCCTCTCCCTGCGGTCCAGGGGGGTTTTTTGCTGTTCTGGCGGACACCAGCGCTGTATTCCGGTTAAAAACATGTTCAAAAGACCACTTTACTAAGCAGATATGGACAGCCCGAATGCTTGAATATCTGTACCCTAAATGGATGGCTAAATAGCAAGTCAAAATCCCTCTTGCAACCTCAGGGGTTTTGCCTTATTCTATTCATGAAAATAATTTTCTTGTATGCCAGTATAATAATAAAAATAATTTCATTATGCTAAAGAAAAGAAGGTGGAGCGATGTCTCCTATTCTGTATGCTTTGGAGCATGAGAAATCCAAGCTGTCACAGATGGAGCGCAAGCTGGCGGAGCGGATTCTGGCCTCTCCCGGAGAAATAGTCCATATGGGCATCACGGAGCTGGCAGAACAGTGCGGTATCAGCCCTGCTACGATTACAAGGTTCTGCAAGGTTCTGCATTTCAAAGGATTCCCGGATTTCAAGGTCAAGCTGGCGGCGGAGATTGCCCACAGTGACGGCTCTCCTGAGGGCAGCGGGTCTTCTTATCAGGATATTGTCGCAGGCAATCCGCTTTCGGTAATTGTGGAAGCAATGCAGGCCAATCATCTCGCTTCCATCCGTGATACCACTTCCCTCCTTGACCTTGAACGGCTGCAGAGCGCTATTGATGTATTATGCCGGGCCCGGCGGGTGGATATGTACGGGATGGCCACCTCTTCGATCGTGGCCCAGGATTTCTATCAGAAGCTGATCCGCATTGGCGTGAACTGCACCGCTTTTGCTGATTCCCATATGCAGATTACGTCCGCTTCTTCGCTCCAGGAGGGTGACGTGGCGTTCGCGGTCTCTTATTCGGGAGAAACCCCGGAAACGATTGACGCCTTAAGCTGTGCCGCCGCGAGCGGGGCGGCTACCATCTCACTCACCTCTTACGGCAGCAGTTCACTGGCTACTCTGGCCGACATCCCGCTGTTCTCTTCCTCTCTGAGCAGGGGATGCGGCGGGGGACATGGCTTCACGGATCGCCCAACTGCATATCATCGATATTTTGTTCACCGGAATGGTCAGCACACGGTTTGGAGATTTCATTCCCAAGCTGGAGCAGTCTTATTTGAATGTCCAACATTACCGTCACAAACGGGGAGGTCAATCTTAATGAATATTTTGAAGTTTACAAGCGATGAAGATTTCGCGCAAACCGGTGCCAATCTGATTGTAAGCCTGCTGCAGAGCAATCCCAAAGCTGTGCTGGGCCTTGCTACCGGAAGCTCGCCGGTTGGCGTCTATGCCAAGCTGGTGGAAATGCATGCCAAAGGCATCGTCAGCTTCGCCAAGGCATCGTCCTACAATCTTGATGAATACGTCGGATTGCCTGTGGATCATCCGCAGAGCTACCGCAGCTTCATGAATGAACACCTGTTCAATCACATTGATATCGATCTGGCCAAAACCCATGTGCCGAACGGCAACGCGGCTGATCTTGAAGCGGAATGCCTTGCCTATGATAAGCTGCTGGAGGAAGGCGGTCCGGTGGATCTGCAAATTCTGGGGATCGGCAGCAATGGTCATATCGGCTTCAATGAGCCGGATGCCAGCCTCACCAGCGGCACGCATGTCGTTGACCTGCTGCCGGAGACACTGGAAGCCAATGCACGCTTCTTCGACAGCCGGGAAGATGTTCCCCGGCAGGCGGTGACCATGGGAATTGGCGGTATTCTCAAGGCACGGCAAATTGTTTTGCTGGTGCGCGGCGAAGAGAAAGCGGAGGCGGTAAAAAATGCGCTTGAAGGGCCTATCACGACACAGTGTCCGGCTTCCCTGCTCCAGAGCCATCCCAATGTTGTTGTACTGCTCGATGAAGGAGCGGCAAAATGGCTAAAATAACGACAGGCCGGCTGTTGTTCGGGAATGTGCTGACACCGGCAGGGATTATCCGGGAGGGCGTAATTGCTGTATCGGAGGAGGCCATTCATTATGCCGGGGAAGCCGCTTGGCTGCCGGAAGCTTACACCCAGTGGCCTGCAGGCAATGAGAAAACAAGCGGCGGCCTGCTTATTCCGGGATTTGTTGATGTGCATGTGCATGGCGGAGACGGCTTCGATTTCATGTATGCGGATGCGGATGCGCTAACGGCGATTACCCGGTATCATGCTTCGCAGGGTACAACCACCATGCTGGCCACCACCATGACAGCGGGCAAAAAGGATATTGACCGGGTGCTCTCAGAAGTTCACGCCTTCCGTTCTGCCCCCATGCCCTATGCCCAGCTGGCGGGGGTTCATTTGGAAGGCCCGTTCATCAGTCCCAAATGGTCAGGGGCGCAAAACCCTGAGCATATTGTTCCTGCCAATGTGGAATGGCTGGAGCAGTGGGAAACCTTGTATCCGGGATTAATCCGGCAGGTAACCATCGCTCCGGAAGGAGAAGGTGCGCTTAGGGCCATCACCTGGCTCCGGAAGCACGGAGTCACCGCAGCGCTTGGACACACGAACGCTTCCTTTGAAGAAGTTATCGCCGCAGCCGATGCCGGACTGAATCAGGCTGTGCATATGTTCAATGCCATGACCCCGCTCCATCACCGCAAGCCCGGAGCCGCGGGCGCCATCCTGTTCGATGCGCGTATCCGTGCGGAGATTATTGCCGACGGGATTCATGTGCATCCGGCAGCCATCTCTGTGCTCGCCCGCCTCAAGAAAGAAGGCAATCTGCTGTTGATCACAGATGCCATGTCGGCGACCGGCCTCAGTGACGGCGAATATACCATCGGGGACCTTCCCGTTCTGGTCCGTGACGGTGTCGCCCGGCTGAAGGAGAATCCGGAAGCTCTCGCGGGCAGCACGCTGACCATGATCCGGGGGTTCCGCTATCTGGTTCAGGAGGTCGGCCTGACTCTGGAGGAAGCCTCCAGAGCCGCAAGCCTGACACCGGCTCAAGCTCTTGGCCTTGAGCGGACCATCGGGACCTTGGAAGCCGGTAAACGCGGAGATATCCTGCTGCTGGATAATGAGCTGAACCTGCAAGAAGTCTGGATCAACGGACGTAAAATCGCTGATCCCCAAATGCCCTGATTTATCAAGACAGCCCCGCACCCGGTGTTAGATGCCGGGAGGGGGCTGTTTTTTGCCTATTAGTACTTATTGCTTGAAATAATCTATCCCTTAGATAAGAATACTTAACAGAAGTTCAGGAATTGCATTCATTGCTGCACTGTCTCAGACAATCCTTTGGATGAAGATCAATATCCGCTGCGGGTCGGGAAGATACGCTGCACCATTGTGCCGAAATCTCTCGCAAAGCCTCTTAACGGATGGCCTGCACGGAATTCCTGGGCGTAAAAGTTAGCCCGGTCCACGAAATCCGGATTGGCCGATACATAGACATTATCAATATTTTTATCGTACTTTTTGACCTCGGCGGCAATTTTGTCCTTCATGTCCCGGGTGACGGTATCATTGGCAAGCGTGTTCACACCATTCGCATTCGTTCCGTTTGCCGCACCAGTGCCCATACCATTAGTACCATTCATTCCATTCATGCCAGTTGTTCCATTCATGCCAGTTGTTCCATTCGTGCTGTATGGGGTGATCGAGCGTGTGCCCGCCGCCGTTCCCATACCTCTATCGATATCACGCTTCAGGACCCGGCCGTCGGTCATGTTGTTTCCGGACATGATTCCGTTGCCGCCATTACCTGTAAAAGCCCCCGGATTGGCCAAGCCGGTTCCACCCACAGTCCCTCTTCCGGTGGACAGGCTTCCCGGAATGCCTGTCATCGAACCGCCTACCCCTGTCATTCCAGGCACGCCGTTTCTGGAACCCCGCGTGTCGCCATTGCCTGTGATTCCGGTCGTTGTGCGTCCCAAAATCCTTCCGCTGCCGGCTACCATTCCCGAAGGGCCCGCCGTGCCGTTGTAGCTGTTAATACGCGTGGTATTTCCGTTGCTTTTGGCATGGACTCCGCCTGAAGCCTCATCCAAAACTACGGCAACATATGCACTTTTCCCTGCCACTACCACATTCGCCGAACGAACCTCCGGCATGGCTGCAATCCGGTCAGCCAGCTCCTCGCTGACTTCCATTTTATCGAAGGCATTGGCTCTAACTCCCTGTACGGAGTTAACACCCAGCCTTCCGTCATGGGTTCCCCGCACATTTTGGGTATGAACTTTATTATCGCTTGCCGTGTTATTGGTCCCGCAGCCTGTGATGCTAACCACGCCCAGAAGCAGGGCAGCGGAAACCGACATGCTGATCTTCGATCGCAACATGAACTCATCCTCCATCCTCGAAATTGTTAGTTGTGCCGCGTAACAACGATTAGGATGGCCCCCATCTTGCCAGGCTATCCTGAAAGGATTTGGCATGCCGCCCTTTCACCGTCACGTGTAAGGGCAGTCCGGCGTATCTTATAAACAGCAGCCCTGCTTCTGCAAAGGGCGCCAGTGTTTCTCCGCAAGGTAAATTCAGGAGGGATGACCTTGAAGGTTTTATTTACATTTTATGTGGCCAGCGGCGGAGTCGAGACATTGAACAAGCTGCGGTGTGAAAGTCTGCTGCGCAGCGGCATCGAGTGTCATGTGCTGTATTTGAGGTCGGGTTCAATCAGTCAGAGCCCGGCAAGCTTCCCTGTATTTATCGCCCCCACAGACGCGGATATCAAAGCGGTGCTGGACACCCATAACTATGATGCCATAATTGTAACCTCGGATTATTTACTGCTGGAGCGTCTGCGCCGTCTGGGATACAGCCGAATCCTGATCTATGAATCCCAAGGCCTGGGAACACGCACAGACGCGAAGCTTCTGATCACGGAGGCAGTGCCTTTTTTACGTTCATACTGTAACGCTGTATTGATACCGCCCACAGATCACTTGCTGGAGCTGTTCATTTCAATCTGCCCATGGCTCCAGCGGTATGTTATTCCTAATATTGTGGATGTCCAGTCGTTCCGGTACATTCCCGATGAAGCACCATGTGATCCGGTTATCGCCTGGGTAGGGCGCCTGGAGACGAATAAGAATTGGAGCGAATATCTGAAAGTTGCCCATTTAATCCGCCGCAGCAAGCCGGAGCTGCATCTATGGATGTTTCATGATCCGAACCTTGCAACCAGCGAGCAAAAGCAGCTGTTCCACGAAGAGCTCCATGCTCTCGAACTGCATGACCGGCTGAATGTTTTCACCAATATTCCCAATCATGTCATGCCGGTGTATTACTCTTCCATAGCCGCTTCAGGGGGATTCCTGCTGTCTTCCTCAATCACTGAGGGCTTTGGGTATGCGGTTGCCGAGGCTGTCTGCTGTACCTGCCCGGTGCTGAGCACGGATTCCGACGGGGTGCGTTCTTTCATCATCCATAATGTGACCGGAAAATTCTATCCGCTGGGCAATGTAGAAGCCGCCGTCAAAGAGGGGCTGGAGCTTATGGATAATCTGCCGCTCCGGGACTCTATCCGCGAGCATGGCCGTCTCCATATGGTCTCCAGTTTCGGTTCCGTTAAATATGCCCAGTCTTTCCGGGAAATGTTGAACTCCTTCGCCATTTTCTAAATACAAAAGAACCCTCAATCCCACACGGTCACGTGGATTTGAAGGTTCTTTAGGCCGGATGGAGCGCTGTTTCAACCCCGTTTGAATACAATATCATACAGCTCTGCCTGAAAAATATTATAGCTCTTCTCCCAGGTAAACCGCAGGGAGTCGGCTGCTCCATTAATGGCCAGACGTTCACGCTGCTCCTTATTCCGGATGAGCGTTACCACATCTTCAGCCAGCCGGTTTTCATACCGGTACGACATCAGGCAGTTGCTTCCATGGACACAGTATTCAAGATTGCCCCCGGAATAGACCGTGACGAGGGCCGCCCCGCAGCGCATCGCTTCAAGACCAGGGAGCGAACCACTGTCATAGGTGCTGGAGCTGACAAAAATATCACTTTCATTATAGTGGTAACAAAGCTCTTCATCACTCGAGGGGGTACGCAGACGGTAATGCCCATCTTTAAAAAGAGACTGCAGCCATGGGGATTCCGCATATTCACGCGGTGGAGTGATCAGGCAGATTTCGGCCTCCGGCTGCTGCCCTTTAATCATATCCAGCTGCTGCAGCAGATACTCCTGTTCCCGATGCCCCGAAAAACCGCCCTCCGGCTTGCGGACAATGGCAGACACTATAAGCTTTCTGTTCGCTTCGCGGATATGCATATTATAAAAGTCAGAGCTGAGGCCAATCGGCACAATTCTGCCTTTGATTCCATGATTAATGCGGACGATACTCTGCTGCCAGCGGGAAAGCACCAGCAAATTCGGTGTTAGATGATAGGAAGCAAACGACTGGTTGTTGTCCGGCAGGAACGTGGGCTCATAACAGAGTGCGAGCCGGATGTTTATCCCCTTGCCTTGTTCGCTGGCCCGCTGCGATACAGGAACAGTCGTGAAGTAGTTGGAGACAATGACATCGCCCGCCGGAAAATCATCCTCCGAAATCACGGTATCGCCAGCAAAAATAACCGGACATCGCATCGGGTATTCGACAATGCCTTGGGAGGGCATCAGAACGGTTACTTCATGCCCTCCATCCGCAAGACGATTGGCCAGTTCGGCCAGCATCCTCTGCGCGCCCCCTCTGGTCAGAGTCAGAACGGGAAAGGTTATTCTCATTTTCTTCTCTCCTTCCGGAGCAGCCGTACAAGCGACTTGTGATGCAGTTCCTGTACTTGCTTAATCTCCCGCTTCTGCGCCTCACTATGGATAATGGAGCCCATTTCCTGATGCACCCGGTAATCCAGCAGCGGATCTTCAATGTAGGACCATTCATAATAAGCCAAAATGCGCAGCCATAAATCATAGTCCTGGGTATACAGCAATTTCTCATTAAACAATCCGACCTTCTTGAAAACGTTCATATCCAGCATCACAGAGCTTCCATTCACCGGACAGCCCGTCATCAGGGTCTCGATCAGCTCAGCTTTGCTGTGAAATGGCACACTGATCCTTCCGGAAAAACGCTCTCCCAGCTCATTGATATAGTAATAAGCCGTATGATTAAAGGAGGTCTGTGTAGCAAGCATAACTGCGATTTGCCGGCCGATTTTATCGGGGTGGAAACAGTCATCGGCGCTTAGCCAGGCGAAATATGCCCCGCTGGCCGAGGAAATTCCCAGGTTGAGGGCTGAAGCAGTGCCGCCGTTTGTTTTGCGGAGCACTTTGATCCGCCCGCTGTAAGGCGCCAGCTTTTCCGTGTGAAGGGTCGACCCGTCGTCCACAACGATAATCTCTATATCCGGGTAGCTCTGCGCAAGTACGCTTTCGATGGCAAGATGCACGTATGAACAATTGTAAAAAGGGATAATCACCGAAACCCTGGTTCCATAGTTCATGCGCTCACCTCCTTCCCGGATGGATTAGTTATACGGTTTTGCAGGCCAGCAAGGCGTCCAGTGGCGCATGATTCGGTCCGAACGCTTCCAGGAAGGAAGGATTCTCCGCGTGATGAAAGCCTTTCAGCACAGTTACAGCATATCCCAGCCCCAAAAAATCTTCCGGTTCCCAGCCGCTCCGGTGTTTTTGATAGTACTCTCCTTGCAGATGGTAATGATCCGTTCCTTCTTGGGGAAAAAAACCGCGTGGGGTAAAAACAACCACGCGGCCCGCTGCGATCACCTCCGCTTTCCGCAAAAGCTCCTTGCCTTCGCTCATGGTGAAATGCTCCAAAGAGTCAATCAGTGTTACCGCCGAGAAGGTGCCCGGCAGAAACAGCTTATCGATATGTCTCGCATCAGCATGCACCGGAATGATATGGGACGCTGTATACTTGCGGTGCAGGAGATAGGGCCTGTGAATATCCAGGCCAATCACAACCGATGCCTCATAGCGTTCAAGCAACGTACCGGTTCCGCTGCCCACATCGAGTATCGTTTCTGCGAATTTCAGATGCTCCAGCAGAACCGGAAGGAAGTCCTTTACTTTAATTTCCCGGTACATAGTTTCTAACCTCCCACATCTACCAGATTGCTGCTCAGCCGCCCATGGAAGCAATTAAACTGCGGAGCATGGGGGTGTAACGGGCATTGGTCGCCGCAGCTTCAGCCATAATGGCATCATAATGCTTGAGTGTTCCCATTCCGTCATGCCGCCGGTAGGCAGTCAGGGACTGATTGAGCATCACAGGCGGATATCCGTTCAGAATCGCCCGGAACCACAGGTCATAATCATGGGTGTAGGGCAGCGACTCATCGAAAAGCCCAATGGCGGCGAACAGCTCCCGCTTGAACATTACGGTGCAGCCATTAATCGGATTGCCCTGCAGAAAACAGCGCAAATAGTCAAGATAGCTTGGAAATACCACTGCTGCATTAAGCTCGGTCAGCTGTGTGCTTCCATTAATATAATTGAAGTTGGTGTAGGTAATCAGCAGACGGTTCTGGTCCATGAACAGCACTTGATTATTAATCTTGTCGCGGTAGAACATATCATCCGAGCTGAGCCAGACAACATAATCACCTGTGGCATGACGGATTCCGTGATTCAGTGCGGACGCGGTTCCTCCATTAGCCTTCCCCAGATAGTGAATGTGCGGGAGGTACGGCGTAATCCGGTCTGTGTGCATAGTGGAGCCATCGTCAACAACGATGATCTCATATGGCTGCCAGGATTGGTTCAAGGCGCTTTGCAGCGCCTGCTCGATATAAGGGCAATTGTAAAAAGGAATCACCACGGATACTCTCGGTTTCATGAAGCACCTCCTTCTCTGCTTGCCCGGTAATAGTCCACAATATCCGCAAGTGAACGGGACAGCTCGATCAGCGGGCTCCAGCCGAGACAGGCAGCATTGTCCTCGGGGGATGCGGATACTTCTTCCTGATTAACTAATGCGCTGGACAACGCTGCCGGAACGGCAGCTGCGGATAAAGCGGCTTCCTGCTCCGCAGCCGCTTCCACCGGCCCCCAATCCATCGCTACCGGAGCAGCCGCATGGGCCAGCAATTGCCCGGCAACCGCGCCAAGTCCACGCAGGGTGCCGGAATCAATACGGTAGATCTTCCCCGGCTCTCCACTGCGCAGAATACAGTCATAGGCTCTGACCGCATCCCGCACATCAAGAAAGTCCCTGAGGGCAAACCGTGAGGAAAGCCTAAACGGCGGAAGGGTTTCAGAAGTGCCTGCAGCGGCCTCACTGCGCACAATATGCTGTGCCAGCAGGGAACAGAAGCCTGTAGACGGCCCGGGCCCGATCAGATTGCAGGGTTCCGCAAGCAGCACCGGCTGCTTGAATAATGTGCACCAGGCCAGAGATACCAGTTCCTCCAGGGTTTTGCTCAGACTGTACGGATGAGGCGGTCCTCCCGCTAGGCCCGGCTTGAACTTAAGCCGGGAGCCGGCCACCAGAATACGGCGGGCCGGCCGGGTACGCAATCCCTCCAGCAAGTAGAGCGTAGACATGACGTTCGTTTCCATGTAGAGCAGCGGGTCCTGCCAGGATTCCGGGACTGAGTTTTTGCCGGCGAGGTGCAGCACTTCATCCGGCTGAACCTCTTCAATCATTGTGTTCACTGCCTTACGGTCGCTCAAATCACAGACCTGCTGCTTCACACCTGCGGGAAAAATGCCGGAAGCTGCTGCTGCACTCCGCACCACGGCAGTCACTTCCGCTCCTGCTGCATGAAAGTAAGCCACGGCATGCCTTCCGGTAAATCCGGAAGCTCCGGTAATCAGAATTCTCCGCGCCTTCATATCGACATCGCCGGCTGCTTCATCCAGGCCGCCAGTTCTGCCAGCATCACGGGGTACGGAGGCAGCTGCACCTGAACATCCGCTCTCGTGCTGACCAATGTGCGGTCCTGAACATGCGCAGACTCGGGGATAATTTCCACATCCTCTTTGTTGAAGGCTGCCTGCATGTGCCGTAGCAGCTCATATTTGCTGACCGGCTGCGGATGGGCCAGATGGATCAGCCCGGAGATCTCCGGTTCCAGCAGAGCGTCTATAGCTTTGGCCAGCTCCAGTGTAGTTACCCCGTTCCACATCACCCGCCGGTATCCGGATACCGGCCCCCGCTGGGCCAGGAACCATTCCATCAGCCCGATGCCCGAAGGGCGGATTTCCGGGCCAATGATAGAGGTTCGGATCGTCAGGTGCCCGGGCTCCCGCACTTCTCCAAGACTTTTGGTGATCGCATACACAGATGTGCCGTCAGGCGTATCGTCTTCTGTATAACCGCCGCGTGTTCCTTCGAACACGCAGTCGGTACTGATATGGATGAGCCGGGCACGCACACCGTCCGCCGCGCGGCGGAGCCGGTGGGGCAGGAACCCGTTCACATGGTAGGCGCCGATCCGGTCACGTTCGGCAAATTGATTCAGCACGCCCAGCGCATTGATGATGCAATGGGGAGAGACGATTTCGACCAGCTTTTCAACTCCGGCAATATCGTCGGCATCTACATACAGCCCGCCAAGATCACTCTTATCCCGGGTTGTATGGAAGACGTGATGCTTGCCTTGACGGCGGAAATAATCCGCCAGCATATGACCCGCCATACCGTTTCCGCCGAGGATAAGCAGCTTCATTGCAGGAACCCTCCCCGGATCAGGATCTCCTTGATCTCCCTCTGGTCCATCAGGTTGTTCTCGGAGCTGAAGCTGTTGAAGGAAACATGGGGATACCTGCTGTAATGGATTTTTAATTCAGGCATATCCAGTGTAGGCAGGATGACCAGATACTGCTCATCGTAGACAACCGTCGTCTGGCTTTCGAAATCACTCATCAGAATCTCATGGATTTTTTCGCCAGGGCGGATACCTGCTTCAATAATGCTCACATCCCGTCTGCCTGAAGCCTCAATCAGCACTTCGGCGAGATCCACGATCCGGCAGGTTGGCATGGTCATTACAAAGATTTCACCACCGAGGCTGACCTCAGAGGCCTTGAACAGCAGGGTGATGGCATCGCGCAGAGTGAAGAAGAAGCGGGTCATTTTCATATCTGTAATCCGCACCTGTCCCTTGTCCTTGATCTGCTTCATGAACAGATGAACCACACTGCCGTTCGTTCCCAGCACATTCCCGCCGCGCACCGTCACGAACCGGGTTTTGGAGCCCAGCAGGTTGGCGTAGACGAACAGCTTTTCCCCGATGGCTTTGGTCATCCCGTAGAAATTAGAGGGATTGGCCGCTTTGTCGGTGGAGATGTAAATCGCTTTTTCCACATTGCTGGCAATGGCCGCTTCAATGACATTCTGGGTGCCGACCACGTTGGTCTTGAGCGCTTCATACGGCTGGTCCTCGCAGACCGGAACATGCTTGAGGGCCGCCAGATGAAAGACATAATCGATGCCCCGGCACGCCGCCACCAAAGCGTCCTTGTCACGGATATCGCCAATGATGAAGCTCAGGCGGGAATCCTCATATTCGCGGCTCATGGCCACTTGAGCAGACTCGCTGCGGGAGAATATGACAATCTCTTTCGGGTTCTGCGGCAAAAGCTGCCGGATGAGTTCATGCCCCCAGGAACCGGTTCCGCCTGTAACCAAAATCCTTTTATTATTGAACATGCAGGTTCCCTCCAAGCAAAAATTTGACTACCTTAACAGAGACATCCGGGGTCAAATAGCCTTCCGGCGCCTCCCATTCGGGACTCAGTGACGTCATCAGCCGGGTACAGCGCAATATGCTCTCCTGCTCCACTCCTGAAACTACATTGCTTCCGCAGTCCACCGTTTCCGGACGTTCTGTGGTCCGGCGGATGGTTACTGTCGGCACTCCCATCAGGCAGCATTCCTCCTGAACGGTTCCGCTGTCGGTGATTGCGCACAGGGCATACTGCTCTAAATGGACAAAATCAAAAAATCCAAAAGGCTCATGAAATTCCACCAGCGGGTTCATCTCCAGCTTGAATTGCTCCGCCAGCTTGGAACGCGTACGGGGATGGATGCTGCAGATCAGGCGTAGGCCAAAATGCTCTGCCACCAGGTTCAATCCCGACATAATCTGCCGGAGCGATTCGGGATCATCCACATTTTCGGCCCGGTGGGCAGTAACCAGAAAGTACTGTCCTGCCATAAGGTTCAGCCGGCCCAGAATATCGCTGGCTCCGATCTGCCGGTTATAATGCTTAATCACTTCATGAATCGGATTTCCGGTTAAAACAATGCGCTGGCTAGGAAATCCTTCGCTGAGCAGATGCCGCTTGCTCTGCTGGGTATAGGGCATATTTATGGTGGAGACAGCGTCTATGACACGGCGGTTTTTCTCCTCCGGCACTTTCAAATCGTAGCAGCGGTTTCCCGCTTCCATATGCACCACAGGAATGCCCATCCGCTCAGCGAGGATGGCGCACAGCGCACTGTTCGTATCCCCCAGGAGCAGAATCCGGTCGGGCTGCTCCCGGAGCAGAATACTCTCCAGGCTCCCGAACATGGCAGCAAGCTGCCCGCCAAGCCCGGCCTGCTTATCCTGAAGCACATAATCCGGTGCCCTCAGCCCCAGCTCAGTGAAGAAAATCCCGCTGAGGCTGGCGGTGAAGTTCTGTCCCGTATGCACCAGCACATGCTGCTCCGCATGCTCATCGAGCAGCGGAATAATGACACTTAGGCGGATGATCTCGGGCCGTGTGCCTAAAATCGTCATGATCTTCATGGGTTCACTCCCCTTTGGGTGTTGGCCTGCCGCAGGATTGTGCGGCGGGGTGGTGTTAAGCCACAGCACGCCAGAGTTGGCCGGTTGCCGGGTGCGTCTGGCGTGCGGGTGACCCGATAAAACGGCATTTCTGCCGTTGTTAGAGGTTACTTTCACGTGAGCGGCAGATTTAACGGCAGTTCTGCCGGTGTTGGGTGCGACTGGTGCGG
This sequence comes from Paenibacillus sonchi, assembly GCF_016772475.1. Taxonomy (NCBI): domain Bacteria; kingdom Bacillati; phylum Bacillota; class Bacilli; order Caryophanales; family Paenibacillaceae; genus Paenibacillus; species Paenibacillus sonchi. Next base: position 637,048 of record NZ_CP068595.1, read on the forward strand.
GAGCGGCGGATTTAACGGCAGTTTTGCTGTTATTGGGTGCGATTGGTGCGGACGTGGCGGATTTAACGGCAGTTTTGCTGTTATTGGGTGCGACTGGTGCGGGAGCGGCGGATATAACGGCATTTTTGCTGTTATTGGGTGCGATTGGTGCGGGAGTGGCGGATTTAACGGCATTTTTGCCGTTGCTTCGGATACAAGTGGGAAAAAGTATAGTTATTTCTCCCGAAACTAAACAATCATAAGATTTAGGTGGAAAAAGTAAACTTAATTCGGCAATATTTGTCCGTTAGTAGCAAAATGAGCCGAAATAGTGGTACTTTTTCCACTTAGTTTGTGTAACGCAGGGCTATCGAGCAAATTAGTGATACTTTTTCCACTTCACCCAACCAAGGCGCATCGTGAGGATACGTCGTTCCTTATACAAACTTCTTAACAACCTGAACCTAGCGCGCCGGTGGCGGAGTTAATGAAACTTCGGCCGGATTAGTGATACTTTTTCCACTTCACCCAACCATGGCGCATCGTGAGGATACGTCGTTCCTTATACAAACTTCTTAACAGCCTGAGCCTGGCGAGCCGGTGGCGGAGTTAATGAAACTTCGGCCGGATTAGTGATACTTTTTCCACTTCACCCAACCATGGCGCATCGAAAGGATACGTACGTTCCTTATACAAACTTCTTAACAACCTGAACCTAGCGCGCCGGTGGCGGAGTTAATGAAACTTCGGCCTATGTTGCCTGCATGCTGGCGCGCCGGTGGCGGAATTTACATTACTTTGTGGTGTTGGTCATTTGGCGCGTTGATGGCGGAATTAATTGTACTCCAGACGGTATTGCGTGCATCTGGGCGCCGGTGGCGGAAATATCGCCACTTCGGCCGGTGTTGCCTGCATGCTGGCGCGCTGGTGGCGGAATTAACTATACTTCAGACGGTGTTGCGTGCATCTTGCGCGCCGGTGGCGGAATTATCGCCACATTGGCCGGTGTTGGTTCCGCCTGGCGCGCCGGTGGCGGAAATAACGGCATTCTGGCCGTTATTGAGCGGCACGGCGCGGCTTCAAGCGGCTGCGCACTTGCACCGCGCAGCTGCTTGAAGGGCACGCCTCCCCCGGCGGCGTGCCTAGGCCGCTTTGCCCCGCCGCTTCGCTTTGCGGCGGGCATGACCCGCGCGGCGCGGCTTGCCGCCGCTGCTCCTCCGGCGCGCGCTGCCTGCGGCGCGCCGCTTGCGGCCGGGGCGCGGACGGCTGCGCGCCCGGGATGCGGCGCGGCGGAGCTTGCCGCGCCGAAGCTTGCCGCGCCGCAGCCGTGCTGCGCGGCTTGCGGGAGTTCGCCGCTGCGGCTCCGGCTGCGGCGGGGCGGGCTGCGGCGGGGCGGGCTGCGGCGGGGCGGGCTGCGGCGGGGCGGGCTGCGGCGGGGCGGGCTGCGGCGGCGGGGCGGGCCCGCTGCTGTCCGAAGCTTCGGCAGCAGCGGGGGGCTCCGGTTCGCTGACAGGTTCCGGCAGCGCGGGGCAGTAGCGGAGATGCCACTTCTCCGCTAGGCCGAGCAGGCGCGCGCGGTAGGCCGCCGGCCCATAGACGGCTTCGACGCGCTCCCGCGCCTGGCTGCCGACGACAGCTGCCAGCCCCGGCTCCTTCAGCAGGCTGTTCACCCGCTGTGCCAGCTGGTCGATGTCTCCCACCGGAGCAAGCAGTTCGCCGCAGCCGGCGGCATGGAGAATTTCGTACAAGCCGCCGGATGCATAAGCCACTACCGGCTTACCAAAGGCCAGGCCTTCCAGCGCAGTCATACCGAAGCCCTCGCGGATCAGGCTGGGAACCACCAGCATATCCATGGCGCAATAGACCTCCGGAAGACTTTCTTCATAGCCTACAAATTTGAAATATGAGGTCAGGCCTTCCAGCTTCACCTTGCGGACGCAGCGCTCATAGTAGCTTTTATCTCCGGGTGTCCCGACGACCATGAATTTTGCTTCGGGATGCTCCTTTGATACAAGCACAGCCATTTTTACGAAATGCTCCAGTCCCTTTTCTTTATTAATAAATGAAGAAATATAACCGATAAGCGGCTCTTTGGGGGCAACCCGCAAATCACGGCGGCGTTCGCTCCGCAGCTTGCTCCAGGCTTCGAACATCATCTCCGAATCATTCCACGACGGGGGAAGCTGGGTTACCTTCTCCGCGCGGATATCCTCGGGAAAGCAAGACGCCGCCGTATGGGAGATGGCCAGAATCTCATCGCTGTTCTTGTGGATCAGCTCTGTACTGATTGAAGTGAAATCGTTGTCCGTGATGGTCTCCGAGATCTTCCACACCACGGGGATGCCCAGTGATTTCGCCGCCATCGCCGGCAAAGCATGAACACAGGTGCTGGAGATAATAAACGCCGGGCGCAGGGCAGCAAGCCACTCTACCAGCTCGCCATACTCAAGTTTCTCCTGAAATTTGCGGATATCCGGCTCAAGCCCGGCATAGGGTGTGTACATCCCGTAGACCAGAGGAATGGTCAGCAGCTGTACATTCAGTCCATTATTTCGCGCCTGCCGGGTCAGCTTGCCTTCCTGGGGTGCCACGAGAACGCAGTTGAAGTAGGGTGACAGCTCCCGGCTGAAGAACAGCAGCAGCTTCTCCGCCCCTGTAATGCTGCGTGTATTGGATACATGGGAAAAGAGCACGATTGTCGCTTTGTCGGCCATGGTGTGTCGGCGCTCCTTGGCGGGGCTGTGGAGCAGCCATTCACCTCCCTAAAAGTTTTACGGAGCATTGCTGCTTGAAATAACTTCGCAGTAAAACTTGCTTCGGAAGCATCTGCTTAGTTTTACGGAGCATTGCTGCTTGAAATAACTTCGCAGTAAAACTTGCTTCGGAAGCAACTGCTTAGTTTTACGGAGCAAATTTTACCGATCATGTCCTGCTGTAAACCCGCATTGCTTGAGCTGAAATTTTGGGCACCACGGCGGTTAAAGCGAGGGATTCTGCTGGCAAACGCCAATGCCCGGTACTCCAGTAGTATATTGAGAGGGAACAGATGCCGGCACGACACCTGTCCCCCGGATATACGCACATTTCCCATGCGCTTCGTACTGCTTAGCCATAAATTATGGTCAACAGCTTATGCAGGCGTCTGGTGTACGTGTGATCCTTAAGCGTCCGTTCAAAAGCGCGCAAAGCCATCGCACGGCGTTCCTCTTCATGAGTGAGGTAATAGCGGATTTTATCCATCATTTCGCGCGGGCTGGTGAACGTATCGATCTCTTCACCTACGGTATAAAAAGTACCCATATCATCTCTTGCATCACACAGCTGCAGGGTTCCGCTGGCCGCAATTTCAAAGGTGCGCGGGTTCGGCGAAACCGCAGGAATTAATAAAGTGTTGTTATTCGCTGCTTCGTCGATGTGGGATCGATGGAGATTAATGACGATTTTGGAGCCGCTGTAGGTAACTGCTGTCTCCTGCGGCGTCATCCATTTGCCGATTTCAATACGTTCCCCATAGAGCGGCGCCTCCGGCAGCCGATCCCACCAGATACCGTTGATGATTGTGTTATAGCTCATCAGCTCCGGCATAATCTCACGGAAGAAGTGAACTCTGTTCCAATAGGCCGAACCAATAAAGCTGATATCCCGGCTGACCGGCGAACGTCCGGTTGTCGGGCGGTAATGCTCCCTGTGGGCAGCAAAGGGCAGATAATGCACCTCCGGGCATCCCAAGCCACGGTAGAATTCCACACAATTCTGTTCCAGCGTGAACACATAATCGTAATGGGCTACGATTTTTACCGTGAAATCCGTATAGTAGGGATCGTCCGTAAGCCAAATGGCTGTCTTGATGCCCATACTGCGCAGGACGGCCACTTGGTCAAGCGGCAGATCCATTCCATCCAAGACCAGCACCAGATCAGGGCGCTGCGCACCCACAAGCTCCACCAGATTCTGCCGCACATCGGTAATCGTGACCTGAGTGGTCAATTTTTGCAGCGCATAGAGGACTGCATCATCGAGCGGAGAGTACGGATAGCCTTTACCCGATGCCACATACATCACATGGATATTGCGAACCGGAAGCGGCTCCTCCGGCCGGCCATCCAGAATGGCGAGTCTTCCCCGCAGGTAGCCTTCATCGTACCCTACCTTGAAGCCGGACAGGCGGCCCCGGAGCTTCTCTTCTTCCGCCGGTGTCCGTGGCAGCGGCGGTGCAGGAATTATAAAATTATTATTCATAGGTTACTCGCTCCTTTAATCCGTATTGAATATCATCCTTGTGCTGTTAGAACATTCAGCAAGTGAGGCAGCCGGGAAGTAAAGGTATGATGGCGGAGGGTCGTCCGCAGCCCCTGAAGTGCGATCTGCCGGCGGTCCTTCTCATGATTCAGATAGTAGTCGATTTTGAACTTCAGCTCGTCGGGATTTTCAAAAGTATCCAAATCCTTGCCCGGGCGGTAATAATTGCCCAGATCCTCGCGGACATCCGTCAGCTGCATGGTCCCGCAGGCACTAATTTCATAGGTTCGCGGATTAATAGAGCGGGAGGGAAGCTGAAAAGAGTTCCGGTTGTCCTGCCCGCCCTCCCACGGACGGTGAATATTAATGACCAGCTTCGCACCGCTGTAATAATTTGCGGTCTCCTCCGGAGGAATAAAGCCGTCTTTGATAAAAGGTGACAGCTCCTCATAGGTGGACAGCCGTTCCCAGAACCCTCCGGCGATCAGCACCTTCTTGCCTTGAAGAAACGGAGCCAGCCCGTCAAACAGCTCTGTCCGGTTGCGGAAGGCATTGCCGATAAAAACAACATCGAATTGATACTGCGGACCGGTGCGGCGCGGGTAGAACATCTGCGGATTCACACAGAGCGGAAGGTAATGTACAGAGTTCACTCCCAGGTCGTGATAGAACTCCACACATCCCAGTTCATGTGTAAAGACATGGTCATAATGCTTGCAAATTACTGATGTATCCTCAGTAAAATAAGGATCATCCACAAACCAGATTGCTGTAGGAATACCCAGTTTCCGTATTTCCGTGATCTGTTCCAGATGATTGTCGGGGAACACATGCAGTCCGTTCATGACCAGCACAGCTCCCGGCGACTCGCGGGCAGCTGTCTCCAGCATGGTCTCCGGAGAGCTGATGACCAGTTCGCTGACAAGCTGCCCCAGCGCTTCCGTTACTCCCGCATCAATCGCTTTGAAATCCCTGCGGCACATACATCAGCTTGAGCGGCCGGCATGCCCCCACCTCCGGGGAATTCAGGCGTCTCACGGCTTCACACAGGCCGAGGCGGTAGCCTTCCTGATAACCGTCGCGGTAATCCGGTGGATGCACTTTTCTCTTTTTTGATTTCACAGCTTTCACCCTGCCCCGTTATATTCTCAAGACAGTATAACTATATGCGGAGTCAGCATCCGCCTCATGGACATCTGTCTGTATTCCGCCGAAATTGGCATATGCCCCCTGTCTATTGCCCAAGCTGCCCGAACCTTTGCAGACGGGTTCCACTCGGGCTACAATTATGGAAGCAAGTGTGAGTCTATTAAGAAGTTTGGGAGAGTGGGATAATGTATGCAATGGATAACGCCATGCTCTACATCCGCCATGCGGAGCTGCTGCGTGAACGGGTCCCTTCTTTTCAGGCCTATCCGTTTGATCTTCCGGTGATCCGCAGCTTTAACCGGCTGGCTTTTCAGAACCGGGTTACATTCCTTGTGAAGGAGAACGGGACGGGGAAATCCACGCTGCTGGAAGGCATTGCTGCAGCCTGGGGCTTCAATCCGGAAGGCGGAACGCTGAATTTCTCATTTAATACCCGCTCCTCGCATTCCAGCCTGCATGAGTACCTGCGGCTTGTCAAAGGGGTGAGACGCCCAAGGGACGGCTTCTTTCTGCGTGCGGAGAGCTACTATAATGTGGCTTCTTATATTGACCAGCTGGATGAGGAACCGGAAGAACAGTTTAAGATTCCTATGATCAAAGATTCCTACGGGGGCAAGTCACTGCATGAGCAGTCGCACGGGGAATCGTTTTTTGCCGCCTTTGTCCACCGCTTTGGCGGGCAAGGCCTCTATATACTCGACGAGCCGGAAGCCGCCCTCTCCCCGCTGCGGCAGATGTCGCTGCTGGTGCGCATGCACGAGCTGGCGGGGCAGCACTCGCAATTTATCATCGCCACCCACTCACCGATTCTGATGTCCTATCCCGGGGCGGATATATACCTGCTGGAGGACGAGGGCATCCGGCCTGTCCCTCTGGAAGAAACGGAGCACTACACCGTAACCAAAGCATTTATGAACGACCGTGCGGGAATGCTGCGCGAGCTGCTGGGAGACGGCTGAAAAGGATAACGGGGAGTGAAGGTGGGACAATGGGCTGCCAACTGGCGGAAAGTTGTCTGAAATTTAGCATTTTCCGCGCTGCGGCCCAGTCGGCAGATTGCTGCACAGAATGCAGTATTTTTCCCGCTACTGCCACTTCAGGCGGCGGAGTGCTGCACGGAATGCAGTATTTCTCGTGCTACGGCCACTACAGGCGGGGGATTGTTGCACGGAATGCAGCATTTCTCGTGCTACTGCCACTTCAGACGCTAGTTTGTTGTATTACGTGCAGCATTTCTCTTGCTTTCGTTTTTCAGAAGTCAGATTGTTGTAAAACGTACAGCATTTCACCCCCTCTCACTCAGTACACAAAAAGACACCTGCACAGGTTAATCCCTCGCCTGTACAAGTGTCTTTTGACATTCTGCATAATATTCTAGTGATCTCTCCTGGTAATTTCCCCGGTCTCGTCAGTCTGACATTCAATATACTCGTTGATCAGCATATCCAGCTTCACCGATTGGCTGAGCACTTTAGGGTGGCTGATCCCCAGCTCCAAGGCCAGGGAGTGCAGCTCTTTCCGGGCTTGTTCAATACGTGCCTGATGTTGTTTATCTCCCATAATGGCCGCTTTTCCCGGCAACGGATTGTACCAGCCGCACAAGCTTGTGGACTGCCCAGCCGAACATCACCACAGCCATCATATCGAAGCTGACGTTGAACAGAAACAAGTGCTTCCCGATATCGGCCCTGCCATCCCCCATAATCGGTACCAGGAAAGAAAATAGCCCAATCAGACCCAGCAGCATCAGCAGTTCCCCGGCAATCCGCCCGCGCAGATCCCGGCTGCGGAAATATTCGAACAGGACGCCGGCATAATAGAGCAGATAGAATATAGCCAGAAAGCCCAGCGAATGCGGCAGCACTTCTCTTTTGAACTGGCTCCAGGTGCTGTACGCATAGGATAATGCTTTTTCGGGCTTGCCTTCGGACTTCTCATAGTTTCCAAGGTAATACGGACGCAGGTCCATGCTGTTCCGGGCAGCAAATTTCATGCCGTCTATCAGCCGCGAGGGATGTTTAATATAGTAGAAGAGCACATCCTTATGGGACACCCGGTCATAGAAATCCGCCTGAAGCGACGGATCATCCTGCTTGATCGCCGTACCGGACTGGAAATAGTTCGTGCCCGCAAGCACTTCCAGCTTCTCCGGCAAACCCAGCTCGCGCAAGTCTCCCCGCACATCCGGCGATTCGTTCAAAATCCCGAAAAACACCGTCTGATACAAGTTGATATGCTTCAGCTCTTTGGGCGCCGCCACATACATAATCACCGAGACAAGACATACCGCTACCGCGAACCTCATGGCCAGCTTGCGCCAGTTTCCCGTTCCGTTTAGTGTCATCAGCCGCAGGAAGATCAGGGAAAAGGCTATGCCCACCGGGGCATTCTGGATTTTGGAGCAGACAAGAAATAATACAGCGATAAAAAACAGCGTCAGCCCTTTGGTTGTCGGCCGCTCCTGTCCTGCCAGCCTGAGTCCCAGTGCAAAAGTAAGCAGCATGGACACCATCGATACCGGCTCGCCAAACAGGGAATTGAAGTAGGCCAGATACCCGATATCGTAAAATACGATAAGCATTCCTGCACCGAGCAGCAGTCCCGTAATATAGGAGCGGCTGCCGCCCAGCTTGACGATCATCCAGGTCGCCGCCAGCAGCAATAGCGCATACACTGCCGCCAGCAGGCGGATATCAAAATAACTGCCGTGCACCAGCCCGGCCAGCAGTCTCGGCACCAGCACCAGCAGAATTTGCGAGGACGGATAGAAGCCCAGGAACAAATCCCCATAGGCAAATCTCGAATGGCTGAAGCTGAAAAAGCGGTCGGCATAGCTTTCCGCGGCATTATAGTAATCCAGCCCCACTGTATTCATCATCCGCTTGAAGTCGCCATTATCGGCCACGCCGACGAACGGCTGCACAAACAGCAAATAGATGATTAGGCCGCAGCCTGCAAGGGCAATCAGATTTTCTGCTTTGTACCAACGTTTCATATCTTCCCCCTACCGCTGCGGAAGCAGCTTCACGTATTCATCCGATAAGCCCATCAGCTTCAGAATATATTCATAGTCGCTCTGATATTTATGGATATCCGCTACCGGCTGAAGCGTATCCAGCGACACCGCCTCGCCATCTGCGAAGCCCTTGCCCGGCACGAACATAATCTCATTGTTGAAAAAAGAGCCTGTTGGTGAATAATAGCGCATGCCCACCACGTTGCGGTCAATATTAAGCAGATCATGCCCAAAGGCCGTGAACCCTTCCTGTTTCAGCGATACCCCCAGCAGATTGGCAAGGGTCGGCAAAATATCCAACTGCCCCCCGGTCTGCTTGACAACCTTGCCCTGGGCCATGCCAGGCACATGCATAATCAGCGGTATATTGAAGCGGCTGATCCGCGAATCGTAAGGGATTCCGAGCGCTTCCTCCACCTGCTCCGGGGGAACATCCTTGGGCTGCAGCCCGAAATGATCGCCGTACAGCACCAGGACCGTATTATCCCAGAGTCCGTTCTGCTTCAGTCCGTCAATCAGGGTGCCGATAGCATAGTCTGTATAGTTGATAGCGGTCAGATAGTCACCAAGCATCGTATTCTGCAAAGAGTCCGGCAGGGTGATTCTTATGAAGGCATCGGGGATTTTGAAGGGATGATGGCTGGAAGCCGTCACCAGCTGGGCATAAAATGGCGTCCCCTTGGACTGCAGTGCTGCCAGTTTCTCCACAGCCGTAATATACAGCTGCTCGTCGGAAGCGCCGAAGGCATTGAAATGGTCATTTTTGAAATCGCCTTTTTCATAATAGCCATTGAAACCCAGCGCCGGATACAGCTCATTGCGGTTCCAGAAGCCCACCTTGTTCACATGAAAAGTGTACGCCTCATAGCCTTTATCCCGCAAAAGACGCGGCAGACTTGGCAGCACCCGGTCTCCGAAGCCTGTAGACATCGCCAGCGTTGCAATCGGATAAATGGAGGTATTGCTCATAAACTCCGCATCCGAGGTGTTGCCTGCTCCGATCTGCTGATAGACATGCGGGAAATAAAAACCCTCGCCGGCCAGGCTGTTCAGCACGGGTGTCAGCTCCTGTCCGTCCAGCGACTGATGAAGCGGAAAGTTCTGAAAAGCCTCCATCTGAATCACGATTACATTTTTCCCCTGCTGCGAACCGAAATAATCCGGCATCGTCCCCGCAGGCTTGCTGCTGTAAGGATAAGTGGCCTCCAGCGCGTCAACCTTGGCAATCGTCTCCCGGATGTCCCCGGTGCCGATGAGGCCGTTGTCCTCCTGTGATTTCATCGCTGCGAACACCTCATAGTTCAGAAACCCGGCGCTCTCCGCCTGCACCAGCTCATTGGTAACCCCGCGTGCCGCATGAACAGAGTAAGCCGATAATGCGCCGCCGCCGATAATGGACACAAGGATGACGATCCACTGTACTCTCCGTGCTCCAGGTGAGACATAGCGGCGCAGCGGATGGGATGCCCCTCTTTTCCATCTGCGGAACAGCCTGTAGACGCCTGCAATCACCAGATCTGCAAAAAACAGATAATCAATGCTCTGGATTGTAGATTCTACACTCTCTTTCACCTGAAACACCTGATTCAGCTCATAAAAGGCCAGGTAGGTTGGAACGGAGCCGAAATGGTTGAAATAGACACTCGCCGCAAACAGCAGCAGCGATAGCAGACCGTTAAAAGTCCAATACACCCCTGTCCTGATCCGCGCCGGAATGACCAGTGTCAGGATTCCCATCAGCAGCAGCACGGGCGCCAAATCCGCGGCAATCCATTCCCAGGCAATCCGGTCAAAAAACAGCCCCCGCAGCAGCAGCAGCTTCAGCCAGACCAGCCCGGCCACAATATAGAATGGTCCCCCTACCCGCACAGGTTTGTTCTCGTTCATAACTTCTCCTCTGTAACTTGTAATTGATTTGTTAACCCAATTCTCTTTTTCTGTAAAATCTCAGATTTCTTTAGTATAACAATAGTTCTGAGGCTTATCAAAAAAGGACGCCGCCCTGTATAGGCAACGTCCCTTAAAAGGTATATATAAAATCTCATCATTCAGGGGTAGTTATCTGACGTCCCATGCTGTAAAACACCCCTTCATAATTGAACGCGGCGTTGATACGAAAGTCTCCTGACGGGCTCTCAAACGAAATATTCCCTATTGTTTTATTGACAACAGTGTAATCCTCCAGCCGGATGCCGAATAACTCATCAGCAATAACGGCAGCCGAGCTCTGCAGCTTGGCATTATCCATAGCGAGCATCTTCGTGTCCTGTTCTCCATGAATTTTAGAATCATATGACCCTTCAATATATAGGGAGTTATCCTCTACATGCAGGATTTCATGTGTGGCATAATCCATTATCACTGTGGAAGGCCCATTTTCATCCTCTCCATATATTAAAGTGATGACATCCCACTTCGCAGCCAAGCCCCGGGTAATCTGATACAAGTGATCTTCACCCTCACCTCTAAGAAGCTTAAGCGCCTTATCCGCTTTCTGTATCACTTCTCCGCTTAACTCATCCTTGTCCAGGTTGATCGTCGCCCCGGCATAGATGCCGTTTGCATAGTCTATCCGTCCTTCCTTCCCGAGGAGAATGTCATGGGTCTGGAAGGCTTGGTCAGCATCCCGATAATAAGAAGTAAAATGTTTAAGCCCGGTAACCGTAAATCCCTCTGCATACCCATTATCCCGAAGCTTCACAGCCGCTTCACTCATAAGCCTGGAATCGATTTCTTTGAGGCTGTAGAGAGCGCTCATATTCCACTCTGTAACCTCGCCGCTCTCAGTATCTATTCTGATCGTGCCGCTGAATTCTCCTTCCCCGAAACGGACAACGGCCTCATTTATTCTCTCCATCCGCTCCAAACTCACAAAAGGAAGCTTCTTTCCAAGCTGCTCCCGCATGATGCGCTCGGCTGTCTTGCGGAGCCCAGCATCGGTGAGGTCGGGAGTCTTCACCTCCTGGTAGAACACGCCCGCCTGTCTGCCTTCTCCCAGAAGCCCTTTCTGCTGCAGGAGTGCTCCCGCTCCGGCCAGCAGCAGAATAATTGCAGCTGCTATGCAGCTTAACCGCAGCTTGCGGCCTGCCCGTTCCGGTCCCGGTGCGCCGGTCCGCACCTGCATAATAACTTTATCCGCAGCCGCTTCCGTGAACCTTGATTCCCGGAATGGACCGTTCCGCGCTTCTTCATACCACTTCGGCCCCCGCTCCTTCATGACTCCATCCCCCTTAATTTCTCCTGGACTTTATGCCTCGCGCGGTGCAGCCTGGATTTGACGGTTCCCGGAGAGAGCCCGGTCAGTCCCGCGATTTCCTGAACGGACAGCTCTGCCTTCAAATCCAACACCAGCACCTCGCGGAACTTGTCAGGAAGCTGCATGATGATGCTCCAAATCTCGTCTGTCCGGCGGTTGCCGAGATATTCCATCTCCGCAGAGCGGGCCGTACCCGGAAGTTCATCAGGCCAGCTGTTCCTGGCAGGCTCATTATTACGGATGGCCTGTACACCACCCCAGAATCCCGACCGGAAGAACCGCGACTTGCGGTAAGAGAATACGGTATTCCTGGCAATGGTGAACAGCCATGCCTTAAAGGAAGAGGGGCCCCGGTAGGTTCCGATCCGGTAAAAGCATTTAATAAATACCTCTTGTGCCAGGTCATCCGCGATATCGGCGCTTTTGGTGAGATAGTAGATATAATGCCATACATCATTTCCGTAAAAGCCCATGATCTGCCTAAGCTGTTCTTCGCTCATGGCCGCAGCATGCGCCAGGTCCTGCAGTTCGATTTCCCATCCCAGTTCCAACGTCTTCACCTCACTTTATATGACCCCAAATCTGTCCAGGCGGTTCCCGGAACCGCAAAAAAAAGCAGAGGGCCCGTTCCCTCCGCTGGTTACAATCGTTAGTTGATATCCTGTGCTGCATTCCCGTGATCTGGAAATTTCCATCTGCAAATTATACCGGCAGCCTTGCAGGCGGTCAATGCCATGAGTAAGCAGAGGGCATCCGCAGCTTTTCATGCAATCAATGATCAGGCAAGCGGAGTCTGCGCCAGCAGCCTTTTAATGGAGCGGTTGGCTTCATGCAGCACTGTCACCTTGTCTACCGTCTTCAGCAGCCCTTTATCCATGAGGATTTCACCGTCAGCAATCGTTGTTTCCACATCGGCCCGGGTTGCCGAATAGACAATGCGGGAGATCGGATCTACATCGAAGGAAGGGAAGGTATGGAAGTTGTAGAGATTCAGGATAGCCAGGTCTGCTTTTTTGCCAACCTCTATGCTGCCGATTTGTTCCTCCATACCCACAGCCTTGGCTCCGCCGATGGTCGCCATCCGGAAGACACTTTTCGCATCCATCGTGGTCGGCCCGTGCTGCGGCTTCTGAATCATGGCGGCCAGCCGCATTTCATTGAACATATCCAGGTTGTTGTTGCACGGCGCCCCGTCTGCGCCCAGGCTGAGATGAATGTGGTCATGGAGCATGCCCGGTGTATCCGCGATACCGGAAGCCAGCTTCAGATTAGAGCCCGGGCAATGGCTGACATGAACCCCGCGGTCACGCAGGATGCGCCGTTCCTCCTCATCCAGCCAGACGCAATGCGCCAGAATCAGGCGTTCGTTCGCCAGCCCCAGATGATCCAGATAGACAATGTTCCGCATCCCGGTCATAGCCTGAACGATCTCAATTTCCCCCAGGTTCTCGGAAGCATGGGTATGCACCTTGACTCCGTAGCGCTCCGACAGGTCACGCACCTCCCGCAGCAGCGGCTCAGTGCAGGAGATTACAAAACGCGGCGAAAACGCATATTGAATCCGGCCGTTTCCATACCCGTTCCATTTTTCCAGCAAATCCACGCTCTCCTGGAGCGAAGCTGCTGTCTCCTCCTGCAGGGCCACAGGCGCATCCGCATTCTTCTGGTCCATCATCACCTTGCCGGACAAGGCGCGGATACCGCTCTTGGCGAGTGCCTGAAACGCAAAATCCGTATGATGCACTGTCTCCATATCCACAATTGTCGTGGTACCGCTGGAAATGAGCTCACCGATACCCAGCATAGCGGAATAATACAGCGACTCCTCGTCATGCGCCGCTTCAAGCGGCCAAATCCGCTTGCGCAGCCAGTCCATCAGCTCCAGGTCATCCCCCTTGCCCCGGAACAGCGTCTGGCAGAGATGAATATGAGTCTGCACAAAACCGGGAATGACAGTACGGTTCCTGGCGTCGATCACCCGCTCATCTCCCTGCGCAACGAGGCCGCTGCCGATCTCGGCAATCAGATTGTCCCTGATGCGGATATCTCCATAGATGATTTCCTCCTGCTTGTTCATTGTGATAATCTCTGCATTCCGGATCAGGATATTTGCCATCTTCATCGTCCCCCTTGTCTTGTGCATCCATAACCGCCTTAACACAAAAAGGCCACAAAAATATGCCTGGGCATATTTTCGTAGCCGGAAATTTACGGTTCCCGGTAGAGACCCTTAAACCAATTATTAAGGATATACGAAAAGAAGGATTATTCAATTGCTTGCTGAATAACCCTATCATAAATGAATGACAAGTTTAGTGTCAATACGCGTTATATAAAATTACATAATTATATTTTTAGATATGTTTCGATAAAAAAAATAATGATCTACACCGATTACATGTCATGTTTAGTTACAAAAAAGCCATTTAGCAAGCATCCTCTGCTTATCTCATCAGGGACCCCCGTTAACGGTTAACTGGCTTGTCCATTATTTCCGCCGGCTGTGAGCACTTTCTCGAAAACCGTAAAGTTCGCCGTGCGCCCGGGAAAATCCACTATACCTCTGTATTCATATCCCAGCGAGGGATACAGTGCAGCGCTCTGGCATTCTTGGCGTAGGTATCCAGCCGGATACTGGTATAGCCGCGGCTCCGGGCATGTTCTTCGGCAAAAGCAATCAGCTTGCGCGCAATTCCTTTGCCCTGCACTTCAGGATGAACGGCCAGCCGGTGCATAATAAGATGCGGCCCCGGCCCCTCTGCCCAGTCAATGGCATCGTACTGCTCCGCCTGTTCCTCATCCAGCACAATAATACCAGCGATGGCTCCCTGCTCTTCATAGGCATACAGCGTGCCTTTATCCACATCCTCCGAGATGACCTCCCGGTTCGGGTAGCTCTCATTCCACTGATCGCTTCCGCCGGCCTGCATGACCTGTACACAATTGGCAATCAGCTCCATGATCGCTCCAATCTCATCTTTACGTGCATTACGTATCTTATCTCCACTCATGGACATCCCTGCTTCCTATCGACATTTGAACCTGGTAGAGATTCTGTTAAGAAGTCTACCATATCCGGGAGCGGTATCGATAGTGTGGATGCATCCGCGCCAAAGCTCTATAGAGGGCGGTGTGCGGTATACCGCATGCCGCCTCTATAGAGCCTCCTTATCCTATGGCTCCGGGCATCTCAGCCCAGCTCCAGCTTATGCCCGTCCTCGAAGCCCTTGGCGAAACCCGCGTCGAAACCCACGTTGTATGCTTCGGTGTAGCCCTGCTGAAAGGCGTCTCCCGGCGGCGTTTCCGGAGGGACGCCCAGATCCGGGGGAGCTGCACCACCTGCGCCACGGGCGGAACCTCAACCGCCGCGACTACTTCTATCGGCGGTTGAACTACCTGCACCGGCGGTTGGATGACCTGCACTCTGCGGACAAGCCGGCGGCGAAGTCTTCTTTTCTCCGCGGCAGGAGGCCTCTCTTGGTCTTGCCGGTACGGAGCGCCAATCCTCTGCCCGCTTTGCGTGAAGGTCCTTTGCGGATTCTGGCTTTGCGCGACAGCAGCAGTGTGCGTCTGCGGGTTCTGCTGCCCAAGCGTACCTTTCCCAGCTTCTTTTTCTTCATCCTTCTCCTCCTCCTGAACTCCATGTACTTCTTGCGGTACCGCCTGCGCAAGCCGGACTCAGCCATGGCGCAGCAGGATTTCCCCGTTTCGGCTGATGCAGCGAAATACCGGACATCATCCGGCACATCGAGCTCTGATATTGGCTTAGAATCCGGATATTGTCGCTCAGCTTGCGGGCTGTCAGCTCCGATTGCCCCGTAACCTCGGCGATACTCTCCAAGATGGCCGCAAGCGCAGCCTGGCTGCGGGCAATGGAGCGGATCATCTCCAGCTTGACGGCGTGTTCAGAGAGCAGCCCGCCGCTCATTTGCTGTCTTCCCCGAAGTCGAAGCCCTCGCCGGACAAGCCGCCAAAGCCTTCCCCGCCTTCTCCGCCTTCTTCACCGCTGCCCAGCACCGCTTTTAAATTGCTGTACAACCCATTTTCCAGCTTGGTCAGCCCTTCAACCATTTCCACGATCACTTCGTGAATGGAGATGGATTCCTTAAGCTGCTCTTCATGGGAGTCGAACGCTTTAGCGTGGATATGATGCTGTGTCCACTGCTTCACTTTTTCCGCTTCCACCGCCTTGGCCTCAAGAATCATTGCGATGTTCCACTGGATAGTAGCGGACGACTCCAGCATTTGCAGATAAGCCTTTTCTCTGCTCATCTTCCACCTCCTGCTCTGTAAGCGCTACTCTTCTTCCTGGCCGTTCAGTTCCTTGATAACCCTGCCCACCCCTTCAGCCATCGCCTCTTCCAGATCAGCAATCGCGTTAAGGTAGGCAATAATATTTTTGTTGACCTGACCCGTGCTTTCCACCAGCCCGCTGAATCCGCCAAAATCAGGCTCTACATCCGGCAGATCATGGACAATTTGCGACATACGGACGGCTACGTGGCGTTCGGCGTCGAGAATCCGTGCCATCTGTTCGTGCGTATGGGCCATGTGCTGCAGGACCTTCGTTATTTTATTCTGCACCTTCATGTCTCCTTTGCTCAAACGCCCTGCTACAGCATATGCGGCAGAAGCCCTAGCGGTGCTGGGCTTTACAGGAAGTTGCGGAGTGGCACCGGGTTAAATTGCAGATTCCAGAACAAATAGCGTAGCCCCCCGGCCAAACCTCGATACAGGATGTAACATATTAGAATAGACTTGTATCAGGGATGCGCAGAGCAGCAATTAAACCTTATGTAATGCAACGGGAGAGGGAGGCTATGAAGGATTGACAAGGTGGAGATGCCGAGATTATGCTGGGAATGGATTTGTACTTTTTTCCATATTAATACTTAAAGCCGGCACTGCCGGATTGGGGGCACTCGATTGAAACTCAAGAGCACCCGCCTGGATCTGCGGCCTTTAACACTGGCCCAGCTATCCTTGGCGGGATTGAATTATGCCGGACTGGAGCGGGATTTTGGCTTGAACGTCAGCGGAACTGTACTGGATGATGAAATGCTGTATGCCATGCAGGTCAGACACTCCAAGGTGCTTCAGGACCCGCTCAACTACCCATGGCTGACCAACTGGGCGGTCATCCAGCGGGAAGAACAGCGGCTGATCGGCTTCATCATCCTCAAGGGCTGCCCGAATGATCAGGGCGAAGTTATCGTAGGTTACACAATTAACGAAGGCCACCGCCGACAAGGATATGCTACAGAGGCATTGCAATGCATCTGCGGCTGGATTTTCAGCGATCCGCGGGCGCTCTGGGTCATCGCCGATACCGAAAAAGACAATGCCGCCTCGCACAAAGTCCTTAAGCATCTCGGCGCACAAAAGCACCGGGAGACCAAAGAGCTGATCTGGTGGCGGATTGCCCGGCCGGACACCCAGGCTCCGGCAGGAACCGTGGTCTGATACGCGCATCCCCAGATGCAATGGTGATCCGCGTGAGCCGCAGTTGTTGAGGGGCGCGCTGGCGTGGGACGGGCGAAACAACGGCAGTTTTGCCGTTGTTTTAGGGGCCGCGAGCACGGGACGAGCGAAACAACGGCACTTTTGCCGTTGTTGAGGGGCCGCGGGCGCGGGACGGGCGAAACAACGGCAGTTTTGCCGTTGTTTTAGGGGCCGCGAGCACGGGACGAGCGAAACAACGGCAAAAGTGCCGTTGTTGAGGGGCCGCGGGCGCGGGACGGGCGAAACAACGGCAGTTTTGCCGTTGTTGAGGGGCCGCGGGCGCGGGACGGGCGAAACAACGGCACTTTTGCCGTTGTTGAGGGGCCGCGGGCGCGGGACGGGTGAAACAACGGCAGTTTTGCCGTTGTTGAGGGGCGCGGGCGCGGGACGGGCGAAACAACGGCACTTTTGCCGTTGTTGAGGGGCCGCTGATGGCGCTCACGCAGCAGACCAAAAAACACGCGCCTCACGGCAGCGTGTTTTTCAGCTTTTCTCCGGCTTCGTACAGGGATTGGAATGTTCCGGCGTCGCTCCACCATTCCTTGAGCACATCATAGCTAAGCCTGCGGTTGGAGGCGTAGATGTTGTTCACGTCGGTGATCTCAAGCTCGCCTCTTTGGGAAGGAGATACGCGCCGGATAATATCGAATACAGCCTCATCATACATATAAATGCCGGTTACGCAATATTTTGTCTTCGGATGCTCAGGCTTCTCCTCGATATAGGCAATCAAGCCGGTATCCTGACTGTCGAACACGGGAACACCATATCTCCGCGCATCGTCCACCGGTTTCAGCAAGACTTTGGCTGTCCCCGGAGGCTGCTGCAGATACTTTTTCACATAAGGCGCCAGATCATCCATAAAAAGATTGTCACCAAGCAGTACGACAAACCGCTCACCCGGGAGAATGAATCCTTTCGCCAGCTCCAGCGCTTCCGCAATGCCTCCGGCGGCCTCCTGGATTTTGTAAGTCAGAGAAACGCCAAACTCTGCCCCGCTGCCTAAAAAATCCGTATACTGCCCCGCGGACTGCTTGCTGATGACCAGGAGAATATCGGTTATACCCCCCCGGCGCAACCGGTCTATACCGTAACACACCATAGGATATTTGCCGACCGGAAGCAAATGTTTGTTCATAAGCCGGGTCAGCGGATATAGTCTTGATCCTGTTCCGCCCGCCAGTATGACTCCTTTCACTTACTTTCCTCCTTTTTATCTGTGTCTTAAGCCTTTGGGTCAACGTTTCAGATGAACTCTGCCGGATCTGCGTGCCATTTATCCATAAAAATCCTGCGATTGCGTTCCACCAGCTCCTGCAGCCGTGAGGAGTAAACCTCCTTAAAGCTGGCACTTCCTTCATGATGCACCAGGCAATTCCCGGCAATAAGCAGACGGTAGCCCCGCAGCCGGGCGCGGTAGCAGTAATCATCGTCTTCATAGTGTCCCGGCGAATACCGCTCATCCAGTAAGCCGATGGTGTCCAACAGCTCTCTTTTAAATAAAAAGCACAAGCCGACCAGACGCTGGGTTCCGATCCATTCAGACGGTCCCCGAAGACCCAGCCTCTCCGCCTCGGCGTGAAATCCGGAAATATCTGTATACGGCACACTAATCTGCTGGCGCCCGCTGGCATAGTTCGTTACAGGTCCTACGATGCCGACGTCCGGCGCACTGTACAAGGCGTTTTTCAAATGGGTAAGCCAGCCTTGCGATACTATAACATCATTGTTCAGCAGCAGCAGTTCATCGCCCGAGGCCAGTTGCATGCCCAGATTGCAAGCCGCAGGGAATCCCCGGTTCTGGGGAAGAGAAATAAAGGTCAGCTTGTTCTCGCGGCAATAAGCGTCTGTTCCATCGGTTGAAGCATTGTCGATCACAATTATTTCATAGGGTAATTCAGTGTATTCTCTGACCGCTTCCACACAGGAGCTGAGCAAGCTAAGCCTGTTATAGGTTGGAATAATAATACTGGTCATTGTCATATTCCGTTCCTCCAAGCTGCCAATTGCCGCCGCTGCTCCTGCAGGATTTCAGCGGAGATCATCCCTCCGGCGTTACGGTGCATGAGCACCCTGAGCAGCGCTTCCGCATGATCTCCGGCGATCAGTTGCTCCATAGCATTGCCGGCTCCTGTGTTTCCCTGGCGTAGTCGGTTATGCTTGATGACGTCCACCCTCCCTGCTTTCTCCACTCTCAGCTGCTCTATGATCGAGAGAGCCTGCGCTTTGGGCGGAACCGTCAGCTCACGGTAGCCGATCCGCTCCAGAGCCCGCCGCGACAGGGCATGGGGGACAGCAGTCATCGAGCTGACCCCCAGGTCGTTTCTGCCGAGAACACTGTTCAGATATAGTTTGCAGCGTGTGACATCATCGCTTAAGGCGAACGGAGGCAGCAGCGCATCCAGGTCATTCAGTGCGACATCCACACCACCGTCCACAGCCGAAGCAAAAACAGCCAGCTGTGAAGCCGGAATGACCATGTCCCCATCCAGGAACAGCAGGATGTCGCCCCGGCTGAGCTTGGCCCCAAGCGCCCGCCCTACATCATGCCCCGCAGATTCCGGACAATGCACCACTGTGGCCTGCTTGAACATCCGGGCAAGGCCGTAGCTGTTATCGGTGCACCCGTTCAGCACAACGATGATCTCCGCCGGATTCAGGCGCTGCACCTGCTTCAGCAGCCCCGGCAGCGTGCGCTCCTCATTGCGCGCCGAGATAATTACCGACAACGAGCCGCGAAGTTTCGGCAGCAAAAGCTCTGCTTCGCGGGAGGCGGAAGCAGAAGCCCTCTCCTCCGGGCGCGCGTCCTTGCCTGCCGCTTGCCTGGCGGCAGGGCTGCCGGCGGCAGCGCTCCGCCGGACCACGGTTCGGGCGGCGGCACCAGCTTGGGCAACCCTGCGCTTGCCGGCGGTGCCGCCCGTCCCCGTCCGGCGGGCAGGCGCAGCTCCCGCCGTCTTGACCATGGCGGCGGCAGATCTGCCTTGGCCTGGCGTGGGCGCTCCCCCGCGGGAGGCAAGTGAAGCCCGCCGCGCTTTGGCTTCAGAGCGGCGGATGGAAGATGTATTAGCCTTAGGCCGGGAGCTGGCCCCAGGATCGAGCTTAGCTGCTGTCATCTCACCATCTCCCTTCGCCGGTTGCCATCATTGAAGCCCGCTCTTTCGCCTCTTCGCTGAAGCACCATGCCTGCCGCGTCCAGATGATCCGTGAGGATCACCTCACGCAAGGGATCTGCGCCCGCCTGCTTGGGGCGGACGGCATTCAGCCTGCCTACAGGCACCTTGTGCACCGCCTTCACAAGCAGACCTTCAAGCACAGCCTGCGCATGTGCGAGCGGAGGCCTGGACAGCAGGCCGCTTCCTAGCGCGGCAAGCGCTTTACGGCTGAGCGCATGGGGGACTGCCGTCAGCGAGCAGCCTTTTAGATCAGAGCGGCCAAGCATAATGTTGAGTGCATGCTTGGAGAGCACTACCGGATGCGGGAACTTACTCCGGACCGGACCGGAATAATCATTTAGAGCCACATCTGTACCATGGCTGACTGCGGCCACAAAGGGACGCAGCTGTGAAGCGGGGATGACAAGATCCCCGTCGGTGAAGAGCAAAACCTCTCCTTTAGCCGCTTCTGCTCCAATACTGCGGCCCACATCATGTCCGAGCGGCTGCTCGAAGAGGATGACACGCGCCCCCTGTGACAACGCAATGTCTGCTGTATTATCGAGAGAGCCGTTAACCACAACAATAACCTCACAGCGGGGATGAACTCCCCTTGCTCCGGCAATCACTTTGGCAATCGTTCCCGCTTCATTCATAGCCGGAATGATTACCGACACGTAAGGCTCAGGGTGATTGGCCGCAGGGCGCGGCGCGGCAGGGCGCACCGGCCGGGAGATTCTCCGCGTTGGTTGCAAAGCCCGCCGCCCCGTGCGGCGGGCAGATGTACGTCTATGCTTCAAGCTCATCCACCTTCCTTGCAGGGCATGGTCTCCGGGCTGAGGGTTACATCACAGTCTATGTAATCCGCTGTCCCGGGTAACGGCAAATGTCTCCCTGCACGCAGAAATTTGGACAAAAGCCCGACGCCGCCTCCGTAATACAAAATCTCCCTAACGGGTGAATACTAACTCACAGCTTACGATTGCAGGGATTCCCCACCGTCCCAATATCAACGGGGCACGCTGGAGGCCCGGATTGTTGTTCAATAGGCAAGATTAGCGTCTTTTGGCTTGCTTAAAGCCTACTTTGTTGTGCAACGTGTACAACTTTGGCCCATAAGCTAGGGTTAGGACAGGTATCTTTGACCGTGCGGTTTTGCGCGGGTTCCTCTGCGGACTCAATAAGCACCCTTCACGCTCTATCCGCAGCTGATGCGAACAGGAAATCCTTTATTGTGCCGAATCAGACGGTTCAGGAGGTTATGCGGAATGATTCCGCTATTTGCCCTTTCTCCCCTCATTCTAGGCTCATAAGATCGATATAACGGCTCCTGAGTCCGAAACAACCAGAAAGACAGGCTTTTTCGCAAAATTAGGTCTTCTCTGTCCGCTTCACTCTACTGACGGATTCCAATCCTCTTGCACCTCCAGTATCATCTGAAGCTCAAGCTCCCAAGATATCCGCATTTTTGGGCATTGTATAATTTCCTGCACAAAAAACAAGGACGCAGCCGTTGGCTGCGCCCTGTTAAAAATTTTACACTATTCTCTTCCCGGCCCCGCTCTTAATCAAACGCCCGATGATCCTTGGCCGGCTTCAACAATGGGGAGCCGAGGGCAATCCATGATAACACTCCATAGAAATGCGAGGTCTCGCGCAGCCTCACCACCTCAATGACTGCTTCTCCACCGCCCCTGCTTTTCAGCGAGGCATGGAAGAACGGCTGATTGGTCATGGCAACAAGCACATAGCCGGTATGGCCAAAGCTTTCATCAAAAGTCACTGTAACCTCTGCACTCTCCGCGTCCCCGTTGAACATGAACGCTGTCATGCCGAACTGCTGCAGAACCTGCCGGTTGCCTGAACTCTGTACCGGACTGAACGACAGGTGCTCCGCATTTACCGATCCGGGCGTCAGATGATCACCGATTATTGCACCAGGAGCAATATGATAGCTCTGTACGCTGTCTTCTTCCAGATGACGGGATTGAATGGCGAATGAAGTGATTTTGGAGGCGTCCACCGCTTCATCCTGAAGCTCTATGTTTCCAACTGCGCTTTCAGCCAGCTGCCTGGTTCCTACACTGCCGAACGCAAGCTTCTCCCCGGTAATGCTGCCATCCGGCAGCAGGTCTGCACTGTGGATTTCCTCCGCCAGATGCTCAAGCTTGATGATACCGGGGCTCAAATGACGTTCCTCCAGCGCTTCATCCGCAATATGTCCGCCGTGAACGCTCTGCAGCTGAAGGTGCTGCGGGCCTACCGCGTCATCCGCCAGCTTGGCATCGCTGATGCTGCCATCCGGCAGCAGGTCTGCACTGTGGATTTCCTCCGCCAGATGCTCAAGCTTGATGATGCCGGGGCTCAAATGACGTTCTTCCAGCGCTTCATCCGCAAGATGCCCGCCGTGGACGCTCTTCAGCTGGAGGTGCTGCGGGCCTACCGCGTCTAACGCCAGCTTGGCATCGCTGATGCTGCCGTCCGGCAGCAGCTCGGAGGTCAGCACACTCTCGGACAGATGAGCAAACTGAATGCTGCCAGAGCGGATATGGCGGCCATCCACCGCCCCCGGAGCCAAATGACCTCCGTATACACTGCCCGGGGCCAGTTGATAGGACCCTACTGCCTCTGCCGCCAGCTTGCTGCCGTCGATACTGCCGTCCGGCAGCAGCTCTGGAGTCAGTGTATCCTTTGCCAGATGTGCCAGCCGGATACTGCCAGAGCGGATATGGCGGCCGTCCACCGCTTCTGGAACCAGATGGCCTCCATTTATACTGCCGGGAACCAGATGCTGCGGACCCACCGCGCCTACCGCCAGCTTGCTGCCGTCGATGCTGCCGTCCGGCAGCAGCTCTGGAGTCAGTGTGTTCTCGGACAGATGCTCTAGATGAATGCTGCCGGGGCGGATATGGCGGCCGTCCACTGCTTCAGGAGCCAGATGGCCTCCATTTATACTGCCGGGAGCCAGATGCTCCGGACCCACCGTCCCTGCTGCCAGCTTGCTGCCATCGATGCTGCCGTCCGGCAGCAGCTCTGGAGTCAGTGTGTTCTCGGACAGATGCTCTAGATGAATGCTGCCGGGGCGGATATGGCGGCCGTCCACTGCTTCAGGAGCCAGATGGCCTCCATATATACTGCCGGGAGCCAGATGCTGTGAACCCACCGCGCCTGCCGTCAGCTTGCTGCCGTCGATACTGCCGTCCGGCAGCAGCTCCGCGCTGCGGACTTCTTCCGCCAGATGCTCAAGCTTGATGATGCCGGGGCCCAAATGGCGATCTTCCAGCGTTCCATCTGCCAAATGCCCGCCCTCGATGCTCTGCGGCTTCAGATGCTCCGGACCTACTGACCCTGCCGCCAGCTTGCTGCCGCCGATACTGCCATCCGGCAGCAGCTCTGGAGTCAGTGTGTTCTCAGCCAGATGTGACAGCCGGATACTGCCTGAGCGGATATGGCGGCCGTCCACTGCTTCTGGGACCAGATGGCCTCCATATATACTGCCGGGAGCCAGATGCTGCGGACCCACCGCACCTGCCGCCAGCTTGCTGCCGCCAATGCTGCCATCCGACAGCAGTTCTGGAGTCAGTGTGTTCTCAGCCAGATGCTCTAGATGGATGCTGCCGGGGCGGATATGGCGGCCGTCCACCGCTTCAGGAGCCAGATGGCCTCCATATATACTGCCGGGAGCCAGATGCTCCGAACCCACCGCGCCGGCCGCCAGCTTGCTGCCGTCGATACTGCCGTCCGGCAGCAGCTCCGCGCTGCGGACTTCTTCCGCCAGATGCTCAAGCTTGATGATGCCGGGGCTCAAATGGCGATCTTCCAGCGCTCCATCTACCAGGTGACCGCCCTCGATGCTCTGCGGCTGCAGATGCTCCGGACCCACCGCTCCGTCCGCCAGCTTGCTGCCATCAATGCTGCCGTCCGGCAGCAGCTCCGCGCTGCGGACTTCCTCCGCCAAATGCTCAAGCTTGATGATGCCGGGGCTCAAATGGCGATCTTCCAGCGCTCCATCTACCAGGTGACCGCCCTCGATGCTCTGCGGCTGCAGATGCTCCGGACCCACCGCTCCGTCCGCCAGCTTGCTGCCATCAATGCTGCCGTCCGGCAGCAGCTCCGCGCTGCGGACTTCCTCCGCCAAATGCTCAAGCTTGATGATGCCGGGGCTCAAATGGCGATCTTCCAGCGCTCCATCTACCAGGTGACCGCCCTCGATGCTCTGCGGCTGCAGATGCTCCGGACCCACCGCTCCGTCCGCCAGCTTGCTGCCGTCGATACTGCCATCCGGCAGCAGATCCGCGTTGCGGACTTCTTCCGCCAAATGCTCAAGCTTGATGATGCCGGGGCTCGAATGGCGATCTTCCAGCGCTCCATCTGCCAGGTGGCCGCCCTCGATGCTCTGCGGCTGCAGATGCTCCGGACCCACCGCTCCATCCGCCAGCTTGCTGCCGTCAATGCTGCCGTCCGGCAGCAGCTCCGCGCTGCGGACTTCCTCCGCCAGATGCTCAAGCTTGATGATGCCGGGGCTCAAATGGCGATCTTCCAGCATTCCATCTGCCAGGTGACCACCCTCGATGCTCTGCGGCTGCAGATGCTCCGGACCCACCGCTCCGTCCGCCAGCTTGCTGCCGTCAATACTGCTATCCGGCAGCAGCTCCGCGCTGCGGACTTCCTCCGCCAGATGCTCAAGCTTGATGATGCCGGGGCTCAAATGGCGATCTTCCAGCGCTCCATCTGCCAGGTGACCGCCCTCGATGCTCTGCGGCTGCAGATGCTCCGGACCCACCGCTCCATCCGCCAGCTTGCTGCCGTCAATGCTGCCATCCGGCAGCAGCTCCGGAGTCAGCGTACCCTCTGCCAGATGCTCCAGATGAATACTGCCGGGGCAGATATGGCGGCTGTTCACTGCTTCAGGGGCCAGGTGGCCGCCATATACGCTTTCGGTGGCCAGATGCTGCGGGCCTACCGCCCCGGCTGCCAGCTTGCTGCTGTCAATGCTGCCGTCCGGCAGCAGCTCCGCGCTGCGGGTTTCTTCCGCCAGATGCACAAGCTTGATGATGCCGGGGCCCAAATGGCGATCTTCCAGCGTTTTATCTGCGAGATGACTGCCGTAGATGCTCTGCGGCTGCAGGTGATGCGTACCCACCACACCAGCCGCCAGCTTGCTTGCTCCAATGCTGCCGTCCGGCAGCAGGTCTGCGCTGTGGACTTCCTCCGCCAGATGCGCAAGCCTGATGATACCGGAGCTCAAATGACGCTCCTCCAGCGTTCCATCCGCAAGATGTCCGCCCTGGATACTTTGCGCTTGCAGATGCTGCGGACCCACTGCCCCCTCTGCCAGCTTGCTGCCGTCGATACTGCCGTCCGGCAGCAGGTCTGCGCTGTGGACTTCCTCCGCCAAATGCGCAAGCTTGATGATACCGGAGCTCAAATGACGCTCCTCCAGCGTTCCATCCGCAAGATGTCCGCCCTGGATACTTTGCGCTTGCAGATGCTGCGGACCCACTGCCCCCTCTGCCAGCTTGCTGCCGTCGATACTGCCGTCCGGCAGCAGGTCTGCGCTGTGGACTTCCTCCGCCAAATGCGCAAGCTTGATGATACCGGAGCTCAAATGACGCTCCTCCAGCGTTCCATCCGCAAGATGTCCGCCCTTAATGCTCTCCGCTTGCAGATGCTGTGAACCCACTGCCCCTTCTGCCAGCTTGCTTCCTTCGATGCTGCCGTCCGGCAGCAGCTCCGCGCTTTTCGTCCCGGCAGCCAGATGGCTCAACTGGATGCTGCCGGGACGGATATGGCGGCTGTCTACCGCATCCGCTGCCAAATGTCCTCCATAGACGCTGCCGGAAGCCAGCTGAAAAGAACCTACCGCACCAGCCGCCAGCTTACTTCCTCCAATACTGCCATCCGGCAGCAGCGCTGCACTGCGGGCTTCATCCCCCAGATGCTCAAGCTTGATCAGACCGGGACGCAAATGCCGTTCCTGCAGGATTCCGTCTACAAGATGTTCACCATAAACGCTTTCTTGCTGCAGATGGAGCGAGCTCACCGCGCCTGCCGCCAGCTTCACGCCGTCGATACTGCCATCCGGCAGCAGTTCCGGGGTCAGCGTGTCTTTGGCCAAATGCTCAAACTGGATGCTGCCGGAGCGGATATGGCGGCTGTCTACCGCATCTGTGGTCAAATGATCTGCATACACGGTGCCGGGGGCTAAATGGAACGGTCCGACGGAGCCCTCGGCCAGCTTCATACTGCTGATGCTTCCATCCGGCAGGATGTCTGCACTGCGTGTTTCTTCCGCCAGATGCGCCAGAGTGATCTCTCCGGCCCGAATATGCTGTCCTTCCACCGCCTCCGGCTGCAGATGCCCGGCTCCCACACTGCCGGGAGCCAAATGCGTGGCCTCTACAGCACCCGGTACCAGCTTCTCTCCGCCAATACTGGCGTCCGGCAGAATTTGGCTGCTGCGGACTTCCTCGGCCAGATGGGCCAAGGTAATGCTGCCTTGCCCGATATGCCGTCCTTCCACCGAAGCTTCAGCCAAGTGGCCGTTTTCTACACTTTTCTGCGCAAGGTGGCGGGAGGAAACAGCTCCTTCGATCAGCTTGGCTCCGGAGATGCTGCCATCCTGAATCTGAATGGAAGAGACCGAACTTGGGTTAATATGTCCATTGCCGATGGACATCGGCCGAATATGTGCACCGCCCACACTTCCCGGGGCAAGATGTCTGCCCTGCACTGCAGCGTCGATGATCGAACCAGATCCGACCGCCCCCGCTGCCAAGTGCTCGGCTTGAACGGACGATGCTCCCAGTTTGGCGGATTCTACGCTTCCATCCGCCAGCTTTGCCGTCGTAACCGACAGGTCTCCCAGCTTATCGGTGGACACACTTTCCGGCGACAGCTTCAATGAAGTTACTGCATAATCAGACAGGTGATGCGGCTGAACAATAGCGGCGGAAAGATGAATTTCCTTCACAGCACCTGTACCCAGCTTTTCACCCACCACCGAACCCGGCTGCAGTGCAGAAGAGGTGACACTGTTATCTCCAAGATGCCTGCGTTCCACAGCACCCGGTGCCAAATGCTCGGCATCCACCACTGCGCGCTGCAATACACGCCCGCTGACGCTGGCATCGGCCAGATTTTTTTCCTCAACCGTACAAAAAGCAATATGCTCTCCACTAACAGCTTCCCGCGCAATAGCATTGGGACTAACCGCACCGTGAGCCAGCTTGGCGGCAGTAATACTGCCATCCGCCAATTTATCCGGGGTAATACTTTGCGGACGAAGATGCTCTCCTGCCACTGAGGCACCTGCCAGCTGTTCACCCGTAACAGCTCCGCTGGCCAGATGGGCTGTAAGCACTGCCTCTTCCTGCAATTGGATTGAACCGACTGATTTCGCTGCCAAATGGGAATTTTCAATAGACTCGCGCTGCAGGTGGACGGAAGTAACAGCCTGCATGGCAATCTGAGGCCCACGTACAGCAGATTTGGCGATATGCCGTGTCGTGACGGCTTCATCAGCCAGCTTATGCGAGAGAATGCTTTGATCGGCGATTTTGGAGGAGGTGACCGCCTGCTCCACAAGCTGGGCTGTCCCTACCGCACCTTCTGCAAGCTTTACAAAAGAAATGCTGCGGTCCGCCAAATGACGGCTGGCAATTTCACCGTCAGCAATATGGCTCCCATTCACACTTTCCGGGCTTAAGTGCTGCCCGCGTATCACCTCTTTGCCAATCTGGCGTGAACCTACCGCACCGTCGGCAAGATGCCCGCTTTCGATAACACCAAGTTGAAGCTGCTCTTTGCCGATCAGCCGGCCGGCCAGCTGTTCCGGTCCAATCGCACCCGGAGCCAGATGCGCCGCTGTAATTGCGCTGCTGCTGATATGGCGGCTCTCAATTACGGCCTCCCCCAGCTTGGCACCGCTGATTTCACCGTCGGCAATTTTATCGCCCGATACCGCTTCGTCAGCCAGCTTGGAACGGTCAATGCTTCCATTCGCCAAATGCCGGCTGACGATGCTGCTGCTCAGGATTTTCTCGCCTGTCACCGCCCCATCCTCCAGCAGCTCCGCTGTGATGATGCAGTCGCTGAGGTGGCGGCTGGTAATGGCCTGGTCGGCAATTTGGCCGCCGCCGATGATCCGGTCAGCCAGCTTCTCCGGACCGATGCTGCCATTTTTCAGCTTCTCACCGCTAATGGAATGGTCCAGCAGCTTGCCGCCGCTGATGCTTCCTTCCGCCAAATGTTCGCCCGTTACGGATTCAGGGGCCAGTTTGGAGGATGTTATTGCCTTGTCCGCGATATTAATGCTCTGCACAGCATAGTCCTGCAGCCAGGGCGTGCCGATGATGCCGAATTTCAGCTTGGACCCGTCAATGGTCCGGGGCGCAATTTTTCTTCCGGTAACGGCAGCATCGGACAAATCGTCCGTATATACAGGCTGGAGGCGTTCCTTTTCCACCACTGGCAGCACAATCTCAGGGATTGGCAGCAAAGGTTCATCATCCTCAACGTCAATTTCCGCCACCTGTTCCTGAGGCTCTTGCTGATCAAGTACGGGAGATTGTACGAATTCCGCCGCCTCAAGCGTATCCACCCCGCTCACCTTCAGAGTTGAACTCCCGGCATCCGGCGTTTCGCTGCCGGAGGTGTCTGCCACCTCCTGTACCTTGGGACTGCTTCCCAGCAAACTGAGTTCCTTCATATTCGGATTATCCACAATATAGAGCGGTTTTTTGGAACTGCGGTGCTGATTTCTTCTGGAGCCCTTCACAAGCAGTCTCCTCCTTCCATCTATTGTTTCTCCTAGGCATCATATGCAGCGCACTGGGCGGATGACACCCTTTTGCGCGCCAAGCCTGACAATTCTGCTTCTGCTGCCGGAGGAAACGGAATACGCAGTTTCTTTCAAAAAAGGGCTTCTGCCACAGCGCATCCGTCCAACCCTAAAAGGCAAGTACACACATACAATGACACAGGAAGAGGAGCAGCCGGAACAATAGAAGATAACAGGAGGAACAAACATGGGGCAAAAGCTCGTGGGAATACTGTTAAATGCCGCTATGCACCGGGGCGTTCCCCGGCTAAAAACGGGACAGGAATCACTGGAGAGCTATGAGGAAGCCGCCGCCGCATACGGATTAACCCCCTGCTTCCTGAAGCTGTCCGATATCGATACGAAATCCGGCTACAGCATTGCCTACGTAAATGGGCCTAATGGCTACAGGAGTGCCGTAATTCCGACACCGGACGTCATTCACAACCGGGCCATCTACGACCCGGGGAGCCGTGGAGTTGAAAGACTCCTTCGCAGCGGCGTTCAGGTATATAATACATGCAACCGCTATGGAAAAGACCAGATCCATGGGTTGCTTGAGCAGAATGAAGGGCTGCGCGGCCTTCTGCCGGTCACCTCAGCCGGGCTCTCCGGACTGAAGGAAATGATGGACAGCTATTCCGATCTTATCCTGAAGCCTTGCCGGGGGAGTATCGGGCAGGGCGTAATGCGCCTCTCGCAGAACAGTCCCGGGCACTGGACCTGGAGCTATCTGCCCGGCGGCTCCAACAGCTGGGCCAGTACAGCCGTCTACCAGGATGCCCTGCCCAGAGCCCTGCGGGCGCGCCTGGCATCTGCTCCTTACCTGGTCCAGGAACGTATCCCGCTGGCCGAGCTTGGGGGCCGGCCGTTTGATCTCCGCGTCACCGTTCAGCGGGGCTGGGGCGGAGAGTGGCAGGTCACCGGACTGTTCGCCAAACGGGCAGCACCCGGCGGCTTCGTCTCCAACATTGCCCGCGGCGGGGAGGCGCTTGACCCCACCTTTGCACTGGAGCAGGCATTCTCCGGTGCCGCAGCGGCAGGTATCCGCATGTCCGTTCTGGCGCACAGCCTCAGTGTTGCACGTGAACTGGAGAAAAGTCTCCCCGGCCTGGCGGACATCGGACTGGACATGGGCATCACCGGAAAAGGCCGCATCTATTTCATCGAGTGCAACGGACGGGATCAGCGCTACGGCTTCCGCAAAGCCGGACTGACCGGCACCTGGAAGGAAAGCTACCGGAAGCCTATGGCATATGCAAGATACCTGCTTGACCGTCCTGCACGGCATAACAGTTATTGATTTGTCTCCTATTCTATGTCAATATAATGCAGAGCGGGCGGTCCCGGACACGGGACCGTGCTGCTGCATGATGGAAGGGAGATAATCATGGTAAAACAATTGCTGCGGCTGATGACCGAGTTGTCCTCGCACAGATGGCTTTCCCGGTTGATGGGGGCTTTTTCCCATAGCAGACTCAGCCGTTTTTTAATCCCGGCATTTATTCGGATTTATCATATTCCCGCTTCTGAGGCAGAGAAGCATTCCGGGGAATACCTTACACTCAATGAATTTTTCAGCCGCCGCCTGAAACCCGGCATGCGTCCTATCGCCGGCCACGAGAATGCGGTAGCCAGCCCGGTGGATGCGCTGATTACCGCCATGGGCGAGATTCATTCCGGAACGATAATGAATGTAAAAGGACAGGACTATGAACTGGAAGATCTTTTGAACCATTCCCCGCACCTGGAGCTGTACAAAAAAGGCTTTTTCTTCGTGCTCTACTTAAGTCCAACGGATTATCACCGGATTCACTCCCCGCTTACCGGGCGCAAGGTCGAAAGTGAGCATATCCGCGGACGGGCCTATCCGGTCAATGAGTTTGGCATGAGACACATGAAAGGTGTGCTGAGCCGCAATGAACGGCTGATTACTTATATCGCCGGAGCCAACGGTGAAGCCGCCGTGGTAAAAGTCGGCGCGATGAATGTCAGCAGCATCCATTACGCGGATGAAGCGGCTGATGCCTGGCAGATCGGCGACGATCTCGCTTATTTCGAATTCGGCTCCACCGTAGTACTGCTCCTGGAGAACGGCAGCTTCACCGTGCGTCCAGGGCTGACCAGCGGAACCAAGGTGAAGATGGGCGAGCTGCTGGGCACGCTGCAGCGGCCGGTGTAGAATAATCAAAGGCGGCAAGTCTCCCATGGCCTGGAGATCTGCCGCCTTTTTAAAAATATAAGCATTTAGATGCTTCACGCAAAAAATTATCCTTATATTTCTCGCTGAAACGGTACCGTCTTTTCAAGGACGGCTAAGCCGTTTCTACTTGTTGACACCTATATCCAACAGAATTATTCCGTCACCTTGCTCTGATTCGCCACCTCGCGGGCTTTCTCCTGCACCTCTGCCGGTTCCCCGAGATAGAAGCGGCTGATCGGCTTCACATCATCATCCAGCTTGTAGACCAGAGGGACTCCGGTCGGCACATTCAGGTCCAGCAGCGCCTTCTCGTCAATGTCTTCCATGAATTTGATCAGCGCCCGCAGCGTGTTGCCATGCGCCGAGATCAGCACCCGTTCCTTCTTGCGGATCAGCGGCACGATGCGGTTGCTCCAGAAATCACCGACACGGTGTACGGTATCTTCCAGGCTTTCGCCGCGCGGAATATCGCCGGGCCGGACCTCCTTGTAGCGGATGTCGTTCCTGGCATAACGCGGATCATCCGGCTCCAGCATCGGAGGCCGGACGGACAGGCTGCGCCGCCAGATGTGCAGCTGCTCTTCGCCGTATTTTACCGCAGTCTCGCTCTTGCTCAGACCCTGCAGCGCTCCGTAATGACGCTCGTTCAGCTTCCAGGATTTCTGTACCGGAATCCACAGCAGGTCCATTTCATCCAGCACATAATTCAATGTCTTGATTGAACGCTTCAGCACAGAAGCAAAGGCCAAATCGAAAGTATAGCCGGCCTCCCTCAGCAGCTTGCCCGCCGCTTTAGCTTCCTCTACCCCCTTCTCCGTCAGATCGGGGTCGCTCCAGCCTGTGAACAGATTTTGGCGGTTGTACTCGCTCTCTCCATGGCGTATCAATACGATTTCGTACATACTCTCTCCTCCTGCCCGTAGTTTCATAATCTATATAATCCTACTCCCATCATAGGCCTGCTGACCGGGTTCTTCAAGGCCTTGCTTCGGCGGCTCTCCGGTTTCTTTACCGGTCCAAAAATCGTCCTCCAGCCACCGCTTTTGCCGCCTGTTGCCGCTCCCGCTACGATCCGTGCGCTGACAGCCGCCGCAGCACCGCGTCCCGCAGCACCCGCGCATGATTGTGCTGCTCATCCTTCGCTGCATACAGCAGCGTCACCGGGCTTTCCCTGGCCCAGGCGCACAGCCGCTCCATTTCGCCCGCCGCCGGCTCCGATTGTAGTTCCTCCTCATACAGCACCGCAAACTCCGCAAATTTGTCGGGTTTATGAGCGAACCACTTCCGCAATTCGGGTGACGGCGCGGCCTCCCGCATCCAGTCGTCGAGCTGTGCCGATTCCTTGGACACCCCGCGCGGCCACAGGCGGTCAACCAGCACCCTTCTGCCGTCCGCCGCCTCCGGCGGGGCGTAGATACGTTTGATTCGGAGCGTATCCGTACCTGCATCTGCACGCATATCCCCTGAGCCTGTACTTGTCACTTCGACCGAGCCTGCATCTGTCTTCGATGCCCCTAGACCCGCCTTTACCGCATCTGATCCGTTACTTGACACATAACTTGCTCCTCTCCCGTTTCTTAAGCATATATGCCGCGCAGCCGTATATTGGAGCCGAATAAGCCCCTGGCACCGGTCACCTCACAGGATGGATGGCCGGGACCGTATGCTGTTTGGAACGATTGCTCCGCGTGTTCGGGTTCAGCATAACTTCGGGAAGGAAGACAGCGGCCCAAACTGAGTTCGTTGACCTTCCATCCACTTTCCCCCGATCGTCTATATTTCACCGGATAATCTTCCTTGTGAATAAGAGTACGCCTGCTTTTATTATAAATAAGCCGCTATCCATTAACCGCGCCCGGTTTACGCCTTGGCAGCTATATTACCAATAAGCAACATGCATAAAACGCCGCCGTTATATCAAAAAACCGGAAGCCCTCCGGCCCCGGTCTCTTCTTATATCCATTGGACCAGTCTATGTCCCATGGCCTAGCATTCCTAATTCACTCAGAACCAATGATCGGGAGTCATCACGCTGCTGTGCTTCAAGCGTCTCCAGCGGTTGCGGAAAATCCCGCTCCCTCCGCCTTTGCAGTCGGTATTGCAGATCCGTCGTCTTATCATTTTGTTCATTCTCCCCTTCCAGGCAGCAGTTCACATCGTATGTAAACAGGCTGCAACGTATTTACCCCGGCTGGAAAAAACTGAAACAACCGGGAAATCAGCGGATTTCGGACGGACTTTTCCCGGTGTGCTGCTTAAATTGGCGGCTGAAAAAGAAAATATCGCGGTAGCCCAGCGCATCCGCCACCTCGGTCACGTTCATTCCGGCGTACAGCAGCAGATGCTGTGCCCGCTCAATCCGGGTGCGGATCACATAAGACTGAACGGAAGATCCGGTAATCTCCTTGAATTTGATTGAAAAATAACGCGGCGACAGCCCTGCGCGCGCCGCCAGATCCTCCACCCGATGCATCGCTCCGGGATGCTGGCTGACATAGTTGGCCACCTCATGGATGACCTCTGCGAGCTGGTTGCTTACATGGCGTTCCACCGGCATCACCTGATCCTCACGCAGCAGATGAATCATCAGCTGCTTCAGAATGAGCTGGCCTTCCTCCTGTGCCGCGAAGGTCTTCACCAGGAACAGGCGGACATACCGGGCCAGCAGATGCTCGAACTCCACCGTTTCCGACAGCACGCGGTAAGGCTCGGGAATGTCTGTCACATCCTCAGCAACATCAAAGTGAATATATGTAAGCACAAGCGGCTTTTGCGGATTATGGGTCGCACTCGTATGATCTCCGGGACGGAACAGGAAGCAGCTCCCCTGGCCCACCTGATAAGGCACCCCTCTGCGCACAACCGTGCCTTCCCCGCTCCAGACATAGAACAAATCATAATTTTGCAGCGGCTTCTCTCTTTTTGCCATTTCCAGCCCGGTTCGCAGACAATCTTCGCCAGAGCCGGCAGGATCACAAAAGAGGACGGCGATGCATGCAGCATAATGTTCCCCCCTAAAAGTTTTGCGGGATTCCGCTTCTTCGAGATTACTTTGCAGCAAAACTCGCTTCGGAAGCGTCCCCAATATTCGGTACAAAATACAACAGGCCGCCTGTTCGCGGCATTTCCATACTTCTCATAATACCTTGTCATGTCCTATTTTGCACATCCTTCCAGGCCAGCAGGAGACGATTGACCCCGATTTCCAGCTGCCCGCTGTCCAAATGGGCAAAAGAAAAGCAGGCGGCCGGCGCACCCGGCACGACCCGGTACAGCGCGGCGTCCCGGAAATCCGTGCCGCGCTTAAGCGCCGCCGCCCGGAAGGCGGCGAATTCCTCCCTGCTGCGCCGCCAGTGCGCGTAGATATGCAGACCCGCATCGCCGGGCAGCGGCTCAAACAGCAGACCGAGCCGCTCCGACAGCAGGGAGCGGAAGATGCGGGCACGCTCGCCATAAATGCGCGTCATCCGCCGCAGGTGACGGCCGTAGCCGCCGGTATGCATGAAGCGCGCCAGTGCGCGCTGCTCCAATTGGGCTCCCGGCAGCGGCTCATACAGCGCTTTGGCGGCGGTTACCGGCTTGATCAGCCAGGGCGGCAGGACCGCATAGCCCAGCCTTAAGCCGGAGAACATGCTGTTCGAGAACGAGCCGATGTAGACGACCCGCTCCTCGCGGTCAAGCGCCTTCAGCGGTTCTATGGGCCGCCCGCCCCAGCGGAACTCGCTGTCATAATCGTCCTCAACGATCAGCGCTTCCTGCCGGCGCGCCCACTCCAGCAGACGGCGCCGCCGGTCCAGCGGCAGCACCGCGCCAGTGGGGAACTGGCGGCTTGGCGTAACGAACAGCAGCCGGGCCGCCCAATCCTGCGGCACCAGCCCGCTTTCGTCTACCCGGCCAAGCAGCAGCTCTCCCCGGAAATCTCCACCGCTCTGCGGATGCCGTGAAATCCGGGATCTTCGACAACAGCAGGGCTTCCTGGCTCCAGCAGCAGCTGTGCCAGAAGAACAATACCCTGCATCGAGCCGCTGAACAGCACGATGTGTTCCGCTTCTGCCCGGATGCCCCGGGTCACGCGGAGATGGGCGGCAATGGCCCGCCGCAGGCCTTCTTCCCCTTGAGGCGGGCAATAACCCTCCAGCAGCCCGCCGCTTTTGCCTCCGGCGTATTTCAGCGCACTCCGCCATTCGGCGTAAGGAAAATGCTCCATCAGCATTCCCCGGCTCCGAAAGCTGACGAATGCCCCATCCGCCGGTTCATATATGGAGACATGTTGGTGCATCAGCCGGTTTCCCCAGCTGGAGAGCGGTTTCCCGGAGTAAGGCTCTCCCGGTAAAGAAGCAGTGGGGGCCGCATCAGAAGCATTAGGAGCATTAGAAGCAACAGGTACGTGTACATTACCTATGATTCCAGTTTGTACCGCATAATAACCGGTTTCCCCAGGATCGGCGGATTCTTGGACTGGCATGGTTCCCTCAGCCTGCGGATCACCACCGCTATCCGCCGCCCCGGCCATTCCCGCTTCTGCACAGTGGGCACTATCCGCCGGCTCCATCATCCCCGCTTCATCAAAGGCTGCCTCAGCAGGTTTCCCCGCAGGAGCAGGCTCTTTTAACATATCCGCTGCACCCTCACCTTCGGCCTCTTGGGCTGCCCCCTTCCGCTCCCCTTCTGCCGGATAAAAACTGTCATCCGCGACAAAGGTGCCCCGGCCGGTCTCTGTCCGGATGTAGCCGTCAGCCAGCAGCATATCGTAAACCTGGGATGCCGAACCCCGTGACATTGCGTACAGCTCCGCCAGCTTCCGTGTCGACGGCAGTCTTGTCCCGCCCGGCAGAGTCCCGCCAAGGATCGCTGCGCGCAGCGCATGGTACAGAGCCAGATATTTGTAGCGGTGCACCGCCAGGTACTGGTCATATGGCAACGTAAAATTCATGTCCCTACCTCTTCACATCAAAGTGGACTAATAAAATTAATGTAAACCGGTCCTTTTTTATTGTCAATTCTTCCTCTATTCTAAGGAAACCGTTTGATCCGGAGCATAGGACTCCGCAACCCATGAGAAAAGGAAGTGCCGTTATGCGCAGAAAAGAATTTCAGGTAGAGCAGGAAGAGGAGCTGATCGAGTTTCTGGGCGGAATGAGCTTTGGTTTTCTCGGTACCAGCGATGAGCAGGGGCAGCCGCGTGTGACGCCGCTGAATTTTGTATATATGGAGGGAAACTTCTATTTCCACGGCAGCCATGCCGGAGGCAAAATGAAGAGCATCCGCCACAATCAGCAGGTATGCTTCACTGTTGCCGACGAATATGCGCTCATTCCCTCCTATTTCAGCGATCCCGAGCTGGCCTGCCCCGCCACCGCCTATTTCAAAAGCGTAACCGCTTATGGACAGGCTGAGCTTGTAGAGGATGCTGCCGAAAAAGCAGCCGTACTTACTCATTTTATGCAAAAACTCCAGCCGGAAGGCGGTTTTGCCCCAATTGATGCCGAAGATCCCAGATACCGTTCACGGCTGAAGGGTGTCGCAGTAGTGCGAATCGTTCCCGAAGAGATCGCGGCCAAGTTCAAATTCGGCCAGAATCTGAAGGAAGAGGAGCGGACCGCCGTTACACAGGGACTGAAGGACAGAAACGGGGCACGTGACGCCGAAACCATTGCCATGATGGAAAAATACTGCCCCTTCCATTCCAATATAGATTGAACTTGAACCGCCCAAACCCGATAACTCTTACGTTCAGTTTATATAGTGGAAAAAGTATCACTAATCAAGCTCATTCCGCTTATGAAGCAGCCTATGTTGGAAAAAGTACCACTATTTTCGCTGAAAATGGCCATATGAAGGAAATATCCACGAATTAGGTGTACAAATTCCAACTAAGACCTCCTGAAACCAGGAATTCAGCTCATTAGTTTTACTTTTTAACCACTCATTAGCTTTAGTTCCTGACATGCTTCATGGTTTTCCCAAGCCCTCACGTTCTCCAATTCAACTCTTTTCCCCGAATGCCTTAGCTTCACGTATGGCGATTGGTTTCCTACGATGAGATAAGGTGCGGGAGAATCCGCGGCAAATTTTCTAAAAGGTTCAGCAAAAAACGTCTTTCATCAGTGACGGCGGAGTATCACGGTGATATAATGTTAGGCAATGTTAACGTATATCCCAGAAGAATACCGGAAGGATGAAACTGATGAATCCATTGGCTGAACAATTGAATGACAGCATCAAGGCAGGCAATGAACATGTGTACGATATGCTCTCCAATCTGGGCAAAGCGCTGTATTATCCCAAGGAGGGCATTCTGAGCCAATCCGCCGAAGCGGCTGCTCATGCCAAGAAATACAACGCAACCATCGGTATTGCCACCGAACATGGTGTACCTATGCACCTCGGCGTTATTCAGGAAAAGCTCTCCGCTTACAGCCCCAAGGATTTGTACGGCTACGCTCCGCCGGCAGGCAAGCCGGAGCTGCGCACCCTGTGGCGGGAAAAAATGCTTCGCGAGACGCCGTCGCTTGAAGGCAAGTCCTTCGGCAACCCTATCGCTACCAATGCCCTGACCCATGGGCTCAGCATCGTTGCCGACCTGTTCGCCGATCAGGGGGATGCCGTCATCTATCCGGACAAAAACTGGGAGAACTACGAGCTGACCTTCGGCGTCCGCCGTCTCAGCGACACCGTGAACTATCCGCTCTTCACGGAAGATATGAGCTTCAACAGCGAAGGGCTGCTGGATGCCCTGCTGGCCCAGAAGGACCGCGGCAAAGCCATTGTGCTGCTTAACTTCCCGAATAACCCTACGGGCTATACTCCCGGCATCAAGGAAGGCGAAGCGATTGTTGCCGCTATTCTGCGCGCAGCGGAAGAAGGCATCAATGTTGTGGTGGTCAGCGATGATGCTTATTTCGGACTCTTTTTCGAGGATTCACTGAAGGAATCCCTGTTTGGCCGTCTGGCTAACCTGCATCCGCGCGTGCTTGCCGTGAAGATTGACGGAGCGACCAAAGAAGAGTTCGTCTGGGGCTTCCGCGTCGGCTTCATCACCTATGCTTCAGACAGCAAGGAAGTGCTCGCTGCCCTGGAGCAGAAGACAATGGGGATTATCCGCGCCACCATCTCCAGCGGACCGCATCCCTCACAGACTTTCGTGCTCGATGCGCTCAAATCGCCGGAATTTGCCGAACAGAAGGAAGAGAAGTTCCAGATTATGAAGGGCCGTGCCAACAAAGTGAAGGCACTGCTGGACAGCGGCAAATACGGCGATGAGGTATGGACCTATTATCCGTTCAACTCCGGGTACTTTATGTGCCTGAAGCTGCACACCGTTCCGGCTGACGCCCTGCGTCTGCACCTGATCCATAACTACGGTCTGGGGACCATTGCCCTGGGTGAGACCGATCTGCGCGTGGCCTTCTCCTGTATTGAAGAAGATCAGCTAGAGGATCTGTTCGATATGGTCTATGCAGGAATCCGCGATCTGGAAAAAGCCTAATCACAAGCTGTAAAATAGATGTCAGCCCCGGCCGTGCCGGGGCTGCTTTTTTGCGGGCCGTTATGGCATTGGCCTATACACGTTGTTCCCTCCGCACATACAATACGGTGTACTCAAGTACAATAACTCACACGCGAAAGGGGAATGAACATGAGCGAAGAAGTTAGAGGCGGATACGGATACCCTGGGTTTACAAGCACTGGTGCAATTCTGGTTCTCTTTATCCTGCTGGTTATCATCAGCCGTTCACTCTTTGTCTAACCGGGAATGAACATCCCGGGAGGGAGCTCCGGCTCTCTCCCACTTGCCCGCGTTTTACAGCATTCCCTGTTTCTTGCCTCCGTTCCAAACAGGAATTTCTTCAATTCCAGAAATAGGTTTAGATAAGCTTCAACTATCAGAAAAAGACGCCCTGACGGAGCTATGCTCCGCTCAAGGCGTCTTTTTTCAGATATCGTCGTCGTCCTGCGCCGATTTGCGGGAGGCCCTGCTTTTGAAGAGATAGGCCAGCAGCGCGCCGGCCAGAAAGGTCCCGATGACCGGCAGCGGCCGCCCGGCGATCCCAGTCAGAAAAGGTACAGCGGTCAGCATAGCCAGCAGCAAATGTGCGCGGAAGATGAACTGAATCGTACTGCTTGCCTTGCTGCCCTCCGGCAGCGGATAGACAGTCAGCCAGAACGATTCGCTATGCAGCTTGCGCAGCGCCGATAGCTGTACGCCCATGACCAGCACGAAGAACAAATAGATGCCGGAACCGATGTAGCTCTCCCGGTTCCACCAGACCAGCAGCAGCGCCAGGAGGAAGATCCGGATCACGATACCGAAGATGTCGCCCCTGGCGAAGCTTTTGGTCAGCAGGAAGCGGTAAGCGGTGCTGCGCCGCCAGGCGATCCCCGCGCCCCACTTGGACAAGTAGCGGCGGGGATAGACCCGCTGCTCCCGTCCGGGCACATCCACGAACCATCCGAGGATCATCAGCGCTCTTGCCCCTTGATTGCGCTCGGTGGCGATCAGCCGTTCCCAGGGAACGGAGAGCCGTGCCGGAACGGCTAGCGCCGCCACATAGGCTGCTGCCAGAATAACAATAAAGATCAGTGCCCGGAGCGCAGGCTGCCAGAGCCAGGCGGCAATCATCAGGCCGGAGACTGCCCAGCGGAGCAGGCTGTAGCCCATGGAAGCCGGACGGGACAGCATGGCAAGCTCCCGCCACAGGCCAAAGCTTGCCAATATTTTCACCAGAATCAGCACAGCCAATGTGGCAAACAGCATTTGATGAGAATCATCCGTCCGTATGTACAGCGGCCAGAGTGTAATCAGCACGAAGGCCAGACGCAGAATTTTCCACACATTTCCGGCGGTCCAGGCAGGAGCGAAATATTCCTTCATCCGGTGGCCCTGCGGAAGCAGAAAAATCGTATCCGGGCTTTGCAGATAGGTCCGGAAGCTGCTATGCGCCGCTGCAGGCAGCAGCAGCACCAGCATGATCCAGCGGATGGGAATGCCTTCAGGGACATCGCGGAGCAGCGAGGTATACCAGGCCGAGAAGATAATCAGCACCAGCAGGAAAACCATCGCGATACCGCTCTGAATGATATAACCTACATAAGGAGTGAGGCCTCCCATGAACCGGCTGCGCCGCTGCCGGCGCAGCTCCTTCAAATCCATATCATTTCCCTCCCTGCACCAGTTCGTAGAACAGCTGCTCCAGATTCAGTCCCTGCAGTCCGGCAGCCGCGCTCATCTCGGCCAGCGTACCCTGCGCGATCACCTTGCCGCGGTGCAGGACAATGAACCTGTCACAGTAATTCTCAATGGTAGAGAGAATATGGGAGCTTAACAGAATCGAAGCTCCGGTATTCTTCAGCTCCAGCATGAAATCAAGCAGGGAGCGGATGCCCAAAGGGTCCAGCCCCAAAAATGGCTCGTCGATCACATACAGCGCCGGACGCGCCACAAAGGCGCACATAATCATGACCTTCTGCTTCATCCCTTTGGACAAATGCGAGGACAGTGTATCCATCTTATCATCCATATTAAAAAGTGCGGCCAGCCGGCTGCTGCGGGATTCATAATCGCTCTGCTCCACGCCGTAAGCCCTGGCGGTAAATTCCACATGCTCGCGTACTGTCATTTCCTCATACAGCAGCGGGGACTCCGGCACAAAGGACAGTGCGCCGTGATAGGCTTCCGGGTCGCTGCTCCGGGTCTTCCCCTGGACCGTGATCTCGCCTTTATGCGGCGACATCAGGCCCAGAATATGCTTCATGGTCGTGCTTTTGCCTGCTCCGTTCAATCCGATCAGCCCGACCATTTCTCCAGGCTGTACCTCAAGGCCGATATCGTGAAGCACCGGCTTGTTCAGGCTGTAGCCTCCGCTTAAGCCCGTAATTTCCAATACGGGGGCAGTACTCATTGACCTTCACCTCTCGGGGTTTTGTCTTTCAACCACTTTGGCGCTCCTTTGTTCTTGCGGTTCTTCTCGCGCTCCGCATTGCTGGTGCGCGCTTTGCCTGCGGGAGCACCGCCGCGTGCTCCTGCGGCGGGACCCGCGCTGTGGCGCTGCTGGCCGCGCCGCGCATCAAAGCCCGCTGCCGCTCCCGGCTGCGCTGCAGAAGCCCCGGCCGGGGAGGCTGGGCCTCCCGCTGCCGCAGTCCGCACCTGCGGCTTGCCGCTGCGCGTCGCAGCTCCACTCCCGCCGCTGCCATCGCGGCGGCTAGAACCTGTCCCGCTGCGGGCCTCCTCGGCGGTCAGCGCCTTGCCGCCGA
The DNA here is from genome assembly GCF_016772475.1 of Paenibacillus sonchi. Lineage (NCBI taxonomy): Bacteria > Bacillati > Bacillota > Bacilli > Caryophanales > Paenibacillaceae > Paenibacillus > Paenibacillus sonchi. Next base: position 678,619 of record NZ_CP068595.1, read on the forward strand.
CCATTTCCCTCTCCTCCAGCCGGATGTCCAGCTCCTTAGCGAACTTGCGCATAATGAACGTCTGCTGCTCCGTGACAATCGTCACGGACAGCCCGCGCCGTCCCATGCGTCCTGTTCGCCCGGCCCGGTGCACATAATGCTCCGAGTCGAAAGCCGGATCGAAGCTGACGACCAGGGTCAGATTATCGATATCGAGGCCCCGGGCCGCCACATCACTGGCCACCAGCACGCGGAAGCGCCCGTCGCGGAAGCGGGCCAGCACATTGCTGCGCGTCACCTTATCGGCATCTCCGTAGAGTGCTGCTGCCGTAAGCCCCAGATAGTTCAGCTTGGCGGTCACCTCAGCGATGTCGTCGGTGGCATTGACGAACACAATCGCCCGCTCCGGATTGTAATGACGGATCACCCGGCGCAGCATATCTATCTTGTTCCGTTCCTCGGTCACCACGTAGTGATGCTCAAGACTCTGGGCAGTCATGATCCCCGGATCAATGCCGACCTCTGCCGGATTCTTCATCTCGCGTGCTGCAAGCGCCTTCGTCTCCGGCCCGATGGTCGCCGACAGCATGACCAGTTGCCGGGTGCGAAGAGCGCTGCTGACGATCTTCGCCACCTCGCCCGCACCGCTGAGCTGGAACATCTGGTCCGCTTCATCGATGACAATCGTGGTCACCTCATGCATCTTCAGCTTGCGCAGCCCGATCAGCTCCCGGATGCGGCCGGGAGTGCCCACTACAAGCTGCGGATGCTCGCGCAGCTTATCGATCTGCCGTTTGATCGCCGCGCCGCCGATCAGGCCTAACACCTTGATGCCGCGATGGGCGCCATAACGCTCCGCCTCGCGGAGAATCTGCATCGCCAGCTCCTGCGTAGGGGCCAGCACCAGCTTCTGCACCACTTTCTGCTCCGGATGAATCCCCTGGAGCAGCGGCAGCAGGTATGCCAGCGTCTTGCCGGTTCCTGTCTGGGATGCGGCAAGCACGTCTCTTCCCTCCAGCAGCAGCGGAATCGTCTCCTTCTGAACAGGGGATGGATCTTGAATGCCGAATTCCGACAATCGGGCAACGAAGTCTTCCTGGATGCCGATGGCCGCAAAAGAAGCTTTATTCATAATTGTAGTTCATCCTTTTCCCTTAAGATAATATGTTTATTATATGCCAAAAAGGCCTCTCCACCAAATGGAAGGCCGCTTGATCGTGTTAAGCCGTGATAGAAAGACACTTTGTCCTTGATCTGCCGGCTATTTCCGGTTCATCATGTTATAGGTGAGCTTATCCGCGAGCCGGGGGAACAGGCCATACAGGCGGATGCCAACCGCCGCGAAGCCCGGAAGATCGATCTCCTCTTTGCCTTTATCGATCAGCCTGACAATTTTCTTGGATACATGCTCAGGCGTCATCATCATCCGGGCTACACTCTTTTCATAGCTGCCGGAGGGGTCGGCCGTACGGAAAAATTCCGTCGCAATCGGTCCGGGATTGACTGCCGAGACAATGATCCCCTGCTTGCGCAGCTCCTGGCGCAGCGCATTCGTGAAGCCCAGCACGGCATGTTTGGTTGCGGTGTAAGCAACGGACCGGGCCGTGCCGATTTTGCCGGCCATAGATGCCATATTAACAATCTGCCCGCTTCCCCGTTCCAGCATATGCGGGACTACAGCTTTTGTACACCGGACTATGCCCATGTAGTTCACGTCCATCATGTCATCGAACTCCCGGGACTCCATGTCGGTAAAAGCGGCAAACTTGCCATATCCGGCGTTATTCAGAAGAACATCGATTCTGCCGTATACACTGAGAATGTCCGCAAAGGTGTTCTGTACCTGCTCTTCATCGGTAACATCGCAGGCATACAGTCCAAAAACGCCCAGAATACCAGCCGCGGTGTCTTTCAGCTTATCCTCTGAACGGGCCAGCAGGATAGGGATAGCCCCACGCTTGCCGAGCATCTGTGCTGTCAGCGCTCCAATCCCGCTTGAGGCTCCAGTAATTACAACGACTTTGTCTTGTAGTGCCATGAATTCATTCTCAGCTCCCGATGTCCGCCTAAGAGATCATTACCTGAATATCGAGCTCTCCGATACCTTCCATTAAAAGCGGAATGCTCAGCGCTTTACGCGGCAGCACCGCCATGCCCTCTGTCTTCACCAGCTTGGGCGGAGTAATATCCACCGATACCCCCTGATTGGACAAAATGGTGCTGGCGTTGCCGCTGATCATGTTGCCCAGCTCCGAAATTGCGCTCTGGCCCATCTCGTCCATCTCCGTAATCACATAGCCGCCCATCATGGCCGATACGATCTTAAGCGCTACCTGTTCACCAATCCCGAAGATAATATCCCCGCTCAGTTGACCAGTCATCCCCACCTGTATCCATATATGACTATCAATCAGTTCGATATCCTTAATCCCCAAATTACCGGTGGATGGCGAGACCTGTATCACCTGTTCAATTACAATTCTTGCAGATTCTAAAAACGGATTAATTACTTCTGCTTTCATGAAAGTGCTGTCCCCCCTCTACCAGGCTTTAGTCTTGTATCAAAAGTCCCAGTCAATAATGATTTATTATACTTCATATATCGGTATTATTCACCAAAAATTAATGGTCTTTCCGAAGGAATTCTGAAGATAGTTGCAGGGGTAACATTGCCCTGCCGGAGGTTATCTCCTATAATTTAATCAAATGCCAACATCCGGCGTAAGATAGATGTAGACACTGTTGCGTCATCCCTGGCAAAAAACGGCCTTGGCGCGGGTGTTTCACTGACTTTGCAGGAACCCCGAACCACCCGAATATCCTGATTAGTTTTCTGGCCCCACATCGTGGAGCGTTACTTCACGGCTTATCCCGAACACTCGGCAGTCACCGAGGGCACAATGTAATTCCCTGGTCGGAGGCGGACTCCTGAGTCCTGTGACAAGCATGTTTTTATTAAATAATCCTACACACAAATCGGCGGCATCCATCAGCAGGCCAAAAGGGGGTAAGTCCATGAATATCAGTCAGCTTGAAACGCTGATTACCATCTCCAAAACCATGAGCTTCCGCAAAGCGGGCGAACTGCTCAACCTGACCCAGCCGGCGGTTTCGGCCCAGATCAAAAGCCTTGAGGAGGAGTTCAAAACACAGCTTGTTGACCGCAACCAGCCGGTGACACTGACGGACAGGGGACAGGTATTCCTCACGCACGCTGAACAGATTGTAGGTCTTGTCGAAGAGCTTAAGCAGCGCCTTGCGGATCTGGATGAAAACCCGCAGGGGCATATTATTCTCGGGACGACCACCTCAATCGCCATTCAGATTCTGCCGCGGATCCTTTCTTATTTTCAGGACCAGTTCCCGCATATCAAAACTTCGATTTCTTCCATGTCTTCGTCCCAGATTTATCAGCATGTGGAGAACGGCCTGGTCGATGTCGGCATCGGCTACTTAATCGGACGCAGTCCGGGAATGACTACCTCAGTGCTCTATTACGACACCTTCGAATTAGTGGTTTCCCCCGTCATCCCCTTGCACAGGTCAAATCGGCCGGAATTGAAGCGCTGCGCAATACCCCGCTGATCCTGCTCTCGCCGGACACCGTCGGCCGGAGATTCGCTGATGAGGTGTTCGCCAAGCACGGCATCCAGCCGCAGGTAATCATGGAGCTGACCAGCAGCGAGGAAGTCAAGCGGATGGTGGAGCTGGATCTCGGTGCGGCGGTGATTTCCAAGCAGTCGGTGACCGCCGAGGTGCGCAGCGGCACCCTTAAGATCGTCCCGATTATCGAGCTTGAGGTCACCCATCCTGTAGGCGTCATTACGAAATCAGGCAAATATGTCAACTCTGCCATGCGGCAGTTTCTAAGCGACCTCAAGGGCATGCCGGAAACCCACTTCATCGGCTCAGAATAAACAAGGAGATGATCAACCCATGAAATTCGACCTGCATACCCATCATTTCCGCTGCGGCCATGCTGACGGAACGATCAGGGACTATATTGAAGCCGGCATTGCCGCCGGTCTGACAGTCATCGGTATTTCCGATCATACGCCATACTTCGGAAGTGAGTCCGAGCAGGCTTTTCCCCGTATTGCCATGGCCAAATCGGAGCTCGCCCGCTATGTGGAGGAAGTACTGGCCCTGCAAAAAGAATACGCAGGCACCATCGATGTGCTGCTGGGGATCGAATCAGACTACTTCCCCGAATATGCAGAGCTGTACCGCCGGACATTATCGGCCTATCCGTTTGATTACATCATCGGCTCGGTGCATAATGTGGGCGGTGTGAGCATCTTCAATAAAAGCCGCTGGAAAAACCTTGATCTCCAAGGGAAGATCGCCAGCAAAGCTGAGTATTACCGGCTGATTACCGCTTCCGCCCGCAGCGGCATGTTCCAGATTCTCGGCCACATTGATGCCATGAAGGGCAATTATCCGCAGTTCGCGGATATCCCGGCCACAGCCGAAATCGACGAGTGTCTGCGCGTTATTGGAGAATGCGGCATTGCGATCGAAATCAACACCTCCGGAGGCACCAAGCTCTGCGGAGGCTGGTATCCTTCGGATGACATCCTGGAGCGGGCGCTGCATTATGGTGTAGAGGTCACCTTCGGCTCCGATGCCCATCTCCCTTCCCGGGTCGCTGACCAGCGGGAGGCTGTAGCGGCACGCCTGAAGGAGATCGGATTTACCCGCTGGGTCTACTTCAAGCAGACTGAGCAAATCTCCGTGCCGATTCAATAAATCAAGTAGGCGACCTATAATCGCAAGTAGAAAAAGGCACCCCAGCCTTCACGGTTACGGACGTTTGGTTCCGTCACCATGATTCGCTGGGGTGCATTTTGGTTCAATTCTTCAGATTATCGCAGGTAAAGCCCTGCCGCTTCAGCGTATGCTGAGCGTCTCCATACTGCGGATTGAGTGTATAAAAATGGGCGATTGTGCTGCTCCAGTCCCGCTCCGTCAGCCCCTGCTCCTTCAGAGAAGCCCGGTGCGCCAGATTGTAAGCCTCAATCAGGCTCTTCACCTCCGGATTGTACTGTTCCTCATGCAGCACAGCCTCAAGGGGGAGTCTTGGCTTCTTCGGCAATTCTTCAGCAGGGTATCCGACGCATAGTCCCACAACCGGGAATACATACTCCGGCAGCTGCAGAAGCTCGATGACCTCCGCCGTGTGGCGGCGCACTCCGCCAATCGGGATGATGCCCAGCCCCAGCGACTCCGCTGCCGCAATGGCATTGGATAAGGCAATCCCCACATCTGTAGCGCCGACGAGCAGCGCATCGACATCCTTGGCGGCCTCAAAAGGCTGCCCCTCCAGTTCACCCGCTACCTTGGCCCGGTAAAAATCCATGCAGAATACCAGAAATACCGGCGCTTCCGCCACATGCTTCTGGTTTCCGCTCAACACCGAAAGCCGCTGCCGGCGTTCCTCGCTGCGTACAGCGATGACCGAAACCTGCTGTCCATTCACCCAGGACGGGGCTGCCTGGGCCGCTTTAATAATAGTCTTCAGCATCTCCGGCTCCACGGGTTCCTGGCGGTATCGCCGGAAGGAGCGGTGGTTCAATAATGTACGGATCACTTCGTTCAAAGAATAATAACCTCCTGACCGCTGTCTTGTAATACAACTATCATATCCTACTGCCTGCGGAGCCGCCAGTCCCGGCAAGACAGCATTATAAGCATGGCCAGGGGCAATGAGCGATCTGCAAAAAAAATGGACCCGAAGCATCGGGTCCCAACAGCAGTTATATTTTTAAAAGGGGGTCATGTACTTAGTTTAACCGGACACTGTTAGAGTTTCATAACGGCATTATTTCAATTGTGTAACAATGTGAATACTTTCATTACATCGGACGGGCTGCCCGGCATGGGGAGGACCCGCTCCAGGGTGAGCCCGTTTTTGATCATGACGCGCTCAGACCTGAGATTGTCACCGCGGCAGCGTCCCTCAGCCCTGAGAAGCCCCAGCTCCTGAAAGCTGTAATCCAGCAGCAGCCCGACAGCCTCCGTTGCCAGTCCCCGCCCCCACCATAGCGGATTCAGCAGATACCCCAGCACAGCCTTGTTCTCATAGCGGTTCCAGTTCTGCAGGGAGACTGTTCCGATCAGCTCCTGCTGTTCCAGCGCATAAATTCCGGCATGAAGTGCGCAGGGATCGGCAGCATGAAGCATCCGGGCTGCCAGCTTATCCAGATAAGCATGCGGGGAGCTTGCACCCTGACGGAGCAGAATATGCGGCTGCACCAGCGGATGGGCGAGCAGCGTCTTGAGCACCCCGGACTCGGTGGCCGGCATCGTTCTGAGTTCAACTTTTTGGCCTTGCCGTGCCATGGATAATGCCGTATCGTAAGTGCTCATACGCTTCTCCTTCTCTTTGGCAGATATATTGGAATCTCCCCGGCTGCCAGCCATAACGGGGGCATCGTTCTTATGCCCGGCGCAGGGTAAAAATGGTCAGTTCAGGCCTGCACATAAACCGGAGTGGCATATAGGTTTCGCCGAACCCCCTGTTGACATACACCGGCATCCTCTTTTTGTCCGTATAATACAACCCGCTTATGTATTTATTCGATCCATATGGAGTGTATGCCGCGCCCACAAAGGGCAGGCGGATCTGCCCGCCATGACTGTGACCGGACAGCTGCAGATGGAAGGGATACGCTTCTACCGTATCGGCATAATCCGGCTCATGCATCATCAGCAGCGTGAACACGCCCTCAGGAACATCCTTCAGCGCCGCCTGGGGGTCAGGCTTGCCGTGCAGCATGTCGTCGAGTCCCGTTACTGCGATGGAAGCCCCTCCCTGCTTCACCAGATAAGACTGGTTCCGCAGCACGCGAAATCCGGCTTCATTCAGCAGACGGGTGAGCAGCTCCGTATTCTTGTAATCATGGTTGCCGAGGATCGCATATTTGCCGAGCGGTGCGCTCAGCCCGGCCAGAACCGGTACGGATTCTGTCAGATCTTCGGCATAGCTGTCCACTATATCTCCGGTGAAGCAGATGATGTCCGGCTGTGCCTCCTTGATATGCCCGGCCAGCCGCTTCAAATCATGGACATCCTTGTTGAAGCCCAGATGCACATCGCTGAAGTGTACCAGCCGGGTGCCTGCAAAGGCGGATGGTAGCTCCTTGAAGGAAAGCTCCAGCCGGGTGATGTCCAGCCAGTTCGGCTCTCCCTGCCAGGCGTAGCCGCTGGTAAGCAGCCCTGCGCCGAATAATGCAGCCGCCCCCGGGTCAGGAACTGGCGGCGGGTGATTTTGCGGCCGCTTCCGGTCTGCGGAGGCGGGGTGCTGTACCGGTAGCTGCCTTCTGCGGCAGCTGCCGGGAGATCGGGAGAAGCCCCGGACGATTTTTTATTCATAGGGAGGTTCTCCTTTCTTGCAGGATTGTTATGGGGGAATGAAGGCTAACCGGATGGCTCGGATGAATCGGAGCGTTCCTCACACTCTTCTGACTGCACCTCGTCCTTCGCTTCCTCTATCTTCTCATCAACCTCTGTTTCGATATTAACATCAATCTCGGCTTCAACCTCCTCTTCTGAGCCCGGTCCCAGAATCTTACGGAACAAACCCAGCATAGAAAGTGCATAGGCGACGGTAATGAAGCTGAAGCTGATCTGCATAATAACCACAAGACGCGAGGTGTTGTCCACCGGGGCTACATCCCCGTACCCTACCGTTGTAAAGGTGGCTACACTGAAATAGAGGAAGGTTATCAGCTGGCTGAGCAGATCTTCGCCGAGCCCTTTTCCATCAAAAGAGGACTGTCCAAACAGCTTATATATCGATGTATATACGACGGTGAAAAAAATAATGCAGGAGAATGCCGCAATACTGATACGCACCAGCGTCTGCTGCAGCCTGACTTCTTTGCTGTTCGATTCCTTGATTTCATGAAAGATAAACAGTACGTAGAACAGCATCGAAGCCAGGGCAAAAATAAGAATGAGTCCGCGCAGCCCCCTGTCTCCCGGCAGGATAGCACCGAGATCAATCCAGTTCAGCAGATCTTCAACCGAGATCAGGGCATAGATCAGAATGGGGGCGAGGAGCACTCCTTTTCCCATCCAGCTCAGCTTCATCCGGTACAGCCACAACGAGAGCAGCACAATTACAGCTATATTGAGGGTCCACATCCACCATGTCATGGGCATACTCTCCTGTTCCCCGGTTCCTAAATACAGTCTATTCGGACCGGCCCGCTACAGTAATGCGGCATTCTTCTTCCGGCGTGCTGCTGTAGGCGCGGGCGATGCCTTTGCTCTCTGCATCTTTCCTGGGAACCCGGCGCAGCTTGAAGGTCACCTCGACGTTCCCGGTGAATGGAAAAGGATCAAGCAGCAGCGTGGACTCATCCTGCCATTCCGCCATAATCTGACGGCCGGAGGTGAAGCTGAAATCCTCACTTCCCGAGAAACCGTCACGGAACCAGGGATGCTCTTCCGACTTGGGGCTTCCCGGCTCACTTAAGCCCAGGTACAGCGAGAGATCGTCGCAGAACTGCAGCAATCTCGCATCATAATACAATTCGCCCTCTGCGAGCGGTTTGCTGTTCTCCAGATGACGGTGGATACGGGCCCGGCGGTCCTCCTCATGCTTCAGGTAGGCGGTTAGCTCCGGACAATCCTCGCCGGATATCTCAATCAGCCGCTCATAATGCGAACTGCACAGCAGTGCGCCATACGGCGTGTCCGCCTCAATCTCATCCAGTCCGCGTCTGTAGAAGGTCAGCTTCGGCACAAGCGGAAAGTCTATAAAAGTGTACGGCGCCCCTTCAGCGTCATTCCAGAACGGAGTCTCATCGAGATCGATCCAGCCCCGGTCATGATGACTGACCGCCCGCAGCACCTCCTCCCGGCGCCCTTCTGCCGGAACATGCTGCTCCTTGAACCATTCGGCAAATTTACCCGCCAATAGCCCGTGCTCATGCTGCCTCATCATTATCAAATATCCGTCCTGTTCACGACAAATCACAATTATTCCCCCTGGTATATCCACAGCCTGGATATGCATCGGCTATGAAGATTATAACATATGCACCCATATTTGTTGGAATCTTGACGTCTTGCCCTCATTGTATGTAAAGCTATTCCCTCCTGAATGGACCGTTTAACCTGAATGGACTGTTTTAAAATGTACCCGTTTTTCCGTTGGAAAGAAACAGTCTGCGTACAGGGAAGTAGAGGGAAACCACCCTGCCCCAGACAGACACAAAAGCCCTGCCGCTGCCGGCAGGGCTTTCTTTTTATGGATATTGCTACACACCCAGCCAGCGCTTGAACATATGCTTGGTGGTCTGTTTGTTGATTTCGGCAATGGACGTGGTGAGCGGAATGCCTTTCGGGCAGGCGCGCACACAGTTCTGCGAGTTGCCGCACCCGTCAATGCCCCCGTCTTCCATCAGCGCATCCAGGCGCTCATCGGCATTCATCTCGCCTGTAGGATGGGCGTTGAACAGACGGACCTGTGAAATGGCCGCCGGGCCGATGAAATTAGTTTTTTCATTGACGTTAGGGCAGGCTTCCAGGCAGACGCCGCAGGTCATGCACTTGGACAGCTCATACGCCCATTGACGCTTCTTCTCCGCCATGCGCGGACCAGGACCGAGGTCGTAGGTGCCGTCGATCGGAATCCACGCCTTGACCCGTTTGAGGGCGCCAAACATCCGGCTGCGGTCAATCACCAGATCACGCACCACCGGGAAGGTTCTCATCGGCTCGATGCGCACCGGCTGCTCCAGATTATCGATCAGGGCGGCGCAGGCCTGGCGAGGCTTGCCGTTGATGACCATTGAGCAGGCCCCGCACACTTCCTCCAGACAGTTGGATTCCCAGCAGACCGGAACCGTACTGTCACCCTTGGCATTAACCGGGTTGCGCTGAATCTCCATCAAAGCGCTGATCACGTTCATCCCCGGACGGTATGCAAGCTCGAACTCTTCCGTATAAGGGGCCGTGTCCGGTTCGTCCTGGCGGGTAATCACAAATTTTACGTTTTTGGGAGCTGCAGCAGTTTCCGCCATATCTGTTACCTCCTAAAAGTTTTATGGTACACTGACCGAACATTTAATTGTACTTTGTACAGCTAAAACAGCTGATTTTTGCTCATTTCAACATATAGTTGCAATTTATGCAGTTACATTTCGGGAAACACTCCCTAAACGAACAATTCTCCAAAAATAATTGTACAAAATACAGCTAACTCTCTTTAAGAGCGCTTGGAAGTCCGTTTAATTGCATGAAATACAATTAACATTGGCCTCCCGCTTACTGATCGATGTTCACCTATAGTTATGCTTATCGAACGCTGCCTCACCGTTCAACGATCAATCCTTCGAGTAATCCCGCACCCGTGGAGGAATCAGCGATACATCCACTTCTTCGTAAGAGATTTGCGGGCCGTCCGCCGTCCATGCGGCCTTGGTGGTCTTCAGGAACTCCTCGTCATTGCGGGCGGGGAATTCCGGCTTGTAGTGCGCGCCGCGGCTCTCGTTGCGCAGCAGCGCTCCCAGGGTCATGGCCTCGGACAACTCCAGCATGTTCCACAGCTGGCGGGTGAAGGCCACACCCTGGTTGTTCCAGCGCGACGTATCGTTCATGTTGATCCGGCGGTAGCGCTCCTTCAGCTCTTTGATTTTGCCGATGGTGGCAGTAAGCTTAGTATTCTCGCGCACCACCGTCATGTTGGCGGTCATCCATTCGCCCAGCTCTTTATGGATGACATAGGCATTCTCTGTGCCTGACATCGCCAGCAAAGATTCATATTTATCGGTTTGTGTCTTATGGAAGCTGTCAAAGACGGTAGAGGAAATGTCCTGTACCGATTTCTTCAGCCCTTTAATATATTCAACAGCCTTCGGCCCTGAGACCATGCCGCCGTAGATCGCCGATACAAGCGAGTTCGCGCCCAGCCGGTTTGCGCCGTGATATTGGTATTCGCATTCCCCTGCCGCGAACAGCCCGGGAATATTGGTCATTTGGTTGTAGTCGACCCACATGCCGCCCATGGAGTAATGCACAGCCGGGAAGATTTTCATCGGAATTTTGCGGGGATCATCGCCCATGAATTTCTCATAGATTTCGATAATGCCGCCAAGCTTGACGTCCAGCTCTTTCGGGTCCTTGTGGGAGAGGTCCAGGTACACCATGTTCTCGCCGTTAATGCCCAGCCCCTGGTCTACACATACATTAAAAATCTCCCGGGTGGCAATATCGCGCGGCACCAGATTCCCGTAAGAAGGATATTTCTCCTCCAGGAAGTACCACGGCTTGCCGTCCTTGTAGGTCCAGATGCGTCCGCCTTCACCGCGCGCCGATTCCGACATCAGCCGCAGCTTGTCATCGCCGGGAATGGCTGTGGGGTGGATCTGAATGAATTCGCCGTTGGCGTAATATACCCCCTGCTGATATACAGCGCTGGCAGCGGTTCCGGTGTTGATGACCGAGTTCGTTGTTTTGCCAAAAATAATGCCGGGACCGCCGCTCGCCAGAATCACCGCATCCGCCGGGAACGTCTGAATCTCCATCGTCTTGAGATTCTGGGCACTGATGCCGCGGCATACACGCTCATCGTCCAGGATCACCGAGAGGAATTCCCAGTTCTCGCTTTTGGTGACCATGCCTTCGGCTTCCCAGCGGCGTACCTGCTCATCCAGCGCATACAGCAGCTGCTGGCCGGTCGTTGCACCCGCAAAAGCTGTCCGGTGGCGCTTCGTGCCGCCGAACCGGCGGAAGTCAAGCAGCCCCTCCGGCGTGCGGTTGAACATGACGCCCATCCGGTCCATCAGATGGATGATACCCGGTGCGGCCTCGCACATCGCCTTCACCGGAGGCTGGTTGGCAAGGAAATCGCCGCCGTACACAGTATCGTCGAAATGCTCCCAGGGCGAGTCTCCCTCGCCCTTGGTGTTCACCGCTCCGTTGATGCCGCCTTGCGCGCAGACCGAATGCGATCTTTTGACAGGAACAAGGGAGAATAGATGCACATGCGCGCCGGATTCTGCCGCCTTGATGGTAGCCATCAGGCCGGCCAGCCCCCCGCCCACGATAATGATATCGGCTGATGCCATGATTGTTCCCTCCTAAATTGTTTTGCAGAAACTGCTGCTTGTATATTGCATCATAACGTCGTCCGAAGTTGGACGCGCTTTCTAATCTTAAATCAGACTGCGAAGCGACTGTACAGCCGAAGCCGTAGCCTGGAATTCATTGTCACGGAAAGTAACCAGCGAGAACAGAAACATGAAGCTTACAATTACGAACAGGCCCAGACAGATGACGGAGGATACTCTTTGGGAACGGGGCCCCACCGTAATTCCCCAGCTGATCAGGAACGACCAGAGACCGTTTGCAAAGTGGAAGCAGGCGGCCAGGACCCCAATGATATACACGGTCAGCAGCAGCGGCTGGGTTACAATGTTATGCATAACGCCGCCGAGTTCTTCGTGCTCCACATTGCCGAGCGCCACCTGAACACGGGTATCGTACAAATGCCAGACGATGAAGATGAAGGTGATCACTCCGCTGATCCGCTGAAGCGTATACCGCCAGTTCCGTTCAAGGTTGAAGCGGTTCAGGTTTGGTTTGGACTGATAGGCGATGTACAGCCCGTAGACTCCGTGATAGAGCAGCGGAAGCCATATGCCGAACAATTCCAGGAAGAAGACGAGCGGCAGGCTGTTCAGCCACAGCACACTGTCCGTAAAACCGGAAGCGCCTCCCTCTACTGCCGAGAAATTCGTCAGCATGTGCTCCAGGAAAAAGAACCCGAGCGGGATCACGCCAAGCAAGGAATGAATCTTTCTGGAATAAAATCCTCTCATGCAAAGTGTCCCCTTTCCGATATAAAACAGCGTTTTCATTAATGAGCATACACTGCCGGGAGTACAGTTGAAACAGGGGGTAAGGGGCTTAGGGAAGCCCGCAAAATGTCTATTTTCACCGTAATTCATTATTTTCCCGGACTTTGCTGCAACATTCACAATATGTGAATATCTTGTGTCACTTTTCATGTTACTCCTTTTTCACTTATAAGGGAATTGCAATCTAATTATTAAACGTTATACAATAAACGCATAAGAATATTTTTAATGTGATAATAATTCTCATTTAGCAGGCGAAAATAGGAGTAAAAGCTCTATTTCTCCTTGCTGGGAAAGGCTATCCCCTTATAACGGCTATGCTATTTATCACTTTATCGAATATGGTATCACTTCAAGGAGGATGGCTTATGTTTGATGATTTGGATATTTTTGCTGCTGTCGTGGAGCATTCCAGCCTGAACCGGGCATCGCGCCAGCTCAATTTGTCCCAGCCTGCCCTCTCCCGCAAGATCTCCAAGCTGGAGGAGCGGCTCGGCGTTGCGCTGTTCAACCGCTTCGGCAAACGGCTGGAGCTGACGGAGGTGGGCCGACTTACTTATACCTATGCACTGGAGCAGCGGCAGCAGCGCTCTAAGTTTCTGGAAGCGTTGTCGAAGTTCAAAGAAGGGGAACCCCAACTGGTAACGCTCGGCGCCAGCCTTACCACGCTCCAGACCACACTGCCGCCGCTTGTGAATGCCTATATGGAGAAATACCCGGCGGCCGAGCTGAAGCTGATTACCGGCAAGACGCATGAGATCGTCTCCTCGGTCAGCGAGGGCAGGGCCGATCTCGGGATCATCGCATCGGCCACCCAGGAGCCGGGTCTGCGCTGCATCCCGCTGTTCGAGGATCAGCTGCGGCTGGTGGTTTCCGAGCACCACCCGCTGACCCTGTCTGCGAAGCTGACGATGAGCGACCTCTCCCGGCTGCCGATGATCCTCTTTTCCAAGGGTACCTGGTACCGCCGCATGACCGACGAGCTGTTCCAGCGCAGTGGAGTCGATCCCGACGTGCGGATGGAGATCGACTCCTTCGAGGCCATCGTCCGGCTGCTGCCGACGATCAAGGCTGCGGCGCTGCTGCCGAAGTCTTACCTCCGCCCGGAGCTGCTGAATGGGGGCGGCCTGGTCTCGCTGCATATCAAGGAGCTGGAGCAGACCCAGCGGACAACCTGCCTGATCTACCCAAGCAGCGGCGGCCTGAGTACAGCCGCACGCTGCCTGGTGCAGGTCACTGAGCAAGTGTTCCTGCCGGGACGGGATTAGCCCGCACAGGGGAAAGTCAGGAACAGAATGGGGCGTTGAGCCATCGACGTCCTGGATAATAAAAGGCCCGGATGCACATCCGGGCCTTTATTATTGTGAGAGCGAGGCAATAGTGGCGAATATCCGCGAATAGGCATCTTTGATATTGGCGGAAATGTCTGTAAAGCTGATATTCCGCTCACGGATAGCAGGAGCATCCCCTATGATCCCAATCTCCAAGGGCTGCCCCTCATAGAGCGGTGTGTCAACTGAATCTGAAGTACAGCCCGTTATCATCGTAATCATCAAGAGGAGCAAAACACATGGAAATATATGTCTAATCATTCAGAACAGCTCCTTCAGCCTAAAACCTGCCGATTTGTGTGACACTCTTCTTATCATATGATAAATCGGGACAGATTCTCTCCGCTACTCCACATTCACCGCTTCGTCCTCGAACTCCACAATGCTCTCATTGGAACCGATGACCACCATAATATCACCCTGATGCACATGGTCATGTGCAGTGGGGGCAACAATTACGCCGTCTTCGCGGTTCAGGGCAATGATGCTGCAGCCATATTTGGCCCGTGTGTTGAGCTCAGAGAGGCTTTTGCCGTCCATACAGGCAGGCACGGTCAGCTCGACCACCTTGTAATCTTTGGAAAGCTCGATATAATCCAGCAGGTTCGGCGTGGTCAGCTGATGAGCCACACGGACCCCCATATCCCGTTCAGGAAAAATCACACGGTCCACACCCAGCTTGGAAAGCGCCCGGCCGTGAAGGATCGAAATCGCTTTGGCCACCACCTGCTTCACACCCAGCTCTTTTAAAAGAATCGCCGCCAGGATGCTGCGTTCCATGTTGTCTCCGATTGCAACTATGCCGCAATCAAAATTGCGCACACCCAGGGAGCGCATGATTCCCTCATCCGTGGCATCCGCCATGACCGTATGCGTCAGCTGTCCGCTCATTTCCTCCACCCGTTCCTCAACATGGTCAATGCCAAGCACTTCATAGCCCATGGCCATCAGCTCCAGGGCAAGACTTGAGCCAAAGCGGCCGAGTCCGATGATGACAAACTGCTGTGCTTTCATAATATCAATAACCCCTTATCCAATTATCATTTTGCCTTCCGGATATTTATATAATTGCTTACCCTTTTTGGACCAATTGCATACGCCAGGGTGAGCAGCCCAAGCCGTCCGGCGAACATAGTCAGGCAGATCAGGATTTTGCCGGCCTGGCTCAGCTCCGGCGTAAGTCCCATACTGAGGCCCACCGTAGCAAAAGCCGAGGTCGTCTCGAACAGAATCATCAGAAAGGCCCGATCCTCCGTGGTGGACAGCACCATGGACACGGTCACAATCAGCAGCAGTGCCAGCAGGGTAACTGTCAAAGCCTTGAATACACGTTCCTGTGCAAGACGGTAACGGAACAAGACGATATCCTCGCGTCCGCGGAGCATCGAGATAACCGCACCGATCATCAGGGTGAAGGTGGTAGTCTTGATACCGCCGCCAGTTGAGCCGGGCGAAGCGCCGATGAACATCAGAATCACTATAAAAAATTGCGAGGCCTGGCGGAGTCCGGCAATATCCACTGTATTCGCCCCGGCTGTACGCGGAGTAACGGACTGAAAGAACGCGGCCCAGATTTTGCCGCCGAAGTTCAACGGACCCAGCGTGCGGGTGTTGGTGAATTCAAAAACAAAGATAACAACCGTTCCGATCACAATCAGCGCCGCTGTCATGGACAGAACCACCTTGCTGTGCAGTGACAATCTGCGGGTACGGCGGCGATAGTCTACGAGATCCGACATAACGATAAAGCCAATGCCCCCCGAAACAATCAGAAACATGACCACAATGTTCACAATAGGGTCGCTGACATATCCAGTCAGGCTGCGATAGTCCCCGAAGATATCGAACCCGGCATTGTTGAACATCGACACTGCATGAAAAATACCAAAATAGACCGCACGCCCAAACGGCATATCAAATGCCCAGCGCATCGAAAGTATAACGGCCGCCCCGGCTTCAATGACAAGTGAATAAATCAGCACCTTGCGGATCAGCCGCACAATGCCTTCCATTGAGCTCTGATTCATGGCTTCCTGGAGAATCAGCCGGTCACGCAGGGAGATCCTGCGTTTCAGTACAAGCGCAAACAGGGTGGCCATCGTCATAAAACCCAGGCCGCCGACTTGAATAAGCACCATAATCACAATTTGTCCGAACACGGTAAAATACGTCCCTGTATCCACCACCACCAGCCCGGTAACGCAAGTTGCAGAAGTTGCAGTAAACAGCGCATCGATAAAGTTGAGTGATTCTCCCGACGCGCTCGACACGGGAAGCATCAGAAGCAGGGTCCCGATCAGAATAACGGCTGCAAAGCCCAGCACCAGAATCTGCGGCGGGGACAGCTTCAAAAATCTAAAATTGTTAATCTTGGGTAACGGTGAAGCCAACCTTCTCATCCTCTCGCTGGTTGCGTAAGAAACATACAAATTATAAACGTTATTCCCTAACTTCACAAAGGTTCATTTTATTACAGCTCATTTCCGTTATGGGATTGAACTTTAACTGGTCAGCCTTTTGCGGTATGCTGTATTCTTGCAGGCCAAAATATTCCCAGCCCCTCCTGGTACAAAAAAATGAAGCCGGAAGGACAAAATAAGCATAAGCCCGGCCATTTCCACGTAAAAGGATAATACGGCATTTTTTTGTAACCGGCCTGCCGCTAATATTATAATGGAAAGAACAGGCATATTACATAACAAGGAGGCGTTACATGAATTCCGTCGGCCAGCCCCTACAGCAGCGGCCCCTTTCGACCAGGCTCATTCTTGCGGGTATCATCGGTCTTATTGTGTTCATTATGTTCCAGATCGCTCCCCAGCTCCTAGGGGACTCGGGTGATTCTGACACCACACCTATCAGCAAAAATGAGGCCCGTGAGCAAGCCGCCGCATTCGCAGCCCAGCAGCTTGGCCATCCGGATTCCACAGGGGAGGAATGGGCTGTAAGCTACAGGACCGATTCTTCCTTCTACGGCTATATGTCCCGGGAGAAGCTTCTGGATCAATATTCCAAAGCGAAGCTGGATCAGCGTTATCCGTTCGATGTCTTTCATGCCGTACTCTACGCTTCCGGTGAAGTGAACCCGATTCTATCGGTTGATCTTAATATGTACACCGGAAAGGTTGTGGGATTCAGCCGCGGGGAAGGCACAAGCTCCAGCGCTGAAACAGGGAATCACAGCAACTCCGCCCTGCCCGGTACTGTAAGCACGGCCAGTGAACCGGAGCTTTCGCTTGAACAGAAAAAGGAGCTTGCCCGCCCGTGGCTTCAATTATGGGAAGTGAATCCCGCCAAGCTGCAGATCCAGCCGGGTACAGATCCTGACGGGCTGGTCTATACAGACAGCTCTGTCAAGATTGGAGAGTCGCAGCTGCAGTACAAATTCAAATTCCAGCAGGAACAGGTCGCGTATTTCCGGGCAGGCTTCACCGCCCCTGCCTGGCATACCAGTTATGTTGAGGATCAGACCGCCCTCGCCAGGTGGCTGACCGGGGTCGGCTACGGCGTGCCTACGCTGGCGCTGGGCATTCTGGCCCTGATCTACAGCATTCTGCGCAGAGGGCATACCTCATTCAAGCGGGGAATTTTCCTCAGCTCCGCCCATTTTGTAATTATGATGGTCAGTACCTACAACATGCTGCCGGAAGCCAGCGGGGACAGCCTGGAGAGCCGCATCACAAGTCTCGTCATGCTCATATTCTATATTTTTTACAGTCTGCTGATGTCGCTGATGCTCTACTTCTCCCTTGTTGGCGGCAACGGCCTGTGGCGCAAGGAAGAGGGATTGAACCCCTGGCCGCGCGCCAAGGAGCCGGGTTACGGGCGTTATGTGCTGGACAGCATGCGCGCCGGGTATGTCTGGGCCTTTATTCTGCTCGGCGTACAGACGCTTATGTTCATTATTCTGTCATACACCCTGCATAACTGGTCCACCACGGATGCCAGCCAGTCACCGTACAATATGAGATATGCCTGGCTGCTGCCCATCGTCGCCTGGCTTGCCGGGTTGTCCGAGGAAGCCGTATACCGCCTGTTCGGCATCCGGATGGTCAAGAAGATCGTCCGCAGCACCTTCCTGGCTTCGCTCATCACCACGCTAATCTGGGCGTTTGGACATACGCTGTACCCGATCTATCCCATCAGCTCGCGTCCGATTGAGCTGACGGTGATCGGCTTGCTGTTCAGCTATATCTTCCTGCGCTACGGCTTTATCGCCGCCATGTTCAGCCACGTGGTGTTTGACAGCATCCTGATGGGCGCCACACTGATCTTCATGAAGGAATCCGTGAATGTAGGTGCGGGTATCGTCACCATCGTCCTGCCGTTTATCGTGGGCTATATCGTGTACCGGTTCAATCCCCCGCGCAAGATGGAGCCGGCAGAGCCTGTCAGCCCCATCGCCTAACTGAAGACCGGCCGCAAAACGGCTGAGCGCCTTTCCATGGGCGGCTCAGCCGTTTACGCGTGTAGTGCCTTGCATGTTCTAATAGTTCTCCTACGCATGATGAGTCTTGCAGATATTACGGACTCCAGCGCCGTTATTTCAACAATCCGGTTTTTTTATTCATGCTAACGGACTGAGGAGACGCTAAGCTGGCATTTCCCGGAGCATAAAGGTGGATTTGCATGAAATAGGGTCATCTGGGTCCATAAGCGCCCGGCAAAGACCGATTTCAAGCAGATAACGGCATCTGGGTCCATTAGGGATCCCCCTTTTTTCAGGGAGGCTAAATGGAACGATACACAAGAAGAGACCGGCCCTCAGGCCAGTCTCTTCTTGTATAAAACTATAATACTTTATAATGACGGCCCTTCATCCTTCAGGGCATCCAGAATCTGCGCAGCCAGCTTGTCGCCGATCGACAGCGGACGGAAGTCCTCGATGCTGGCCTCCTTGATTTTTTTGAGCGAGCCAAAATGCTTCAGCAGCAGCTTCCGGCGCTTGTCGCCGATGCCCGGAATGGAGTCGAGCTTCGAGGTTACCATCGATTTGCCGCGCTGCTCGCGGTGGAATGTAATCGCAAACCGGTGAACTTCATCCTGAATGCGCTGCAGCAGATAAAACTCCTGGCTGTCCCGGGCAAGCTGCACCGGCTCGGCGGAATCACCAACCAGCAGCTGCGCCGTTCTGTGCTTGTCGTCCTTCACCAGGCCGCAGACCGGGATGTACAGCCCCAGTTCATTCTGCAGAATGTCAATGGCGGAAGAAATTTGCCCTTTCCCTCCATCGACCACAATCAGATCCGGCTGCGGCAGGTTCTCCTTCAGCACGCGCTCATAGCGGCGGCGGATCACCTCGCGCATGGTTTCGTAGTCATCCGGTCCCTGTACCGAGCGGACCTTGTATTTGCGGTATTCCTTGCGTGCAGGTTTGCCGTCAATGAACACAACCATCGCGGATACCGGATTGGTTCCCTGGATATTCGAGTTGTCAAATGCTTCAATCCGGCTAAGCGATTCCAGGCCCAGGCTCTGGCCCAGGCTGATCGCTGCGCCGGAGGTGCGCTCCTCGTCCCGCTCGATCAGGCGGAACTTCTCGTCCAGCGCCACCCGGCCGTTCTGGCAGGCCATCCCGACCATCTGCTTCTTCAGCCCGCGCTGCGGTACCAGCACCTTGACGCCCAGCCACTCCTGCAGAGCCGCCGCGCCGCCGGCTGCGTCCACGGTGCCTTCAGCGGCCGCCTCAGCCGCAGCAGCTTCACCCGCATCCGCTTGCGCTGCAGCCTCCAGTGCCGCTTCATCCGACTCTGTCCGCACGGCAGTAGCCGCTTCTGTCATCCCGCTGTCTGCCGCGCTTCCCGCAGCCTCACCTGTATCTTCAGCAGCCAGCACCACCTCAGCCTCCAGCGCCGCTTCTGCGCCGGCCGCCTCAGTCTCACCGCTGACAGCCAGCTGCGGTTTGCCTGATTTATCTGCGCCTTCAAGCAATGTATCCGGCAGCAGGATTTCTTGCGGCAGGGCAGGGTTCTCGCTGTAGTACTGCGCCACATAAGAGATGAAATCGCTGTACGCCTCCCCGTAGAAAGGGAACACGGAGGAGTGCCGCTGGATCATTTTCCCCTGCCGCATGTACAGAATCTGCACACACATCCAGCCCTTGTCCACGGCATAGCCGAATACATCGCGGTCTTTGGTATCAGCCGTGTTAATTTTCTGCTTCTCCATCAGGGCATCGATGTGGATGATCTGGTCGCGCAGCTCCTTGGCCCGCTCGAAATACAGCTCCTCTGCGGCCTCCTGCATCTTTTGCTGCAGATCCTTCTTGACTGCCTCATGGCCGCCTCCGAGAAAACCGGCAATGCTCTGCGTAATCTCCTCATAAGCGGACTTGGGCACTTCCTTCTCGCAGGGCGCCAGACACTGGCCCATATGATAATACAGGCAGACTTCCTTCGGCATCACGCCGCACTTGCGCAGCGGATACATCCGGTCGAGCAGCTTCTTGGTCTGATGCGCCGCATAAGCGTTTGGATATGGACCGAAATACTTCGCTTTATCCTTAATCACCCGGCGCGTAACCTCCAGGCGCGGATGAGCTTCATTCGTAATTTTCAAATACGGAAACGTCTTGTCATCCTTCAAAAGCACATTATAACGCGGCATATGCTTTTTAATCAGGTTGCACTCCAGAATGAGCGCCTCCATATTGCTGGACGTGACGATATATTCAAAGTCGGTAATATTGGCGACGAGCCTCTGGGTCTTACCGTTATGGCTGCCCGTAAAATAAGAGCGGACCCGGTTCTTCAGCACCTTGGCCTTGCCCACATAAATAATAGTGCCCTCTTCATTTTTCATCAGATAGCACCCGGGCAGGTCGGGCAGCAATGCCAGTTTGTTGCGGATATTCTCCATATAATCCATGCGTTCTCCCCCACCTGTAACAACACCGTGATAACTTAATTTTAAATATAAGAAGCCATGGGTTCAACCCCATAGCATATAAAATAGAGTACTGCCGGCTAAAAACGTTCATTAGGACCACCAGCTTCCGCCTGACACACAAAGCGCCTTCGGATAAACCGAAGGCGCTTTGTCGGCAGGGCATATGCCCCGGATACTACAGCATCATTTTACTGATGTTTTGCAACAATATTCTTAAGGGAATCCTTGGAGTTGAGTCCAACAACTTTGTCCACAGGCTGGCCGTCTTTGAAGAAGATCAGGGTAGGAATACTCATAACTCCAAAACGGGAAGCTGTTTCCGGATTTTCATCAACGTTCAGCTTGGCAATTTTCACATCGTCTCCCAGTTCGGTGGACAGTTCCTCCAGAATTGGGGCAAGCATTTTGCAAGGGCCGCACCAAGGTGCCCAGAAATCTACAACAACAGTACCTTGACCTTCAACTTCACCCACAAAGGATTGGTCAGACACGTTCACGATAGCCATGATATAGTTCCTCCTTTAAGTTGTACGAAGCTTCCATCCGCTTCTATAACCCATAAGCCTAGTGTGGCGAATTCACTCCGAAATTATAACGGGATAAAATGTTTCATGTAATATGATAACCAGATTACCATTTACCGACACATCCACAGTATAACATATTAACAATGATTTTGTATAATGTTTTATGAAATTAAATTGCACAAAATCAAATACTTCCCACGCAGTCTCTTCTTTACAAGGCCGCAGGGAGTTCGTATACTTGAGGAAAACGCATTAATTGTCAATGACTTCTCTCACACGTCTAACTGTAACCCACTAATTGCAGTCATGCAACTGCAAGGAGGAAAAAAGATGGATGTCAACGCGCACACACGCGACCCGCGGGAGCATGTCAACGAGGAGCCGCGCAATGACCTTGGCGATTTGCTCGCCGGCTTCTTCGGCATGACGGGCTTTATGACCGTCGTTTTCTTCGGCATGGTGATTATCAAGTTTTTATCCGAGTAACTCTTCACCCACATGCTTTTCAGCTGGGCAACAGCAAAATCCGGCCCTTCCGTTTAAGGAAGAAGCCGGATTTTGCTGCTTTAGCACTATTATCTTACCGTTCCCCGCTGGTTCTCGCCATAAAGCGGAATGACATCCACAAACGGAGCAATCCGGTCCATCAGCCGTTGGCCTTTGTAGATCTCCTCGCCGTCCTTGCTCGTAATGCTCAGATGCTTCTCCAGACCGTCCAAAGGATAATTCGAAGTGTAAAAGGTCGGCTTGCGGTTCATCCGGTGGTTCAGAATCGCCCCCAGCACATGGTCGCGGGCCCATGGATTCAGGTTCTCCGCCCCGATATCGTCAAAGATCAGCAGATCACAGTTCTTCATCGTGTCGACCATTTCTTTCAGCTTCTGATTATCCATCATGATCAGCTTCAATTCCTCGATGAAATCAGGCATGTAGACGATGACGCCGCTGTACCCGGCAATCGCCAGTTCATGCAGCATATAGCACATCAAAAAGGTTTTGCCTGTCCCAAAAGAGCCCTGCAGGTATATCCCCCGCGAGGTCAGCCCGTTCTCCTTCGCCCCTGCAATATAATCAAATATACGATTCACGGCTGAGACCCGGCGGGGGTCCTTACCCATAATGTCAATTTCATCATAGCCGCCATTCAGCACACGCTCATCCACATAAAAGCTGCGGATGCGCTTGCGGATGCTGTCCTGATTATCCTGGGCAATCTTAAGATTGCAGGCCGTCTTCCGCTCGTACAGATCTGCCATACCGCCTACAGTCTCTACGGTAAGCTTGCTGTAGTGGCCCTGGAAGTCGTTCGGGCACTTCTCCAGGCCCGGACAATTCGCACAGTGGCGGCTTTCTTCCACATATTGATACAGGCGGCTCAAGTGAAGCCGCAGCCGCGATTCGTCCAGCTCGGGATGCTCGGCCTGAAGCTGCTTCACCAGAGGATGGTTCAGCAGGTTCTGCTCAAGATCGCGGGAGCGCTGGCGGAGCGCGGAATTATTCATCGAACGCAGCACTTCGCCCATAGACTCCATAGCCGCACCTCGCTTTCATTACGGCGTCTTGGATACGCCTTTTTTCTTACTGGCCTTGATTTCAGCGGCCTTCTTCATCATCGCCGCGAACTCTTCCTCCGACACGGTTCCGGCGCTGCCGTCATCCAGGACAATCGGGATCTCCGCTTTGCCGGAACGGCCGCCGGTTTTGCTGTAGCTGCGCTGGCGCGTCCCGGCTGAGCCAGATGCCCCTGCTGCCGCACCTTTGCCTTTGACCTTGGTCTGGTCCCGGATATAACGCACAGCCTTCTCGTACGTGTTCACCTGCTTCACCAGCATGTTCGAGGCAATCGCCTCCACGAAGTTGCGGTTCATCCGCTGATCGCCTGCGGAAGCTACCATGGTCATCAGATAATGAATGAGTACATTAATCACTTCGCCGCTCAGCTTATAATTGAGATCAATCTTCTCAAATGTATCCATCAGCTGCGTAGGCACGGCCCCCGGAAAAAAGGTCTGCAGCAGCCGTGTATAAGGCTCATTGCGCAGCATCATATTATATTGGTGAATGTCGCATTTGGACAAAAATTGCGGCGGCACTTCCACATAATATTCCATTTCGACCGGCTGCTCCATCGGCGGTGTGGAATCATCGCCTTCCACGGAGGCAGCAGAGCGCAGGGCTACCACTTTTGCCGCCGCAATCTCCCGCTTCTCCTGGCGTTTCATATCCTGCCGGAAATGCTGGCTTGCTTTGTACTGCAGCGCGTCCAGAATCACTTCACCTTCCGGTGTGAACACCCCGTCCTCATCCAGCAGGCGGGACATATCCTGCGGGCTAAGCTCATATTTGTGGGCTACATAATTGATCATCCCCATCTGGGCATGGTCAAAGCGCAGCTTCTCGACATGGACACGGTTGGCGGATTCACGCGGAAAGCGCAGGATAATATCACTGTAACCGATCGCCGGTTCCCCGGTTTCCCGCATGCCGGGTTGCTTGACTGTCGCCACCTCAGCCAGAGCCTGCTCCAGCTCATAGTCAATCACATGGGTATTGAGTTGAAAAATATCATAAAAGGGCAGGGAAATATTCTCTTTGCCGATCGACCTGCGGCCCCATTCCTCCGGTTCCCGGTTCCAGAACTGCTCACGCAGCGACAGTACGGCAAATTTGCCGATCTTGTCACGAAGCAGCAGCGTCAAATGCTGGGTTGCAAAAAAATCAGCCGGCGACAGCGGCGGCAGCAGTTCGTATTCGTACATATAATCATCGGTTTCCGCTACAAAAATCCGGCAGGTCTGCAGCAGCCCCACCGCCTCCAGCCGGGAAGCCTGATCCACTATATATTTGCGGCCTTTCTCATTCGGCTCCACACCCAGCGTCATGAACAGACGACGCTGCTGCTCCACCGGAGAATAGCCGATTGCTTCAGCCGGAATATGCTCGAACAGCAGCCGGTACAGGCTGATGGCAAAAGCGCCCACCATCGGCTGATAGACCGAGCCCAGCATACGTGCATCTACACTGCTTAGACCGAATTCGCGGGAAACGCAGTACCGATGATGTTCGGTGAAATGATGCAGGTTACTCATACGCATCTGCGGATTACCTCCCTCTTTTTCTACACGAATCCATTTAGATTTCTATTCTATCACAAAACCCCGGCCCGGAAATGTAAAAAAAAGTCCAAATTCAGCGTATATCCCCTTGATATCGACAGCTTGTTCCCCCTTGCTGGCGTTAGCGGAAAATCCGAAAATCCTCTTCGATTCCAAGAAAAAACGGCCTCGCCAGCCTTGGATAAGGACAGCAGCCGTTCGTATGCACGCGAAGCTCTTTATTAGAACATTTTGTAGCCGCCGAGCCGCAGCTTCTGGATCGTCCAGCCGCTGAGCACCGCTCCGGCGAGACCGGCAACCCCGGTGAGATAATCCACGAGATGGAAGGTCGACAGATGCTCCCACAGGCTCATGGCGCTACGGTCCCAGATCGAATAGACGACCACAGGCAGAATCACAATAACGAACAGATAGGCAGGGAACCAGGTGGTCTTCATTAACATGTTAAGGATAAAGCCAATGCCAAACATCATGACAAAGAACAACACGGCCAGAACAAACACAGGAATAAACCCCATCGTACTGCCATCCCCTCTCTCTATAAAGAACCGCACAGCAAACCTTAATTAATAGTAAGTTTACTAGAAAAAATGTAGCGAAGCAATGAACATTATCGGAGATTCCGGGTATCCGCCCCATAAGAGCAGGGGTGCGCGTTTGCTCTTGCCTGCCTGCATGCGATACAATGCAAATAGATCAAACGGATTGTACAT
Organism: Paenibacillus sonchi; assembly: GCF_016772475.1. NCBI lineage: Bacteria > Bacillati > Bacillota > Bacilli > Caryophanales > Paenibacillaceae > Paenibacillus > Paenibacillus sonchi. The sequence continues at coordinate 704,045 of NZ_CP068595.1, forward strand.
ATATCCATATGCTAAGGAGTGAGAATACATGAACGAAGCCGCGTTGACACTGGAGGGCTGGTATGCCCTGCACGACTTCCGTTCTCTGAACTGGACAGCCTGGACGGCCGCCGATGATGAAGAACGCGCTGTCGCCCTGGAAGAACTGCATGCCTTCATGCAGGAATGGGGCCCGGTGGAGGAAGCCAAGGAAGGAAGCACTGCAGTGTACTCCATTGTCGGCCAGAAGGCTGATTTCGTGATGATGTTTCTGCGGGAAAGCCTGGAAGCGCTGAACCAGCTTGAAACCGCCTTTAACAAAATCGCTTTTGCCCAGTATACCACCAAGTCTTATTCCTATGTCAGCATCGTTGAACTCAGCAACTATGCGGCAGGCGGAAGCGCCGGAGACGGCAGTGATCCGATGCAGAACCCCCACGTAGCCGCCCGCTTAAAGCCTGTTCTCCCGCAAACGAAGCATATTTGCTTCTATCCGATGAACAAAAAACGCGAGCTTGCGGACAACTGGTATATGCTCGATATGGAGAAGCGCCGCGAGCTGATGTATTCGCACGGGTTAATCGGACGCGGATATGCCGGCAAAGTGAAGCAGATCATCACCGGCTCTGTCGGCTTCGATGACTGGGAGTGGGGCGTCACCCTCTTTGCCGATGATGCGCTCCAATTCAAGAAGCTGGTCTATGAGATGCGCTTTGACGAAGTCAGTGCCCGCTACGGCGAATTTGGCCCGTTCTATGTCGGGAATCTGCTGACACCGGACACCTTTGAAGAACTGCTGAAGCTGTAGCAGCGCAAAATACCGATAAGTCATAAAGGGAAGGCTCCCTGTCTGAGGGGCCTTCCCTTTGTTTGAGTTTCTGTATAAATAAATTATTATAATGTTCCCCTACCCTTTCAGCCATTTATGCTATACTGATTGAGTAATAGAATAGGCTCAAAGGGTCGGTCGGCTACCTCTCGAAGAAGGGAGGGATGCCTTGTGACAGTGTTTGAAGCAATGATGATTATGCTTACCTTTGGTTCGCTTATCGTAGCGCTGCTGTCCAATAAACGCAAATAGACCGCCCCCCTCGCAAAGGAATGCGGTCTATTTGTCGTGTCCTGTTTGCCCAGGCCTACCGCCCTTAAAAGCGGCTATTGCAAACAGGGAGTCGTGTTGGTAGCACGGCTCTCTTTGCATTGTACGTCTTATCTACCTTTACTATACCACAAGTGGATTTAATAAATAAATATATCCCACTCCAAATTACTCATCTGACAGATTCTTGCCGTCATCCTCTTCACCGGCATCGCCCTCTTCACGCAAGCCCTCCAGGTATTCCGCCGTCGCCCGGTCGCGGGCCCGGCTCTTGTCCTTCAGGCGTTCAATTGCCGGCAGAATGAGAATGTCAATCTCCTTCTGGATATTATAGGCGAGATCGTAACGGCTCTGATCCTCCAGATAAGTCCCGGCCTCAATCAGCCCGTTATACCGGTCCAGCTCCTCACGCGTCAGCAGTCCGCGAACTTGTACGCTGCAGTGGCGCATCCTAGAGGAATCTTCCTTTCTTCAGTACCAGCGGAATGCCGCCGATGATGAACAGATAACGCATGTCCACAACCTTCTTCAGCTGCGCCGCGGTCCAGCCCTTATATTTCTTGTCGCCCACTACAGCGATGCCTTGGCCTTTGCCCAGGGAAGCTACAGTGCCTTTGTTGCTGAAGGCAAATTTCTTCGGCTGCTGGCTGCGGATTGCGGCCACCAGATTATGGGCGCAGCATTCCCCCTGCTGCATGGCAATTTGTGCCGTCGGGGGATACGGGCGTCCTTCCGGATTAATCATCAGGGAGCCGTCGCCGATAATAAAGATATTCTCATGTCCCGGTGCACGCAGATATTCATCTACCTTCACCCGACCGCGCATAGCTTCAAAACCCGCGGCTTCAATCAGACGGTTGCCGCGGATACCGCCGGTCCAGACGATGGTTGAAGCCTTGATCTCTTCACCCGTCGCAAGGATAACTCCGCCCGGCAGGCATTCCTTGATCGCTACACCGATCTTGAAGGTCACGCCCTTCTTCGTCAGCACAGTCATGGCATGCTCTACCAATTCAGGGGCGAAGCCCGGCAGTGCCGTCGGAGCAGCCTCCACGTTGTAGATATTGACCATGCTTGGATCCACATCGAATTCCTTGCACAGCGCCGGAATACGGTCTGCCAGCTCCGCCACAAATTCAATGCCGCTGAAGCCTGCGCCGCCGACAACAAAATTAATATGTTCCTGTGCATTATTTTCATTCTTGTATTTGGCGAATTGATACTCAATATGCTCACGGATCAGCCGCACGGAATTAATGCTGCGGATCGTCAGTGCGTACTTGTCCAGTCCAGGTATCCCGAAGGTTTCGGGTTCCCCTCCCAGAGCGATTACAAGATAGTCATAGGACAGCGTGCCATCTTCCAGAATTACCTTTTTTTGCTGGGTGCGGATTTCCTGTACGGAAGATTTTACGAGATCAATTTTGAATTCATCAATTAATTTTGAAATAGATACGCGGGTATGCTCGATGCTGTCTGTACCTGCAGCAGGCATATGCAGATGGGTTGTGAAATAGTGATACTCATGGCGGTTAACCAGTGTCACATCAGCTTCATTGTAGTTCAAAGCTTTCTGCAGCCGCTGCGCGGTCAAAATACCTCCATATCCCGCGCCTAGGATGACGATTTTAGGAATACTGCTCATGTTCCGGCTCCTTCCAACAGGTGAATCTGTCTATGTGTTATTTTTTGTAAAAAAATTCGGTTTCTTTTGTGAATTTATACACTTAAATTCAGAAGAATTTCCAATAAAACTTAAAGGATTTCCAAAATAGCCATATCCATTGTAAACCTTAGTATCGTTTTAATCAAATATAATCATACAACAAAATGTCACAATTTTCTGCGGAAATCAAGCCTTTGCAGGTCGGCTCCACAATGTTTATAATGTTAGATAAGCCAATATGGCAATTTGAAACTATCAACTCGGAGGTGTAATATTACGTGACAATAGAGCAATCCGTTCCTATGAGCGATCTGCTGATCATAGGAGGCGGTCCGGCCGGGATGTTTGCCGCTTTTTACGGCGGAATGCGCCAGGCATCGGTAACCCTTATTGAAAGTATGCCCCAACTCGGGGGCAGCTTGCTGCTCTTTATCCAGAAAAATATATTTACGACGTGGCCGGGTTTCCAAAAGTCACCGGTCAGGAGCTGGTAGATAACCTTTCCCGCCAAATGGAGCTGTTTCAGTCCGATATCCGGCTGGAGGAGAAGGTTGTTTCGCTTAAAAAACAGGACGAACGCCATTTCGTCATTACTACCGATAAAGCGGAATATCACAGCAAAACCGTGATCATTACTGCAGGCGTAGGCGCTTTTGAACCCCGCCGGCTGGAGCTTCCCGAAGCGGCGCGTTTCGAAAAAGCCAACCTGCATTATTTTGTCAGCGATCTTAATGCGTTCAAGGGCAAAAAGGTGCTGATCAGCGGCGGCGGCGACTCTGCTGTGGATTGGGCACTGATGCTTGAACCCATTGCTGAGCAGGTTACCCTGATTCACCGCAGGGATAAGTTCCGCGCCCATGAGCACAGTGTGGAGAACCTGATGGCATCCAAGGTCAATGTCATTACGCCTTCGGAGATTACCGGGCTTCACGGCGAAGAATTCATTACCAGGGTTACCTTGTCCCACATCAAAACCAAAGAAACACAGGAGCTGGAAGTGGACAGTGTTATCGTTAACTTTGGCTTCGTGTCCTCGCTGGGGCCGATTGCCGAATGGGGCATCGATATTGAGAGCAACTCGATTGTGGTAGACTCCCGAATGGAGACCAGCATTCCGGGGATCTTCGCCGCTGGTGATATTACCACGTATCCGGGTAAGCTGAAGCTGATCGCTGTTGGATTCGGAGAAGCGCCTACCGCAGTGAACAACGCCAAGGTCTATATTGATCCCGAAGCCAAGCTGTCTCCCGGACACAGCAGCAATCTCAAGCTGTAGCCGAACGTTCACCTCTGTTATTCTACAAATAAAAGGGTATCCTTTCAGGTTGATTGCACTTCAACTTGAAAAGATACCCTATTTGTGCCGCTTGCGGTTGAATGATTGATCTGCTGCAAAGGTATGCTCCGGGCTTCTAGTGCAGAACCGCATGAACTGGAGAGTGTAAGTTCCGTTTGCGAATTTCAGCGAGCAGCAGAGCGATGAAATCATGCTCTAATTGCAGTTCTATTGCTCTATGGTAAGAGTCCAAGAGCATCTCATCCGACAATTCAACCATAACGTTCACCTACCTTTCCTTTATTTGAATCTGAATCTATCATAGCAAACTATTATTTTTCGAACAAGCGTTCCCACTATCCACAAGCAACTGTGGAGATCCTGTGCATAATATGTTAGTAAAGGCCAAGAAGTCATTCGCCGCACAGTGGACTATGGGGATAACAGTTATACACAGGATGAATCCGCCGGTATTTTGCCTGAAATATTTTTACATTGTTCATAATTCCGTGGAATTTTTTATCATATATTACCTCAAGGCTTACACAACTAAACGCAATTCTATCTCATTATTATATTTATCGTCAATTCTTAAAAATTTTTTAATCACTTCGGGCGGGTATTGACCTCCAAAATCCAGATCTTCCCCGGCCGTCCACAGCATAATCAAAGCCAAGCACACCAATGCCCGGAAAATGCCGTTCCAGCACCTCTATGCAGATCAGGGTCAGGCTCCGCATCTCCGCTTTTTTGGCAGAGGTCCTGACCCGCGGCAATGATATCCTCAGTCCCTCACGGCAGCTTAGCATCGTTCCGCCCTTGCAGAGATTCGTCACGAACAGTCCCGGACGCGCCACTCTTCCGACCATAGAACGAAATTCCCAGTGTGCTCCGTTCTTCGCCACCTTGACCCGGTAATCGATAGGGCGTCCGCCAATCCGGGCCAGCGAGATGCCCTGCTGCATCAGATATTTCCGTTTGGCCTTAAATAAGTCGAGTGCACGCTTCATGGAGGAGAAATCCCGGTACATTCTTGTGCTGTGCATATGTGTGAAGCCGTATCCCCGGCTGTTCCGGAACACTTTGATCACCCCAAAACCGCCACCGCCAACAACAGGTTTGATTACAACCGTTCCGTATTTCCCCAGCATCCCTAACAACCCAGCAGCGCTATATTCCATCGTTCTCGGAATGTAACCGGCAACCCGCGGATCGCTGAGCAGCGCCTCGGTTTTCAGCCACTTGCTGGCCAGTTGTCTTCCCGCCATTGTTCAACCTCTCCTTTCACATTCCCAGCCTACCCTATACTTTACTCAGAAAAGGCCGCGCCCTCCTGTATGATTGTCCGTATGAGCAGGTGCGCACAGCAAAAAAGGGCATATAGCCGCCAGCGCTTATGTCCTATCTATCCTATATGGGAGAGCAGCGGGGCTGCTGCAAATTCTGACAAGCCTCTTCTACGGCAATCGACAGCAACCGCCGGTAGGGGAACCGCTCGCAGAGTCTGTCGGATTCTCTGGTCATGCGGCGTTGCCCCTCAGCCACTTTTTGCTGGAAAATCCTTAAAATTCATTGTATTATGACCTGGAGGGAGGACTCTTCATGGCAGAGCTTTTTGAAGTGCTGTACTGGGTGGCAATGGTTGGAATGACCGTCGTTCTGGCAGGAATCACGGTTCTTGTCTGCGCATTAGGCTTCAAATTCATCAAAGACCGGCGCCGGGTCCTCGGCACGGGCTGCATCGCCTTTTCTCTGGGCGCCGCCGCACTGGTCGTATTTATGATTAATTTCAAGTTTATTATTCCTGCTTAATTAAAAGTTTCGTTCTTTGCAACGCCCTGTCACAGAGTTTTCTGTACAGGGTTTTTATTATACTCTATGAAAAAAAGATGCGATGGCTTGTGCAGATGGACAGCTTGATTTGCTGATATTGCCTTATCTCTATAATCATTACCGTCCCCCTCTCTGCAGCTCATATTCCGGCTTTAAAACCGAATACTGGTATGAATCATGCCACCTCCCCTTATGCCACATATGCTCCCGCAAATGCCCTTCATAGACCATGCCGAGCTTGTGCATGACCTTGGCTGAACCCACGTTCTCCGGACGGCAGGTCGCGTAGATCCGGTGCAGATTCAACTCCTGAAATCCGAAGTCAAGTAATGAAGCCGCAGCCTCGGAGGTATATCCCTGTCTCCAAAACAGCGGATTGAAGCAATAGCCGATTTCCCCTTGCCCCGGTTCACTGATGTGAATGCCGCAGCCGCCGATCAGTTGACCCGTCTCTTTCAGAACTACGGCAAACTCGAAATCCTTCCGCGGAATCTGGCTCTGCCATTCCAAGGTCAGACCGATATAACTTCTTGTTTCCTCTTTGGAGTTCGGTCCCCAGATCATATACTTGGCCACCAGAGGGTCAGAAGCATATGCATGCACAGCTTCCATATCTTCATAAGTAAACTCTCGAATGATTAGCCGTTCTGTTTCCAATAGAGTCACGAGGTTCCCTTCCTTCAGTTAGATTTCAACTTATTGGATATTTAAACTTTTAGATAGTTACATTCATATTTTAATAGACTCTTGGAATAGTCATCCAAAGAGGTTCCGTTCTGAACGACCAAGGAATATTCTGGCATATGCAACTATCCCTTCGAGTGTTTTCTCCATAAGCTTGTCCATAGAAACGGAACACCGAACACAGGATCATTATCCGTGCATTCCTTCATCATACGAATCTCCACCACCTCAAAATACCCGCCTAAGATTTCGTTTAATTTCTCCTTGCTGTACGCTTGTCCGCCATGCATGCTTCGATCCCGGTAGACATCCCAGTCGCTTATTTCCATGGCTCCCCCCATTTCCGTAAACCCGGGAGCAAAACAAGTTAATCCAAAATACCCTCCATCCTTCAGCGCATGATGGATCATCTCAATATATCCGATGCGCCGATGGGGCCACAGGTGGTGCAGGCAGCCTGCATCATAGACCAGATCATATTCGGACTGGGGGGACAGATCAAAAACTGATCCGAGCGTAAAGTTCACTGTGGCATTCTTTTCAACCGCCCGCTCTTTGGCCCAAGTAATAGCTTCTTCTGAAAGATCTACCGCATCCACATCAAAGCCATGAAGCGCCGCATAAATCGCATTCCTTCCCGGACCGCAGCCCAGCTCCAGCATTCGCCCTCCCTGTAATACTCCTGCTTCTACAAAAGAGACTAAATTCTCATCCGGCTTATCTGCAAAAAAGGGAACTCCCTTCGTTCGGTTACAATAGAATTTATTCCAAAACGGGGCGGGCTCCCTCATCAGCGAATCCAGCATGCTGAGCAAATTCTCCATGCTTTTAATGGTTTCCGGCATTTTGGGCATCTCCTAAAATAGATATTTTGCAATCGCGCAGACAGCATTTTTTTGAAATATTCGCTGTTTAATTTTTATCAAGGGAGACTGGTTGTTCTTTTGATTATTACTCTTTCATTATACTAGTCCAACTAAAAACTGGAAACGGAGTTTAGCTTGCCCCAACGTACAAAAAAGCCTCCAGGCACATTCACCTGAAGACTTCGGTACAGCAGCCGGTTATATGAATTAGAAAAGTAATGGCACTCAGGTACTCTAACCTTAAGTGGAATTTCTCCACTAAATTATAGCATTCTGTTAGCTCAGTAGCATTTAGTGGGATTTTCTCCACTTATTTCGGAGGAACTTAGCTGATACCGCCTAAATGGGCCATTTTAGTTGTACTTATTCCACCTAATGAGGGCACAGCAGTCAAAAGTCTCGGATTAGTGGGAGAAATTCCACTTAACTCTATAGCTTACTTCAGTTTCAGCGCCACCATCCGAGTAATTCCGCTACACCCGAATGTTTTGCCTCAATCCCTCAATCCGCAACGCTGAGCCACGAATCCTTCGCTTATATCCGCGTGTATCAATCATCGGCTACAGCCTAGAGCAGCAGCAGATACATTCAGCCGGGGTTTAGCAAGGCTCAGCCGCAGGCTTGCCGGCATCGTCCTTCGTACGGAAGCTTGAGCCGCAGCCGCAGGTAGCGGTGGCGTTCGGATTGTTGATGGTGAACCCGCCGGTCATGCCGGATTCCTCGAAGTCGATCTCGAGGCCGTTCAGGTAACGGATATCATCTTTGCTAACGACAACCTTCATGCCCTGCACATCCATATAGACGTCCTGGTCAGTTTCGTTGTCGTCGAAGCCCATAGCGTAGGAGAAGCCGCTGCAGCCGCCTTCAGTTACACCAAGACGAAGGAACATATTCGGGATTTCCTGTTCAGCCAGCATGGTCTTGAGTTGTCCTGCTGCTGCTTCACTGATTGTAATCATAGTCTCTAACCTCCTGAAAAATTATTCTGTATTCTACAGCCTGCCCGGCCAAAAGTAACTGTCTATATAAAAATAAGTATACTCCACTATCCCCCTGCCCTCAAGTCCAAACTGCACCTGCGCGGCGCAGTTACACATGCGAATCCATCTTCTCTCAGCGGTTGCTACCCCCTGGTGAGAGGTTTATAATAGGTAAAGCGATATGCGAAAATTCGGAAAATTGTCACGCAGTCAGCTGACATCGCAGCTTTTTGTAATGGACGGCCACTCCCTAAGTTTGTTTCGGGAATGATTCTGCGATGCGCTTGCTTCGCCAAAACCTTCAGGAGGAAATTATATGTCTACTCTTATAACACCCCAGACCGATGCCAGAATGGCGAACATTATCGACAAGGTTCGCGGCGGAGAAAGATTAAATTTGGAAGATGGCGTTTATTTATATGGAAGCAACGATTTGCTAACCATCGGCCAGTTGGCGAATGAGGTGAATCAGCGGAAGAACGGCAACAAGGTATATTTTATCGAAAATATGAGCCTATATTTCACCAATGTCTGCGAAGCACACTGCGCATTCTGCAATTTCCGCAAAGATGACGGTGAAGAAGGCGCCTATACCCTTTCCGGTCAGGAAATGGTGCAATATGTCGAACAGCATATCCATCCCGGAGTGCGCGAGTTCCATATTGTCGGCGGCCATAATGATAAGGTGCCCTTTCAATATTATGTTGATTCGCTCAAAGCCTTGAACGAAGCGTTCCCTCAGGTGACTTTGAAGGCGTACACAGCGGCAGAGATTGATTTCTTCACACGGATCAGCGGACTGAGCATCCGCGAGGTGCTTGAGGAGCTGCGTGCTGCCGGACTTCAGTCTCTTACTGGCGGCGGTGCAGAAATTCTGTCCGACCAATACCGGAAAAAAATGCGTGTCAACAAAGCCAATGTAGAGGAATATCTGGAGGTCCACCGGACCGCACACCAGCTCGGGATGAAGACTCATACCACGATGCTGTACGGCTCGATTGAATCGCATGAGGACCGCGTGCGCCATATGCTGCAGATCCGCGACCTGCAGGATGAAACGAACGGTTTCATGGTGTTCATCCCATTGTCTATGCAGCCCAAGAACAAGAATGCCGGCATTATGCGCCGCAACTCGGCTTATGAGGATCTCAAAACGATTGCGATCAGCCGTTTAATGCTGGATAATTTCGACCATATTAAGGCCTACTTCATTAATATCGGGCCACAGCTTACCCAAGTCGCACTCAGCTTCGGCGCCTCGGATGTGCACGGTACGATTCTGAAGGAACGCATCAGCCATGCGGCCGGAGCCTTGACTCCAGAGGGGCTGACCCGTGAAGAGCTGATCTGGCTGGTAAAAGGTGCCGGAAAGATTCCGGTAGAGCGGGACACGTTCTATAACGAAATTAAGGTATACGAATAACTGCAAGCCGGAGTTCATCCGGCAGCTGCTGCAATGACCATAACTGAGCCCTATTCGAAAGGACGATGTCATGAGAACATTACTCGTCTTGGGCGGCGGCTACGGCGGCCTTGCCCTCATTCAAGAATTACTCGACAACCATCTGCCCCGCGATGTGGAAATTGTTTTAGTTGACCGGATGCCTTACCAGGGAATCAAGACAGAATACTACGCACTGGCTGCGGGCACCGTCACCGATTATCATTTGCGCATCCAGTTCCCGGTGCACCCGCGTCTTACTGTACGTTACGGCGAGGTAGGCTCCATAGATCTGGAGAGCCGGATGATCTTTTTGAAGACGGGAGAGCCCATGTCTTACGACATATTGGCCATTGCTCTCGGCTGTACGGATAATTATCATAATATTCCAGGTGCAGAAGAGCATACCTGCAGCATTCAGAGCTTCTCCAGTACACGCGAGACTTACCGGCGCCTGAATGATGTGAGGCCTTACGGAACTGTCAATATTGTAGGCGGAGGACTTAGCGGAGTGGAGATTGCTGCAGAGCTGCGGGAAAGCCGGCCCGATCTAAACATCTCTATTCTGGATCGTGGTGAACGTGTACTGTCCTCTTTTCCGGCAAAGCTGTCGCAGTATGTGGAGGAGTGGTTCAGTGAGCACCATGTGGAGACATTGGGTCATATCTCCGTATCCCATGTCGAAAAGGATGCCATCTTCAATGGCACCCAGGCTATTCCCGGTGATGTGACCGTATGGACCGCCGGCATCCAGCCGGTGGAGGTCGTGCAGCAGCTTGAGCTGCCGAAAGACCGGGGCGGACGAATTATTGTAGAGCCTTATTACAATGTGGCGGATTATCCGGAGGTCTATGTGATCGGCGACTGTGCCAGCCTTCCCTTCGCGCCAAGCGCGCAGGCGGCCGGAGCGCAGGGTGAACAGGTGGCGCAGATCATGCAGGCCCTATGGCGCGATGAAACGCCGAAGCTGCACAAGATCAAGCTGAAGGGCACCCTTGGCTCTTTGGGCAAAAATGCCGGTTTTGGCTTGATGGGCCGCCGCTCTGTCATGGGGCGGGTTCCCCGTTTGCTGAAAAGCGGTGTGCTCTGGATGTCCAAACGGCATTTTGGCTAAAATATGAGCCTGGGACTAATCGATCTCAAGATTGTCCCAGGCTTCTTGTTCTTTTATTGCAGCCTCTATGGCCGCTTCAAGCTCTTCCGGTGTTTCCGCTTCAATGATCTCACCGTCAAGCATGGCGAACGGCTGCAGATAGCATTGTCCGCAATTGTTCAGACAGCCATACTCAATGACATCGTATTCGGGATTGAGTTCCAGCTTGCGCTTGAGCGGTTCTGTGCCGTGTCCGATATTGCTGGCACAAAATTCAATAAGTGGTCTCATGATGTTCTCCTTATTCTGTGTGAACCATTTTATTTTTTAACTTTTTGTACTATAATAAGCATACGAAAGGAGTGATTGAGAAATGAGTGAGAATCTGCAAAGCACCACCATGTATGATGAAGTACTGGAAGTGCTCGATAAACTTCGTCCGTTCCTGCAGCGCGATGGCGGCGACGTCGAACTGATCGATGTAGAAGACGGCATTGTTAAGCTGAAGCTTATGGGTGCCTGCGGCAGCTGCCCAAGCTCCACGATCACGCTCAAAGCCGGGATCGAACGCGCCCTCCTTGAAGAAGTAGAAGGCGTAGAAGAAGTTATTCAAGTATTCTAATCCCGTTGTATAACAATCCCGGCCTCGGATGAAGAAGGCCGGGATTTTTTTTATTATAGTGGATTTCGCATTCGGGATCAACCTAGTGTGCCGGTGCGGGAGCAGCCACGCTGCTTGTGTCCGAGCTCTCCACTTTTTTCTTCGCTTTATCGATCTCTTCTTGCTTGAGAGGGGGACCGACGGTAAAGCTGTCAATGATGGTACCGAGCACAGCAGAGTCGAAGTCCTTTTGGGAGTACAATTCAACTGTAAACCCCTTCTGCTCCCAGATTACTATCCCATTCGCATGGTATACTTTGGTACCGTTAATAATTTCGGTTGTGACCGCACCGGCGGTGCTGATTCCGTTATCGCCACCTTTTGAAATCAGGAAATTGACCGTCTCTTCACCTTTTGCGTAATTGACTCCAATCATGCTGTCTCCTTGAATAGTGCAACTCACGAACTTATAATCCAGAAGGCTGGCTGGCGCCGGAAAGTTAATGTCCAGCACTGCACGGGCTTCCTGCACGGTCAGGTCAGGAGGTGTCGGCAATTCAATCACACCGGATTCATTACCAGCAGTTTCGGAGGTTGTGCTGTCTGCCGGGGAAGCCGGAACTTCCTCATCATATTGTGTGATTTTCATATTGCCCACCTGGAATTGCGCTACAATGGATTTGAACATTTCCTGGGCGTAGGAAGTAGCCGAGAATGCGCCTCCCAGGGTGACCACAGAACATGCAACGACTATACCCGTTCTCCATTTGCTCTTTTTCATAAATACCCCATCCTTTTTTAGGTTCTGGGCTGCAATTGACCCTGTCTCCATTTTGTGGATTAAGCGGTGATGAATTTTTTCCCTCGAGGCGGAATTGTCCAAATCCATATGCTCAAGCAGCTCGCTAAGCTTCCTTAAATGTTCCGCGTCCTGTGTTTTACTCATATTTGAACCCTCCTGCCTCCAAGGCTTTATGCAGTTTTTTCAAGCTTCTGTACACTACAACGCCAATATTGGATTCACTTACGCCCAGCAGAGCCGCTATTTCTGTATTCTTCAGTCCCGCGCCGTACTTCATCGCGATGATATTGCGTTCCTTGTCGCGCAGCTTCGCCAGGGCCTTGAATAATTCCCGGTGATTGTCATCCCGGATGACCAGTTCCTCGGGGATGGCTTGGGGAGTACGAAATCCAGCAGTGTGTCCAGCGAGAAGTGGCTGCCTTTCTTTTGCCTGCGGAAATAATCCGTCACCGCATTTCTTACAATCGCAAACAGCCATACCTCAAACCCTGATTTTTCCGCTGAGAAGGTTTCATATTTGGAAATGACGGTTTCGAATACCTGGCTGCAGATATCTTCCGCGGCAAAATGATTGTTGATCCGGTAGCAGATATATTTGTAAACGCGTTTCTGGTACAAATTATAGAGCCGGGTGAACGCCTCTGTGGACAAAGCTTCCTCCCGGGCACTGGCAGTTGTCTCACGATATGTTCCAGTCTTCACGCTTGCAATTTCCAACTCTCTCCCTCCTCTCCTGTTCGGCTTCATAAGCAGCAGATGTTCAACAAATTGCGCAATTTGTTTGTTACCAATCTTACCTAAGTTAATACGCAGAAGCGCCCAATGCATTAACAACATAAATCTGAATCTGCAAAAAGACCAGAAGTGCTCCGCAGCCTTCATGGCTATCGGATACCTCTGGTCTTTAATTTATCGATGTTCAGCTCAAGAAATTAAATTAGAATGCCGGAATGATCGAGCCTTGGTATTCTTTTTCAATAAAGGCTTTGGCTTCCGGGGAAGTCAGAGCTGCAGCCAGCTTCTGAATGGCATCGGAGTCCTTGTTGTCAGGACGCGCTACCAGCAGATTGGCGTAAGGAGAATCGGTTCCTTCGATGAACAGAGCGTCCTTGGTTGGAACCAGCTTCGCTTCCAGGGCATAGTTGGTGTTGATCAGAGCAAGATCTACTTCATCCAGCTGGCGGGGCAGCATAGCGGCTTCAAGCTCTACAATTTTGAGATTCTTCGGATTCTCCGTGATATCGGCTGTAGTTGAGGTAATATTCGTATCGTCCTTCAGCTTAATCAGGCCATTTTTGGCCAGGAGGATCAGCGCGCGGCCGCCGTTGGTGGCATCGTTCGGAATCGCTACTTTTGCACCGTCAGCCAGCTCGCCGATCGATTTAATTTTTTTGGAGTAAGCACCGAAAGGTTCTACGTGAACCGCTGTTACGGATACGAGGTCCGTGCCGTTTTGCTTATTCTGATCATCCAGATAAGGCTTGTGCTGGAAGAAGTTCGCATCCAGTTCATTCTCGGCCAGCTGCGTATTCGGCAGAATGTAGTCGGTAAATTCCTTGATTTCCAGCTTGATGCCCTGTTTCTCCAGAAGCGGAGCAATGGCCTTCAGAATTTCTGCATGCGGTTTTGGCGATGCGCCAACCACCAGGGTTACCGGTTCTGCAGCAGGTTCAGTTGCGGGTTCTGCGGAAGCATCCGCAGCCGGAGCGTTCGTAGCCGCAGAATTTGCAGCATTATTAGTTTTATTGTTGTTGCCGCAAGCTGCCAGCACCAATACCAAGGTCAAACTGAAGAATGTGAGCAATACTTTTTTCATTTGTAAATCCCCTCCATCTCATTATTTTTGTATGAATAAGGCTCTATAGGAAACTGCCTTATTTCCGGGTAAAATGTTGTACCAGCCGGTCGCCGGCCATTTGCAGCAGCTGCACCAGAATAACCATCAGTGCCACGGAGGTAATCATAACTTCCTTCTCGTAACGGTAATAGCCGTAACGGATAGCCAGGTCCCCCAGGCCCCCGCCGCCGATCATTCCAGACATCGCTGTGTAAGAGACCAAGGTAACAATCGTAATCGTCACTCCGGCCAGCAGGCCCGGACGGGCCTCGGGCAGAAGCACACGCCAAACGATTTGGCCTGTGGAGGCTCCCATTCCCTGCGCCGCTTCGATCACACCCCGGTCAACCTCGCGCAGTGCCGTCTCCACCAGTCTGGCAAAAAACGGAGCCGCGCCGATCACCAGCGCCGGAATCGTCCCCAATACGCCAATTGAAGTCCCCATAATGGACTTGCTTAGAGGAATCAAGGCGACCATCAGGATGATAAAAGGCACAGACCGCAGAATATTTACAACAAATGATAATACCGAGTAAATCGACCTGATTAAGACGTGATTTGATCTGCCCCATAAATATAACACAATTCCGAGTGGTAAACCAAGAATAATTGTGAAAATTCCGGAATAAGCCAACATTCGGAGGGTAGCTATACCCGCATCGAGCATTTCTTCCCAGTTAATCTCGTTAAAGTTCAAGCCGCCCATCAGGCAAACACCTCCACATCAAGACCTTGTGCCGCCAGTTCGGCAAGGGTCGCCTCGACGGCTTGCGCGCTTCCTTCAAAGCGAACAAGCAATTGGCCGTAAGGCACTTCTTTGATCGTTGAAATCGTCCCCTGGAGGATGGCAAAGTCTACACCTGTTCCACGAACCACATGGGATAGGGTAGATTCATATGTCTTTTGTCCAAGAAAAGTGATTTTGACGGATTTGCTGTACTTATCATGCACTGCCTCCAGTGCAACACGGAGCGGCCCTTCATGCTGGTTCTCACTGCGGATGAAATCCTTCGTCACTTCATGTTGGGGCTTCAGGAATACATCTGCCACTTCCCCCTGCTCCACAATTCCCCCGCCATGGATCACCGCTACCCGGTCGCAAATGCTCTGAATCACATGCATTTCGTGGGTAATGAGCACAATGGTCAGATGAAACTTCCGGTTAATGTCCAGCAGCAGCCGGAGAATGGAGTCGGTTGTCTGCGGGTCCAGCGCCGAGGTGGCTTCATCGCAGAGCAGCACATCGGGGTCGCTGGCCAGCGCCCGCGCTACACCGACACGCTGCTTTTGACCGCCGGAGAGCTGCGCCGGATATTTGCGGCTGTGCTCTTCCAGTCCTACAAGCGCGAGCAGTTCCAGCACCTTGCGTTCAATCTGCGCCTTCGGCGTACCAGCCAGGCGGAGCGGAAAAGCAATGTTGTCGTATACCGTCGCAGAAGACAGCAGATTAAAATGCTGAAAGATCATGCCGATCTTGCGCCGCTGTTCCTGCAGCTGTCCCTGGCTCAGTGAGGTTAATTCCACTCCATCCACCCAAACTTCGCCTTCCGTAGGGCGTTCCAGCAGATTGATGCAGCGGATCAGTGTGCTTTTGCCGGCGCCGGAGTGGCCGATCACCCCAAAAATCTCACCCTTTTTAATCGACAGGTTAAGACCCGAAAGCGCCATTGCAGCTTTGCTGCCTTTTCCATATACCTTGGTCAAACCTTTCAGCTCTATCAAACTAGTAATCCTCCCCCAAGTAACCCTTATAAAAACTAAAAAACCTCCTACGATCGATTGCAGATCGCAAGAGGCCCCGTGATTGTATTAACCCTGCCTTCTCATCTGCCAACGACCGTAACCTGCACGGCATTGTAGGAATTAGCACCATGACATTTGTACAGAATACCATGTGACGCATTCCATACAAATCGGTTGCCGGGCTTCATCGGGCCTATCCCTCCGCCGCTCTCGATAAGAGTTGATTATGAAGTTAGCTGCCGAAGCATGTAAGATGCTAATGCAAGCTCAAGTATAGTAATTTTCAGGTTTTTTGTCAAAGGGAACTTTTTACTGAGAATGATGGGCTCTCTTAAGGTTTGCCGCGATTTTGCCCTTGTGCCACTGCTCATTGCTGTACCTGAAGGAAGCTGCCAAGGATTTGCAGACCATTTCCAGGCTCTGCTTCAGATCCTCCAGATGACTGTCCAGATCCTCCAGATGAATTTTGTCATGGAGACCCTGATGCCGCTGCCACAGATCATCCTGCATTTCGGCGTTCATGTAATGAATCTCGGCATTGCGGCGTTTGCGCAGATTTTCGAGCGGTTCACGGTAGGCGTTTTTGATCGTCTCCAGTTCCCCGGCGAGGGCTGTATGCTTCTCATGCAGCTGAAACTGGCGCAGTACAGTGAAATAGGAGAAATGGACTTTGACTTTGCTGGTATTCAGGTCATACAGACTGTTAAGAACCGTACCCAGCTTGTCCAGCAGTGAGAATACACGGATGAAGCCATTTTTATAAAAATAAACATAACGCGCATATTCCCCCTGCTCCTTAGGAGACATATCATCCATATAACCCGCTACAACGGATTTGCGGAAAAAAGCAGCCGCGAACCAGCTTTGCTCCAGCTCGTCCAAGGAAGAGATCAGCCCGCGCGTCCAGATTTCCAGCTTGCGGGATTCATGATCCGGGTCTTCATGGGTGTTCATCTCCCTGCGCAGCATGGATGCCGCCTTCGCCATATTGTCCATGGCTTCAGCCAGCACACCACTGTTCTCGCGGGGCGGTTCTCCGAGTAATATCCGCAGCATCCTGCATCCTCCTCAGTGTGGGAAATAGCTGTTCCAGTTGCGGTCGACCCGCTGGACAATATCCTCGCGCGGAACCAGTTCCTCGGGGTAATCCCGCTTCATCCGGGCATCGATCACAAGGGGCAGCTTATAGCCGATATGATGGCTTTTGATCTCGTATTCGGCGTAGATATCACTGGCCGGATCGAACCTCGTGAACACCGTCCACAGGAATGAAGTTTGCGTGCGCACCGTATCCGGGGCATTATCCACTACAAACACCAGCGGCCAGGCTGTTTCCTGTGCACGCAGAGCTGCGATTAGCCGGGAAGGAAGCTCAGGATCTTCTTCATAGGATGCACCGGAAACAGCCAAACATCCCCGGCAGTAAGGAATTGCCTCATTAATACCCGGGAGAAGACCTTCCGTGTAAGCAGAAGGCAGCTCACGCACCGGATTTCCCACGCCCAGCATGATGGCCTTGCTGCCATGGTTCATCGCATTGGGCGAATGGTCCTGCTCGTCCGGGGCGGCATTTCCGTACACCAGGAAATCCGAGGCGGGATTGAAGCGCTCCAGCACACTTTCCAGCAGCTTAGGGAACTCTGCCAGCTCCACGGGTTCATTGGTCAGCAGCAGAAATTTGGTCAGTGACAGCTGGCCTTCCCCCAGGATGCGGTAGGCTGACACCACCGCTTCTCTGGGATAACTCTCCCTTACTACGGCAGACACCAGTGAGTGAGGGCCGCATTCGGCGTATTCCCACAACGCTTTGACGGAAGGCATCAAAAGCGGGTATACGGGGGCCAGCAGCCGCTGTATGTATTCCCTGAGATAATAATCCTCCTGGCGCGGCTTGCCGATGATCGTTGCCGGGTAGATAGCATCCTTGCGGTGCCAGATACGCTGCACATGCATCACAGGGAAATGGCGGGGTGTGGAATAAAATCCATAGTGATCCCCGAACGGTCCTTCCATCCGCCGCTCATGGGGGGCAATCAGTCCCCGGATGGCAAATTCCGCTTCAGCGGGAATCCGGTGCCCGCCCATCGGGTCCTTGACCATCTGCAGCTTGCCGCCCAGCACAAGCGATGCCAGCAGCAGCTCCGGCAGACGTTCCTGCACAGGAGCTGCTGCAGCGGCTATCAGTGCCGGAGGCCCGCCGAGAAAAACGGACACGGGCAGCGGCTCGCCGAGCTGCTCCGCCTCCCGGTGATGAAAGCCGCCTCCCTTATGCTTCTGCCAATAGACCCCCGCTTTGCTGTCATCATATATCTGAACACGGTATATTCCAAGATTATGGTTCTGCGGATGAGTGATGCTCTCGGTATAGACCAGCGGCAAGGTCAGAGAAGGTCCCCCTTCCTCCTGCCAGCCGGTGATGCGCGGCAGTTCCTTCAGCGGCTCGGTGCTGCGGCAGACCCCAAGCACAGGCGCTTCTCCCTGCGGCACATTCCGGGTCCCGACCTTAAGCAGGTCCAGCAGCAGCCGTTTCTCCTTCCAGAGCCCGGATGCTGTTGGCGGCAGCACTGTTTCCATGGCGCCCATGAGGGTCTTCACCAGCTGCTCGGGGCGGGTCCCGAAGGCCTGGTTGGCCCGGCGCACCGTTCCGAACAGATTCGTCGCTACCGGAAACGGCGTGTCTTTTACATTTGTGAAGAGCAGAGCCGGCCCCTCCTCCCGTACCACACGCCGATGAATCTCCGCAAGCTCCAAATAAGGGTCCACCGGAGCATCAATTACGGCAAGATCCTTATCCTTGCGGAGCTGTTCAATCCATTGACGCAAATTACCATATCCCAATCTCGTTCCTCCTCAAACAGGGCACTATCCCACAAAAGTTTGATGAGCGCAGACTATTTATTCGCTCTTTCCAGCTGCCATACGCGCACACTCATATAACACAGAACACCGAAAAGCCCGGCGATCAGGAGAATATGCGCCAGTGCGGCAAATATGTACAGCCTTTCGTTATATAGGGTATGAACAACAGCCGCACCGCTGAGTACTTGAAGCAGACACAGCACAACTGCTGCAATGCCAAGGGCTCTCAGCTCAGGCTGCGCTTTATGTTTCCAGAAGGCCAGATGTCCAAGGCACGCAACCAGGAGAAACAGCAGCGCCGCCGCAACCCTGTGCGTAAAAACAATGGTTACTCCGCCTGACAGCTCAGGGAACCACTCCCCGTTACAGAGCGGCCACCCGGAGCAGCCTCCCTGGGAGTCTGTATGGCTGACATACGCCCCAATATAAACCACTATATAAGAATATAACGCAGCCGCCCACGTTAAGTTGCGGAAGCCCCTGCTGACCCGCCGGCCCGCCACAGGAGGATCATCCCCCCATGCATGTCTGCGTTTCGTCCCCAGGGCAAGCATCAGCGAACTGGCGAAAGCGATCAGCGAAAAGCCCATATGCAGCGCCATCACCGCAGCCGACTGTGGCCGGATCACCGCAAGTGCCCCCATCCCTCCCTGTACTACCACAAATAAAAGCGTCAGCAGGGCGAACACCTGCAGATCTCTCCGCTCACGGGCATAACGCCAAAAGGCAAACATTGAAGCAAGGGACAGCAGACCGGCAAGACCGCTAAACAGACGATGGGTGTACTCAATGAGGGAGCCTATCGTATAGGCAGGAACAAGCTTTCCGTGACACAGCGGCCATTCATTGCCGCACTCCAGCCCGGAACCTGTTTTGGTGACCACGGCTCCGCCGAGCAGAGCCATAAACATAATTAGACAAGTGATGTAGCTGAGCCATTTCAATTGATTCATCGTCAATGAGATCACCCGCAATTTTATAGGAATGAATGGGAAATAGTGCTTGGTTGAAAGCCTTTGCAGCGCCCGGTTTAGAAAAACACCGCTTCTGCTCGGGTAGGGCAAAGCGGTGCAATGTGATTACTTGTGTATGGTCAGATAAACTTCGAGCGCTCTGTCCAGAAATCCCTCGATCTCCTCACGGGATTTGCGCAGCTTGTTCACGAACCTTACGAGCTCGCGGCCATCGCTATACGCAACAAAGCTGGGAATGCCGAGAATATTCTGTTCCTGGCTGACATCGCCTACAGCGTCAACATCCACTTCAACCAGTGTGAGGCGTTCATTATATTTCTGCTCCACATCAGGCATGAACGGATCAATGAACTTGCAGTCGGAGCACCAGTCGGCTTTGAACACGGCCACGGTCAGACGGGGCGATTGAATCGCCACCTGAAATTCCGCAGGCGAAGTAATTTTATCCATAAATTGAACAGTCCCTTCTGAATTAAGAGTAAGCTGTTTTGTTGGTTTTTCTTTAAGTGAATCAAATTGTCAGGAATAAGTCAAATAAAAAAGACAGAATAAGACAATGATCACAGATTTATTGCTCAGAACGAACACGTTCAGGCTGCAGCTTCATGAGCGGACCCAGCAGCTTCTGCAGCGGCCGTGGATAACCGGCGATTTCCTGACGGCTCAGCACCCCCAGAACAATGAGCAGCACAAGGTAGACGATAACCACCGCCGCCCCTACAACGAGGCAAGTGATCAGGAAGGCCAGGCGCGCAGGCATCATATGGGTAAGCAGCTGTCCCGCCTCGTTCAGTCCGTAGCCAATCCCTCCGGCGGCCAATACGGCAACAGCGAAGCCGCCCCAGCGTTTGCCTAGGATCTCGAAAGGAACGATAGTCTTGAGCATTCTCAGGTTAAGCAGGGTAATCACAATGAAGCACAGCGCCGTGGCAGCAATAATGCCGTAAATACCGAACAAGCGGCTGAGCAGGAAGTTGGACCCGAATTTGACCAGCAGACCCGCCAGCACATAGTACATGGAAATCCGCGCCTTTCCCATCCCAAGCAGAATGGAGTTGGTCGTCATCATCGTAATCTGGAAAATCGTCCCGAGGGTCAGCATGGCTACAATGCCGCTGCCGTCCAGGCTGCTGAACAGCAGGCCGTTCACGGAATACGCCGCTACAACGAGCGAAAGGACAATAGGCGTCCCCGTCAAAATCGAAATCCGCAGCGCCAGCGTGATCTGCCGCTTCAGGTGCGCCTCTTCGCGTCTTGCATAAGCGGCGGAAATGACCGGAATCAGCGAGGTGCTGAGTGCGATGGACAGCACCGGCGGAATTCCGGCTACACTCTGCGCCCGGCTGCCGAAGATCCCCAGGGCCTGAGTAGCGGCTTCCCGCCCGATCTGCCCGCTGAGCAGCGGAACAATGAATGAGGTATCAATGAAGTTCACGACCGGAACCGTAACGGAAGAGAGTACAATCGGTATGGACAGCTTAAAGATATCCTTATAGATTTTCAGCAGCGGAATCCGGGTTTGACTGGAATCGTACAGGGCTTTCTGCTCCTCGCTGCGGCGGAGCTTCACCGCATAATACAGCATCACGCCAAAAGCCCCGATGCTGCCAAGCACGCTGCCGAAGGAGGCGCCGGCAGCCATCCAGGTATTGCTGTAGCCCTGGCGCAGCAGAATAAAGGCAAGCAGGATCGCCGTGGATACCCGGGCAATCTGCTCAATGATCTGTGAGATGCCGCCAGCCATCATATTGTTGCGTCCCTGGAAATAACCGCGCATCATCGCGATCATCGGAAAGAGCAGCAGCGCCGGGGCAATCGCCCGGATCGCCAGCGTGCTCTCAGGCACCTTGCTATACTCTGCATAGTAGGGAGCCGCTATGTACAGGATTGTACTCATCAGCACACCAACCACCGCAGCAAAAATAAGCGCCGCGCGGTATACCTGCTGCGCCTCATGCGGCCGGTTCAGGGCATAACGCTCAGACACCATCTTGCTGAGCGTACTCGGAATACCTGCTGTAGCCAGCGGCAGCAGCATCAAATACACGTTGTTGGCCTGCGTAAATGATGCATTGCCGATATCATTGAATAAATGCTCCAGCGGCACCCGCTGGGCAAGACCAAGCACGCGGGCCACGAGCGCCGCCGCGGCCAGGATAAGCGTGCCTTTGACAAAAGACTCTTTCTTGGTGGACAAACTGTTTCGCCTTCTTCGCTGTTAAATTAATACCGGCCAATCCAGATAAAGAAGAGGACGACCATGGCAATTTGCAGCACGATTTTGACGACCGTGCTGCTGAATAAGCCAAGCAGTGAGCCAAAGCTCACCTTCAAGGCTTTGCCGGGCTTGGAGCCGGCGATCAGCTCACCGGCAAATGCGCCGACAAAAGGGCCGATCAGCAGGCCAAACGCCGGGATAAGGAACGGGCCCAGAATCAGGCCAATCGTGCTGCCGATCACCGAAGCGCGGGAGCCGCCGAACTTCTTGACGCCCCAGGCCCCGACCACATAATCCGCCACAAACAGCACAACCACGATCAGCGTCTGAGTGATCCAGAATCCCGCACCAAACGGATCAAAGGAAAAGAACCAGCCGTATACGAAAAAGGCCAGATAAATCGCCAGTGCGCCCGGCAGTATGGGATACACTGCTCCGGCAAGCCCCACGGCGAACAAAGCAATAATCAGAACCCACCCCAGAATCGCCAATTCCTTCAACTCCCAAAGTTTTGATAGCATAAGCTGCTGCAATTCACTTCGCAAAAATCTGTTATTTTCCGGATGATCTTCCGGCCTGGGCTTCTACTTCGATTTCAGCTTCGGCCAAAATATACTTTTGGATTACTTCTGCTATGCCGTCGTCATTGTTCGTGGCGACGACGGCGTCCGCTTCCTGCTTCACAACCTCCTGGGCGTTGCCCATGGCGACACCGAAGCCGGACTGCTGGATCGCAGCCAGATCATTCAGACTGTCCCCTACAGCGACAACCTGGGACATCTCTAAGCCCAGGAGCCTGCAGACCTCCCGGATACCTGAAGCCTTGTTGATGCCCAGCGGATTAATCTCCAGATTGGTTGGTGAAGAATTCGTAATTTCGAGTCCGCCCAGATCTTGAAGCCGCATCAGCAGCTTATGGCGGATGTCATCGTCCTCTGTGGAATACCCGAACTTAAGCCACTCCCGGCCTTCGATATCCCCATCCCAATTGTCGCGGTTGTAAACCTCGTCTACTGAACACGCCCAGAACCAAGTCCCGTATTCTTCGGCCATTTCATGCATGGTCTTAACCAGCGTCACATCCATCAGGGAGCGGCGGTACAGCTCACTCGGCGTACGCCACACCTCACTGCCGTTGACCATAATCATCGGAGTTTCAAGTCCCAGTTGCTCAGCATAAGGCATTGCACCGCGGGAGGTGCGTCCGGTGGACAGGCAGACATGAACGCCCGCATCCATCGCTTTTTTAATCCATTCCACCGTTTTGGGGGTAATCTGTTGTTCATCATTCAGCAGGGTTCCATCCATGTCCAATGCTAGCAGGCGGTATTTGGCAATCATTTGCCACCCCTCCATTTCTTGTTGGCGCTCTCTACGCAAGAGCAGCAGTGTATTTGTGTTGCCTACTTTTCCGTCTTCCCGACTATTATATCAGTTGTTTGTTGTGGCTGTATTTTCGGAATCTTTCCCTGCGTCAGCGCCGTCTTTGGCACCTTCTGTCTTCAAGCTTTTCTTAGGCACGCCATCCAGACCATACTCCCAATCGTAAGCGTCAAAAATCTTGCGGGCCACCGGCGCCGCACTGTTGGAGCCGAATCCCCCTTCAGGGATAACCACGGCTACAGCCAGCTTCGGATTCTCACGCGGGGCAAAAGCAATGAAGACCCCGTTATCGCGCAGGTCGCCTTTGGCTGATTGCTGTGATGTCCCTGTTTTGCGGGCGAAATCATACGGAAAGTCAGAAAATGCAGTTACATCACTGCTCATGCCCTTTTTGATTTCTCTCCAGAAGGACTTGTCAAAGGTCGTGACTTCATCAATAACCTCACGTCCAAAGGTCTTAACCACCTTACCGTCCGGGTCCGTGATTTTGCTGACCAGCTGCGGTTTGATCCGTACACCTTCATTGGCAAGAGTAGAAGCATACTGCGCAAGCTGCAGCGTAGTGTAGCTTCCCTGCTGCCCGAAGGATGCATAGACCAGCGCCGCCTGGGCACTCCCCGCTGCTTTTGTATTCGTATAGTTGATTTGTCCTAAAAACTCTCTGGGAAGTCCGCTTTGCGTCGAAACGCCGAGTCCGAATTCCTTCATATATTTATCCCAGACCCCAATACCTTTGTTTCCATATTTCTCGTACAGCTTCTTGCCGACCATATCCACCATGAAGACGTTGGATGATTTCTCAATCGCCCTGGAGGGGTCCATGGAACCGTACACGTGCCCGGAGGCATTGCGGACCGAGGATTTATCATTTTTCCCGAAATAGGCAATCCCCTTATCCTGATAGGTAGTAGAGGTGGAGAAAAAGCCTTCGTTCAGTCCGATAAGCACACTCAAGGGTTTGATGGTCGAACCCAGCAGCAGCACAGATTGAAGCCCATGGCCCGACACCCCGGAGGATATCGGATTAATGGTCCCGTTCTGATAGTTATTCATAATGCTGTTCCAGACATCGGTAGGCAGCGAGCCTTTCGTCCAGACATTTGTATCATAGTCAGGCATACTGGCCATAGCGACGACATTCCCGGTGTCAACTTCCATCGCTACAGCGTAGCCTGTTACGGCATCAGGATGTGTTTTCCCCTGCACGGAATGTGAATGCAGCCAGCTAATCTGCTCTGTAATAGCCTGCTCTGTCTTAAGCTGGATGTTTTTATTAATGGTCATCCAGACGTCATTTCCCTTTACAGGAGGGACCATATTCTCGATGTTTTCGGCCATATTCTGCGGATTGACGGAGATCACCTGATAGCCGTTTTTGCCGCGGAGTTCCCGCTGATACTGCAGCTCCAGACCGTCGAAGCCGACAAACTCATCATCCTTGTAAGTCAATCCAGGATCATTGTCGATCTTTTTCATTGCATTTTGAATGTTTTTGTAAATATCCAGACTGCCTGCGGACTTGAAAGGCTTGATGTAACCTACAGTCTGCACCGCGACCGTATCCTTATTATAATGGCGGTTACTCTCCTCGACGACTTCAAGGCCCGGGTATTCCTCTTTATGCTCCATGAAATAGGCCACTTCTTTGGGGGTAAGGCCAGCTTTGATCCGCCGGGCCATAAAGCCGGAATATTTCTTGAACTTGAGGTCCAGGGAGTTAATTACATCGTTAACCGTCAGCTTTTCGCCATTCGGATCGCCATACTTATTGAAATTCTCAACCAGATTGTTAGCCAGCGCGTAGACATTTGCCCGGGCCTCCGGAGTAAATGAAGTTTCACCTGTTTTCTTATCTGTAGACTTGGCTATATATTCTTTGGTAAGCGTGATATACAGGGATTGCACAGGGCTGGAATACGCAATTTCCTCGCCTCCGGCGGCGCGGATCGATCCCCGTATGGCTGCAAGCGGCACATTTTTGGTATCACGGCTGGTCTCAACCTCTTTTAAATTGGGTCCTTCCACAAACTGAACAACGGCAAGACGGATAATGATAACGCAGAAAATGACAAACGTGCTGAAGAAAAACACGTTGAGGCGCAGGCCAAGCGAGCTCTTGCTGTCCTTCCCGTCCGGGGAGAGGCCTGCTTACGGAAAACACTCACAGTTTTTCACTCCTCTACATCTTAAAATAAACCTTTTATTCCAATGTTGACTCCGTGGCAGGGGATACGTTCTTTCGGGGGACTCCATTCAGTCCGTATTCCCAGTCATAAGCGTCAAATATTTTGCGGGCTACCGGAGCAGCACTATTCGATCCAAAACCGCCCTCCGGAATCACTACAGCTACAGCCAGCTTGGGATGCTCACGGGGCGCGAAAGCGATAAACACACCGTTGTCACGCGTCACTCCGTATGCATCCATTTCGGAAGTGCCGGTCTTGCGGGCAAAATCATAAGGAAATCCGTCAAATGCCTTGACGTCAGTATTCATCCCTTTTTTGATCTCCTTCCAGTAGGAGGGATCGAACGAAATTGTGCTTAGCACCTCACGGTGAAACTCTTTGACGGTCTTGCCTTCCGCATCGGTAATTCTGCTGACCAGCTGCGGCTTGATCCGCTCTCCCTCATTGGCGAGAGTTGCTGTGTACTGTGCCAGCTGCAGCGCTGTATATTTGCCTTTCTGGCCGAAGGAAGCGTAGACCATGGCTGCCTGGGTGCTGCCGGCCGCCTTGGTATCCATATAATCACCCAGTCCGGCACTTTCATTAGGCAGGCCGCTTTGTGTGGATACGCCGAGCCCAAAAGCCTTCAAATATTGATCCCACACCTCCGGTGCCTTGCTCTTATATTTCTTGTACAGGGGATCCCCGACCATATCGACCATAAACGCGTTGGATGATTCCTGAATCGCTTTAGCCGGATCCAGCGGTCCCAGCACATGGCCTGAGGAATTTTTTACAGAAGCATTGTCGTCTTTGCCGAAATAAGCGATCCCTACATCGTTATAAGTATCGCCGGTAGAGAACAAACCTTCATTTAATCCAATCAATACACTTAACGGTTTGACCGTGGACCCCAAATAGATCACTGACTTCAGGCCATTCCCTGAAATCCCGGAGGTAGTATCTCTGATCGTTCCGTTCAAATAATTGTTCGCAATTTTTTCATACACCTCAGGCTCAACTTTATCTGTTGTCCAGACACTCGTGTCATAATCAGGCATACTGGCCATGGCCACCACGTTTCCAGTGTCCACTTCCATGGCAACAGCGTAGCCGGTCAGGGCATCGGGATGAAGTTTCCCCAGCACCGGATGGGTGTGCAGCCAGCGGATCTGATCCATAATCGCCTGCTCGGTCTTCATCTGTACGTTCTTGTTGATCGTCATCCAGATGTCGTTCCCCTTGACCGGAGGTACTGATTCAATAATTTCTTCGGCCATATTCTGCGGATTTACGGAAATGGTCTGGTAGCCGTTTTTCCCGCGCAGCTCCCGCTGGTATTGCTGTTCGAGGCCATACGCACCTGCAAATTCTTCCTCTTTATACACTAAGCCGGGATCGGCATTATTTTTCTTCATTGCACTGCGGATATTTTTGTAAAGGTCCAAACTGTCTAAGGATTTAAAAGGTCTGATATAACCCACCGTCTGCACAGCCACTGTGTCCTTGTCATAATGGCGTGCAGCCTCCTCCACAATCGAAAGACCGGGATACTGTTCCTTATGCTCCAGAAAATGAGCCACTTCCTTGGGCGTAAGTCCTGTCTTGATTTTGCGCGGATAGTAGCCAAGCGTTTTTTTGAAATTGAGATCAAGCAGTGTTGTAATTTCTTCTCCTGTCAGCTTTTTGCCGGACGGATCGCCATATTGATTGAAGACAGACTCCAGTCTTGCTGCCAGGGAAGCGGTGTTCGCTTTGGCCTTGTCGGTAAATTCATATTCATTGGTTGCCTTATTCCTATAGGTCTCGGTATAGTCCTTAGTTAACGTGATGTACAGGGATTGGACAGAAGTGTTATACGCGATGTTCTCCCCGCCGGCAGCATGAATTATCCCCCGGATCGCGGAGAGCGGGACAGTTTTGGTCTCCTGATTCTCTTCAATTTCTGTTAAAGCCTCAGCCTCGACGAACTGCAGTGACGCAAGACGGACAATAATTACACAAAAAATAAAAAACGTGCCGAAGAAAAACAAATTGATGCGCAGACTGGATGTGCTTCGGCCATGACTTGAATCCGGGCTTCTGCCCGGGAAACCAAACCATTTCACGGCGGATTCTCTCCTTAGCTAAAGCAAATATTGCCTGGTCGGAACGTATTCTTCAAGGCTGCTTGGTATGCCTTGTTATTGTACCATATATCCCAAGGCTGACGCTTCCTTCTCAGAGCACATCTTCTTTAATGTGGGTTTTCTCAAAATCCTTGCTGTCGAACCAGTCCCCGCTGCTGGCCCATGTCGAATCCAGCGGTATCCAGGCCTGCCTGTCCGGCAGGTACACCTCATTCCAGGCATGAGGGCCATGCCCGCCTTGACCATCGTACCCCTGGCCCGTGACTACGCGCACCTGAAGTCCCTGCGAACGGGCCATCACGGCATAGAGGCGGGCATAATCTATACATACGCCAAGCCGGGTATCGAAGGTATCCTGGGGCGTCTGCTCATGCCAGATCCGGTTCTGCTCATAGTTCTCTGCTTTGCCGTAATCATAGGCAATCCGTGAGCCTATCCAGTCGTACAGCCGTCTGGCTTTGTCCCCTTCCCCCTTGGCTTGTCCGGCGATATCGGCTGCGGCTCCCACAATATCGGGCGAAATTTCATGATCAATCACTTCATATTTCCGCCGCAAAATATCGTTCATCTCATCGGCCACCGCTTGGGTCAGCACCGGCAGCTTGCTGCGCACATCTTCACCGGCAAGCGGCTCGAACACCGCAGCCGCGCTCTGGCTGTAAATCGGGGAGGACTCCACATACCGGCTGAAGCCGCTGTCCGGATTCAGACCGACGCCAATGTACAGGGCAAGCACCAGGATAAGCCCGCGCACAAGCCCAATCACTCCGCCGATCAGCGCACCGCTGAGACGGCTGGTTGGCGTAAGCTTCCGGTCCGCTGCCCTGGCCCGAAAGCGGGGCAGCCGGAACGGCAGGAGCATGAACAACAGCCCGAGCAGAAGCCGGATCAGGCTGTAAGAGATCAATAGAAGCAGCAGAAAACGCACAAAAGGCGATCCCGCTAAAACCGAGACGGCAGTGTAATATAATTGCTGCCAGCCGCTGAGCGTTGTGTCCGGCAGTGCAATTCCTGCAGCCCAGGCTGCTGCGGCCGGTGACAGATACATCGCCGCCGGAATGGCCATGGCGAGCGCCAGAATGGTAAGCACCCCGTTCCCGAGCATCCCGAATAATCCCCCTGCCGCCCTTGTGAAGCCTCTGCTCCAGCCCTGGAGCAGCGAGAAAAGGACAACCACCACCAGCAGGATGGAGATCATATTGGCATTACTAAGGCTGTCTATCCATCCGTTAAGCATGTTTGTCCCTCCTTTCCTTAGTATCCAGATTCAAATGGGCTGCAAATATCCGTACCTGAATCTACTGATTCTTCCGGGCTTCGTCTATGAACGTTTTGGTGGTGTCCGTAATGCTCCATTTCCCGAGGCTCACCCCGCGGAAAGTCACTTCAACCTTGTCCTCTCCAGCCGCACCCTTCACCTCAAGATTAGGTGTTGTAATCGTAAAGGAGCCGTCGCCCCCGGAGGTATATGTAGCTTCCTGCGCTTCTTTTAGCATGACTTCCTGCGCTTCTTTCTTCAGCGTACTTACCGTTCCATCCGCCACCTTATTCACAGCGTTGCCAATTTGATCAAGCGTAACCCCGCTGTAGATGAACAAGCCCACAACAATAACAATTACAATCGCCCATTTCAGCACCGTTTTAACCAGGTTAATTACCGCAAACAGCAGGACAAGCGCAATAACGATAACCAGCCAATTCTCTCTAATAAATTGTGACCACACTGCCGGATCCATCAATTTCACAACACCCCTATCGCCAAATTTCGTCACTCCAGGGCGCATGCCCCCGGGACATTTCATAATTAATAATTATTATACATGAATAACCTTTATAATTCATGGCCTGAGTGGCCTCCGGCAAAGGCCCCCAATAAAATGGTATAAGCCTGCCTGACCCCACGTAAAGTACAAGTAGGTCATTATCGGGAGCAACAGATTTAAAAGAACCGGGTTAGCCGTCATTTTACAGAAACAGCACCCGGTTCAGCGAAGTCCGAAGGATTATTTATGGCATGAACCTTTAATTGCTTTTCCTGTGAAAAAAGTGCCTGTGCGCCTTACCGGTGCAAAAGACGGGCCCCCTATGGAGGTGCTTTCCTTGAAAACCGCGCTGTGGCTGTACCTGTTTCTCTTTCTGGCCTTTTTCGACCTGCATGCCCAGTACCCCATCCTGACGCCTTTTGCGATCTCTCTGGGGGCGGGGCCGGCCTTCATCGGGTGGATGATGGGCATGTACTCGCTGACGCATCTTCCCGGAAATCTGCTGGCCGGTGTGCTGGTCGACCGCAATGGCAGCCGCCGCTATATTGTCTTCGCACTCACGGCGGCCGGAGCCATTCTGCTGATGCAGGCTCACGCACAGCTTCCCTGGCATTTGCTGCTGCTGCGCGCAGCCAGCGGATTTGCGCTGGCCTTTCTCTCCCCGCCTGCATGGCATTGCTGGCCTCGCTCTCCTCCGATCCGGCGACCCAGGGCAAATATATGTCCGGCCATGGGATCGTCCATACGCTGGCCTCTGTCGTCTCTCCGGCGGCCGGCGCCTTTATTGTGGCGAAAGCCGGCTACTCCGGCACGTTCACCACACTTGGCTGGCTGCTGATCTTCACAGGTGTGATGGCATTATTCAGCGTGCCGAAGCAGGTGCAGAGCATGTCTGCTGCCAAGCCGGCGCTGCCGCTGCACTCGCCCGCACAAGCTGCGGACCGTGAGAACCCCGGGTCTCCCGCCGCTATTACCTTCTGCCCTTCTTCGTGTCCTGCTCCCAAGGCGTGCTGTTCTTTGAGCTGCCTCTGTCACAGGGCAGCGAAGGAATGATCTCAACCGGCATCCTGCTGTCACTGCTTAGCTTGGGGGCGCTGGTGACACTCAGCCTCCTTTTTCTGAACGGGTTTGCTCCGGGAATAAGAATCGCTGCGGCGCTCCTCGCCATGGCACTTTGCTTTTTCACCCTGGCCGCCTTCCGCCATATTCCTGCCGGAGTGGTTCTCTTCCTGCTTGGTGCTGCCAAGGGGGTGCTGTTTCCGGCAATGGCTTCTCTCTTCATCAGTCTTGGAGGCCCTGGTCGCATGGGACGCACTTTCTCGCTGCAATCGATTGCCATGTCTCTGGGCGCCTTTGCCGGTCCGGTAGCTGCAGGGCAGCTGCGGGAATTCGTCTCTCCGTATTTCATCGCGTTTGTGCTGCTCATGACCGCCATTCTGCTGCTCCCGCCCAGAGGCTCGGGCAAGCCCGCTTACCACCCGGAATGGAACAGCCCGGCGGCCTGAAGACCAACACCCGTTCACTGGCAGCTGTGAAAGATGGGAATAGGCAGGCATACAAACTATTTAATCCAACAAACATAATATACACTGTAATCACCCCTCAGCCGAAAGCGTGGTGAATTCTCGATGGGCGAATATTGCGGTCCGGGCCCGAACCCCGCTTCTGTTGCTCCCGTATTCTGGACTTCAACAGGTACAATTCTGGTGCTCTTCATTCTGCTGGTTATCATCCTCAGTGCGGGAATATTCTAGGTTTTGTCCGCATTTGCCGAATTGACAACTCCCCGACAATCACCCGGTTCAGCAAGCCGGGTGATTGTTTCTTTTTACGACATTTCCCGGGGAATGAAAATCCGGTGTGCCTTTTCGCTGTTAAATATGACGACTCTTAGGTAAAATATCGACATAGACACATTACACCGGGGGAGGTTGACAGAAAATGTCCATAACCATCATTGTCGAAGGCAAAAACGACCGCAGCAGATTACGGAGAATCCTTGCTCCAGAGGTCGACATCCAATGTACGTTCGGCACGCTGAATACGCTCAAGCTGGAGACACTGCGGCGCAAAATAGGAGATGGGGAAGTCTACCTCTACATGGACAATGACAGCTCGGGCAAAAAAATCCGCGGCATTCTGCGCGATGCTTTTCCGGATGCCATTCATATTTATACCCGGAAAGGCTATGCCGGAGTGGAGGGCACCCCGGATGAATACAGCATCACCCAACTGGAGAAAGCCGGGCTGGAGGAGTTCATCATTTATCCTGAGCCTTTACCTTACTTGGAGTCGTAGCATTCATTCTGACGTTCCAACACACATCAGTAGAACAAAGCAGCAAGCCGCCGGGCCAAATGAGAGGTAAAAGTACCTCTGATTCCGCCGAAGGCGGGCCGCCGCTTCAACAACGGCATTTTTGCCGTTGTTCCCGGGCAAGCCGGCCTTCGACGCTTCAACAACGGCATTTCTGCCGTTGTTCCCGGGCAAGCCGGCCTTCGACGCTTCAACAACGGCATTTCTGCCGTTGTTCCCGGGCAAGCCGGCCTTCGACGCTTCAACAACGGCATTTCTGCCGTTGTTCCCGGGCAAGCCGGCCTTCGACGCTTCAACAACGGCATTTCTGCCGTTGTTCCCGGGCAAGCCGGCCTTCGACGCTTCAACAACGGCATTTCTGCCGTTGTTCCCGGGCAAGCCGGCCTTCGACGCTTCAACAACGGCATTTCTACCGTTGTTCCCGGGCAAGCCGGCCTTCGACGCTTCAACAACGGCATTTCTGCCGTTGTTCCCGGGCAAGCCGGCCTTCGACGCTTCAACAACGGCATTTCTGCCGTTGTTCCCGGGCAAGCCGGCCTTCGACGCTTCAACAACGGCATTTCTACCGTTGTTCCCGGTCAAGCCGCCAAGCCAAGTGAAACATTCCTTCCCACGTTTCACCCGGCTGGGCCAGCAACTAATCCAAGTGGAAAAAGTAAACTTAATTCCCTCCATCCCGCCTCCCCGCTAACGTTAAGTGGAAAAAGGACAACTAATCTGCCCTATTCGCACGCTTACCCGTGAATTTGTTCATATTAAGTGTACTTTTTCCCACTATTCCCTCTTCAGGAGGCTTTTTTGTTTCATTTAAGTATACTAATTCCACTTCACCTTACCGGAGCTTCCCGCACAATAGGAAATCTCCGTTTCCAACAAAAAACGCCTAATCCGTATCTTGCATCACATGCAAGAATTCGAACAAGGCGCTATTTTCTTACATATTATGATTCGCGGGCTAATTTCTTCAGCGCACCGGCCAAAAATTCCGGGGTCACGTTCTCCGTATCTCCGGCATCATACAATCCCCGCAGCCGATTGTTCCGGTCCACCAGACCGATTAGGTTGGCATGGGCAAAGTTATCCTTGTTGTCCCCGTAAATCAAGACCTTGAAGGAGTCAGCCGCCAGCGTACGGACCTGCTCCTGATCCCCCCGCAGAAAGTACCAGCCGCTGTAGTCCGCATGAAAGCGGTCCGCAAACGCCTTAATCGCTTCACGCGTATCATTCAAGGGGTCAAAAGAAATGGAGACGAATTCCACATCCTTGCCGAAGCTGCCGTCTTTTTTCAGCAGATCCTGTGTCTGCGACAGCATAAAGGTAGTGATGGGGCAGACATCCGGGCATTCCGTGAAGAAGAAATAGACGAGTCTGGGCTTCCCTTCCGTATCCGCCAGCGTGATTGGCTTGCCATCCACGTTTTCAAGCGTGAAGTCCTGCACCTCTCCGATTACAGGCAGTTTGTCATTTCCTTTGTTCCAATAACCAACTGCCAGATACGCCGCCAAACCCAAGGCGACCAGCAGCATCAGCCACGTCCATTTGTAGCGCTTCAAGGTCTGCACAGGACACTCTCCCCCTTAACCGTGAATCGTATTCAGTACAAGCACAATCAGACTGACTGTCAGGTAATTAATGGAGAAAAAGAAATTCTGTTTCGCCCAAGCATCGTCATCCTTCGCTCTAAATCCCTTTAAAGTCAGGTACAGCCAGGCAAGCGACAATCCCGCAGAAATAACCAGGTAAAAGATGCCTGCGTAATCATAAACATACATCAATACCGGAATGGGCAGCAGCAGCGCTACATAAGGAATCATTTGAAACTTCGTGCGCCGCGTGCCCTTGACTACCGGCAGCAGCGGAAAACCCGCTGCGCGGTACTCTTCCTTGCGGCGGATGCCGAGCGCCCAGAAATGCGGCGGCTGCCACAGGAACAACATCGCGAACAGCAGCCAGGCCCCCAGGTCAACTGCCCCGGTAACAGCCACATAACCGATAACCGGAGGCATCGCGCCCGAGATGGCCCCTACCGATGTGCTCCACGTAGATGTTCTTTTGAGCCAAAGGGTGTACACTACTACATATACAAACATGCCGACGATGCCGAAGATTCCGGCAAGCACGCCGCAAAATGCAAACAGCACGGCAAGACCGGCTATGCCAAGGCCTATGGCGTAGATCAGCACCGTTTGCGGCTTCAGTCTACCCGTTGGCAGACCGCGTTCGCGTGTTCTTTCCATTTTCATATCCAGATCACGGTCGAAATAGTTATTGAACACACAGGCAGAAGCCATGACCAGCATCGTTCCGAGCAGGGTTAGGATCAACCGCCCATACTGCACATCCCAGCCTGAAGCCACCCAGTATCCCGCAAAAGCTGCGATCAGATTCGAACGGATAATACCGGGCTTAGTCACCGTAATAAAATCGCGCCAGCCGGCACCTTCTTTGGGTGATTTGGCAGACAAAGCTGCGGAATCCGAAGAAGCTTGATACCTCAATTGATTGTCCACGATTAGTGTTCCTCCTTCTAAAGGACTTCTACGTTCCGCCGGAGCATAAAATCGGAATTAACGTTCTCAGTTGAGAATATTATTCACTCTGCTGTTAACTTTATCATATCAAACCCGAAAAGAGTTTGACAATCATCGGCCAATATGTTCATCAATTTGACAATTGCGTGACAATATTTATTTTATCCCCCCTAAATAACTGGACGTCAAATTGGGTAGTTATTAATAGAGAACTTCCGTACAAAGGAGATCTGACCAAATGGATACCGCTACACATTTCGTTATGGGCCTGGGACTCGCTGGACTGTCCTTCGTCGATCCCGTCGTTGCCTCCCAGCCGACTTTGGCCGGGGCTGTCATGGTCGCCACCGTACTGGCCTCTCAAGCACCCGATGCCGATACCGCACTGCGTTTGAAGGACAACGCGCTGTATATCCGCAACCATCGGGGAATCACACATTCACTGCCGTTTTTACTGCTGTGGCCTGCCTTGATCACTTTGGTTATTGGACCGCTCTTCGGGTTCACAGAGCTACATGATTTGAGCCATATCGCCCTGTGGAGCTTCATCGGCGTGGCTGTTCATGTATTCACCGATCTGTTCAATACTTATGGAACGCAGGCCGCGCGTCCGTTTACGGAGAAATGGATCGCCTGGAACATTATCCACATCTTTGATCCGTTTATATTTGGCAGCCATGTAGCGGCCATCATTCTCTGGATCAGCGGGTTCGTTCCGCCGGCTCCGTTATTCATTACCCTGTATGCCTGCATCGCGCTTTATTATATTTGGCGGACACTGGTGCACGCCCGGCTGACAAGGAAACTCAAGACCAAGGATATCCATCATAGCCCCGGTGAACGCTATTTTGTAATTCCGACCATATCACCTACACGCTGGAATGTGGTCAAAGCCAAGCCCGACGGCAGCTATATTATCGGCCTGCTGAACAGCGGACGGCTTGAATGGTTCAAGCATGCGGTATGCTCCACTCACCCCGCCGTTGAACATTCCAAAAGCCATCCCGATATTAAAGCCTTTCTGTACTTTACCTCCTACGCGGTAGCTGAGGTCGAGGAACTTCCCTCCGGTTATATTGTACGCTGGGGGGATGTCCGTTATTTACACCGCAAGCAATTCCCGTTTGTTGCAGTACTGGTTATGGACAGCCAATATCATCCACTTAACACCTATGTGGGCTGGCTAAGCAGCGAGAAGCTGGATGAACGGTTCGCCATCGATCCGGGTTCCATGAAGCTTTAGGTTTTGCAGGCGAGGCGTCCGTTTCGGCGGACGCTTTTGCTGTTTGAACCGGAAACCTTCACAATTATGAAAACTCATCCCTTGACGCCTGCCAACGCATAGGGCACAATCACCATAAAGCGTTTTCACTTCAACACAAGCAGAAACATAAGGATGATTTGTGTCGTGGAACATATAAATATAAAATCCCGCTGTGCAGAAAATACGCAGCGGGAAAATTGAAAATCTTTTAGTTCATCAAATAAACAAAGGAAAGAAGGCTGACGTTTATGGGTAAAGGCTTATCCCTCTGGTTCGCAGTTTCTTCCATTCTCCTCCTGACTGCAGCCTCTATTTCCATCAGTACTAATATTTGGCTGGCGCTGCTGCTGGGAGTCTTGTGCATTTTGAATATTGGCTGGGGCTTCATCCTCAAAGCCAGACTGAGACGCAAGGCGGAGGCCAAGACGCACCAGTCTTCCTAGCGCAGCGGCAGGAATCCCATCTTCTCTTTGACACCGGCGAGCGTCCGGGCGGCGACTCCGCGGGCGCGTTCTGCTCCTTCAGCGAGAATATCGCTCAGGGCGCCGGAGCTGCGGATCTCCCGGTATTTCTGCTGGAGAGGCTCAAGCGCAGCCACCAGAACCTCGCCCAGATCCTTTTTGAAGCCGCCGTACATTTGACCCTCATACCGGTCGGCAATCTGCTGCAGGGTCATTCCGGAGCATTCAGCATAGATACTCATCAGGTTGCTGATCTCAGGCTTATTCGCCGGATCAAAGATAACCTCACGGCCTGAATCGGTTGTGGCGCGGCTTATTTTTTTGCGGATCACATCAGGCGGGTCCAGCAGGGCGATATAGCTGCCCGGATTCGGGTTGCTTTTGCTCATCTTCTTCGTACCGTCATCCAGGGACATAATCCGTGCACCGACTTCAGGAATGTAAGGCTCCGGAACCGTGAAGAAATCACCAAAACGGTGGTTGAAGCGTCCTGCCAAATCACGCGTCAGCTCCAGATGCTGCTTCTGGTCTTCCCCCACCGGCACCAGATCGGCATTGTAGACCAGTATATCGGCAGCCATCAGCGAAGGATACACGAACAAACCTGCACCTACGGAATCTTTGCCTGAAGATTTATCCTTGAACTGGGTCATCCGTTCCAGCTCCCCCATCGCTGTGAGGGTGGTCATAATCCAGCCCAGTTCCGCATGCTGCTGTACGTGCGACTGCATGTAGACATTGGAGATTTTGGGATCGATTCCGGCCGCAAGATACAGCGCCGCCACAGATTCTGAATTCTCACGCAGGGCGGCAGGGTCCTGTGAGACGGTGATGGCATGCAGATCGACGACCATAAAGTAGCATTCATGCTCCTCCTGCAGTTTGACGAAATTTTTGATCGCACCGATGTAGTTCCCCAGGGTCAGTGAACCGCTCGGCTGGATGCCGGACAACACTTTTTTAGCCATAATATTTCCCTCCGGTTTATGTTTTCACTTGAACCGCAGCACGCAAAAAAGCCCCACATCCGCAAGGGACGTGAGACCGTGGTGCCACCCTTATTCGCCGTGCGCAGCCTCTTCCCAGAGGTCTGCCGCAACAGCCTTGACTTCCGTTAACGGGGAAGAGCCGGCCGGTCTACTTAAGCCTGGAGCTTGTTCGAGCACGGCGCTCATGGGTCCATTCAGCCTGGAGTGAACCACCGGTTCGCATCAACCACCGGCTTTCTGAAGGTGCTTCTCCCGCCTACTTGTCCCTGTCATCGCATTGTCATTTTCATGAATGCATTCATCATAGTGCGAACCGGAGAAGTTGTCAAATGACTAACCACAAGTACATAAATCTGGTATGATAAGGGTATCCGTGTCTATCCGATTACAGCTAATCAAAGGAGCATACTTCTCATGAAACAGGTGACCAAAGGGCAGTGGGGCGGTTATGATACTTATATTTTGCATAGCCGTGAGCTGGAAGTCACGCTTTTGCCGCGACTGGGTAACAACGTTATTTCATTGTGGGACCGTAAGCAAAACCGTGAAATTCTTCGCAAGCCGGAAGAGAGCGACCTCTCCTATTACCTTCAGAAGCCTTATCATTTCGGCATGCCGCTCCTGATTCCGCCCGGACGCATCCGCCAGGGGCAATTCCAGTTCGAAGGCAAGGCCTATCAGTTCGAGCAGAATACAGCGGGAGGCCACCACATTCACGGCCTGCACCGGACACAAGCCTGGTGCGTCAGTGATATTGAAGAAGACGAGGAAGGCTGCGCGGTGACTACTGAATTCAATACCGAAGATGATCCCCGCTGGATGGAGCAGTTCCCCGTTCCTCTGAAGCTCGAGATGACGTTCCGGCTGCAGGATAACCGTTTCAGGCAAACCCTAAAAATTACCCATCAGGGAACAGCCTGTGTCCCTTTTGGAATCGGCTATCATACCTGGTTTATGATTGATGGCGAGCCCGGGCGCTGGAAGCTTCAGCTTCCAGCCGAAAATGTCTATGAATTGAACGATGAACTGCTGACAAGCGGCAATCTCCTGCCTCTCGGTGAGCTGGAAGCCCTGAACCAGGGCTTAGGACTTCGGGGAATCAATCTGGACACTGTGCTGCGCATAGGAGATCAGCAGCCCGCTGAGGCAGTGCTGACAAGGGATGACGGCTACGTCCTGCGCTATTCGGCCGACCAGGAATACTTCCGCCACTGGGTGGTATACACCAATGGAACGGCAGACCAATATCTGTGCATAGAGCCCTATACGTGGCTTCCTGACGGGCCCAACCTCGGCAAAGATGCTGCTTTTACAGGCATCATTACCTTGGAGCCCCAACAGACTCTTGCGGTCTCAAGCAATCTAGAGGTAGTCAGTCCCGAACTATAAATTTCATATAATTACCACCCTTAAAATCTTCTGAACCTGTGCATGAATTTCTCTCCCAGCGCCCATACTATCTTCACAACGGGCGAAGGAGGTGAACAAACATGGGTCAAGCAGGTCAACAAGGTCGCGGTAGCCGTTCCAATAACCTGGTCGTTCCACAAGCAACTGCAGCGCTGCAGCAGTTGAAATATGAAGCAGCACAGGAGCTTGGAGTAACAATCCCAGCTGACGGTTATTATGGGAACTACACTTCCCGCGAAACCGGTTCTTTGGGAGGATACATCACCAAACGTCTGGTGCAACTGGCAGAGCAGCAACTGTCTGGTCGTTCGCAGTAACAGCCTTATCATAAGTATCCCGCCAGGCTGAATGCCTGATGCGGACCTGTTTAACAGCCCTCCCGCGCTTCTCGCCGAAGTGCAGGAGGGCTTTTGCTTATGCACATCTGTATGTATAACTCAACCGTAAAACTGATCGGGCTTGTCGGATTGGACATTGCGTGGATAGCGGATCATCAGATTAGCCATATTGTAATTGGATTCCAGTGTGGCATCCACCACTACCATTCCCTGGCGGACGGCAAATTCATAGCTGATTTCGCCGTGCGTCCAGCGCCGCTTGTATTTCAGACTCTCCAGAGCCATAAGCCGGAAAGAAGATTGCTGTACGGTATTCAGCCCTTCCTGCTCTGCAGCGAACGTTCCGCTGCGGCCGGCCAGGGGATTATGGCGTATTCCGAACTTGCCTATGACGTTATTTCTGATTTGTACAAAGACTGTGCCGGAAGACAGCCCTGACAGTTCCTCCTGCAGTTCCTTAAATACCAGGTCAATCTGTCTTGCCAGTGAAAGTTGTTCCGTTCTTAACATGTGTATCCTCCTAAAAGTTTTGAAAATAGGTGTAAGTGAGTCAAAACTCCTTGTTTCATTTTCCTACAAAATCTGCTTCTTAGCAGCCTTTATATAAGGCTTTAGGCTCATTATAGGCCACTAAGTACAAGCCATCAACATTATTCAACATAAATGGGTGTTTATCCCTATATGTGCGTGATTTTCGTTATTTTATTGTATATAACCTTCTACCAATCGTCTTAATTCGACAGCATTCCAGCATAAAAAAAGGCCCCTTTACAGGGGCCTTGCGCGTTAATACAAGGTTTTCAAGCCTTCACCGTTGCCTGAAAAAACAGCAACTGTCTTCGTTCTGACAAACTTTTCAAGCCGAAGGCTCCGTCAATTTCATAAATTCGTTGATATCGGCAATGATCAAATCCGCTGCGCCCTGCCAGAAATCCGGCTGAGTCAGATCAACACCAAGGTGTTTCTGCACCAGGTCTTCCAGCGTCATGATGCCCGTGTCACGCAGCAGGCTGTCATACTTATCGGCAAAGGAAGTCCCTTCCTGAAGCGCGATCTTGTACAGTCCTGTACTGAACATGTAACCAACGGTATACGGGAAGTTATAGAATGGGACATCCGTAATATAAAAATGCAGCTTGGACGCCCAGAAATGCGGATGGTATTCGGAAAGAATCCCGCAGAAGGCTTCCTTCTGCGCTTCAACCATCAGTGCCGACAATTCTTCGGCATTTACAAGCCCCTGCTTCCGTTTCTCATAAAAACGGGTTTCGAACAAAAAGCGGGCGTGGATATTCATGAAGAAGGCTACACTGTTCTGGATTTTTGCTTCGAGCAGGGCAATTTTCTCCCCGCTGCTTGCAGCAGCCTTCACCTGGGCATCGGCCACAATGACCTCTGCGAAGGTTGAAGCGGTCTCCGCGACATTCATAGCATAGTTTTGATTGAATACCGGGAGATCCTCCAGCAGATAGGAATGATAAGCATGTCCAAGCTCATGTGCCAGCGTCGACACATTGGACGGGGTCCCGCTGTAAGTCATAAAAATGCGTGATTCCTTGCTCTCCGGAAAGGATACGCAAAATCCGCCGGGGCGTTTGCCTGGACGGTCTTCGACTTCGATCCAATTGCTGTCGAAAGCATGTTCAGCAAAATCCGCCAGCTTAGGACTGAAATTGCGGAATTGTGCCACAATGTCTTTTGCTGCCTGATCATAGGGGATTTTGCCGGAGGACTCGCCTACCGGAGCTTCCACATCCACCCAGGACAGCGATTCCAGCCCGAGCAGCTTGGCTTTGCGGCTCAAGTAGGAGACCAGCCCCGGCTTGGCTTTGGTGATGACATCCCACATCGTATCCAGCGATTGATGCGACATGCGGTT
Organism: Paenibacillus sonchi; assembly: GCF_016772475.1. Lineage (NCBI taxonomy): Bacteria > Bacillati > Bacillota > Bacilli > Caryophanales > Paenibacillaceae > Paenibacillus > Paenibacillus sonchi. Next base: position 744,624 of record NZ_CP068595.1, read on the forward strand.
AATGGCCAGCGGCTCCTTCAGCACATCCTCCCAGCCGCGGCCTTTGTACAGATTCAGACGGAACCCGGCCAGATGATTGAGGGTATCCGCACAATAGTCCGCAGCGCCGCCCCAGGCTTCTTCCCATTTGCGGAACATCGCCTCCCGGACCTTGGGATCGGGGTCGTCGAGCTTGTTGAAGGCTTGCCCGGCAGACAGCAGCCTGGTCCCCTCTTCATCCTCATAAGGGATCTGTATGGACCCGACAATCGTTTCGTAATGCTCGCTCCAGCCATGATAGCCGTCAACGGCCAGCGTAAGCGCAAATGCCTCCAGCTCAGGACTCATTTTTTCTTGGGCTAGATCGCGGCTCTCGATAAGCACGAACTTCAGGGGGCAATCTCTGGACGGGCCATCCACACCTGCCATACCTCATCAGAGGTTTGGCGCAGTACATCATCGAACTTCGAGCTGACTCCCTCGAAATCTGCCCGCAGGCCTGCAACCTTGGAGGATAACCGTACCGCCCCCTTGTCCTGCTGGTTCTGGGCACCCAGACATCCGGCGAACTCGGATGCCTGCACCAGCCGCCCGGAACAGCTCTGCAGCAGCGCTATCACATCATCCAGTTGCCTGGTGGACTCGATATTTGCCGGTGATGCAGCAGCCGCAACCTGCTGATCCAATACCCCAATGTCCGTTTCCAGCTGCTTCAAAAAATGCTCGAATTCCGCCGAGGCTGAGCCTCCCGGAAATATAGAATCCAGATCCCAGGTCAATGATAAAGGCTGTTTCATTGTATCTCACCTTTCCTTTGTTACATTTGGTTTTTGTGTTTGGCCTGCGGCCATGGTAAAGTGAATTACAAAAGCTGCACATTTACAAGGAGGTCATCACATGAAGCCACTGCAAATCTCGCCGGAGACGGCGGTTACCCTAGCCAAACAACTCGGCGTTCCGCTGGAACACTTAATGCATATGCCTCAACATATCCTGCTGCAAAAGATTGCGGAATTATCCAAGAAACAGAGTCAAGACACCACCGATAGCAGCTCAGCGGCTGAGGCGCCCGAGAAGGGCGAGCAATGATTCCATTCAGCCACACCTGGCCTTATGACATTTTATTGGAAGACCTCTATGTGCAGTATTGTCCGTTCTGCGACAAGGAGAATGTTATTCTGCCCATGAAACCGAAAGAGCTGCAGACCGTCCGCGAAGGTAAAAAAAAGCTGCTGGTCTTCCCCTGCTGCAAAACGAGTCTGACCGTTATCGACACGGATGCAGACTACCTGCTGTTTGACCGGGCTGTCCGCTGATATTGCGGCACAGGCACTGCATTATGTTCCGTTTACGCATGTCTGATAAGCACACCAGGACAAAGATCCTGGTGTGTTTTCCCTATGTACCGGAAGGCAGCCCGTCTTCCTCCGGCTCGCCTCCGTTCATCTGTTCCCTTAAAAGCGCCCACTGCTCCCGGGCTGCCCGGATCATTGCGGCATCCATGATCTTCTGATCATTGATCAGGCGCGAAAACCACTTCACTGCGTTGGAAAATTCACCGATCCGGCGGTTCAGCTCGCCAATCAGATACATTAGACGGGCATCGTTTCCGCCAATGCCGTCGTTTTCGAAGACCTTGATGTACATGTCGAGTGAATAGCGCAGGAAACGCTGCTCCTGCTCGATATCCCCTTGATACCGGTACATCCAGGCAATATGATGCAGAAGACTCGCGATAATCCGGTCCTTGTCTTTGATGCTCTGGGCACAGAGCAGCGCCAGCTTGTAGGTCTCAAGTGCAATCTCCCAGCTGCGCTTATCTCCGAAATCCCGGGGAACCCAGCGGCTTCCCACTTGCTCGCGGAATGATTTGCGCTGCCAGTCCGCCAGCTTGTCCGCAGAATTCTCGGTGGAGGCGAAGCCGCAGCTCGGGCAGACGCGCACGACGTAATAATCGGGATTCTCGTTCTTGTAGTAGGAGCAGAAGTCCGCATCGCGCCGGACAGCCTTTTTGAGGCTGGGACGGACTCTTGAGGTTGTAAATTCATGTTCACAATTACAGCAGATTACCTTAATAGTGTACAGCGGTATTAATTCTGGCAATGCCCTCATCCTTTCACGATCAACTACGCGTTACTCCTGGGGCATGTTGACAAAATGGTGCGCAGGGCCCGCAAGACGGCTTAACACAAATGCACGCAGCGGCTCCTCCACACCCGTTTCCTCCAGCGCCTCATTCATGCACTCCAGCCATTCCTCCGCACGTTCCGGTGTAATAGGGATATGCATATGTCTTGCTCTCATCATCGGATGTCCATGCAGCTCTGAGTAGAGCGCCGGTCCGCCAAAAAACTGACTCAGGAATTGATACTGTTTCTCCATTACAGGAGTAATATCTGCTGGAAACAGGGGGCCGAGCCGCGGATGAAGCTGCACCTTGGCGTAAAAGGACTCAACCAGCCGGTGAACCCCTTCCGCGCCTCCCAGATTGTCGTAAATGCTGTCGTTTGGATTCATCGGTGATTACCAGCTTTCCTCCGTATTAATGTAACGTCTTTTTTATTATACCAAAATATAAGCTTCACGGTTATCCTGCTTCAGGCACCCTATTGTAACGGATATGTGCAGAAAAAAGACGCTAAACCAGTGTTCAGCGCCTTGAGTATTTAATAGGTCCGAAATTCCTCATCACCAGGCGGGACGAGGGAGACCCGGATCACATAGACAAAAGCACAAACCAGAACTCCGGCAACTACACTCATCACCATCACTCCATCCCTTATTAGGTGTGCATTAATTAATTTTATAATACCATAATTTCAGTCAAAAAGCACAGTTAAATGTAACCGCTTTCCTGTTTTTTTTGTGCTGTTTGTCCCTGTTTTTGCATACATCTATCCATATACCGGGAGGCGTTGACCATGATTCTGAAAAAAAATTACAGTCCGCTGCTGGGTGTCCTCCTTGCCGGATGTATGCTGCTGATGATAATGAACCCGGCTAGTTCTCTGGATGCAGCCCTCCGAGGGTTATCCGTCTGGTGGGACGTGCTGTTCCCTTCACTGTTTCCCTTTTTTGTGATTTCGGAGATGATGCTGGGCTTCGGGGTAGTCCATCTGTTCGGCGCCCTGCTCGATCCGCTGATGCGTCCGCTGTTCAACATTCCCGGCAGTGGAGGTTTTGTGGCGGCTATGGGTTATGTATCAGGATACCCCGTCGGCGCCAGATTAACCGCAAAGCTGCGGGAACAGGGGCTGCTGAACCGCGTAGAAGGCGAACGTCTCGTAGCCTTCACCACATCGTCTGATCCGATCTTCCTGCTTGGTGCGGTTTCCGTAGGTTTTTTTCATGATGCTTCTCTGGGGCTGATTCTTGCGCTCGCCCATTACGGTGGAGGGCTCATTGTAGGACTGCTGATGTCGTTTCATGGCAGACAAAAGAGTTCGCCTTCCGGACCCCCGCATAAAGCTCTCCAGCCTGAACGCGCCGGCAGGCTCCGCTTGGCCCTGAGTTCCATGGCGGAAGTCAGGGAGCGGGACGGACGAAGTGTAGGCGAGCTCCTGAAGGGAGCAGTCCAGTCTTCGCTGCAGCTCATTATTGTTGTGGGCGGCCTCGTCGTGTTCTTCAATGTGCTGATGGAGCTGATGGACCGGGCCGGAATTATGTCCGCACTCTTCAGCTTTACAGGAGGGCTGCTCTCGCTGGCAGGGTTCCCTGCAGAGCTGTCCACCGCGCTCGTCAGCGGACTTTTTGAGGTAACGCTGGGTACCCGCTCAGCCGGTGCCGCTGCCGCTTCGCTGCCCCTGGAGTTCAAAGCAGCCGCAGCGGCCTGGGTTCTCTCCTGGGGCGGTTTATCTGTACACGCACAGGTTGCCAGTATTCTGAACGGAACAGGACTCCGCTATCTGCCCTTTTTGGCTGCCAGGCTGATCCATGCCTTCCTGTCTGCAGGACTTGTGCTGCTGCTGTGGAAGCCCTTAGCACACTCCGGGTCAGGGCTGGACTACAGCCCGGCTACCGCCGCTGCCGGCTTTACCGCCGCTCCACTGTCCGGGTTTGCCGCCAGTCTAAGCTGGCTTGGCCTGCTGCTCGGCATAGCTCTGCTGCTCTCGCTGCTGGTGATGCTGCTTCAGCGCATCGGGCGTCCAGGAGGGCGGCAGTGACTTTTTACCGCTTCAAATATTGTGTTCCTGGTCCAGATTGATTATGATCGGTGTATGACTGAAACATACAAAGGAGCCTATACATCTTGAGATATTATGTTCTGGACCGCGGTGACGAACTGTCCATCAAACTTGCGGAGCAATTTCACAAGCTGGCAGCGGAGCGGAATCTGGAGCTGGATGCCAAATCTCCGGAAATCGTCATCTCGATTGGCGGAGACGGCACCATGCTGCACGCTTTTCACACGTTTATCGACCAGATCCCCAATCTGGCTTTTGTGGGTGTCCATACCGGACATCTGGGATTCTATGCGGACTGGAAGGCAGACGAGCTGCCTGCCCTGGCTGATTACATGTGTGGAACCGGCAGCGCCGAGCCGCATAAGCCGCGTATCGTCAAATATCCGCTGCTCGAATTGGAAATCCACAAGAAATCCGGCTCCAGCTCTCATATTGCCTTGAATGAGTTCACGCTCAAGGGTGTGGACGGAACAGTGGTGATTCAGGTGGACATCAATGATGTGACCTTCGAGATGTTCCGCGGCGACGGCCTGTGCGTGTCCACACCGTCAGGCAGCACCGCCTACAACAAAAGCCTTGGCGGAGCCATGGTGCATCCCACCATTGAAGCCCTGCAGATTGCCGAAATTGCTTCCATTAACAACCGTGTTTTCCGCACGATGGGGTCGCCGCTGCTGCTGCCCAAGCACCATCATTGCGATATATTTTCGCGCAAGGACCAGCGCCTGCTGCTGACGATAGACCATAATAATATACCCGTTGACGATCTGATCTCTGTGCGCTGCCAGGTATCCGACAAAAAAATCAGCTTTGCCAGATACCGCCCGTTCCCCTTCTGGAACAGGGTCCGTGAAGCTTTCCTGATCTAACAGGTTCCATCTACAATCATATAAGGCAGGCGGCTCTAAGAGAACCGCCCAGCCGCAGGAATAAAGCCGGGGATGCGGAACCATCTCCGGCTTTATCATGCGTTTTCAGACATTTTCATTTTATCTGCGCAAGCTTACATGAATGGATAGACAGCAAGAAAATTTCGATGGTATAATGAACCTATTTTACAAAGTGCTGTTATTTAAAGGAGAGAACCATTGTTGAAGAAATTATTGTCGCTCATGGGCATAAGCCTGCTGGCTTTAATGCTGGCCGTTCCCGCTTTTGCCGCAGACAAACCGATCAAAGTCTATATTAATGGAAGCAACGTTGCTTTCACCGCCGGTTCTCCGTATCTGAAGAACAACACAGTTCTTGTTCCCTTTCGTGTCATCTTCGAAAAATTGGGCTTGAACGTACTCTGGGATGCCAAGACAGGGACCGTCACCGGAACAAGCGCCAGCCTTACAATCAGCCTAAAAATCGGCAGCAGCCGGGCAACAGTTAACAATCTGGTCAAGAAGCTGGCCACCGCTCCGAGTTCCATCAGCGGTACTACATACATACCCTTGCGTTTCGTAGCCGAGGCTACCGGAGGCACCGCTGTCTGGGATGCGGCCAGCAGAAGCGTAAAAATCAACACCCCCGAAGCCTCCGATAACAGTGAGCAGCAAATTACAGACCTTATGCATTTATCCAATAAATATTTCAATGCCGAGAATGCAGCAGGCTACTATTCACTGGTCGTCTTCAATTCGGTCCCGGCCGATTCAGTTGACAATTTGAAGGAATACTTCAAGAGATATGATATGGTCACCACCATCGAAAGCCTTGATATTCTGAGCATTCAGGGCAACGAAGCCGTTGTGCATACCGTGGAGAAATCTGTGCGCAAGGGAGGAGATTACCTGCCTGATGAGCGTTATGAGTACCTGCACACCCTTGTCCGCAAGAATGGAGTATGGAAAATCGAAAGCTCCGAGCTGCAGGACAGCTCTGTTTTGCTTACACCCGAACAGGGAAAAACGGCTGCCGTGCTTCCACAAATCGATGCTTCCGCTATTAAAGACAGCCTCAGCAAGTATTACACAGCCCGCAACGCCAAAAATGTGGACGGCACCCTTGCGCAGCTGACCTACTACGGGGAAGAATATGAAGCTTCCATGAAAGATGCCATTGCCGAGTATTTTGAGGCCTATAATCTTACCGAAACGCTGAATAGCTCCAATATCTTCTATTATACTCCGGATGAAGCTGCCATATATGTGGAGGCTGCTGTAAAGGATGCCGATTCCGGTGAGAACTATACGCAATCTTCTATTTTTATTTTCTCCAAATCCAGCAGCGGTCAATGGACCATCGATGATTCTTATTTGGTTTCCTATTCTGATCAAAAGTAATTCCTAATAAATCATATAAAAAAGGGTGTATGCAATCATGAAATCAAGCAAGGTAATCACTGCGGCCCTCAGCGGCTATCTGGCTGTATCGCTTATTCTGGCTCCCGCTGCTCTGGCGGCGGACAGTTCTCAGGCGGTACCAGGCACAGACCAGGCACAAGCGGCTGCCTCCACGGACCGGATTAACGAAATCATGCAATATCTCGAGCAATATAATGTGGAGGGAATCGATCAGGATACACTGATCCGCGGAGCGATTGACGGCATGGTGAACACCCTCAACGATCCCTACAGCCAGTACTTCGACAAGGATGAGGCTGCTGCATTCAGCCATGCGGTCGATCTCGAATATGTCGGCATCGGCATCCGAATGGTCTACACCGCCAAAGAACTGTATATTGAAGAAGTTGTAGCCGGTTCTCCGGCAGAACAAGCCGGCCTTAAGCGCGGCGATATCATTCTCAAAATTAACGGTGTAAAAATCCAAGACACCAAAGGCGATGAGCTGAGCGGTACAGCGGGCACCAAGGTTTCCCTGCTCGTCAGCCGAAAAGGGGTGTTGAAAACTTTCAGCGTCAAGCGCAGCGAGATGGCATCCACCTCAGTGACCAGCAAAATGCTCGGGCAGAACATTGCTTATATCTCCATTGGCGGCTTCACGCAGAATGCGGATGAGGAATTCACAACCGCACTAGACAAAATGCGTGCCGGCGGCATGAAATCCCTGGTGCTCGATCTGCGGGACAATACGGGCGGCTACATGGATTCCGCCTATAACATCGCTTCCCAATTTATGGACAAGGGCATCATGATGTACACCTCCGACCAGAGCGGCGCCTTAACCCCGGTAACCATCACCGATGGCAGTAAAATTGGAGTGCCGGTTGTAGTGCTGACCAATGAGTACACTGCCAGTGCTTCCGAGGCGCTTACCGGTGCTCTTCATGACAACAAGCTGGCAACGGTAGTGGGCACACGTTCCTTCGGCAAGGCTCGGATTCAGAGTCTGATTCCGGTATCGGACGGGGCAGAACTAAAACTGACGACACAGAAATATTTGACGCCAAGCAAAGAAGACTTCAATCATATCGGGTTGACCCCTGACATTGAAGTCCAAGGCAAAACGGCACAATTGATCACCGCCCTGCAAATTGCCGGAATGAACAGGATTACAGCTTCGGGCGACAACCATATTCTTGATGTGAACGGCAGTCCTTTTGCCGGTAATGTCGGACTGATCAAACAAGGAAATACGATCTACGCTTCCTCGCGCGTGCTGGCTGCCCTGTTGGAGAGCGAAGTCTCCTGGGATGCCAAGAACAAAAAAGTGCTTGTTACAAACGGCACCGGCAAGGTATCCGGATTTGCCCTGGCCTCCAAAGAGGCACTGTCACAGAACAATGAAACTTTCATTGATGTGAAAGCTTTTCAGCAAAAGTTCCCATCCCTGGTATGGAGCTACAACACAGCGCAGAATCTATTGAAGTTAAGCGTAAAGTAATAGAGCGCTAAAACGGCTGCGCCTTCCTCGGATGACGCAGCCGTTTTAGCGAGCGCCCGGAAACAACGGCACTTTTGCCGTTGTTTCCGGGCAAACTGCCCAGCGGGCGCTAAACAGCGGCATTTCTGCCGTTGTTTCCAGGCAAACTGCCCTGCCGACGCTAAACAGCGGCACTTTTGCCGTTGTTTCATTACGTATACATATAAGAACAAAACGGCTACGCCATCCTTGACAGAATAGATTGTTAGTTTAGCTATGCCTGGAGAACCCTTTATCCATCCTTCGAGGATTCTAAGTGGAAAAAGGTTAACTAATTCAGCTCATTTCGCTCCTGACGAAGTAATATGACCCAGTTAAGTTCCTTTTTTCCACTTAATTCACTCAATTGTTGATTTTTAGGAAAAATAAGTTCCCTTTTTCCACTTAGCATTGCTCACCTGTGTCTTCGCAAGCGCTAGTTGGTAAAAGGCTATCAAATAAGCAACTCGGAGCTTACGCCTGCAGGGTTTCCCCACCGTTCCAATATCAATGGGGCATGCTGGAGGCCAGGATTGTTGCACAATAAGAAAGATTAGCGCCCTTTGGCTTGCTTAGTGTTCACATTGTTGTACAACATGCTCAATTCTCGTTACTACCCATATATATCTGCTTAGCACGTACATTACTGAACTTGCGATTTTGCATAGGTCCCTCTGCGGACATGACGAGCTCCCTTCACGCTCGATCCGCGGCTTATGCGGACTGGAAATCCCTTATTTAGGAGGATTCATCCATTCCGAAGGACAAACGGACTACAGATTCCGCTATTGTTCCTCTCTCCCCTTATTCTAGGCTCAAACGTACGATATAACGGCTCCTGTGTCCGTACCCGCCAGAAAAGCAGGCTTTTTCGCATAATAAGGGCTTCTCTGTCCGCTTCAGTCCGTGGATGGAATCCAATCCTCCTGCCCCGCATATATCATCTGAGGCTTCCAGGAGATCCGCATGTTTTGGATTTGCATAATTCCCCAAATAATCAAAAAGGTGCCCCACAGCCAGTGCAAAACTGGCTGCCGAGACACCTTTTTTTAGATTGCCGGGCTTCTTATAGCCGTTAATTCGAAGGATTCTGCGGCGGGTTTTGCGATGGTCTGCCTTGGGAATCCTTGTTGTTTCTTCTGCCCTGGTTCTCTTTATTCCGGTGATTCCGGCTTTGATGCTCACGGGCGGGTCTGTCCTTTGCCCCGTTCTCTTTGGCCGGGCCTCCCGTATTTTTGTCACGGGCTGCCGGATTTGAATTCGAGGGCCTGGAAGAAGGGTCCCGCTGCACCTTCGCTGTTACCACAGTTTCTGCGGAGGCCTGCTCCATTTCATCGTCTGTGCCGGGCTCCGGTGCTTCCTTGGTCAGAATATCCCTGAAGCTGCCTTCTTTGGGCGTTTCCTTCAACTTGTGGAGCACAAAATAAGCACAGCCAAAATTACAGTATTCATTAATGTAATCCACCATGCCTGAAATTGCCGTGTCCCGGTTCACCTTCGGGTGATTATCCCGGTAAAAGCCTTTCAAGCGCAATTGGCTGTAACCCCAGTCACCGATAATGTAATCGTACCGGTCCAGCACTTCACTGTATCTTCCGCGAAACGCCTCCGGGTTCCAGCCGTCCTTGTGATCCAATACGAGCTCATAGCCCTTTCCACCTATAACGATCAAGCGTTTGTCGCCTGCCTTTCAATAAAATGAGAGGGGGCGTTGATAACCCGTCATTCCGCGGGTTTTTGGATTTCCGGCCGCTGTTGTCTGCAGATTTCTCTGATTAACCGCTATAAGCGGTTGAAATCTGCAGACAAAGGCGGACGCTGACGCTCCTCCAATTCCAAAATCCCTCTCCATGACTCCCTCAACGCGGGAGGTGGTAGCAAACGTCGAAGAGCGGGTTGATTGCTCGCGCTCCAACCCCCAAGACTAAACCTTAAAGACTAAACCTTAAAGACTAAAACCTTAAGACTAAAACCTACTGTGACTTCGTCACGGGACAAATTTTCAACTCAAGTTTGTGGCTTACAAAGAACAATTGCAGCTTACAAAGAAACCGTACGCTCTTCGCGGGCAGCCGCAGCCGACTTCACCTGTTCATGCGCATGATAGGAGCTGCGCACCAGAGGGCCGGACTCCACATGGCTGAATCCCCGCTTCAGTCCCTCCTCCTTGAGCAGGGCGAATTCTTCAGGAGTATAGAATTTCTCAACGTTCAAATGCTTGGGAGACGGCTGCAGGTACTGGCCTAATGTCAATATATCACAATCCACGGCACGCAAGTCATCCATCGCCTGCAGAATCTCATCCCATTCCTCACCTACGCCAAGCATAATACTGGATTTGGTTGGAATGTCCGGCTTGATCTCCTTCGCCCGGCCCAGCAGCTCCAAGGAACGGCGGTATTTGGCCCGGGCCCGCACGCGGTCGGACATCCGCTCTACCGTCTCAATGTTATGGTTCAGGATATCCGGTTTGCTGTTCATTACAATTTCCAGACTGTCCCGTTCGCCAAGGAAGTCCGGAATCAGCACCTCTACGCTGCACAGCGGAAGCCGCTTACGAATTGCAGCCACGGTCTCGGCAAAAATCCTTGCGCCGCCATCCTTCAGATCATCACGGGCCACACTGGTTACGACACAATGCTTCAGCTTCATATTTTCGGCAGCCTCGGCCACACGCTCCGGCTCCTGAAGATCAAGCTCGGTCGGCAGGCCGGTGTTCACGGCACAGAACCGGCAGGCCCGGGTGCAAATGTCACCCAGAATCATAAAAGTAGCCGTACGGTTGGCCCAGCATTCATAGATATTCGGGCAGCGCGCTTCCTCACATACGGTATGCAGGGTTTTGGATCGCATCATGCCTTTAATTTCCTGATAATTATCGCCAGTCGTTAATTTGATTTTGATCCAGTCTGGCTTGGGCTGTTTGGCTGTTCGATTATTAGTCAAAGTGGAGAACCCCGCTTTCGCCTGAATAGTAGTTGCATGCTTAAAAGTTTACTGCCTCATATTATAGCATGTGCAAGAGCCATTTGCCTGTTTTTGTGAACGTTTGGGCAAGAACGGATAAAAAAAGGCTATTTGTTTCAATCTAAAAGAAAAGCACCCGCCGGGATGCTCTTCGATACAGAACTTCATCATCTTTAAAATCAGCACCCGGACCAAGGAGGTTGTTAACATGCTGGCTCTATTCAGAATTGCTGCAATACGTAAAACAGTGCTCTGCCTGTCGGCCGCTGCGATGCTCTGGGGCGACAGCGACGCTGTGGCAGCAGCCGCCGCAGGCAATAAGCACGCAGTCAGCAGTGAAGCTGCACCCGGCAAGGAGAATCTCTCCGCCAGCCGTAAGCAGCTTTATGATCAAATGAGCGCGGCTACCGGCATTGCCTGGTTCCGCTTCGCCGCTATCGACCAGTATGAGCGGACGATTGCCAAAAAGAAAAGCGGGACTGCGGAGCAAGCCCAACCCCGCCTTACCGGAATCAGCTTTCCCCACCGGTGTGGAGCGGGCCGCTGAACCCGAATCAGGAGGACCAGTCGCCGGAATCGATCCGTTTTTTTGGAGGATTCGGAAATGACGGGTCCGGCGACGGCTTGGCCGATCCTGAGAATGATGCCGATGTGCTCTACAGTATGGCAAGGCATCTGATGAAATACGGCGACTCCTCCAGCGATTTCAATATTGGGGTATGGGAATATTACCATAACGGCCGGGCCACGCAGCGGATAGAGCAGTTTGCCAAGCTGTATGAGCATTTCGGACGCCTTGATCTATCGGGCAGTGCTTTTCCGCTGCCGGTCGGGAAAAATTATTCCTACCGCAGCACCTGGGGGACAGGCAGAAGCTGGGGCGGGGCACGTATCCATGAAGGGACGGACCTGTTCACACCTTACGGCATGACTGTGCGCAGCACCTGCTTCGGCATTGTGGAAACCAAGGGCTGGAACCGCTATGGCGGCTGGCGGATCGGGATCCGCGACATCGAAAACCGCTACCATTATTACGCCCACCTGGCCGGATTTGAAAAATCCCTTTCCCGGGGTGATATCGTGGCTCCAGGCCAGACGATCGGCTGGGTCGGCAGCTCCGGCTACGGCAAGCCTGGTACTCAAGGCAAATTCCCGCCTCACCTGCATTATGGCATCTACCGCGACCGCGGGATTACCGAATGGGCCTTTGATCCCTATCCATTGCTTAAGCAGTGGGAAACCCAGGAATACAGAGCCTTGAAAAAACACAAATAAGTTTCTGGAATGCCGCCCTTGATCAGAAAAACCTAATCCACCGCCTTTAAAGAAGTGACCATATCAATGTGGGATATCTTCCTGCTCATTAACCGATTCACCGCATAGGAGGACAGGAGCGTAAGGCAAATCGCGGAAAAATAGCTTAGCAGCCTGATCTTGGGAAACAACATAATGGTTTCATCGGCATTCCATTTTGCCAAGGCCTGAATAGCTTCCCACGCAGCGGGAACAGCCAAGGCTATTCCAGCCAGCGTTAACAGGAGGTTCTCCCGCACCAGCAGCCGCCGGATTTCTTGCTGCCGGAAGCCCAGGACTTTTAATGTGGCAAATTCCCTCGATCTTTCTGTAAGGCTGATCAGGCCCAGACTGTAAATTACAGCAACCCCCAGGAATATGGCGGCAATGGTTAATCCCGCAGCTGAGGCAAAAACGCCTTCGTTCAACTGTGCATTTGCCTCCCTGATCTCCTTTTTCGCTACGATTTGAGTGACAGGGTAGGCCTCTTTCACTCTTTCCAGGTTTGCCTGCCCGCCAAGCAGCAGAGAAGTCACAACAAATGCTTCCCCGGATTTTTCCCAAGCCCTTCTGGATAAGTAGACTTTATTGGCAGCGGGGGCCTGAATCGTATCCGCGATCCTGAAATCCCTCCAAGCACCGCCTGCAAACCTTACTTTGATCCGCTCCCCCTTCTGCACGCCCAACACGTCCGCTGTATTGTCCGATACAACAATCCCCTCCTGAGGGACAGTTACAGGCTTGCTGCTGTTCACATCCAGATTTATGTATTCCCCGTTATCCAGCACCGTAAGCAGCAGATTTCGCTCACCCTGCTCCGATTTGACCTGAATCCCCGCTTCCTGTATATATTGCACGGGTGTTTCACTAGCGGACGGGTCCGGCAATAAGGATATGCTTGTGGCATTGATATCTGCTTTTAACGCAAAAAGATTCTGCCGGCCAAACTCTGCTTCAATCGCCTCGCCGCTCGAATCGATATTGGCAAAGCCGAACAGAATCAGAAATGTGCAGCCAAACGCCCCGATGACGCCCATAAGCGCCCGCATTTTATGAGCTTTCAGATTCCGCAGCATCCATACATTGTCAAAGGACGAAGGTAAACGCAGGTTAAGCCGGTTGCCGGCCCTCGAATGCCCGGGGCTTGGCGGTACACTCCCGCGCAGAACTGCGGCAGGCCATTGCTTAAGCTTGTTCCCGCTGGCCAACAGCACGGCTAGAACGCAGCATCCACAGACAGCTGCAACAGACAGCACCGCTTCCACCGGAAACGCCGTTGTCCATTCCGGCAGAATAAAGGCCCTCGTTAAAGTCCCCATAAAAATCTTTGGAATTCCATAGTATCCGGACACCAGCCCGATTATGCCGCCTGCAATTCCGAGCACCAGCCCATAAGTTATATAATGCCTGCGGATCTGCCGGGGGAGAAGCCCAGAGACATCATGGTGCCGATCTGTGTCCTCTGATTAGCGATCAGCCTGCTCATCGTGCTGACCATCACAAGCACAGCAAGCGAAAAAAACAAAACGGGCGTCACATAGCCGACTGTTTTGAACTGGGCGATCTGGTTGGCTGCTCCGGCTGTGCTCGGATGCTCCTCGTGGGTCATACTGTCGAGATACTTGCCGCCCAGCAGGTTCTCAGCCTGACGGATCAATGCCTGCCCGTCTGCACCCTGCTTTATTTTCAGCATAATCTGATTCATGCCGGAGACACGGAAGGATTCACTTGCAGCCTGCTTATCCATGTAACCGTAACCGTAAAGATCATGTCTTGTTGACAGCGTTTCGGAAGAGGTATCGATCAGCTTTTCCGGACTCAGGACCAGGCCTTGGATAACAACTCTGCCGCTGCGGCCGCTTGCTAAGCTTAGGTCCAGTGTATCCCCCACCTTAAGGGCGTTGGCTGCCGCAAATTCCCGGTCCAGCCAGATGCCTTCCCCGCCGGCTTGATAAGGCTGCCCTTGAACCCGATAAGGCCGGGATAGCTTATTTCCGTTAAGAACAAATACATCAACACTACGGTTGCCGGAAAACATCTTCAGCACAGCTCTGCCCTGTACTTCCTCCACGCCGGGAAGCTGTTTAATGGCATCCAGATCTGTATCCGAGGCATTTTGCACATTGATCCAAATATCATTGATCCTTGTGGCATCATAGAAACGGGAAACACTTTTTTCCAGCCGCCCGCCCACCGTAATGGCCCCCACAAATGTAAAGATCCCGCAAGCGACAATAATGATGATTGTCAGGAATTGAGCCTTGGCGTGCCAGATATCCCGGAACATTTTTTGAGGTAAAATCATCACCAGGACACCTCGCTCATAGGAAGCGGTTCTTTATGAATTTGGACCTCCAGAACTTTACCGTCCTTCAGCCGGATAACTTTATCCGCTGTCTCGGCAATGGCTGCGTTGTGGGTTACGATAATCACCGTCTGTCCGTTCTTTCTGCACATCTCCCATAGAGTAGCCATGATTAGTGCGCCAGTGACACTGTCAAGTGCTCCGGTAGGTTCATCGCAAAGGAGCAGCTTGGGATTCTTACAGATGGCTCTGGCAATGGACACCCGCTGCTGTTCACCGCCGGACAGTTCAGCCGGAAAGTGATGAAGCCGCCCGCCAAGGCCTACAGAATTGAGGACGGAGGTGCTGTCCAGCACGTTTCTGCAGATTTTCCGCATAACCTCGACGTTCTCTTTTGCAGTCAGATTGGGAATCAGGTTGTAGAACTGAAATACAAAGCCGATTTCGTTGCGGCGGTAATTGCATAGCTGGTCCATGGAGAATCCGGCAATATTTGCCCCATCAACAATGATATTGCCCGAGGTGGCCTGATCCATGCCGCCCAACAGGTTCAGCAGCGTGCTTTTGCCCGAGCCGGAAGGGCCGAGTATGACCACAAATTCTCCTTTATTAATTGTAAAATCCATCTCATCCACGGCTGTCACAGTCATTTCTCCCGTTTCATACTGCCGTGTCACCTTTTCAATTTTGATAAATGGTTCCATATTCAAGCTCTCCTATCCCCTGAATCCAATATCCACCCCACGTATCTTCCCGTTTCCACGGCCTTTTCCCTCCATAATTTTAAAAATGACGGGGTAGTCACTTTTAAATATATGAAGCTGCTCCCCTTTTGTCAAGCTAAAAAGCACGCACTCCCTGCGGCACCGGATCGGGTCCGTTCCAAGCAAAAATGCCTCACGTATGCTAAAAACCAGGTCCCCGCGGACCTGATTTACAACCCGTGCAGGCATGATGTGTACGGCCTGTTTATGGACAATTCAAATAAGCGCAGGCTGGACAGCATTTCCGGAAAATGCTGGTCCATTCTGCGCATCGCAAGTAGAAACGGCTTATATTTTATCAAAAGCGGCAGAGCCGCCGTCCTGGATATGGGCTATGCCTCCCCCAGTAAATAAAGCAGGCTTCTCGCCAAAGCGCCGGTTAATGACAGCTCATCCAGCGTAACGCCCGCGTCATCGCCCGGCAGTGAATAACACCGTGCCAAAGTCAAATCCCTTACCATTCCATCCAGGGAGGTCACCGCAAATGCAAAAATATGCTCCAGCGGCATTACAGGCTTCAGCAAGCCAGCCTCCACCTTGCCGGCAAGATACCTCATGGTATGGTGCATCAATTTCTCGAAATCTGCTACTTCCGTAATTCCGTTCTTTTTTTCTCATATAATTCAGGGTCCGCAAGAAATTTGATGTTCATTTCGAATGCAAACTTGCCTTCTGCCGGAATCGACTCCGCCAAGTATTCCCCAGGTAATGGAATATCCCCAGAATAACCTGCTGCACGCTATGGTCATCCGCAAATAAAGGCTCACAATGAGCCCATAATTGATATTCATCTTGATTGCGGTTAGTCAAACCTATGAAAATATCATCAATATCCTCAAAATAACGATAAACCGTACCTACGCTGAGCCGGGTCTGGCGGATGATATCCCGCATGGTCACTTCATATACCGGCTTGGTCCGGCAGATCTCCAAAGCCGCATCCAATATGAGACCGCGCATTTTCTCCCCATATCCTTCCGGAACTTTGGGCATACGTACTCCTTCCTTCCATACAGAAAATGACAGAGTAGTCATCTTGATATATGGAGCTGCATCTCTGTTGTTAATATACAATGTTCCCCAACATCATATTATAAGCCCAGATTTATAGGCAAGGAGTTTCCGCAGCGCATCCTAGTAGAGCATCAGGCAGCCAAAGGGTTCAATCTCCACCAGAAAACGTCCGGTGCCGGGGAAGGTTGCTCCGGTCAGCAGATCAGTCAGAACGTTGTCGTCAGAACGGAAACGGCTAAGCTCCAGCTGGTAGCGGTTAGGGGAATTATTGATCAACAGCCCCATCTGATCCTGGCCGCTGCACCGGATATAGCCGAGAACATTGCGGGCTTCATCCGTGCACCAGGGACGGAAAGCGCCTTTCCGCAGCACTTCATACTGTTTCCGGAGTGAAATCAGCTGGGTATACCAGGCATGAAGCGCCGTATTTTGCTCCTGCTCCTTCCACACCATCGGCAGTCTGCAGTGCGGGTCCGTCGCTCCCTCCATGCCTACTTCATCTCCGTAATAAATCATCGGCATCCCGATATAGGTCATTTGGAAAAAGACTGCCAGCCGCATCCGCTGTACAGCTGTGTTCTCATGTTCCCAGCCCCGCCCCCCTGCTTGCAGGCCGTCAGAAAACGCAGCGTGTCATGGCTGCCAAGCAGCTGGAACATGGCGGAATTCGCCTGATCATTACATAATGCCTCCTGATGCAACACCTGTTCCATAAAGCGCACCGGCCCTGCATATTGCTCGGCAAAGAACTCCAGTACTGCGTCGCGCAGCACATAATTCATGCCCCCGTCGAACTGGTCGCCCCTCAGCCAAGGCCCGGAATCATGCATGATCTCACCGATCAGCAGCAGTTCGGGAAACTCCGCCTTCAGCTCCCGGCGGAACCGCGTCCAGAACCTTGGGGATACCTCATTGGCTACATCCAGACGCCAGCCGTCGATCCCCGCCTCCCGCACCCAGTGCTTGGAGACCTCCATCATATAATCAGCAACGTCGGGGTTGTCCATATTCAGCTTGGGCATAATCGACACCGCTTTGGCGAAGGTCTCATAGTTCGGGGAAGGCGTCTGCACCACCGGAAAGGAATGAATCACAAACCAGTCTTTGTACCGGGAATTCTCTCCGTGCTCAAGCACATCCTTGAAGGCAAAAAAAGTATCGCCGGAATGGTTGAATACAGCATCCAGCAGAACTCTGATCCCGTGGCGGTGGGCTTCATCCACCAATGCCTTCAAATCCTCCGTGCTGCCGAATGCAGGATCAACCTTGTAATAATCCGAGGTATTATATTTATGCTCGGTAGTGGATTCAAAAATCGGCGTCATATACAGGGCCGTAATACCCAACTGGTGCAGATAAGGGATTTTTTCTGTTATTCCTTTCAGGGTCCCTCCGTTATAGCTGCTGGGAAAAATCTGATAGACAACCGCATCAGAACTCCAGGAAGGCAGCTTAACAGCCTCCGGCCGGTGCATGTAAGCATATTGAAAAGAGCCTGCGTGCTCCCTGTTCTCGGAAAGACCTCTCTCCCCGTACCATACATAATCACCGGCAGGGTTCTCGACGTGGAATAAATATCTGCATTTGCCGGTTGCCGACTGTAGAACAGCCTCGTGGATTTCATAAGCTCCGGCAGAGCCGATCCGCTCCATCGGAAGCGGGATTTCGTTCCCCGGCGAGTCATAGCGGTCGGAGTGAATCACAGTGCAGGACAGCTGCTGGCCATTCTGCACAAAGAGGCGCAGCTTCAATAAGCCGGAACCAACCGGAAAGGCAAAGGGATCTTCAGCAGTATGGTACAGAAACCAGCGAATCATATTATACAAGCTCCTTTTATTGTATGATGGGATTATATCTTGATTAATGAATATTAATCATTCAAAAAAAACCGTCAGGACCGTGAGGGAAAACTTATGAAGGTAACGATTACGGATATCGCCATTGCGGCGGGGGTAGCCAAATCCACTGTATCTAAGGTGCTGAATGATTCACCAAAAATTTCGCAGGAAACCAAACAAAAGGTCAGAGAAATTATGAAACAGATGAATTACACACCCAGCAGCATCGCCACAGGCTTGGCCCGGCAGAGCAGCAGCAATATCGGACTGTTAATCGATATGTCCAAGTCCAGCGAATTCCTGAACCAGTTCTTCTACAACATCATCGGCGGAATTGAGAGTGTGATCGGCTCCCTGAAATATGAGCTGACCATCGCAAATGTCGAGCACAATCATCCTGATGGCCATTTCCTGCATAGACTCGTAAGGAGTAAAAAGGTGGATGGCCTTATCGCCAACACCTCGGTCCTGACAGAGGAGCTGTGCACCCGGCTTAACCATCTTGAGTTTCCTTATGTCTCGCTGGGAGAAGTTGCAGCATCCGGATGCTGGGTCGACTTCGACAACGAAGCCGGCGGCAGAATGCTCACCAGGCATCTGCTGGAGGAGGGCTATTCTGCGGTGGCTTTTATTGGCGGATACGCGGGAGACCCGCTCTTCATCCGGCGGCTGGAAGGCTGCCGGCAGGTCCTTGGGCAGGCTGGCAAGCCGCTCCGCAAGGAATGGATTATTAATGGCGAAGCAGAAGAGGCGTTTGGCTATCAAGCGGCGAAGCAACTGCTGTTAAGCGAGACACCGCCGGACTCGGTAATCTGTATGAGCAATTTTGCAGCCTACGGAGTGCTGCTGGCTGCCAGAGAGCTTGGGGTGGAGGTTCCAACACAGCTTGGGATTGCAACCTTTGATGATTATCCCTTGTCCCGCTATACCTCACCACCGCTAACCTCGCTTAATCTGGATACCTTCCATCTGGGCGTATCTGCCGGGAAGCTCTTAATGGAACGGATCGGCGGCAAAAACGAAGCTCTGCAGAAGCTGCTGCTGGCGCCGGAACTCCTTCCGCGGGAATCCTCCTGTAGACATTCAAGAACATAAACAATGATAGGGAAACCGGTTTCCCTAAATAGAAACTATCATACCGACTAAGGGATGTCAACGGAATATGGCACGCCAAAAACCCTCCTCCACGCTTGTTGTGAAGGAGGGTTTGCCAGGTTCAGGCACTTCCGGCGCAATTCAATTCAGTCCGGCACGGCCGGAGGTCCGCATAAACTGCAGCACTTCATTCATCATCTGCCCGCTGTGTTCACCGTGGCACAGCATATGTCCGCTTCGCTCCACCATTAATACCCGCTTGCTTCCTGAGGGGATCGTGCGCTGCAGATAAGCCGCACTTTTGGCTCTCACGAGATGATCTCTCCGGCCCTGAACAATCAGAGTCGGGATCTTAATCTGCGGATAAATGTTGAAGCTCTCCCGCACCAGACGCAAAAATTCCTTGGTAGCCTTCGCCGGAGTCGTCCCGAATTTGCTAAGGTAGTTTCTAACCATAACCGGGCTGCCCAGGGTTCTTGCAATCTCCAGCAGATTCAAAGGAAAGACGGGGTGGACAGCAGGGTAAGCGACTTGATGCGGTCTTGATATTGTACCGACAAATAGGAAGCGATCAGTGCCCCGGTCGAAAAACCGATCAGATGCACGCCCTCACTGCCGAGGAGCAGATCCTGCAGCTGATCTTCAGCGCTTTGCCGCCAATCATGCCTGTCAGATTGCAGCAGATCATTTCGGCTGCCCCCATGCCCCTTGAGTGTAAACGTTCTGGCATGGTAATCATGCTGCTCCAGAAATTGCGCCAGCGGCGAGATTTCGTACTCACCCCTGTAAAGCCATGGATGAACAGACAGCTTTCCATATATGTCCTCTTTTCACTGGGAATGATTGAGCCTGAAGTTATTATGTAGCATGCCCTTATTTATCCCATTTTAAGAAAAATAGACCTCAACGGTCAATTCTGCCGGTAATTGAGTTTGCCTGCCCAGTCATTCTCGAAACTTTTCCGTATAGTAATATCACAACATTCGAATGGTTTTTGTTCATCTGTACAGGCTATTGTCTGATCGCAGCCCGCTTTTTTGAAAACCCAGACGACGGTTTGGGATTTTTACTATGAGCAGGTTGTTCTTCCTATTCTAGTAAGAGAGGATGAATCCTTTTGCCAAACTTCAGTTCGTTTCAGGCAAACCCCGATAATCTGCGGACACTGATCTCGGATGGCCGGCCGACGCTCTGAACGTGCTGCTCGGCGCAGAGCATGTGCACGGCTACTTCCTGCCTTTTATCCACTATGTAGGGGAAGCTGCCAATGGAGAATACGTGACGGACAACGTCTGCAGGCTGTTCCGTAACGATGAACGCATTAAGTTCCGGGGAACGATTCATGAGGAAGCCGCAAGCAGCATCTGGGCCCTGGCCGACGGAAAAATCGCGTATGCAGCGCTGCCTGTCCAGCATTACGGCTACCTGGAGGATGAGCTGAGGCGCAAAGACAAAACTGCCCGCAATCTGAAATTGATCCATGAAGCGCTGCGGCATGATCCGGCGAGCCTCCCCTGCAGTATGCGCTGGGAACCGAATATTACCAGCTGGGAGAGTATGGAACTGCTGCTGATGTTCTGCTGCCGCTCCTGAAGTCTGCCCCTGCGGACCCCGGTTATTTTGCCGATATCTATTTGAAGACGGCCTATGCCCTGCAATCCAGCGGACGCGCAGAAGAAGCCAAGGCTGTATATAAGGAAGGGCTCCGCTTATTCCCTGATTTCACAGATCTGCTGGAGAGCTGCGCGGCTCTGCTGCTGGAAGAAGGACAATTGCTGGAGCCTTACCATCTGCTGAAAATACAGCAGCCATGCGCAGCAGTCCGGCGGTGCAGCTGGCAGCCCGGCCGAATGGCTGCTCTATGCGCCATAGCTGCTTCCTGCGGAAGGGTGCCGCAGCTTGATCCGGCAGCCGAAAACGCGCTGCGCCAATCGGGTAACGCAGCCGCAGCCGGCGGCAGAGGCTTTTCCGGATAACGGGCTACAGGGAAGGATTCCTTGGCTGCTGCTTGTAAGAACAGCGCTTCGTGACGGCTTGTAAAATGCGAGATGTGAGTGAATGAGCGAATGAGAATGCGTATAGTCCATAAAGTGCGTAAAGTGTGAGAAGCGCTAGTGTGCAAAAAGGGCAGGAAATGCGAAAATAGCCCGAGGAGTATAATCGATTCCCAGTGCAGACATCCTCAGATTGCAGAATGTACAATAGAATGTTAGTGAATCAACTCTGTAAAGGATTCAATTGCACTTCATGCAATAGAAATCGGCTAATTCGGTGATTTAAAGGGTTTCTGCTAAATTCTACTGCACAAAGTACAATGAACTGGGTTAATCCCCCTCAATTTTGACAATTCTGTTGTACAAAATGCAGCCGAATTTCAAGCTACTCTATTCAAGCTACTGCCAGTATCCAATCGCTATTCCGGGCTGCCAAGTCCCCGCCGTTCCTGCCACTCCACTAGACGGGGATTCTCATCCAAAATGGAGGCGTACTGTTCCAGGCTGCCCCATTTTCCCTCGGGGTCCAGCTTCATGTAGCGGTCATATTTCTCACGGAGGGCTTCGGGCGGCAGCGCCCAGCCGTAGTGCTTCACGCGCAGCTCGGTCAGGAACCCCGGCAGGACCGCGTAGGACAGCGGCAGACGGGGAACATGATGATCCATTTGAGGTGTAAAATAATAAAACTGCGGCAGATAACGGACCAGCGTCCGGGTGTGCTTGGTATGAATGTTCCAGTGTTCGTCTTCCCGGTAATGCGTGGTGCCGCCCCAGAAGTCATACAGCCGGAAGGCCACCCAGTCGTACACATCCTGATCTATTAGGCGGCGCATTTCCCGCTTGGCCTCTTCTTCATAGAATTCGTCGGCGTCCACGGACAGCAGCCAGTCCGGGTCCGTCGACACCGCCAGTTCCCACAAGGTCCGCCGGAGCTCCCACTCCCGGTTGAACCGTGACCCTTCCAGCGTCACCAGCTTTGTCACTTTGGCAAAAGATTCACACAGACGTACCGTGCCATCTGTGCTGGCGTCATCCACGATGACAATATCGTCCACAAAACCGCTCAGTTCCTCCAGCACCTGTTCCAAATAGCGTCCGCTTTCATTGCGTACCTGCATCATGGCGGTCAGGCGGTTCCCGGAGGTTTTGCGCAGCGGTCTCCCCTTGTTGATCATCGGTCCTCCCCCTTTAACCGGCCTACCGCTTCCTCCAGGTCAGCCATCTCTGCGAATAATGTGCGGGCTTCGCCGCCGGCTCCTGCCACCCGCAGGAAGCTGCGGATCGCCGCATGTCTTCTGCCATGCAGCAGATGCAGCGTCCCTTCAATGACCGGGAGCTGAATGCCGCCGTATACGGGAATTTCCGTACCGGCCAGCAGCACCGCACTTGCGGGGTGCGTCGCGCTGATTGGCAGCACTGCACCGTCCGGCAGCGGAATATTTCCCGCCTCGCTGCTGCTTAGCCCGGATTCACGCTGGAGCTGCAGCGCTTTGTCCCACTGAAAGGAGGTGATGTAATTCTGCAGCAGCAGCGGCTGCGCTTCGGGACAGGACAAGTTCTCCAGAATCCGGACAGCCTCAGCGATGTCTTCATTCACACGGTAAATTTCCGCCTCAAGCAGTTCAGATTGCCCGTTGTCCAGCCATTGCCGCATCTGTACGGCTGTCTTTCTCTCATCCTCGGTAAACGCTGTGATCTCATACTGGGCGACGGCAAGCTCCAGATTGCCCTTCTTGGCTTCAATCGCCGAAAAAAAACGGTAATGGGAGTGCAGGCAATCGGTATAATCATGGAGCAGCATGAGTTCAAAAGATCTTGCCAGATAACGCCCGGCGGCTTCATCTCCCAGCAAATACAAATACGTGGCAGCCAGATAATGCACCGTCGGCTGGACAGGCATCTTCCCGCACATGGACACGTAGAAATCCGCTCTTAGGCGGTGCTGTATGAACAGCCATCCCCCTGCCCCGGGGGAAGCGGGCTGCCACAATTCCGTAAGCGCCTGAATCCAGATGGCTTCATAGTCAGTCAGAAAAAACAGCTGGTCCCCCCGCCGCATCAGACCGCAGGACAACGGATGATCCCCGCCGAGATAAACCACCTTCGGTCTGTACAGATTCTGCTCCAGATATAACCGTTCCGAAACCGTACCCACCAGGTCTGCCCTGGCGGCGAGCAGGGCGCTGTACTTATTCCACAGCGAGTTATCCTCGCCTTCGGGACACGGCTCCAGCAGCGCTACTGTATAGCCCGGCTTCAGAGCCAGCACATCCTGCAGCCAATAGGGCGAAGAGACAAGTATGGTATACCCCTTGCCATCCAGAGTTTTCAATTCCGCCAGGGACACCGGGCGGATCCCGCTGTCAGCCTGCTGATCGGAAGCCATTGCGCCGGCAAAACAGACCTCTGCCCGTTCCGGCAGAAGATCCAGCAGTCTTTTATAGGGATAATCCTCCCAGGGGACATGGCTGAGAATCAAGTAATTCATAAGCGGACCTCCCCGCCGGAACGCCGGGTGAGGATGTTCGCTTCAGGCGGACCGCCTATATATCCAATCGCCAGGGAAGGCTGCGGCTCCAGTTGAAGACCGTGACCGGATACCTTCTGTCTGGTGATGCGGCCGGGAACGATTCCGCTCCTGTGGGCAATGCGCTCCAAAGGCAGCTTCACCGGAATCAGGGGAGGCAGCCCCTGAACGGATGCAGGCTCCTCTATTACGGAATCCGCCCGGCTGACCACGAGGTCGGCTGAACCATGCAGGACAGCCTCGGCAATCCGCTTCACATAATGACTGTCGTAATCTGCAGAAGCAGAGAGATATACTATGATCTCGCTGTCATATAAGGCAGCGGCATTCTCCAGTGCATGCAGCCAGGAGCCCTCGCCTTGAACCGCAATGACCGCATCCTGCTCCCGTACCGGAAATTCGGGGAGGGCATCTCTGCGGCTGTCCCTAATCCATACCCAGCGGATATTGCCGTAGCTCTGCTGCCCTTGCAGCCTCTTCTGGGATTCACAGAATTCTTCGGATGTAAGCATAAGAGGCCTTTCAGAATAGACAACAGCCGTGACGAGCGGAACCGGTGCTGCTGTCGATTTTTCCAGCATTATCCCTGGCCTCGGCGGCAGAGCTGAAACATCCGGAGGGACCGGAAGAATCCCTTCCTCCACGTTCACATCACAGTGGTCCAGGCCCCATTTGGCCAGGTACGCTTGAACTCCATCCTGCATGTCTTCATGTTCAGCTTTTGCACGAGATTCAAGAAGCGGCTGCAGGGAGTGAACGTACAGAGAGTCGCTCAGCACCAGACGGCCCCCCCGCTGACGGGCCCGCAGGCACCAGTCGGCCACCATCAGCTGCCGCTTGACAAGCGTGGAATCGAACCCGCCGATACGCTGCAGCAGCTCCCGGGTAAAGACCAGACAGGAGCCGCACAGCACGGGGGCCTCATGCCATTCACCCTGCCGCCGTTCCAGCGAATGGGTGACATAAGCAGACAATTCCTGTTCAGTGCCGAAATGCAGCCGCTCTCTGGCCTCACCCGGCTCAGTTGAAGAGCGGGGTGCAGCCACCTGGACGGAAGGATCATCAATAAACGGCCACAGCAGATTGCCAACCCAGCCGGGACTCACCATCACACGGTCCTCAAGCAGCGCGACAAAAGAGGTCCCGGCATAAGCCAAAGCCTCGTTCACCCCATATTTTCCGGGTTCATAGGGAATAAAGACCGCCCCGGAAAAGCTTCCGCCAACGGCTTTAGCGGAAAATCCGTGTCCATGGCAACACCAATCAATGAAATCGAAGCACCGGAGTGCTGCTGCAAAAGGTTCAGACATTCCCCGGCCCACGCGGCATAACGCAGCTCCACCACCACGGTTATGCCATCCTGCACCGGCAGCGGAAGCAACCCTTCCCGCTCCAGGTAGCTGTATCTGCCTGCCAGACGCTCGTTCCTGACAGAATGATTAGAATCTGACATTAGGGCTCACTCTCCATTAGGTAAAAATAATGCTACCTAAAGTGTATGAGCGGTTTACTGCAGGTATCCCTGCCCTGTGAGATATTAACTTTCCTTTTCCATCATCCAAACTCCCCTGAAATGGAATTACATAGATATTATTCAAAAAAAGTCTCTGCCTATCCGTAGGCGTCGAGTATATTCCGAAAAATGAACAGGAAATCGTAAGCCGGGGATCAAGAGGAAATCTTCAGGATGTGGTGATCGCTCCGGATAGGCTGCTGCAGCGCTCGCTGTTCATATCCAATAAGCGGAACGAACTTGTGTAAGCGTTCACTCGCTGCCCGCTTCCCCGGAGCCGCTGCCGGTTTCCTCCTCCGTATGGCCCGTATCCGCTGCACCTGAATCCGGAGATTGGGTAGCCTCTCCCGGGGAATTGCCGGTTTCCGGGTTGCTGCTGTCTGGCACCGGTGTCGCTGCCTTATTCCCGTCTACGGCAGGTGCCGGAATGGCAATTCCCGGCGCGCTGCTTCCGTTGTCTCCAACAGGCTGGCCCTGGTTATCATAGTAGTACATAGGAACATCACCGACCACCATCAGATAGGAAACGGGAATTTCGGTATCCACTACCTGCGGCTCCATATCGAACGGAATAATGACAGCAACCTCGGTCACAATATGAATGTATACCTCGACCAGAATCATATTAATTCCGGCATCCTTCTGGCGGGTATTCAGCTCTACCTTGACCGCACCCTGTGGTTCAATCTTAATCGGCACATCGGGGCCAAAGGAAGCAATCAGCGAACTTCCCAGCGCTTGACCAAGCGGAATTCGCTCCGTCTGATTATGCAGCTCTTGCAGTGTGGACTGGATGACCTCTGCCGCCTGTGACGTAATGCGCATATGCTCCTTATAATTGAGCATGAAGCCCGATACTTTGCCTTCTTTGTCCGTTTTCCAATCAATCAGCGCTTCAGCGTTCCCTGTATCGGCCACCTGGGTGGTGATCGCCTTGTTGATCGATTCAGTAGCAATCTGCTTGACACGGATTTGTGCCAAATGAAGAATGGGCGGCTTCAAATGTTTCTCCACATAACGCAGGCTCTGCAGTACCGCCAGAATGAGTACCAGGCTGAGAATGAGCCAGAACCTGCCCCGTCTGCGCGGCTTCTGGCTCCGTACTGAAGAACCGGCCTCAGTCTTCTTCCCTTCACCACCGCCCCGCAGGCGCAAAAATCCCCTGCCCTTCGGCTTTCCATACCGTATGCCCTGACCGGACAAGCGGCTGCCCGCTCTGGAAGGCTTGGCCTTGAACACCGGGCTGCGTCCCGCTGCTTTCGGAATGCCAACCCAACCTAGCCTGGGCAGCCTCAGCCGTCCCAGATTGGGGACCTTTGCGCTCCGGCTCCCCCATTTTTTGATTCTGCCCATGCCCTCTGTCCCTCCCGACCTTCCCGGAGGTCTAGCCGCCTCCGGTTACTATAGGCTATTCAGGACACGCACAAAATAACCCCAAAAAGTGGGGCCAGGCTGCAGCATCAGCGTTCTTTTTTAGATAACCACACAATCTCCGCTATTCCATCCGGCTGCGCTTATCCTCCTGAAGATGTCCCCAGTGGCGGCGGATGAAGATCCCGATAAGAATCACAACAAACACTCCGTACCAGAGAAGGAAGCCGTTCCATTCCTCTCTGGAGACAATGAGCGTCGAGCCGAGCGTTCCGAACAGCCAGATGTATGAAAGATTGCCAAGAACCGTCCCCCAAATAAATGCCGGGACCTTCATCGGCGAAACCGCCGACATGAAATTGATGACATTGCTGGGCATGATCGGGACCGTACGCAGCAGCACCAGTGTCCAGACGCCGTAGCGGTCAAGATAACGCTGCCATTTGTCATAGCGCTTCAGCTTGGAGCGCCATTTCCGGTCGAACCAGTCAAAAAGAAAACGGCGGAACAGAAAATAGGTGAGCATCGCCCCAATATTACAGGCCAGCCAGCTGACAAGCATCCCTCCGATTACATTAAATACAGATACGTGCAGAACAATTAATACCGCCAAAGGGAAAAATCCGAACAGGCTCTGCAGCACCGTAAGCGGGACGGTGACCAGCAGAATGTACGGGCCGCTGAGTCCAAGTGACTGCAGCAGCCAATCGATCCAGGCATTGATGGTCTCTGTCATGGAGCAACCTCCTTTCATCTTCCGAAAAGCACCGTCAATGCCTATACAACCTTGTGTATAAGAAGGAACAGCCACGGCGGAAAAATATATGAATGCTTATATTTCCAAGAAAAACACCCCTCACGGGGTGTTTATAGAATAGGATCTGCTTATAAGATGTGTAATGTAAGGAACATGATAACCGGCGTACAGGTTACAGAATTGTAGCCTTATGTTCCCTCATCATAGCACACATTTTCAGCTGCTGCAAAACTCTGCAGCTCACGCAGAATGATTTTATTCGATTCCGGCGATCCAGGTATTCACTTGATCCTCATGCTCCGAAACCCAGGCTTTCGCTGCATCTTCAGGAGATTTGCCGCCTTGGATTTCGACCATTACCTGCGCCATATCCTCCGGCGTCCACTGGAATTGATCCAGGAAACGGTAGACATCCGGCATATCCTCCTTCAGGCCTTTGCGTACCATGGTGTGGATCTGCTCGGCCCCGCCATAGACGCCTTTCGGATCATCCAGATACTTCAGATCCATATTGGCAAACATCCAGTGCGGTGTCCACCCGGTAACGACAATCGGCTTATTGTCCGTATAAGCCTTTTGCAGCTCCTGTGCCATCGCCGCCGAAGAGCTCTCCAGCAGGGTGTAATCGCTTAGTCCATAGGCATCGATTGCCTTTTGGCTGGCAGTCATGATGCCGGCGCCCGGCTCTATTCCGATAATTTGGTTGTTCAGGGACTTTGCCACACCGGCATTCTTCAGATCCTCAATCGATTTGATATCCATATAGGCAGGAACGGCAAGCCCGGTCTTGGTCCCTTCAAGATTAGCCCCCAGGTCCTCCATATCCTGTCCGTACTTCTCCAGGTAAGAAGCATGTGTGCTCGGCAGCCACGCGGCTACCATGCCATCGGCACTGCCGTCAGCAATCCCGGCCCACATCGGACCGGCATCCACCTGCAGCATTTCTACAGAAGCACCGAGCTTCGATTCAAGCACCTCTTTGACCACATTAGTGCTGGCAATTTCCGAATCCCAGGCCACATAGGCCAGCTTCACCGTTTTAGCCTTGGACGGACTGGATGAACATCCGGCGGCTACCGCTACGAGCAAAATCAGCATTAGCATTCCCCAGGTTTTTTTCTTCATATCAATAACACTCCTATCCTTTTTTTGGTTTCACCAGTTTCTGAGTCAGGCGGTCAAGCAGTATCGCGATAATGACGATTGCGATCCCCGCTTCAAAGCCCGCGCCGGTCTTGGCTTGCGACACTGCCCGGTATACATAGGCGCCAACGCCCTGAGCCCCGATCATCGATGAGATGACGACCATGGACAGTGAAAGCATAATCGTCTGGTTAATGCCGGCCATGATCGTCGGCAGGGCAATCGGCAGCTGCAGCTTGAACAGCTTCTGGCCCGAAGTGGAACCGAATGCATCAGCCGCTTCCACCAGCTCCGGGGATACCTGGCGGATACCCAGATTGGTCAGGCGGATGGTAGGCGGAATAGCAAAAATAATGGAAGCAATGACACCCGGAACGACCCCGAGTGAAAAGAAAGACACTGCTGGCAGAAGATAGACAAATGCGGGCATGGTCTGCATAAAGTCCAGAACCGGTGTCACTGTATTCTGGACCCCGTTGCTCTGCGCGCAGAGCACCCCAAGCGGAACGCCAATCAGCACTGCCAGCACCGAGGCCGTCAATACAAGCGCCAGTGACTGCATCGATGGCCCCCATAGACCCAGATTGTCAATCAGCAGCAGCCCGGCGAGCGCGAAGAGCGCCATGCGCCACTTGCCGATCCAATAGGCCAAAGCGGTTATAATCAGAATCAGCACAAGGGCTGGAAGAATAGTGAGCGCCGTTTCGATACCGTTCACCATTCCGCCGATAACCGCATGAATGAAGTCGAAGAACGGCCCCAGGTAGGTGGTTAACCAATTCTCCAGCCATTCGACAGCCTTGCCAAGCGGCAGCTTAGGAATATTCATCGCATTCCCTCCCCTTCCGGAACCGCATTGCCCGCCAGGGCAGACAGAACGGCCCCTTTGATAACAATGCCCTTCAGTTTGTCCGCTTCATCCACAACTGCAACAGGCAGATGCGTCTCGGACATGAGTTCAAACAGATCATTCAGCAGCGTATCCGGAGATACACGGGGAATCTCTCTGCGCATGACCTCAAGAATCGGCCGATTCTCCTTAAGCGCCTGCGCCGCATCCTCTGCCGTAACCACTCCCTGCAGCTTCATTTCTTTATCGGCCACATACAGACTGGAGACGCCGCTGTCCCGCATCAATTGCAGCGCAACGCGCGGTCCGCGCTCCGGCCGGATCATTTCCGGCTGGCGCATCACATGTGCTGCGGTCAGCACCTTGGACAGATCGACATCCTCGACAAAACGCTCCACATATTTGTTGGCAGGCTGGATCAGAATCTCTTCCGGCGTACCGATCTGCACAATCACGCCATCCTTCATCAAAGCGATCCGGTCGCCAATGCGCAGGGCCTCATCCAGATCATGTGTGATGAATACAATCGTCTTCTTCATTTTGGACTGCAGTTCCAGCAGCTCCTGCTGCATGTCCTTGCGGATCAGCGGGTCCAGCGCACTGAAAGCCTCATCCATCAGCAGAATATCCGGATCATTGGCAAGTCCGCGGGCCAGGCCCACCCGCTGCTGCATCCCACCGCTGAGCTGATCGGGATGGTGATGCTCCCAGCCTTTAAGGCCTACGAGCTCCAAAGCCTGCATGGCAAGCCGGGTTCTTTCTTTTTCTCCACCCCCTGCACTTCAAGGCCATATTCGGCATTGGCCAGCACCGTGCGGTGCGGGAACAGCGCAAACTTCTGGAATACCATTCCGATATTTTTGCGGCGGAACTGCCGGAGCTGTTCAGGATTCATTTTGACGACATCCTTGTCTCTAAAAAGCACCTGTCCCCCCGTAGGCTCTATCAAACGGTTCAATAACCGGACCAGAGTGGACTTGCCGCTTCCCGACAACCCCATAATGACAAAGATTTCTCCTTCTTCGATGCGGAAGTCCGCCCTGTTGACTCCAACCGTCAGCTTGGCTTCCCGGGCAATTTTCTCTTTAGACCATCCTTGCGCAAGTAATGGAAGAGCCCGTACCGCATCATGACCAAATACCTTGGTAAGCTGCTTCACCTCAATAATTGTCATGGTGACCTCCTTCTTCCGTATAGCAAATTTTCGTCTTGCTTCACTCAAACTAGTGTAACGGACATGTGAAATGCGACGCAAAGTTCATATACGCTTAAAAATTAGTGTACAGTTTTAACTTTACGTACTTTATGTAAAGAATACTCCGTTTAACGGCAAATCCCGTTCCAGATGAATTCTTTACTTATACACAGGGATTTGATTACAATACACAATAGAGGTTTGCAGTCATTAGCCTACACCTCAGGAGGGACCTTTATGAATGATTTAGTAGGGCTTGCGCCCGAACAAGTAGAGAGAATCAGCAAAGCCCGGGAGCGCGTCATCGATTCCATCGGCAAAAATATGGATTTGTACGGAATAACACTGTCCATTGGGCATTTATACGGTTATATGTACTTCAATCAGGGTCCTGTAACGCTGGACGAGCTTAGCCGGACTATGGGAATGAGCAAGACTTCCATGAGTACAGGGGTGCGCACCCTGCTGGATCTGAAGATGATTGACAAGGTATGGGGAAAAGGCACCCGGAAGGATTTGTTCGAGGTAGTTCCCGATTGGCATCAGAACTTCAGTGATTACTTCTCTATTAAATGGAGAAAAGCCGTTGAAGGAAATATGTCGGCGCTGAGCAAATCACTGAACGAAATCAGACAAATGAAAAGCGACTATGCGGATGAACCGGAAGTGGAACAGCTGCTCAATACTGATGAAGTCAAAATTGAGGAAGCGATTAAATATTACCGCTGGCTCCTGAAGCTGATTGAAGCACTGGAAACCGGCAAAATCTTCGAACTGATTCCTAAAGAATCCTAGAGCTTACTGCACCCGGGTTTTCCTATTGCCGCAAAAAAGAAACAGCCGAGATCCTTAACCAAGGACTTCGGCTGTTTCTTGTTATGGAGTGCTGCGCTCTCACAGAGCTTCAGTCAGACTCACGTTATCAATGTAAATATGATTGCCTGCCTTAGTTGGCCGTTCCCGTACCTGTCAGTGCCACGGCCAGTTCTCCATCCTTCGCGGCGGCTGAACCGGTCCCGTCAAAATATTGCGTCCAGCCTGTTAAGCCCTTTGCCGGTTCGAAGGTTCCATTATCCAGCTTGCCGCTGGCCGGTTCCACTGGCGTGCCGCCCCCGCCTTCCACCTCTGTCACCCTAATGTCGTCAAAAGAGAGTGTATGCGGGATTCCATTCGCCGTCTTGTCTTCTCCCATTGCCGCACCGATCAGATAGTTCAGCTTCAGCGGGTTACTGTTATCTACGGTAAACCGGGCACTGTAGGTTGCCCAGGTCGCGGTAACCTCGAACTTCGCCTGCGCCGCTGCGGCCGAGGTGCCGCTGTACTCCACGATAATCTGCCTTGGAACGGTCGATTTGGCTTTGAAGCTCAGCTCATACGTCTTTCCAGCCTCCAGCGGGATGCCCTCCTGGTAAAACTGCGTGTGCCAGGCCGCCGTACCGGCAACGTCAATTCTAATCTCCGCCACACCCTCATTCACGTTAAAAGATGACACGCCGCCTTCCCCGGACCAGGTGGACCAGCCCGTTGTACCGTTAACGAACGAACCGTTGACGACCAGATTGTTGTCATTGGCCAGAATGGTTTGCGTTACCGTGGCGCTGACATATCCTTCAGCTTCCACAGTGATCATGTAACTGCCTTCAGCAGGGAAAGCGGCTGGTTCTATCGTAATTTTGCCTGCTTGGACGGTATATTGCCCTTCGGCAAGTGCTGTGCCGTTGACCTTCACGGCTGTGATGCTGCTGCGCCATGCTGCATTCTCGTTGAACGTCAGTTCTACCGGCTGCGATACCCGGTTGTTCGTACTGTCGCTGAGCAGCTCCTGCGGTTTGGCCGGGGCATTCTTGATCTCAAACCTCACATTGTCGATCACCAGCTCATGCGCCTGCGGAATGCTCACACCGTCGACCTTGCCCAGCAGGAACTTCAGCGCCAGAGTATCATTCACACCTTGCCGGAATTCGAATCTGTAATGGTTGGTTTCCGGTGTGATCTTAATGATCTGTGTAAAAGAAGGCTGATACGAAGCATTCTCCACATTGACGCTGATTCTGCGGGCAACACTTGAACTCGCGTCGAATTCGATAACATAGTCGGTGCCGCCGGCAACCTTCAGCCCATTCTGGAACAGCATTACCGAATAGGGCTGGTTGCCGGTATTGGCAATGTTGAAGGCGGCTGCTCCCTCTGTAACCGCAGCGGTGGCCGCGCCGCCCTGCTCTGTCAGCAGCCGCTCCCAGCTATTGAAGCCAAAGCTGAAATCCCCGTTCACCAGCGGATAATAGACCAGCGAAGGATCATAGTAGAAGCTGGTGCGCAGCAGCAGGAAGTTATCCAACTGGACAATACCCGCTGCATTGCCGAGATGGAGCACAAACCGGCCCAGCGTGTCAGTTGCTCCGGCCAGATCGGGGAATACCGCCTCCGCCTTCTGGGCTCCTGCCTTCAGCAGGACCGTTTCTGAAGCGTAGACGGTGCCGTCCCTCCCTTGCAGCTCGATTACCGCCGTGCGCGGAGAAGGGACCTCAATGTCAAAGGCAAGCTTGTAATCCTGGCCCTGAACCAGGAATATTCCATTCTGCAGCAGACGGACATCCGCGCCATCGCCGCCAGTCCCGCTGATCTGCAGATTTAACCGGCCTGTATCGCTAACGCTTGGGCTGACCTCTGCACCTCCGGCGGCTTCGGCATGCCAGTAGCTGAACCGGTCCGGTTCACCAAGATCAAAGGTGCCGTTATAGAGATGGTTGCCGCTGCCGAGCGGCGTTTTGGCGCTGTCGTGGTCAAACGGAATGCTGTCGATCTCTTCGAGCCGTGCATTGCCGAGCCACACCGGCGAAGCATTCGTGCCAAGGTTGAACTCTACCCGGGCTGCAATGTCCGAGTTCTCCTTCATCTGGAACATCGTTTCGTAATGCTTCAGAGATGAGGTCAAATCCGCCTTGAGCGAAGGGGAATAGGCCTGATACCCGCGGGATTCTCCGCCCGTGAGCCGGACGCTGATATTCCGCGAGATGTCTGTCTTTGCATCGAAGCTGAGCTTGTAGAACCTCCCCTTCGCCAGAGATACGATGGCCTGCGGCTGAATGGAGTACGAATTCCCCCAGGGCTGCTGATATTCACCTTGAGGAAATTCTGCCCGCCAATCGGCTCCAGTGATACCGCCGCATCTGCACCCGCTTCCTTATACAGCACCCAATGTGCAGTATTCGGGATGCCCATTCCGGCATCGCCTTCCTTCTGCTCGGTGAACCCGTTGTTGTGGATCAGGTTGCCGTCCGCAAGCGGCGGCAGTGAGCCTTCAAGGTAAGGCTCCTTCGTAAGTGTTACCGGTACCGGCTGGCGGTAAGGCCGCCCTGTCAGCTCATAGACTCTGACGTAATCAATT
The DNA here is from genome assembly GCF_016772475.1 of Paenibacillus sonchi. NCBI lineage: Bacteria > Bacillati > Bacillota > Bacilli > Caryophanales > Paenibacillaceae > Paenibacillus > Paenibacillus sonchi. Next base: position 778,590 of record NZ_CP068595.1, read on the forward strand.
TCCATCGATTGCGGGAACACAGTCTCCGCCGTCGGATTGCCGTCAAAATTACCGCCGACTGCCAGATTCATCAGCAGATGGAACTCCTGGTTGAATGGTGCGGGATAAGCGTTATTCGCCGGCTGTCCATTGCTCCGGCTGTACCAGTCATTTTTAGTTGAATACAGTACACCGTCAACATACCAGCGGATTTCTCCAGGCTCCCACTCCAGGGAATAGGTGTGGAACTGTTCAATGGTGGAGTTGCCCGGCAGCACATATTCCTTGCCGGAATACACATTATCCGGCCACTGGGAACCGTAATGGAGTGTACCCGCGACAGTACCCGGACGGCTGCCCCAGCCTTCCATAATGTCAATCTCCCCGGAGGCCGCCCAAGAACCGTAGACATAATCCTCAGGCAGCATCCAGATGGCCGGCCAATAGCCTTTGCCAACAGGCGCTTTGGCCCGGATTTCGAATTTACCGTACTTTTTGCTGAACAAATCCTTGGTTTTGATCCGCGAGGAGGTGTATTCCTTGCCGCCCTGCGCCTCTTTGCGGGCGGTAATGATCAGCTTCCCGTCCGCTTCCTTCACATTCTTCTCCTCATTCGTGTACCATTCCAGCTCATTGTTGCCCCAGCCCGGATTCCCGACGGCCGTGCCATCCCCCAGGTCATACGTCCACTTCGCCGGGTCAATGGTGCCGTCATTGAACTCATCGCTCCACACCAGCGTCCAGGGATCAGCCGGAGGCGTTGGTGTCGCTGTGGCTGTTGGCGTCGCCGTGGCGGTCGGCGTGGCCGTGGCCGTTGGCGTTGCCGTAGCTGTTGGCGTGGCCGTGGCGGTTGGCGTGGCCGTGGCGGTCGGCGTGGCCGTCGGGGACGTGCCGGAGCCGCCGGCCGGCGCCTGGGTGGCGGCGGGCGGTACGGCCACCGGCCCGCTGCTGCCCGGCTTCAGCGGAACGCCGCTGACGGTGACGCCTTCGGCGTTGTTCACGACGGCGCCGAAGCTGCCGCTGCCCTGAAGGGCCGTGCCCTTGGCAGCCGCGGTAAGCAGCAGCTCCGCGACCTGCGCATGATCTGCAAGCACAACCTGGCCAGGACTGCCCAGGGTAAGCTTGCCGACCTTGCCGGAGAGCGTCAGCTTAACGCTGCCTGTGGCGGATGAAGCTGTGGAGACAGCGGTGAGGCTTCCTTTTAGCACTGCTGCTTTTACTGCGGCTGAGATTTCCACATCTGTGAAGCCCGTACCGGTCAACCCGGTCTCTTCCAGGGTGGCACCGGAATTCAGCAGCACCGTTCCCACCGAGGTTGTCCCGCTGGCATACATACGGATATCTCCATCCGGCTTGCCCGCCTGGACTTTGCCAATCACACTGTTCTGGAGGCCCACGCCTTGCTCTCCGCCGCCGAGAATGAACGTCGTACCCTTAACTTTTATTCCTTCAAGTATTATTTTACCCTCTCCAATCCCCTCCGAGAGATACAGATTGCCCTCAACTACAGTATCCTTTAGTGTGATACCGGCATGGTTCAGCACCACGTTTCCTTGTACCTTACCAAGGGTGACCTCCCCTTCAGAGCGCACCAGACCCGGCACCATCCGGTCTAGCGTTTGGGCGAGCTCTGCGCGGGTAATCCGTCCTTGCGGCTTGAATGAGCCGTCAGGATAGCCTTTTACATACCCCGCACCCGAAAGCGCTGCCGCTGCATCCCTAACCTCATTATCTGTCCCGGCCAGATCGCTGTAAGCCGCTTGCCCCCCGGTGTCCAGCCGAAAAATCTTCTGCAAAGCCACAGCCGCCTCCGCACGCGTCAACGGAGCAGACGCTTCAAGGCGGCCGTCTTTGCCTGCGATCAAGTAACCTGCGGCGATGCCTTTGGCAATCTCACTGCTGAACCATGCGGCCGCAGGCACATCGTCAGGGAGGGTAGCCGATTTCGCGCTATAATTAAAAATACGGTTCATAATTACGGCAAACTCCGCCTTCGACACCGGAGCATCCGGCCGGAATGTGCCGTCTCCATAGCCTGCGACAATTCCATTTTCAATCCAGCGCTGCACAGCCCGGGCTGCCCAACTATCCGCCGGAACATCCGTAAACGCTTTCAACCCATTGTAACCGGAAGACTTGCCCTCTGCTGCCGTTACACTGCCTGTCTGGACAGCTGAATCCGCAGCCTTGACAGACTGGCCCGAAGCAGCCCCGGCAATATGCCCGCCGCCCAGCGGGGACAGCAATCCTGAGAGCAGAGCCAAGACAGTAAGCAGAGCGGATGCCTTTTTTTTCATTCTGTTCATTCCTCCTCGAAATCTATGGTTCTTTCCAGATAAAACGAAAGCGGTTTCGATTTTATTTACGCCAACATACCTTAGTCCATCTCCACACCCTCTGATTACCGCAGCTATCCTGCAAAACCGTTTGACTTGCTCCGGCAAGTTGAATAGACTTAAATTCATGAATAAGCGCGGTGTGGCCGTCTTTTTGGACTAAGTGCACTGAATAGCGGAGGGTGGATTTCCATGCAACTGAATATCAAAAAAATCGCAGAAATGGCGGGAGTCTCCGTCTCCACAGTTTCGAAAATCATAAACAATTACAGCGATGTTTCCGAAAAAACCAAAAAACGGGTCATGGAAATTATCGAACAGACCGGATATTCCCCTCCAACTCCGCCAAGACACTGGCCACCAAAAAGTCCAGCCTGATCGGGGTGATTTTTGCCGGCGAGCTGAATGTAGAGTTTACGCACCCTTTTTTTGTTGAGGTGCTGAATGCCTTCAAGAAGCAGATGGGTGTGCTGGGCTACGATCTGATCTTCTTTTCCAACGAGAAATTCATCAGCAGCGGGGATTATTACTCCCGTTGTCTGCATTTTAATGTCGACGGTTGTGTCATCATCTCCGGGCAAAAAATGGAGCCGGCGATCCGCGACCTCGATATGAGCAGCATTCCCTGCATCGGCGTAGACCTGGAGCTGCGGGGCAAAAAATCCGGATATGTGATGTCGGACAATGTTCAGATCGCCTCCAAGGTGGTGGAGCATTTCTATCTGCTGGGCCACAGAGAGCTTGGTTTTATCGGCAGCACAGCCGACTCGGACATTTCCAATCAGCGGGAGGCCGGGTTCGTCAAGGCAGTTGAAAGCTTTGGACTGACGCTGAACCGTAACTGGTTCGTACATGGGGATGATTTCTTCGAATCCAGTGGCTATACGGCTATGCGCCGGTTGCTGGAGAGCGGCAGTATGCCGCAAGCGATCTTCGCCGCCTCAGACCTGCTTGCCCTCGGCGCAATCCGCGCCTTGAAGGAGCAGGGCCTGCGCATCCCGGAGGATGTTGCCATCATAGGCTGCGATGACATCGAAGCCTGCAAATACACCAGCCCCACACTGACCACAATCCGCCAGAACAAAGAGCGCCTCGGCGTCCTCGCGGCACATATGCTTTACGACCTCATTAATAACCAATCGGACGGCGGCTCTTTTGTCGTCGAACCGGCACTGATCGTCCGCGAATCCTGCGGGAGCAAGTTGACTGGCTAACCTGGGGGCGGCTTAAGGTAAAATTCAATTGTCAGATTCAATCCGGCCGCCCCAGCAACCGGAAGTCCTGACGGGCGTTACAGCCGCAGCAGCTAGGATACCGGCTACAACGGAAGCACCTTCATCATGCGTTTCATAGCAGCAACTCCAGACGCAGCCGGCCAATTGCACTTTGTACAACAGAAACGGGCCAAAATCAGCCAAATTTCGATTCTGCTGCACTTTGTGCAATTAGAAAGTGCCTATTGCCCAAAAAAGGAGGAATTCTAGATTTTCAACTGTACAAAGTGCAGTTGAAGCGAATCCTCCCCCATTTTGGGCAATTTTTATTGTACAAAGTGCAATCACACCAGGGGAAGGCGCCCGGATAGTTATTTCAAGGAATATTTTACTTACCTGCATTTACTCCAATTCACCTTTATGAAGCATCCCCCTCTCCAACGAAACTTTACTTTCACTAACAGCTAATACTAATCGAAATACTTTCGATAATATAATCGCCTATTTGATGGAAGGGTTCAAGGCGCGGTTTTTCTGGTTTTGGGCGTCATTTTTCGGTTATAGCGGAGTAGGCGGCGAGACCTCGGGAGCCAGCTCCAGCTTCACCAGCTGACCGGCATGCGTCAGCCCGGCACCGAAGCCATAGAGCAGAATCTGCTGGCCGTTCACAACTTTGCCTTCGCGTACACCTAAGTCCAGAGCCAGCGGAATACTTGCGGCAGAGGTGTTGCCGAAATACTCAAGGCTATATAAGGCCTGCTCAAAAGGATAATCCAGCCGTTCACAAATCGGCTCAATCATCCGCAGATTGGCGCTGTGGGGAATGAACCAGTCCACCTGGTCCAAGCCGATTCCGGCGTTGTTCAGCACCTGCTGCACACCCTGCGGTACAGTCCGCACCGCCCAACGGAACACTTCGCGGCCATTTTGCACCAGCTTGCCCGTATCTGATAGCTCAACCTCATTCACACTGTGCGACAGGCCTGTGCGGTATACATGATGCGCCCCGCTGCCGTCGCTGCCCAGATGAAATCCGGCAAAGCCGTCCAGTTGTTCATCACTCTCCACCAGCACTGCCCCCGCCCCGTCGCCAAACAGAATGCAGGTGCTCCGGTCGGTATAATCCGTAATTTTGGACAAGGCATCCGCGCCAAGCACCAGTACCTTGCGGTGCAGACCAGAAGCGACATAGGCATGTGCCGTATGCAGCGCATAGACAAACCCGGCGCAGGCAGCACTCATGTCTATGGCTCCGGCAGTAGCGGGAATCCCGAGACGGTTCTGCAGAACGGATGCAACTGAAGGAAATGGGAAGTCCGGTGTGCTGGTGGCGACGAGAATCATATCGACATCGTGCATGCTTTTGCCATAACGCTTCATCAGATCCAGTACAGCGGCTGCACACAAATCACTGGTATATTCATCCTCGCGGCTGATCCGGCGTTCACGGATTCCGGTCCGCTGGACAATCCATTCATCATTGGTATCCACCATCTGCTCCAGATCGCTGTTCGTAAGTCTCCGGGCCGGTACATAAGCTCCGATTGCGGTAATTTTAGCACCTTTCAAGAGTATCACCCCATAATTTAGTATCTGATATTAGTACTTGGTACTAATTATAACTTCTAGCACTCGATATTGCAAAAAAATTCTCCAGAACAAGCGCGGCCAGAGCACCCCTTTATATGTATTACCTTTTCCCTTTGAACTTAAGCAGGATAAGCGGGGATAAGCCTCATGCATTCCGCTGGCTGCAAACTTTATCTCACAAGCAGAAACGGCTTCGCCGTCCTTTTAAGGGACGGTATCGTTTCTGCGAGAAACAGAAGGATAAAGGATATCGTGCAACATTTATTATAAAAAGAACCATGGCCCAAAAAGGCCACGGTTCATTCCCGCCGGTGACGCTCCAACAACGGCATTTCTGCCGCTGTTCCGCCCACTTCCCGCTGGTGACGCTCCAACAACGGCATTTCTGCCGCTGTTCCGCCCACTTCCCGCCGGTGACGCTCCAACAACGGCATTTCTGCCGCTGTTCCGCCCACTTCCCGCCGGTGACGCTCCAACAACGGCATTTCTGCCGTTGTTTCACCCACTTCCCGCCGGTGACGCTCCAACAACGGCATTTCTGCCGTTGTTCTCCCCTTGTCCCTCCGGTGGCAGGTGAACAAGTGGAAAAAGGGAACTTATCCCTCCACCAAATCACCAATTATAGGATTTAAATGGAAAAAGGGAATTTAATCAGGAAATATTAACCCATTATGAGCGAAACAGGCTAAATTAGTGATACTTTTTCCACTTAGTCTATCGAGCGCATGGTGTTCAAGCAAATTAAGGTACCTTTTTCCACTTAACCTTCAACAAAGCCCCGACAAGATACGTCCGCTTCTTACACTAACTTCTTGACGCTACCTGGGGGACTCCCACAACGCCACTTCTGCCGTTGTCCTGCCCCTCTCCCCCGAGGGCGCTCCCACAACGCCACTTCTGCCGTTGTCCTCCCCCTCTCCCTCCGAGGACGCTACAACAACGCCACCTCTGCCGTTGTTCCGCCCTAGCCGGTTCGCTAACGGCTGCGGCCAGCGAACCGATTACCCAGTCTTACTCCACTCAGCCCGTAACGCCTGCCGCACATTCCTCAACCCGCAGCCTCTGCCTCGTCATACAAAGACTGCATCTCCACGCAGGCCATGACTAATGCGCCAACGCCGTGCAGGTCGTTGCTGACCTTCGGTCGGGTGACGTAGTTCTCATAGTCGCCCGCCGAGGTCCCGATGCAGATGTCAGGCAGAATCAGCCTGCCCTGTTCATCCTGCTGCAGCACCCGGATCAAGCCATTATATCCCTTGCGGGCGGCAGCCAGTGCTCCCGGTGGGGCGATGCCATGCTTCACAGCCTTGGCAATCGTATAGACGAACAGGCAGGAGCCTGAAGTCTCCAGCCAGTTATCCGGATGGTCGCCTTTGTCGGCCACCTGGTACCACAGCCCGCTCTCCCTGTCCTGATACCGGATCAGCGCTTCAACGAAGCCGCTCAGCTCGGCGGCAAGCTCTGCCCTGCCCGGGTCCCCGGCCGGGAGCAAGTCGAGAAACTGCGAGACGGCCAGCCCGTACCAGCCCAGCGACCGGCTCCAGAACTCCGGCGAGCAGCCGGTCCGGGGATTGGCCCAGGGCATCCGCTTGCTCTCATCCCAGGCATGGTACAGGAGACCGGTAGCCTCATCCTTCATATGCCTCCGCATCAGCCGCTCCTGATGCAGCACCGTTTCACGCAGGGTGGTTTCACCGTAGGCATTGGCATATTTCAAGGAGAATACCCCGGCCATATAGAGCCCATCCAGCCACATTTGGTTCGGGTATTTATCCTTGTGCCAGTATCCGCCTTCCGAGGTCCGGTTCAGCGTCAGCAGCAGATTACGCAGCTTGTCGGCAGCAATCCGGTATTTCTGCTTGCCGGTCCGTTTATGCAGGTTGAACAGCAGCAGTCCGGCTTGAACCGCATCCAGCTCATCACGGGCAAAATACAGGTTCCCGTTCTCATCCACCAGATCATCGACATACTGCTGAATATATTCGATATAACGTTCCTCCCGGACGGCTTCCCATAATATTTCCATACCGCTCAAAAACACACCCTGATGATAATGCCAGCGGTGGGCTGGAGGCAGCTCTCCCGCTGTGTAAGTATCCATTAAAGAATCACAGGCCTGTTTCGCCCATTCTATGGGTGTAGCCGGCAGACTGCCTATCATCTCCATACCCCTCCTACTATATAAGTAACTTTCCAGCAGTTCCAAACCTTCCCTCAGCACTTCTGCTTTTTTATTCTCCCACTCACTCTTAGCCCTTCATCGATCCCAGCATGGCCCCCTTGGCAAAATGCTTCTGCAGGAACGGATAGATCATCAGAATCGGCAGCGTCGCTACCACGATAACGGCCATCTTGATCGTCTGATCCGGCGGCGGATTGGTCGCGTCCAGTGAGGCGCTGTAATCCATGCCGCTCGCGAGCACGACAATTTGTCTCAGCAGAACTTGAATCGGCCACTTCGCACTGTCATCCAGATACAGAATCGCACTCATGTAAGTGTTCCAGTAAGTCACCGCATAGAACAGGGAAATGGTCGCAATCGCCGGCAAAGAGAGAGGCAGCACAATCCGGAACAGAATGCCGAAGTCGTTGCAGCCGTCGATTTTGGCCGATTCTTCGAGTCCTTCAGGGATATTCTGAAAAAAGTTCTTCAGGATAATCATGTTGAACGCGCTGATGGCCGACGGCAGAATGAGAGCTGCATACGAGTCGATCAGGCCCAGCTCCTTCACCACCAGGAAAGTGGGAATCATCCCGCCATGGAACAGCATGGTGAATACTACGAGAAAATTAAACACGTTGCGGCCGTCCAGATCCCTTCTGGAAAGGCCATAAGCCATCAGGGCAGTAATTAACATACTGAACAGCGTGCCGACGAGCGTCACTCCAATAGAGACACCCATGGATTTGATGATCGTATTGGTCGAGAAAATAAAGGTGTAGGCCTCAAAGCTCCACACCTTTGGGAACAGCACAAATTTGTTGGCCGCAAGCTCCGCGCTGGTCGTGAATGAGCCGGCTACCACATGAATAAACGGCAGCACGGTAATGAGTGTAATGATGGCAAGCAGGGTAAAGTTTACAGCAGCAAAAAGTCTGCCGCCGATCGTGCGATCTTCTACCATTTCAAATTCCTCCCGCTGGTTCTCAATAAACGCCTTCTTCGCCCATTTTCTTGGACAATTTGTTAACCGACATGACCATAATGAGCCCAATGATTGACTTGAAGAATCCAATAGCTGTACTGTAGCTGAAATGTCCTTGTCTAAGCCCTGCCGTGTATACATACGTATCAATAATTTCCGCGACCTCTCGATTCATGGAGTTAAGCAGCAGATACACATGTTCAAATCCAAGATCGAGCACGGAACCAATTTTCAGAATAAGCAGGGTAACAATGACGCCGCGGATCGCCGGAAGAGTAATATGCCAGATTTGTCTCAGCCGTCCGGCACCGTCCATGCGTGCAGCTTCATAGAGTCCGGGGTCAATGGCCGCAATTGAAGCCAGATAGATAATGGTTCCCCAGCCCGCTTCGCGCCATATGATCTGAATAATGTACATCGGCCTGAACCAGCCGGGACTCAGCAGAAAATTAATCTTTTCGAACCCGAAATAGGACAGCAGCTCGTTGATAATCCCGCCGTCCATCGTCGTCATCACAAAAGAAATGGAAACGACGATCACCCAGGACATGAAATGGGGCAGATAGATAAGCGTCTGAAAGGTTCTTTTGAAAAAGGTGCCTCTCAGCTCATTCAGCATCAAAGCCAGAATAATCGGAATCGGAAAATAAAATAAAATGTTCATGCCGAACAAAATCAAGGTGTTCCCCAAAATATTCAGGAAATCCGGCTCTGTGAACAGCCGCTGGAAATGCTCGATCCCCACCCATTCACTTCCTGTTATCCCCTGGTAAGGCTTGTAATCCTGAAACGAAATAATCAATCCATACATAGGCAAATATTTGAAAATTACAAAATACAGCACACCCGGCAGCAGCATGACGTAGAGCAATTTGTTTCTCCACAGACGTTTCTTAAGCTCGCTGCTGCTCTTGTAGCTCTTGGGCTTCAGCTCGGGAACCACACCAGGCTGAGCGGAGACTTCCTGCATAATACTCTTCCTTTCTGCTTCTTAATGGCTACCTGACTGCCGGCGCCCCCAATAGGTAGTTTGAAATAATCTGAAAAGGCCGCTTTATATCCGTTGTTAGCAGCCTTTTCAGCTTCAATGGCATCAGTCACTCACAAGGGTGCTGCCTATTTCTTGTACACGGCATTGTATTCTTCAATAATTTTCTGGCCGCCGCGCTCCTTCCAGGCCTGGACTTCTTTTTCGAATCCGGCCTTGTCAATTTGCCCGTAGATATATTTATAGGTGGCATCCGAAATGATCTGCTGCAGCTCTACGCCTTTGGAAGTATAGGTGGCCGAATCCAGCGCAGCCGTGGGATCAGCTACACCCACCTTGACATTCTCCAGCAGCAATTCCTCCGCATGGATTCTGCCCGGCAGCACGTTCAGGCTTTGGTACATGCCATTGGTCTCCGCTTCACCGATCACGCTGTCCTTGAAGCCTTTGACTTCGCGTTCGATCAGCTCTTTGTCATCCGCAGGTTTGGCTTTGCCGTCTACCACCGTATAGTGGGTGCCTTCGATCCCCCAGTACATCAGATTAGCCACCTCCGGAGTCATCATTTTGTCAAAAAATGCAAGGATGTTCTTCAGCTCAGCTTCGTCCTTAACCGCAGATTTCGGGAACAGCACCACATTGTTGTAGCCCGGAATCATCCATTGCGCAAATTTGCCGTCCGGACCGGCAACCATACTGTGCGTATCGAGCACGGCATCCGGGTAGTTTTTGACCAGATCCTTGTTGAGGGTATCGATATCCTGCATAGAGCCGCCAATGTACATTCCGGCCTTGCCGCTCACGAACATGTTAACGGCATCCGTTTTACTGGTAGCTGCGAAGTCCTGGTTCATGTAACCGGCATCGCGGGCTTTTTTGAAGAAATCCATAGTATCGTAGTATTGCGGGAATTCAAATTCAGGTGCTAATTGGCCATCCTTCTCTCCCCAGCTGTTCGGAGTGCCGAACCAGGAGGATACGGTTTTGAATGCGCCGTACACCAGCTCGTTGCGGTCTACAATACCTGTGGTGTCTTTTTTGCCGTTGCCGTCCGGGTCCTGCTCCGTGAACGCTTTGGCCATAGCGAACAGCTCATCCACATTTGCAGGCGGCTTCAGCCCCAGCTTGTCGGCCCAGTCCTTGCGGTAAATGATGCCCTGGCGCGCCAGCGGCCGTCCAATGTACAAGGTATACAGCTTGCCGTCTACCTTGGTATTATTCAGGATTTCCGGCTTCAGCTTATTGAGATTGGGGAATTCGCTTAACAGCGGCCCGATCTCCCAGAACTGCCCGTCCTTCATCGATTCCTTCATTTGAATAAAAGTCGTCTGATTTTTCAGGTAAGTGACCTGCGGCAGGGAGCCGGTGGCGAACGAGGAGTTCAGCTTCTCTTCATACGTATCTGCCGGGTAAAACTGATAGGTCAGCTTCGTGTTGGTCAGCTTCTCCACTTCGGTTTTGATCGTATCCGGTGGAGTCTCTGTCGTATTCAGCGGCAGCATAATCTTGATCTCTGTCGGTTTTTCCGGCTCCGGTGCCGCTGTTGCGGCGTCCGTTCCGCCGCCGGTTCCCGCATTGCCTGGGGCAGCTTCATTATTCTTGTTGTTGTTGCCTGAACACGCCGTCAACATGCTGAATGTGAGCAGCGCGGACAGGAGCAGGGTGAAGGATTTTTTGTTCATGCCAATTTGACCTCCGTTTAACTTGTAATTGGTTACAAGCCCCACATTACAGCGTCCCGGGGGTTACGAATACAATCATTTACTCACAAAAGGCCTTGCTGCGGGCGTTCTGGGAAAATGATTATCGTGATAACGGGGCATTGGAACAGAAAATCGTCTGGGAGGTGGGTGTAGTTCAGTTCCATGCAGGGAGGGAGAGCAGAAAAACCCCACCGCATGAATGTGCGGTGGGGTTAGGAACAAGCTTATGCCTAGCCGATCTGAACTGAAGGACGATTGAACGTTGAAGATTGCAAGTCGTGCAGCAAGTCGTGCAAAACAAATTGTGCAGCAAGCCCGTAAGGCTATACGGACACAGGAGGCGCTATTTTGCCAAAAAGGCACTTTTTCCGTCCATCCGGACTCAGATGCCCTTATTTCATTCTTTTTAACTCAAAATGACGGTCAAAGGAGCTATTAACGGCTTCTCAGTCCGTTTGGCTTCAAAGATTAGCTTTTCGGAGCAAATAACGCTTCTCCTGTCCGTATGTATCGTCAGTGCATGTGTACAGACAATTAGTTGTCTGTGCTTTTAATATGCTGAAGGATATTGGCTGCTACTGCCAACATCTTATATTTTTCATGATTAATTTGCTTGTAATCTTTCACAGCTTTCTTCAGATACCTGAGCCCGTTGTCATAATCCTGTCTAATTAGTAAATATTGGGCTAGTTCAAACATTAAATTAGCCTGCCGATCCATTGCCAATTTTCTGTTATATCTTCCCTCTGCCAGTTCATGTACACTTTCTTCTATTTCATGCTCGAAATACTTCAACGTTTCATCCACATTAAAATTGTATTTATTGGCAGCCTTCATCATATTTAATAGCCCTGTAACTTGCTCTTCTTTGTGGTTCTCTATGTAGGTTCTATAACGCTCGATAACGGTGCCATCCCCGCTCCATAGCTTCGTTAGGCAAATATTCGCCTCTGACCACTCGATGAAAAGATTTTTCCAATACTCCACTTCTTCTCCCTGTTCTTTTACCCAACTTAAATCGGCATAACGATAGATATGAATAAAGGCCTGCTCATAATCCCCCAACTCATCACACACATTCCCACGCAATAAGTCGCTGTAGGCGATATAAAAAACAGAGGCCTGCCGGGAGCTTTATGCGATTCTTCGGACTTTCGGTGAGGCGCTTGCTGCAGCTCATATTGAATTCGGGCTTTATGGCCCATTTTCCCTGCCAGTTCATCGACCTTGTCCCAGCGCTGTAAAGAACGATAGGTATTCGCCAATTCTTTCAGTGCATCCAATTGGTCTACTTCATCCAGACGCTCTACAAAGGGCTCGAACCGATCAGCGGCCCTAAGATTGTCATCCTGGTTGTCACCTAGAGCTATAGTAAACAAACGGTAGTGGCAAAGCGCCAAACGTTCCGAATGCTGCGACCGCTCACTCTCCGCCACATATTCGTATAATAGAGCTGCTGCGGCCAAGCGGTCTTTTGCAAATAATGCCTCGGCCGTGTCAAAAAGCATGGGTGAATACATCAGATTGTCCATTACATGTTGAACAATTCGCTGAATACAATCCAGCTTATTTAAGTCCGCACAACGTTGCAGCAATGCTCCAATCCTACGCCAGTCCCGGGAACTATCGATGATGTAATTGTCTATGTATAAGTTATAAAAAAATCCCTCGTCCTGCCCCATCGCTTGGGTAATCCGGTCCAGCTGCTGTATCGCGATGGGACGGCGTCCACGAATCATATTGCTGAGCGTACCTGAATGAATGCCTGAACGTTCTGCAAATTGTGTTTTCGTAATGGCTTCTCGCTTCAAATAATTTTCGAGCTCTGCCAATATCGCTGGTGCAGATTTCAAATCAAATCCTCCTTTCACACTTAAAACCATTAATTTGAATAATTTTACTTTTATCACTAAATAAAATATAACAGTGGTCAATAGCGCATTCAAGTCATAAATATGAACACTTTTTTATATTTGAGCTGAGGCTGACAATCGGGTCATCGACCAGAAATTACTCGTTGTCTTCGCAGAGCTGGTCGGCAAGAGCGAATACAGGGAGAAAGGCAGCAAAAACCCCACCGCATGAATATACGGTGGGGTTAGGGGAAATCCGTCTAGGAATGAATTGTCTTAACGGGAGCTTCAACTTTTTCGTTCGTACTTGCTGCTTCCAAAAAAGCATCAAGTTGTTTGTAGTCAGATTTAATCGTTTCAGTTGTAATGGAACTTTCACCAGCAACCCAATTTGGATTACGGCGTCTTCTCCTCTGGATTACTACAATAGCTTTTAACGAATCATGATCTCCACTCCTTCATTCAGCAAATTTGGTTTTTCAAAATCACCTGTAAAGCAGAACTTCTTCCTCCTACTCTTAAAAACGTCACCCTATTCCCTCCCCTCCCCCGCACCGCCTCCCCATACTCCTGAATAATCAGATTGCCGCCGCTGCCTCTCCACTTCTTCACCTCTTGGCGGAAGCCTTCGGCTGTGATATTGCCCAGGATATAATTGTAGGTCGCATCGACGATGATGGTGGACAGCTCGGTGTTTTTCTCGTCAAAAGTGGGCGAGCTGAGGCTGATGGTCGGGTCATCGACCAGAAACTGCTCGTTGTCTTCGCTGAGCTGGTCGGCGAGGGCGGTTAGCTGCTCCTTTTGCGCGATCTCCATAATGTTCCGGTTGCCGATATCAGCGATCATCAGGGAGTAGAGCGGACTTACCTCATTCACACGCAGCTGCGAGGTTTCCTCGGGAAGAATGACTTTGCCGTCCTCCAGCTTATAGTGCCGTCCTTCGAACCCGTATTTCATCAGGTTGGCGACATCCTTATCCATCGTCCGGTCAAAAAACCCCAGTACCTGCTTCAGCTCCGCTTCCGTGGCGATCGCTTTTTTGGAGAAGAGGTACAACCCGTTATAGTTGGGTATGGACCACACCTTATAGCCCTCCGGCCCTTTGATCCGGTTAATCAAGGTCAGCTCGGCTGCGGGATTGATCGCCTGGGCCTCAATGGAGAGCCGCTGCACATCGGTCATGCTGCCTATGAACACCCCGGCGCTGCCCCGGATGAACTTATCCCGCTGCACTTCCTTGCTGGTCAAGGCGAAATCCTGGTTGATGATCTTTTCATGATATAACCGCTTCATAAAGTTCATCGTATCCATATATTCAGGCGTCTCAAATTCAGGAATGAATTGTCCCTTCACCCGCTTCCAGTTATTCGGCGTGCCGAAGTAGGAGCTGAGTGTCTTAAACACCCCATAGACGAGATCATTGCGGTCAACAAGTCCTAGTGTATCGGCTTTGCCGTTGCCGTCCGGATCATTGTAGGTGAACTGCCGTAAAACGTGATACAGCTCCTCCAGCGTCTTCGGTTTGTTCAAATGGAGACGGTCCAGCCAATCCTTGCGGATGATAATTCCTTGTCTGGAGGAGGGCCGCTCGGTGTACAGGCCATAGAACTTCCCGTCCACGGCAGTCTGGTCCAGAATCGCAGGGTCCAGCTGCTTCAGATTCGGAAAATCCTTAAGATAGGGACCAATCTCCCAAAAAGCACCCGAGCGGATCGCGTTCTTGACCAGATTATAATCCGTGACCTTAACAAAAGTGACCTTGCCCAGGGAACCGGTTGCCATGGCCGTGTTCATTTTGTCGGTGTAGACCCCTTCGGGAACCCAGGTGATCTCCAGCCGGACACCGGTCAGCTTGTCAATCTCCGTGACAATATCCCTGGCAGGGGTCTGCGGAAAATGCAGCGGCGCCAGTATGGATATCGACGGAACCTCTCCAGCGGGGCTGCTGTGTCCAGCATCCTCACTACTGCAAGCGCTTAACATAATAACTGCAAACAGAACAAGCACACCATTATACCGGGCAGCCCTGCGGCCCCATCCTTGTCTGAACATCCATGTATCCCCCTGGCCTATAAATTATACATTTTGCTCCTAATAGATGTACAAATTGCAATTCATAGTGATAACTAGAGAAAATGATTATTGCGGCACCAGATGATTATTGTTATTATCCATCGTGATGCATACACTTAAGACAGGCGATTGCTTCTACCTAATGTAAAGGTGCTGAATCTATTGAAACATTTAAGCTTCCTGAGCAAATTAACGATGTTCGCCTTTGTCCTCAGCACATTGCCTGTGCTGTTCATCGGTTCGTTCTCTTATTTCACATCCTCCAGCGAAATTCAAAAAAATGTTAACCGTAGCAAAATGGAGCTTATTTTACAAATCACATCAAATGTAGAGCATAAGCTGGCTACTGTCAATCAAACCTTGAACCAGGTCGTGAACTCCTCCGTACTCAAAAAAGCACTGAACAATCCGCTGAATGTAACCGATTTCATTTTATATAATGACATCCGTACGGAAATCCGCAATATGCAGTCTTTTGATACGAAGCTGGAGGATGTGATCCTGCTGAACCAGCGGCAGAACTGGATGATCAAAAATTCCGGTCTCTACCGCCTGAATGAATATAAGAATTACGAGCAGCTGACGAACCTGATTAATCTGCCTGACGAAAGCTCATGGGTGCTGAACCCCTCTTCCCTGTTCTACAGCGAGGAGAGCATTAATGTTACGGGGTGTGCATACAGCAT
Source organism: Paenibacillus sonchi (assembly GCF_016772475.1). Lineage (NCBI taxonomy): Bacteria > Bacillati > Bacillota > Bacilli > Caryophanales > Paenibacillaceae > Paenibacillus > Paenibacillus sonchi. The sequence continues at coordinate 794,158 of NZ_CP068595.1, forward strand.
CAGCCTCATTAAGAAGCTGCCGACCACCAAGCTGCAGAAATACGGGCTGGCGATGGCCAACATTCCCGCCTGCAGTCTGCAGGATTTCATCAATTCCGATGTGCAGCCGCTGGACAGCATTATCGTCCTGAACAGCTCCGGCCGGATTTTGCTGCACCCGGACCGCACCCTGATCGGCCAGCCTGTTGCCGCCAGCGGGTTCACGGAGTTCGCGCAGCTTACTGCCGCCGCCACCCCATCGGGGCAATTCAAGACCGTGATGGACAACAAGGATTATTCCATCACCTATATGCGTTCCCAGCAGAGCGGCTGGATCTATCTCTCAGTGACCTCGATTGCGAGCCTGACCAAGGAGTCTGACAAAATCGGGACCTATACTCTCTATGTAAGCACCCTGATGCTGCTGCTGTCGGTACTGCTGGCCTGGCTTGGCTCCCGGAAAATGTACACGCCCATTGAACGGCTGCTCAATCAGATTGGCCAGCGCAGGCCGGATATCCGCAAAAAGCATACCAACGAGTTTCAGGTCATCGGCGAGCAGGTGCATCATCTGTTCCAGTCCAAATCCCGGCTGGAAAAGGAGGTGGCCCAGCATCTCCAGCAGGTGCGGACCTTCGGCCTGATCAAAGCCTTCCAGGGCAATATCAAAAAACGCGAGCTGCTTGAAGAGCTGGAACAATTCGGCTATCACACCCAGCTCGAAGAATGGCAGACCATGGCCGTTATTACAATCAGCCTCGACTTCTCCGAGGAGAACAGCTACCTGAAAAAAGACCTCAGCCTGCTGCTGTTCGCCGTGCATAATATGATAGAAGAGCTGGTTCCTTCCAGCAGCCGGCTGACACCGGTCATCATGGACCATGCTGTCGTTACGCTGATTGGAAGCGCCGACGGCCATGCGGAGTCTTTTCACAAAATGCTCTATTCGGTCACCGAATCGCTGCAGCAGACTATCAACAGCTACCTGAAGCTAGAAGCCAGCATCGGGCTGAGCCTGCCTTTCCATGCCTTCGATAAAATGTCAATTGCCTACAGGGAAGGCCTCGAAGCCCTGAAACACCGGATAACGCTGGGCAAAGGCATTATCATCCAATACGAAAACATCAACTCCGGGAACCATTATCTCAATCTGAGCTATCCTGCACATAAAGAAAATGATCTGATGGATGCCATTAAGCTGGCGGATGCCGGGAAGGCAAAAGAGGTGCTGCATAAGGTGTTCAGCTGCATTTTTGCGCCGGGGCTGTCGCCGCAGGAATATCAGATTCCGCTGACCCGCCTGCTGAACAATCTCCTGATTATGATGCAGGAATCGGGGATCAGCCTGAACCAGATCCATCCGGGGAACGGCTCTTTATTTGAGGAGCTGACGGATATCCATATCGTGGCCGAGATAGAGGACTGGTTCTGGACAGTGGTCATCCAGCCGATGATCCGCATTTTTGGCAGCAGGCAGAATGCCCAGTACCACAATATCTCGGAAAAGCTGATCGATATCGTTCAGCATGATTACGACAAAGACCTGACGCTGGAGGAGTGCGCCTCGCGGCTGCACTATAATGCCAACTATATCAGCAGCGTGTTCCGCAAGGAGACCCAATATTACTTCAGCGAATATCTCGCGATGTACCGGTTCAAAATGGCCAAGAAATGGCTGAAGGAAACGGACATGCCGATCAAGGATATCGCCGCCCGTCTCCGTTACAACAATTCGCAGAATTTCATCCGCTCGTTCCGCAAGCAGGAAGGGATGACCCCCGGCCAGTACCGCGAAAATGCAGGCACAAGGCAGCGGGCCGTGCCGGATGATTATTGATGGCGGGTGCGCGATTTTCTTTTTCTAATGAACAGAGTGACCGCAAGGGCCAAGAGCAGAATAACAGTGCCGCCGGCAATGGCAATATTCCGGATATCCGGTACATACACAACAAGGCGCAGCGGTTCGGAATCAGCCATCGTAATATGCCAGGTCAGCGTATTCCCGTCCTGTTCAGCAGCATTGTTAGGTCCGTATAGATCATAGGGCAGCGTTAATTTGAAATCCAGCGCCAGATTCTGCATCAGCATCCGGACCAGCGACTTCGGTACACTCAGCGTTCCAAGACCGTCTATAATCTCTTCCGAATAGGCATTCAGCTTGGGCTGAACCACTGCGTCATACCGGGTATACAGCCACTTGTCTTCTGTCGTGACTTCAGTGTCGGCGAGCTCCAGGCTTGCTGCATTCTGCATATCCTGTATGGAGTCATAGGACTTAAGGAATTGGTACTCCGTTGATTTACCGTTTTTCGTTTTGTGCAGTTCAATTCCGGCGGCCTGCAGCCTGCTGGTGAGCAGCTCCTCTATTTTGCCGCCAACCAGCGATTCCACGCGCGAATTCAGCTGGAGACTGAAGGCGATATCTATGCCTCCGTCCTTCTTCACCGTGACATATGCTGCTCCATTGGCACGTTGAGATTGTAGGACAACCAAACAAACAAGAAAATATATAAAACACTGCTTTGTAAAACTCAAAGGATGATCAGCTAATTTCCCCATTGTACACCTCGCTTTTTATATGTATTTACGTTATCTCATTCAGACTAAGATGTAAATTCCCCTTCAATACTTGAGGCTTAGTGCCGTCAGGAATATTCTGCATATTATCTGGGAACATTAACAGCAAAACTAATCGAAAGTCGAGCGCCTTATCATGACTAACCAAACGCAGACCTCATTCACTTCTGTAGATCAAAATTCCGATTACATTGAAGCGGCAATGTTTCATACAAGTGACCTCAAAAAAGGACCCTTTCCTTCCAGGGAAGGAAAGGTATGCTTTTTTATCTGGAGTCCATCACTGACACAGAATTGATTGAACGAAACGTGATTGTTCCTTTTAGCCGTAATCAGGACAAAGACCTTACTGAGCTTTTCACAACCCTTAGTTTCAGTATGGAAACCGAACTAAACCAAGGCATTCAGGCACTTCTTCAAGGCAGCTGTCTTTATTTTTCAGAGGGAATGTCTGGATTCTATGTCCTTCTCACTCCTGCCAAGTACGAACGAAGCATTAGCGAACCTGAGAATGAAGGGGTAATCCGGGGACCTCATAACGGTTTTATTGAACAGATGAAGGTGAACTTATACCTGATCCGGAAACAAATAGCATCCCCAAACCTTAAGGTCCGCTACTTTACACTTGGAAAAACTGTCCCCAAACAGGTTAGCTTAGTATATATGGAGAATACCGCCAGCCCTGAACTGGTGAATATTGTAGAAACAAGAATACAGAAGATTTCCCTTGATTGGGTACTCTCCTCTGGTTTTATTCAGGAATTAACGGAGGATAATCCATTCTCCATATTTCCACAACTAATCAATACGGAGCGTCCGGACCATACCTCAACCTATCTGCTGGACGGATATGTCGCCATACTGCTGGATGGGGACCCCACAGCTCTGATTGTGCCGGCGAGCTTCTTCAGCTTTTATCAGACACCGGACGACTATAACAATCGATGGTTTATCACTTCTTTTGTCCGTTTTATCCGTCTGATCGGCTTTGTAACAGCATTTCAGTTACCGGCGCTCTATATTGCGACCGTTTCTTTCCACTCCAATGTCCTTCCCTTGCAATTGTTCTTTACGATTCAAGGTTCATTGACCCGGGTCCCTTTTCCTCCGCTGATTGAAGCGATGCTGCTGGAACTTATTTTCGAGCTGCTGCGGGAAGCAGGACTTCGTCTGCCCAGCCGTGTAGGTCAAACTATTGGGATTGTTGGGGGGCTAGTCATCGGGGATGCAATTGTTTTGGCAGGATTGGTTTCTTATACCATGATCATTGTTGTAGCATTGACTGCTATTTCATCCTTTCTGATCCCTTCCAACGAAATGAGCTCAGCGATCCGGTTTTTGCGGTTTCCCCTGATGATTGCTGCCTCATTATTCGGCTATATCGGGATATCCTTTGGGTTAACACTCATTTTCATACATTTGTGCAAGCTAGAATCCTTTGGACAACCCTACTTTAGACCATTAAGTCCGTTAAAATTGCAAGGCTTGAAAGATACCTTCGTACGCTTTCCAATTTGGTCTATCCGAAAGAGTACAAGCAGACCAAAAACGGATAAATGAACATTAACCAATACTATACTTTACAGGAGTTGATACAGTGGCTCAAAAGGAAAAAATGATTACGAAGGGACAACTTTTCCTTTTTATAATTCAAGCCCAAATCGGTGTTGGTATTTTGTCTCTTCCTTCCAAGCTTAACGAAACTGCCAAAGGTGGAGGGGGACTTTCTGTTTTAGTTGCAGGGGCTATTACCCAACTTGCCATCCTTCTTCTGTGGCTCCTGCTGAAGAATTTCCCCGGGCTTAACCTATTCAATATTTGCATAAAACTCGCAGGCCCGATTATTGGCAGTCTGTTAATTATTGTGTACATCGGTTACTTTATTCTGCTTGGCTCCAATATTATGCTTAGTGCCGTAGAGGTGCTTCAGAGGTGGATGCTGCAAACTACGCCAAGATGGGCTGTACTGGCTCTTTTTTCTATCATGACTCTCTACCTCGCAAGAGAAAAACTTACAATATTAGCGACATTTTACACGCTGGCTTCCTTGCTTTTTATTCCCTTATTTTTATTTATCTGCTATGGATTAACTCAAGCCCACTTTGAAAATATGTTACCCCTATTGGAAAAGGGGGTCTGGAATATCGTAAAGGGAGCAAAGGACACAACCATATCTATGTATGGTTTCGAATTAATGCTGATCATCTACCCGCTATCTGAAGGTACAGATAAACAAAAATTAGTAACGGTCAGCCTCGCCAACTTGTTCGTGACCCTGTTCTATTTCTTTGTGGTCTCTACCTGTCTGATGTTCTTTAATTCCGAGCAAATCAAAATGATACCCGAACCGGTTATTTACTTAATGAAATCTCTAAGCTTTTTCATTGTAGACCGTGCAGATATCCTGTTTTTGCCGATTTGGGCCATAACCCTCGTATGTTCTATTGTAAGTTATTGCTACGCGGCTTCCATTGGGCTCAGTGCTTTTTTCAGACGAAAAAGCCATCGGAATTTCACTCCATTTGTGAATATCATTACATTCATGATCGCGCTTGCGCCAGTAACTTCTGTCGGCATTCATCTACTGGATACAGCCTCTACATATGCTGCCTATCTCTTTATTGGCGGGCTCCCATTGGTAATGTTAATCATTTCCCGATTTATCAAAAGAAAAGGAAGTGGCCTTGCATGAGATGCCGCATGAAGTTAGGAACGATTGCACTCTCGGTGCTGATTATTTTTTCCTCCCTCAGTCTCACCGGGTGCTGGGACCGGGAATACTTGAAGGACTTGCATCTGGCCTACGGTGTGGCACTTGATATAGCCAATGATGGAAGGATACAAGAAACTGTGGAATTAATCATTCCGCCGGAAATTGAGCAAAAAGGGACTACGAGCGAAATTCATACGAGTTATGGACTTAACCTGCGCAGTGCCAGCAATCAGATGCGTAATCGAGTGAGGGGAAACATAAGATTTCTTAAAAATGGTTTTCAGTTAATCGGAAAGTCAGCGGCAGAGCAAGGCCTTTACTCTAATTTAGATGTGAACTTCAGGGATCCAAGCAACCCGACATCCAACGTTAGGGTCATTATTGCGGAAGGAAAGGCCTCCGACATGCTTGAACAAAAAACGGTCGGGGAGTTAAAGGTTGGCGAGTTCATCACACAAAAGATTGAAAGTCTTGAGGATATGAGTGTATTTCCAAAAGAAACGTTAGATACCGTATTCCGGTACCTGAAGGACCCTGGGCAGGACTTTGCTCTTCCCTATATAGCTGTAGAAGCCGACGAGATTATCACAAGAGGATTGGCCCTTTTTAATGATCAGTATTATTGTGGGATGCTGAACCCAGATCAGTCAACATTACTGGTCCTACTAAAGGGGCAAAAAGGAAAAAATGCGAGATTCACAAAGAAAATTGATCTGGGCTATCCGGATAATAGACAGGAGTACATCACTATTAATGTAGGTTTAAAAAAAGTGAAACGGAAATTCAAGGTATCGGTTTCTGCCGACAAAAGTATTGAAGTCCATTTGGAGTTAAAACTACAAGCCATCGTAGAAGAGTTTCCCGGAGAACTTTCGCTAAAAGAAAAAGATTTTCAAAAAGTAAATCAAGCACTTTCGGAAATTCTCACAAAAGAAGCTGAGTGGGTTGTGGAAGAGGTCCAAAAGGCTAACTGTGATATCTTTGGTGTTGGGAGAAAGCTGATTGCTTACCATCACAATGTCTGGAAGGACAAAAATTGGTCTAAAGATTATCGTAAAGTACATTTCCATCCTAAAGTGGATGTAAAAATTATAGATACCGGCATTATTGAGTAGAGGGTTCCACCTATTAGTCATGCATATGTAGAACCCTTTATTTATTTGATTTCCTTATTTGTTAACCCGCCAACTGACCAGCCTGTTCACGACAATCAGTGAAATCATGCTGAAGACCAGCATGACGGTACAATCCAGCATAACCCCTTTAGACCAGCCGACCGTCAGAATGGAACGCATAGCATCCGCAGCGTAGGTTGTCGGCAGCACATAAGATATCCATTGCAGCAGCACAGGAAGCTGTATAAAACCGCATGAAAAGCAGGGTCGTAAGCGGATACAGCGTCGCCATCAGAATGACCCATGCCCAGCTGTCCCTGACAATCGCGAACTGAATCCGGAACAAAATAGAGATTTCCGTCCACCAGCGTTCCCATCGGCCCCTCTTTCTCAGCGGCTGCAGCCCGATCGGGTTCAAGCCCGTTATATAATACATGCCCTTCGGTCGGCTTCAGGTGCCCCACCAATTGTTTGATCAATGTCGATTTGCCCGCTCCGTTTGGTCCCAGCACCCCAGGATTTCTCCCCTTTGAATGAGAAAAGAAATATCTTCGTTGGCTTTGATTTTGCCCTTCTTGTAGACCATATTGACGCACTCCACCTCGTAGATCCAGCTATCCATTTCCCCCCATCTCCTTCAACTATCGCAAAAGCAAGCTTTTGGTCTGATCCATCAACGCAGCCAGCCGCTCAGTGTCGAGCACATAGTAGATCCGGCTGTCCATTCGGGTGATTCGGATTAAATTCAGGTCAATCAGCAGGTTCGTATGATAGTTGATCGCTGCCGGTGTCAGCATTAATAGCTGCGCCAACTCGCCTGCATACCGATTGCTCTTTTTCAGCAGCCCGATAATTTCCAGCCTCCGTTTGTCGGAGATTACCTTCAGGAACTGTTCAATCGCTTCCTTCTCTTCACGCTGACTGGCCAAAGCATCATTCCGGTATCCGAGAATCATCCAATCCAGCCGGGACACGCCCTCAAAATGCCGGAAATCCACGCGGACCTGTGAGATATAGCTGACGTGAACCCGGGTATTCTTTACGATTAACTCTTTACCGGAATTAGCAATCTCTCCAAAAGCCTTCTCCGGCTGTTCGTGAAAATAAACGTCATAACGAGCCGCGCCTTCCTCCCCAAGCTCCCTTAACCGTTCCCTTAGGACAAGAAAGCCGTGACAGAAAAAAGAATCGAGTAAAATCTGCGTTCTCCGCTTGAACTCTCCGGGAAACTTTGCACAGTCCATAAGTTCAGCGTGAAGTTCTCCATCCGGCAGCGGAACAGCGGCAACCAGCCGATGCAGAAGAGCGGAATCCTGACGGACCTCCTCAAAAGAAAAGCCGCCTCGCCAATCCGGTCCGGAGCTTGCATACACAGCCTCAACCAGCATCGCCGCCAGTTCCCCGGGTTGACGCTTGTTATAGCATTCCATCCAGGCCTCTACGGTCTTCACTTTATCATCATCGTAAAACACCTGGGAAAGAACGGCATCCAGCCGGTCGTACGTCAGGGTCTTTCCAAAAAAACGGGCCAGTTCCTCTTTGACATGCCGGGATATTCGGCTTATGACGTCTTCCAGCATCTCCGTGAATGGGGGGTCTGGTGTAAACTTCAGCTCCTGCGCAAGCTCGTTCATGGACTCAATCTTGGCGGCCATCGTCAGTGCGGCAATGAATTCCAGCGGCTCGCAGTAGTCAAACTTCATCATCTTCACAATTTCATCTGGGTTAATAATTCTTTCCTCCTCGATTTTAAGTATTAATTTAACTAATATTGATTTTCGTTAAGTATTTATTAAACAAATCATAACAAGCTAATTCTTCCATGTCAATGTTCCTAAATTTATATAAAAAAAGTAAGTTCTTAAAAGGTGTGTAAGGTTTCACGCTTATCATTAAACTAAATAAAAATGGCGCCCAATCCGGTCGCCATTTTTAAATAATATTCATTTAAACAACTTGCCTAATCACTCTTTTAGCTAAATGAACGACAGCCGCCCGCCCATTTGACGGATGTGGTTGACGTCGGCCCACAGGATAAAATAATTGTAGAACGTTTCCCCAATTCGGACAGGGCGGGGGTATCTCACGATAAGGGCAGCCTGCTTATTCATCTCCGCTGGCTGGTCGGCCGACGGAAAAATGAAGCACGCCTCCCGATTTTGTATCGTCATCATGACAATCCGGGAGAAGAGCCATAAGGCATCAATGGATGAAAAGCTTCGGAGCTGCATACACCGGCAATCCGGTCGCCCGCTGAAATCGCGGATACCTGAAAAAAACCGCCGGCCCCTTCGTACCGTTCTTCACTGACCCTGCGCCAGTTTGCAGGATACGGAAAGGATACCCGGTACACGAAGCTTGTGTAGATGTTCTCCGGAATCCTTCTGACGCGAGGTGACCATTGCAGGGCGGTAATCCGGCCGCCGCTGAGGACGTTCACCGGAACCGGCTTCCTGATATCGGCAATCCAGAGCTGGCTTGCGCTTTCTGCACCTGCGCATCCCGATAAATACGCGATTTGGTCACCGTCCGGCGACCAGCTGACAGGAGTGGCGAAACAGCCGGAGACCGCCAACGTCCTTGGATTCCGGCCGGTACGGCTGTCGGTTTGGATGAGAGAATAATAATCCGGCTCCTTATAGGCAGTTGCGCTGTAGGCGATGCTCCGGGAGTCAGGGGACCATGCCGGAAAATAGTTTTTGGCGAGCGGTCCGCCTTCCAGCGTATAGATGGTGCCGGTGGCCAAATCCACCGTCGAAATGATGGAGATGCTTGCGCCGGGGGACGTATACAGCGCAAACGTTCCGTCCGGGGAGATCCGCACGTCATGGAGCGGTCCATCCGTATTGTGCGTGATTTGCCTCCGGTCTGTGCCATCGGCCCGGATGCGGAAGAGCTGAGTGAGACCGGTGGAATCCGGAGCCGTGAACAGAAGTTCCTTGCCCGAAGGGAACCACTGGACATCGCTGGCTCCCGGCTCCGGGATGGTATAGCTGCGATGTGAGGACGTATCATAGACGACGATTTGCCCGTTGTTGACATACACGAGAGACCGGCTGTCCGGGGACCAGTCCAGCAGCGTGTAAGGTTCGATTTGGTCGATCCTGGCCACGGCGAGTGTGGCAGTATCCAGCACATAGACCACATTGCCAATGCCGATGAAGGCGATTCTCCTGCTGTCCGGCGACCAATAGGGAATGGAAAATTCCGCACCAAGCCCCTTTGTAAGTTGAAAATTAAGACCGTCCTGCGGCCGGTACAGCCAAATATCGAACGCTCCGCCGCGGTCCGAAGTGTAGGCAATCCCCCCTCGATTGTGATCATAAGGAACAGCTTGCACGGCCAACATCCTCTCCTGAATCATCTTATATATCAGATGTATTCAGCGGAGGGCGGTTAGGCGACAGTCCCGGACTTCCATGATCCAAATGTTCATGTACAATAGAGGCTTCCTGAAGATGTGCCCCGTCTGACGGCTAGACCACCGGCATATTTTGCGTTAAAAGCAATCTTGCTTCAGCGCAGTATCGTCATTGCGAATCGTCAATTCCGAGCTCCCGGATACCGACTCGGTATACCCGCAGACAATAACTTCCTTCGTCTCCTTCCGCGAGTCGGTATATTTCAGATAGATGGCCCCTTCGCCAACAAAGCTCAAATCAGGGGTGATTTTAACAGTTTTCCCGCTTGGGATCCCTTGGGTGAACGTATCCCTGGTGTCCCCGCTTCGAATCCCTGTTTCTACCGAAACAATATCATAGTCGGACTGATTATGTACCGTTACTGTGAAGCTGCGCATAACATTGAACAGGTCCGGCAGTGTCTTTAGCACAGGCCAGCTCGCCCAAACACCGATCAGCACCGTACAGGCGGCGGCCAGCAGAATCGCGGTTCGTTTATTCATTCTCACAACCACCTAATCCATTAGTTCTCTCAGCATTCCCTGCGGATTGTTCAAAAAAGCTTTCGTCAGCAAATAATGCTCGGTAGATTCATAAGGTGTTTTGGTCAAGCCCTCTTCCCCAGCACATAAATGCCGGCTCCCGGATAGGCAAGCAGAATCGGTGAATGAGTGGCGATAATGAACTGGGAATTTTGTTTGACCAGCTGATCCATTCTTGCAATCAGGGCAAACTGCCTGGAGGGGGACAAGGCCGCCTCGGGTTCATCCAGAATATACAGCCCGTTTCCCCAAAAGCGGTGCAGCAGCAGCGACATAAAGCTCTCGCCGTGAGACTGCGCATGCAGCGATTTCCCCCATAGCTCTGGGCTGCAGCCAGCTGATCCACTTCGGTTGCTACATTATAGAAGCTTTCCGCTCTCAGGAAAAATCCGTCCTTCGGACGCCTTGCTCCCTTAACCAACGTCATATATTCATAGAGTTCCGAGTGGGACGCCTGTGTAGAAAAGTTGAAGTTTCTCGAACCGCCTTCCGGATTGAAGCCGAAATTTGCGGCAATCGCCTCCAGTAAGGTGGACTTGCCGGTTCCGTTTTCCCCCACGAAAAAAGTAACCTTGCCCTCGAAATCAATCTGATGAATATTGCGGATAACGGGGAGGCTGAACGGGTAACGGCGGGGTTCCGGGATACTGCTTTGATTGATTCTTGCTTGTCTTACATACAGATCGGAGATCATGTGTTCCACTCCCTTCAATCAAACATCTCCTATATCATACCGAGTTCGCCCCGCCTTATCAATTTTAGATGTACTCCGGACAGATCCTGAAATTCGGATAAAAAGAGAGCGTCCCGGCGGCCGTTTCATTCACGGCTGTAGGATACCCTCTTTTCACAGTTATGCGGAAAAAGCTATTTCTTCAGGTGATAAGGCACCGTAGTAATAATCACATTCCGCCGGTACAGCAGATGTGCGCGGAGCAGCAGACTGGATTGGTTATGCAGAATATTGTGCCAGCCCTTCTTCGGAATGAACTGCGGCACGACCACCGTTACCTGGTAATTGGATTCACCCGCCTTGCGCTGGACGGTATCGATGAACTTGGTCAGCGGTTGAATGATGCTGCGGTAAGGCGAATACAGCGTCACCAGCCGGACTTCAGGGTGAAAGTTTTTCCACTTTTCTTCAAATATCGCATCATCCTCCCGCTCGAACGGGACATGCACGGCAATAATCTGCTCGGCGCCGAGCGATTTGGCATAACGGAGTGAATTTTCCACCACATGGGTAATCCCTGCAACCGGCAGAATGATGATATTCCCCTCAATCGCCAGCGGCGGCTCCTCACAGGTGGAGATGCGCAGCTGGTCCGCTACAGCCTCATAATGCTTGTGAATCCGGTAGAACAACAGGATAATGAGCGGTAAAAAGACCAGTACCGGCCACACCTGCGGAAATTTGGTCAAGAAGAACATGATTGTAACAATGAAGCTGATCAGCGCGCCCGCGGTGTTGATAATGAACTTGGTGACCCAGCCCTGAGGCTTCTGTCTGATCCATTTGATCATCATCCCGCTCTGGGACAGGGTGAACGGAATGAATACGCCGACCGCATACAGCGGAATCAGGTGCTCCGTCCGGCCTTCAAAAGCAATGATCAGGAGGATCGACAGCAGCCCCAAGATAAGAATCCCATTGGAATAGCCCAGCCTGTCCCCCGGACCGTGAACATGCGCGGAATGAACTTATCCTTAGCCAGATTCACCGCCAGCAGCGGAAATGCGGAATAGCCGGTATTGGCCGCCAGGACCAGAATCAGCGCAGTCGTTCCCTGTACAAAGTAGTACATGAAATTCCGGCCAAACACCTGCTCGGCAATAATGGAAACCACAGTGGCATCTTCCCGGGGAGTAACCCCATAGTAATACGCCATAAATACAATGCCGGTGAATAATACGGCCAGCAGTGTACCCATAGCCGCCAGGGTTTTGGCCGCATTATTGGGCGCAGGTGCCTTGAAGTTGGGAATCGCATTGGATATAGCCTCCACCCCTGTCAGCGCCGAGCTGCCCGAGGAAAATGCCCTCAGCAGCAGGAACAGGCTTATGCCCGCGACCGGCGTGCCGATCGGCGTATGCAAATCGGCGGGAACGCTGCCGCTAAGAATCCGGAACACACCCAGACCAATCAGGACAAATAAAGCGAGTACAAACAAATAGACCGGATAAGCGAGGAATGACGCCGATTCCGTTACCCCGCGCAGGTTCAGGGTTGTAATAATCAGAACGAAGAAAATGGCAATAAGCACATTATACGGATGCAGGCTGGGAAAGGCCGATGTAATCGCGTCCGTCCCGGCCGAGACACTAACGGCTACCGTTAATATATAGTCCACCAGCAGTGAGCCGCCAGCCACAAGTCCCGGGTATTTCCCAAGGTTTTCTTTCGATACCACATATGCTCCGCCGCCGTGGGGATAGGCAAATATAATTTGCCGGTAGGATAAAATCAAGGCCAGCAGCAGAACCAGTACCCCGGCAGCAATGGGAATGGAATACCAGAACGCCGCAGCGCTGAGAGTAACCAGCACCAGCAGGATTTGCTCAGGACCATAAGCAACCGAGGATAAAGCATCTGAAGAAAGAATTGCCAGTGCCTTGGTTTTGTTCAGTTTCTGGTCGCCAAGCTGATCTGATTTCAGCGGCCGCCCAATTAAAAATCTTTTTACCGAAGACATCATCAGCCTCACCCGTCACTTTTTAAAGTTATATTACCCTTCGAATTAAATAATAATCTCAGTTCCTTATTATACACTTCCCAGGCAATTACGGCTGATCTTCGTTTCTGTTCATATTCCTCCAAAAAACGGCGTTTAGGACGCCTAACCATTTAAAATTCCTTGTTTGCCTAACTCAGCGAAATATCGCGTTATGAAGCCCGTTCAGGGTTAGTTTCTTTTTAACACGTGTGATGTTTACGGTAAGCGTGTTATCATCGACAAAGATCTGATCATCCCATAACGCTTCCAGCAATTCTTCGCGGGACAGAATCTCCCCGGCGTTTTGCATAAAGATATGTATCAGCCGGAACTCATTTTTGCTTAATTCCATGGTCTGATCTTTATATTACAGCTTCATGCTCTCTTTAAGCAGTACGTGAAATTAGAAAAAGCCGCCTCGGTTATTACTCATAACTCTGGCGGCTTGCCCACAGGATACCTCTTATTTTGTAAAGATAACCATTGCCGTGTACTTGGTATCCGAGGGGGCTTTGTGTACTGAGTTTGTTGATACAGTGGTAGGAACAGCCTGATATTTGATATCTATAAGCTGCCCTTGTTTCATTGCCGATATGAATTCATCTATCATATCACTAAGCTCCGTGATGTCGTGAGCTTCAAATGTTTCAACCGCATAATATGCCATTTCAATCACCTCCTGAATATCAAAATTCGACGTCAGGAATTATTTTCCTCCTTTTACTTTATTATTTTTTCATTATAAGGAACACAATCCTTCATATGACATCAAATTCTATTTTGTGGGATTGGCCGTGAATCCTTTACTGTTTTGATACTACTTTGCAGACGGACCTGGGATATACTAGCCACAGACCTAATAAAGGAGATTACACTTTATGAATAAATCAGCGCTAAGCGCTCTTCTTGGATTAACTGTACTCGTGGCAGGCTGCAGTACGATGAAAACCCCCAGCGATTTGCTTAAGGCCCCGTCTCAGGGAAGCGCGGATGGAACGATAACAAGCATTGTTCAGCCTTATCTGCCTGCGGGCGCCCACCTGACGGTGCCTGTACAATCGGAGTCCAGCAGCGCCATCCAATTGCAGGATCTCGATAAGGATGGGCAGGAGGAAATTCTGGCCTTCTACAAAACAGACAAAACCGGCTATGAAATTAACGCGCTTGTACTGTCCAAAACCGGCGGCGAATGGAAAAAGCTGATCAACATTACTGGAGTCGGCAGTGAGCTGGACTACGTAAAGTATGCTGATGTCACCGGGGATGGAGCAGCGGATGTGCTGCTGGGATTCAGCGGCGGTGAAGGCCTGGGCAGGGAGCTGTCAGTATACAGCCTCAGCGGCGGCCAATTATCGGAGATTCTGAAGCAGCCTTATGATTATCTGGCGGTCGGGGATATGACGAACGAAGGAAAAACAGACCTCGCCTTGATCCATTCAACAGTCGACGGGGATAACCTTCCTCAATCCCACCTCCAGTTGCTGAGGCTTCAAGGCGGCAAGCAGCAGAGCTTATCCGACCAGAACATTAGCGGCATGGTTATGCAAGCGATGTATGCCAAGGTGGCCCCGGCAAAAAGCGCATTGATTATCGACGCAGCCATTGGCGCTCATTCCTCCTATACCTCACTGCTGACTTGGGCTAATGGTTCTTTTACTGATATACTTGCATCAGACGATTATCAGCATCCGGCGCTGGCAGACAGCAAGAATCTTGTGCTGAAGCCCCTGGCTTCTGAACCGGACGGCCCGCTGGGCGAACACAGCTTGGCCATTAAGGACTATCCGCTGTACAGCGAGGACGTGAACGGAGATGGGATCATTGAGATCGGCTTTCTTGTTCCTCCTGCCGGTTCAGAGAGCTTCTCTCCGCTGGCTACCCCTTTTATCACTAAATATTATCAATGGGACGGACAGACAGGACTGAAGCTGGTGCAGGAGCAGTTCGACCGGTGGGGGTTCAATTTCCATATCCCGGCGTCCTGGACCGGCAAATACCTATTGGATATTACGGGAGAATCCCCTGCTCCATGGGAGCATATAAGCTTCAGCTACAAGGATGCAAATTCTGGTGAAAAGGCCCAGCTGCTGGAACTGCGCCTGCTGACGAAGAAGGATTGGCAGGCGGCTGAGGCGCAGCTGATTGCCGCCAAGGCTTCCTACAAGCTGCTCTACGAATTACAGAATACAAGTGATGAAACGGCGCCGACGGTGCTCGTTGCGGTGCTGCCCTCCGCAAATGCCGGCAGCAAGCTCACGGGACCCGCAGTCCAGGAGTATGAGCAGCTGAAGCTGACACTGGAGGAAGTCCGGCAGCTGGCCGGCACACCACAGAAGCCCCGGCCATAACAAGGAGTTGGAATCATGAAGGTGCTGATACTGGAAGATGAAAAGCCCATACGCGATCTGCTGTCCATAAATCTGAAGCGTGCAGGCTTTGACGTTGTCGAAGCCGCCACCGGAGAAAGCGCCCTGGCTATTGCCGGAAAGGACAGGGATTTCGATATTGCAATTATAGACCTGATGCTTCCCGGGATCAGCGGCTTCCAGGTGTGCGGTGAACTGCGCAGACAGTACCCCCGGCTTGGCATCATCATGCTGACTGCCAAAAGTCAGGAGGTCGACAAAGTCATGGGACTGGAAGCCGGAGCAGATGACTACGTCGTGAAGCCGTTCAGTCCGGTGGAACTCACAGCGAGGGTTAGAGCACTGTACCGCCGGATGTACCCGGAGGAGGCTCCCCGCCGCAGAACAGCATCCGGTTGGCCCCGTTCACGCTCCTGCTGGATGAACGCAAATTACTGAAGAACACCATCGATGTCCCCCTCACCCCCACGGAGTACTCTATTGTGAAGCTGCTCATGGAGCAGCCTGGCAAAGCGGTTAGCCGTGATGACATACTGACCTCCGTCTGGGGTCAGTATTTTATGGGTGAGCTTAAGATTGTAGACGTCAATGTCAGCCGGATCCGGCAAAAAATCGGACAGGAATCTTCCGGACCCCAATACCTCGAAACGGTGTGGGGATTCGGCTATTTATGGAGGGTGCACTCGTGCTGAAGGGAATCAGAGCCCGGCTCATTGTCTATATTACCCTTGTTCTGCTCCTGATTGTCCTGCTGCTGGAGGGGGTGTTTATTGCAGCTGTCCATTACTACTATCTGGGCAGCGCCATGGAGACACTGACATCGCGGGCCACGACCTCTGCTACCTTTTTTAATAAATATCTGGAGGGCTACTCCATCAATGAACGGGCCAGATATATACTGGAGAACCTCTCCCCTGACGAGAGCAGCAAGGTGGAAGTGCTGAGTCCGGAGGGAAAAGTAATTATCAACTCCTTCGGCTTCGCAAGCTCCGAGCGGATTGATACTCCCGATGTCAAAGCGGCTCTGGCCAGCGGCAAAGGGACTTACCAGAGCCTTACACCCGGTAAAGAGGAACGGATTCTGGCTGTATCCATTGCCTTAAAAGAATCCGGGACAAGTATTGGCGTACTGCGCTATTCGGTCTCGGCCGAACCTTTATACAGCGTGATTGTAAAAATCCTCATTAACGCCGCCTGGGTGGGACTGCTGGTCATTGCCTTCGGGTTCCTGCTGAGTGTTATTATCGCCAAACGGATTGTAGAGCCGATCCAGCAGCTTACCGGTGTCGCCAAAGAAATGGCTACCGGGAATTTTGCCGTCAGGGCAAAGAAGCGGCACGACGATGAAGTCGGCACTCTGGCCGTCACGCTCAATTACATGGCAGAGGAAATGGTCAAAAGTGAAAAAATCAAATACGACTTCATCTCCTCTGTCACGCATGAGCTGCGCACTCCGCTGACCTCCATCAAAGGCTGGGGCGAAACGCTGCTTGTGGGTGATTTGTCGGATACAGAAGAGACATTGATGGGGCTTGAGGTCATGACAGGCGAAACGGACCGCCTGATTGGACTAGTGGAGGACCTGCTGGATTTCTCCAAATTCCAGGCCGGTGAGCTGACGCTTGAGCTGGAACCTTATGATCTGCGGGGACTGCTTGAAGATTTGCTGCTGCAGTTCAGATACCGGGGGTCCACCAAGCAGATCCGCCTGTATGCCGATATCCCGGATGAGCCGCTGCCTGTAGACGGGGATTTCAACCGCTTGAAGCAGGTTTTTGTCAATCTGCTGGACAATGCCTTCAAGTTCACCCCGGCCCAGGGGGAGATCAGGCTCTCGGCAGTGCCAGGCGATACCCAAATAAGCATTACCGTTGCGGATAACGGTGAAGGCATTGAAGAAAGCGATCTGGAGAAGCTGGGCACCAAATTTTTCAAAGGCAAGTCCCGCCAATCCGGCAGCGGCCTTGGCCTTGCCATCTGCAAAGAAATTATCGAGATGCATGGCGGGAGACTGCGGATCGAGAGCGAATTCACCAAAGGCACTTCAGTCATTGTAGAGCTGCCGCGTTACCGGATGCAGTAGATATCCGGTGTGCGGGCAGCTCTTTTCGCTCTCGAACGGTCAGAACTATACAAAAAATCCACTATGATAATCCCACATGAAGACTACGGATTTCAAGGTCAACGACTTATCCCCATTTTTATACACATCTTATCCACAAAAAAGGCGCTACCCCAAAGTCTTCCTAACTAGACTTAAGGATAGCGCCTGAATTAAATTCAAACCCCTTGCATTTACGCCCCGCGCACAAGCGCGCGGTACATCAGAAACAGGAAATAGGGCGCGCCCAGCAGCATAATGATCAGGCCTGACGGAATTTCTGTCGGCGCTATGACCGTTCTTCCGACCGTGTCGGCAATAACAAGCAGCAAGCCGCCAAGCAGTCCCGACAAGATAATGGAGCGTCTTGTGTGGTGCCCGATCATCATCCGCACCGCATGCGGTGCCATGAGCCCGAGAAAACCAATCGTCCCGACACTTGCAACAGCTCCGGCCGCAAGCAAAACACCGATAATCATCGCCCATAACCTCGTTCCGCGGACCGGCAGGCCAAAACCTGTTGAGCTTTCGTCGCCAAACGCCAGCAAATCAAATCTTCTGCCCAAATAGTACGACACAGGGAGAAGCAACAGCAAAAATGCAAACAGGCTGTAAAATTGCTCCCAGCTCCGCCCATACGTTGAACCTGTCAGCCAAATAAATGCCGTGCTGCTCCAAAGACTGGCTTTGACGATCATGGCCTGGATGCCTGCCGAGCCGATTGCTGAAACTGCGATTCCAAGCAGGATCAGTACAGACGGATTCAAAGCCCTGCGCCAGGCCAGCGTAAATACAAAGGCCGCCGCGACAACTCCACCCGCGATGGCGGCAGCCGGAAGGGCAAACACCGGCAATCCCGGCCACACGACCAGCAGGGTCAGCGCTCCAAACCCGGCACCTGAGGTCACGCCGATAATAGAGGCATCCGCGAGCGGATTTCGCACGGCGCTTTGAATCAACACACCGCTGACGGCCAGCGCAATACCGCCGCAAGCGGCCACAAGCGTGCGCGGAAGCCGTAAATTCAGCAGAACCGAATACGCTTGATCTCCCCTGCCGACCAGACTCTCCAACAGATCGGATACCGGGATTCTTGTTCCCCCAAGCGACATGCTCACAAGAATGACCCCAATCAGGAGAACAGTCATGAATATCGCTGTCGGAGCAAAACGCATACGCAGTGCAGCCCCCCCTATATTCATCGAGGACTGCCCTCCACCTGAACCGGATATATTCTTCATCCTGGTGAGCACAAGCCAGATCAGCCAAGGCGCTCCAATAATCGCCATCACTGCCCCGACAGGCATTTCCCCCAGATTGCTCCGCACCATACGGGCAAGTGTATCTGCTGCAGTGATAAGCAATGCTCCCCACAGCGCACTCGCGGGAAGGAGCAGACGATGCTTGCGGATCCCGCTAAGCCGGACCAGATGGGGGCCACCAGACCTACGAAGCCAATGGGGCCAACCACACTGACCACAATCGCAGCCATTAGCACCGATATGCCGAGGCCCACCGCCCGGGTTAAGCCTACACGCTGTCCAAGAGAGCGGGCGGTGGACTCATCCAGCTCCAGTGCATCAAACTGCCTGCCTCCGAGCAGAGAAATTCCCAGCAGGACAACAACAAAAGGCCAGGCGTATTGAACACCGCTCCAGTCCAGTTGAATCAAAGAGCCTGAACCCCACAAAAACAGATTTTGTGTTTCAGTCTGGAAAAAAATATGCAGGGCCGAAGTGAACGCTCCAAGCACCATCGATACGATCATGCCGGATAAAGCCAGGCGGACAGGCGTAGCCTTCCGTCCTCCGCCCAGGACATAGGCGGCTAGTGCCGCCAGCAATCCCCCGGCAGCTGCCAGCAGCAAAGGATACTGCTGCTGCATAGCCGGAAAAGCGACCATCCCCAGAACAACCATAAAGTAAGCTCCGGCATTGATCCCCAGTGTATCTGAGGAAGCGAGCGGGTTTTTCGTTATCGTCTGCAATACAGCGCCGGCCGCAGCAAGTGCAGCTCCGGCCAAAATGCCAATCACTGTCCGCGGCATCCGGATATCCCAGAGCAGATTATGCTCCATCACATCCTGACGGTGTAATAGTCCGTTCCATACCGCAGCAGCCGGAATGTTGGCCTCCCCGAAGCAGAGGCTTAGCAGGGATACAACGAAAAGGGCGGCCAGGCCGCCCCCAAATATTCCTATCAGCCGCCAGGTCATCCCGGGTGAGGTTTCTTTGCCCGTGTTGATGTTCATATAGGTGCTCATTTCGTTAAGGTATTTACAACTTCATCAACGAGGACTTTGGAGGAAACCGGACCGCCAAATACCCACGTTGTGCTGGCCAATCCGAAGGTACGTTTTTCTTTTACAAAAGTAAGGCCATTCCAGACGGAATTGTCCTTCAGTTCATTTGAGAAAATATCATCATCCTTTTGGACGATATAGAGCAGATTCGTGTCCTTAACTGCAGGCAAGGCTTCAACGGTGGAGGTGGTGAATCCGTACATCTCGAATTTCTCCGGCTTCCAGTCGTTCTTCAGGCCAATCCGGTCCAGCGTTTGTACGGCCAGCGAGTTATCCGTAAAAAGACGCATGGTCGCTGCATTCTGATAGCTGTATGCCTGTGTCAGCACATAATTCAGGCCTTCCTTGCCTGCTGCAGCCAGCTTCGTCTTCGCATCCGCATAATGTGCATCCAGATCAGCAAGAACCTTGTCCCCCTCAGCTGTTTTGCCGACAGCAGCAGCAATGGTTTTGAAGATATTTTCCATCTCCGCATACTGGTCGCCTTGCCCCTCAGGCGGATACAGGCCCAAAATCAGTGTTGGCGCAATCGCCTTCAATTGATCATAAATCGCTTCATGGTTGTCAGTGTTGGCAATAATCAGATCCGGCTTCAAGGAAGCTATCGTCTCCAGATTCGGCTCGGAGCGGGTTCCCACATCCGTCACGCCTGCATCAAGTGGTGCTTCAGACGTTACATACAGCTTATAGTTTTCGTTGTCTGCATTACCTACCGGCTGCACACCAAGCGCAATAACATCTTCTGTAAAAGTCCACTCCAGAACTACGACCTTTTTCGCGGGCTTGTCCAGCTTTACCTCGCCTTTAGCGTCTTTTAATACAATAGGGCCAGCTGCGGTTGCACTGCCCTCGTTCGTAGCGGCTGCATTTGGAGCGGCTGCATTGTTAGTTGCGCCTCCGTCCGCTGCTGAATGATTTGCGTTGTTAGATCCACAGCCTGCTGCAACCAATACGACGATAATAAGCATCATTAAGCTCAATAACCTTTTGTTCACTCCGGATATCCCCCTATATGTATAACATTTAATTACGTATCGTGATAATCGTTATCATTTCAGTGATAATGATTATCATTCATTAGTTATATTATATGGGATTCCGCTGAAAGTCAAAGTTAAAATTAAAATTAAATAGCCCCGCCTTATATTCAATCTTCTGAATACAAGGCGGGGCAATAATAATAGACACTGTTTAAAGTTTTCTGTCCCAGAGGACTTTATTCACCGGCCATCTGACGATAGCTGGTATCGCTTACTACACGGCGGGCTGTAACATAACGGTCACGGTAATAGGAATCCGAGAGCTTGCTTATTCTTACGCCTTTGCTGCTTGAGGAATGTGCAAACTGGCCATCCCCGATATAAATGCCTGCATGGGAAACCCCGTTACCGAAAGTATTAAAAAAGACCAAATCCCCCAGCCGCAAGTCATCCTTGGACACCTCAGTGCCAGCCTTGGCTTGAGATCCTGTTGTACGCGGCAGATCACCTGCATTGAACTTCTCCATAATATATAAAATGAAGCCTGAACAATCAAAACCGGCTGCCGTCGTTCCTCCCCATACATAAGGAGTTCCCAATACCCCATTCACTTCATTCTCAAGACTGATTTCACTTGCGTATGTATTCGCTGGAATAGCTGTGAATAATAGCGCAGACCCTATCAACGACATAATGAACTTTTTCAGAACCCTTTGCTCCCTTCAATGCCTACGGAGTTAGCTGAGGGTTCGGTTAAAGGTTCCCTATATTCCTTTGCTTTCAAGAATAATTCACCCAAAAGTGGTTCCCCCGTTTTCAAAATGAAATTCGGCAACAATTCATTAATTTTTTGTAACTATTTCTATAGTATTTTATCTAGTATCACTCTGTCAATCCTATTTCCTGTTTTATCGTTTTCATTGTAAAATAATACAAAAATATACCCAGTTTATAGTATAACCTCCGCCAACAGGGAGCAAGTAACCCGTTAAATGAACATGATTTATACTAATTTTATCTCTCCCTCTGTAAGTCTATATTATATTAATAGTATAAAGGTTACATAAATGTTACTCTCCGCTTCCTTGCCGCCAAGCCGCAATATCCGCTCCAGCGACTCGCCCCGCTCTTGCCTGGCCGGTCCGGATGGTGGAAAAAGGCCGAACGAAACGAAGCACCGCAACCCGTTAGCCCGGATTGCGGTGCTTCATTTTTGAAGAGGACACGTTAAAATCACCGGCATGGCACAATTTCAACTTTATTTTCCTAGTGAGATGTTAGACTTATTCGCTTGGTCTTCTCCAGGGATTGTCAGAATATTTGATAGGTCTAATAACTTTGCAAGGAACTCCTGCAGCAATAGTATTTGGCGGAATGTCTTTTGTAACTACACTCCCTGCTCCAATAATACTATTCTCGCCAATGGTCACGCCTTGTGTAATCTTAACATCACCGCCAAGCCATACATTGTCCTGTAAGATTATGGGGGCAGAATAGACCCCTTTATCCGCTCTTTCAAAAGGATCTTCCGCATGATTTGCTGCATATAGTCCCGCTCTAGGACCTATGAACACATTGTTGCCAATTTTCACTTCGTTGCAATCAAGAATGATCATGTCATGGTTAATATATACCTCATTCCCAATCGAAATATTAAAACCGAACTCACACCGGAAATCGGATTCAATATATACATTTTCCCCGACTTCTGCAAACAAGCCTTTTAGAATGGACATATCGTATTCATCATTTGTATTTACTTTGTAATTGTACTTCCTGCAAGTAGATATTGCCTGTGTTCGAAGTGCAGAAATATCTTTTCCGACATCATCATACATTTTCCCGGAATTTATCATTTGTTTGATTTCTGAAATATTCATATGGCCTCCTGATCAAAATAAATTAGCAAACTTATTCACCATCTCTTATGTTCTTTACGGTTTTATTCTCCAGTGAAAAATTAGAGTAGATTCTATCGCCACCTTTTCCAGTCGGAGCTTGCGGGAGAAACCCTACCTTAACGGCCTCTTCGACAGGTAAATTAAAGAATCTTGCCATATAAAACTGAGTACCTGTTAATGAATAATGAAAAGCAAAGGACTGGCCTACCCGTGTAATCTGAAGCCAAACGGAATTACTGTCGATATTATTTCCATTCGCATCGTCTGATAATGAATTTGTTACTACGCTCACAATGGCATGGGTATTGAAATCGGTAAGTTCGAAACACAGTTTTGCCCAAACATTGATGTCTTTCATTACCATGACTGAAGCAGAATCATAAATATCTTTAAAATCATGCTGTACCTTTACGCGCATAACAAAATCACCAGAAACCTCCGTGAAAAAAAACGGAGCGTTTGCGAGAGTGCTCGGGGTGGCCCCTTCTTCTGATACAGCTCCATTGTTGCAGAAAAAATCGCTATGCTCAGGCGCATACAATATCATTGCTTCATTCTCAAACCGGATGCTGCTTGGATTAAGCCAATTAAAGTTTTCAAAATCGGTCTGGCCCATTGGATTTCCCTCCTGTTTTTCCTAAATATGTACACACTATGATGATATCATCAAAGATCATTTAGTGAAGGTAAAAAGTTATCAAATTATTGCAGAATATTCTCATACTGGTGTTTTTCAAGGCGTTAATTTTAAAAAAGCCCTGATACATCAAGGGGTTCTTGATCATCAGGACTGACTATGTTGTGCTAAAACTATGTTCCAAACGGTGACAAGATGAGTTACAACTCACAAAATGGGTTCATTTCCGCTGAATGCCCCGCTGCCGCATCCCCTCAAACAGCAGGATGGTAGCCGCCATAGCGGCGTTGAGCGATTCGGCCCGGCCGGCCATCGGGATGATAATGCTCTTGTCGACGAGGGCCGCCGCCTGCGGAGAGATGCCCTGGCCTTCACTGCCGATCAGCAGCCACTGGCTGCCGTGAAAATCATGGGTGTAGCAGGATTCCACCCCCGTCAGCGAAGTGCTAACCACAAGGGCACCGCGTTCCCGGGCCTGCGGCAGAATGTCGCTTAGTTCCCCCTCAACTACCGGGAGATGGAACATAGAGCCCATCGTGGAACGGAGGGTCTTGGGGTTGTACAGATCGGCGCAGCCTTTGCCGAGGATTACGCCGTCTGCGCCTGCGGCATCCGCGCTGCGGATGATCGTCCCCACGTTGCCGGGGTCCTGGACCCCGTCCAGCACCATAACCCAGCTATCCCGCTTTACGAGGATAGTTTCCAGTCCCTGCTGCCCCTTGCGCACAATGGCAAATACCGGCTGCGGCGTACCCGTGCTGCTGCATTTGGCAATGACCGCCGCCGAAACGCCGATCACCTCCATGCCCTGCACGGACTGAAGCAGCGGCTTCAGCTCCGCAGGCATGCCTTTATCCAGATCATAGGCCAGGCATTCCACATCGGCTTCGGCCAGCAAAGCCTCCTGCACAAGGTGGATCCCTTCGATGATATACTTGCCTGCTTTGTCGCGGTGCTTTTTCTCCTGCAGTCCGGCCCATTCTTTTACCCGTGTATTTTGGGGTGACCTAATTTCCATAAAGTCCTACCTTTCTGTTCCTGCCCTGCCTATTGATACGCCATTTCCAGCTTGGTCAAATTGTCCTTCCGGCCAACGATAACCAGTACATCCCCTTCGGCCAGCCGGTCCTCGGCTCTTGGAGAGATATTCATTTCCTCGCCCCGGCGGATCGCCATGACATTGCAGCCATATTTGGCACGGATATTCAGCTCCTGCAGATTTTTGCCCAGCATCGTTCCGGAGACCTTCATATCCAGAATGCTGTAATCCGGCGACAGCTCGATATAATCAAGAATATTGGGCGAAGCCAGATGATGCGCCACCCGCATGCCCATATCCCGTTCAGGATAGATCACTTTGTCTGCGCCAATTTTGCTGAGCACCTTGCCGTGCAGCTCGCTTTTGGCCTTGACCAGAATCGCCGGTACGCCCAGGTCCTTCAGAATCAGTGTCGTTAGAATGCTGGCTTGAATATCTTCCCCAATCGCCACCACAACCACATCAAAGTTGCGGATACCCAGTGCGCGCAGCGCCTCTTCATCGGTGGAGTCTGCGGATACGGCATGGGTTACAATGCCCGAGATTTCCTGCGTGCGCTGCTCGTCAGCATCGATCGCCAGCACATCGAACCCCATACCGCTGAGTGCCTTGGCGACACTTGAGCCGAAACGCCCCATTCCGATAACGGCGTATTGTTTTTTTGCAGCCATATCTGTACCTCCCGTAGCAATTTGCATCTCACACAGTATAGCATAAGCCCACCCAAACTTGAATTTCCCCTGCACTTTCAGGGCACATTATAACGAGGCAATAGAAGCTGATCTTTAGAATTTAATCTGAGCGGCCAGCAGCCTCTCCGGATGAATAACCACTATAGTGAAGGAGGTATTACTCATGCCGGTTACCATTGATTTGCGCCAGGCGATTATCCATAAGGTGCACGGACAATCCGAAGCCGAACTGCGGGAGATGATTGAAGGCTCGGTGGACGGGCCGGAAGCGGCGCTCCCTGGACTTGGTGCTGTATTCGAAATGATGTGGAAGGATCTGGATCACGCCAAGCAGGATGCGCTGGTCTCGATGCTGCATAGGCATTTAGAAAAAATCACCCCAGGGTCCATTACCTCCTAAGGAAGCGGGACGCATGGAGCTAGAAAACCTCCGCTATCTACGGTGCGGCACCGTAGGGCGGAGGTTTTTTTGCAAAAGCTTATTCGTTATTCGCAGCGGAACATCCGTTCACTTAAGGAGCAGTTTCCAGGAACTTCGCGGTCGGGTTCTTCTCCATCGCGGTACGCATCGCGTATTCGTTCTCGAAGAGCACCACATAGTTGCCTTTCTTGTCCGTAACGAGTGTGGAGTTGATGCGGAACTTGCTCGGGTCCGGCTTGTTCTCATCCACAATCCAGCGTGCGAACTGGTAGCTCATCCGCTGGAGCTGCACATCCACGCCATACTCGCCCTTCATGCGGTATTCGAAGACCTCGAACTGCAGCTGTCCGACTACGCCCAGCAGGATATCGTCGAAGTTGACCGTGCGGAACACCTGAATCATGCCCTCCTCGGTTAGCTGGTCGATCCCCTTCTGGAACTGCTTTGATTTCAGCGCGTTTTTGATGCTGACTTTGGAAAAAATCTCCGGCGAGAACGTCGGCAGCTCGTCGAACTCAATATCCCCGGCCTGGCTCAGCGTATCCCCAATGCGGAAAATACCGGGATCGAACAGCCCGATAATATCCCCCGGAAAAGCCTCCTCAACAATATCCCGGTCCTGGGCCAGGAACTGCTGCGGCTGGGACAGCTTAATATCCTTGCCCGCACGCACATGCTTGACACTCATCCCGCGCTCGAACTTCCCCGACACAATCCGCAGGAAGGCGATCCGGTCGCGGTGGGCCGGGTTCATATTCGCTTGGATTTTGAACACATAGCCGGTAAATTTCTCGTTCGTCGGTTCAACGTCACCAGCGTTGCTGCGGCGCGGCTCCGGCTTCGGTGCCAGCTCCAGGAAATTGTCCAGGAAGGTCTGCACGCCAAAATTATTAATCGCACTGCCGAAGAACACCGGTGTCAGCTCACCGCGCAGCACTTTGTCATAGTCAAAAGCATCTCCTGCCACGTCAAGCAGCTCCAGATCCTGGCACAGCTGGTCATGCAGGTATTCTCCGGCCATCTCGCGGATGATCGGGTCATTATAGCTTTCTACCTTTTGAACCTTAATTACAGAGTGGTCGTCGCCTTGGAACAGCTCTACCTGATTTTTCATCCGGTCATATACGCCACACAGCTCGCGTCCGCCCCCGATCGGCCAGTTCATCGGTACGGACCGGATGCCCAGCACATTCTCCAGCTCTTCCATCAGCTCGAACGGACTTTGGCCTTCGCGGTCCAGCTTGTTGATGAAGGTAAAGATCGGAATGCCCCGCTTCGCGCAGACCTGGAACAGCTTGATGGTCTGGGCTTCCACACCCTTTGCGACGTCGATCAGCATGACCGCACTGTCCGCAGCCGTTAAGGTACGGTAGGTGTCCTCACTGAAATCCTGGTGACCCGGAGTATCCAGAATATTCACCCGGTGATCCATGTAGTCAAATTGCATCACGGAGGACGTTACCGAGATTCCGCGCTGCTTCTCAATTTCCATCCAGTCACTTGTCGCATGCTTGCTCGCTTTGCGGGCCTTAACCGACCCTGCCAAGCGGATCGCGCCGCCGAACAGCAGCAGCTTCTCCGTCAATGTTGTTTTCCCCGCATCCGGGTGGGAAATGATCGCAAACGTTCTGCGTTTGTCCACTTCCTGTTGCAGCTTCTGATCCAGTGCCTTGTTCATTGCACATATCCCTTCATATATAAATTCCTGCTTCTCTTCCATTGCCGGTTACCCATCAAATCGGTGCTCTGCTCATTTGTACAAATCCCTTCATCGGTGAATTTTCCATTGCCTACAGTACACTTACAGTTACATCTCCGCTTCTGTTGAAAGCATCCTTCTCAGTATAACAAAATCAGGTGGAGATTATCTACATCTAAGCGGGGGAAGGTAAATTATCTTGGGTTGTATAAGAGTGAATAGATTTGGCTGGAGCTGTAACTCCAGTGGATGGTTTGATTTCGGATCACTGTGCCTACAGATTTCTTGATTTATACCGCTGCTCCCAGTGAAAATCCGCAGACAAAGGCGGACGTATTTGCTCCTACAGTTCAAACTTCCCCGCCACCACGTCTGCCTTTTTGTAGTCCTTTTGTTCAGCTTATATAATAATAAATATTTTAGCTTTTATGGCGGACAAGCTCCTCTTTTCCAGTCATAACTTCAATCAGAATTGCTGAACCAAGCTTGAATCCGTGTTGAAATGCTGCTCTAGTTTGCAGGGAATCCGATTGAGCACATAGATAAAGCAAATCTTCCAACTCTTCAAAATCCTGCTCCGTAAGTTTCGTTTTCCACTTCTCGACTGCTTCGGTTATTTTTCGATTTAATAGGCGGTACTCCGGATCTGTGGAGATAACCGTTTCATCTGGAGAGATATTTCCGTAGTAAAGTTCTTCTAGAATCGACTTCATTTAGCTTGTTCATCCTTTTCATATGGAATCGCAACTCCTTGAAAGAAGTACCGGCACATGTTAGGATATTTATGCAGTCTGCCTTTCAGGTGTGATTGCGTGGGGGAAGTGGCGTCGTTCTTTTGCGGGGATGCGCCGCTTCTTTTTATTTTTCTTTGGACAAAAGCAACTTCACTCCCTGTCTTATCGCTTCAGTTCGAGAGAGATTATGCTTGGCACAATATGCGCTTAAGGCTACGTTCATCTCTTCGTCAAAGCGCACTTTAATACTAAAATTCTTAGGGTTGTCTGCTTTTGGCCGTCCGGTTCGTGGACTCAGCTTGATCACCTCACTTTTTGCACTCCGCAAATTCAACATTATATTTTGCACTCCGAAAAGTCAATTTAGTTGATCATTATCCGCTTAAAAATCCCCCTGCAGCCTCTGCAGGGGGATTCCCTTCACACCATATATCATTTACAGAATGAACTAGCTGTTAGCCTGCCACACCACATTGTCCTCATCCTGTCCGTTGACCGGCCACCAGTGGAAGCCTTCACGGGCCAGCAGCTGGTCGGCTTCAACCGGTCCCCAGGAACCAGCCGGATAGGAGGCCAGGTCGCCGGTGCCTTCCCTCCAAGCCTGAGCAATACGGTCCACAAAAGACCAGGCCGACGACACTTCATCCCAACGGGTGAAGTAGGTCGAATCGCCGCGTGCCGCATCATGCAGCAGGCGCTCGTAGGCTTCCGGTGAGTTGATGCCTACCATGCAGCTCTGGCAGAAGTCCATGGCGAGCGGCTGGATTTCCGACTCCGAGCCCGGCTTCTTGGCGTTGATCTTCACGTATATGCCTTCCATCGGATTCACGCGAATGACGAGGAGGTTTGGTTCGAGCTTATGCTTTTGGCCCAAATAGACGTTGGTCGGCATACCCTTGAACTCCACTACCACTTCTGTTGTCTTCACAGGCAGGCGTTTACCGGTGCGGATGTAGAACGGTACACCCGCCCAGCGGAAGTTGTCCACAAATACACGGGCCGCAAAATAGGTCTCCGTATTCGACTCCGGATCAACCTTGTCTTCCTGGCGGTAAGCCGGGAGGG
Organism: Paenibacillus sonchi; assembly: GCF_016772475.1. Taxonomy (NCBI): domain Bacteria; kingdom Bacillati; phylum Bacillota; class Bacilli; order Caryophanales; family Paenibacillaceae; genus Paenibacillus; species Paenibacillus sonchi. The sequence continues at coordinate 823,136 of NZ_CP068595.1, forward strand.
TTTTGCCTTTGTAGAGGCCTTGCGTATATTGTCCGCGCACCACATTCTCATGGACTTCCCCGGAGGAAGCGTAAGGCCGCAGTGAACGAAGCACTTTAACCTTCTCATCACGGATATCTTCAGCCAAAAGACGGCTTGGCGGTTCCATCGCGATCATCGTCAGCAGCTGCAGCATATGGTTCTGGCCCATATCGCGCAACGCACCGGCATGGTCATAATATCCGCCGCGTTCTTCCACACCAACGGTTTCACCGAGGGTAATCTGGATGTTGGCAATATGCTTGTTGTTCCAGAGCGGTTCGAAGAAAGCATTGGCAAACCGGATGACTTCAATGTTCTGCACCATTTCCTTGCCCAGGTAATGGTCAATCCGGTAAATTTCCTCTTCCTTGAACACCTGGCGGATCTGCTCATTCAGCTGTTCAGCAGATTCCAGATTGTAGCCGAACGGCTTCTCGATGACAAGACGGTTCCAGCCCCGGGTCTGCAGCATGCCGCCAGCCTTGAGGTTGAACGAGACACTGCCGAACAGCTCGGGAGCGAGGGCGAGATAGAACATCCGGTTCCCCGGAATCCGGAACTTCTCTTCCAGTGCTTCAGTCTGCGCGTTCAGCTCACGGAAGCCTTCAATATTGTTGATGTCCAGAGACTTGTATTCAAAATGCTGTACGAACTCATTCCATTCGGATGCATCCCCGCTTGGTAGCGGCAGAATTCCTGAATCGACTCCTTCACATCTTCACGGAATTCTTCTTGGGTACGGGGACGCCGAGCCACGCCAATGACCGCGAAATCATGGGTCAGTTTGCCTTCACGGTACAAACTGTAAATCGCCGGGAAAAGCTTGCGGCGGGCTAGATCTCCGGTGGCCCCAAAGATAAAGAATACAGCACCGGGTGTATGCAGTGCATCAAGGGTTTGATTTTCAGCCATGGCTCCTCATCTCTCTGTATGTAATATAGTTGACAATCATTCTCAACGCCAAACAGTTCATAAAAAACGTACGACGGCGTGATGTCATTTTATCATATCCGTGGATAGGATGCTATCACATTCCTGACAGTTTTTCTCGGGATTTCGCAAATTTCCATTACTCTTTCTTATCTGGTTATGCACTCCCGCTTATAGGACTATGAAGCCTGCCATTCACACACATATTATAACCTCATGCCAGAGGCTCCGCAACGCGGTGCCTGCGTGTAGAGTTTTTGACCGGGATGCCCGCCCTAACCTCTAATATCACATCACGGTACGCCTAACTTTCATCCATTCACATTGCAAGCACAACAAAAAACCGTCCACAGAGATTAAATCCGCGCAACGGCTTATCTGAAAATTAAATCTGGCATACCTTCTGCAAGAACCCATCCGCTTGTATATACATGCTCAATATTCAATAGTGATCAAAGGCAACCCTATCGTTACCCGGTTGGCATTATTGTTCCCGTTCGTATGAACCGCAAGCTGGAGAGCAAGGGCATGGCTGCCGCTGCGGACTGTGCGTTCAAGCCCTGGCACACTGTAGGAGCGGCTGTATGTAGTGTTATCTTCGTAGCTTTCTTCCGGGTTCATACCGGGGAGCTGCTCCTGGAGCGATTGCTCTATGGAAAATAGTGCATCCCCCGCGCCGCCCTGCTCCTTCGCGGCACCCTGCAGCGAGGCGTTCCACTCCGCTGCAATTCCGGCTTGCAGCAGCTTCTGCCCGGCAGACGCCGCAGCGGCCGGAAGCTCCGGCGTCTGCCGCAGATCTGCCGTCTCGAAGGTTACGATCACATAGCTGCGTCCGCCTCCCAGCTCGCTCCAGAACAGCGAGACCTTCGCCCCGGCGAGAGCTGCAGCTGCGCGGGAGGTCATATGCCCGTCTTCGTCTGACGTGCGGACCGGCCCAAGCCCGAGCTTTCCGGCAAGGCGCTCTGCCGCAGCTCCAGCGGATGCACCGGATGCACCGCTGGTTTCACCTTGCCACTTCAATACGAGCCGGAGCGGGGAATCCGGCAGAGTGGCTGCACGGCCAAGTGCAGTTAGCATTGAGAGGGAACCAACAAGGCCTTCATCCTCAGACCCCGCCGGGGATGAAGCTTCGTGGGCTGCGGCGGAAGAGGGGCGGACTTGTGCCTGAACCAGGTGGGAGGAAGCTGCCTGGAGAAAGACCGGATGAACGGCTGAACCTGAGCCTGTATGTCCCTCAACCGCAGACGACAGTTGTACGGAGGAACCGGCTCCCTCCGGGCTGCGGAACCCGGCCATAAGCGCCGCCGCTATGCCGAGCCCTATCAGCAGGATTGCTCCTTTGCCTGCACCTCTGCTTGTTCCTCTGTTCCCCATCTTCCATCTTCCTCTCTATCCGGTCTAGTAATCTACTAAACAGGATAACCAGGAAGAAAGATTATATACCTAGCAGCTATTCTGCAAGTCCGTTTTTATAGGCATAAATAGCCGCCTGGGTGCGATCCTCCACACCCAGCTTGGCGAGAATATTCGTCACATGGAATTTCACAGTCTTAATGCCGATGATCAGCTGGTCAGCAATATCCTGATTGGATCTGCCCTGAGCCAGCAGCTTGAGCACTTCCATCTCGCGTTCGGTAAGCTCCTTGTAGGCTGGCGCTTCACTGCTCTTGGCATTGGAGCGGAAGCGGTTCATCATTTTGGAGGCGACCTGCGACTCCAGCACGGACTGGCCTCTTGCGGCTGCACGGATTGCATCCGCCACTTCGCTGGCCCGCGAGGTCTTCAGCAGATAGCTGAATGCGCCGGCCTCAATCACCGGATACATTTTCTCATCGTCCAGATAGCTGGTCAGCACAATGACTTTGCAGTCCGGGTACAGCTTCAGAAGCTGCCTCGTTGTTTCAATCCCGTCCATGCCATCCATCACCAGATCCATCAGGACCACATCTGGGTTGTATTCCTGGGCAAGCCGGATGCCTTCTTCTCCGCTTCCGGCTTCGCCCACCACTTCTATTCCATCCTCGGTGCCAAGCACCGCGGCAAGACCAATCCGGACCATTTCGTGATCGTCTACAAGCAGTACTTTAATTGCTTCCTCCATCTCCATGGCACCCTTGCCTCCTATTCGTTGACTAATGGTACAGTAATCTCGATCCGCATGCCTTTACCCGGAGCGGTAATGAACTGGATCGAGCCCCCGGTCTCGTTAATCCGCTCCTGCATATTCGACAGGCCGTAGGATGTCTGCTTGCTCTCATCCATCTCGAAGCCGACCCCGTCATCCCGCAGGGTGAGCCGGACGGTATCGCCCCGGCGGTGCAGCCGGATCTCCATCTTCTCCGCCTTGGCGTGGCGGAGTGTGTTGGAGATTGCTTCCTGCACGATGCGGAACAAGTGATTCTCCACACCCTTCATCAGCTGCACATCCGGGTCCATTTCGAATACGATGTCGATCGGAATCTTGATCTCCAGCTCCTTGATCAGCTCCTGAAGTCCCTCCCGCAGCCCTTTCCCCTCCAGATAGACCGGACGCAGGTGCAGCAGCAGCGCGCGCATCTCGGACTGGGCAACGGCCGACATCTCTTCAATCAGCGCAATTTGCCGCTGTGCCTTGTCAAAATCCTTTTCCAGGGTCCGTCCTACCGCTGTTGCTGTCATGGAGATGGCGAACAGCTGCTGGGACACGGCATCGTGCAGTTCCCGGGCCAACCGCTGCCGTTCTTCCATAATTGCGGATACACGGGCCTGCTCGGCCAGCTTGGCATTGTTGGTGGAGAGCCGCTGCAGCGTGTTCACCTGGTTCTCCCATTTGCCGCTGATCCGGCTGAGCTGCCCGCTGAGCCTGCCCAGCTCATCATTGCCAAGATCCGGCATAGCCGGAGTCAGATTTCCTTTTCCCAGGCCACCAGGGTAGCCCGCAGCCGCTCCAGCTTCCGTTTGGTGCGAAACCCCTGGTAGAAGCCAAAAACAATACCGAACACCACAGGCAGCAGAATTAGCGTCACCGCTGTTCTTACGCCGATTTTCCAATCCTCAAACGGCTGCAAATATCCATATGTATACATAATGTACAGGATAACGAGCAGCATGACCAAAGAGAACAGAGCCCCCTCACCCATGCTGCGCGTAACCATATTGCTGCTTTTTTTGCCCATGCCGGGAAGCTCTCCTTCTTGGTTAAGTGTCAGGGCCGCTTAGTCTGCCCGCACATCCAGGTCACCCATTAGATAAGAAATATTAAATTTCACTTTCTGCTCACAGCTGTCGTAGTTAGCCGACTTCCAGTTCAACCGGTTCAGCATACCCGTATCGCGGTGGCTGCCGAACTCAATAGAGCCGAACAGCACGAAAGCCTCGATCTCCACCCCGTAATCCTCGGACAGATGAATATCCGTGTCGCCAAAAATCCCCTGGAACAGCATCACCGTCTCCCGGTCCTCTGCCATTGCCAGCGACAAATCAATATCTGCCTCCCCCAGCACATGCCAGGCACTCAGGCTGCGCATGACCCAAGGTGACAGATCCCAGTCAAATCTGGACGAGAAGCTTTGCTTCTGCATAAACCCGCCCCTGCGCTGCATCCGTCTGGATTTCACAAAAAACATCCCCAGAGAGATCAGGCAAATTCCGAGCACCAGCAGCAGATGATCCAGCATCAGCAGCACGGCCCCAACCCCCAGGAGCTTATACCCCTGCTTGACCTTGCCCGACGTTGTCCGGTAAATCCCGAGCAGCAGGAACAGAAGCGCGACAATGGAGAAAAATCCGAGCCATCTGCCAAATATCATTAAGCAGCCGACGCCGATCAGTCCAATGGCAATCATACGGTTCCGTTTATCCATTTCGCACCTCCTATATGTTTTGCGGAGCAAAACTCTCTTCGTAAGCATGTTATAACTGTATTTCCTACCATTAAAAAGTCCCAAATTTGCTCAAAAGCCAAGCTAATTGTACTCTCTACACTTAAAAAGACTGCAATTCAGTAAATAAGCGACTTTAGCCAATTTTAACTGCACAAAATACATCTAACGTTAAAAGCACGGGGTTCCCCACCCTTTTAACTGCAGAAAATACAATTAGTTAGGATGCCTTAAAGCTAGATGGGGTCTATCTGTGGTTCAACCTAACATTGAATTGCAGGGTTCATAAGGTTCTGCAGCGTTGCCCGCATCCCGCTATAAAAGCCATACCGGTATGGAAGATCCATACCGTATGGCTTTACCTTGATCAGCATATCATATCTGCCTATTGTTTAGGAACAGGCTTTATTACTCTTTTTTATCCAATGAAGGAGAAGATGGAGTAGTGTTCAGCTTGCTCTTCAGTGCGGCGAGCTGTTCTTCCACTTTCAGCTGCTTTTCGGCATCAACCGGTTTGCTGTATGCTGTTGCCGAAGGGCTGTAAGGTGCACGCAGCACATCTGCTTCTGCTTCAAGCTGCATGATTTTTTCTTCCATGCGGTGGAATCCCAGGGACGCGCTGCCGCTCTCGATGGCATGAACACTGCTGATTTGCGACATTTGCTTTTTGGCCTTGGCCATTTGCGCACGGGATACCAGCTCGTTGCGTTTGTTGCGCAGCTTGTAGAATTCATCCTTCATATCATGAAGCTGCTGCACCAGTTCCTTAGCTTGAACCTCTGCCTGAGCGTGAAGCTCGCTGTATTCGGCATGCTTCTGGTCAAAGTAGATTTTTTCTTCCAGCAGCTTGCGGGTAACTTCCTCCTGGCCATTCTTCAGTGCCAGTTCAGCTTGAGCGGCACGTTGTCCGGATACTTTTGCCGCTTCCTCAACACGCTGCTTCATGCGGCGCTCATTGGCCATCTGCTTCGCTACGGTTACCTCAGCTTCGTGAATTTCAGCCTCCATATCGCGCAGATATTGGTTCAGCATTACGATTGGGTCCTCTACCTTATCCAGCAAGTCATTTACCGACGCCTTTGTCATATCCTTAATCCGTTGAAATACTCCCATAATTTACACTTCTCCCTTCTCGTATTTAGAAAGTTTTTGTTTGAGTTCTTCTACTTCTTTTTGCAATGCCTTCTTCTCAATGTCCTTCATCATGGCATCAATACCGGAGTCTTGTGCCGAATAAGCTCCCGCTTTGTCATAACCGGGGTTGTAGCCCGGCTGGCTGCCGTAAGGGCCGTAGCCGCCTTGTCCTTGAGGACCATAAGGTCCTTGCGGTCCGCGTCCATGCTCAGGTCTGCCTGCGTATGGGCCGCCATAAGGGCCCCCCGGTGCGCCGGGCCCAGGTCCGAAAGGATTATACTGGGTCGGCTCCTTGGGAATAATAAACGCTGCGATGAAGTACACCAGAATGGTGGTTCCGCCGGTAAAAGGAATGCTGACCAGCAGCAGAATCCGGAACAGCGTGGAGTCGATGCCGAGCGTCTCGGACAATCCACCTGCCAGCCCTGTCATCACCTTGTCTCGGGTTGAACGATACAATCGGGTCATAGAACTACTCCTTTCCATCGTTGTTCAGCTTCTCCTTCAGGCGGGCCATCTCTCTTTCGAGTACAGTCGCCACGGTTTCTCCAGCCTGAATAGCGTATTCCTGCCCCATGCGGCGCAAATCGCGCAGGCTCTTCGCCTCCAGCTCCCAATCGCTCATCCGGTCTTCCAGCCGGCCGAACATCTTGGGAACATCACTGCCATTGCCATAAGCTGTGGCTCTTTGGTTCATGCGCTGCTGCAGCCGCAGCGACTCCATCCGTGCTGCATAATACTGGCGTTTGCTGTAGACCGTCTGATACTCCATTTTCAGCTCGTTGAGTTGGCTCTCAAGCTCAAAAAGTGATTGCTGGCTCTGCTCCAGCAGTCCGCTGTACTGCTCCAGCTTTTCCTCGTGAATGATCTTCTCCTGCAGCGCCAGCTTGGCCAGATGATCCTCGCCCGCCTTCAGCGCCAGCAGTGCCTGCTCTTCACGTTTGTTCTTCATGGCTGTCGCCTGATTGACCTGCTGCTGCAATTGCTTCGTATGGGCTGCATATTGCTGGTACAACCGCTCAGCTTCGGTGATTTCCTCACGGGTTGAATGTAGAAATTGATCGATCAGCTTCACCGGGTCCTGGCTTTGTTCCAGTCGTTCATTCAAGTTAGCTACGGTAATATCCCTCATGCGGCGAAAAACACTCATGATTTCCTGCTCCCTCCCTGCTTCTTATTAAGTAATCTTCAGATGCTTAATATGTTCCATTTCTTCTGCCCTTCAGCACCGAGATGCCCCAAACCACCAGCGCGATACCGAGCAGCGGTCCGATGATCCAGGCAAGCTTGGCGATCAGGGACATGACACCGATGAACATTACCACCCAGCCGATAATCTTGCGTCCGCTTTTAATTCCGTAGTACCCGAGAACAACCAGCAATACCGGGAACAAAATTCTGAACATTCCATGGATCAGCGGAAGGGCAATCCCCATCAGCATAATCGCTCCAAGCACGATCAGAACAATCGCAAGTCCGTTACCTTGTCTTCTTTGCATTTTTTCTCACCGCCTTTCGTTAACCTTGAACCTTATAGCCTTATTCTAGGGCAATCCGCAGACTTCTAAAACAGACCGGGGACGGTTTTGTGTACTGGACCTTAGTCGGGGAGGCTATGGGACTGCAGGCTACCGGGCTTACGTTAGGCAGGAGTTTCACATTACTCTCCGCACTGTCAACTTTCAGTTTGCGTAATACTTCACCGTTGTACATAATTATGGAAGTAAAGAGGCCTCATCTTTAAACACCCCTTAATCGGACTCCAGCAACATGCGGCTGAACAAAGGAGCATAACCTATGAAAACGCTATTGATCGTAGAGGACGACCGCAGTCTCAATAAAGGCATCGCCCTGACCCTTGCCCAGAATGATCTGGCTATACAGCAAGCCTATGATATCACCTCAGCGGAGCAAATCCTCTCTTCTAATAAGATTGATCTTATCATCCTGGATATCCATCTTCCCGACGGAAGCGGACTGGACTACTGCGAGAAGATCCGCAGAACCTCCCAGGTGCCGATTATCTTTTTGACTGCGAATGATATGGAACCGGATATCGTTACAGGGTTTGAGCTTGGGGGCGATGACTACATTACGAAACCTTTCAGCCTGATGGTCCTCCGGGCCAGGGTTATGGCCGTCCTCAAACGAACCGCCTCCCGCGGCGAGGACAAAATAACACTCGGTCCTTTAAGCTTTGATTTTGGAAAACTGGAATTTTATAAAAATACGGAACAACTCATCCTTAGCAAAACCGAACTGAAGCTGCTGAAAATTCTGGTGGCGAACCCCGGTACGATTTTAACCAGAGAACAATTAATCGACAGGATCTGGATGCAGGAGGCGGAGTTTGTGGATGAGAACGCCCTGACAGTTGCCGTCAAACGTCTGCGTACCAAGATTGAGGATGAGCCTGCGGCTCCGAAATACATAAAAACAGTCTATGGCCTGGGGTATATGTGGGCGGAGAGGCCAAATCTATGACCAGCAGTAAATATGTCCGCAGCTTCAAACGGTACAACCTCGTTTTTTCAGTAATCTTTTTGCTCCTGGTATCAGGTTATGCCGGTACAGTCTCCTTTCTGGAAGGGGAACACCCGGCACTCTTGGAACTGACAGTCCTCTTCGTGTCCTGCATGCTGCTCCTGGGAGGCGTAAGGAACTGGACACTGCGGCGGCAAATTACAAGCTTCATGGATTCTGTTGATGAAATGGTGGACCGGGCGATTCATGGGCGGGAGAAAATGACCCATTTCGACGAGACCAGCCTCTCCTCCCTGGAGCATAAGTTATGGCGCTACATTGAGATCAACAAAGCGAATGAGCAGAATCTGGAAACCGAAAAGAACACCATCAAAGAGCTGATCTCCGATATCTCCCATCAGACCAAAACCCCTCTCTCCAGTATCATGATGTACAGCCAATTGCTTGCCGAAACGCCGGAACTCAGCGGCAATACCCGGCTTCTGCTGAACGAGATAGAATCGCAATCGGAAAAGCTCGAATGGCTGATTACCTCTCTGGTCAAACTGTCGAGACTGGAAGCGGGCATGATCACGCTGCAAAGCACTGCCAGTCCCGTAATTGAGACAATTACCCGGGCCGTATCGCATATTTACACCCGTGCAGAGAGCAAAGGAATCGGCATTCAGATTAAATGCGATCCGCTGACGAAAGCCCGCCACGATCATAAGTGGACAAGCGAAGCACTGTTCAACCTGCTGGAGAATGCAGTCAAGTATACAGAAGCAGGCGGCACCATCAGGATTTCAGCCGAAAGCAATGAGATGTTTACACGGATTGATGTTTCCGATACGGGAATAGGGATTCAGAAGGAGGAGCTTAGGCATATCTTCAAGCGGTTTTACCGGGGATGTAGCGCCAGGGATTACGAAGGCATCGGGATCGGGCTTTATTTAACGCAGAAAATTATCAGCATCCAGGGAGGTTTTATTACGGCGGCATCCGAGGTAGATAAAGGAACGAAGCTCTCGATTTTTCTCCCCAAATCTAAATGTGTCAATACCGACAGATTTCAGACACAACCCGGTTAGAATGGTCTGGTATCTTAAGGAACAACCAAAGAGATGGAGGAATGACCTACCCATGCCTATTTTGAAAATCGAACATCTGAAGAAATACTACGGAAAAGATCCGCAGACGACGGTAAAAGCACTGGACGATGTCTCGCTATCTGTGGAGAAAGGGGAATTTCTGGCCATTGTCGGCACCAGCGGCAGCGGAAAAAGCACCTTGCTGCATATGCTGGGCGGCCTGGACCGGGCTACGGCAGGCAAGGTTATAGTAGACGGGAACGATATTTTTGCGATGAGCGATGAGAAATTGACGATTTTCAGACGCCGGTCGGTCGGATTTATCTTTCAGAGCTATAATCTTGTCCCGATCCTGAATGTGCTCGAAAACATATTGCTTCCCATAGAGCTCGACGGCGGCAGAATCGATCAGGCGTATCTGGACGAGGTGATCCGCGCCTTGGGCCTTCAGGAGAAGATCCACAATCTGCCTTCCAATCTCTCCGGCGGCCAGCAGCAGCGCGTGGCTATTGCCAGAGCCCTGGCTACCAAACCTTCTATTATTCTGGCGGACGAGCCTACAGGCAATCTCGACAGCAAAACCAGCCAGGAGGTGCTGATTCTGCTGAAGCAGATGAGTGAGAAATTCAATCAGACCATCGTTATGATCACCCACAACGAGTCTATCGCCCAGACCGCCGACCGCATTATTCGTATTGAAGACGGACACATTGTTTCGGGCAGCACTGCCTCCAGCGGAGCAAATCCGCTATGATCAGCACAAACAACCGCAAGATTGTGACCCGTCTCTCCCTGAAAAGCTTGAAGGCCAGTCCGATGCGCAATGTGGCTGTAATCTGCGCTGTCATCCTGACGACCCTGCTCATCACTTCCATTTTCACAATGGTTCTAAGCCTTAACAAATCGATGGAATTAACCCAGATGAAAACCGTAGGCTCCGATTTTCACGGAGGCTTCAAATATCTTACCCCGGCACAGGCGGAAACGCTGAAGAAACATTCCTCCATACGGGAATACGGCGTTTCACTGAATGCAGGCGACTTGCGGAATGAGGTGTTCAAAGACAATCAGGTAGAAGTTAAGCAGATCGACGAATCTTACGCCAGGCACAGTTTTGTTAACTTTATTGAAGGCGGGCTGCCTGCCGCAGAAAATGAGGTTGTGCTGAACACCTGGGTGATGGATAAGCTCGGCATCCCGCATGTGCTGGGCCAGAAGGCCACTCTGGATATTGATATCGGGGAGCGTGTGGTTCGGCAGGATTTAATTGTGTCGGGGTATTATGAGGCGGACAAAAACTTGTCGATTGCAGGACTCGCCTTCGTCTCTGAGGCTTGGGTGCAAAAGAACCTGTCCTCTATTGATCCGGTAAAGTCCAAAGCCAGCGGTTCCTACGTGAACACCACAGAGCTGAGCGTAATGTTCAGCAATGCCGTGGATATTGAAAAGAAACTGGACAAAGTGCTCGCGGATACCGGTCTGGATGTGCCGATCGGGATCAACTGGGCCTATACCACTTCGTCTCTCTCGGACAATATCATCAAAATGGTCCCTTATCTGACTGTCATCCTTATCATTATGCTGAGCGGGTATTTGCTGATTTATAATATTTTTTATATCTCGGTCGTACGGGATGTCAAATTTTACGGCTTGCTAAAAGCCATCGGAACTACGCCGAGACAGCTCAAGAAAATCATCACCATCCAGTCTCAACTGCTGTATCTGGCCGGCCTCCCCTTCGGGCTCGGTTTTGGTTACGGAATTGGCCGGTTGTTGTCTCCACTGCTGGGCTCCCTTTCAGACGGGCCTGTTGAAACCTCCTATTCCAATAGTCCGTGGATCTTTATCGGGGGAGCCGTTTTCGCCTACCTGACGGTTTGGATCGCCGCAAGCAAGCCGGGCCGGATGGCCGCGCGGATTGCTCCTGTGGAGGCCGTGAGGTTCGCAGGCGTAAGCGCAAAGCACAAGGTAAATAAACGTTCGAAACGCGGAGCAAAGCTGTACGGCATGGCATTCGCCAACCTCTTCCGCAATAAAAAGAAGCTGTTCCTTATGCTAACCTCGCTCTCCTTAAGCATGATCTTGTTCAGCATTATTTTTACCGTCATTTCTTCACTGGATGTCAATAAGTACCTGAGCACGTTTTTATCTGGAGACATGGTCATCCGCAATAAGGCGATCGTGCTGTCCGCAGGCGAGCAGTCCGGTGATCCCTATAAGCTTTCGGGGCCTTTCATAGACGCGCTCGGCAAGATTGATGGAGTCGAAAGGGTGGACAGTGTCTATTTTAAATTTGAAAACTACACTATAGATGATACGATACGCGCAGCACTGAAGCCAATGGTTGAGACTGCTCCACTTGAACCGGCTCTTAAATGGGTTCTTAATAATAACTCCATTCAGCTCGATCTGTACGGCATTGATGCCGGCTGGTATGACCTGGTGCAGAAAGATGTCCTTGAAGGCAGCTTCGATCCACAGAAATTTGCCTCTGGAAATTATGTGCTGGTGACTGAAACCAAGTTGTCAGAGGATAATTACCAATCTTATTACCATCCGGGTGACCATATTGAGTATAAGGGTCTTGGAAAGAGTTATGAGGTCATGGCCGTCTTAAATTATAATGCTCTATATGCTGCAACTACTCAATCCTACTCGGCCTATGGTTACAAAGCCTTCTTGCCCTCCTTAGAACTGACAAGGGAGCTGCCTGCCGGAAGCGGTCCGCCTATGGCTCTGTCGGCCACGCTTCACGCCGATCCGGCTAAGCTGGACAGTGCTATGCAGACCGCCAAATCCCTGGCGGCTTCAAGCGACGAACTCGTCTTCAAATCCAGGGAAGATTACAGGCAGGAGCTTGGCGGGTTCATCCGCATTTTCCAGACGGTAGGCTACGGCCTCAGCTTTGTCATTGCGCTGATCGGTGTCCTTAATTATATCAATACAGTGATTACCGGAGTCATTGCCCGAAGGAATGAATTTGCACTGCTGGAGAGCATCGGCATGACCAAGCGGCAGCTGAAAAAAGTTCTGGTGTATGAAGGGCTGTTCAATGTCCTTTTAACAGTGTCCATCACCTCCACGTTAGGCGTATTTCTGACTTACAGTATTTCCAAAAGTATCGCGGACAGCATGGCCTTTACCGTCTTCCATATGGGCTGGCTGCCTTTCATTCTGGCCGTTCCGGTCCTGGCTGCTATTGCGTATACAGTCACCTTATCCTCCTACAGAATGCTGAGCAAGGACACAATTGTAGAAAGATTGCGGCAAACGGAATAGCCATTAGCTTCTTCATCTTGCAAAATTAACGACATTCGTCCATATGGACTCTGCTTTTCTCCATACGCTTGGCCGCAAAACGGACTTATAATGAAGCTGTCTCTCCATTTTACGCTTTCACTGCATATTCTAGGAGGTTGTTTCCTTGTCCATTATTTATGATGCCGAGCAACAGATTTTTCATCTGCAAACGACAAATACAAGCTATGTATTCGGCCTTGCCCGCGGCTCCTATCCCGTGCATCTGCACTGGGGCCGGAAAATCCGCGGCTCCGCCATATCCGACCTGTACGGTCCCGGGGCTATGGGCTTCAGCAGTACTGTTGACCCCAAGGAGCCTGCGTTCTCCCTGGATACACTTCCCCAGGAATATCCGGGGTATGGCTCAGGGGACTTCCGGGAGCCTGCTTATGAGGCCGAGCTGCTGAATGGCACATCCGTAGCCGAACTTACTTATGTAACCCATAGCATTCTTAAGGGCAAACCGGCACTGGAAGGGCTCCCTGCCGTATATGCCGAAAGCGGCGATGAGGCCGAAACCCTGCAGCTGGTGCTGGAAGATGCCACAGCAGGTCTGCGCGCTGAGCTGTCCTACACCGTAATGAGCGGTTTCGATGCTGTTATCCGCTCGGCACGGCTGACCAATACGGGCAGCGGTCCGCTGAAGCTGAACCGTGCCTTGTCGGTTGCCCTGGACTTTCCGCATGCCAACTACGAGCTGATTCAGTTGTCCGGGTCCTGGGCCCGCGAACGCCATCTCGTCCGTGCTCCCCTGCACAATGGACGGCAGGGCATTGACAGCAAGCGCGGGGCCAGCAGCCATCAGCAGAATCCGTTCCTGGCCCTTCTGGCCCCGCAGACCGTGGAAGACAGCGGAGAGGCTTACGGCTTCAGCCTGGTCTACAGCGGCAGCTTCAGTGCGAACGCCGATGTGGACCAATACGGAACTACACGCGTAACGATGGGCATCAATCCGTTCGGCTTCCGCTGGCTGCTTGCGCCCGGCGAGAGCTTCCAGACCCCCGAAGCGGTACTGGTCTATTCGGACCAGGGCATCGGCGGCATGTCCCGGATCTATCACCGGCTGTACCGGACCCGGCTGGCAAGAGGACTATACCGCGACGAGCCCCGCCCGGTGCTGATCAACAACTGGGAAGCTACCTACTTCAACTTCGATGCCGACAAAATCGAAGATATCGCCCGTGCCGGCAAGGCGCTGGGCATCGAGCTGTTCGTGCTTGACGACGGCTGGTTCGGCCGCCGCGATGACGACACCACTTCGCTGGGCGACTGGTTCGTGGATACCCGCAAGCTGCCGCAGGGCCTGCCTGATCTGGTGGAACGGGTCAGACGGCTCGGCATGCAGTTCGGCCTCTGGTTCGAACCGGAGATGGTGTCGCCGGACAGCGAGCTGTACCGCGCCCATCCCGACTGGTGCCTGCATGTGCCGGACCGCAGACGCAGCCAGGCCCGCAACCAGCTGATTCTGGATCTGTCGCGCCCGGAGGTATGCGACTATATCATCGATTCCGTTAGCAGCGTACTGGCATCGGCACCGATCACCTATGTCAAATGGGATATGAACCGGCATATGACCGAGATCGGCTCTGCTGCCCTGCCGCCGGAACGCCAGGGAGAAACAGCCCACCGCTACATGCTGGGGCTGTACCGGGTCATGGAGGAAATCACCTCCAAATTCCCGCATGTGCTGTTCGAAAGCTGCTCCGGCGGCGGCGGCAGATTCGATCCCGGCATTCTTCATTACATGCCGCAGACCTGGACCAGCGATGATACCGATGCCGTGGAACGCCTCAAAATCCAGTACGGCACCAGCATCGTCTATCCGGCAAGCAGCATGGGCTCCCATATCTCGGCAGTGCCGAACCACCAGGTGCACCGCAGCACCTCGCTCTCCATGCGCGGCGACGTGGCCATGTCCGGCAACTTCGGCTACGAGCTGGATCTGACCCTCTTCACACCGGAGGAACAGGCGGAAGCGGCTGCCCAGGTAGCCTTCTACAAGGACATCCGTTCCCTCGTCCAGCAGGGCGATATGTACCGCCTGCTCTCGCCGTTTGAAGGCAATGAAACGGCCTGGATGTTCGTCGATGCGGACCGTTCCGAGGCACTGGCCGGCTACTTCCGTGTGCTGGCCGGACCGAATATGAGCCGCCCGCGCCTCCGCCTTCAGGGGCTGGACCCGGAGAAGGACTACGTCCTCAAAGAAACCGGCGCTGTATACGGCGGCGACCGGCTGATGTATGCCGGACTGCTCCTGCCGGAGCTGCACGGTGACTTCCAGAGCAAGCTGCTGCATTTTGTGGCGGTGGATAAACAGTAAGCTTACGTTCAGATTATGTAGACGGAAAATACGTATAAAAAGCCAAACATCCCTCACCCCAGGACCGCCTGGAGGTAAGGGATGTTTGGTATATCACACAGGTTCCTCAGCGGAGTGTCTTCAGCGCACCGCTCCAGGCAACGACCTGATCCAGCATGCCGTTTACGTTCGTAAGGTGAAGCTCCGCCGGCTTAAAGGTCTGTCCGTTCTCAAAGTCAGTGAAAAGGGATAACGCCGGATGGATACGGACATCCGCGATAGACAGCTCGCCCAGAATGCCGCGCAGATGTTCAGCCGCGCGGGCGCCTCCGACGGAGCCATAGCTTACAATCCCTGCAGCTTTATTGTTCCATGCTTCCCGGGCATAATCCAGAGCGTTCTTCAGCGCGCCGGTAATGCTGTGATTGTACTCCGCTACGATAAAAACGAAGCCATCCAGTGCATTCAGCTTGTCATTCCAACGTCCGGCTTGTTCCGAAGCATCCGCTTCGCCCAGTAATGGAAGCTTGAAATCCGCAATATCCACAATTTCATAATTGGCGTCGCCGCGCTGGTCGGCAATGCCTTTTACCCATTCGCCCACCTGCGGGCTTAAACGGCCCTGGCGTGTGCTTCCCAGAATAATACCAATATTCAATGCAGACATGATTGATCCTCCTCAAAAATAATGTATTCTCAATCTTACTTCCATTATATACTTCGAAGGATTAGTTTATCCTGATTATTGCTTTGGCAGGGAGCTGCGCAGCGGGCTTTTGCTTTTCATGTTCACCTGCCCTGTTCCATCATCTTTGCTGACGGTACCGCCCGGCTGCGGAAAACAGTAACCAGCACCACAGAAGCGATAATGATCACGGCAGCGGTCAACGTATTGACAGTGAGCCGTTCGCCTGCGAGCAGCCAGCCGAAGAATACGGCGACTACCGGATTCACGAACGCATAGGTTGAAACCAGGGCAGCATCGGCGTTTTTGAGCAGCCAGATGTAGGCGGTATAGCCTATGATCGAGCCGAAGACGATCAGATAACCCAGAGCGGTATACGAACGGAGGGAAATCGACGGAATGTCCAGCTTGGACCAGTCGCCGGTAAAATAGGAGAAAATCAGCAGCAGCACGCCACCTGTCAGCATTTGCGCAGCCGTTGACATCAGTGGAGAATCCGGCATCCGGGCGCTGCGCGAGTACATGGACCCTGCCGCCCAACTGAGGGAAGCTGCCAGCAGAGTAATAATGCCGGTCAGGTCTGTAGCGGTCCCATTGTCTTGATGTCCCGGCTGGAAGACCAGAACGGCAATGCCCAGCAGTCCAAGCACAATGCCGGCGATAACGCCGGTGGTTGGACGTTTGCCGCTGCGGCTAAGCCAGCCGAACAGCATCATCCAGACGGGAACGGCAGCGACAATCAGGGAAGCAATCGATGAAGAGACCCCTTGCTCCGACCAGGCCACCAGTCCGTTCCCGCCAAGCAGCAGCAGCGCGCCGACGATGGCCGAAGACCGCCACTCGCGTCCTGCCGGACGCTTAGCCCCGCTTAATCTGGAAATGACATAGAGTACAGCTCCAGCCACAAAAAAACGGATTCCGGCCATCAGAAAAGGCGGCATCGTCTCAATCGCAACCTTCATGCCGACATAAGTGCCTCCCCAAAATAAATAAACAGACACCAGCGCTATGCCAATCACGTACACCGGATTCGCCCCGGCCTTCTGCTTCATGCACTACCACCCTCTCCGTAAATAAATATGTACCTGCATAAATTGTTTGGCCTCCTATATTCCCTTCATTCCATCTTCATATATAGTAGATAAAATAAAGGTCGTCGAGGTTTCCTTGATGTGGGGAATCCGGAGAATTTCGTCCAGCAAAAGGGTAAGCTGCTCCGGTGAAGCCACTCTCACTTTCAGCAGCATGCACCACTCCCCGCCATCCGCTGGCATTCCAGAATGTTTACACCAGGGATTTGAATGCCGATGATTTGATCTGCCGCTTCCCGGAAGCTTTGGCTGACAACCTTCACGGAGATCATGACCTTAATTTTCTGATCCAGCTTCCCCCAGTCCACAATGCCCCTGTATCCTTTAATCACACCGTTTTTCTCCAGTTTGCTGACCCGTTGATGCACCGTGGGCCGTGAGATATGCAGCAGCTTGCCAATCTCCTCGTGGGACAGTCTTCCATTCTCTTCAAGCAGCTTCAGAATTTTGATATCCAGTTCATCCATAGGAACGCCTCCCGGGCAAAATTATAGCATAATCCCTATCATTTATGACTAATCGTTTTAGTTAATACCTATAATCAATCGGATCGTTATAACTGCAAACATTTATTTTCGTTATCGTTACCCACAAAGCTATGACAGGGCCAGAAAATGACGATTCGTAAGGCTGTTGTCACGCGCAAAAAAATCCCCCTCCTTGCAGCCGGCAGCAAGTGATTCCTGCTTAGGGAACTGCTTGAGAAGAGATCTGGAAAGTACAAGTTTGCTCAAATCCCTAATCAGCGCTGGAACGGTGAGCATTTGCACCTTTTAACGGATTGTAGTCTGGTTAACTTGTAAATCGAGGGGAATCGCCTGATCCGCACCAATATCAACGGCTCTCATGTCCGGATCATTTCGCGGATGAATCATGAAGGGACCAGTTGAAGTGCTCACTGCGAGTCCTGGGCGAACTCTGCGTGGTCAACCTTGAATGGAATAAGCACGCTGAACCGGTGAGAATTTTGCACGTTGTTCAACGTTATGTGCCTTAAGTAATAGAAGGGGTGAGAAATTGCACGTGTACAGCATTGTATGCCTTACGCAAGCCGAATGGGCGAGAATCTTGTACGTTGTACAGTATTATGTGTCTTCCGCAAGCCGAATGGGCGAAAATCTTGTACGTTGTACAGCATTGTGTGCCTTACGCAAGCCGAATGGGCGAGAATCTTGTACGTTGTACAGCATTATGTGCCTCACGCAAGCCGAATGGGCGAGAATCTTGTACGTTATACAGCATGGTGTGTCTTAAGTTAGCTACAAGTCTTATTCACCCGCTAAGGTGGATTTGTTCTTTTTAGAAAATGCTTGCGAAGAAGCAGATGAGGTAGCGTATGTTGGAAAAAGGGAACCTATTTCCCCAATATATCAACATTCGCGGGAATTAAGTGGAAAAAGGAAACTTAATCAGGCCATATTCGTCCGTCAGGGGCGGAAAGGGCTGGATTAGTTTACTTTTTTCCACTTACTCTGCGGGGCGCGGGCAGCGTCGAGCAAATTAGTTAACCTTTTTCCACCTGGAATTGCCGCAGGGTTCACGGAGGGTCCTTCAGGCAACGCTAAACAAAACGGCTACGTTGTCGTATGAAGGGTGGCGTAGCCGCTTTGTACGGAACAACGGCAGTTTTGCCGTTGTTCAACCCCCGCAGGCCGGGATGCCCACTAAGCCCGGTTTATATAGCACAATTGCCCCCCACTTGCTGCATAGTTGCTGCTCAGCCTTCCCTGCCGGGAAGCCTGCCGAAGAACTCCCCTTCCTCCAGGCCCGACACAAACCGCTGCAGCCAGGCATAATATTCTACCGCATGCTGGAGCTTGTCCAGATCCCGCAGGCAGGCCTGCCGCTCCTCTTCGGGAGTGTCTGCCGCCTGGGTCAGCGCCTGAAGCTCAGGCATCACCGTACTCATCGCTTCCTGCATGACATCGATTTCCCGCTGGAGCTTCAGGCTGAAGAAGTTTTTGAATGCCTGAAAAAAATCCGTCTCCGCAATATACAGCTCTTTCCGCTCACGTTTCTCGTCCAGCCTGGTCACCATCCGGGAAGCGATCAGGGAGCGGACACCGTAGCTCATATTGCTTTTGCTCATATTCATGACCTGCTTCATTTCCTCCAGCGTCATCGGCTTGTCCTCAAAGAACATGATCCCGTAGAGCTGTCCAAAGGAATAATTGGCGCCATACAGATCCATCGTCTGTGCTATCGCATCAATCATGGGACGCAGCAGCTGCTCCCTGGGTGATAAATGCTGGTTGTCCCCGCCAAATGCGGCCTGTTTCATTCGCTGCACCTTCACTCTTTTATAGAATCGTTCCCTCTACATTACACAATACTGAAGCTTCTTTGCAGCTTTCCTGCAAATTTTACACAATTTCCGAATGATGTTTACCTCCGCTTGACCATAAGGCCGCGCCATGAGTGTACAATTTTTTTTGAACAGAGAGCTTTCCTCTGCATTATACCGCAAAACAAAGCTGATGGAATGGGGTATCGGAACAAAAATGACACGCTCAAAGGTTATTAGCGGCTTGAAGCCCATACTGTTCACGCTGCCGGCGATGGTACCGTTCGTCCTGTTCTGGCTGGCGCCGCTGTTGTATGTGCTGTATCTCAGCTTCACGGAATGGGATTTTATGAGCCCGGAAAAAACTTTTGTCGGATTACAAAATTATGCTGATCTCTTCAGCAATCCGGCCTTTTACAAGGCGCTGAGAGTAACTGTGCTCTTCTGTGCAGGCAGTGTGCTGCCGATCATTCTGCTCGGCCTCGGGCTTGCCCTGCTGATGAACCGCAAGCTGAAAGGCTCCGCACTCTATCAGGTGCTGCTGTTCTCGCCATGGGTTACGCCAACCGTTGCAGTATCCATTGTCTGGTCGTGGATCTATGAACCTGAGGTCGGCCTTGCCAATACAGTGCTGGATGTCCTCGGACTCGAAAAAATCGGCTGGCTGCAGGACCCCGAATGGGCGCTTGTGGGAGTCCTTCTGGTGACCATCTGGAAATCCGTGGGCTGGGCGATGATCTTTTATCTGGTGGCGCTGCGGAATGTGCCTTCAGATCTGCTTGAAGCGGGGGACCTCGATGGCGCAAGCGCTGGACAGAAGTTCTTCCGCATCACCCTGCCGCTGATCTCGCCAACCACCCTGTTTCTGTTCGTGGTCCAGCTTATCCAGGCGCTTCAGGCCTACGATCAGATCAATGTGCTGACCCAAGGCGGCCCCTCCGGCTCTACCCGCACACTGCTGTATCTGTATTATCAGTCCGCCTTCGAATCCTTTCAGATCGGAGAGGCTTCCAGTGTGGCTGTCGTTCTTGTCACCATCTGCATGCTGCTGTCCGTATTCTCCTTCGGCGTCAGCAGGCGGACCACGCATTATCAATAATCTTTTCATTTTCCAAAAAGGAGGTCTCACCGCTTGCGTATACTCACTCGGCTGGGCGGCCCGGTCCGCCATCTGTTTTTTGCCGCGCTTGCCCTGCTGATGGCTTTTCCCTTCTATTGGATGGTCACCAGCGCACTGAAAACCAATGATGAAATCTGGCGCTCCCCGCCTACGCTCTGGCCTGAAGTGCCGCTCTGGGGCAATTTTGCCGCTGCCTGGAATGAGGCTCCGTTCGCTAGATACATGGGGAACAGCATATTCGTCGCTGCTTCCATTGTCATTCTGCAGATCATCAACTCCGGCATGATGGCTTATGCGCTGACACATATGAAATTCCGCCTGAAGGGACTTTTTGCCGGAGTCATTCTGTTTGGGTATATGGTCCCGGCTACCGCAGTTTACCTGCCCGGCTATCTTGTGCTGTCTGAGCTGCATCTGCTGAATTCCTATGCCGGCCTGATTCTCTCTAACTGTGTAAGCATCTTTGCGATCTTTTTGATCCGTCAGGCGTTCCTGCAGGTCTCGCATGAGCTGGTGGAGGCCGGTGAAGTGGACGGCGCCTCGCATATGCGGATTCTGTGGACGGTGCTGGTGCCGGTTACGAGGTCTTCCTTTGCCGTGCTGGCGCTGATTACCTTCATTGATCAGTACAACAATTATTTCTGGCCGATGCTGATTACCAAAAACCCTGACCTGCAGTTAGTCTCGGCCGGCCTGCGCAGCTTTTTCGTGGAAGGGGGTGCATACGGATTACAATGGCCGCTGATCATGGCCGCCAGCGCCTTCACTATCGCCCCGCTGCTGCTTGTCTTCCTGCTGGCGCAGAAAACGATTATGCAAAGTGTCAATATGACGGCAGGTTCAAGTAAAGGCTGAAATCTTACATTAATGAACAAAGAGGAGAATGATGATGAACGTATTAAAAAGGTTGTCACTGGTATCCATGATTGCCGGACTCACAGTACTCACGGCTTGTGGCGGAAATTCCGCTTCGGGCAATGATACAGCAGGGGTTGGTGCCTCCGCAGCTCCCGCTGCGGACGCCGCACCGGCACAAGGCAAACCGGTAACGATTGAATTCTGGTATGGACTCGGCGGCAAGCTCGGCGAAAATATGGAAACGCTCATTCAGAAATTCAATGCCTCGCAGCAGGAGGTCATCGTCAAAGGTATTGTGCAGGCGGATTACAGCGAAACAGAACAGAAGCTTCAGGCGGCCATTGCTACCGGACAGGTTCCTGCAGCCGTACTCTCCTCCAATATGGACTGGGCGCGCAAGGGATATTTTGCTTCAATGGATGAGCTGATTGCAGAGCAGCCGGATTTTAATAAAGAGGATTTTGTCCAGACCTTCCTGAAGCAGGGCCAGGTTGACGGCAAGCAGTATTTCCTTCCGATGTACGGAACGACACAGGTTATGTATTACCGTAAGGATGCTTTTGAGAAAAGCGGGATTGACGCCAGCCAGCTGAAGACTTGGGAAGACCTCGCCGCAGCCGCGAAGAAAATGACTGTTCAAGACGGCGGCAAAACAACCTTCTTCGGCTGGGAGCCGATGTGGGGCTCCGGCAACATGATTGATGCTGTGATGAGCAAGGGCGGCAGTATTCTTAGCGAGGATGGAACGAAAGTAACCATTGACTCTCCTGAGTGGGTAGAGACCTGGGACCTGTTCCGCAAATGGATTCACGAGGACAAGATCATGCGCATTCACTCCGGCGGACAAGGCTGGGAGTATTGGTACAAAACCATTGATGATGTGATGAAGGGCCAGGCGGCAGGCTACACCGGCTCCAGCGGGGACCAGGGCGATCTGGATTTCAGTATCGTCTCGGCCATGGAGCAGCCGGGCTGGGCAGGAGTAGGTGAAGGAAAACCGGTAGCAGAGGCGCTTATGGCCGGCATTCCGGCCAAGGCCGGAGATACCGAGAAGCAGGCAGCTATGAAGTGGCTGACCTACTTCACGAATTCCGAGAACACCGCCTTCTGGTCGATCAACACCGGATACATTTCCGTCCGCCAGTCTGCCCTTAAAGATCCGGCATTCGTCTCGTTCAGCGAGACCAATCCGCAGATCAAAGTTCCATTGATGCAGGCATCCCACGCCTCCGCCCCGTTCCAGGACCCTACCGGGGGCAAAATCAGCGATGCGCTAAAAATCGCTGCCGACAAGGTGCAGATTGAGAATACCCCGGCGGCAGAAGCGCTTAAGGAAGCACAGCAAACCGCCCAATCGGCACTGGATAAGATGAAATAAGCAGGAATATAATGACGTAAAATGATTAAATTCAAGGGGTGGCAGCATGCCTGAACTCATCACACCGCAAGGGAAGCATTCCATTTCCGCAATCCTGTTCGACAAGGACGGCACGCTGCTCCAGTTCATCTCCCTCTGGGGAAGCTGGGCCGAGTGTTTCCTGGAACAGTTCACCCGGCAGCTGGCAAAGCGCGGTCTTGAATTCCCGGTTCAGCATCGGGCCGCCCTGCTGGGGACTGTCCACGATGCCGGGGGAGAATTACCGGCTATGACCGCAATGGTCCCTTGGCCATGGGCACAATGAGCGATCTGTACGCCATCCTGTCCTGGCAGGGCTACCTGCTCGGCTTGTCCTGGGCCGAGTCCATGGAACTGGTGACGCTCTGCCGTCAGGAAGCGGATGCGCTGCTGGAGCGGAGCAGGCCGGTGCTCCCCCTCCCCGGCCTGCTCCATTTCCTGGACCAATGCGCAGCCTGTGGTGCAGCCCTCGCCGTAGTAACCGCCGATGAAACGGCCGCAGCGGAAAACCACCTCCGCTGGCTTGGCATCCGCGGGTATTTCTCCGCCGTGATTGGCACGGATCAGGTCGAACGGGGAAAGCCATTCCCCGATATGGCGCTGCTGGCCTGTGAACGGCTGGGGGTACTTCCTGCCGAGGCCGCCGTGATTGGCGATACGAACGGCGACATGCGGATGGCCAAGGCCGCCGGTGCGGCTGTGGCCGTTGGAATTGCCGGCGCGGCGGACTCCGTGGCGGGGAATACCAGCGCGGTGGACGCAGCAGCGCACGGCGGGATCACTAGCGCGGTGGACGCAGCGGCGTATGGCGGGATCACCAGCGCGGTGGACACAGCAGCGTACGCCGGGATTACTAGCACGGTGGACGCAGCGGCGGCGCGCTGTCTTTTGCCTGATGCTGATTCTATTGTGCAGTCCTATGCAGAACTAAGTATCGAAAGGAAAGCAAGATGAGGGCCGAAGGGGCATGGGCCTGGGTTTTTCTGGTACTGGCGATTCTGTTCGAGCTGTCCGGAACCATCTCTATGAAAATATCCCATGGCTTCACCCGGCTCTGGCCCTCCGTGCTGATGTTCCTGTTCTACGGGATCAGCTTCACCTCGCTGAATGTGGCGCTCACCTCGATCAAGGTCGGAGTAGCTTATGCGGTATGGTCAGGCGCGGGAATCATCCTGATTTCTCTGGTGGGGGCGTTGTATTTCGGCGAACGGATGACCCTGTCCTCCCTCTTATGGGTGACTGTGATTGTGGCCGGAATTGTGGGTTTGAACATTAGCGCCAAGGGACATTAACAGAGTTAATAGTATTAACGATGTTCCTGCCAGCACCTGCAAACCGATCTGATTCCTGAACCGGACTATCCACGACGAAACGGGCTGTAAATGTACAGAGTTGCTTTTATTCAGTTGATCATGCAATCCAAGGAGGCTCTTTCGAGAATGAGTACAAACGAATCTGGCGGACAACAGCCGCTGCTCACCTTCCAAATCATCACGGATACCCATGTCACCGCTGATCCATCGCATGAGTATAATCTGAATTTCGGGCGGGCGCTGGAGGATCTGGCCCTCCATGCCCAGGGCAGCAGCGGGATTATGCATATTGGGGATATTACGGATCATGGCTTTACGGAAGAATACGAGGAAGTCCACCGCATTCTGCAGCTGCATCAGGCAGCACTCCCGGAGATCCGTTACACCTTGGGGAACCATGACGTGGGTCTCGGCCACTGGGAATCCCGCCTGGCGATGTACACCTCCCGCACGGGAATGACCGGCCCCTATCATGACCACTGGATCGGCGGGTATCATTTTATTTTCCTTGGAACAGAGGAAGGATTGCCTACCTTCTGCAATCTGTCAGAAGAGCAGCTCCGATGGCTGGACCGGAAGCTTGGGGAGCGGGCGGCGGAAACCCGGGAGCTTGGCCGGCAGCTAACAGACCCTTTTGAGCTTGCCGGGCAAACGGTCGTTGAGCACGAACCTGGAAGGCTGCCTGTGAGCGTTCAGGCATTTGGCGACACTGCAGCGCAAGCACAGCCTATATTTTTGTTCCTGCACCAGCCGCTGAAGGATACAGTAGCAGGTTCGCTCGAGTCACAGGAGTGGTACGGGGTGACACAGGATAAGGAACTGCGGGCCATCCTGGCCAAGTATCCGCAGACTCTTCTCTTCACCGGCCATACCCACTGGGAGCTTGAGGTCAGCAACACGATGTACCCCGGCAACGGCGAAACGGCAACTATGTTCAATGCCGCTTCTGTTGCTTACCTTTGGACTAACGCGGATGAGCACAAAAGCGGCAGCCAAGGGTATTACGTGGAAGTCTACAGCGATAAGGTGCTTGTCCGGGGACGGGATTTCACTACGGGGAGCTGGATTGAATCAGCGCAGTATGAGGTGGTTACGCCTGTAAATGTACGCGGATAATGCCATGGCAGATGGATGTTTGCCAAACAAGACATATACTTTTCAGGTGTCACATTGACGATACAGCTGTAGCAAAAAACAGCCCTCTCCGCAGTGGAGAAGGCTGTTTGCGTGCCAGCACCTTCCCTGCAATCAGCTTGATCCTCACCATAGGTTGTCCGAATAAAATCTCCCATCTAGCTGTTCTTTTAAATTACAATACTCAACAAATAGACACTTTATTCCAGAAAAAAGGGTTGAACCAGTGGGGCAAGAGAATATAATTTATTATATAAATGGAAAAAAGAGGTGATGTTCCGAACTGAGTATTCTATATTTCTTGTATACTGGTTTTCTAACAATTCCACATTTAAAAAGGAGAAATAGCGATGAGTATGAAAAGGACAGCAGGAGGAGTATTTCTATCTGCAATGCTGTTATCTAATGTTTCTCTGGCTTATGGGCAGTCTTCCCAACCTTTTAAGATTGACCCTTCGTTTATAAATACAAAAACAATAGAAACCTCCCAGAACATTCAAAGTAACATCCAATCATTACCTGTTCCTATGTTGAAGAAATCAAACACGCTTCCCTACGAGAACCCTAACGATGTTGTTGAAAGAACCAACAAAATATTTTTCAATTCTGATGAAGAATTCACAAAAGCCGAGAATGAGAATAAATCGACAATCCCTGTTGAAGTTGTTGCAGAGGATAATCAGCCGACAATTCAATTAAACGAAAAAAAATTCGAAAATCAGCTCAGCGTCCTATTTAAGAGTGAATTAAAGTTCAAAAAAGTAAGTAACCGAACATATCATATGGATGTTACTAAAGAACAACTGGATATTCTGAAAGAAATGAAGGAATTAAAGTTTGCCATTATACAACCGAAAAAAGAAAAAGGCTCATACATTGCAGAAACCGCTGGAGAGCAGCCTATCACTCCTTTTTTAAATGCAGCCAGTGAGATGACGGGAGTTACCAAAGCTCGCAGTGATTTTAAAGTGACCGGAGCTTTAGACGGCATGGAGACCACTTACACTAAAAGCGATGTTGTAATTGCTGTTGTTGATACTGGTATAGATGCTAATCATGTTGATTTAGATGGGGGTAAAGTAATAGGATGGTATGACTCCGTAAATGACAAAACCAAACCTTATGATGATCACGGGCATGGTACACATGTAGCAAGTATTGTGGCAGGTACAGGGGAAGGTGATCCTAATGTTCAGACTGGCGTGGCCCCAGGCGCTGCATTAGTAGGTGTTAAGGTTCTTGATAGTAGCGGCCACGGATCTAACGCTGATATTATCGAAGGACTGCAATGGCTCTACAACAATCTTCATTCATACAATGTTAAAGCTGTTAACTTTAGTATAGGGACTCTGAATTCATATGAAGACGCATCTAATGTAATTACGTGGATCAAAAAAATTGAGAACGCTGGAGTTCCTGTATTCGTTGCGGCTGGAAATTCAGGCCATGGCTATAATGGTACTGAATTTCTAGGCAAGTACTATGATACACTTAGCACTTATGCCAAATATACATCTACATCCGTAGCCAGTATAAAGGACCCCTATGAAGGAGGCTGGGGATTGAGTGTCTTTTCATCCAGAGGTACAGGCAGTACAGGTCCTTTTATTTCTGCACCAGGTGAGAGCATTAGAGCGGCTAAAGCTAACTCTAGAAACGAATACGTCACCATGAGCGGAACTTCAATGGCCACCCCTTTTGTAGCTGGAACCTACGCGCTGATGTATGATGCAGCTTACTCAAGAGGTACATCAAGCTCTATTAGTTTTTCTATATTTGACATGGGTACTCAAGGGTATGACAAGTTGTACGGCAATGGTATATTATTTGCTTATGAGTCCATTAAAAATGCCGCCCAAGAACAAGGTGATTTTGATAATCATCGCGCTTTGATTTCTGTACCCGGGGGACATGTGGCTAAAGATTATGTTGATGTATATGCGGTAAAACAGAATGCAACGAGTGCAGATCTTAACGCTACATTATTGATCATAAATGAAAATAAGGAAAATTTGGATTTAGCAATATGGGAACCAGGAGCTGATCCATACCAAGGTGCGCCCGCTACCTATTACATCGGAGAGAATACAGAACTCCCTCAGGAAAATATCAATATTAAAACACCTAAGCAGGGTACTTATTATTTTGGAGTATTCGGAAAAGATCATAGTGCCGACTACACCTTGGAAATCACCGGTAATAACATTACTCCTTGATTCTAATTAACGTTAAAAAAGTATACTCTTTCTTTCAGTAAATTTATAGAACAACAAAAAGCAGCCCTCTCCGCAGTAGAGAAGGCTGCTTTTTGTATGCCAGCATCCGTAAATAGATCACTGGACCAGAACAACGCATTTCTGCCGCTGTTTCCGGCCCGGGCCGGATTAGCCCGCAGCAGAGCTTACAGCGGCTACTTTGCCTCAAAACGCAGGCAAAGCAATGTCCGCATAGTTGTCCTCAAGGAACTTCTTTACTTCCGGGCCGCTGATGCGCTTCGCCAGCTTTTGGATGGCGTCGGAATCCTTGTTGTCCTCGCGGGCCACCAGGGTGATGGTGAATTCGGAGTCGCTTCCTTCGGTGATCAGCGCGTCCTTCTTCGGTGTCAGTCCGAGCGGGCTGGCATAGGCCGGAGTCATTGCCACCAGGTCGGCGTCATCCAGCATGCGGGCCAGCATCAGCAGGTCAACTTCCTGGAACTTGAACTTTTTGGCGTTCTCGGTAATGTCGGCCTGGGTCGCCTGAATGCCCACGCCTTCCTTCAGCTTGATCAGTCCGGCCTTTGCGAACATTTGCAGCGAGCGTCCGGTATTGGAGGGGTCATTCGCCATGACCAGGGTTGCCCCCTCCGGCAGATCGGCAATTGACTTATACCGTTTGGAATAACCGCCGTAGATCGCATCATATACCGGCTGCACCTCCACCAGCTTGGAGCCCTTGCTGGCATTGAACTGCTTCATGTAGGGAACGTGCTGGAAAAAGTTCGCGTCCACTTCCTTATTAGCCAGCGCCTCGTTAGGCTGGACATTGTCAGACAGAATGACGACTTCCATGTCTACGCCGTCTTCCTTGAGCAGCGGCTTCACGATATCAAGGATATCGGTCATTGGCGGAATGAGCGAGGCCACTTTAATTTTGACTGGTTCGGTGGCAGTTGCTGCCGGCGCAGTGGCTTCAGGTGTGCTTTCAATTTTCTTGTTGTTTCCGCAGCCTGCGGCAATCATGACCAATACGAGCAGCATAAGTGTGTATTTCAACGTTTTTTTCATTAGTGCAGTGAACCCCCATTTTTATATATTGTTGTTGTTCTGTTGTTAATAAGCCTAAGGCTCCCGGCCGCTCAGCGTTTATCCAGCAGCCTTGCCAGGGTGCTTCCCGCAAACTGGATAATCTGCACCAGTACAATCATTACGAGAATCGCATAGACCATCACCTCGGTCTCAAAACGCTGATACCCGTAGCGGATGGCGAAATCGCCAACTCCTCCCCCGCCGACCACGCCCATCACGGTTGAAAAGGAAATGAAGCTGATGGTTGAAGCCGTCAGGCCAAGCACCAGGCCCGAACGCGCCTCCACATACAGGAACTTGAAGATCAGCCCGGCCTTCGAGGCTCCCATGGACAGTGCAGCTTCAATGGTACCCTTCGGCACTTCCAGCAAAGACTGCTCCACCAGCCGCGAGTAATAAGCGATAGCGACAATGGACAGCGGCACGGCAGCCGCCATAGTACCGATGGCCGTACCCACCAGGATGCGGGTGAAGGGAATCAATGCAACCACCAGCAGCAGGAACGGAAAAGAACGGACCACGTTGACAATGGTGTTCAGTACAAGCGACAGCGTCTTGTTCTCATAGAGCTGGCCCTTGCGGCAAAAGTATAAAACAGTCCCCAGCGGAAGCCCGAGCAGCACTGCCGCTCCTGCCGAAATGCCGACCATGACAAAAGTTTCCCCGATGGACTCCCACATCTGATCCTGGTATTTCAGCAGATTCTCAAACATGCGCTTCCCCCGCTTTGCCCGTAATCCGCTCACGGTAGCTCCCCGAATGGCCTTTCGGTGCCAGAAAACCGCCGTCTCCGCGGGAAAAGGAATCGACGATCCGTCCGCCTTCCATGACAGATACGTCGGTACAGATCTTCCGCACAACATCCAGCTCATGCGTGACGATGACTACAGTTACCCTCAGCATGTCATTGATATGCTGTAGCACATCAAGGATATCGGCCGTTGTCCCAGGGTCGAGCGCAGAGGTTGGTTCATCGCACAGCAGCAGCTTCGGGCTGTTCGCCAATGCCCGGGCGATCGCCACCCGTTGCCGCTGCCCTCCGCTGAGCTGGGCGGGATATTGGTCTGCCTTGCTCTCCAGGCCGACAAAGTGCAGGCATTCCCGGACCCGCTCCATCCGTCCGCTGCGCGGCGCTCCGGCCAGCTCCAGCGGAATAGCCACATTCCGGCTGACGGTGGCATTGCCCACCAGATTGAACTGCTGGAAGATCATGCCGATCTTCTGCCGTTCCCTGCGCAGCAGCTTCTCCGGCATTTCCGTCAGCAGTCTGCCGTCCAGCGTCACAGTGCCTGCATCTGGACGCTCCAGCAGATTGATCAGCCGCAGCAGGGTGGATTTACCGGCACCGCTGGCCCCGATTATGCCGTGAATAGCTCCGGCCCGAACCTCCAGCGATACCTTATCAACAGCACAATACCGGCCTTCTTTCAGATCGAAGCTTTTGCTTACCCCACTCAGTGCTAGAATATGAAGCCCCCCTTCCAGACTGCCTGGACTTTCCAGATTGCAGCACTAAGACTCGCAACAAAGTGTATTATAATTATTTAAAATCTGTTTTATCAAAAATCTCTTTAAATAATAAGGTATTTTTTTCGCTGTGTCATCATTTTTCTGAAAATGATATATTAAGGTTGTGAAGCATTGTCCGAAAAAGAGCAGCAGCCTTCTTTCCCAAAATGATTCACAAAGCGGTCCCAATGCATACATTGCCTAAGCCATCCTGCAAAATGATTCCCAAGAACTCAAAGCCCGCCAGCAAAACAGTAATTCACAGAACTACAGCAGGACTACAGCAGCACACAAGCAGAAAAGGCTGCGCCGTCCTTGACTGATAAGGCAGCCGTTTTGAATTTCAGTCAGCGTCGCCTGGAGAATCCTGTATGAATCCTTCGGCAATTCCTAATTTGCTCGAACGCCCTATTCTCCGCAGGCAAAGTGGAAAAAAGGTCACTAATTTGCTGGGGCACCCTATTCTCCGCAGGTGAAGTGGAAAAAGGTTAACTAATTCGGCTCATTTCGCTCCCGACGAAGGAATATGGCCCAATTAAGTTTCCTTTTTCCACTTAACTCTCACAATTGTTGATTTTAGTGAGAAATAAGTTCACTTTTTCCAACTAGATAGAGTGAACTTAAGATATTTACATTAGGGACTTTGTCGGGACTCCGGTGAATGTTTGGACTTCCGGCCGCTGTTGTCTGCAGATTTCTTGATTATTCCCGCTGTTCGCGGTGGAAATCCGCAGACAAAGGCGGACGCTACCGCTCCTCCAGTTCCAAACTTCCCCTCCACCCTTTTCCCTTTTGTTAGTTTTTCAAGTTCGCTTTATATAGATGGACGCTTGACCTGGAGATTCCGCCGCTTGTGCCATGGACGCACTGCTTATCTGCTTCTTCGCAAAGGCCAGTTGGAAAAAGGAGAGCGAACCGGGCTGATCTCCACGTGAATCCGCTCAATTCACGTCTACTTATCCCCAACTTTATACACATCTTATCCACAAAAGGGGAATTATAATTTCCTAAATATGCACAAAACACCGCTGATCCCAGATCAGCGGTGCACTCTTTGAATCCCCGATTTCAGCCCGCCCGGCCGTTCAAAAGTAGCCTTCGGCCGGTATCCTAACGTCCTGACAGGAAAGTCCGCAGCCCTGAATCAGGCTGCGGACTTTCCTGTTGTACTAAAGATGCTTCGTGCTGTTTATGAGCCGCTTCTATTTCCGTTGATGCGGATTCCCGTTCTCAAGCTCTGCGCGAATCTTCAGGAACACCTGATAGCTCCGCTCGGCAACCTCTGATATTGCAATCGGATGAAATCCGGGCAGATCGGCATACAGCGTGTCATTCAGCGGTGCCGTCCAGCTGTCCGGCAGCTGTGCAGCCCCCAGCTTCGCTCCCATGATGGAGCCAACGGTAGCACCGTTGCAGTCCGTATCCATTCCCGCATATACCGAAGCCACCACTGCCTTCTCAAAATCACCGCCTCCGTACACCAGTGAGGCGGCGACAATGGCGGCATTGTTATTGGTATGCACCGGATCATAGTGGCTGAACCGGTCCCACAGCCTGCTGACAAGCTCCCGTTCGCTGCCTGCTTTGTGCGCGATTGCAATTCCCTTCAGCACATCACTGGCCAGCCTGCTTGTCTGCGGAATCTCGCTCAGTCCGATTTCCACAATGCGCTCATTATCCAGCCCCGCGAACGCGGCGGAGATCATCGCGGCATAGAACATTTCGCCGTAGATTCCGTTCTTTACATGGGAAAAGGAAGCATCCCGCCAGCCCAGCTCGGCGGCCAGCTCGGGGTAGCCGGCAGCTCCGTAGGCCAGCCCGTCCGCGCGGATGGCTGCGCCGATCCACTCCCGGTACGGATTGAGGTGCATGCGCACCCGCTCCTGCCGCAGCGGCCAATCTTCCGGCTTCTCGCCGTGCAGATGGGAGGTTTCCCGGGCAAAATTCATGTAGGCCTGCGTTTCTGCGGTGCATACCTGGCTATAGGTCAGATGCCCGTGCCACAGCTTGCCGATATCCCACGAATCCCAGTCCAGCCCCTTCTGCTCCAGCAGCATCAGGCCAAGCAGCGTGTAGCGGATATCGTCGTCACTCTCCATATATCTGATCTTCTCTCTGGTGCTTGTGAACGACCAGCCGCTTAAGCCCAGACCATATTCGGCTTCCGCCCGCGAGTGCTCCGGAGTGTAGCCCTTAATCGGCCAGGCATCCGCCCCGCGGAACCACAGCTCAATATTTTCCCAGCCCGGACGCCCGTCCTTGCCATACAGATAATCCCAATACTCCAGCGGCTTGCCCAGCGCACAGCCGACACTTCTGCCCAGCCAGGCTCCGTAGAAGCGGTCCCTCCACTGCTCAGGAGTCCACTCCACCGCCAGCCTGCGCGGCCCTTCCGGACGCAAACGCCGGATCGCTGCGAGCTCCGACGGCTCCTGATACGGGAAGTCTTCTGCCACAGGAAGTGACATCAGTTCCCGGTAAACCTCCATCAGCTTGCCTTCCTCGCTTCCAGCAGCGGCAAGCTTCTCTGCCAGGCTGCCGGTCCGGCAGCCTTCCTCCTCACGCTGCAGCAGCTCCAGCCGCACCGTCTCCTGAAGCTGTTCCCAGCCCGCCATGCGCTATTTCTCTCCCGCCGCAAGCCCATGCTCCCGGTCGAGTCTGTCCAGCGCATCGAACAGCAGCTTCATGAAGGCTTCGCGGTCCACGCCCAGCAGCACCTGTGTATTGGCGGCACGGTCCGGCTTTTTTCTCCGGTCGGCCACCGTCATTCCTCTGGTCAGCCGGCCTTCCGTTTCCACCGTAACGTGCAGATGCTCCGATTCAAACAGCTCCGGCCGCAGCAGCCAGGCCACCGCACACGGATCATGCAGTGCGCTGCCGACATAGCCCATTTTTTTGCCATAAATCGAATAGAAATCAAGCAGCTCGCCTACCATCACGGACACAGGTCCCCGCGATTTCAGCTCCAGAATCTCTTCTTCAAAAATGGCCGCTTTATCCGTCACATCCAGTCCGCTCATTACAATGGGAATCCCGGATTCGAAGACAATTCGCGCCGCTTCGGGGTCCACATAAATATTGAACTCTGCCGTTGCAGTCACATTTCCGTAAGCCAGTCCGCCGCCCATCAGGGAAATCTTCTCGATCTTTTCCTTTACTTCGGGATAAGCTGTAATTAAAAGGGCAATATTCGTAAGCGGTGCCGTCGGCACCAGTGTAATTTTCTCTTCCGATGACCGGATGATCTCCAGCATGAATTCTACCGCGCCCTGTTCCACCGGCTTGAACCTGCTGGCCGGAAGCGCAGGGCCGTCCATGCCGGATTCGCCGTGGGCCTGTTCCCCGGTTACCAGCTTGCCGAGCAGAGGTGCTGCCGCTCCTTTGGCTACGGGGATGTCGGCATTGACAAAGCTGAGCACTTTGAGCGCATTGTCCGTGATTTTATCAAGAATCTGGTTGCCGCCAACCGTGGTAATCCCCCGGATTTCCAGCTGCTCCGGATGAGCCAGCGCAAGCAGAATGGCAATCGCGTCATCATGCCCCGGATCGCAGTCAATAATGATAGGTGTTGGCATCGTCATCGCTCCCTTGTGAGTTTATCTGTAAAAATTATTTGGAAGTAGTAGTCTTCAGCTTCTTGTTCTTCTTCCGTGTTTCGGATACGGCGTAAATGATCAGGCCGATGACGGTCGCCACATAGGGAAGCGTAGCGATCAGCTCCGCCGGAATCTTCAATACCTGAAGGGCATTGGCGAGCGCGTCGGCGGCACCGAACAAAAGTGAGGTTAACGCCGTACCCACTGTCGTGCTCCGGCCCATCGATTCGGCGGCAATCGCAATCCAGCCCCGTCCGGCCACCATATCGCGGGTGAACAGTGACAGATAGCCCATCGACATGTAGGCTCCGCCCAAGCTGGCGAAGAACCCGCTGAGCAGGAGTGCGGTATACTGGATTTTGATCACACTGACTCCGACCGACTGGGCCGCATGCGGATTTTCGCCTACCGAGCGGATACGCAGCCCAAGCGGCGTGCGGTTCAGCAGATAATAAACCACAAGCACAGAGAGAATCGAGAGATAGGTCAAAATATGATGGCCTGAGAGGATCGGGCCCAGCACCGGAATATCCTTCAGCAGCGGAATCTCCACACTCGGCAGCACCTTGCTCGCTAAGGAAGTGGAAGAGCCCTTGTCCCCGCTAAGCAGATACAGAATGAATACTGTACCGCCTGATGCGAACATATTGATCGCCACACCGCCGAGAATAATATGGGTTTTGAATTTCAAGGTGAAAAAAGCCAATATCCCCGCAATAAGCGTTCCTGATAATACTGCTCCCAGCAGTCCGACCCAGGCGCTATGCGTATAGGCACTTACAATGACACCGGTCAAAGCGGAGACGAGCATAATGCCTTCCATCCCGATGTTGATGATGCCCGCGCGGTTTGAGATCAGCGCACCCAGCGCAGCGAACAGAATCGGCGTAGTCACCCGCAGCACCGAAAAGGCAAAATCCGTCGTCAGAATGACGTTCAGCAGACTGTTCATGCTTCCTTGGCCTCCTTCAGCAGCATCCGGTTCTTCCAGAACTTGAGGAATTGCTCAGCGGAAATCAGCAGAATAATAACGGCTTGAATAATGGAGATCATCTCGGACGGCACATCGGACAGCCGTGCCATCAGATCGGCGCCTATCCGGATATAGGCCAGAAACAGCGCAGAGGCGATGACGGACAGCGGGTTGTTTTTGGCCAGCATCGCTACCAGCGCACCATCCAGGCCATATCCCGGCAGCGAGGTCCACTGGAACCGGCTGTACATCCCGAGCACTTCCACCGAGCCGCCCATGCCGGCAATAAATCCGGCGATCAAGTGGACCAGGATAATGACCTTGGCCGTCTTCATTCCAGAATAGCGGGCGAATTCGCGGTTGGCCCCTGTCATCCGCAGCTCGTACCCCCACTTGGTCCGGTAGAGAAACAGATGGGCCAGTACAATCAGCACCAGTACAATAATCAGTCCGGTATGAATCCGGGTGCCCGGGAAAATTTTGCTCAACTGCGCCGTCTTCTCGAATTTAAAGGAAACATTGGCAAAAGCTTTGGCATCCCGCAGGTGATAGTTCAGCAGGTACAGCCCCACGCCAAACAAAATATTATTGAACATCAGTGAAGTTACCAGTTCATTGGCGTTCCACTTGGCCTTGAGAATACCAGGGACCGCTGACAGCAGCGCCCCTACGATGGAGCCTGCGGCAATCGCCACCAGCGGATGCAGCCAGCCGCCCAGACTGAGGTGAATCGCCAGTACAGAAGCAACGACACCGGAGAAATAAAAGATCCCTTCCGCCCCCAGGTTGAACATATTGGCCCGGAACAGTAATGAAACGGCCAGCCCTGTGAACATCAGAGGTATCGCCATCTCAATGACGTTGCCGATATGCCCCTTGGTGGATAACGGCTCCAGCAGGAAGATGCCGATGGTCTTCACCGGCTGGTCGCTGACAAGCGAGATGATCAGAAAGGCAATAATCAGCGCTATGACAATAACCGCCGCTGTCCGGATGGCCTCGAAGTATTTGACTTTAAACATGGTTTACGGCCCTCCCGGTCTGCTCTTTATCCTGCCGGTGGATTCCCAGCATATACAGTCCCAATTCCTCCTCGCTTACCGCAGAAGGTTTATCAAAATAGGCGACAATCTGACCCTCATACATGACAAGGAGGCTGTCGCTGAGCTCCAGAATTTCATTCAAATCCGCCGATACCAGCACAATGGCGCAATGATCCGAGCGCAGCTCCAGCAGCTTCTGGTGAATGAATTGCGCAGCCCCGATGTCCACACCCCGGGTCGGCTGCTCGGCAATGAGCAGCTGCGGATTCGTGGAGCATTCCCTGGCGACAACCACCTTTTGCATGTTGCCCCCGGACAGCATGCCGATCGGCTGCTGCGGGCCGGAGCAGCGCACCTTGAACTCCTCTACCAGCGAAGCTGCCAGAGCGGCAATCTTGGAGCCCTTGAGAAATGGCCCCTTGTTCATATCCTTCGAACGATACCGCGTAGAAATCAGGTTGTCGGCAATGCTGGCCTCTCCAGCAGAGCCTTGGCGCATCCGGTCCTCGGGAATATAAGACACCCCCAGGCCGCGGATGTCCAGGATATCCGCATCACGGATATCTGTCCCTTGTACACGTACTGATCCGCTGGAGGATACGCCGCGCAGGCCGCCGGTCAGCGCCTCGATCAGCTGTGTCTGCCCGTTCCCCTCGACACCGGCGATGCCGACAATCTGTCCTTCGCGGACCGAGAAGCTGACCTCGGACAACAGCGCTTTTCCTTGGCTGTCTGTGACGCCCAGCCGGTCCACCGCAAGCACCGGCTGGCCGAGGGAGGTCTTGTCCTTCTCATATTTCAGCACCACATCCCGGCCGACCATCAGCCGCGAGATTTCCTGCTCGCTTACTTCGCTCGTCTGAAAGACGCCTTCGCTTCTGCCGCCGCGCATAATGGTAATCCGGTCGCAGATCGCTTTGACTTCCTTCAGCTTGTGCGAGATAAATACGATCGTATGTCCCTGCCCCTTAAGCTGCTGCAGCTCATGGAACAGCTCCTCCGTTTCCTGCGGGGTCAGCACTGCCGTCGGCTCGTCGAGGATGAGGATTTGGGCGCCGCGCACGAGCGCCTTCAGAATCTCCACCTTCTGCTTCATGCCGACGGTCAGGTCCTCCACCTTCGCTTTGGGATTCACCGCGAGGTTGTATTTGCGCGCCGTCTCCTCCGTCAGACGCACCGCTTCGCTATAATCGAAGCCTACGCCTTTGCGCGGCTCCATGCCCAGCACCATATTTTCCGCCACGGTAAAAGAAGGCACCAGCATGAAATGCTGATGAACCATGCCGATGCCGCGGTCAATCGCATCCTGCGGGGACTGGAGCCTTACTTTGTCTCCCCGGATGTAGATCTCACCGTCACTTGGCTCTTCCATCCCGAACATAATCTTCATCAGAGTGGATTTGCCCGCACCGTTCTCTCCTGCAATCGCATGGATTTCTCCTTCGCGCAAAGAAAATGCAACGTTCTTGTTCGCAACAACGCCGTTCGGATACACTTTGGTGATTCCCCGCATTTCCAGCAGAGCATTTGCCATGGGTCATCAACGCCTTTCAACTTGGGTAATCTGCAAAAATAGGCAGCTGGAACTCTTCGTAACGAAGAGATTCCAACTGCGGGAGCCGGCTTACCGGTGTGACTTAAGGTTTAACGGCATTACGGATGGCTTCAACCTCAGAGGTTTCCATGCCCATTGCGTTGTCGACCGTAATTTCCTTGTTGATCAGCTTTTGCTTCACTTCTTCCACTTTGGCCTGCAGGTCTGCCGGAAATACATTCTTGTAAATGTC
This sequence comes from Paenibacillus sonchi, assembly GCF_016772475.1. NCBI lineage: Bacteria > Bacillati > Bacillota > Bacilli > Caryophanales > Paenibacillaceae > Paenibacillus > Paenibacillus sonchi. The sequence goes on from NZ_CP068595.1 coordinate 860,310, forward strand.
GTTCTCAGCGATGCCTACGCCATCTTCCACAAAGCCCAGCACATCGCGTTTGCCCATCTCCAGCGTGCCGTCCTGCAGTTTTTTCACTGCGCCAAGAATGGCCATGTCGATCTTTTTAATAGCGGAGGTGACAATCAGATTGGCTTTTTCGCTGTCCGTGTCCTTGAGCAGCATCGCCTGGTCGGAATCGACGCCGATCGCGTATTTGGTCTTCTCCTTCGCTGCATCAAAAATGCCAAGCCCCGTGCCGCCCGCGACGTTGAAAATCACATCCACGCCCGAGTTATACTGGATCAGCGACAATTCCTTGCCCTTCGCCGGGTTCACAAAGTCGCCCGCATACGATACGGCCACCTTCACATCGGGATCTACATACTGCGCTCCCTGAATGTAGCCGACGAGAAAGGCGTTGATTCCGGGAATATCCATCCCGCCTACGAATCCGATCACGTTCTCCTTGTTGGCGTTTGGCATATCGGATTGTGTAGCAAGCGCCGCTACCGCTCCTGCCAGGAATGAAACCTCATTAGTCGAATAGGACATGTTGTACATATTCTCTGGTGCTTCTTCGATGTCGGTGTCGTAGTTGATGAATTTTTTGTCCGGATTTGCTTCCGCTGTCGCATTGAACATTTCGGTAATTTCCGATCCGCCGGAGATCACAACATCCCAATCTTCAGCAGCGATATCGTTAAAAGTCGGCTCCCATTTTGTCTTGTCCGCGCCCATTTCCACGACTTTCGTCTCCGCGCCAAGCTCGTCCTTCACCTTCTGCAGGCCGCTGTTGGCTGCATCAAAAAACGACTTATCCCCCAGTGTTCCCGGAATCAGCAGCACAACCTTCAGCTTGTCCCCTGCGGCAGCTTCTCCGCCCTCCGCATTCGTTCCCGTATTGGCAGCATTTTTATTGCCGGACGAATTGCTTCCGCAAGCCGTAACCAGTACCATTACCGCCAGCAACAATAAAGCGAGCACATTCTTTTTCATTGTCTAAGTTCACACCCCTGTTTGTATTGGATTAACGCTGAACCAATAGCATAATGTCCCAATTGCACGTTTTGTTAACCGGGCAGCAGGAAGCAGCATTCATGAAAGACGGTTGAAATTCTGAAAATTAGCAAATTACTATGAAAAACAAACATTACGTGTTACATTCCCACCTTAAACCGGGTAAATTCCGAACAAGATGGCCAGTCCAGTTGTGAATCTTCGGTTTAATTGATAAGATCATAACAAATGAAAACATAAATATTTATATATTTTCGGTCAACTTTTTGTACGATTCGGCTAAAAGACGATAAACGGAGGTTCATCATGGATCGGGTCCTATATATTGTAAATGCAGAGCATGAAGCGAATACTTATATTCCGCCGCATCAGCATGAATGTTTTGAGCTGGTCTATTATATCCACGGTCATGGGACTACGAGTATTGGACCGCGCAGCTTTCATTTCCGTCCCTTCACCTTTGCCCTGATCCCGCCCAATTTCAAGCATGACGAAAATCATCAGCCAAGCCCGGAGGTTCTCTTCGTTGGCTTCCACTGCGGAAATCCGATTATCAATACACTGTCCGGTGTCTACGATGACGATAAGGAACATACCGTGCTGCAAACACTGCTGCGGATGAACGAAGAGTTCAAGCGCAAGCGCGACGGGTTCGCCGAGCTGCTGAATCTGCAGATGAGCGAAGTCACTGTGTATCTCCAGCGGCTGCTTGCCGCGTCGGATTTTCATTCTCCGGCAGAAGACCAAATGCAGTATGTACTGAATTATATGAACGAGCATTACCGCCACAAGCTTTCGATCACATCGCTGGCTGAAATGTCCGGTTACAGCTATGACCGGTTCCGGCATCTGTTTAAGGAAAGATTTGGCCATTCCCCCACCGTTATCTTTTACTGAAGCGCCTGGATTATGCCAAGTCCCTGCTGCTGCATACCCAAATGCATATCTCCGGGGTATCTGCGGCTGCCGGGTTCGTGAACGATGCCCAATTCTGCAATATGTTCAAAAGAGAGATCGGCCTCTCCCCGCGCACTTTCCGCCTCCGGAGCAAGGTCAAATAGCAGCTTTTGTGCATAAATGTTGGATTTGTTCACTCCCCTGAACACCGTCCTGTGCACTTTTCTCATGTTGCTCCACTGTTCTGTTCACGGTGTGAAGCTTATACTGGTACTATGAACAATAGAGAACAGCCGTGACCGTACATCCGCGTACACAGAGAATTAGGGGGATGCTTATGAGACTGAACAAGGCCGGCAATAAAAGAGCGCTGTACAGCAGAATATTGGTCAGTATGACGTTATGTGTGTCCTTAACCTTCCTAGCCTCCACCATCATCTATTACAACTATTATATTGGCGTAGAAAAAACGCAGGCTTTCCGCTCCGACCTCGGCAATCTCACGCAAACGAGCAAAGAGGTGGTCAACATGACCGATGCGGCGCAATCGCTTTCATTCCAGATCTACCGCAACAGCACCGTTTCCAAAATTGTGTTCTACGACAAGCCGGATATCTATGATGTCACGGCTGCCATGTCCGAACTGGGGAATTACCTCAGCTCCATGCCGTATATTGAATCCATCTATGTCTACAATCCCAAAAGCGCCAGGCTGTACATCGCCTCCTCCCACGGCCAGAACGGCGTCTTTACCGAGCAGGAGCTGGTGGACAGAAATATCCTGGATATTCTGAACCACTACCAGGAATACAAGCCGTTCACGCCCATTCCGCGTGTGTATTCCAATGGTGCTGCGGAGAACGGTCAGGTCCGGGCTTATACCTTCCTGTGCTACGATGCGATTGGCTGGGACAGGGCCATTAATTCAGCCGTAATTGTGAACATTTCCGCTCCCTGGATTAACAAAGAAATCACCAGTCCCGTGGACTCCAAGAGCGACACTTTTATTCTTGCGGATCAGGGCAAGCTGCTGTCTGTGGACAGTCTGGAACCACACCGCTTGTCTCCGCTGGAAGCAGCTTGGGTCCAGCAGCGGATTCAGGGACGGGAGGCCGGTTATTTTATCGGCCAATTCGGCGGGGTCAACTCGCTGATCTCTTATACGGCGCCGGATGATCTAAGCTGGCAGTATGTGCGCATCACACCGTATGACATCATTATCAAGCAGACCAACAGCATCCGCAACGCCACCCTGCTGATTGCTGCGCTGATTTTCGTAGGAGGCCTTGCCTTTTCCTGGCTCATGTCGCGCCGAGTGTATCTGCCGATTGACCGGATTGTCCGGGAGATGAATATTCTCGAAGGCGAAAAACGCGACAGCATGTTCACCATCCGGCAAAATACGCTGCGCGATCTGATTCTCGGCCTCAAGCCGCTGCAATCCATCCAGCAGGTCGAGAAGCTGCGGCAGCTCGGCATTCATTTTACCTTCGACGATGATTACCGTTTGATTCTGCTGCGGATTGACAATTACCAGGAGTTCAGAGAGTCCCGCTCCTCGTATCTGCTTGCCTATAAGTTCGCCATTATGAACATCGCTTCAGAGATTTGCGGCCAGACCTACCGCGTAGAGACGGTAGATATGAATGATGACGGCATTCTGGTTCTTCTGAATATTGTGGACCCCAAGGAATACACGGACACAGAACTGATTGAGACGCTGCTCCGCCAGATTCAGCAGGCCTGCTCCGATTATCTGAAGGTCAGCCTGACGCTTGCCTACAGCCATATAGACCACAATCCCGTGCAGCTGCATCAGCTCTACAAGCAGGTTAGAGAAGCATCGAACCACAGATTGTTCTTCGGCCATGGCTGCATCATCAGCGCCCAGTCCATCTGTGCCCTTCAAGCTAACATTTATCACTACCCTACCGAAAAAGAGAAAAAGCTCACCGACGCGCTGATGAGCGGCAAAATCGACGAGGCCCGGGAGCAGTTCAGCAGCATTATCCGGGAGACGGCAGACTATCCGTTTCCATCGGTGCAGCTGGCTGTATCCCGGCTCAGTGTGACGATCAAGGAGATCCTCATCAACATCCAAAAACGTAACCGTTTACAAAATGAAGGCACTGCTGAGCTGCCAGCTTTGGATTCGGTCGAAACCGTTGATGCGCTGGAGCAGGCCTTTTTCGCTCTCTTTAGTGAAATGCACGAACAGCTGGCCGAGAAAAAACTCCAAGCAGCATGACCTGGTCCGCCAGATCAATCAAAAGATCAACGAAGCTTATATGGAGCCGAGTCTAAGCCTGAACCAGATTGCTGATGAACTGGATATGTCGCCGATCTACATCAGCCGCCTCTATAAGCAGCAGACGCTGACCAGTATCGTGGATGTCATTCTGGAGGTGCGGATGCGCGAGGTCTGCAGCCTGCTGGAGAATACCGGTCTGCCGGTGACCACCATCGCCGAACGCTGCGGCTTCACCAGCAGCTCCTACCTGCACCGGATGTTCAAGCGCAGCTTCGGCACCACCCCTACCGACTACCGGCGTTCCAGGCAGGCATAGTGTCATCTAAGACACCCCTTTAGGCTTGTCTTTGTATTATTAGGTCAGCCAGAAACTACTGGTTGGCCTATTCTTGTATGTGTTTTAATTTAGTTAAAAAAAATCAATCGTTTTGACGGTCAGCTCCGTCTTACTTGTGAAAACATATTTTGGGGCGACTTCTTCCATAGTGAGGCACAAACAAGGAAGAAGGGGGTGTTGAATGGTGGAGAACATAATGAACAAGGCCAATACAGCGGATCTTGCGCTGATGGATGAAGAGGTATTCTTTCAGCGGCTTGCGGGCGAGCACCGGAAACTGTATGCGATCGCGTACAGCTATCTGCGTTCCGAGGCGGATGCCCTGGAAGCGGTGCAGGAAGCGTCGTGCCGGGCCTGGATGAAGCGCAAAAAGCTCAAAAACGAGCAGGCATTCACGCCCTGGCTAATCCGGATTACCATCAACTGCTGCATGGATGAGCTGCGGCGCAAAAAGCGCGTCTTTCCGGCGGAGAAGCTGGAGGAGAAGGAAACCCAGGAGATGAGGAGCAGCGACCGGCTCGATCTGGAGCGGGCGATGAACCGGATGAAGCCGAAATACCGGCATGTCGTGATGCTCAAATATTACCAGGATATGACGAGTGCCGAAATTGCCAAGGTGCTGAACAAGCCCGAAGGCACGATCAAAACCTGGCTGCGCGAAGGACTCAAGCAGTTGCGGAACTATTTGTGAACATGCGGGAGGTGGCTGAAATGTCTGAGAAAGAAGAGCGCATCCTGAAGCAGGATGCCCAGGAGGTCAATCTAAATGCGGAGACGATTCGGGAAATGAAAATATTTAATGCAATGCGTAACGGAGTAGCGCAGGGAAAAAAACGCAGCAAGCGGCGTTTCTATTCTTACGGAGCGGGGGCGGTACTGGCCGCGGCGGCAGCCGTCTTTCTGATCTTCTTCCCCATCGGCCTGCCAGCCGGAGGTACGGACGATTTCGACCCCGGCGGTTCAGTGCAGGCGGCCAGCACCAAAAGCTGGGATGATTTTGCGGCCTATCGCAACCAGCCATTACACAATCGGCTGGTTGCCGACATACTGGAACGAAATCTGGTCATACCGGTCCGCCAAAGCGCAACAAACAAAGGATACCGCATGGATGTGGATGGCGCCGTCACGGATGGCCGTAAAGTGTATATCCTGTTCAGCGTGCACAACGATACGGATAAAGAAATCACACCCGCGGATACGAAAATTCAATTCGGGGATTTCGAGGTTCCATATCCGCATCGAGGCGCAGCCCTGGAAATGGCTTACGATAGTGAATCCCGGATTCCGCCCGGCCAAAGCAAGGATTATATTTATTCCACCAACTATCCGGGTTCCATCGCCTATTCCAAGGATGTGAAGTTCACTCTGATTCTCACCGAAACGTCCGACCAGGCGCTCGCTTCCAGCAGCAACAAATACCGGACCGGCCTGGAGGTATCGTTCGAGCTTGATCCGGCCAGATTCAAGGACCAAGAGCATACACTGCCTGTGGATCGCACGCTGACGGTGGACGGTCAAAAGATCAAAGTGCTCCAGGTGGAGTATACTCCGCTTAATACCTATGTCGATCTGGAGTATGACAAGGCGAACACCAAACGGATTTTCAGCCTGCTTAATCCTGTTCTGATCGCAACCACCGGGAGTCAAACCGATAAATTGGTTTATCCGGGCAGAATCACGGCCGATAATTCCGAGGTGTACAAAGACCAATCGCAGGCAACGCTGGTGTTCAAGCATACCGGGCTTAACCAGCCGGATTCCGCCTCGCTGAAGATTGCCGGTATCTCGGCCCTGGAGCCGGACCGCATGAAATTTGCGGTCGATCTGAACAAGCAGCAAGTTATTGAAGCCCCGACAAACGATTGGGAAATTGTCACATCCAAGCAAGAACATAATGCAACAGAGGCAGAGATTCTGCTCCGGCGCAAAGTGACCAACCTGTTTTATTATACCGATTCGCAAGGGGCGGTGCAGGCGGAGTACATCGGCGCAAGCCTGGCCGACAAATTTACCGATGCGAAGGGCCAGGTGCATGAAAGAACGAATCGGGAAACTGCACTACACAATTTCGGCGGCACCACGATCTCTAGTGATGGTACGGGTATGGATGAGATGAGTTTATTTTTTGACAGTCAAGCTGCAGATTACCCGCAGCCGCTTACCCTATCAGTTGAACGCATCTGGAATCCAATTTTGGAGACGCAGAGTATCGAGCTGTTCTCCAAGAAATAGAAGCTTACCGCAGATATCGCAAAAGCGTGTATCCCTTAGAATAGATAATCTCCAGATACTCGGACTCGGAGACACACTCTTCCCTCCTCCCCTTTGTCCCGAAAGATGACAAAGGGGCTCTTTGTCTTGTCCTGATGAACTTAGGAATTACCATAAAGGTGTATAGTAACGGAGGGGAAGTTTGGAACTGTAGGAGCGAACGCGTCCGCCTTTATGTTTGGATTTCTACCGCAATCGCGGTATGAATGAGGAAATCCAAACATAACAGCGGCCGGAAGTCCAAACATTCCCTGGAGTTACGACCAGCACCAAGTATGACAGCTCCTATGTTCATCAGGACTTCATCCAAACAGCAAGAAGCCCCGCCAGCCAACAGGCTTTCGGGGCAACTCCTTTACTTAATACCTTTTTCAGCAGTATAAGCGTTCCACTGCTTCGTCCATTCGGCCTGAATCTTTTCCAGACCCGCCTGTTTGGCCTTCTGCATAAAGGTTTCCAGCCCTTTGTCCACATCCGCTACCAGTCCCGCCTCCAGCGGAAACAGGTACTGCTTCTCTACCTGCTCCAGGGCGGCTTTCTCTGCCTGATAAGAGGTGTAGTCCTCGGCAAATCCCAGGAACAGGTCCGGCTTCTGGATCTTGTCCAGCTCCTCAAAAATTGCCTTCACCCCGTCAAAGCCCTTGTCGAACAACATGAATTCCGGATTTCTCCACGCCCAGCCGTTCATGCCTTCCCGGGTGAAGCCATTGGATGTGCTCGTGCCGACCAGCTTGTAATAGCCGTCCTCCACCGTGTAGTTCTTGCCTTCAATTCCGTATTGCGTCAACTGGTTATACCGTTTGTCCAGAACCAGCTTCTGATAGAAAGCGAGTGCCCGCTCGGGATTTTTGCTGCTCTTCGGAATCGCAAAACCATTGTGTATAGGATGTACGGGTGTTGCATAACCTGTGGTTTTGCCGAACGGATAGTAGGCCAGCTCCCAATCGGGATGTGTGGTGCTGATCTTCATCTTCATGTCATTATAGCGCGTCGGGTTATCCCCGAACATGCTGGCTGCTTTGCCGGAAGTAATCGGGTCCTGCATCGTATCCTTGATATTCAGCACATTCTTGGGAATAAAACCTTTGTCTGCCCAGCGCTTCATGGTTTTCAGTTCTTCTTTTTGCTCATCGGAGCCCCAGTAGGAGTACACTGTAGTTGGCGATTCATACTTCACGCCCATGCCGTACGGCAGAGCGCCAACCATTTTGTTCAGCTCGGTATAAATGTAATGAAGATTGTTCCCAATATCACTGTTCAGGGACATTGGCATCAAATCCGGCTCGTTTTTGGCAATGCCGTCCATGTAGGCTTCATAGCTGGCCAGATCCGTTGGGGCTGGAAGATTATATTTCTTGCGCAGATCCTCACGGTATACAAAACCGTTGGTCACATATTCTTTATAGGTTGCGGGAACGGTGTAGATTTTGCCGTCCACCTTCACATCTTCCCACATGGTTTCAGGAACGAATTTCTGCAGCTCCGGAGCAGCTTTGGGCAGCAGATCATCCAGCGGCAGGAAGGCGCCCCGTTTGGCATAGGATTGGTACTGGGTCCAGTCCGCTGTAAAAATCAGATCAATCGCCTGGCCCGAAGAGAGCAGCAGCTTGTATTTCTGATCCCAGTCCGTCCAGCTCGTATAGTTGAACTTCACGGTAGCATTCAGTTCCTCCTGGGCCATCTTGTTGATTTCATCCTGAATGACCGGCAGATCCTTGGGAGCGTCGCCAAGCATGTAGAACTGCAGCTCCACCTTCTTCGAGGTGTCAATTCCGGTGTCCGCTGCGGCTGCGGCGTTGCCCTCTGTTTTCACGGCTGTATTGCTTCCGCCCTCTGTCCCCGCGCTGTCTTTGTTCCCGTTACTGTTATTGCCGCCGCATCCCGCAAGAAGCGAAAGGGCCAGCGCAGCCATTGTAAGCGTTACTAGTGTTTTTCTGCCTGTTGTCTTTTTCATATGAACCCTCCTAAACGTTTTGTAAGCCTAGCTCCCTGAATTCACCTCGTACAAAACTGTCTTCATCTTGTAACTCTATGTTAGCCGAATAACAAAAGCCCGGTAATGGTGCTTTCTGCCATACGGTTCTAACCTTTTACAGCCCCAATCGTTAGTCCCTTCACAAAATAGCGCTGGATGAACGGGTACAAAAACAGGATGGGTCCGGTAACAATGATAGCCATCGCCATCTTGGTCGATTCGGTAGGCAAATCGCTGCCCAGGCTTACTCCGGTACCTGCGCCCATATTGGCAATGAAAGCCGCCGAATTGATGACATTGTACAGATGGAACTGCAGCTGGTACTTATGGGGGTCATTGATGAACAGTGAAGATGAGAACCAGTCGTTCCAGTAGGCCAGAGCGAGGAAGAGGCCAACCGTGGCGATGCCGGGCATCGACAGCTGGAGCACAATCCTCCAATAGATTTTGAAATCACCGGCCCCGTCGATCTTGGCGGATTCGAACAGCTCCTCTGGGACGGCGGAACGGATGAAATTTTTCATCAGAATAATCAGGAACGGCGTCATCAGCCCCGGAAAAATCAGTGCCCCGTACGAATCAGTGAGATGCAGATATTTGGTCATCATAATGTACCAGGGCACCAGTCCCCCGCCGAACAGGGTAGTGAAGTAAATGTAGAACGAGAAGGTATTGCGATATTTAAAATCCTTGCGGGCCAGCACATAACCGGCCATCGTCATAAAAAACAGCCCCAGCGTCGTGCCCGTCACCGTTGTAAACAGCGTAACGCCATATGCCCGCAGCACCTCGTCCGGGAAGGTGAACACCGTTTTGTACCCCTCCAGCGAGAATTGCGCCGGTATCAGATGATATCCATCCTTAATAATCGAATCATTGGCCGTCAAGGAAGCCGAAATAATCAGCAGGAACGGGACCAGACAGGCCAGCGAGCCGAGAATGATAACCGTGTAGGCAAGCCCCTGCAGCAGCCTTGTATAATGATCGTCTTTGATATGCATGCTCTTTTTCTCCTTCCGTATCATGTCCGGCATCTCCTAGAACAAAGCGTAATCGTCGTTTATTTTGCGTATAATGTAGTTGACCGTCATGATCAGAATGAAGCCAAACAGCGATTGATACAGCCCGGCTGCTGTGGCCATCCCGATGTCAAAGGTAACCTTAAGCGAGCGGAACACATACGTATCCAGAATATCCGTAGTATTATAGAGCACCCCGTTGTTGCCGATCAGCTGGTAAAAGAGGTCAAACTGCCCCTTCATGATACTTCCAAGCGAGAAGAGCAGCAGCACAATAAAGGTTGATTTCAGCATCGGCACCGTGATATACCAGATCCGCTGGAAGATATGCGCACCGTCAATCTTGGCCGCTTCATAATATTCGTCGCTGATTCCCGTAATGGAGGCCAGGTAGATGACCATGCTGTAGCCAAGATTTTTCCAGAGATAGAATACGATAATCAGGAAGATCCAGACGACCGGTTTGTTGTAGACATCTACAGGACCGGCTCCGAATTGGGCCAGCAGCGTATTCAAGAAACCGTTATCATAATTGAACACATTGTATACAATAACGCTCAGAATAACGAAGGAGACGAAATACGGCAGGAACATGATCGACTGGGTCAGCTTTTTGAACCATTTGACACGCAGCTCACTGAGCAGAATCGCACAGACGATAGCCAGCACATTCCCCAGCAGGATAAACGCCAGATTGTAGCCGATTGTATTGAGCGTAAGCTTCACCAGTGTGCCGGACTTCCAGAGAAATTCGAAGTTCTTGAGCCCCACAAAAGGCGCATCGAACATTCCGGAATTGAAGTCAAATTGGGTAAATGCGTAATACACGCCGACCATCGGGAAATACGAATTGACCAGAAAAAACAGCAATGTAGGCAGCAGCATCAGAAAAAGAACCCGGTTATGGACCAGCTCATGCAGAAAACCCTTTTTCCTCTTCTTCTCAGTCCTTGCCCCTGTCTCTGACGGCAGCTGCCCCGCCCCCTTAATAGGAAGCTCTATGGCGAGCGCTGTAACGGACTTGCGTTTACGGTGTCTCAAAGCCTTCACCCTCCTGTTACTTCTATATACTTCATTGCGGCAGCATACGCCTTCCCGCCACCGTCTGGACGCCTGAAGCTGCACTCAGCGGCTCCGTCCAATGTATGCTCTGAGTATAGAAGACATCTCCGCAGGGTGAACAGTGCAGCTTGAGGGTATTCCTGTATGATGTGGAGCATCGGCTGGTGCACTTTTCTGACTTTTGTGGAGAAAATAAAGATTGAACGCAAATAAGCCCCGTAAGCGCTCCTGTTTCAGGACAGCTCCGGGGCCTTTTCCCACATATTTAAACTATCACTTCTTTGCAGCCTGCTCTTGGGCCTCTCTCTCCAACGACGCAAAATATGCAATCTTAAGTTCAATCTTCTGCGCAAACCTCTGAAAAAACCTAATCTTCTCATCAATTTGCAGCTTATGGGCCTGGAGCAGCTTCCGCTGGTCCGGCAGCGCTTCCACTCCTTCCCGGGATAACGCGATGAACTGCTTGATCTCAGCAATCGGCATCCCCGTATCCTTCAGGCAGCAGATCAGGGAGATCAGCTCCAGATCCTCGTCGTGAAAGCAGCGGTTGCCATGTTCATCCCGTGCTACAACGGGCAGAACACCTTCTCTTTCATAATAACGCAGTGTATATTGGCTAAGTCCGCTCTTTTGTGCTATGGTTTTGATGCTGTAACCCATATGTCAGCTCCATTCCGCCGCGTACGCTCCGGCAAGTAGAATTACCTTTAAGGTAACACCAATACGCTTCTATTAAAAGCCCCGCCAGGAAATCTATTGACTTACACCTAACTCTAAGGTCTAAAATTTACAGCGTACCTTACATTTAAGGAGTGAATAATTAATGGTAAAAACAATTAACGTGGGTAATGGCACATTAGAGGTTGCCGAAATTTCATTAGGCTGTATGCGGATTGCCGACTTGTCGGCCAAAGAAGCTGACGTTCATATTCACAGTGCTCTGGAAGCAGGCATTGATTTTTTTGACCATGCGGACATCTATGCCGCCGGCAAAGCCGAAGAAGTGTTTGGCGATGTCGTTGCCAGCAGCCCGGGGATGCGCGACAAGTTGATGATTCAGACGAAATGCGGCATCCGCCAAGGCTTTTTTGACTTCTCCAAAGAGCATATTGTGTCATCCGTAGAGAACAGCCTGAAACGTCTGAAGACCGATTACGTGGATGTGCTTCTGCTGCACCGCCCCGACACCTTAATGGAGCCGGAGGAAGTCGCTGAAGCCTTCGATTACCTGGAGCAAAAAGGCATGGTCAAGCACTTCGGTGTCAGCAACCTGAATCCGCTGCAAGTTGAACTGCTCAAAAAAATGTCAAACAAAAGCTGCTCTTCAATCAGCTGCAGCTGAGCATTATGGTTTCCGGCATGATTGACTCCGGCTTCAATGTGAATATGACGAACTCCGCTTCCGTGGTGCATGACGGCGGCATTCTGGAGTACAGCCGTCTGCATGACATGACCATTCAGCCTTGGTCCCCGTTCCAATACGGCTTCTTTGAAGGCGTATTCCTGGGAAATGACAAGTTCCCGGAAGTGAACCAGGTTATTAACCGGTTGGCTGACGAAAAAGGTGTGGCCGACACTGCCATCGCTATCGCCTGGCTCCTAAGACACCCGGCCAAGATGCAGCCGATTGTAGGCACTACCAACACCCAGCGCCTGCTCGACATTGCCAAGGCTTCAGATATCACCCTCTCCCGGGAAGAGTGGTATGAGATCTACCGTGCAGCGGGGAACAAGCTTCCTTAACGGGCTTAGGGATACCGTTTTTTAGAGAATGGTATCCCTCATCCTTGTTCTTAGTTTTTTCCTGCTGCCTGTAACAACACGATTATAGATAACAGTTGGTGATAAGATGTTCAAAATAGGAGAATTTTCTAAATTGACACAAATTTCAATCCGAATGCTCCGATACTATGATGAAGTAGGACTTTTAAAGCCAGCAGAAACCGACAAGTGGACAGGATACCGTATGTATTCGGTCGAGCAAATACCTGTTCTTAATAAAATTATTTATCTCCGGGATAGTGGATTTAATGTTTCGGAAATTGCAGTAGCCCTTGATAAAATGGATGATAAATCGCTTATAGAACAGCTTGACGCAAAATATGCGGAAATAGAAAAGACAATTCAAGATAACATAGTTAAATTAAGAAAAATCGAAGTCGCTAAAAAAGAGCTTTTAGGGCAGAAAAATGAAATTCACTATAACATTTCAATTAAATCCATTCCAAGTTATCAAGTTCTATCCCTGCGTAGAATCATTCGGGACTATTACGCCGAGGGCGAACTATGGCAAGAGTTGTCTGCTTTTGCCGAAGAAAACCACATACATATTTACAGTAATACTTTTTCTATTTATCACGACATAGAGTACAAAGAGTCTCATGTGGATGTTGAGCTATGCCTTCCTGTAAAAAAACAGGGAAAAAGTACAAACAGCTTTACCTATCGAAATACCGAGCCTGTACCCACGATGGCTTGCACAATGGTATGTGGTGATTTCACTAATATAGCGGGAGCATATATAGCTTTTGCTGAATGGCTGCAACAGAACAGCCAATATAAGATGTCCGGGCAAACACGGCAAATCGTACACCGTGGCCCCTGGAATGAGAATAATCCAGAAAAATACCTAATAGAACTTCAAATACCATTGGAGATTGTATAAAAACGTCTTGCATTTTGCAGGACGTTTTTTTATCCTCTTGACTCTCACATGGTGTGAGGGCTTACGCTGCACCTGACATCGAATACGAGGAGGATATAATATGAGTAATTTAGAAGTACATTCCATTGGCAAGGTTCGCAGCAACGAGAGCGGTACTTTCATTGCATTGGAAAAAAAGTTCATTCCGGCTTTACAATCATTAGAGGGTTTTAGCCATATCAGTGTACTTTGGTGGTTCAGCGATTATGACGACGAGCATTCGCGCTCCGTACTGCAAACCGAGTCACCGTACAAAGGCTCTCCCGAGGTCATGGGCATTTTTGCTACAAGGTCGCCTATGCGTCCTAATCCGATAGCGTTGACCGCAGCGGAAATTATCCAAACCGACTTTGAAAACGGTATAATTCAAGTGGCATTTATGGATGCATATGACAATACTCCCGTTCTTGATATTAAGCCTTACACGCCCAGCCTTGACAGGGTTGAAACCCCCGGTGTCCCGGCATGGTGCAGCAGGTGGCCGAGAAGTACTGAAGAATCTGGTTCCTTTAATTGGGCAGAAGTTTTTAATTTCTAAGGAGGGAAGAGCTTAGCAGATCGAATTATTCAGGCGGTATAGCATCTTGTAATTGCTATACCGCCCACATCTTAAAACATCCTTATCTCAGCCCAGTTAAACCAAGGTTTTACGGGTTTTTTATTTCTCACATCCTGCACGTTTGTTTTATTTCAGATAAGATCCGGTCTCTCCAATTCCGCCTTTGCCGTTCAGGACATAGACCCTTGCATTCCCTTTGCCGGAGCATGTCAGGGTAATCGTACCGTTGGTAACGGTTTTGGCATCGCCAGTCACCGCATCCACATAGGTTCCGTTCGGAATCCCGGTAAAGGTAGCATTTCCCGAAATCGTAACCAAGGCAAAGCTGTCAATGCCTTTGGCGCTGTCGGTGTATCTTCTCTTAAATGCCAGGTTCCCTGATACATTCTCTGTAGAATACTGTCCTTTCTGTAAGGCCGGGACTGCTCTTCTGATCAAATTCAGCTGTCTGATATGTTTGGCCAAAGGATAATTGAGCGATTCTGCAAGTGTGCCGGTTGCATTCGTATATTTACCGTAATCCTGGACCGTAACACTGCCTTCTATGTGATCGCCAAAGTAAGCACGGCCTGTTGCGCTGAGCGGTGCGTTTGGACCTACATCGAGGGGTACCCCCTTCTTAAATTCGATTTCCGAGCCATAGAAGATGGCGGGAATTCCCGGAAGGTGAACATTAGCGCGAGATTCTCAGCCCAGGTGTCCTGTGTACCCGCAAACCGCTGATTTTCCGGAGCCTGGTCTGGTGCATAGTCATGAGAGTCGACATAGGTAACATTCCAGGTTGCATCATTATAGAATTGGTCGCCGCTTCTCATACTGAATGCTTCCTGTGCTGTCTTGAAGGCCCAATGCATCGGAAAATCAATCACATCCATACCCGATTTCATCGAATAGTCAGGCGTATGATAGGTATTGCCGTTAAGGAAAGCATTGTTTGAAGTAGGCTGTCCTGCTGTAGTAGAGTTGTCTGCCCACTCCTGTTCAACTGACGCTTTATTGGAAGCGTAATCATTTATGTTATCGCCCGGATACGGTTTCGAAGCTTTCCAGGTATAAAATGGCGTCGAAATTGCCGGAATCCCGCTGTTCCATACATCTCTGTAGCGGGTGGCCACTTCACCAAACATAAAGAAGTCCGAGCCTCCTCGTGCCTTCCAGGCAGGAATAAAGTATTTATTGTAAATATACCGGCTCACATGCTTTACTGTATCGAGACGGAAAGCATCAACACCCATATCAATATATTGGTTATAGGAGTCTATCAGATATTGATCAACCGCAGGATTTTCTGTGTTGAGGTCGACGCAGTCTCCGGCAATCTGTCCTGTCTGTACGGTATAAGATTCCCAGGAAAGACTTTTCTCCGTATGGTACATGTTATTGTTCGTCTCCGCCGTCTTCATTAAGGCAATTCTTGCCTGGTACTGCTGATCGGGTGTCATGGAATCATAGTTTGACGGCAGCTTATCCGTTATTTTGAGCATGTTGCTGACGGTATCCGGCTTGGTCTCATCTTTCTTGAACATAGGGAACAAATTCTCTTCACCGAAATTACCGGTATGGTTGACAACGACATCCTGAATAATTTTTAGCCCTTTTGCATGCGCTGCATTGATCAAATCTTGATAGGAGGCTCCCGCAGATTCATACCTTGGGTCCACTTTGGCAAAATTGATCGCGTGGTACCCGTGATAATCATAACCGCTCGCATTCTGCACAACAGGTGTAATCCAGATGGCACTGAATCCGAGGGCTTTGATGTAATCCAGCTTTTGAATCAGCCCTTTAAAGTCTCCTCTCCAAGCCGGGTCCGAATCCGGATTATTCGCCTTGGTATCCTCCCATGCGTGCTCGTTGTTGCTTGGATCGCCATCATAGAACCGCGAAGTGATGACGAAATAAATGCTGTCCTCCCGGAAATCTCCCGACTTTCCAATATTGTAGACAAAGCTTTGTGTGGTTTGATTCCCAGCTCCGTCTATCACAAGGAACTTCAGGGTGGTGGTTTTGGAGATCAGGATGGAAGGTCCCGTCAAACCGGCCATTGCATTGCCAGAAATATAAGCTTTAGAACCTGCGGTTGGTTCCGTACCATCATCGGTATAATATGCCCTTGTGGTTGCTGCCTTGTTATCTTTTATGTTAAAGGATACGGTAACCGCAGTATCGGAATGCCCCACAGGCAAATTCGGAGTGATGGTTGGAGCTTGTAAATCGGCATTTAAGTCAATGACATAAGCGAAAGAAGCTACATTTCCTGCCTGACCGGTTGAGTTCACACCAAAAGCCTTGATGGTCATAGAGGAAGCCACCTGAATTGGCGAGGTATACAAGGCCGATGCTGCCGTAGGTGTTGAACCGTTGGTTGTATAGTAAATTTTATCCCCGCTATTGGTGCTGGAAAGCTTCACCGTCTGGGCAGAATCGTATGTTTTGGGCGCAGGAGAGACTGAAATCACTGGAATTTTGGGGAGTTCCGGGTTGGTTTCATACCACATGTTATCCGTGTAAAACCAGGACTCCTTCACATTGCGGGACAATTCGGCTGTCTGTTTACCGCTGCCGTCATTAAAAATCAGACTGGCACTCGCGGCTCCGGCAATCGTATAGCTGTACCAGTCATTTCCGTCGGAATTCATCAGAATTCCCGGCCATGCCCCGCTTATCGGAACGGTTGCCGGACTCAGATTCCAGTAATGGATTCGCATTGAATTCCAGCTTGAGGGTTTCTTCACATGAACCGTTATCCCGGCTGCTGGTGTTGCAGTTGCCGTTGCTGTAGGTGTTGCTGTTGCTGTAGGTGTTACCGTTGCTGTAGGTGTTACCGTTGCTGTAGGCGTTACCGTTGCTGTAGGTGTTGCCGTTGCTGTAGGCGTGGCTGTTGCTGTAGGCGTTGCCGTTGCTGTAGGTGTTGGAGTAATTCCAGCGGAAAGTGTCATGTAATCAAGATTAATATTACCGCTGTCAGTGGAATCATATTTGTATGCAATCGTATTATTCCCTGCCAGTAAGGAGAGGGTTTCCGTTTGGTCACCCCAGGTGTTCCAGTTTGCCAGACTTGCTAAGGTTGTCTGTTTAACTTTGCTTCCGTTGACGTATATGGAAACTGTCTTCGCGCTTCCGCTTGCGTTAGCGTAATGGAGAGTGGCATTATAAGTGCCTGCTGCTGAAGCCTGAACGGTAAAAGTTGCTGTTGCTCCGGGAACATTGTATCCATCCACAAACCCGGTCCCTGAATACCCGGTGTGATCGGTATTTACCTTTGCCCCTCCAGACAAAACCGCGCTTTCGCCTTCATACTTCCCCTCAGCCGGTATAACCACCGTCCAGTTCTTCCCGCCATTACTATCCCAATAATCCGTAGGCGCCGTAATGTGATAGCAATAAATTAGTGTAGCACCTTCTGGCACACTAATGTTTGCAGTAAATGTAGTCCCGCTCTTGGACATAACCGTGTCCGTAGAATCTGTCCAGTTATTTGCAGTCCAATGCAGCGTCACGGCAGCTGCCGTAGAATTCGAATAGGTTACTGTATAATCGGTATTGCTTGCAGAAGCCCCGCCGGACAGCCCGAACAAGCTAAAACAAAGTGCAAAAATGACTAACCATGAAACATATGACCTGGTTTTTTTTCTCAACACGGACAAACCTCCCATGAATTTATTAGATGCGCAAACGTTTGCATTAAAGTGAAAAAAAATACGCCGCTACAATTTTTCATCAACCGCCCCCTGTTGGACATATAGAAAAGCACTCATGTACGCGCTTACAAATTAGATTGATAAATAAGCCAGGAAGAAATTCAAATTCCGCATACAATCGACTTTTTCCTTTTCTGATTATAATCCCCATCTTTTTCCTGGTCAATGATAATTTGAACGTTCACGAAAGCGTATGCATAGAATCTTCAGTCAAAACTCAACCCGCGCGCACCAATCGGGTAAGCTATCAATCATACTTTTCCGCTTTGAGAATCAGACATGAAAAGCTCTTGAAATCCCATTAATAATAAGGAAGACCCCAATGACTCTCAATATAACTCTGGAGGTTCTATCGTCTTTTCTGAAAATAGCCTGACCAAGTGTGCCAATAAATACGTTAATGAGAATCCCGACAATGAGTTCCACAATCCCAATTAATTCCACTATACCCAACTTAACCACTTCCTGATCTATATTTTGATTATCCTTTAGCCCCTCAATGCCTTAAGTTCTCTGTTCATGAATAAGAATCCGGCTGCGAGGCCTACAACCCCGATCCCTGCGAATACAGCCAGCGGAACCCATTCTGAAGTCATAGGCTGATGGTCAAAAATAACGGCTGATAACGATTGGATTGCCCACGATTCCGGAGTGAACCTGGATAGGACCCGCATGAACCCTGGAGCCATTTCCATGGAGAAAAAGGAACCGCCGAGCATTCCGGTTACGGCTATGATTATTGAAGCTGAAGACGTAAACTGCTTCTGATTCCGCATAAACGGTATAACAATCATAGTGATGCTGGTTAAGGCAAATAAATAAGCAGCGAATAGAATACCGACCGCAAGCGCGTTGTCTGCGATACTAATCTTAAGCAAATACTTGCCGGCGGCCAAAATGACCAGGACATGAACAGCTCCAAACAGATAGGTCGCCGTCATCTTTGCCAGCAGATATTTTTTGTAATCAACAGGTGTGCTTAGCAATCTGCTAAACGTATTGTTTTCTCTTTCATCAATTAAGGTCCGTAATCCCTGAATGACGACGAACCAAATGAACATGACCAGAAAACCGATTAACCTTGCTGTGGCGTTGTCATGGGTCTTCTCTCCATTACTTAAAGTCTGATCATCTATCGTTAGATTCGAGGCCTCATTGATCCCCTTAAATACACTGGCTGTAATGCCTGAGCCATCTGCATTCAGCTCCTTAGAGATTACTTGTGAATCATGAATAACTTTTTGGAGTGTGCTTGCTTCACTGGTAATAATCTCTTCCAGAATCGTCCCATCGCCGTTTTCATAATTTTGTACAAAATAAACAGGTAATTCTTCACCGGATGACAGACGGCTGCCAAACCCCTGCTTCACTACCAAACCAAAGGGAATATCCTGGTCATCAACCTTTTTTTTGATAGTGGCCTCGTCGGAATGTACAACTTTCACCTGGTTATGCCTCTGGATCATATCCATGAGCTGCTTCGAATACACACTATGGTCGGCATCCGCTACATATAAGCTTTCCTGGCTGCTCCCCTGGGAGAAGGAGAACAAAAAGGTCAGGATTAAGGGAACTGCAATTGTTGCAAATACCGCGGTCCTATTTCGAAACATCAGTTTCAGCTGGTTTTTTACCATGACTATAAATTGCACTTTTATTCCACCTTTTTCCGCTGTATACCATAATGTTAAAGATAATAAATATCAGTCCTATACCTATAAGCTCCAACAAATCAATATACATGCCGTCCAGACCTACTCCCTGGCATACCTTTAAATATGAATTTATTGCTTTACCATTAGGGATAATCTCCTGAATGACGCGCAGGCTATCCGGCAATCCGCTTTTAGTGATAAAGCTCCCGCCCAAAAAGCTGAAAATGTACAGCACAGGAGAAGCCAGGCTGGAAACAGTCACATGGTCTTTCGCGGTAAATCCCCATAACAGAATAATGCTGCCGATGGCAAAAGCATAAACAATAGTAATAACAAGCAGCTCTAAAGGGTTTCCCCATTTCATCTGAAATACAAGACGGCTAATCATGATCACAACGATCATTTGGATCACAACAGATAAAATAATCCCGAACAGTTTGCCTAGCACATACTGTATATTCAAGGTAGGTGTGGATTTGATTCGAAACAGGGTGTGGCTCTGCTTCTCGTCCACTATGCTATGAACCAGCACAAATGCCGTCATTATGGAGAACATAACTACCATTGCGATCGAGTAATACTGCATAGCATCTATAGGCACGGCATCTTTATGGGTTGGCACCTCCGGTTTTTTAAGACTGAGCTGCTTATTTCCTGAAATTTGGCTCATAACCTTTTCTATTTTGTCTTTAGGTATACCGCCTTTACTGCTTATGGTCTGCAGAATCGTCCTTTGTTCAACATTCATTGTCCTGATACTTGCATTGAACCGGTCCAGAATAACCGTAACTATGTCTTTATCCAGAGGCTTATCGTTGTCGCCCAACAGGACGATATCCGTTTTTTCATTATTCATGGCGGTCTTGGTGAAGGTTTCCGGTACGTATACAAATACTGCAGCCTTACCGTCCTGGAGTAATTGCTTGCCTTGCTTATAGCTGGTGGTTTCTTTTAAATTTATGATTTTCTTCAGGTCCTCTTGTTTGAATACGTTATCTCTTAAGTTGTTTCCCAAGGATACGAAATGAGTCCCTTCCGAAGAGCCCTTATCAGCATTATAAAAAGCTACATTAAAGGTTTTGATTTGGGAACTAGAATCACTAAATACCGTTCCCAGGATGAGTATTAGAATGGATGGAAACAGAATAAGCTTTAGATAAAATGTTTTATTTTTAGTTAGCAGCCGCAGATCCAATAGAAATAAACGTAATAGCTTTCTCATAATACCGCCCCCTCACTACCCCCTTAAGGCCTTACCTGTTATCTGCAGAAAAATACTTTCCAGGTTAACTTCCTCGTATTTAAAACTGGTGAGTTTAATTCCTAATTTTTTGATCTCATCCACAATCTCAATCACATTCTTATCATTCGTCGAAACCAGCATACTGATTTGATTGCCCTCTATCTTAACCTTGGAAATACCGGGAATCCGGTTTAACTGTTCAAGTGCGTCTTCACTCGCTGTGCTAAAATTCACTGTCAACGTGTCACACGCCGCCAGGCTTTGCTTTAGCTCTTCTTTCGTTCCCAGCGCAATCAAGGAACCGTGGTCGATGATGGCAACATTCTTGCATAAGTACTCCACTTCCTCCATGTAGTGACTTGTATAAATCACCGTCATTCCTCTGTCTTGATTGAGTTTTTTCACAGTCTCCAGGATATGATTCCGGGATTGAGGATCAATGCCTACTGTGGGTTCATCCAGGATCAACAACTTGGGATCATTCATAAGCGCAACCCCTATATTGACCCGGCGCTTCATCCCTCCGGAAAACTCGGCTACATTCTGATTTTTCTTATCCTGTAATTCGATGATATCCAATACTTCGTTGGTTCTGTTTTTCAGCTTTTTTCCGGAAAGTCCATACAGGCTGCCGAAAAATTCCAGATTCTCCTTGGCGCTTAAGGCTTGGTACAGTGCCAAATCCTGCGGCACAATGCCCATAATTTTTTTGATGTCTGCAGGTTTTTCCCTAAGGGATTTATTATCAATGGTTATACTTCCGCTGGTTGGCGTAAGCACTGTACTTATCATGGATACGGTCGTTGACTTTCCGGCTCCATTAGGACCTAACAAGCCAAAAATCTCACCACGCTTCACATTTAGCGAAATATTATTAACAACAGTGATGTCATTGTATTTTTTGGTCAAATTTGTTAATTCAAGCATCGGTTAAAGCACCTCGCGTTCATTTCTTGTTCTGTTCTCATTCTACGCCCCCCTCCAAGTTAAAAATATTCACTATAGTACTCAATCTGAGTATTACTTTAGTTACCAGTTAGGTTATTACTTTAGTCATATGGAGAAGGCAAATAAAAAAATGCCGTCCTTACAATAGTCAGTCTGTGGATCAGACGGATTACTGTAAAAACGGCATACCGTAAGCAAGCCGGCAGCAGTTAAACGCGGGTTAGCCATGCACCAGGATTATAGCGATTTTTGCAGACATAGGGTTAATTCGGTTCTATTCTTCAGCTCAAGTTTCTCCAGCATTCGTGAGACGTAATTTTTGACAGTACCTTCAGTAATAAATAAGTCACTGCTGATCTCTTTATTGCTTTTGCCTTCCATAATGCATTTGGCTACCTCCAGCTCACGTGGTGTAAGCAGCTGCAGAATCTGCTCATTCCGCAGGTTCTCAGTACCTGCATTCTTTACAGAATTCAGCGCATTCACTACTTCCCGTGTAATCTTGGGATTCAGCAGAATGTTCCCCTCACAAGCAGTTTTAATGGAAGAAAGGATTTCCTGAGAGCCTGAATCTTTTAGAATGTACCCGTCCGCCCCATTTTTCAGACCTGTAAAAATATACTCACTGTCATTAAACGTAGTAAGAATGATCACCTTGATCCCGGGGTATTTGGCTTTCACCAATTTTGTCGCTTCAATTCCGTTCATTACCGGCATTTTGATATCCATCAGAATAACTTCAGGGGAAGTGTAGCTGAGAAGCTCCAAGGCTTCTTCTCCGTTGGACGCTTCACCGATAACATTGATTTCCTCATGCAGGCTAAGAATCATCTTCAAGCCTTCCCGGACAATTTGCTGATCATCCACTATCATAATATCTACCATGAATGTGCCTCCTTGTTAACCTCGAAATCAACAGTAATTTTAGGAATATTGGCCTCAACACGAAATCCTGAAGATTCGCCCGAGTAAAAAACAACCTTTCCGCCCAGGGCTAAGATCCTGTTCTCTATCCCCTGAATCCCCTTGGATTTGATGATCTCTTTGCAGTCTGCTCCATTATTATGAACGAGCAAGGAGATATGATCAGAATATTTATGAATGGCAATGGAAAAGTGTGTAGCCTGCCCGTGCTTAATACCATTGGTGATAGACTCCTGTACGGTCTTGTAAATACAATTTTTGATATCGGAATCCACATATTCAATATCTTCATCCATGTTCAGTTCAAATTGAATCTTATTCGTTTCGAGAAAGTTGTCGAAGATTTCGTGAAGGGACTGCAAGAGTTCTTTAGAAGCTCTCTCATCCCCCAGAAGCACCACGGTTTTCCGGAGATTGACGATGCACTCCTTGGAAAGCTGCTGCGACTTGTGTATGGCCAGTTTTGCCTTATCTGTCTCCACATCCACGATTGTACTGGCATATTCAAGATTCATATTTAAGGCTATAAGATAGTGCCCCAGTGAATCATGAAGTTCTTGGGCAATCCTCGTTCTCTCCTGGGAGATGGTCAGCTCTTGAATCTTGTTCGAGTACTCCTGCAGTGTCGTGTTGGCAATTTGCAGTTCCTGATTTAGCTCTTGGGTTCTTGCCTTCTCAATCAAAACATTTCGGAACAAATAGACAATGGAAATGATAATTAAATAGGAAGATAAAATATCCCTGAGGGTAGTATGATCTGCTATTAGCGAAGCCGTAAAAATAGAAAAATGCAGGCACAATACATATACAGGAATTTTGTGTGTGCTGACAATGATCTCAACAAGCAGAATAATGATGTAGATTTGCGTGCCTATACAGTAGACCTTAAACAATAAAAAACCAGCCAATAGATTGCTTAGAATAAAAGATACATACCACAGGGCCTTAGTCTGATTCTGAAACTTGACTCTGGTGAAATCGTTCACGAGCAATAGTACAGCAATAAGGGTAAGAAACAGAATGGATTGCGTATCCCCGGATAATCTTGAAGAATCGTCGTAAAAATCGAAAACAAAGAAAATCCCTTGAGCATTTTTTGCACAAGCATTCGATTACCGGCCGTATACAGGTCTTTCATGATCGATACCCTCTTACTGAAGTTGGAATTTTAACCATAACTGGCTTTATCTATACTACAACAAACAAGTAAAAAAAACATAAGAAAGCTAAAAAAAAGGCAAGGACAGCGGATTTTTATTCCTGGCTCTTCTCTTGCCAATATAATTCCTCAAAATATCGCAATACATGATGCCGAAAAACAGTTCCGCTTATATTTTATAATGAATGCGTAGCGCTACAGAAAAATGCAAGCGGTTACAAAAAATAATTAGACAAAGGAGATTACGATGAGGAAAAAAAGTTTATTTCTGTTCCCCTTTGCGATATTGCTTTCATTATTGCTGACAGGCATCTCTAGTGCAGAGGTAACCTCTAATTATGTTAACCCGCTTATGGGGGGTGCCGATCCTACTATTGCCAGGGCTGCAGACGGCTATTACTATTCAGCTTTTTCTGGCGATAATAACATCACATTAAAAAGACATGAAACCATTCTCGGAGTATCCACTGCAAAAAGCAAAATAGTCTGGAAGAAGCCGAGTAATTTTGGGTTTGTGTGGGGTCCATACGTATATAGGCTGGATGGCAAATGGTATCTTTATTTCTCATCCGGTCCAGAGGAGAGCTTCGGATATGGACATCCAAGCTCCTACGTCCTGGAAAACTCATCCCCCGATCCTTTTGAAGGCACCTGGGAGCTTAAGGGAGAATCCGCTAATGCGGACAAAGATGGGCAGGTTACGGTCAAGAAGGGACTTCTGAACACGCAGGGCTATGGTTTGGCCTGCGGCGTTATATCCATTAAAGGCGAAACATACTTCACCTATACAAAATACTACTATTACCCTGATCCTAATGATCCTGCAAAGACGAAATTTGACGAGAGCCCTACGATTGTCAAAATGAAGAACCCGTGGACATTGGAAGGTACAGAAGCTACTGTGGCAAGGCCGCAATATGACTGGGAAAAGCATCACGACAATATCAATGAAGGTGCTGCTGTAGTTGAAAGAAACGGCAAGATCTATTTCGCCTATTCTGCAAGCAGCTTTATGAATGATAACTATTCTGTAGGCGTATCCGTAGCTGATGCAACATCTGATGTGATGAAAGCCGAATCATGGAAGAAATATCCTGAGCCTGTCATGAAAAGATCGGATGAAAACAGCTCATATGGCCCGGGATCCCCATTGTTCCTTAAGTCTGAGGATAATTCAGAGGATTGGATCATGTACCATGGAATACCAACCCACGGACAAGGCGGCGGAAACAGGGGAATAAGAGCTCAGCGTATACATTGGGACGATAATGACTTCATCAATCTAGGAATCCCTTCCAATCCCGGCACTGTCCTGAACCGACCCTCAGGAGAGGAAAAAAGCGAAATTTATGAAGCCGAGGATGCCAAGCTGTCAGGAGTTTCCAAAGTCGTTGGGAAAAGTGCTTTTGCTTCGGGCGCCCTATATGAAAAATACAATAACAGCAGCGCCAATGACTATGTGGAGTTTACAGTAAACACGAATGCTGCAGGAACCTACTCACTGGATTTCAGATACAACAATAATACGGCAAATGCTATTAACATGAAATTAGGAGTCAACCAAGAGGCAGCCCGGGATATTTCATTTGCATCCAATGCCGGATTTGAGGCAAACTTCGATATTCAATCAGCTTATAATATTAAGCTTAATGCCGGAAGCAACAAGATCCGTCTTTCGGGTAAGAGCTCTTTGGCCCTGGACGCCATGATAATTAAAAAAAGCACATTGTACGAAGCCGAAAATGCCGAACTGTCCGGAAATGCAAAGGTAGATACTGATCATCCGGGTTACAGCGGAACCGGTTTTGCCGGAGGATTATGGATTTCAAATTCCGCGGTCACCTTCAAGGTAAATGCCGCCAATGCAGGCAGCTATTCGGTTAATCTGGGCTACAGCCTAGGGTTTAATGATGACAGGACCCTGAGTATGTATGTAAACGGGCAAAAAATAAAGCAGGTAGATTTCTTCAGCTTAAAGAGCTGGAACAGCTGGGCCGACCGTTATGATAATGTTTTCCTTAAACAAGGCGAAAATACCATCATGTATAAATATGATAGTGGCGACACCGGCAACGTCAATCTTGACTATATAACAGTTACCGAAGCAACCACCTGGCATTATGGAGCAGAAGATGCAACAATCACAGGCTCGAATGATGCTGCAGTCGTCTACGCAAAAGACGGCAATCTGGGTACCGGTTATGTAACCGGGCTCTCTAGAGCGAACTCATCCGTGGAGTTTTCTGTAAATGTTGAGAATGCGGCGTCTTATGATGTGAAGCTGAGATATGCAAAAGAAGCTGCAGGTAAAACCTTAGGTTTATATTTGAATGGCACTAAGATTAAAAACATCACCCTCCCTCCTACTGGCGGACCTACTGTCTGGAAGGAGCAGCTTGAGACGTTAAACCTGAAGGCGGGTAAAAACACGATCACTTATAAAAACGAAACAGACAACTCCGGCATTATAAATATCGACAGTATTCATCTTAATAAGCGGACTCCCTGGAGATATCAGGCAGAAGAAGCAACCAGACAAGGAAGCCTGCAGATTGCCAAAGATCATTTATGGTATGAAGGCAACGGATTTGTAGGCGGATTTGAGCAAAAAGGCGATTCACTCAAGTTTGAAGTAAACGTACCCAATACGGCTGCCTATACGTCAACACTGCGGTATTCCGGCGTACAGAGTTCCAACATAACAATGACGATGTATGTTAACGGACAGAGAATAAAACAAGTATCTTTACCTCCGACAGCAAGTTGGGATTCGTGGGCTAACCGTACGGAATCAGTTAACTTGAACGCCGGAAAAAATGTAATTGAATTCATCCGTGAACAAGGGGATACCGGAAGATTCAATATCGACAGTCTCACCATTGATAAAACCAGCGGCGGATTTATGAGTTCAATTGCCAGGAAAATCATTCCCGAAAAGATGGTTAAGATCCAGCCGAAACACAGCGGAAAAGCATTGGATGTGGACAGAGTTTCAAGTGATCCGCTGGCGGTAATTAACCAATGGGCCAATGGCGATGGTAATAATCAGCTGTGGAGATTCCTGGATCTCGGTACAGGGTATTACCAGATCCAGTCAGTTCAAAGCGGGCATGTCCTCGACATTCTTCCCGGTTCAGCCATACAGCAGCTCTGTCAGAATACAAGAGCTACCGGATCTATACCGAATACTCAGCAGTGGAAACTGGAAAAAGACGGTGACTACTATAAAATAGTTAACAAAAGTAATAATAAAGTAATCACTGTAGAAGGAGCATCCAATAGTAACGGTGCAGCAGTAAGGTTAGCTGATGACCAGGGGAAAGATAATCAACGCATGAAAATTGAAATCCGCAACCTCAGCAATAGTGAGATCAGTGCATTGACGGAGTCCGGAGGACGCTATGATATTACTTTTAACGCCAATGGCGGAAGTCCGGCGCAGACAGTTGTTCAGGCTGTGTACGGCGAACCGTTGACTGCTCCTGCTGTAGCGAAGGAAGGCTATGAGCTGGAGGGCTGGTACAACGATGCTGCGAAATGGGATTTTGCAGCCCAGACGGTGCCTGGTGCATTGACACTGACTGCGAAATGGACTCTTAAGGCTCCGGAGGTGAAGATTGTCAGTGAAGGCTCGCTGCGGGCAGGATCAGCCGGAATACTCCGCGCTGCCGGAACAGGGTCAGGAACACTGTCCTACACCTGGTATGTGGACAAGGGAAAAGGCTACGGCGAACCCGTCGGATCGGGCGATGTGCTGACGCTTCCGGATTTGTCGGAAGCGATGAGCGGCTACCGGTACAAGGCCGTCGTGACTGGCGAAGGAGGCTTAACCGGAGAGCAGGAATACATCCTGAAGGTGCTTCCAGCCGATGCGGAATGGATCGCACCTGCCTTCGCGCTGGATTTGCCGCCTGCGCTGGAGGCTGTTGAGGGTGACCCTTTAACGCTTCTAGTTGATACGACAGGAGACGTTGAGTCTATCGGGTGGGAAGTGAAGCGGACCGGCAATAGTGATTGGCTGCCCCTCCCGAGTGTTACCGGTGCGGTATACCGCTTCACCCCGGAAATGGAAGAGGACGGGACAGAGTACCGTGTGGTGCTGACCGGCAAAGCAGAGGTGAACCCGGTCCGTATCACCGGAACGGAGCTTAGGCTCAAGGTGTATCCGGCGCATGAAATCCCGTCGGTCCAATCGTTCGCGGCAACCGTTAACCCTGTAGTGGAGGGCGATCCGGTAACCTTCAACGTAGTTGCCGCTTCAACTTACGGGGAACTAAGCTATCGCTGGCTGAAGAATGGCCTGGTCCTGGACAATGCACATGGCAGCAGCCTGGCTGTTGAGAAGGCCGGGGCTGCTGATGCCGGAGCATACCAGGTGCAGGTGACCAATACCCGTATTATTGGGAACCGCCCTTATGCAGATGCGGTAAATACAGAGACTATTGAGCTGACAGTCAACCGTCAACCGGTGACGCCAACGGATCCTCCGGTGACACCGACAAGCCCGCCGTTATCAACGGTCAGGCCTACGGAAACACCACAGCAGGCCGCCATGCCACTGCCTTCGGCTGCAGTCATTTCAACCGCCCAGCTGAGCAGTCCTGCGGTAAATGGGGTGGTTACAGTGCAGGTAGGGCAAGCAACTGCAATTGAGCTTCCGTTGAAGGCCGGGGAGCTGCTGGGAACAAATTCACTGCGTTTGCAGGGAGACGGGATAGAGCTTGTACTGGCGCCAGGGCTGCTGAAGCAGCTGGCCGGAGCCGTACCTGCTGCAGAGAGCAGCGGTGCAAAGATCCTGCTGAAGGCAAAGCTTAAGGCGCTGGAAGAAGTGAAGCTGAAGACGGAAGCCGGTGTAGCGCTGAAAGGCAAGCTGATAGAGTATGATCTGAGTCTGTCCGGTGCGGATGGAGCGGTCCATCGGCTTGAGAAATATCAGGTTCCGGTAGGCTTCAGCTGGCCGGCTGAGGGACTCAATCCGAAGCTGCTTGGTCTGTATCGTTTGGAAAATGACGGTACACTCACATACCTGGGCGGAGCGACTGAAGACGGCGGGTTGAAGGCGCTTCTTCACGGCAGCGGCATGTACGCGCTGCTGGAGTATTCGAAGCAATTCAGCGATGTTCCTGTCACCCACTGGGCATTTGAAGCTTTAAGAGAGCTGTCTGCGAAGCATCTGATCCAAGGCATATCGGAGCAGGCTTATCAGCCAGGCCGGAATATTACCAGGGCTGAATTCGTGCAGCTGATCGCCAACACGCTGCAGTTGAACGGCAGCGGTACCGCTTCCTTCGCCGATGTCCCGGAAGGCGCCTGGTATCAGAATGCGCTCTCCGGCATGGTGAAGGCCGGCCTGATTACCGGCCGGACTCCGGAAGACTTCCATCCGGCTGCGGAGATCAGCCGTGAAGAGATGACTGTCATTCTGATGCGGGCCTACCGGCTCCAGAAGGGTGCAATTCCGGCCGCTCCGGTCAGCCCTTCCCTTAAGGATGCTGCGAGCATCTCCGACTGGGCAGCGGAACAAGTGGCTGCAGCGGCTGCGCTCGGCTTCGTGAAAGGACGGGTTGACGGTACCTTCGCTCCCAAAGCTCCTGCCACCCGTGCAGAGGCTGCGCAGATTCTGATGAATTATTTGCGATAAGCATTGTGTAGAAACGGAAAATACCGGTTCTGCAAGGCATAAACAAGGCGCTCCCCCTGAAGAGTGTAAGGGGGGCGCTTCTTGTTGTACAGGATATGATCTGTGATGAGTGATTTCCTATGCAGCAATTTCCAAATCAAATACTTGCGCTCACCGCCGACATTGTTGGCAGCTTCATACCTGTCGCACAGCATCGCAGTCCAGTGACTGCAAAAGCCCCTTTGATGAAAACCCGGCAGAAAACTAAAAGTAAAATAACCAGTCGCCGGATATCCACCAGTGACTGGTTATTTAGTTTCCTTAAACCTAGTACAGCGTCCGGCAAGTTCTTCCCCTTCTGTGTTCCACTCCGGATCGGGGGATGGAACGAAGCCGAACATCTCAATCCTCCAGACGGACCGGGCAAAGGGAATCACGATCTTACGGACTCCAGCGCCGTTATTTCAACAATCCGGGCTTTTTATTCAAGCTAATGGACTGAGGAGACGCTAAGCTGGCATTTCCCGGAGCATAATGGTGGATTTGCATGAAATAGGGTCATCTGGGTCCGTAAGCGCCCGGCAAAGACCGATTTCAAGCAGATAACGGCATCTGGGTCCATTAGGAGAAGCCCCCCCCTTTTCAGGGGAGGCTGGAAGAACTCGTTCCTCTGCTGTATGAGCCGTTTGGCTTTGTTTTCTCCTCTTGGAGAAACGGGGAGGACTTTTGAGATGTTGTACTATATAAGTTGAACTTTAGTTTTACATTGTAGGGTATAGACGTCACTGCGGGGAATGTTTGGACTTCCAGCCGCTGTTGTCCCCAGATTTCTTGAATGCAACCGCCTTTTGCGGTTGAAATCCGGTGACTGATTATGCTTCCGAAGCGAGCTTTCCTACGGAAAGCTTTCAGGCGGACGCTACCGCTCTGTAAGTATCCAAACTTCCCCTCCGCACTTTTACCCTTTTTATGAATTTTTCAAGTTCAACTTATATAGATGGAGTCTGCGTTCCTAACATGTATCACCTTGCTGCACTTCGGATCAAGTGCGTAAGGGTGTCAATTTCCTCCCGGTCACGTGTCGCCCCCAAGATGATCCAGCCGGTACACTGGCCACGGGGTCCGACATAGACAATTTCGCCGTCTATCGTTTTTTGCTTCATGGAATTGGGTCTGGTCTTACATGGCTCCAGAGCATACATGCAGTCCTCAATGGCCCTCTTGGCTAGCAGTGAACGGGGATAGCATTGCAGGGAACGAATCACATAGGCTGCGGCATCGTTTCCTGTGTTCACCAGCATCTCGGCCGTCAGCTCCTGTTCACCTGCGCCAGCGCAGTAATTGCGGACCTGCGGCAGATCGGACAGCCCCTCCACCGGCTCAGGAACATATTGATAACAGCGGATCGGGTCCAGCCTGGTCTCAGCAGCGTAGACAGCGAACGGGTCCTTTTCCGGAGGAGCAGAGTCGCGGAGCAGCATTTTTTTTGCCGTAACCGGCAGGACATAACTTCCGCCGCCAGATATAAAGGCCCCCGACAGCTGGATATGGTAACCGTCGTCTACAGGCTGAGCTGTATCTGTTAAATTCCGCACCGTATCTTCCCGGAACAGCACAGCTGCCCCGTAATTCGTTATGATCCGGATTGTTTTTTCATAAACAGGCAACGTTCCATATCCTCTCACTGGAACGCTGCCCTCCAAGCAGATCTGCTGCTCATCCCAGACCAGACGTATTGATTCCAGCAACGCGGGAGAATAAGACCCCGTCCCGTGAACCGTTCTCACCTCGTCCGGGGTGCCAAAAATTTCAGGACCGATAGCAGCCACAGCCGCATAGAAGCCCGAATCCCAGCCTGAATGCTCATTGTCGGACAGGTCCACGTGTTCCGGATGGAGCAGATGCCGCTCATCGCGCTCCCAGCTGATCTTCTCGGACTCCATCCAGATTTCCCCAATGTCCATCCCCCGTTCAAGAATCACAGTAAAGATAAGCCTGCCATTGGATACGGTCAGCAGATGCAGCTGTGAGCCCAAGCGGTCTGTAACAAGTTTCAGGGTGACAAAACCGCCTCCCGGCAGCGCATGAGGAATGTCCGGCTGCATTTGCGCCAGCATCAATACGTTTATTTGCTTATTGTTCATACGGGAGGTCTCCCCGTCCGGTGTGATCAGCGGCGCCGATATGACTCATCAGAAAAATGGGCTCAAGCTGCTCAAAGCTGGTGATGGCAAGATGGGAGCGGGCAAGCAGCCGCCCATCCCCAATGCCGACAACGCGCATGCCTGACCGGAGCGCCCCCTCTACACCGGCTGCCGCATCTTCAAATACAAAACATGCTGCCGGTGCCACACCGAGCAGCCTGGCTGCCTGTAGGAACACCTCCGGGTCCGGCTTCGCCCTGACAATGCTGTTCCCGTCTACCACCACGTCAAACAGCGGCCTGATATTCACTTTGTCCATAATGAGAGGAGCGTTTTTGCTGGCCGATGCAATCCCCGTTTTGATTCCATGTGAGCGCAATAGACCAAGGAAGCTGCGCACACCAGGCAATACATCAGCAGGTGTAAGTGTTGCGAGGAGCTCCTTGTACCATTCATTTTTCCGCGAAGCCAGTGCCTCCCTCCGTTCCGGCGATACATCCGTTATCCCTCCGCACCGCAGCAGAAGATCAAGGGACTCCATGCGGCTGACACCCTTGAGCTGCTCATTCTCGCTTTCGCTGAAAGCAAATCCCAACTCCCCGGCAAGGCGTTTCCAGGCTTTGTAGTGAAAATTTGCGGTATCGACAATGACGCCATCCAGATCAAAGATGGCTGCCTCAAATGGTTGTGCCCGCAACCGCTTCCCCCCGTTCAGCTTCTGTACTTCATAAGCACCTGGAATAACCGTTATCCGGTAGTGCTCCCCCGCCACACGATCTGGAAGCTCAGCTCCTCCCAGCCTTCAGGCAGACGGGGCTGCAGCTTAATGGTGTCGCTCCACATCGCACTCGCCAAACCGGCAAATCCGTAAACGATGAGCTGCCACAGACCGCCGCAATTGGCGATGTGAATTCCCTCGGCGGCACCCTTTTTCTCCGGAGAAAAGTCAATAGCCATCACCCGCTGCAGAAAAGCTGCCGCTTCCTCCTTATGGTTCAGCCAGGATGCCACAATGCCGTGAACTGCCACGGACAAGGAGGAATCATGAGTCGTAATCGGCTCATAATACGCATAAGCCGCCTTCAACTGCTCATGGGAGAATTCCTGAGGAAACAGCAGCATTAATTCCAGAACATCCGCCTGCTTTAACGCCTTGGAGCGATAGTTGCGCTCCTGGGAAATGAAATGGCCAAATGGCCTGGAGCGGTCTGTCCAGAGACTATCAAATTCCACATCGGCATAGCCGGCGAAATCGTCGGATTGCGGAACAATTTCCATCTGGCTGTTGTAAGGCAGCCTCAGCTTTTCCGCCGTGTGCCGGAAGAGCTCACGTTCATCCGGACGCAGGCCCAGCCGCTCTGCCACGGCCGCATAGCTATCCGGCTTACCGCTTTGCAGGCTGTCCAGACTAGCAACGGTTTGCTCCAGACTGAATTTGACCATGCGGTTAGTAAAGGCATTGTTCCGGGTGAATGGCAAATATTCATCCGGTCCCATAACGCCGAGCAGCTCGCCATACCCCTCCCGGTTCCAATCCACACGGTCACACCAATAGCGGGCCGTTTCAACCAGAATATCAATGCCGTAGCGCTCCAGAAATTCATCATCTCCTGTAGCATTCACATAGTGGTACAGGGCATAAACTATATCTGCTGTTACATGAATTTCGTGATCAGCATACTGCCAATTCGCGCATTGCTCTTCCCCGCTTAACGAGGACTCCCAGGCATACCGTGCTCCCCGGTATCCATAATTCCGCGCATTGCGCCTGGCTCCCTCCAGCGTATTGTAGCGGAAAAGAAGCAGATTGCGGGCGGCCTGCGGGTTGGTGTGCAGGAAGAAGGGAAGCAGGTTGATCTCCGTATCCCAGAAATACCTGCCAAAATAGGCCTCGCCGGCATAACCCTTGGCACAGATTGCCACCCTCGCATCCTGTTCCGCATTGGAGCGGATCAGATGGTAGAGGGAAGCGCGGACGTTTATCTGCGCCGCATCATCACCCTTGATGCGGATATCGGCATACTGCCACTTGCTCTTCCACTTGGCAGCATGCCGATTATACATCTGTTCCCAGCCCAAATTGCCGGCGTGGCCGAGATGCGTAAACGCCCTGTCGCGGGCCGTTCCCTCCTCCATGTCCCGATCCGTTGTCACCGTAGTCAGCTTGCTGACCGTCAACCGGTCCCCGGTCCGCAGCCTGCACTCCCCTCGAAGCGCAGCCGTCATCCGGGTATTTTCTGCATGCCAGACAATCGCTTCAGAGGCTTCCAGCGCAGACAGCATGAAGATTTGATTGCCCTCCTCCGTTAAAGTCTCAAGTGACAGGCTGCCCTCTGAATCCGCCGAGGGAACAATCCGGGCAAAATGATTCATTCCATTGGTGCGCACATCCGCCCTGAGGGTCGCCTTCACCTCCAGTCTGCCTTCGCCTGACAACACCTCAAGCTGCACCTGCTGAATGCAAAGATGGGTCTCCGCCATGCTGAGATACCGGGTGAATGTACAATGAAGTTTCATGCCCGCTGCCGTTTCCCATACAACTGAACGATGAAGACTTCCATCCCGCAGATCCAGCCAGCGTTGGTAGCCGCTGATCCGGCACCGGTCCATATCCAGACGCTCGCCGGCAGACAAAAATTCAAGCCCCAGATAATAGGGGAGATTGACAATCTCCTCCTTCAGCAGCGGATGCCGGCCGACGATGCCCGGGATGAAGGTTCCCTGCTTGGACTTGGGATGCCGCGGCTTCTCAAGTGTTACATTATCGGGAAAGCGCAGATATTCTTCGTCCTGGGGCGCATCGCTGCACCCCTCCTCAAAACTTCCGCGGACATGCATGTAGCCATTTCCTTGGGTAAAGAGTCCTTCATAATGCTTGTGCAGTCCAGGGTCATAGCCGTCTTCTTTCAGGCACCACAGGTTTTCCTCGTTCATCTGCAACCCCTCTGTTTCTCCGTTTTTTTTCCCCAGTGTCATCTTCCGGCTCATTATCCCTTAACCGCTCCCGCAGCAAGTCCGGATACAACTTGCTTCTGCAGCAGGATATAGACTAGGATACTAGGTACGATAACGACCATCGTCGCAGCAAACATGACGCCGTAATCACTGGCAAACTGGCTTTTGAAATAGTAGAGCGCAAGCGGCAGCGTACGGCTCTGATTGCCTGTCGTCAGAATAATAGCGAACTGAAATTCATTCCAGCAGAGCAGGAACTGCATCACACCCGCCGTGCCGAAGCCCGGCTTCGATATAGGCAAAATAATCCGGAAGAACGTCTGGATGAAGCTGGCGCCGTCCAGGTAAGCCGATTCCTCCATTCCCTTGGGAATCGTCAGGAAATAGCTTGATAGAATATAGAGCGAGACCGGCAGGCCAAAGCCGGCATATACGATAATAAGTCCAATCACCTTGTCGTAAAGCCCCAATGTGTTAACCGTCAAATACAGCGGCTGCAGCATGGCAGCGCCCGGAATCAGCAGTGAAAGGGAGAACGCTCCCATCAGCAGGTTCTTGAAGCGGAATTGAAAGCGGGCCAGCACATAGCCCGCCATACCGAGCAGCAATAAATTTAATAATGTTCCGAAGATGCCCACGATCACACTGTTGATGTAAAACCGGGATAGCGGCGCAATTTTGAAAGCCATGACGTAATTGGAAAAGCGGAAGCTGCTTGGCCAGCCGAGCGAATTGTTCAAAATTTCGGTATTCGTCTTGAATGAAGCCATCAGCACCCAGAGGAACGGGCCGAGCGACAACAGTACAATCAGGAGCACAAACCCATATTTGAGCACACCCAAACCTTTTTTCATTATTTTCACCCCAGTCGCTCCATTCAGTTTTGGGAGCTGCCTATTCTGAACAGATTTCGGCACAGCAGGACAAAGACCAAGCCAAAGCCGATTAGGAAGACACCCACCGAATTGGAATAACCGAAGTTGTTCTCCATGAGTGCGGTCTTGTAAATATAAATGGGCAGATTCATGGTTTCATTGCCGGGTCCGCCGCCCGTCGTCATCATAATAATATCCATCTTCTGCAGCATACTTGTTCCGGCGAGAATCACACAGGTCCCAATAATATTGCGCAGCATAGGTAGGATGATATAAAAAATGATCTTCAGCTCGCTGGCCCCATCGATACGCGCCGATTCAAACAGGCTTTCTGGAATCGCCGCAATCTCGGCCAGAATCAGTATAGTGACAACAGCCGCATAGGGCAGCCAGGTCATTGTGACTGAGAAGAAGGCGGTTGTGTAATCCATAAACCAGTTCTGGGCGTAATCCGCATGGCCGAACAAGCGGACAATGCTGTTCACCGCACCAAAATCAGGATTGAGCATGCACAAAAACAGCATACCCACGGCTGCGCCCGAGATGATATTGGGAAACATGTAAACTGTCCGCGCAAACTTCCAGTAGAATTCCTTCATATTGAGAATAATTGCGAACGCGGTACCGATGGCGACATGGATTGTCGACTGGAGCAAAACCCAGAGACCCGTATTCAGAAAACTTTTACGAAAATCGGAATCATCCGTAAACAGTTGAATATAGTTGGCCAGTCCGATAAAAACCGGTTTTCGTCCGGACGACCATTCTGTAAAGGATGTGCCGAACAGTATGACAATCGATACGGCATAGACAACAATAAATAGCACAACCGTCGGCAACAGAAACAACGTAATGTATCCTTTGTTTTTCCTAACCATTCATATGGTCCTCCCTAATCAAATTTCCCCGGAAAGCAGACCTGCCGGAAAATCCGATCATCGCTCATACTCCTGCTTATCAGCATGCTGATTATTTATGCTTGGCTGCAATTTCCGTCAGCTCTTTGGCAATCTCCTCTGCTGTTGACTGACCAAATACCAGCTTTGGATAAAGGCTCTTCCAGGCATCGGTAATGTTGGGATAGACAATAGAGTCAAAGGATTGGTAATGAACCTGCGTCTGTTGGGCCAGTTTTATGGATTCAACAAAAAGCGGATATTTCTGCTTCAGTGCATCGGAAGGCTGAATCTTATTGGAAACCGGCATCACATTCCCATATTCAAGCGCGATGGTCTGTCCTTCTATCCCCGTCTTGAAGCGAATGAATTTCTCAGCAGCGTCGCGGGTTTCCGGTGTTTTGGCTCCGATCATATAGCCAACCTCATAGGTGGAGATCAGGCTGTTGTCCGGATAGGCTGCCACACCCACCTTTTTATCAAAGTCCGCACTGGATTTGGTCGGGTCGCTAAAGTCTCCAATCATCCAGGGACCATTGGCAATCATAGCCGCTTTGTTCTGGGAGAAAGCGTTCGCTGCATTGGCATAACCGGCACCCAGCGCATCCTTGGTCGTGTATTTCTCCAGCATCGTCTTCATCATGTTGAGCGCCTGAATCATTTCAGGTGTATTAAAATCGGTGGGATGCAGCGTGTTCATGAACGTATTGCCTGCCTCCCCGTTTGTGCCCACAAGAGCAGCCAGAATCAGGTTGGTCGTCCAGGCGTTTTCCCCTGTCATCAATGCAAGCGGAACGAAGCCCGCTGCTTTGAGCTTCTCATTGTTGCTCATGAATTCATCCCAGGTTTGCGCCGGCTGGATTCCCGCCTTTTCAAACATTTCCTTGTTGTAGAAGTACCCGATATTCTGCTTCTGATCGCTTATGGACCAGACCTTTCCGTCCCGGGTATTGGCAGCGAGCGCCGCTTCCCCAACCTCTGCTTTCCATTCCGGGTCCTTGTCCAGATAGTCGTTGAAAGGGGTTACAAGATTTCCTTTAATCAGGATGTCATTGATTCCGTTCTTGCCCATGACGACATCCGGAACATCCCCGGAGACTGCCAGAATCTTCAACTTGTCCTCATATGCGGAGTCACTTGGAATCTCTTCAACCACAACCTCCACTTCCTTGCCATACTTGGCATTAAACTGCTTGATCTGTTCTTCCTCCAGCTTGGCTGACGCATGCGTACCTACCCGGAAGGTAAGATAGGAAATTTTCACCGGTGCCTTGGCAGCGGGAGCATCGTTTGCCTGACCCGAGGCGGTTGGTGCAGCGGTTGCGGATGTCCCGCTGTTCTCCGATGAATTCTGCGATCCGCATGCCGAAACGGACAGGGCGAGAATAAGAGTGCTAGCTAAGGTACAGCTTGTTTTGAACAATGGCTTTCTCAAATCAAATCCCCCTTTAAATGATGACAGCTTGATGCAGAGGCTTAAGCCCTGCACCCGATTGCGCTTTGTTACAGCTCTCATTGTAGAGCAAGGACTACGGAGAATGAATTCGTATTTCAGTATTATCTTTTCTGATATCTTGAGCTAATAGGGCCACAACATCCGTACAAATAAAAGGGGTTGTAGAATTCTTCCGATTTCTTTAACTCTTTGTTGTTTTCTTTACCACTTAGCCGGAAATGGCTGTATTTCGCCCTGTTCAGCTATTCGCCACAAATAAAAGATTGTATAATAGCTTTACTACAGATAGTAACATCGACCAAGGAGCAGACAGCATGTCCAATGAACAGATCATGCGACGACTCAGCCTTCGCCCAATTCGGGGATTACTCTCCCGCATTCCGGTAAGGAATAAAATTGTGATAACTATCCTTCTTCTGATTCTCCTCCCGATGACGTTCGCCGGCTGCTATTTCTATTGGAACATCTCCCAGATTCTAACGAAGAATGCCAACGATAATCTGTCTCTTCTGATCCGCCAGACCAATGACAATATCGAGAAATCCTTTCAGATTATCGATAACACCTCCCTGCATTTCCTCGCTAATAAAACGATAAGAACCTGGTCCATCGAGGATGTGTCCCTGGGAGACGACTACTACAAAAAATTTCTCAATAAAAGTGAAATGGAAGAGGACCTGAAATACAGCCTTATGTTCAACAACGCCTGGAATATCAGCCTGCTGTCAACGGCTTATGTTTTTTTTGATAAGGACAATTACATATCCGTTTTAAAGTCACAGCCCAACATTGAAGAAATTAACAAAAACAATCTCGCTGTTTTTCATTCGGTTAACGGCAGGGTTCGGGGCAAGGAAATTATCACGCCAAGCTACGAGGACCGTACCCTCTACTTCACACGAATCGTGTCCAATATCAACCTTCCCCAGCAGCGCCTTGTGCTGATTTTTGGCACGGATGAGGCAGATTTAGCGGACCAATATTCCGGGCTGCTCGCCTTTCCGGGTGCTATGGCTTACATCATTGATAACCGGGGAGCCATCTATTCCAGTGCCGATAAGCAGGAGCTGGGTTCTATCGTTTCTCCCGCCGTCTTCGCGCTGAAAGACAATGCCGAAGTAAGGGAAGTCAAGCTTAACCATGAAAGCTACCTGACCGTTTCCCGCAGCATCGGCACCACCGGGCTTACTTTCATTGCAGGCATTCCTAAGAAGCAAGTACTCTCCAAGTTGTCCGAGAGCATGCGTAATTACATTTGGATCATCGCTCTGATTGCCTTCGTATCCCTTGCAGCAGGCGTCCTGTTATCTCTTCGCTTTACCCGGGTCATCCGTGATCTGCTGCGGAGTATCCATAAGGTCAAGAAAGGTGATTACAACGTAAGAATGCCGGCCTACAAAAATGTGGAGCTCAACCAGCTCAGTACCACCTTCAACAGAATGACGGAAGAAATCAATTATCTCATCAAGGAAGTTTATGAGAAGCACCTGCTGATCAAAGAGTCGGAGATCAAATTTTTGCAAGCGCAGATCAATCCCCACTTTCTGTTCAACACGTTAATTACCATTGGCTACAAAGCCAAATTGTCCAAAGATGAGACCGTTTACAAAATGGTAACGTCCCTTACAGAGCTGCTGCAGGCAGGTATTTATTCCAATAGTCTGGCTAAGGTCCCGATTCGTCAGGAACTGGATGTTATCCAATTTTATCTTTATCTGCAAAAAGAAAGGTTTGAGGATAAAATTGAGTATACGATCCATATTGAGGACGAGGCCCTACTGGATCTGTTGCTTCCCAAGCTGAGTGTCGAACCCCTGGTGGAAAATGCTGTGGTTCACGGTGTGGAAAAAAAGCTGGGCAAAGGAATCATCCACATCCGCATTTACCGTAAAAACGATTCGGTCTATTTTGAGATCACGGACAATGGCAATGGATTTGAGGTTGTTCCCCGGAATTGGAGTAATTTCGAAAGTATCACCATTCGCAAACAAGGCCACAACAATATTGGCCTGATCAACACGCAAAAACGGGTCAAGCTGATCTACGGCGAGCCTTATGGAATTGAGGTAGAGAGCGAATTTGGGGCAGGAGCCAAAGTTACCCTTCACATACCTGCAGATCAGGGGGAGCTATCGCATGTATAACGTAATGATCGTTGATGATGAGCCTGTTATCAAAAAAGGGCTGAAGTGTTTTGTGGATTGGGAAACTCTCCAATGTGAAGTCATTTGTGAAGCATCCAATGGGATAGAAGCCGTGGAGATGCTCGGCCATTATGATATCGATATTATTGTAACCGATATCCGCATGCCGGGGATGGACGGTCTTGCTTTATCGGACTATGTCCACCAGAACTTTCCGCAAATCAAGGTCATCATCCTCACAGCCTTTGCTGACTTCTCCTATGCCCAAACTGCCATTCAGTATGAAGTAGTAGATTTTGTGGTCAAGACCAACCCCACCGAGAAGATTCCCGGGGCCATTGAAAAAGCAACGCGGCTGCTGGAAAAGGAAAATGAGCAGAAGCAGAAATTGAGACAGCTGGAGAGCAAGATCAACGACAATCTTTCCGAAATCAGTGAAAAATTTCTGAAGGAGGCCGCCCACGGCTTGATCAGCGATGAAGCAGGTTTGCTCAGCCGCTCAAGGGAGCTTGGTTTGCAATTGGAGAACTATTTCGGGGTCCATCTGGAGATTGAGGATACGCTGGGCTCTCCCCCAACGAGTGAATATCACCGGTTCTTGGCTTCCATTCGCCAATTCCTTGCGCTGGCCTTCGAGGAGCGCCCTACTTATATAATGGCAATGGAAAAAAACACTTTGCTGGCTATTGTCTCCATGGGCGACGGCAATGCAGCAGTCTCCACACAAGCCTTGCTCACGATATGTAATGAAATTCTCGCCATGGCAGAGAACTTTAGACGATACCATCTCAATATCGGCATCAGTCTGATGCACCGGGATGTGCAGACGCTGTCCATAGCTTACCGGGAGGCGAGAGAAGCGCTGCAAGGCAGCTTTTATAGCGATAATTATGTGGCTGTCTATATGCCTCACACCAGCCAGACACTCACTCCCGGAGCTCCTCCCCATCATACCGCAGAGAGAATTGCCGAATATCTGCAGCAAGGACAAAACGATCTGGCAATCGATCAACTGGAGCGTTTACTGGAGAGCTACAGAAATATCAAAGAGCCGATTGAGAATGTAAAGGTGGCTTGTCTGCTCATAGGTTCTTACTGTTTCCGTTTGCTGAGCGCCAGCCACCCCTTCGCACCCGAGTTGGATGAAAGCCAATCCACGGTGTATAAGCAAATCCAGGAGAGCAAAAGCATTCAGCTGTTGGCAGACATCCTAAAGCGTCTGATTCGGAGCTGCTCAAGGGCAGTGGCGTTTAATGACAAACAACCCAATTACATCGTTATAGAATGCCAGAAATATATAAAAGAGCATTACAACCAGAACCTGAATCTGCAAATTATTGCGGACCATATCCATATCAACAGCAGCTACCTCAGCCGCCTTTACAAAAAAGTAACCAATGAGTCCATCATCGACGCGATCAATAAGTACCGGATTGAAATGGCCAAGAAATTACTCAGGAATCCGGCGAGTAAAGTATTTGAAGTCGCAGAAGCAGTCGGTATTGAGACACCTGCCTATTTCACCCACGTGTTCTCTAAATACACAGGGATGAGTCCCAAGGAATACAAGCTGAATTATTCACAGACTGAATTGGGATAAAAGATTCCTAGTCTATTTCACTGCGCATTCACCACATTAACGATGCTCATCTTATCCATTTTCCGGGTAGGTGAGATCGCCGCAACAAACGTCGTAAGGATCGCTGCTGCAATCGTGATCGTCAAGATCATAATTGGCGGCTGCCAAAGCTCGCCCCAGTTGGAGGTAATCATCAGCCCATAGAAGAAACGATGCAAAAGCAATCCCAAAACACCGCCCAGCAAACTGCCTGATATCGCATAAGCGGCGGCTTCGGCCATGACCATCCTTTTTAACTGCCTGCCTGACATGCCTACCGCACGCATCACGCCATAGTTGCCCATTCGGCTGGAAACGCTGGCGTTTACTGTATTCAGGATGTTAATCAGCGCGACCAGTGCAATCACGAGCAAGAACCCGTACACAAATACCGCCATGGCGTAATAGGCCGCGCGGGTTTCGCGGTTGCCTTGCTGTTCGTCAAGCAGCCGCATTTCCGGCGTGATTAGGCTTCTGGCCTGCCCGGAAATATCTTCATCAACCTGCATGTCGATAATGGTGTAGTCCGAGATGCCGGTCAGCGCGGTAAAGGTGGCTTCGGAGCTAATGATGATCCATCCGCCTTTCTTTGCCACAAACGGTGCATCGGAGAGGATCCCGGCAATGTGAACCTCAGAAGATCCCCCAGGCAGCCCAAGGGTAAGGGTATCGCCTACCTTCCATTTCAAATCTTCCGAATACGTGACGAATACCCCGTTGCCGTTCTGCACCTGATCTATTGTTCCGGAAATCAGCTTGTCTGCCGCCCATTTAAATTGCGGCTCGTCATATGAAATCAGCGTGGCCGTATTGTTGCCCTGTTGATAAGTTGCCGGAATATCATGGAGAACCATCCGTCCATAGATATTCCTGATATGCGGAAGCGCCTTTGCTTCCTCCATTATCGAACGGTCAAGCAAGACGGAATCCTTCGCACCCATAATGGAGATATCAGGCGCGTAAGGCTTCAACGGCCTTAAGGCATGGCCCATGAAGGTAATCAGGACTGTGAAACACAAGAACAGGATGATGCTTAGCCCAAAAGAACCCGATATCAGTACCATACTCTTTTTATTGGAAAAAGCATGCTGGAACCCCATGGCTCTATCCACGCGAAACCATTTGGTGTTAGCCGCCCTGTTAATGGGTTGATGATTCACATGATTGATATTTCCGGTTACAGCAGCTTGCGGAGATACCTTTGCCGCCTTTTTGGCAGGAGACCTCGAAGCGAGCATGACCACCAACAACCCGATTACCGTACCGGCAGCCATAGCGGGCCAGCTGATTTGAAACACTGGCATTGCCGGCAGGTACTTCACATTCAAGGAATTCAGGAATAAGACCGCTGCCCACATCATGCCGCACCCGGCCAATAGTCCAATCGGAATCCCTTTTAGGCAATACCGCAAACCCTCCCGCCGGATATACCGTTTGATTTGCTTTTTCGTGGCGCCAAGACAGCGCAGAAGGCCGAAGAATTGCGTCCGTTCCAGCACGCTCATGTTAAAACTGCTGGCGATCATAAACGTGGCAGCCATCGTAATCAGGAGAAAAAGAATTCCCGCCGTAAGGTAGAGATCGACCATCGAACTGTCGTTGCTTTGTCCCATTAAACCAAGCAGGAGAAGGTTCGTGGAGACCTGTTTATCAGTCAGGCCATGCTCCGCTTTGATGTTGGATAACGCCCGGTTAATGTTCACGCCGCTTTTAAACTGAATATAATAATATTCCTTTTTTCGGACGGAAGCGTACGAATCCCCTCCGTTGACAGATACAGGCCGTGGGAGTCCGTACCTTTCAAACTGGAAAAGTCGTTGTACGTCCCGGTAATCTTATATTCCCGCTTCCGCTCATCGCTCAAAGCAATTTTAATTGTATCCCCAATGGACAGACCGAATTGCTCCAGTGCCGGCCGGTCAAGCAAAGCTTCACGTTCGGAAGCCGGATACGCTCCCCCGCTCACGACCAGGTTCATCTGATTAGCGATATCCTGTTCGCCGCCTTGAATACGTAGTTTTTTTCCTTGAAAAACCGTATCTTCGGCCATGCCGACCCAACCCGCCACTTTCACATCGCTGCGACCTGCGATTTGCCCGGCGGTGCTGTCTGTTATCCCCGCAATCACGGCATGGTAATTTCCTTTTTGCCGGATATTCTCATTGATTTGGGCTTTCACGCTCATATCGGCCATCCCGAATACGGCCACGACCAGCATCACGGATATAGCAATGCAAACCACAGTGAGCCGGTTTTTCTTGCTATGGACTTTGGCATATTCCGAAACAAGACCCAGATAGCTTTTCATTCGGCGTACACCCCAAGCTGAGTAAGCACGCCGTCCGACACCTGCAGCACCCGATCCGCCGTCGAAGCCATGCTCCGGTTATGCGTAATCATGATAATCGTCTGCTGGTAGCGTTTGGATGCCGTTTTTAGCAGGGAAATAACCTCATTGCTGTTTTGGCTGTCCAAATTGCCGGTGGGTTCGTCCGCAAGGATAAGCATGGGGCGGGTAATCAAGGCGCGGCCGATCGCCACGCGCTGCTGCTGACCGCCGGATAACTGGCGGGGCAGATGATTGCGCCGGTCCGTCAAGGACAGAACGGCCAGGATTTCTTCCACATACGCTTGATCCGGCTTCTTATAATCGAGCAGCAATGGGAAAGTGATATTCTGCTCCACATTAAGTTCCGGGATCAGATTGAACGCCTGAAAGATAAAACCGATATTCCTGCGGCGGAATATGGTCAGTTTCTCGTCCTTCATGCGAAAAATATCGTTCCCGTCGATCCATACCCTGCCGGACGTTGGCGTATCCAGGGCCCCTATCATGTTCAATAGCGTACTTTTTCCGGAACCGGACTCCCCGATAACCGCGACAAACTCGCCTTTGGGCACGGTAAAACTTACATTTTTCAAGGCGTTAACGGCCGTTTCACCGGTTCCATAGGTTTTGCATACGGAATTCACTTCCAACAAATTCAAATCCCCTCACTCCTTTCTATCACGGAGTTTACCATCTGCGTCTTACGCTCACATGAATTCCGGCTTACGGTTTCGTAAGGTTGAGAAAACTCAGCACAAAGGTGCTGCCATTCCCTAAGGCACTCTCCACCGTGATATTGCCGTCATGCGCTTCAACAATGGCTTTGGTCAGCGGAAGGCCCAGCCCAACGCCTTGCGTATCTTTCGAAAAGCGGCTCCGATAAAACCGCTTGAAAATATGATGTATATCTTCCGTATGGATACCGCTTCCATTATCCTTGACCGTGATTTGCGTAACCGAAGGCAATTCGTTCCACTCGATGGCGATATGACCGCCTGCCTCCGTATGGTCCAGCGCGTTTTTTACCACATTGCTTACGGCTTCCACGATCCAGCCCCGGTCACAAACCAGCTCGGCCTGTGGCGGTCCCGACAGGGTCATGCGTTTCCGCTCCAGAT
Organism: Paenibacillus sonchi; assembly: GCF_016772475.1. Classification (NCBI taxonomy): domain Bacteria; kingdom Bacillati; phylum Bacillota; class Bacilli; order Caryophanales; family Paenibacillaceae; genus Paenibacillus; species Paenibacillus sonchi. The sequence goes on from NZ_CP068595.1 coordinate 905,178, forward strand.
TGACGCGCGTTTCAAAATGCAGCCAGAGGTCGTTCATCATATCGGCAATATTTTCCGGTAACTTCTCGATCATGATCGAACCGGCATCCCATTTTGTAATCTTCAGAAGGCTTTGGACCAGCCTTTCGATCCTGTCAATTTCCCGTTCCGACTTGACCGCAAATTCCCGCATGGCGGCTGGTTCCTCACTTTCGTCCTGCAAAAGTCCGTTGTAGATATTGAGGGCGGCAAGGGGCGTTTTTAACTGGTGGGAAATATCCGATATCGTGTCTTTCAGAAACTCCTTCGTCTTCTGCTCCTTGGCGCCATGCGCGTCAAGCGTCGTAGCCAGCGTGTTCACCGCGTGAAAAAGCTTATACAGGCTTCCCTCGCTGTCACATTCGATACGCGCACGGGTATTGCCCGTCATGAAATGGGAGAGTTGAGAGATGGCCTCCTCCATCATGCGATCCTGTCTTCTAAAATATAAAAAGCAGCTCCACAATACACCGGCGGCGATCAGAAGCGAGAGCAGGAAAAGGCCCAGATGCAAAGAGCCGCTGGACGGCCAGATCAAAAGCTGGGACAACCCCATAAACGAAACAAAGATACAAGACAGTGAAATAAACAGCTTTTTAATATCCTGGTTGGTAAAAACGTGCATCGTCCCACCTCAATTCGTCACCTTCCACTTATACCCCATGCCTCTGACCGTCAACAGAATTTGCGGATGATTGGGATCTTCCTCGATCTTCATGCGCAGCCTGCGGATATAAACCGCCAGCGTATTGTCATCCACATAATTTCCCTGCCCATCCCACAGCTTGTCCAAGATCATTTCTTTGGAAAGAACCTGGTTCGGATGATTCATCAGCAAGCAGAGCAGCCTATACTCCCCGGCCGTCAACGGCAGGGCCATCTCGTCCTTATAAGCTTGTCCCTGCAGCAGCAGCACCTTGATCCCATTCGACGCCATTTCTGCATCTGCCACGCCAAAATCCTTTGCCCTCCGCAGCACGGCATGGATTCGCGACACAAGCACACCCAGCTTAAACGGCTTGGTAATATAATCATCGCCGCCCATATCCAGTCCCATGACCATATTCACTTCCTCATCAGACGCCGTCAGAAAGACAATCGGCACTTTTGAAACCTGCCGCACCTTCCGGCAAACCTCAAAGCCGGAGCCATCCGGCAAGGATACATCCAAAATCAGCAAATCATAGATTCCGTCCGTAAAAAGAACTTCCGCCTCCCTTACCGTCCGGGCAATATCCAAATCAAACCCTTGCTTGTTCAGCGAATACGAAAGCCCGTCAATCAGGCTCAAATCGTCCTCCAGCAGCAGGATTTTGTTCATTTGTTTCACTTCCCCTTGTCTATCTTAGGTCTATTATGATTCGAGATGGCGGGAAAATTCAAGGAGATCGTTGACACCATCACAAGTTACTTATCCAAACATTGCTTAAATTCAAATAAAAAAAGCCCACTAGAGGATGTCTCTAATGAACTCTTTTAGCTAATACCGGCGAGAGGACTCGAACCTCCACGGTTTCCCACTCGATTTTGAGTCGAGCGCGTCTGCCATTCCGCCACGCCGGCGTGTACAAATATGAATTAGGGCTAAATAAAAAAATGAAGGCGCCACCCAGACTCGAACTGGGGATAAAGCTTTTGCAGAGCTTTGCCTTACCACTTGGCTATGGCGCCATAAAATGGAGCGGACGACGGGAATCGAACCCGCGACCCTCGCCTTGGCAAGGCGATGCTCTACCGCTGAGCCACGTCCGCATTAATGGCTGGGGATATAGGAATCGAACCTATGAATGACGGAGTCAAAGTCCGTTGCCTTACCGCTTGGCTAATCCCCAATATTCATTTGTAAAGTGATGGGGCGGCTGATGGGTCTCGAACCCACGAATGCCGGAACCACAATCCGGTGCGTTAACCCCTTCGCCACAGCCGCCATATGAAACTGTTACATCCTAACTAAATCAATAATTCTAAAAGTAATGGGGCGGCCGATGGGTCTCGAACCCACGAATGCCGGAACCACAATCCGGTGCGTTAACCCCTTCGCCACGGCCGCCATATGAAACTTTTAAAATTTGTGTGGCAGGGGCAGCAGGAATTGAACCCACACCAACGGTTTTGGAGACCGTTGTTCTACCTTTAAACTATGCCCCTAAAAATGGTGGAGGCTGATGGATTCGAACCACCGAACACGTACGTGAGCAGATTTACAGTCTGATGCGTTTGGCCACTTCGCTAAGCCTCCACAATGGTGCCGGCGAGAAGACTTGAACTCCCAACCTACTGATTACAAGTCAGTTGCTCTACCAATTGAGCTACACCGGCATATTAAGTTGTAAGAAAAATGGTGGCGCGGGACGGAATCGAACCGCCGACACAAGGATTTTCAGTCCTTTGCTCTACCGACTGAGCTACCGAGCCATATAAGTGTATCAAGCAAATTATTGATGGCGGAACCGACGGGATACTCTTCACTTCGTTACGAGATTGCGATGTAATCCTTACGAAGCCGACGCTTCAACGAACCCTATGATGGATTCTCATCCCTGAAGAAAACTTTGATGGCGGAACCGACGGGATTCGAACCCGCGATCTCCTGCGTGACAGGCAGGCATGTTAGGCCAACTACACCACGGTTCCAAATTAAGCACTACTGGGGGCCCCGGAAAGTAATCAAAATACACTACAAAGCATATCTTTACTTTTTGGGGTTAAATTGCGGGGGCAGGATTTGAACCTGCGGCCTTCGGGTTATGAGCCCGACGAGCTACCGGGCTGCTCCACCCCGCGTCAGTATAAAGCGTATTCTTTTGAAAGGATACTATGGTGGAGGCTGAGGGGTTCGAACCCCCGACCCTCTGCTTGTAAGGCAGATGCTCTCCCAGCTGAGCTAAGCCTCCATAAATCAACAAAACTCATTGTACCAAATCACTATAATAAAAATCAAGTAATAATGGTGACCCGTATGGGATACTCTCCACTCCGTTACGAGATTGCGATGTATTCCTTACGAAGCCGATGCTTCAACGAACCCCATGGATTCTCATCCCAGAATTCGAAGGTGTAAAATGGTGACCCGTATGGGATTCGAACCCATGTTACCTCCGTGAAAGGGAGGTGTCTTAACCCCTTGACCAACGGGCCATATCTTCATGCTCCAACGAACCACTAAGGACTCTCATCCCTTTTCAGGGAAGTAATGCTACGGAGAGAGAGGGATACTCTCACTTCGTTCGAGATTGCGAAGCAAACCCTAACGAAGCTTATGCTCCAACGAACCACCGAGGGTTCTCATCCCTTTTCAGGAAGGTATTGCTACGGAGAGAGAGGGATTCGAACCCTCGAGACGCTTGTGGCGCCTACACGATTTCCAATCGTGCTCCTTCGGCCAAACTCGGACACCTCTCCATATGGCTCCCCGAACAGGACTCGAACCTGTGACAACTCGATTAACAGTCGAGTGCTCTACCAACTGAGCTATCAGGGAATATGCATATCAGACGTTTGATCGCCTGAAAACTGAATCCGAAACGAAAATTGCATTTTAGTTTATTGGATAAGCCCTCGACCGATTAGTATTGGTCAGCTCCACACGTTGCCGTGCTTCCACCTCCAACCTATCTACCTCGTCGTCTTCAAGGGGTCTTACATACTGGGAAATCTCATCTTGAGGGGGGCTTCACGCTTAGATGCTTTCAGCGCTTATCCCGTCCGTACGTAGCTACCCAGCCATGCTCCTGGCGGAACAACTGGTGCACCAGCGGTACGTCCATCCCGGTCCTCTCGTACTAAGGACAGCTCCTCTCAAATTTCCTACGCCCACGACAGATAGGGACCGAACTGTCTCACGACGTTCTGAACCCAGCTCGCGTACCGCTTTAATGGGCGAACAGCCCAACCCTTGGGACCTACTTCAGCCCCAGGATGCGATGAGCCGACATCGAGGTGCCAAACCTCCCCGTCGATGTGGACTCTTGGGGGAGATAAGCCTGTTATCCCCAGGGTAGCTTTTATCCGTTGAGCGATGGCCCTTCCATGCGGTACCACCGGATCACTAAGTCCGACTTTCGTCCCTGCTCGACTTGTAGGTCTCGCAGTCAAGCTCCCTTCTGCCTTTGCACTCTTCGAATGATTTCCAACCATTCTGAGGGAACCTTTGAACGCCTCCGTTACTCTTTAGGAGGCGACCGCCCCAGTCAAACTGCCCGCCTGACACGGTCCCCGTACCCGTTTAGGGTACCAGGTTAGAACCTAGATACGATCAGGGTGGTATCCCAACGGCGCCTCCACCGAAGCTTGCGCTCCGGCTTCTACGGCTCCCACCTATCCTGTACAGATCGTACCCAAATTCAATATCAAGCTGCAGTAAAGCTCCATGGGGTCTTTCCGTCTTGTCGCGGGTAACCTGCATCTTCACAGGTATTAAAATTTCACCGAATCTCTCGTTGAGACAGCGCCCAAGTCGTTACGCCATTCGTGCGGGTCAGAATTTACCTGACAAGGAATTTCGCTACCTTAGGACCGTTATAGTTACGGCCGCCGTTTACTGGGGCTTCGGTTCACAGCTTCGGAGTTGCCTCCTAACCGCTCCCCTTAACCTTCCAGCACCGGGCAGGCGTCAGCCCGTATACTTCGCCTTGCGGCTTCGCACAGACCTGTGTTTTTGCTAAACAGTCGCTTGGGCCTTTTCACTGCGGCCCCCTCGGGCTATTCACCCTACCGAGGCACCCCTTCTCCCGAAGTTACGGGGTCATTTTGCCGAGTTCCTTAACGAGAGTTCTTCCGCGCGCCTTAGAATTCTCTTCTCGCCTACCTGTGTCGGTTTGCGGTACGGGCACCTTCTCCTGGCTAGAGGCTTTTCTTGGCAGTGTGAGATCATGACCTTCGCTACTGTAATTTTCGCTCCCCATCACAGCCCAGCCTTTCGGTGTGCGGATTTGCCTACACACCAGCCTCACTGCTTGGACGGACATCCATCAGTCCGCGTCACTACCCTCCTGCGTCACCCCATCGCTCATAGCGGATTACGGTGGTACAGTAATTTCAAACTGTTGTCCTTCGACTACGCCTGTCGGCCTCGCCTTAGGTCCCGACTTACCCTGAGCGGACGAGCCTTCCTCAGGAAACCTTGGGCTTTCGGCGGATCAGATTCTCACTGATCTTTTCGTTACTCATACCGGCATTCTCACTTGTGTACGCTCCAGCGCTCCTTACGGTACACCTTCAATGTATACACAACGCTCCCCTACCCCTGATGCAAAGCATCAAGCCATAGCTTCGGTGGTGTGTTTAGCCCCGTTACATTTTCGGCGCAGAGTCACTCGACCAGTGAGCTATTACGCACTCTTTCAATGGTGGCTGCTTCTAAGCCAACATCCTGGTTGTCTGTGCAACTCCACATCCTTTCCCACTTAACACACACTTGGGGACCTTAGCTGATGGTCTGGGCTGTTTCCCTTTTGACAATGGATCTTAGCACTCACTGTCTGACTCCCGGCAAGAAGTCCATGGCATTCGGAGTTTGACTGAGCTTGGTAACCCTTGCGGGCCCCGCACCCAATCAGTGCTCTACCTCCACGACTCCATTCACCGAGGCTAGCCCTAAAGCTATTTCGGGGAGAACCAGCTATCTCCGAGTTCGATTGGAATTTCTCCGCTACCCCCACCTCATCCCCGCACTTTTCAACGTACGTGGGTTCGGGCCTCCAGTGCGTGTTACCGCACCTTCACCCTGGACAGGGGTAGATCACACGGTTTCGGGTCTACGTCCACATACTTAATCGCCCTATTCAGACTCGCTTTCGCTGCGGCTCCGGCTTCTCACCTTAACCTTGCATGTTAAACGTAACTCGCCGGTTCATTCTACAAAAGGCACGCCATCATCCATATAGAGGACTCTGACTTTTTGTAAGCACACGGTTTCAGGTTCTATTTCACTCCCCTTCCGGGGTGCTTTTCACCTTTCCCTCACGGTACTGTTTCACTATCGGTCGCCAGGTAGTATTTAGCCTTAGCAGATGGTCCTGCCGGATTCATACGGGGTTTCACGTGCCCCGCACTACTCGGGATCCGTCTCGGAGGGAACAGGGTTTAGGCTACAGGGCTTTTACCTCTATCGCGGGCCTTTCCAGACCTCTTCGCCTACCCGGTTCCTTTGTAACTCCATGTGAGACGTCCCACAACCCCAAGGAGCAAGCTCCTTGGTTTAGGCTGTTCCGCGTTCGCTCGCCGCTACTGACGGAATCACTATTGTTTTCTCTTCCTCAGGGTACTTAGATGTTTCAGTTCCCCTGGTCTGCCTCTTCACACCCTATGAATTCAGATGTGAATGACTGCGAATTACCACAGCCGGGTTTCCCCATTCGGACACCCCCGGATCAAAGCTTGCTTACAGCTCCCCGAGGCAGTTTCGTTGTTCGCCACGTCCTTCGTCGGCTCCTGGCGCCTAGGCATCCTCCGTGTGCTCTTATTAGCTTAACCACGATTTTCTCCGTAGGAGAAATATCGAACATTGAATGAATTCAAAGCTCTTTATTTCCGTCAGGAAAATATCGGCCACTAATAACTATTTCAACTTGTTCACACAAGTTTCAGCTAAAAGATGTTCTAAAACGCATTTTCGTTTCGGTATCCAGTTTTCAAGGATCAAGTGATTCCGGATTGAACTCCGGAAGAAGATCATATCATGTTTCCGAGCGGCTTGGCTACAAGCAAGTTCTGGAAACCAATATGCCCTTTGAGAGCTTAAACTCTCAAAACTGAGCAACGAGTGAGCAACAGGCCTAAACCTGAGTTTTGGAAGCAAAGCTTCCGATTTGAATGTTCTCATTGCAGAGAACGATTCTCCATAGAAAGGAGGTGATCCAGCCGCACCTTCCGATACGGCTACCTTGTTACGACTTCACCCCAATCATCTACCCCACCTTCGGCGGCTGGCCCCCTTGCGGGTTACCCCACCGACTTCGGGTGTTGTAAACTCTCGTGGTGTGACGGGCGGTGTGTACAAGACCCGGGAACGTATTCACCGCGGCATGCTGATCCGCGATTACTAGCAATTCCGACTTCATGCAGGCGAGTTGCAGCCTGCAATCCGAACTGAGACCGGCTTTGCTGGGATTGGCTCCACCTCGCGGCTTCGCTTCCCGTTGTACCGGCCATTGTAGTACGTGTGTAGCCCAGGTCATAAGGGGCATGATGATTTGACGTCATCCCCACCTTCCTCCGGTTTGTCACCGGCAGTCACTCTAGAGTGCCCAGCCTTACCTGCTGGCAACTAAAGTCAAGGGTTGCGCTCGTTGCGGGACTTAACCCAACATCTCACGACACGAGCTGACGACAACCATGCACCACCTGTCTCAACTTTCCCCGAAGGGCACCTGATGCATCTCTGCTTCGTTAGTTGGATGTCAAGACCTGGTAAGGTTCTTCGCGTTGCTTCGAATTAAACCACATACTCCACTGCTTGTGCGGGTCCCCGTCAATTCCTTTGAGTTTCAGTCTTGCGACCGTACTCCCCAGGCGGAGTGCTTACTGTGTTAACTTCGGCACCAAGGGTATCGAAACCCCTAACACCTAGCACTCATCGTTTACGGCGTGGACTACCAGGGTATCTAATCCTGTTTGCTCCCCACGCTTTCGCGCCTCAGCGTCAGTTACAGCCCAGAAAGTCGCCTTCGCCACTGGTGTTCCTCCACATCTCTACGCATTTCACCGCTACACGTGGAATTCCACTTTCCTCTTCTGTACTCAAGCTGCCCAGTTTCCAGTGCGACCCCAGGTTGAGCCCAAGGTTTAAACACCAGACTTAAGCAGCCGCCTGCGCGCGCTTTACGCCCAATAATTCCGGACAACGCTTGCCCCCTACGTATTACCGCGGCTGCTGGCACGTAGTTAGCCGGGGCTTTCTTCTCAGGTACCGTCACTCCGATAGCAGTTACTCTACCGGACGTTCTTCCCTGGCAACAGAGCTTTACGATCCGAAAACCTTCATCACTCACGCGGCGTTGCTCCGTCAGGCTTTCGCCCATTGCGGAAGATTCCCTACTGCTGCCTCCCGTAGGAGTCTGGGCCGTGTCTCAGTCCCAGTGTGGCCGTTCACCCTCTCAGGTCGGCTACGCATCGTCGCCTTGGTAGGCCGTTACCCCACCAACTAGCTAATGCGCCGCAGGCCCATCCTCTAGCAGCAGATTGCTCCGCCTTTCATCCCAAACCCAGGAGGGTCAAGGAATTATCCGGTATTAGCTACCGTTTCCGGTAGTTATCCCAGTCTAGAGGGTAGGTTGCCTACGTGTTACTCACCCGTCCGCCGCTAAGTTTACCCCGAAGGATAAACTCCGCTCGACTTGCATGTATTAGGCACGCCGCCAGCGTTCGTCCTGAGCCAGGATCAAACTCTCCAATTTGTATTGAAAAGAGCGATAGCTCATTTTGAAACATCTGACGAGAATTTGTATTCTCTCGATGAAATTTCTAAAGCGTGAAACACGCTGTGAAACTCATCTGTTTTGGATCTCACTTGCGTGAAATCCCACTCACTCGTTGTTCAGTTTTCAAAGATCAAGTTCTCATTTTCTTGCATCGTTGCTTGTCAGCAGCGACCTTTATAATATATCACAGCGCCCTCATTTTAGTCAACCTTTTTTTAATTTCTTTTTTTCAGTTGTCTTCCGCATGCTTTACAGCATCTTAACCGCGTCAGAGGGACGAGTTATAATTTAACACAACATTAACACAAGAGTCAACTATAAATATTCCCTCAAGTGATTTTATAATGTAAACAAGAACCCAACAAAAAAAGAGAGCATATTCGCCTCTCCTTATCCATTCGTTATTATCATTTATATTCATAAGGTATAGCGTACAGCATGACCATCCCCGGCATCCTCTGCCCAAGAAGCAATCTCTCTGATTTGTGAACGGGATACCAGCTTGCGCAGTACCAGCGGCAGTTCAGCGCCAAGCTGGCTAAGTCCGGAGTGCTGGAGCAGTTCTTTTATACTCCAGGGTTCCTTGCGGCTGCCCAGTATATTCAACAGTATGGTACAGCAATCGGACATCTTGGACATAATGGAAAATTCACAAGCCAGCAGAATAAGCTCCACTCTCTGATCCAATGTCTCTGTACTAACGGTCAACTCCTCATACAGCTTATGAACGGATGAATTCAGGCCTTTGATTTGCTCCCACACCGCCGGATCAGGAAAACAGCCTGCCTCGCTTACTTCTATACGCGCCCAGTGATACAGAGCGATCAATACACAGTTGTATGCATCCATAGTGCAGCCGGCTTCCATATACCGCTTAGATTTCACATACATATGGAGAAATCTGGAGAATTCCATAAACAGTATTCGTTCCTTAATCGGCCCCTGAAACTGGATGATCTCCCTGCGCATTTCACCGAGGATTCCCTTAGGATCCCAAATGACTTCACCCGCAATCAGACTGGTGAGGAGTTCATTGTTATCCCCTGCCATTACCGCTCTCTCCAGAGCGGAAAGACCTACATGGACCGACTGTGTGCGCCGTTCACCGGCCATGGTATGAGTAATAATTCGTTCCTTCTCCTGTTCCTCATGCAGCATCAGTACCACCATATCAAAATCATGGAGAAGCGCGCTCTGAAACGGAGCATTGCCGGTCTGGTGCAGGGCTACAGCTCCCAGTACACTCTCGTCAAACGTCTCTCCACTAAAAAGGGTCAAATTGGACAGTTCCATACTTCCCTCCATCAAATTTGGCGATTTTGCGTCTGTCAGTTATAATTCTCTTAAATATTAATATTCTACATATTCATGGCAGTTCCTCCTGGACAACCGAACTATATTTCAGTTAGGAGCAAATACTCATGAAGTTTAAATCAGCTAAAATCAACGCTTTTCGCACTTGGGGCCTGCTGCTCACCATGCTGGGAATGGGCCTGATGATCTTGGGAACGGCGGGCATCGTATTCTGGGGTTCGGCCGGAAAGGTTGTTGCTGCAATCGGGCTTGTCATCGGCCTGGTGTCTATGATTGCCAGTCTGGCGATCTATTTTTGGGCGGGCATGCTCTCAACAAGCGCCGTGCAGGTAGAATGTCCGGAATGCCACAAGCTGACCAAAATGCTGGGAAAAACGGACCGCTGTATGTTCTGCCATACCATTCTCACGATGGACCCCGCACAGGCAACGGTCACTGCGGAGCAGCTTGAAGGACAACAACTGAAACATTAGCTTATCGCATTTGCTGTCTAAAGTATGTTATATAAAAAACCAGGGGTTCCCTTAAGGGAACCCCTGTGCTGTACCTGCAATATTTACCGTCTATTCGCTAATCTGCTGCAAGGTCTCCCAAGCCTCCGGAACGGCAAAGCTGCGGTTCCAGGAGCCAATGCCTCCTAACCCGAAGGATTTGGCCAGCTCTACCCTGGCTTTTAACGAAACCTTGTCTTCTATCCAGATCTTGTGAAGGACACCGTCCTCCGTATACTCTACATAATTCTGACCTGAATCCTTATCCAGCACAGGCTTCAATTTCTTTTCAGCCAGTATTTCCTGAACGGCATTCATGCTGACGGCTTTGGAGCTGACTTTGGTTTTTCCGTCTTTTGTGGTTTCCGACCAAATGCGGGTATACAGCGGGATACCGAGTATCAGCTTTTCTGCAGGAACGTCATCCTCTTCGAGGATACGGCTTACGGATTTCTCCACCCATGGCAGCGAAGCAACAGAACCTGCGGTAGGGCTGGACGCCCAATGCTCATCGTAAGCCATGACGATCAGAAAATCGGTAACTGCGCCAAGTGCCCGGCGGTCCAGAAAGAGCGACCACATCTCACTGTTCGATTTTGGAGTCACGTCCATCGAGACAATGAGGTTTTTGGCCTGGGCCATCGGCTTCAGTTCCCGCATGAACTGCGTAACATTCTCTCCGTCCTTGGTGTAGACATTTTCAAAATCGATATTAATCCCATCAAGACCGTAAAGATCAGCATATTCAAGCATCTGCACGATGGCATTCATCCGCTTCTCATAGCTTGACAACGCCTGGGTGGTAAGGTCGGCATCGAAGCTGTTGGTCAGCAGCCCCCATACCTCCATTCCTTGCTGATGGGCCCACTGTACGTAGGCACTGTCAGCCTTGCTGCGGACGTTACCTTTTATATCGACGATCTCAAACCAGGTAGGGCTGACCACGTTAACCCCGGGGAGAGCGCCAAAATTAGCGGGGTTAGGCTTACGTTCATATACCGCTTCCCAGTAAAGATTCACAGGCTTGCCCTTCCAGCTGCGCTCTGCGCGCGAGGGAGCGGCCGGCTTCACATCGACTGCCTTTTCTCCGTCTTGGATGATATCTTTTGCTTTGACATAGCCTGTGAAGCCGCTGTCCATCTGTACGTACAGCCAGTCCTCATTGTCCGAGTTCCAAATCCTTACCACCGTTCCGGGAGACATATCGGCCACAATAGGTGCATGGATGGTCGCTTCACTGCGCAGAGGTTGGGTTTTGCCGCCTTCCTCGCCCTTGACTTTGCCAAGCGGGACCTTTTCTCCAGCGGTCATCAGCAGAACGGCTCCGGTGTCCTTATCTTCTTCCACCTCAAAGCCGTACAGATTTTCAAGCGTGTCTGCGGGCAGGTAGGTCATCCCGTTTTTTTCTTCAGGCGCCAGCCGGAGCTGGAGCGGTTTATTGTTCAGACTGGCGGTTGTAGTATCTTCTTGCATATATAAAAGCTCATTGTCTGTCGATAAGATTACAGACTTGGTATCTTCTTCATAACGGATGGATGAGTCTACATATTTCTGGAGCAGCGGAAGCGGTAAAAGCAGCGCGTCCCCGGTACCTGAAGCGGAATAGCCCGTCAGCTCTCCTTTGACAAAAACAGGCTGTTCTAACCCTTTCCAATCAGGATCGGTATGCAGACGGTTCGGCAATACATAAAAAACAACCCAGTAGGCTGCAGCAGCTATAATGACAAGTCCCAGTAAACGGCGAAAAAGACCTCCGCGTTTCTTGACGCGTCTCTGTCTCTGTCTTCTATTCAAAACGTACCTCCAGATCACTAATAGAATTATACTGCGGGGGAATCATTCTTAAGTATACGCTATCTCTAGCCCTCTGGTTGCGCAAATCTGCTGGAAGAGTTGGGCTTATTTGATAGGGTGTCATAAAAAAATCATAAAAAATCCAAAAAACGTGAGGTCTCCGTTGCCGGATTCCGCACGTTTAAAATGACTCTCACTATTCAGAAACTTATTGTGTCTTCTCTGTGCAGCATTTGCAGATTCCGTACAGCTCCATCCGCAAACCATGAATTTTGAACCCTGTCGCCTGCTCGGCACGCTGTTCCACCTCATGGAGCGATGAATAGCTGAAATCCTCAATCCGGCCGCATTCCTGGCAGATAACATGATAATGATCAGATACATTTGCATCAAAACGGCTGGAATTGTCGCCGTAGGTCAGCTCACGGACCATCCCCGCTTCCATGAACATCTTGAGGTTGTTGTACACTGTTGCCACACTCATGCTTGGAAACTGCGGCTCAAGCGCACGGTAAATATCATCTGCCGTAGGGTGATTCATCGCTTCCATCAAATACGATAGAATCGCATGACGCTGGGGCGTAATACGGACACCGGTTGTCTTCAGTTGTTCCAATGCATGCTGTACGCCACTACCCATCAATGCCACCGCCTTTTAATAAAAAACATAATAATAACTATAATGTAATTGTAAGACCGGGCTTTCGATGTTGTCAACGAAGTCATTACATTATATTGATTATTATATAATATAAATTACTTAATTCAATATTTCCTCACATTTAGGTTGCTGTTACCTTCCACATGCAGCTTAAATTCGCCGGTGCCTACTTCGCCGGAAATATTTTTTTTGTCGATGGTCAGCTCTGGAATATCAGAAACGATATCGCCATAACCGCTGGAGCCGTCCACGGTATAATTTCCGGATACGGGCAGGTACAGGTCAATATCACCTACCGCGCTGTAGATATCCCAGTTGCCTCCGAAGTCGGCAGATTGAACACGGATTTTGCCGTTGAGGGATTCAGCCTGCAGTTTCGATCTGGCTCCGTTAATCTCCAGGTTGCCGTTCTTGCTGGACAGCTCCATCTGATCTCCGCTCCCTGCAGCCGAAATATTGCCAACAGCGGTAGAAAGCTTAAGCGCCCCCGTTACATCCCAGGCCGCCATATCCCCGCCGCTTGTCGCCAAATCCACATCGCCCTGAACTGTTCTGGCACGCACAGCCCCGTTCAGTGTTTTCCCTTTGACATTGCCGAAAATACGGTGGAGGATCAATTCCCCATTTCCGGTCTCCAAATTAATATCCTCTATGGCCTCCACATTCTGCAAGGTAATGCCTCCATTCATCGTCCGCACCTCCAGATTAAAACGGCGGTCTTCAGGCAATGAAATCTCAAGATCCATCCGCGGCTGGCGTTTGCCGGAGTCTCCATAGGCTTTGCTTTTGGGGATGATTTTGATCGTATTCCCTTCAGTTACATCTACAAAGGACTGCTCCGAGATCGCCTCCGCGACAGCACCCTCCAACTGATCTATCCATACGGTTGTTGCAACTTCAATATCCTCGACAGGTGCGCGGTGAATCAGAATATCACCGTTGATGCCGTCTACAGTAATTTTGGAGGTCCCCAGCTCAACCGGAATAATGATCGGAGCCTTCTGGAACTTGCTTCCCTTGGCTTCGCCATAATCCACAGCCGCTGCGGTCAGATTAAGACTGACCCTATTCCACAGATGGAGATAATGTTCCTGTTCCGAAACAATAAACACACTGGCCGCGAGCACGACTGCAGACAGCAGCCCCCGCAAATCCATACGTGAACGGGATCGGGCTCTCCCCTGGCTCAAGTGCCGCGAGAAGAAGTATATAAGCAGATACTCCAATCCCCAGAGCACAGCTATAATCGGCCACCATTTCAATAAGATCAGCATATGGTCGGTTCCGTTTCTCCAGTCCAGAAACAAGAGAACCCCGACGGCTATGAGCAGCGCAGAAGCTGTGTATCTGCCAACCCGGCGGCTGCGCCGTTCGTTGCCGTTCTGCCAGGAGAGCATTTTTATGATCTCGCGGACTGCAAGCCATACTCCACAAGCCGCCAATACCGCCGCAACCGTCACACCGGCATAATGCTCGATGAAATATTGCAGCCAGACCGGCTTTTGCTGGAAAAGAAATAGCAGCGCGCCACCGAGAAGCAGCATAAGCCCAAAGGAAATCCCCGGTTCACTGACCAGACGGCGCCGTTGTCCATGCGGTTTCGGAACAGGCGGGAGCTCAGGGTCCTGCTCTCCAGGCAGACGCAGAAGCCGGTCGGCAGACTGCAGCACATCGAACACATTGTAGAAATATAGCACCGGAATCATCAGCGCCAGCAAAATGAGCAGCGGCACATTAATCTGCATGCCAATCGACGAGAAGTAGAGCAGTGCAGCAATATCAAGCAGAATGATAAAAATAAAAGAGATTCCTTTGCGAAGCAGCCCGAAGTAGATATGCCCCGTGCCCGGAATGAGCGCTGCCAGCAGTCCGGCAATGAATTTGCGTTTGCGGCGGGGACGCCGCTTCAGGCGCGGAGGAATGAAAGGCAGCTTTTGTTGCTGATCAGCTTCTCCTGCTTGCACAGCAGGGCCATACTCTCCTTCCTCCTGCACAGGAAGCATGGCAGAATCATTAGGCTCGGGACTCATTTCGGGACTCCTCCTGTCGTCATAACGTTCATTCTTAATATTCAAAGCCGGCCGCTCCGGTGAAATCCAATCAATTCGACACCGGGAGCAACTTCTTCAAGTCCGGCAGGGATAAATCCATGTTTGGTATACAGTGCAACAGCCGGCTCATTAAGCTTCCCTGTAGAAACGATGAACTGGTCCATACCCGGATATTGCTCGAAAATATATTCCAAAAGCCTTCCTGCCACTCCCTGGCGGAAATAATCCGGATTAACCATCATTCGGGTCACCGTAAGCTGGCCGGGTGATTCCTCCTGGACGGCAACAGCACCCATTAACTCACCGCTGTCGTCGAAGCCGCCATAGAAACACTCTTCTGAGCGGCTCAGCATGTCTCTGGTCTCCAGCAGCGGCGGGATTTCATGAAAGCCTATCCTCTCAGCCTCCAGCCTGTAGGCCTTATGCTGAAGGCTCCAAAGCTCGCTTAGGATATCCCCATTTTTCAAATCCAGCCTGATTATTATGCTCATCCGCACATTCCCCTTATATGCCGCGAAAGGCCTGCCGTTAACCGACAAGCCCTACCGCTTATGTTCTACTGTATATTAACCAAAAAGCAGGTAAGGTCTAGCTGTTCAGCAGTTCTGCGAGCAGCGTGTTGACCAGTCCCGGATTGGCTTTGCCTTTGCTCTCCTTCATAACCTGTCCCACGAGGAAGCCAATCGCCTTTTGCTTGCCTGCCTTATAATCCTCAACAGACTGTGGATTGGCAGCCACAACCGCTTCAACGATCTGCTTGATCGCCCCCTCATCGCTGATTTGCACGAGGCCTTTTTCTTCAACGATTGCCGCCGGAAGCTTGCCGCTCTCCAGCATCTCCTTGAAGACGGTTTTGGCGATTTTGCTGCTGATGGTTCCGCCTGCAATCAGGCCAATCATTTCTCCCAATCCTTGCGGAGTAATCTTCACCTGGGACAGTTCCAGCCCCCCACTGTTCAGATACCCCAGCAAATCACCCATCATCCAGTTGGCAACGGCTTTGGCATCCTTCGTATAAGCCAGACTGCCCTCGAAGAAATCCGCGAGCGGCTTGGAGGAGGTCAGCACACCGGCATCGTAGGCAGTAAGTCCATATTCCGTGCTGTAACGGCTCTTCCGCGCATCCGGCAGCTCCGGAATGCTTGCCCGGATGGACTCCTTCCAGGCATCATCAATATGCAGCACAATCAGGTCAGGGTCCGGGAAGTAGCGGTAGTCATGCGCTTCTTCCTTGCCGCGCATGGACAGCGTTTTGCCCTGGGCTTCGTCCCAGCGGCGGGTCTCCTGAACGACAACACCGCCGTCGTCCAGAATCTCACCTTGCCGGAATTGCTCGTATTCCAGTCCGCGCAGTACCCCGCGGAAGGAGTTCATGTTCTTAAGCTCCGCCCGGATGCCGAATTCGGCCTGGCCTTCCGGCCGCAGGCTGATGTTGGCATCACAGCGCATTGAGCCCTCTTCCATCTTCACATCGGATACGTCGCAATACTGCATAATGGCGCGGATCTTCTCCAGATAGGCGCGCGCTTCCTCCGGAGACCGCAAATCAGGTTCGGAGACGATTTCAATCAGCGGTGTGCCCACACGGTTGAAGTCGACCAGTGAAGCAAAGCCGCCGTCCACATGGGTCAGTTTGCCGGCGTCTTCCTCCAGGTGCAGGCGGGTGATGCCGATCCGCTTGGTTTGTCCGTCCACCTCAATATCGATCCAGCCGTTCAGACCGATAGGCTGATCGTATTGGGAAATCTGGTAGGCCTTCGGCGAATCGGGATAAAAGTAATTTTTGCGGTCGAATTTGCTGACGTCGCCAATCGTGCAGTTCAGTGCCATCGCCGCTTTCATGGCATATTCAACGGCCTGCCGGTTCAATACCGGCAAGACGCCTGGATGCCCCAGACAGACAGGACAGGTATGTGTATTGGGCGGAGCACCGAATTCCGTGGAGCAGCCGCAGAAGATTTTGGACTTGGTATGAAGCTCCACATGAACTTCCAGTCCGATGACCGTTTCGTATTTAGCCATATCTATTCTCATTCCCTTAAAAGTTTTGTGAGCCTATACTCCTGCTTGAGTATCTTCGTGAAAACCTGTTCCGAAGCCCGAACGTCCCGGACAGCTGCAATTACAGCTGCGGGAGCTGCTTGTGATGATCCGTATGCTGTTCAAAGGCATGCGCAACGCGCAGAACAGTGCTCTCATCAAATTCTTTGCCGATAATTTGCAGACCTACAGGCAGCCCTTCGGCAAAGCCGCAGGGAATGCTGACCGCAGGAATGCCGGCGAGGCTGACAGGAATCGTCAAAATATCATTCAAATACATAGTCAAAGGATCTTCGATCTGTGATCCGAGCTTGAAGGCTGTAGTAGGTGCAGTAGGTCCGATGACCACATCATACTTCTGGAATACTTCGTCAAAGTCCTGCTTAATCAAAGTCCGCACCTTCTGCGCTTTCAAATAATAAGCGTCATAATAGCCGGAGCTCAGTGCGTAAGTACCCAGCATAATCCGCCGCTTAACCTCGGCTCCAAAGCCCTGGCTGCGGGAGTTATGGTACAGATCAAGCAAACCTCCGCCATCATCGGCTCTTACCCCGTAGCGGACACCGTCAAAGCGGGCCAGGTTGGAGGAAGCTTCCGAAGAAGAAAGCAAATAATAGGTTGCTACTGCATATTCGGTATGCGGCAAAGAAACCTCTTCCCAGACCGCACCAAGGCTTTCGAGAACTTTCAGTGCGGACAGCACGGTGTCGCGGACAGAAGCATCCACACCTTCGCCGATGTATTCCTTCGGCACTGCAATCCGCAGGCCGGAGATATCACCTGTGAGGGCACTGAGATAATCCGGAATATCCACGTTTGCTGAAGTCGAATCCTGGGCATCGTAGCCTGCAATGGCCTGCAGCACATAGGCAGAATCCTCGACATTCCGTGTAATCGGGCCGATCTGATCCAGGGATGAAGCAAACGCGACAAGTCCATAACGGGAAACCAGTCCATAGGTCGGCTTAAGGCCTACTACTCCGCAATAGGACGCAGGCTGGCGGATAGAACCGCCGGTGTCAGAACCGAGCGTAAACAATACTTCTCCGGCAGCCACTGCCGCTGCAGATCCGCCGCTGGAACCGCCGGGAACACGCTCCACATCCCAAGGGTTGCGGACGGGGCCGAACGATGAATTCTCATTGGAGCCGCCCATGGCGAACTCGTCCATATTCAGCTTGCCGACCGTAACGGCATCCGCCTGACGCAGCTTGGTGACGACAGTCGCATCGTATATAGGCTGGAAATTGGAGAGGAATTGACTGGCGCAGGTAGTGCGCAATCCTTTGGTAACAATATTATCCTTAATTCCGGCCGGAAGACCAAAGAGCAGTCCGCGGGCTGCTCCGGAGGCCAGTTTATCGTCCAGCGCGCGCGCAGAAGCACGGGCCCCCTCTTCATTTAAAGTCAAAAATGCATGCACCTTACCATCGCGCTCTGCAATGGCAGCCAGAGATTCCTCCGTCAGTTCGCCGACTGAAATCTCTTTACTCCGCAGCATGTTATGTAATTCAGGCAATCGATATTGAAACAGGCTCAACATTCTTCCTCCTTCGCTATAGTTATTCCAGAACCGCGGGAACCTTGAAATGCCCGTCCTCATCTTCTGGTGCGTTAAGCAGAGCTTCTTCTTGAGACAAGCTCTCCTTGACCACATCATCGCGCATGACATTGCTGACCTGCAGCACATGGGTTGTCGGCTTGACGTTCTCGGTGTCGAGTTCATTCAGTTTCTCTGCATATTGTAAAATAGCATTCATCTGTTCAGTTAGTTTCGCCTCTTCTTCCGGGCTTAAATGCAGGCGGGCCAGCTTGGCCACATGCTGCACATCATGGACTGTAATGCTCATTCGGAATATCCCTCCTGTTTAAAGGGCTAAAGCGCCCGGATAACGTGTTTAATTATATTGTAGAAGCCTCTACAATTCAATGCGCATGTGGTTTCACGGCCACTTCAATCTGAAAAGCCCCACAAAGTGGGGCCGGACACTGTCCAGTATTCGGGTTAAACAGGGGAATTATGGAAACTTATAAGGATGGACAAGGCAAATTGCCCTGCGGCGCTTCAACAACGGTATTTCTGCTGTTGTTTCCGGGCAAACTGCCCTTCGGCGCTTCAACAACAGCATTTTTGCTGTTGTTTCCGGGCAAACCTGCCTCCGGCGCTTCAACAACGGCATTTCTGCTGTTGTTTCCGGGCAAACTGCCCTTCGGCGCTTCAACAACAGCATTTTTGCTGTTGTTTTGGTGCAAAGCTGGTCTTTTAAGCGAATCAAAGCAAGTGATTCTTAGCCCCACCACACCTTGTCTGTAGCAGAAGAGAATCATAATTTACGCAATACAAAAAAAGCCGGCTTGCGCCGGCTTTCCTTAAATCCAAGCGCGAAGATTCACCTGTTTGATGAAATCCGCCTGGGACAGGCTTTCCTTAGTGGTTGTCTCCATCTCCACTGCTTCCACATCGCCGCCATTCATCAAGTGATGAAACAGCTTCTCGTTGTGCGTGGACAAAGCATAATCAATCAACGCTTCGTGCGTTGCACTCTCAGCCTGAGCTGCCAGCAACTGCTCTTCCGTTTCAACATCCTCGGCTGTAACATAGAAATTTCTGTTCGCCTGCGGAACACGGATGACGTAATCAAACGCATTGTCAGGATTACGGTCATAAGCAATTAGGTAGCCATAGTCTCCGATAGGAAGACCCTGCTCAAATGCGTCCGCGACAATAACAATCCTCTCACCTAAACGCAGCATCGCCCTACCTCCTGACCTGGAATCTATCATAGTCTTGCTTGTTCCCACAGTCTACTAAAAAAAGATAGAGCTGTCCAGCACCAGCAGTTGGTTTACCTGACATTTAACAGAAAATATTCTGAAAAACGTTGAAAATCTTCAAAATTCGCATATCTCATTATTCCGGTAATTGCTTCCTGTGAATGAAGAGTGAAGCGGAGGCAACACATATAACAATCAGTACTACGGCAGAAAAGATCGGGCCCCATGCCATTCCGTCCCCTTCTGTCATCATTTCGGCAGAAATAGCGGTAAGCGCCGCGGGCATCCAGTCTAGCAGCGAAGGCAAGAGGCTATGGGCCAGCGACATTGCTGCTGCAGCCAGCAGTCCCAGAAAAGCAGCGGCAGGTCCGCGCAGCCATGCGCTGAACAGGAGCGTCAGCGAGACTGCGCATAGCAGCCACAGCCCATACAGTCCGGCCGCAGCAGCCAGATTGCTCCAGGAAACCGGGCCCATTAGCTGCTCTGTATAGTAGGCCGCCCCTGCCGCGCCAAGCCCGAGGGCCATAACAAGAACGGTCAGCTGCGCAGCCCATTTGGCTGAAACAATAGCCGCCGGGGCCACCGGTTTGGCCAACAGCATCTCTATAGTTCCGCTGCTCCGCTCACCAGCCAGGCTGTTCATTACACCCAGCACAAGTATCAGCATGCCGATGGTGCCATATTGTCCAAGTGCCTGGGCCATTACCACAGCAGAACCGGGCATCTCATACCCCTCCAGCATGCCTGGAGGGACATTTCCCGAAGCTTTGAGAATTTCGGGCATGTAATAAGTCGTGAGCGGCTGCATAATACCGAGAATGATAAATACCACTGGAACCCAGATCAGCTTATAGCTGCGCAGGGATTCCAGCATTTCTTTGTGATAGAGCGTCCAAATATTCCTCATGCCCCCACCACCTTCATAAACAAATCCTCCAAAGTGGAAGAGCCGGCTTCGAATTGCAGCAATGGGATATCAAGGTTTCCGGCTTCCTGAAGGATGATCTGCCGGGCAAGCTCCACATTCTTCACATTTAGGGTAGCGGACCCGGAAGAGACGGCTGACTGCTCAACAAATGATCTGTGTGCAAGATCCTCAAGCCAGCGCTGCGCCTTCTCTTCTCTCTCTGTAGTTAACCGTATGACCGGAATGCTATACTGTGAGCGAAGGCGTGACAACGCCCCATGCTCTGCTATTAAACCATGATTCATCAGAATAATATCATCACATATTTCTTCGGCGTCATGCAGAACATGCGTAGAGAAAATAACGGTGGTATCCTCCCGGATTCCCCGCAGCAGTTCCATGACTTCCCGGCGTCCGATGGGATCAAGTGCGGACACCGGCTCATCCAGGAGCAGCAGCCGGGGACGGTGAATCAGAGCCTGGGCCAGTCCAAGCCGCTGCTTCATCCCGCCGGAATATCCGCCGATCTTACGCCTCGCCGCATCTCTCAGGCCCACATGCTCCAGAACATCCGCTGCAAGTCCTGCTGCTTCTTTCGAGGATACGCCGCACAGCTTCGCAGCAAAAACAACGTATTCCTGTCCGCTCATCCAGTTATAAAATGCCGGAGATTGCGGCAAATAGCCAATCCGCTTGCGGTAATCCCCAACGGGACCTCCTTCAAAGGAAATCTGTCCCGAGGTAGGCTTAAGCAACCCCGCAAGCATGCGCAGGGTAGTCGTCTTTCCCGCACCATTGGGCCCCAGCAAGGCCACACACTTTCCTGCTTCAATATCAAAGGAGATCCCATCCACCGGTGTATGCCCGCCATAAACCTTGCGTAAGTTTGCAACTGTCAGCAGCGGCATCAGTTATCTTTCCTTCCTACTGTAAAATAAGCGACGCTGCCCAGAAGATTGCCAAAAATCAAGATAATAACCCATAACCACTTAGGCCCCCGGGTCTGCTCAGCCTTACCCAGAGAAACTAGGCCGATAACGGCCAGCAGGACCTGTAATGCCAGCAGCGGCCAAATCAGTCCCCATTTGATTTCATCCATGACTGCCACCCGCCTTTTAAATTCTTCACCGGAGTTATGCTCCGGTTGATCAAAGCTTTCTGTCCGCTCTCTTCCGGTCAGGAAGGACCACGAATAACAGATAACAAATGAGGGGTGTAGGAATTCCGGTCAACCCCCATATCCCCCAAAACCAAGCCATTCTGCCCCGGCCGCGCTTCTGGGCATTACGAAATATCAATGTTCCTTGCAGCAGCAGCGCTGCAGCCAGACAACCCCACAACCAATAAGGCACGTCCTGAAGCTCTTTCACTCTTCCGCATCCTCCCGCCGCAGTCTAAGCCGGACCACTGCCAGGCAACCGAGCGCAGCGATTGGAACAGCCGCCTGCAGTATCCAGTAGGTCACTGGCGCAAATCCCAAGCCAAACATGACAATGCTCACCATGAATAGCGCGACAAGCAAAAACCTCTGGAGCTCTCTGCGGCTCTGAAGCTGCCTGCGGAGGGCTTCCTCGGCAATAAGCCGCTCAAGTCCCGGCAAAGATGGCGGCGAAATGTCATCATACTGCGCATCCAGACGCTCAAGATCTCCTGACAGCATCCGCAGCAACTCATCATCCTTCTCAGTGTTCATCATCACTCAGCTCCTTTCGCAGTTGATTCAGTCCTGCCGCCACCCGCGATTTGGCAGTGCCCGAAGGAATCTGCAGAATATCCGCAATCTCTTCATACCCGTAACCGTAATAGTGCTTAAGCAGCACCGCCATTCGCTGGACAGAACTCAGCCGTGAGAGCGCATCAAGCACTTCGCTCCACTCCAGATTCCGGCTCTCAAAACGCCAGCGGATGGACCGTACCCCCTCTTCCTGACGTTTCCACTTCATTTCAAGCTTCCATCGGCGCTTCCTGTCAATATACAGCCGGGTAGCAATGGTAATCAGCCACGAGGAAAAAGACGAAGCTCCGTTATAGGTTCCGATCTTCTCCATGCACCTGACCATGGTATCCTGGGCAAGTTCCTCTGCGAGCAAAGGATTCATGGTAGCCTTGACCAGGTATTTGTAGAGAAAGGCATAATGTTCCTGCAGCAGTACAGCCAGCGCGGAAGCATCGCCTTGCTGCGCTCTGATGATCCGTTCGTGCGTCCCGTCGCTCATCTGCTCCTCCATCTGTAGCTTTCATTCATTTGTAATACGGCTATGTATGGTTAATCGTTCATTCGCGGTCTGAATTATTTTGCAGCTCCCATAATCTGCGCCGCCAGGGCTGAATCGCCCCTTTGCCGTGCGGGAAGCTCCAGAAGAGACATTCCTTCTTATCCTGCCCGCCCGTAACAGAAGCCGGCGCTTTATGCGCCTCTTCTTCATGCACTTCCTCTTCAGTATCTTTCATCCATTCCGCCCCCTAAACCCCTTACCCCGAAAAACAGACAAAAAAAGAACGCAAACCGGGATTATTCCACAGTCTGCGTGCTTCGCGAGGTTAAATGTTACATTTAATTAACATTATTCTATCAACTTTGTATTCACTTGTCCATCAGTTTTTTGTTCTAAAATGTCGATTCCGGCAGAAGCGGATCATTACATGGGAACGTAAGGATTACATTGCCGCTCAAAACCGATCGTTGTCCGCGGCCCATGGCCGGGAAATACTCTGACTTCCTCATCCAGGCGGTACAATTTGTTCCGGATGGAATCGATAAGGTCCCGTTCCCGGCCTCCAGTCAAATCGGTACGTCCGACCCCCAGTTTAAAGAGCACATCACCAGAAAAGAGATCACTGCCGCAAAGGAAGCTGACGCTGCCAGGAGAATGCCCCGGCGTATGCATCACACGGAAGGTGAGCCCCACCAGATTAAGCACCTGGCCATCTGCCAAATCATACTCTGCAGGTTCTGTGCTGATGGGCGGCGTAACATCGGGCCACATCAGCGAGCCATTCAGCTTGGGGCTGCCGAGCCATTCGCTCTCTAGCGTGTGTAAGTACACCGGACATTTCTTGGCCCGGCGGATCTCGTCAAGCCCGGCAATATGATCGAAGTGGGCATGGGTCAGCAGAACAGCCTCAATCTCCATTTCCTGGGCAGCGCGCAGAAGAGCCGCGGGATTCGCACCGGGATCGATGATGACACCGCGTCCGGGATCCGCCCCGGTAAGCAGATACGCATTCGTCTGGAGGGGGCCCAGGTTATAGGAACGAATATTAAGCATCGCTTTTTAGAATCCGGAGATCAGGCTGCGCAGCTCTTTGGCAATCACTGCGTGCGACTCCGTTCCTTCCCCGTAAGCTTGGCCCATCGCCTTGCGGACTTCGGCGATTTTGCTCTCATAGTCAGGTGCCTCACGGTCCGGATTCTCCCGCTTGAACTCCCTCATCAGCGATTGCACATGCTCCGGACGGGGACCCCAGTGGCCCAGCACATAACCGCCTGTATCGGCAAAAATAACAATGGGCACAGCTCTTCCGCCCATAGTCAGGAAATCATCCATTACGTCCTGATTTTCTTCCAGAATCAGCACCTCGGTTTTGATCCCTGCGGTTTCCAGAATGCGGAACACCACCGGCACATTGCGCACAACATCACCGCACCAGTCGGCAGCCAGTATCAGCACGCGCAGATCGTCCCGGTGGTTCAGACTTTCAAAATACGCACGGTCATCCTGATCTTCCCAGGCGAATTTTTCATACCACGATTCAAAAGCCTGCTGGTTCTTCGTCATACCTTCCACGAACTGGCGCGGAGTAAGGCCCTGACCAAACTTATGAGCTACATTCTGCTTCATACTGCACTACCTTTCTTCTTGGATTTGTACCATTTGAACAGGAAGTATATAACAATAATAGCAATGGCTGCAAGAACCAGCTCATGGGTGTACTTGGCGGCTACTTCATCAATGGTTTCCCACTTGTCGCCAAGTGTATAGCCCAAATAGACAAACAGCGCACTCCACGGAATTACCGCAAGTGTAGTCAGCAAAGTAAACTTGCCCAGCGGCATGCGCGAGATTCCGGCAGGAACCGATATGGCATGACGCACAACCGGGATGAACCGGGCGGTGAAGATGACGCCTGTGCCATACTTATTGAACCATTCTTCAGAATGGTCGATATGCTTTTTCTTGATGAAAATGTACTTTCCGTATTTCTCCAGGACGGGCCTGCCGCCATAACGGCCGATCCAATACACAAATATCTGGGCGATAACTCCTCCAACCGTACCAAAAAGCACCGCACCAAAATAATTAATTTCCCCCTGCGAGACCAGATATCCGCCAAAGGCCAGCACAATTTCACTTGGGATAACCTCAATCATAAGCCCGATCATAATCCCGAAATAACCAAGACTCTGAATCCATTCAAACAAATGCGAGATCAGATCAGAAATAACGTGCAAATGCAGCTCCTCCTCCCGTTTTTTTCGCCGAATTCGCTTACGCCTAATTAAGGCCCTTGGCGATTCCGCTCTATGTACCCAGCTTCTCCTAGCCTATTCTAGCATATGCGGGCTTACGACTTCTACTTAAGGGAAACTGAAAATCTCTCTGGCAAGCAGAAAGGCCGGCGCCTCTCCTTAAATAAGAACGGTGCCGTTCCAGCAAAAAACCGAAGGGAATTTATGACAAGATAAATATTCTTGTATTTAAAAATAGACGATTGACATAACTGATCCGGAATACTTATTATATATTTAGATAATTATTTAAATATCGAAAGGCCGGATGAACATGAACGAATCCTTCAAGGCGCTGGCTGACCCGACCCGTAGGCAGATCCTGCGTCTGTTAAGGGAAAAGGATCGTACTGCCGGGGAGATCGCCGATTATTTTAATATGTCCAAACCCAGCATCTCGCATCATCTGAATGCTCTGAAGCATGCGGGACTGGTGCAGGACGAACGTCAGGGGCAATTCATTCTGTATTCGCTCGATACGACCGTGCTTGAAGAGGTGCTAGGCTGGTTCCTTGAGTTCACAGGTACTGGAAAAGAGCGCGAAACACATAGCCGCACAGAGTCCAAACCCAAACCGGTTAAGGATACACACAAGGAGGTTGATTGATATGAAAGACTTCAAATGGAAATGGCAGGACACAGTGATTGTCATTCTGGGCGTTCTCTCGCTGGGTTATGCGCTGGCCAATTACGGCAAGCTGCCCGACCAGCTGCCTGCCCATTTTGACATCAGGGGAGAGGCCGACCGTTATTGGAGCAAAGGATCGGTTATCGCTTTGACAGGCTTTTTGGGCCTCATTTTCCCGCTGGCGATGCAGTTCATCAAAAGCGTTGATCCAAAGAAAGAGAACTACAGCAAATTTCAAAACGCCTACAAAATGATTCGTCTGGCAATCGCGGCTTTGTTCGATGCTATGCTCGTGCTGACCGTCTCTTACGGTCTGAATCAAAATATTCCTGCCGGCAAAATAGCTATGGTCGCTATTGGCCTGCTGTTTATCGTGGTCGGCAACTTTATGCCGCAGATCAGAGACAACTATTTCACAGGTATCCGCACTGCATGGACACTCGCCAGCCCGGAGGTATGGCGGAAGACGCACCGCTTCTCCGGTGTGATGTGGATGATCGGCGGTCTGCTGATCGCGCTGGGAGCATTTTTACCAAAAAGCCTGTCTATCAGCATGATTATTGCCGCGCTGGTGATTGCCATCATCCTGCCCTTTGCCTATTCGTGGCTGATCTCAATCCGCAGCAGGGCTTAAAGCCACATTATTTAAAATATATCTGAAAATGGCTCCAAAATGACGGCAGCCCCCTCCTTAGTGGAAAAAGTATCACTAATCGAACCGATTGGGCCCATGAAGGTACCCTATGTGGGAAAAAGTATCACTAATCCGGCTGAAATCAGCCTCAGCGAATTAGTTTTACTTTTTCCACTTAGCTTACGTTCTCCTATACAGCTTCAAGGTTCAATGATAGATATGGGGACGAAAAAATCCACAAAATCAAGGCACAACTTCCGGCTCGGTGCCCTCCCCCTTTACAGGGAGCATTACTGTCCGTAAATAACGTGCAGCAGCACGTGCTTCCCTCAGCCGAAGGTCTATGCCTTCTGCTTCTTTTTGGGCGCCAAACAGGCGGTCATTATGCTGCAGCCCCTTGCTGCCTTCTTGCTCAGCCAACAGACGGTACTCCCGCAGCAGCTCCAATCCGGCATCGGCGCTCTGGAGCGCCCCTGAGCTCATCCCCGGCCTTCAGTTTCCGTACACTCATATCCAGCATTCCTTCGGCTGCTTCTACCCGTTTGACTACATTAAAAACATCGAGCGCTTCGCCTTTGCGCACCCGGTACAGAGCCGTTCCCGGATGATTTCCGCGCATGGCCCGTTTAGCGAGTTCCCAGTTCAAAGCGGCATCTTCCGGAGTATAGCCCAGAGCCTTCCGGAGCAGGGCGCTTCCCTCCGGCTCCGGAAGCATCCGGGATAAGGCCGCAGCGGCCTTCGGCTGACGGGGGTTCCACTGCAGGGATTGCCGCAGCAGGGGTATCCTCTCTTCGCTGTGGGAAGCACCTGCCGCCTGCTTATATAACGACTCCCCTTTCATCATTTGAAAAGACAACACGGACAGCGCCAGAGTGACGCCGCAGAGCAGCGTAACTACTGAAACTCTCAGCAGCCGATGCTGCACTGCAAAAGGTACCAGCCGCCCGGGGCCGCCAGTGATGGGCGGCGACTTGGCAGATATGGGGCGTACCGGTGAGTTGTCTGGGGCAGCGTGGTGAAGTTTCTCGGCACGGGCAAGCGCCGGCAGCAGGAACAGCAGCAGCCAGACAAGGCCGTAGCTCCAGTCAAAATCGACGGCGCTATGCAGGGCAAGCGCCAGCAGGGGCGGCAGCAGCCTTGGCGCCCCTGCCGCCACCAGCCATCCTGCGGCCAACAGGAACAGCAGGATTACCGCAAGGCCGGCGCCTCCCAGGTTCAGCAGGAGGTCCAGGTAGCCGCTGTGCACCTGGCTGCCCACGTAGGGGCGGGACTGGGCGGCGAGATACGTGCTCCGCCAAGTCCCGCCCCCGCGCCCCAGCCAGGGCGCTTCTGCCGCGAGCTTCCAGGCATCGCGGTAGAACAGGCCGCGAGCGGCGACCGTCGATGACGGTCCGGTGATCCGCTCGCTCACCTGCAAGAGGACGGCGCTGCCCGCAGCCGTCCAGAGTGCCGCCGCCAGAGCTGCCCTGGCGGCAAGCCATCCGCCTGCCGTGCCAGTCCGGCGGCGGCACAGCCAGGCGCCGCCAAGCAGCGCGGCGCCCACAGTCCGGCCAGCAGAAGCAGGCCGGACACCGGCTCTACCGCCAGCCCGGTCCGGGCCAGCTGGCGGTAAAGCCATGCCGCGGCGGCCACAGGCGCGGCACCGGCAAGCAGAAGCGGCATGCAAAGCTGCCGCTTCCAGAGCAGGGCCGCGGCAGAGGCCAAGGCCGCGGCCAGCCACGCGCCGCGCGACTCGCTGAGCAGCAGCGCGGCAGCGCAGGGGAAAAGCGGCAGCATGCGCAGCAGCTGCAGCCCTCCTGCGCTGCTGTACAGCCCGCGCAACTTTCTAATCCTCTTCTTGCCGCTCTGCTCCCGCTCAATAATCCTGTGCGCAATGCCCCGCTCCCTCTGCATGTTTCTCTGCCCGCTAGTCCCCGTCTTGCTACTCCACTCCCGCTCAATAATCCTGTGCGCAATGCCCCGCTCCCTCTGCATGTTTCTCTGCTCGCTAGTCCCCGTCTTGCTACTCCACTCCCACTCAATAATCCTGTGCGCAATGCCCCGCTCCCTCTGCATGTTTCTCCGCTGACTCTTCCCCGTCTTGCCGCTCCACCCCCACTCGATAATCCTGTGCGCAATCCGCTCTCTCTGCATGCATCTCCGCCCGCTAGTACCGTTCTTCCCGCTCTTCTCCTTACTTCCAGCGCCACGTTCTGCCGCCCGGGACTGTACCCGCTGCACATGGAACGCAGCGGCAAACAGCCGCTCCAGCAGGAATACAGCCATGACCGCCCCAAAAGTATTCGGATACTGCAGCAGGCCAGCCAGTCTGGCGCCTGTGGCGCTGACTTCAGGCGCTGCGGTGTATGCTACCGCATAGGGGAGCTTCAGCTGAGCGCATACTGCAAGCAATGCGCTTAAGCTGAGGGTCATTCCCGTCACATGCCAAATTGCCGCAAGAAGCCGAGCACCCTGGCGGTCAGCCGCACAGACATAGGCCAGTAGGGCAAAAGTGGCATAAAATGCCCAGCGCAGCAGCTCATCTGTTGTCTCTTGAGCAGACACAGGACCACGCAGACCCGCCAATGCGTATAAGACAAAGATCGCCAACGGGCAGCCCAGCAGGATCAGAGCCGGCTTATTCACCACATGGATCATAAGGACATGATCCCTTCTTTCATCATTGAGCAATGCAGATACTGCCTGGCCCCAGGCGCAAAAAATCCCGCACAGTACCAGCCACACTGTGAGAACCGGATAGATCTCTCCGGCAAAAAACATCCCCCTCAGCAGGGAAGCTGCCATGACCGCAGCGAATACTGCGCCTGTACAAGCGAAGACCAGCGCTTTTTTCTGGCTGTCCTGGTTATTCAATCTCATTCGGATTTCCCCTATATGAGTCAAGTTACCTCTAGTATTTCCAGAATATGCATAAACCAAAAGGCAGCACAAACAGGACGAACCTGCTCCCGCGGGGAAACGGCCGTCCTGTCATGGCATTAATGATTCATTGTATGAGAGATTAGCCCTGCACTGTGCCTTCACCCGGCAGCAGATCAGTGCAGACGCGCTCCAGATACGGCTTCGCACCGAGAAAATCACGGAATGCGCTGTATTCGCGCCATTTGGCGGTATTGTCTCCGCTTGCGCCTTTGACGGCGCGGATCAAAATGTTCTTCGGGGTATGCTCCATATCAATGAACTCCAGCAGCTGTGTGCGGTATCCCATGAGGTCGAGCAGCTTCGCCCGGATCGCATCGGTCGCGAGGGCTGAGAAGCGCTCCTTCAGGATGCCATGCGACAGCAGCGGATTCAGCACCCCGCTTTCGATCTGGGCAAACAGCTCATGCTGGCAGCAGGGAACAGACAGAATCACTGAGGCACCCCAGCGGACCGCTTTTTCCAATGCTGCATCGGTTGCAGTGTCGCAGGCATGAAGCGTTACGACCATATCCACCTGCTCCAGCTCGTTGTAATCCGCGATATCCCCCACCAGGAAACGGAGTTTGCCATAGCCGAGCTTGGCCGCAAGCGCGCTGCAGTGCTCAATCACATCGGCTTTGAGATCAAGCCCGACAATATTCAGCTCCCGCTGCTCGCGAATGGCCAGGTAGTGATACAGCGCAAAGGTCAAATAAGATTTGCCACAGCCAAAATCCACAATGGTCAGCGGACGGCCGGTTGGCAGATCGGCCAGCACATCCTCTACCATCTCCAGGAAACGGTTGATCTGACGGAACTTATCGTACTTCTTGGCCAGCACCTTTCCCTCGCTGTTCATAATGCCCAGTTCAACCAGAAACGGCACCGGCTCGCCTTCATCCAGCACATACCGCTTGCGGCGGTTATGGGCCAGATTGGGCGCCTCCTGCTTGCTCGGTGATTTGGTCAGGATGGATACCTTATACTTTTTACTGATCAGCACTTGATAATCAGCCTCGATGGTACAGAGCAGCCCCTGACGGAACTTCTCTCTAAACAGCGACATTAATTCCGCCGCCGCAGACTCCGCCGGAATATTGCGGTGCTCGACCTTGGGACCGGTATAGTAGGCAAACTGGTAATGCAGCTTGCCCTTTAATTCAACGGGCTTCACCTGCACCTTGGTGTAGGTGGTTTCACCCTTGCTTCGCAGCTGGCTAAGAGTTGCCGTAATCAGTGTACGGCCGCTCATGACTTGTTCAATCAAAGCATCTAAAGATTCCACAGGGTACATCTCACTTTCGCCAAATAGAAGATAATTTATAGTATGATACTTAAGGTCTGCACGCATTCTATTGCACTTTATGCAGCAGATGTCCGATAAATCGGCTGTAAAACGGGATCTGTTGCAATCTCTGCAGTAGAATCCCCTGGAAAAGTTGTTTTTGGCCTAAAATCCGGTAATAGATTGCACGAAATGCAGTAGAATATGATTCATCTCTGAACCTTGGGCAATTCTATTGCAGAATGTACAGTCTTGCAACAATTTCTCTGTTGTGATCTGACGTGAATGCTACGGATTATAAGTTCAATCTATATAGTATAGCATTTTTTCGGTTACAAAATAGCAGTCCGCGCAAGGCATCATTACTGTCTGACAGCAGCTGTAAGTCTTTCCCATTCTTTCAGGCCATCTCTGACCTCTTGTTCGGGAAGACCGCCGAGCTCCAGTTCTTCCGGGCTTTTCAGCAGCAGCCGGCTGTACAGTTCTTTGCCTTCCTGGACAACATCCTGTCCTTGTTCCCACAGCCTGTAGAGGCTGTCTTCCGCCTTGGCATAGCGCCCGAGCGATTCCATGTAGGACAGCAGCAGCCGCTCTGTTTTTGCCGGCAGACTGTATGCCTGGGTTTCTCTTAAAAGCTCGTCGATATCAGCGGGCATTTGCAGCAATGCACGGTCAGCACCATGCAGATCAGCATACAAAAACAGATGAAGTGACCTCATAGCTCTGAACAGCCCCGCGTCCTTGTCTCCCGCCGCTGTATAGATGGCTCCTTCCTCCTTAAGCAGCCGGGCCACACCCTGGAGCTTATCAGATTCCACAACGCCCCCCAGCAGATACATATCAATAATATCCTCTACGGATAATGAATTCAGCAGCCGGGAATTCAGGCGGAAATGCCGGATCAGCAGCTCATCAACCTCCCACAGGGCTTCGGTTGTCTTTTTCTCCTGCTTAAGCGTCATTACCTTGGCGACCATTGCGGTCATGTCCTCAATCATCCGCACGATGTAATCTCTCCGGAACATATTGCACACTCCTTCCATAGCTGCAGCGCCTGGACTGCAAATCTTCCTCCAGCGGCCAGTTTTTAAGACTGCCCTTGGGATTCATCTTAAACCATTACACCGCTTAGCGCTACTTGGCAAGCCGGAGCCATGCAGCAGCTCGTCGCAGCGATTGTCTGTTGACAGTTCTGCACAGGATGGACTACACTGCAGTAATACGATCTGTAATCCAGATTGAACTAAATTACAGTACGACCTGCTTCCAGATAGGAGGATTTACAGATGAATGAAGATAAGGAATATCAAGCTTCCGTCCAGCGCCAGCCTCTGAAGGTGTCCCCCGAACAGGAAAAGCTGCTGGAAAGTGCACTGCGGATCAAGATCATGCATCTGCTGGCTGCAGAGCCCCTGACCTCCAAGCAAGTTGCCGAAAAGCTGGAGAAGACACCGGGGAATGTCCATTATCATATCAGCAAGCTGTTTGAAGGCGGCCTGCTGGAGCTTGTCCGGACAGAGGCTGCCGGAGGCATTATCCAGAAATTTTACCGTTCAAAGGCCACCTGGTTCCGTACGGAAAATTTCAGCGGTTTTCAATTCCGGGCGGAGGATCAGGTGGACCATTTCACTACAAGACTGACCTTATCCCCGGAAGAGCTGGAGAGCTTCCGGCGGGAGATGATGGATTTCATTTCCTCCTGGGAATCCAGGGTTACCTTGGGGACTGAATATGGCGTTAACATCGTCATCGGACACTTAAGGACTCCCGAGCCGGAGGTGAACCCTTAGAGATGATGCCTGCAAGCACTTCTGAATCAGGCAAAACCAATCCGTTCCGCGGGTTTGCCGCACCTTTTGCCAAATCGCGGGCGTTCCCCTTTTTGTGGCTGGGACATCTGATTTCTTTCCTCGGAAGCTCAGTGACCATGGTTATTCTCCCCGTCCTGGTCTATTCCCTGACCGGATCTACGACAACCATGGGTGTCGTAATGGCTGTCTACATGCTTCCCAACATCCTTATGCTGCCGGTCTCCGGACACATTGTAGACCGCTATGACCGGGTGGGAATCATGATGCTGGCCGATATTTTCCGCGCCTTAATCATGCTTGCTACGGCCGTGCTGGCCTTGACCGGACTGCTCAGCATTCCGTTATTGCTGGTATTAATCGGCTGCTACGGCCTGCTTGACGGCCTCTTCCAACCGGCATATGCGGCGGTCCGGGCTACAGTATTTACACCGGACATCCGGGTCACGGCAAACTCGGTAACCCAAATAACCACACAGACCGTCCGTTTGATCGGTCCTGCTCTCGGCGGGCTGCTTATCACTCATCTGTCGGCAGGAATCGGCTTTGGACTTGATGCCTTTACGTATGTGTTCTCATTCATATGCTTGATCTATTTGCGCAGAGCGCTTATTGCCAGAGTGCGGGCTGATGCATCCGGCACGGCTGGGTCCATGGCCGCTCCGTCCCCCTCAACCGGCTGGAAGCAGGATTTCATGGAGGGGCTTGCTGTGCTGCGCAGTCATCCCTGGCTCTGGATCACCATTCTTGCGTTTTCATTTATTAATATCTGTTATGGCGGAATTACGAGCATTCTGGTGCCGTGGCTGTTTAAAGTCCATCATGGCTGGGCCCCCTACCTCTACGGGCTTGCTGTCACTTGTTCCGGTGCCGGAGCCATCCTTGCCGGACTGATCTTCGGGGCCCGGCAGAGATGGAGCCGCCGCGGCCTGATGGCTTATGGCGGAGCTTTTATCAGCGGGGTGTCCCTCCTTCTCCTTCCCTTCGTTCCCAGCGCGGCGGGTGCTGTGATTCTTTTCTCCCTGGAGGGCTTCGGGCTCATGGTATTCATGCTGATCTGGGAGATCAGCATGCAGGAGCTGGTGCCGCAGGAAGCATTCGGGCGTGTAGCAAGCCTTGATCTCCTGGGCTCCTTCGCCCTGCTGCCGGTCGGCTATATTCTGGTCGGCTGGCTGGCCGATCTGATCGGCGGTGTAGCAACCATTGCCATCTTTTCGGGGCTGGGCATGGCCTGCATTGCGCTCGTGCTGAGCATTCCGGCTATCCGCAATTTCCAGTAATATAGCATTAGGCAGCCGTTTTGTATTTCAGTTTAGCGTTGCCTGGAGAACCGTTAACTAATTCAGCTCATTTCGCTCCTTACGCAGTCATACGACCCAATTAAGTTTCCTTTTTCCACTTAAATCTCACAATTATTGATTTTGGGGTGAAATAAGTTTACTTTTTCCAACTATATAAGTTGAACTATAGTTTATCATTGTGGGGTATGGTCGTAATAAAAAGAAGCAGCCCCGTTCCGTCGGGTGCTGCCTCTTTAGGGTTTCCCCTGCAGGATCTTGCCCCGCATAGGGTCTCTGATTATTTGCGCACAGCCGCATGCACATAGTCCTTGATGATTTCGGCCAAACGTTCAGGTGCTTCGTACATGCTCATATGCCCTACCCCGGATATAGTTGCCTGGGTGACATTTGGCTTGTTCGAGGTAAATGTCTGCTCCGGGGTCACCTTGCTGTCCTCTGCACCGGCTACGAGCAGCACCGGCAGCGCCGTAGCTGAGATCACGTCGCGGCGGTCAGGACGCTCACGCATCGCCATTGCGGCTCCGACTGCCCCTTGCGGAGGCGTTCTGTAACCAATTTCCTTCGTGCGTTCGAGAAGCTGCGGAGCAGCGCCCGGTGCAAACAGGCCCGGTACCAGCCCATCCACAAAAGCGAAGATTCCTTCATTCTGAATCTTGCTGACACTTTTCAGACGGTTCTCCCTGGCTTCCCCGCTGTCCGGATAACCGGTAGAGTGAATCAGACCGAATCCCTTCAGACGGGAGGCGTGGCGCTGGGCAAAGGAAAGCGTGATATAGCCGCCAAGGGAATGACCCAGCAGATAACACTCTGGAATCTCCAGCGCTTCAAGCAGGGACAACACATCATCAGCCATCTGATCTATGCTGTACGCCCCGAGTGGAGCATCCGAGACGCCATGGCCCCGTAAATCCGGAGCGATTACCCGGTAATTGCCGCTCAAGAGCGGAATTACCTGCTCCCAGTAGCTGGAGCTTCCACAGAAGCCGTGCAGCAGTACAATAACGTCACCTGTGCCTTGATCACTGTAACAAATATTGCTTCCCTCACAACGAACAATTTCCATGGCAGCTTCCCCTCTTTCTATGTAGTAGTCAAACCCGGCCCGCAGACAACTGGACGCCCCGTGGTCTGAGACGGTTTGCTTGTCTTAATTATTTAAGCTATTTCTTCAATCTTGAAACGCTTTCCCGGTCTCCATCCCGAAACCGGCCGCCGCAGCCAGCGCTATCTGTTTGGCCATTACCATCACTCTGTGCAGGGGAGTACTTTGCAGCGTCCGGTATGGCCGTGGTCCATAGACATCTACAATAGCCGCCAGGCTGTAATGCCCCACTGCCGGAAGG
Source organism: Paenibacillus sonchi (assembly GCF_016772475.1). Taxonomy (NCBI): domain Bacteria; kingdom Bacillati; phylum Bacillota; class Bacilli; order Caryophanales; family Paenibacillaceae; genus Paenibacillus; species Paenibacillus sonchi. Next base: position 940,059 of record NZ_CP068595.1, read on the forward strand.
TTCAGCCCCACCGATTGTGCCGGCCGCAGCGGCTCATCAGCCGTCAGGAAATAGCCAAGGGAAGCCGGAGGGCCCAGACAGGCGTCAACGGCAATAACAATCTGCCCGGCAGGAATCTCCGCGATCCGTGCCTCCAAATTATCTGCGTCGCACGGAGAAGGCATTGTCCCGCTTACATGCGGAAAGCCTTGCTCCAAGAGCTGGCTGCCGGTCAGCGGCCCAAGCGCATCACCTGTGGACCGGTCTGTGCCGATGCACAGAAACGTGATCTGCTCCGGCGGATGCTGGGACGCGATCTCCCGGAAGAAGAATATCAGCCCGGAAGCATCCCTTTTCTTGCGTTTTCTGCTTTCCTGCTCCCTGATTGCCAATGTCCTTGCCTCCTTCTGTTTTTTATAGCCCATGTATTGTTTTTAATTTAACAGATATCACCGAAATGGACAAAACAATGGTGTTTGCGCCCTCAAACATGTTAGAATGTTTGAATTAATAATATAGAGAGGACTGTTAAACCCAATGGATTTATCGCAGCCAACCCAGGAAAATGTTGAATATATGATCGAGGGCATTAAAAGCAAGCTGAAGATGGCGAGTGCGGCAGCTATGCAGGCCTCTGCCTTTTCAGTGAAGAATTACGAGGACATTCTTGATATTTATGAAGTCGCGATGGGCAGTGACAGGCTGAGCATTTCCCAGGTGGAAGCACTGGTCTCCGAGCTTGGACGCCTGCGGGACAAATAAACAGGAATACACACGGACAGGAGCCCCATCCTGACATCCACCGGCTAACGGATGTTTGGATGGGGCTCTCTTTTGACTCGTCCGCTCTGGAAACTATGGAAGATCAATCAATATGAACTCCGCGTTGCTGTCACTGCCCGTTCCTTTAAGGTGCAGATCACAGCTCTTGCGGATGCGGGCCGCATCGCCCGGCTCTAGCTGGAATACTCCGTCCGAGCAAGCAATCTCCAGATGGCCGGAGATGAGATAGATATGCGTCCGCCTGTCTTCACGCTGCTGGTATTTCAGTTCCCGGCTCCGCTCCAGAGAAGACAGGTAGACGGTTACATTCTCATTGATCTCCAGCGCACCCTCTTCCCCTTTTCCTGATGCTACAGGCAAAAGAGTATTGGTCTTATGCTCTGCCGGATAGAACTTTGCATCCCATTTGGGCTGCCGCCCCGGCTGATCCGGGAGCAGCCATATTTGCAGAAACCGGGCATGCTCACTGTCTGACGGGTTCGTTTCCGAATGATTGATCCCCGTCCCCGCGCTCATAACCTGGACACTCCCCCCTTGCAGTTCTGCATGATTGCCGAGATCATCCTGATGCTTCAGCACCCCTGAGACTACATAAGTAATAATCTCCAGATCATGATGCGGATGCTCATGCATGCCTTGCCCGGGGCTAAGCTCATTGTCGTTATGGGCCAGCAAGGCTCCAAAGTGCGCATTGCTCGGGTCATCATAATCGGCAAAAGAAAAGCTGAACTCACTGTGTATCCATTCTCTATTCGAAGTATGGCGCTCTGCTGATGTAATGACTTTGATCATAATCATTTGCACCTCCAATGATGTAGGAACCTTATCCTTACTTCAGGGTATGGCCGCTTCTTAATTGATTGTTGTTTTAGGCGCTGTAATTATGTATTTTTTACCCGCATCCCTTCCAGGTCAATCAGCATTATTTACTAAATAGTTCCATGTCAAAAAACCGCCTTGCGGGGAACTGCAGCTCCCCGCAAGGCGGCTAATTATTGATGTGTACCGTCTATCCGCCTGGCCCCGGTCAGCCTTTCATCGCACCTGCAGTCAGGCCGTCAATCAGGAACCGCTGCAGAAATATGAAGAGCAGTGTTACCGGGAGAGCAACCAGAACCGCGCCTGCTGCGAACAGGGTGAACTCGGTGGAATTGCTCTGATTCACCATGCGGAACAGGCCAACAGCAAGCGTCCTCTTCTCCTCTGTGCGCAGAATAAGGTCAGCGAATATAAAGTCCACAAAGCAGCCGTTAAAGATCATCAGACTGGCATAGGTGAGCATTGGCTTCGACAGCGGCATCATGATGGAGAGGAACACTTTCATGTGGCTCGCCCCGTCTATCCGCGCGGCATCCTCCAGGCTTTTCGGGATGGTGTCAAAGAAGCCTTTGGCTACAAAAACGTTCGTAATTATTGAGCCGCTGCTATATACAAGCACAAGGGCCCAGTGGGAATTCAGCAGCCCCAGGGTGTTCAGCAGCACGTAAATGGCAATCATCGCCATGAACCCCGGGAACATTTGCAGTACCAAAAACGCCGTCAGCATGCTTTTTCTGCCCGCAAAACGATACCGGGATATAGCATAAGAGGCCAGCAGCAAAAGCGATGTGCCAATCAGTGTCGAGAGTGCTGCAACTTTGAGTGTGTTCAGGAACCACTGCAGATACTTGGTCTGCTCAAACAATTCCTGGTAATGAACTAAGGTCATCCTGCGCGGAATCAAGGTGTCGCTGAACAGGCTGTTTCCCGTCTTGAACGAGGACATCACAATCCAAAAAGCGGGGAACAGGCTGATGCAGCTAAGCAGAATCAGCAAGGCATAGCTGCCAATCGTTTTTGCGGCTTCCTCCGGTTTCCGGTTCATGTAATCATGTCCTCCTCTTTATAGGATCGTGTCCGGCGGTAGCTCCAGATGGAGAATGTGGCGACCAGCAGGAAGATGATAATTCCGATGACGGAAGCGAAGCTGTACTGCGATTGGTTCAGCGCCAATTTATACAGCCAGGTCACGAGCAGATCGGTATCGCCCGCATACTGATAATGGGGATTGACCGGCTCTCCGTTAGTCATAAGATAGATCACGTTAAAGCTGTTGATATTGCCTGCGAATTGCATAATGAGAATGGGGGCGGTTGCAAAGAGCACCATGGGCAATGTAATCATCCGGAACTTATGCGCCGATCCGGCACCATCTACTTCGGCTGCCTCATACAAGTCCCGCGGTATGGTCGTCAGCACCCCGAAGGCAAGGATCATCGTAACCGGAATGCCGATCCACATGTTGGCCAGTATAACGGTGACTTTAGCCCAGAACGGGTCTGTCAGCCAAGGCAGGCCGTTCAGCCCAATCATCCCCAGATATTTATTGACCGGTCCGAACTGGTTGTTGAACATGTTGCGCATCACGAGCAGCGAGATCATATTGGGAATGGCGAAAGGCACGATCAGCAGAGTCCGCCACAGCTTTTTGAAGCGGACACGCGGCTGGTGAATGAGCACAGCGACAAGGACCCCTCCGATGTAAGTCGTTACCGTGGCAATCACCGCCCAGCACAAGGTCCATGTCAGAATACCGCCAAAAGTGGTGCTCCATACATCCAGACTCAGCATCTTCTTAAAGTTGCCGAAGCCGACCCAGTCCACCAGATTAGCCGGGGGCAGAATCGGGTCCGCATAGTTTGTAAACGCCAGGAGGACCGAGAATACAAGCGGCAGGATCGTCAGAAAAACTATAGCGGTTAAGGGGATGGCCAGCACCAGATAGGCAAAATGTCTGCGGCCCATATACTTAAGCGATTGGCCAAAGGACCGGATCTGCTCCTGTCTCGCCCGCGCAGCTCCAACCATGAAGGCATCTCTGATATTCAGCAGATAAAATCCGCAGTACAAGAACAGCGCAAGCAGGGCCATCAGGCCGTTAATCATCATAAAAATGGAGTGGTCGCCCTCTACCATCCGGGTCATCTTACCCACCTTGACCATGCGGCTTGGCAGCTCGCCTAGTGTAATCAGTCCGCGCAGATGGCCGGTCAAACCATGGGTCATGAAATAGAACCAGGCCATACCTGTCACCAGGAACGCCAGCCCTTTCAACCACTGCCTATTGTACATCTGGCCCAGGCCCGGGATTACAGCCGAAAGCACCGCTGCGCCTGTTTTTTTTGGCATAAGTCAAACCACCTGTCCTTTATTTCGACTCCAGATCGGACTGAATCGTCTTAACCGTCTGATCCATAGTCTGCTTGACATCAAGACCCGGATCATTCCACAAGGACACAAATGCGGCCTTCAAGGGTTCCCATACGGCGTTGATTTCTGATATGGCAGGCATTGGCACAGAGTGTTGGAACTGCTCAAAGAACCCGAGGGTAATGGGGTCATTTTTGATTTCTTGTGATTCTCCGGCTTCAATGCTTGCAGGGATCGCTCCGGTCATTTTATAATTTTTAAGCTGATTGTCCTTGCTGCTGGCAAAATGTGCGAATAACCGGGCAGCAACGGGATAAGCGGTATAAGAGTTAACATAATAGGATTTGACGCCAGAAAAAGATATCATTTCCTCTCCGTCCGGTCCTTTTGGAAGCGGTACCACACCGAAGTTGACATGATCCTTGAACGACCCTGTGGACCACGGACCGTCAATGTTCATGGCAAGTTTCCCTTCCTGGAACAGCTGGGTTTTTACGTCAAAGGTGATATCTCCCGCATTCAGCGGCAGGATTTTTTTCAGGCTCTGGAGAAAGGTGAACCCTTTGATTGTTCCTTCATTATTCAAACCGATATCCTGCGGATTGCTATTGCCGTCGCCGAAAATATAGCCGCCGAAGCTGCCGATAAACGGATACGTATAATACCCGACAAATTCCCACATGACTGCAAATTTGTTTTCTTTCGGTTTGTTGTACGTATTGGCAAAAGCTATAATATCATCCCAGGTCTTGGGGGCCTCAGGAACCAGATCCTTATTATAAAACAGCGCATAAGTCTCTACCGACTTGGGATAACCGTACAGAACCCCATCATAGGATGATGCCTGCACCGCTGTCTCCACCATGCTTGCTTTCGTTTCCTCCTCAAACACATCATTGGGCAACAGCAGACCGGCTTTGACGGCCTGGCTGATCTGGTCATGCGGAAGGGTCAGCACATCGGCTGCAAGCTTGGATGGACCATCGGTAGCCAGCCGTCCCCCTGATCGCCGCCCGCCAATTCCTCAACGGTGACGGGGACACCGTATTTTTTTTCAAAATCGGCGGCAACCCCCTTCATATACTCAAGCTGCTCCTTGGCTTCCCAAACCATCAGCTTTGCTCCCTGTTCCGGCTCCATTTCCGGATCGGCGGTATTCTCTGGAGCAGAAGTTTCGGCGGTCTGGTTGTTCCCGCCCTTCGGGCTGGAGGCGGTCTTCGGGCTGTCTGAGCTGCAGGCTGTGGCCGTCATAACCAGAAGCATACATAGAACTACCATCAATGATACCGCATTCATTTTGGAACGCTTAAATCTCTTCATGTACTCATCTCCCCTGTGATTACTCATTGAACAAACCTGTCTCTCATACAAAATTCAGGCAAATAAAAAAGGCACAACCCCTTTTGCACAAAGTGCCGAGGTTGTACCCTTACAGGTAACATTGCCTTTAATTTAGTGTATTAATGAATTTCCAAGTTTGTTTGCCATCATTTTATAATAACCGGAAATTCGAATGCAAGCGCTTTATTTTAAAAAACCCTCCGTTTTCCCAAGCTTTCCGTATTGTTTTCTTCTGATTTTGGCCATTATCTAAGTATATCTCCATTTTTCTACCCTCCCGGCTTAATAAAAATAAGACGCTTGCCATAACCGGAAAACATGTGTTATGATGCAGGAAAATTTAAAGGCAATGAAACCGAAAGGGTTCAACCTCCACAATTGTGAGGTTGAACCTTTTTTTACGTTTGCTGCCGCGAAGGGATGATGTGGGTATGATTCACCTGGAAAGCGTTTATCACCGGATGGGCCAGAACTGGTCCTATGCCTACGATGAAACTGTAATCCATATTCGCCTCCGGACGAAACGGGACGATGTATCACGGGTAGTTTTGATTTGCGGGGACAAATACGGCTGGGACAGAACCCATTCCGAATATGCGATGGAACATCTGTCCAGCGATAATTTGTTCGATTACTGGCAGGCTGCCGTTCGGCCGCCTCACCGCCGGCTGGCCTATTATTTTGCGCTGCACCAAGACGGAAATACAGTATATTTTCTGGAAAAGGGGTTTCTGGAACATCCTCCTGAAATTATCTATGAAGGCTTATTTGACTTTCCAATACTGAGTCCTGAAGATGTGCACCGGCCGCCCGCTTGGGTGAAGGATGCTGTTTTTTATCAGATATTCCCGGAACGTTTCGCGAACGGGGACCCTTCCAATGATCCCGAAGGCGTACTTGAATGGGGGGCACACCGAGCCCGACGAATTTTTTTGGCGGAGACCTGCAAGGCGTGCTGGAGCATTTGGATTATTTGTGCGAACTTGGCATTAACGCCATATATTTTAACCCGCTCTTCGCGGCAACCACCAACCACAAATACGACACCGCAGATTATTTAAGAATAGACCCCCATTTCGGGACAAATGAACTGCTGAAAGAACTTGTGGATGCTTGCCATGCGAAGGGAATCCGTGTGCTGCTGGACGGCGTATTTAACCATTGCGGCCATACCTTCCCCCCGTTTATGGATGTGCTGGAGAACGGGCGTGCTTCGCGTTATGCTGACTGGTTTCATGTGAAAGAGTGGCCTCCCGGCGTAAACGGAGGAATCCCCACCTATGATACCTTCGCCTTTGAGCCGATTATGCCTAAATTTAACACAGCGAATCCGGAAGTCAGGGAATATCTGCTGAAGGTCGGCCGCTACTGGATTCAGGAAATCGGTGTAGACGGATGGCGCCTGGATGTCGCCAATGAGGTTTCCCATCAATTCTGGCGTGATTTCCGCACTATGGTTAAACAGATCAATCCCGATGCTTATCTCGTTGGAGAAATCATGCATGATTCCTTGCCATGGCTGCTCGGAGACCAGTTCGACGCCGTAATGAATTATCAGCTGACGAACATGCTGCTGAACTTTTTTGCCCGTGGGCAGACCGGTGCCGGGCAGTTCTCGCGGTCGGTCGGAACTTTACTGGCCAATTATCCGCAGCAGATTACGGAAGTCTCCTTTAATTTGCTGGACAGCCACGATACCGTACGTTTCCTGACCCTGTGCGGCGGGGATATCCGGCGTCTGAAACTGGCCTTTCTGTTCCTGATGACCTATCAGGGCACGCCTTGTATTTATTACGGAGATGAAATCGGCATGGATGGGGAGTATGATCCACACAACCGGAAATGCATGGAATGGGACCCCCGGAAACAGAATCAGGACCTTCTGGAGTATTACCGCTGGGCCATCCGGCTGCGTAAATCGAACTCCGCATTCCGCGGCAGTGCGATTAAGTTTCTTGAACACCCGGAGCACCCGGAGCTGCTTGTTTATGAACGGTGGGATGAGCACGACCGTTTCCTGGTAATCATGAATAACTCCGAACTTCCCATAGACGCCCACATTTCAGCGCTTAAATTAGAAAGCACCTGGATCAATCTGGAGCTCCAGCAGCCGGCAGACATCTGGGAACGGGGACAGCTCCAGCTGCCCGCCTACGGATATATGATTCTCCGCGAGACTTAAGGATAGGCAATTCATTTCAAGTGGTTTGTAAAGTTTCAAATATCTTAATTTTTACGGCATATAACCAATAAAATTCACTCATGCTTCCATATGCTGCGGCAATCTTTCCCATGCTTTTTTGCTGTTTCAGCCCATTCACCCACGTTTATATACGAAGTAAGAACCTTCAGGCCACCCTGATATCCAGATGACGGCCCTGGTCATTACCTGCAGCCGAGACGCTGGACTACAATAATCCAATGAGGAGTGATTGGAATGAATAAAGCAGAAACGGAATATCCGGTAGAGAGTGGAAGCACATTTTTCAAAGGAGTTTTTATCGGAGGTTTGATTGGTGCTGCTGCAGCATTGCTGTTCGCTCCCAAGCCGGGCCGTGAAATGCGCAGTGACTTGTCGGAAAAATTCTCAACCGCTACGGACAAAACCAAAGAGGTTGCCGGTGTCGTAACGGATAAAACCAAATCGATTGCTGCTACTGTTGGGGAAAAGGCTACGGACCTTGCCAGCACTGTGTCGGCCAAAGCTTCGGATATTTTCACCACAGTCAACGACAGCAAACAGCAAATAGCCGCCACTTTATCGGAAACGGGTAAAAAAATCGGTGATACCGTAGGGAACGCGTCGGCTGATGTCGCCTCTGACGTAAAAGACGCTTCCAAAGATGTTGCCGAAGAAGCTTCCGCTTCTTCCAAGGATATAGCGGATACGGCAAATGATGCCAAAGAGGAAGTTAAAGCCTCTTATAAATCCTCTTACTAATCTGTGGTGACCCGGGGCTTGATCTAAACGCAGGGAACAGCCAGCTCACTAGCAGCTGGCTGTTGTTATGTGAAAGATGGCTTCTTACTGGCAAATGAGGCTTAATTCCCTTATTAAAGTCCGGTTACGGGCTATAGAAAGCAGGTATGCCTTATGGGAGATGCGGGCGGCAACACGAAAAGGTACGAAGTGGAAGAGCATCCCTTCGAGCTGAGGCATGAGGTTAAACGGTTGAATGCCCGGCTTGATAAAATTGCTGATTCCCTGGAAAAATCGGAATTCAAGGATATCCTTGAAAACTATACCAACCCCAAAAAACGGATTATTACCAATCTTATGGCAGGCATATCCCGTGGTCTGGGACTCTCGCTTGGCACCTTTGTGATTCTCGGCTTACTGGGCTATATTCTCAGCCTGTTCCTGAATGTGCCGGTGATCGGAGAATATCTTGGTGAAATCAAAAAATATATTGATGCCAATAGCTGATCCCTCCCGGGATCAGCACCATCCGCTTATACATTTGCTGCACCCAAACCAAAAGGACATGCCCTATTCCCGGCCGGGAAGGGCATGTCCTTTTGGTTACAAGACTTATACAGGCTTATACGCGCATATCTATATCAATAGGATGAATTCGCCATGATCTGCTTCAGCTTTTCTGTAGCCCGTTTTTGAATCCGCGATACGCTCATTTGCGACACTCCAAGCTTCTGGGCAATGGCACGCTGTGACTGGCCATCCTGGAAAGCCAGCAGCAGCACCTGCTGCTCCTGTTCTTTCAGTTGTCCCAGAGCCTGCTGCAGGTCCATTCGCTTCTCCACGGTCTCATAATCATCGGCTTCAGAGCTGATGAGTTCCCCAAGCGTAGCACCTGTCTCCTCTTGAGAAAGTGGGGAATCCAGGGATACGTAATGGTAACACTCTCTTCCGGCCAGGACTTCGACTGTTTCTTCTACGGTAAGATCAAGATAATGGGCAATTTCCTCAACTGCAGGAGAACGTTCCAATCTGATGGTTAGCTCATCAATGGCCTGCTGAACAAGGGCACCCTTCTCTTTGATCCTTCTAGGAACCTGTATGTACCAGGATTTGTCGCGCAGAAAATTTTTCATATGCCCGATCATGCTTTTCATAGCATAAGGCTCAAACGGAATTCCCAGGCTGATGTCATATTGCTGCAGCAGTCTAATCAGCGCCATTTGGCCTACCTGATACAGATCTTCATAAAGGTCAGGACGGTTGCGGGCAATCTTCCCGGCAGCCATCTTCACCATCGGTTCATATTTCCGGATCAAAGCTGTTGCAATTTCATTATCTTTGGTCTGCTGGTATTCCCAGATCAGACTTACCGCTTCGTTCATGGACTCAGGGGGAGTCACTTTTTCGTTCATACCTTCTCCTCGCTGAAATTAAGCCGTTTGGTCAGGGTTACGACTGTCCCTCTTCCTGCTTCGCTCACAACGCTAACGTCATCCATGAGCGCTTGCATTAGGTAAAATCCCAGCCCGCCTACCTGAACATCATTCAGCTCTTTGTCATGCAGCGTCATGCGTTCACCGGACGCATCCATACCGTCAAAGCTCTCCCCTCATCTTTGACCGTGATGGACAAGGCACTTGATCCAACTTCAAAGATTACGTCAACCAAACCGTCTTCCTGACCGTAGGCATAGAGTACAGAATTGTTACAGGCTTCCGATACAGCTACTTTCATATCTTCAATGTCCTCATAAGTAAAACCCATCTTGGAGGCAATGCCATATAAATTCAATCTGACGATATCGACATATTCTGCGCTTGCGGGTAACTGAAGAACTACTTTTTGCACGTCATCACTCATCCTTAGTTCGATCCTTTCCTAGTGGGAATTCTCTTGGGGGCAAAAAACTTGGAGATGCCTGTCATATCAAATAATTTCTGTATTTGCGGCGGAACTTCTTCGACCGAAAACTTAACGTCCATTCCATGTCTTGCTTTTAAAATCGAGAGCAGAATCCCAATCCCTGTGCTGTCGATATATCTCAATTCCTTCAGATTAATCACAAGATCAAGCCCAGTGTCCCCTACGAGCGGTTCCATAACCAGACGAAAATCGGGAGCAACCGACAAATCGAGCTCTCCGATTAAATAAACCGTGCTTACATTGTCTTCAGTTTCAGTTCTTGTGTGGAACTTTTCGCTTTTATTTGTATTCATAGACAATCTCTCCTGATAAATGTTTTCTTTACCAATAACCCTAAAGCTGTACCCTTGAAACAAAAAGCGCGCCATTGACACACTGGTACTTATTGGATTATGCCTTAAAAAGAGTGGTATTCCGCTGTGTTGCCGGATGATCCTCACTAGTATAACGTGAAATAATCTGCTGAACACTGCTCATCTTCAAAGGCTTGCTAATGTACCCGTCCATTCCCGCAGCCGAACAGCGGTTTTGGACTCCTTCCATTACATTTGCTGTCATTGCGATAATGACGGCTTTGGTGGCGTTATGGCCTGAACCCTGCCGAATTTTGGAGGTCGCCGTTAGGCCATCCATCACCGGCATCTGCAGGTCCATAAAAATAAAATCGTAATCCTCATGAAGCGACCGCTCCACTGCCTGCTGTCCATCCTCTGCCACTGTGGATTCATACCCCAGCTTGTCCAGCATACTGACCATCAGACGCTGATTGATGGGATGATCATCCACTACCAGCACCTTTTTGCGCCATTGCTGACCGGATATACCGCCAGGATGTTCTTCTTCCTGAAGGTTTTTCCCAAGCTCGTCTTCGGAAACGGCAGTCTTAATCGTAAAAACAAAGGTTGCACCTTTTTCCTCCATGGATTCCACGCGGATTTCACCGCCCATCATCCCTACCAAAGATTTGCAAATGGCCAGTCCCAGACCTGTTCCGCCATATTTGCGGGTCATCGAGGAATCCAGCTGGGAGAAAGGCTGGAACAGCCGGTCACATTTCTCCGGAGAGATTCCGATGCCGGTATCCTTGATGGTAAACTCGACCGTTAATTTATTATCTTCCGAAGGAACGCTGGAAGCAACAAGGTAAACCCCGCCATGGTTGGTGAATTTAACCGCATTAGCCACCAGATTGATTAATACCTGACGCAAACGGGCCATATCCCCGTAAATCAGCCTGGGCAGCTTCTGGTCGATGAAATAGGCCAATTCGAGATTTTTTTTGCCGGCTTCTGCAGAAAATAAGCTAAACACCTCCTGGATAGTGGTCTGCAGCTCAAATAACTGCTCCTCCATTTCCATCTTACCTGATTCCATTTTGGTGAAATCAAGAATATCGTTAATGACGGTGATCAGGGTATCGGCACTTTTACGGATAATTTCCGTGTACTCTTTCTGCTCAGGGGCAAGCTCTGTTTCCATAAGCAGATCAATCATGCCCACTACACCGTTCATAGGCGTCCGGATCTCATGGCTCATCATGGCAAGGAACTCCGTTTTGGCCTTAGCGGCAATTTCCGCCTCTTCCTTGGCCCTGGTCAGCTCCCCGTTTATCCTCTCCAGCTCCTGCGTCTTTTGCTGCAGAAGCATAGTCTGCATCTGATGTTTCTTGGTCGTAAGGTACATATCAACGAAGCCTTCAATTTTGGATTTCAGAATCTGGGGAATGAAGGGCTTGACCATATAATCAATCGCGCCAGCAGAATATCCCGCGAACAGATGCTCCGCCTCTTTGCTGTTAGCTGAGATAAAGATAATCGGAATATCCTTCGTTTTCTCTCTGGCTTTGATTAATTTGGCGGTTTCAATTCCATCCATACCCGGCATCTGTACGTCCAGTACAATCACTGCAAATTCATGCTTTAATAAACACCGCAGTGCTTCTTCACCGGAATTGGCTTTGACAAGCGTATAATGCTGGCTTTCAAGCACTGCTTCCAGCGCCAGCAGATTCTCAGGACGGTCATCGACAAGCAGTATATGAATCGGTTCTTGAACCCCCATTGGCCCCTCCTAACCCGCTATTTATTCTTGCGGTATATTTTTTCTACTCTATCCAAGGGCTCGTAGCTGTCGCTGTACCTGGTGAAATGAATAGACTCCTTGGAACCGAGTACCAGGACTCCGAAACGGCTTAGGCTCTCATGGAACAGTCCGTGAACGTGATCTCTAAGCCCGTCGTTGAAATAGATCATGACATTACGGCAGAAAATTACATTGAATTCATTAAACGATGTATCTGTCGCCAAATTATGCTCTGCAAAAATAATATTCTTGCGCAAATAAGGCTGGAGAATCACTGAGTTATATTTCGCTGTATAGTATTCAGAGAACGCGCGGGTACCGCCCGCTTCCATGTAGTTCTTGGTATACTGCCTCATCTTGCTGATTTCGTATACGCCTTCCTTGGCCTGCTGCAGTGAGCGTGCGTTCATGTCTGTGGCATAGATGCGCGCTTTGTCATACAGCCCTTCCTCATGCAGCAGGATGGCCATGGAGTATACTTCTTCTCCGGTGGAGCATCCGGCATGCCAGATCCGGATATAAGGGTAAGTCCGAAGCAGCGGGATGACCTTCTGGCGGAAGGTCAGAAAAAGTCCGGGGTCCCGGAACATCTCCGTCACCGGTATGGACAGGCTGTATACAAACCGCTCAAAGCAGGCACGGTCATGCAGCACCTTCTCCTGCAGTGCGGATATCGTCGGCACATTCTCCGCATGTACGTGATGCCAGATGCGGCGTTTCAGGGAAGGCAGCGCATAGTTCCTGAAGTCATATCCATAGAAGCGGTGTACACCGCTGAGAAGCAGTTCTATCTCGATCTGCTCCAGCTCCTGTCTGGTGGCGGTCTGGATCATTTGCTCTTCGTACCCGCGTTCCATCGCTGTCATTATTATCAAGGCTCCCTTGCTCCTGACGTATTACCGGCCCGGTGATATTTTATACTGTAATCCTATTACCCCAAAAGCAGGCTTACGAATACAACCACACACGCATTAGCGAAAGAAGCTGTTCCGTACTGATAGGTTTCTTCATATAATCGGAGGCACCGGCTTCAATACACTTGGCGCGGTCTTCTTTCATCGCCTTGGCTGTAAGCGCAATAATCGGCAGCTTCTGGTATTGCGGCATCTGCCTGATCCGGCGCATCGCCTCGTATCCATCCATCTCCGGCATCATCATATCCATCAGCACCAGATCGAAGTCCTCCTGCTCGACCAGCATGTCCAGCGCCTCCCGGCCGTTCTCCGCAAATTTCACTTCCATATGGTAACCTTCCAGTACGCTGGACAGAGCGAATACGTTGCGGATATCGTCATCGACCAGCAATATCTTCTTACCGTCGAAGAGCTCTTCTTTATTGTGCAGCTTTTGCAGGATTTTACGCTTGTCTTCAGGCAGATTGGCTTCCACACGATGCAGGAACAATGTGGTTTCATCCAGCAGCCTTTCCGGAGAACGCACATCTTTAATGATAATCGATTCTGCATATTTTCGCAGCCTGGTCTCTTCCTTGCTGTCCAGATCCTTGCCGGTATAGATAATAATCGGCAGATCATTTAGCTCTTCATCATCACGGATCTGGTCCAGCAGCTCGAAACCGGTCATATCATCCAGCATCAGATCCAGAACCATACAGTCGTATTTTTGCTTGCGCAGTTCTGCCAGCGCTTCATGGCCGGTGGAGACTGCGGTGATGGCCACATCATCATGTCCGATAAGCTCCATAATGGAACGGCGCTGAATATCGTCATCCTCAACAATCAGCAAATGCTTCAAAGTGCTGGCTGTATAGCTCTCAATCTGCGAGAACGCCCGCTCCAGCGCTTCCCTGGTAGAAGGTTTTCTTAAGTAAGCCATTGCCCCCATCATCAGTCCCTGCTTCACTTCATCATTCACAGAAATGACATGAACAGGAATATGCCGGGTCTGCGAAGAGCCCTTGAGCTCCCGGAGAATGGCCCAGCCATCCATAACCGGCAGCTGAATATCAAGAATAATGGCGTCCGGCAGATACGTTGTAGCCATGTTCAGACCGGTATCCCCCTGGAGAGCCACCAGACCTTTGAACCCGCGGCTCCGGGCCATATCGAGCAGAATTTTGGCGAACTTCTCATCATCTTCAATAATCAGGAGAACCTTGTCCTTGGAAGACAAATCCTCACGGTCATCCTCTACAACTACAGGTTCCAGCGGTGCTGGCGAAGCTTCCTGAGTATAGTCCTCCCCCGGCCGCTATCATAATCAGGCACAGCATAAGCCTCTTGGGCGGCTGCAGCCTGAACTGCACCTGGAAGCAGGCTGTAATGGCCTTTAACCGGCAGGTACAAGGTGAAAATGCTGCCTTGGCCTTCGCGCGAATCCAGTCCAATGGCTCCCCCCATCAGCCGGGCAAGCTCACGGCTGATGGACAAGCCCAGTCCTGTACCGCCATATTTGCGGCTGGTCGTTCCATCCACCTGCTGGAAAGCTTCAAAGACAATATCCGTCTTATCCGCAGGGATGCCAATCCCGCTATCCTTCACGGAAAGCGCAATATAATCGTACTCATGCGGAAGAAAGGCAGGCAGCTGTTCCTTATCTGCGGCACTCACCGAAAATTCCACAAAGCCCTCACTAGTAAACTTGAAGGCGTTGGACAGCAGATTCCGCAGAATTTGTTTCAGGCGGTGGCTGTCCGTATAAATCACATCCGGCAGCGGCTCGTCGAATAAAAGGCGCAGAGACAACCCTTTTTTGGCAGCCTGCGGTGCAAAATTCTGCTTCACAAAGGTTTTCAGATCGGTCAGCGGTACTTCTTCGTAGTTCAATTCCATTTTGCCGGCGTCCACCTTGGACAGATCGAGAATCTCATCGATCATTTTGAGCAGGTCCGCACCGGACATATAGATGGTATGTGCAAACTCCACCTGCTTCTCTGTCAGATTCCCTTCCTTGTTCTCTGTAAGCAGTTGGGATAGAATCAGCAGACTGTTCAACGGAGTGCGAAGCTCATGGGACATATTGGCCAGGAACTCGGATTTATATTTACTGGTCACTGCAAGCTGCATCGCCTGCTTCTCCAACTGGCGGCGGGCATGCTCGATTTCATCCTTCTTCTCCTCAACCTCTTGGACCTGATCCTCCAGGGCCCGGGTCTTGGCGACCAGCTCGGTATTGTAGTGCTCCAGTTCTTCCTGCTGGCGCTGCAGCAAATCTTCGGAACGTCTGAGCGCATCCGTCTGCTCCTCCAGATTTTCGTTGGAGCGGCGGAGCTCTTCCTGCTGTGTCTGCAGTTCCTCCGACTGGCACTGCAATTCTTCTGTAAGCGCCTGGGATTCGCGCAGCAGCTCTTCCACCACAAGCCGCCGGCTGATATTATTCAGAATCACACCCAGGTTGTTCGCAAGCTGATGCAGCAATTCATTCTGCAAGTTGCTGAGTGGCGTAAAGGAAGCAAATTCCACAACCCCCATCAACTCATCTTCAAAGAGCACCGGATAAATCAGAATATGATCCGGGTGCGAACCTCCAAATCCGGATGTAACCGAAACGTAGTCCTCCGGAGCGTTGGCCAGCTTGATCGGCTTTTTGTCCAGCGCGCTTTGCCCCACAAGACCCTGGCCGATTTCAAAGCTGTCCTTAGGCTTCCCGCCTGCTTCACCTGCATAATAGGCACTGCTGGAGAGCAGGTTCGGATTGTTCTGATCCTTCAGATAGATCGCCCCGTATTCGGCCCCGAGTACAGGAGTGAATTCACTGATAAAGGTCTGCGATACCTGCTCCAGCGAGCTGACTCCGCGCAGCAGTTCCGTCACACGGGCAATATTCGCATTCAGCCAGGCCTGATCGCTTTGCGCCTGCGCATAAGCCTTCTCCATCTCCTGCTTCTGTTCGAGATCCCCCGCCATGTTCTGAAACACCCGGGCGACCTCCCCAATCTCATCCTTGGAGGTAACCTTGATCCGGCGGATAGCCCTCATTTTGCCATTGCCAAAGCTTCTTATCATCATGGAAACAACATTAAGACCGCGTGTAATGCTCGGAATTACCCACAAAACGACTCCAAGCCCCAGCAGCAGCCCCACAATCATAATTAAGGTCACCATTTGAATAGACCGCTCATAAGCAGCCTGAGCTTTGCTGTTTTCCTCGGTCATTCTGAAGGCGTTGTAATCCGAGAGGGCATTCAGGCTGTCCAGCACCTCATTCTGAATCTTCTGCCCCTCCGAATTCCGGTAGGCATTCGCATTCTGAAAATAGCCGGCGGAGAGCATATCAAGCGCTTTGTTCTGATAAGTCATATAAGCGGTGTACGCCGCTTTAATCCGGGTCAGCAATTGCATTTCTTCCGCTGTTTCCGTCGACTCCTCTATCGCCTTCAAGTATCCCTCGGCTTTTTTTTCTTTGGCATTAATCTCGTTTTTTTGGGATTCGACCGAGAGCTGGTCGGCATTCAGCATAGATGTCGTGAGAATGCGCGCCATGTCGTTAACTTCCCCCGGAGTCCCGAGGAGGAGCGGCCCTTGCTGTATCTGTCCTGAAAGCTGTCCAGCTGGCTGCTCATATAATTGAGCCGATCGTATCCGATAAAGGTCAGCGCCAGCATAATGGCGAGTATTGCACTGAAGCCGATCAGCAGTTTTGCCTTTATTTTCATTCCGGATCTGTTCCTTTCTTCAGCGAAATCCATACTAAGCATTTATCATCGTCCCGCTCCTGATTAGGAGCCTCATTGAAGAAAGCAGCACGCATTGGCTCTTCCAGCCATTCATGTCCCCCATTCAAATGAGAGGTCATAAATTCCAGCTGTTCTTCCTGGCCGCCCTCGGCCATTTCCAGCAACCCGTCCGTATACAGCACCAAGTGGCCTTCATCCTCAAAGGTCAGGGTCTGCGGCTGGATCTCAATACTGTCGAATAAGCCCACCGGATGGCAGTTGCTCTCCAGTAAAACCGGTTTGGCGGCTCCCCCTTCAAAGAAGAGCCCGGGCGGGTGTCCGGCATTCACGTAGTCAATGCGTTTCAGCCGGGTATCGATGACAAGATAGATCGCGGTAAAATAATACTGCACCAGCTGCTTCTCGATATACAGCTGATTAAAACGCCGGTTCAGCTCCTGAATGACTTTCTCCGGCTGCACATAAGTGGTTACGGTATCCTTGAGAACAGAGGCCAAAAACATGCAGAACAGTGACGAGGAAATCCCATGTCCCATCATATCCAGCAGAATAACGGCATACCGTCCATCCCCCAGGGGATACCAGGCATACAAGTCCCCCGCGAGTTCAAATGACGGCTGATAAATGGCATGGACTTCAAACGCCTCATCCTTCAGCGGCAGACTGAGAACCGCATTCTGCACCAGGGCGGCCAGCTTCAGCTCATCCTGTATCCGCTGATCCCGCTCCACATGCCAATCCTTCTCGCGTTTCAGGCGCAGCGCCAGCCGGATACGCGCCATCAGCTCAACCTTGTTAATCGGCTTGGTCACATAGTCCACAGCACCGGCGTCCAGCGCCTCCGCTAATTTTTTGGAATCGCCGACGGCGGTAACCATGATAATCGGGATATCCCGCAGATGCTCATGCTGCTGGACAACCCGGCAGGCCTCAATCCCATCCATCTCCGGCATCATCATATCCAGCAGAATCAAATCTATATCGGACTGTCTGGAACGCTTCTCGTCATTTCCTGATCCGATACCCAGCAGTTTGAGCATTTCTTTGGCAGAAGCTGCCGTTATAAAATTCCGGTAATTCTCTTTTTTAGAATTTCACGGATAATGATTACGTTGGTCGGATTATCGTCTACGATCAAAATTCTCAATCTTCTTCACCCCGCACATATAGTGTGTCAACGTAAAATTCAGCAATAGTCCATTCTATCATACGATATTTAAACCGCTGGTTTCCATTAAACAATATATTGGAAGAAAGGCATGTTATCGTATTCAACAAAGTAACCTCCAGCACCACCACGTGTAGTGGGACTGGAGGTTACGCTATTGAACCATAGGACTCTTCATAAGAAAACAATGAGATTAATGCAGATTTTTTTTGGCGATCACGAGAACCTTGCCCGAATCAAGCTCTTTCTCGTAATAAGCCGCTTCTGCGGGACTGAATCCCAGAGAAGTGATCTTGTTCCGGAGCGCGTCACCCCGCGAGCGGAACATGTTGGCAATCGCGCCAAACAGCCCCTCTTCATGCAATCCCACTTCATTCGTATCCGCAGCATCCGCAATCCGGCCTTCGCGGTCCTCATTATGGCTGATCACATAGAGGTCATCCCTTGTGTAGCCGCTGCCCAGCAGCCGGTTCACTTCTTCTATCGCCTGAATACCATTATCCAGCAGCTTGGCATAAGCCTGCGTACGGATTGAATCCATGAAATCACGCTCCTTGTATGATATGAGAGGACAACGCTATTAAGATGGCTGAATTTCATTAACCATTTTATCGTCCTATTGAAACGCCTCAGGAAGAATTTCCGTCAAACAAATCAATACCGTCCCATTCACCTGTCTGGGAATTACGGTAAATCTTGAGTGCGGTACTTCCTCTCATATATACATCTCCGTCCTCGGCAACAAAATCAGGTGTGCCCAGCATCTCTACGAGATTATTCTTATGCGGTTCAATCCGCTGATCATTCAGATACAGGCCGTATTGTCTTGCTTCCGTTGGAGTGACATGCACATACAGTACAGCCCCCTCACAAATTCCTGCAGACATATCGGCATAATGGTACTCCTGGCAGCCCTGCCAAGGATCTGGCGTAACCTCAAGCGGTGAGCCCTTAACCTGCAGCAGTTCTTCTAGCGGCATGTAGAGCGAAACCCCTGCTAAGGAGTTGAAGCTTCCTATATAGGAACTGGTATTCACACTGTGCCCAAAGGACTGGACTACGGGCGGTTGCGGGTACAGCCAAGCGGCAGCAACAGGCTCCTGTTGCGGAGATGCAGAGAAATAGGAAGAAAGGAGACCCAGCAAGAGAAGGATAACATTCATTGAACCATCCCGCCTTTCATCAGATTTCTGCTGCCTGGCATTGCCGCCAAGGACTTTCCTCAGCTTTGCCGGTTAATGACGGAATTTCTGCCAGATGGCAGCAGCTGTGTCTACGCCTTTTAGTGCCATGGCGATCTTTCCGGGTGCTTTCTTGGCATTTACAGTCTCATAGGATTTCACGGTCCGTTCTTCCGCAGGAGTAAGCGGAGTATTTTCTATAGATACAGCCTTGGCCTTTTCCTTCAGCTCACGCGATTTGCGGAATTTCTCAATTACAGTTACCGATACCTGCTTCACAGTCAGTGTCAATTCGTTCATGACATCGCCAAGGTTCTTCACAGAATCGACAATCGGATCAATCTTTTGAATTTTGTTTTGAACATCTGCGGTAATATCGTTAGCGTGTCTGACCGTTGTTTTCACTTCATAAGTAAGCTCATCGATCGTTTTCTGAACTTCCTGCAGAGTCTGGCTGACCTTGTCGAGGGATTCCTTCGCTGATTTCAAGGTTTTAATTAAAAAGAAGACAAGTACGGCGAATGCAATCGCAACCAGTGCGACGCTAAGATCAATGATCATTTCCAAAACCCCTTCCAATCTTGAATGTCGGCTTGCTCTGCCTTGTACTGCATAGTTACCCTTACCGGAATGGGCCGAAACAAAATGTCAAGGGCCTCTGCTCCTTGTTTCAAAACAAAAGTCCCCGTTTAAACAATGACTACATTCGACTATATTCTTCATCACCGAAAGGATGACACATCATGCTAAAATGGTCGGTAATTCTGCTCGTCATAGCTTTAATCGCCGGTATTTTCGGATTCTTCAATGTTGTTGCAGCCGCTGTAGGCATTGCAAAGGTGCTGTTCTACATCTTCCTGATTCTGTTCATCGTTTCACTCTTCATGGGACGCAGGGGAAGATCGATGTAACCCCGGCCTGCTGTCTTCAAGATAATCTGCACAGGCAGACCTCTGAGCCTGAACTCCTTTTGGAGTTTTGGGCTTTTTGTGCGGTAAGCTTTCCGCTGTGCACCCCCGCTTCTAAATTCCCTATATCTTATTCACCCTGCAGAAAATGTAGGCCTCGCACCCTCAACAGTGCTGCGTAAAATAAAAAAAATAATCCGATTGGTTCATAGGGTCCTTTTTCTGTTTACATCATATTAGCACAGATAAACATGGGAAATCCCACTACAACAACCAAACTTATCCTAGGAGGAATCACCGATGAAAAAATTCGCCAGCATCGCAGTAGCAATGGGACTTGTAGCTTCTTTTGCAGCAACGGCTTCAGCCGATGAAGCATCCGGTACCGCCGCTAACGCCACAACCGTAACAGGCAGCACTTATGGTGACAAATTCGAAACGGTAATCACGCAAACAGATCTCAAACCGGCAACACCTATGATTATCCTGACAAAAGCCACTCCTTTCCACCTTTCCGTGGGCAGCATGACTCCAGCAGGCTGGCTGAGCGCCCAGACCATAGATACTACAGGAGCTGTAACGACCGACAGCGCAGGCAATGAATGGAGAGAAATTTACACATGGCTGGGCAAAGCATGGATCAAGGTGCCCGCATCCGCCTATGTAATCACTCCGGCCCTGTAATCACTCCCTCCATTGTAGCCTGGAACTCAAAAACATGCTGTGAAGCTTATCTATAGCTTTGATGGGGCCCGTAAACCGCGTCCTTTACTCTCTCTGCGGGCGTACATACAAGCGGGGCTGTCCCAAAAGCCATGTAATGGCTGCTTGGGATAGCCCCTTGTTTTTAAATAGGATCAACGTGAGCACTTGGGTGGTCGCTCCGCGAACGGACCGTTGTTCCAATCGCTGTGGTCTCCAGATTTTTTTCTATTCCCCTTAGCGGTGAAAACCCGGAGACCAAGGCGACGGAGTGAAGAAGGTTACGCCTTGGCCGTGCGCCGGATGACGGAACCGGAAAGTGTATTTGGCCAACTGAAGAACAACCGGGGATTCCGGCGCTTCCTACTTCGAGGGACGGAGAAAGTGAAACTCGAGGTCGGTTGGCTTTCCCTTGCCCATAATCTATTAAAGCAAGCAGCCAATGACCAAAAACGCAAAGCAGCGATTCTTCCAGTAACGGGAGAATCGCTGCTTTGCTCAATTTTTGTGGTTTTAAGAATAAAGAAAGCTATCACAGTCAAAGAAATCTGCTTTTGGGACAGCCCCTTCTATATTTCTCCCATTGCCTCCGCTTCGCCCGCTGGTCATTAGGGATGAAGCTCTGTCCAGGAATAGCCTCCGTCCGCTGTACTCCAGAGATATTCTTATGTTCAAAAGATTACACAAAAATGCACAAACGCTTGCTGTTACGGGTTTTCTATGAAAACTAATAATATCCATTTAATCAAAAATTAATATAAAATATGTTTACTATTGGTATATTATATGGTATATTTATCCTGAATTTCATACCAAAAAAAGGAGATGTTGTAAAATGTTCATGAAGATGAAGAAGAGTTTATCGATTTTGGTTTTCGCAGCTGTTTTTGTGCTAACGTTTGCGCAATCTGTCTTTGCCAGTGACCAGCCTGTTCAACTGACTTCAGCCAATCTATATATTTACAAGTTTGGATACGTTGGATTCAGCGGCAATATCGAAGTAAGCAACCTGGGCAACCCAAAAACTGTAACTATTCACTATACTCCTGGAGACGGTCAGTGGTATGATACGAACGCCTCCTATCAAGGCCTAACGGACTCCACACATGAAAAATGGAATTTTATAGTTTCCACCGATAACATTAGCAATAATAATCCGCAGCTCGCAAATGCCCAAACGATTCAATTTGCAATTAAGTATGAAGTCAATGGACAAACGTATTGGGACAATAACAACGGACAAAACTATTCCGTCAGCCGTTTTAATGAAAGTTCAACCATTCTTGGTAAACCGAACGTTTTTCGCGCTTACGATGATTTATATGAGAACACCTTCTCGGGAAGTGTATATGTCAAAAATTTAGCCTCCAGCAAAGAGGTTAAAATCAAATATACAACCGATAACTGGAATACAACCAGGGAAGGATTCGCCAGCTACTCCATACCGGCGAACTCCGATGGCAGCGTAGAAATCTGGGGTTTCAGCTTTAATAATATTGACCCAAGTGTTACGCAAATTCAGTACGCTATCTCCTACACCGCAAATGGACAAACGTATTGGGATAATAATTACGGGAACAACTACACAGTAAACCGCCGTTAATACAGAAATATATCCGAGAACTTAATGCTCTTCCCCTTGTTTAAAACGAACTTTTGGGGCTGTCCCAAAAGCCATGAAATGGCTGCTTGGGACAGCCCCTTATTTTGGAGTAGGTTCAACGTGAGCCCTTGGGTGGACGCTCCGCGAACGGACCGTTGTTCCAATCGCTGTTGTCCCCAGATTTTATTTATTCTCCTTAGCGGTGAAAATCCGGTGACAAAGGCGACCGCTACCGCTTTTCCACAATCGTTCCGTCCTCTCCGCTGTTTAAGCGGAAAAAGTTTCTTCAAATCTTTCTAAAATCACAAAAAGAAACCGTCCTTTGGTAAAATGGAGTTACCACACAACCATTTCAAAGGAGAGGTTTCTTTTGTACATTCAATATACCATGGACCAACTTTGCTTGCCAATGGATCTGGAAGAAGATATTCCAGAAAGTCACGGGGAAAGCCGTTAGTAAACATAAGTCCAAGCTGCAAGAAAAGGTACATACATTGAAGAACAACCGGGGGTTCCGGCGATTTCTGCTTCGCGGCATGGAGAAAGTGACGCTAGAAGTCGGTTGGCTTTCGCTCCCCCATAATCTATTGAAGCAAGCTGCAATGGACCAAAAACAGAAAGCAGCGATTCTCCAATAACGGGAGGATCGCTGCTTTTATAACATTTGAAGCTTTTGAGAAATTTGAGAATCTGACTCGTCAGTAGAATATCTACTTTTGGGACAGCCCCTTTTTGCGGCTGCTAGTGAAAATCCGGCCGCAGCATAGAAATAGGGGCTATCCCTACAGTAGAATCATTCCACTGAAGGGATAGCCCCGCCAAACACCCGCCCTAGTTCACCCGTCACAAACTGTACTGCTCTCGCTTCATGCCCTACACTCTATATTTTAGCGGATGACCGAACCTCCGTAAAGGAAACGTTTCATCCAAGAAGCGCTTAATTTATCAACCCGTACGCCGCCGGAGGCCACGGAATAAGTCTGGAGCAGCTGGCCGTCACCTAAATACATAGCCACATGCGTAATTCTTGCCGTAGACTTGTCAATTCCGGCATAAGCTGAATCCGAGCTGCCCTTATAATCCATAAAAAACATCAGATCTCCGCGCTTGAGTCCGGAGATATCCGTCACCACCGTACTGTTCTGCTTGATCCAATCTCCTTGCTGCCGCGAATCGGCAGGAAGCCTCAGATTGGCTGCGTCCATGAAGATCTGCCGGATGAAATCGGAGCAATCGAAGGTGCTGGTATCGCTGCGGCTGGAGCCGAACTCATAAGGAGTCCCAAGATAACCCATACCCGCGGCGATTACACTCTCAATTACATTCACCTGCGGAGGAGCCGTAGGCACCGGGGCTGGCGTCGGCACAGGCGTAGGAGCTGGAGCCGGAATTGGTACGGGCGCCGGAGCTGGAGCCGGTGTTGCTGTTCCCCCATCCGCTGCAATGTACTGATCCGACGAGCTGGTATAACCAACATTGCCATTTGCCGTTCTTACCTTGTACCAGTAACTATTCGTTTCTTCCACAATAGTTACCCGGTCACCTGTGTATAAATAGCCTATCACCTGTCCGCTGGTTGAGGGGGCCTCCCGAAGTCGGACAGTCGCTTGAATCACTGCCGTTTGTGACGCCGGGGCAGCAGCCACACTGATATACTGCTCTCCCCTGCTGGTATACCCAACGTCGCCGCCTGCAGTTCTGACTTTATACCAATAACTGTTCGTTTCTTCAAGAATGGCCACCTGGTCGCCTTTATTCAAATATTTCAGCACTTTCCCGCTTGTCGATGGCGCTGAGCGCAGACGGACAGAAGATATAATCACACCTGTTTGCGCTGCAGATGCTGTAATAGATGAATTAGCAGTGACAGAAGCCGCCTGCACCTGCTGAGGATTGAATACTCCGGATGACAGTGCAAGTGATGCCGAGACGAGCAGCGATGCTGCTATCCTTTTATGTGGTACGATCATAGAGTTCCCCCGGTTAGCGTAGTGAGAAATTCAACAACGTCGCGCGCTTCGTTAGTTGCTTTCTGCACTCATTATAGGCTTGACCGGGAATTGGAACATGCTCCAAATTTCACAAAAAAGCTTGCCAACTTATGGTAACATCCGGGTCTATAGTCTTGATTCCTCCTTGAATTTGGTGGAAATTACAGCTAACTAGGAGAAATTCAGGATATTATTGCTTGGGTTCCACATGAACCTGCACATTCATAATATTATGAAGCGTGCTCATCCGCTCCTCGATGGAGTCGCTAATCTCATGGCCCTGCATTACTGTAATCTCGGCATTGACTTCTACAACCACATCCACCAGCACATGATTGCCGTGAACACGGGCTTTTAAATCCTTGATGCCTTCGACTCCGGGTGTCCGGGCAATCGTGCTGCGCAGGTCCAGCAGTCTATCCTGATCGAATCCGTCCGTCAGGCGGTACGTGGAATCGCGGAAAATATCCCAAGCCGTCTTCAAAATGAGCAAGCCGACGGCCACCGCTGCGGCCGAATCAATCCAGGGTAAGCCGAACTGCGCACCGACGATCCCCACCGCAGCACCTATGCTGACCATGGCATCGGAGAAATTATCCTTGGCTGCTGCCAGCAGCGCGCCGTTATTAATCTGTCTGGCGAGCCGCTTGTTATATAGATATACCCCCATCATGGCTGCGGCACACACCACCGCCACCCCGGCTGACCATAGCTGCGGTACTTCTTTGGCCCCTTCAAACAAGGAGCGGACCGCTTCCACAATAACCTGAATGCCGACCATGGCCATGATGAAGGAAGCCAGCAGCGCCGCCACCGTCTCCGCGCGGAAATGTCCGTAGGTATGATCGGAATCAGGCGGCTTCCGCGAAATGCGCAGGCCGATCAAGACCGCCAGCGAAGCCACAATGTCGGTGAGGTTGTTGAAGCCGTCCGCCAGCAGCGCGCTTGAGCCAAATACATAGCCGCTGATCAGCTTGAAGGCCGAAAGAATGAGGTAGGCGATAATGCTGAGCAGAGCGCCCCGTTCACCTTTACGAATATCATCATAGATATCAGCCACTGCCAATCCCCCCTATTGATCTCTATTCGGTTCCCGAGCACCGGCAGATCATTCTTTGAATTATTCTTGCCCTTGTGGCAGCATTTAAAAACAATTAAAATGAAGGAAAGAACTTGCTACCTAAGGGGGTTACATAATGAGCGAGAGCAACGACAAACCAAAGATCAATCTGGCGGATGCCATCCGCCAAAAGCTGGAACAGAAGAAGCAGCAAACTTCCGCCAGACCCGGCTCCACGTTTCAGGCCGGTTCCGCCAAACCGCTGAAAAGCCAGAACAACAAAAAGCCCAACAACCAGCGCCGCCGGACCGGAGGCTCATAGATTTGAACATAAACGGCTGCGTTATCCCTTCCGGGATGACGCAGCCGTTTTTCCTATGAACCTGATTAGTGTTCAAGGCTTCATATATAGTTCTTACACCTCTACAGGATACATACGGGCACGCATTTCCTTGATTTCCGGATTCTCCAGATATTCATCATAGGTCATGGTGCGGTCGATAACCCCTGCCGGTGTAATTTCAATGATACGGTTGGCAATCGTCTGGATGAACTGATGGTCATGGGAAGTGAACAGGATTGTACCGTCAAAATCAATCAGCCCGTTGTTCAGCGCAGTGATCGACTCCAGATCCAAGTGGTTGGTAGGTTCATCAAATACGAGTACATTCGCCCCGTTCAGCATCATCTTGGCCAGCATACAGCGGACCTTCTCGCCCCCGGACAGCACACTGGCCTTCTTCAGCGCTTCCTCACCGGCAAAGAGCATCCGGCCCAGGAATCCGCGCAGGAAGGTTTCGTCCTGATCCTTGGAATATTGGCGCAGCCATTCCACCAGGTTCAGATTCACCCCGTCAAAGTAACTGGAGTTGTCCTTAGGGAAATAAGCCTGGGTGGTTGTAACCCCCAGGTATACTCTCCGGCGTCGGCTTCCTTCTCCCCCATGATGATGTCGAACAGCAGGGATTTCGGCTGGGAATTCGGACCGACAAAAGCGATTTTGTCGCCTTTATTGACCACAATGCTGAATTCATCCAGCATTTTTTCGCCTTCAACTGTTTTGGTCAGGCCGCTGATCGTAAGCAGCTGCTTGCCGGCCTCACGCTCAGGCTTGAAGTTGAGGAACGGATATTTCCGGTTCGATGGACGGATATCGTCCAGCGTAATCTTTTCCAGCTGCTTCTTGCGGGAGGTTGCCTGCTTGGACTTGGAAGCATTGGCCGAGAAGCGCTGGATAAACGCCTGCAGCTCCTTGATCTTGTCTTCCTTCTTCTTGTTCGCGTCACGCTGCAGCGCCTGTGCAAGCTGGCTGGACTCGTACCAGAAGTCGTAGTTGCCGACATACATCTGGATTTTGCCGAAGTCAATGTCCGCAATATGGGTACATACCTTGTTCAGGAAGTGGCGGTCATGGGATACAACAATAACAGTGCCCTCATAATCCATGAGGAAGTTCTCCAGCCAGCCGATGGATTCCAGATCCAAATGGTTGGTAGGCTCATCGAGCAGCAGGTTGTTCGGACGCCCGAACAGAGCCTGGGCCAGCAGGACGCGAACCTTCTCATTGCCGCTGAGTTCGGCCATCTTTTTGTCATGCATCTCGCGCATAATGCCAAGGCCGATCAGCATTGCCGCCGCATCCGGCTCGGCGTCCCAGCCGTTCAGCTCGGCGAATTCCCCTTCAAGCTCACCGGCGCGCAGGCCGTCGGCTTCGGAGAAATCGCTTTTGGCATAGAGCGCATCCTTCTCTTTCATAATGTCATACAGGCGGGTATGCCCCATGATTACCGTTTCCAGCACCGGGTATTCATCATACTCGAAATGGTTCTGCTTCAGAACTGCCAGCCGCTCACCAGGAGTCATGTGCACTTCACCGGTATTGGCTTCAATCTCTCCGGACAGAATTTTCAGGAACGTGGATTTGCCGGCACCGTTGGCCCCGATCAGGCCGTAGCAGTTGCCGGGTGTGAATTTTATGTTTACATCCTCAAATAGTGCGCGTTTTCCGTAGCGGAGTGTTACGCCGCTTGTACTGATCATTAAGCATTACCATCCTTTTCACTTAGGGTTCCGGCTCATTATAGCATAAATATAAGAGAAAAGGCCCGCAGATCACCCTATAAAGTGTAGTTTTGCCCTAAAAGTGGATGCAGGTGATCCTATAGGCCAGGCATGCGTTCCTCGGGATGCACAATCAGCGTTTCCCCGTAGGCCAGGGTGCGTATCCTCTCCCCGGCAATCCCCTGTGCCAGCCGCGCCTGCTCCATCCGGTCCAGCGCCTCACGTGCGGTGTCATCGGCCAGACGGAAGGTTCCGAAATGCATCGGAATCATCAGCTCCGCGCCAACATCCAAAAAGGCCTGGATGGCCTCCTCAGGGGTCACATGCTGTGAGCTCATGAACCATTCCGGCTCATAGGCCCCGATCGGCATCAGCGCCACATGCAGCTTGAAGCGCCTGCCAATCTCCTTGAACCCCGGGAAGAAGCCGCTGTCCCCGGCAAAATACAGATTGGGCGGCAACCTGTGCGCGCCCCCGTCCCCCTGGGGATGCTTGCGGGGTTCAGCAGGCTCCAGCACAAAGCCGCCCCAGTGGGAGGTATTGGTATCAAACGGCGTCCGCCGTGTCCAGTGCTGCGTCGGGACAAAGGTCAGCTTCACCGCGCCTACCTTTATTTCCTCCCACCACTGCATTTCCAGGCAGTTCACAAACCCTTTGCGCACCATCTTGCGTTTCAGCCCCACCGGCACCACAAGCGTAGTTCCCGCCTTGTACAGCTTACGGATAGAAGCGAGATGCAGATGATCGTAATGGGAATGGGAGATCAGAATCAGATCCACGGGCGGAATCCCGCTGAGCGGAATGCCGGGCGGGGTAATGCGTTTCTCCAACCCGAGCCGCCGGGCCCATACAGGATCAGTTATAATATTTACCCCTTCATATTGAAGCAAAAAAGTGGAATGCCCGATCCAGGTAATGGTCGTATCCAGACGGTTCTCCGCCAGATAGTCCAGCTTTGGAGGAAGATTGGGTACTTTATAGGAGTAATCCTTTTTCTTCATCCGCCGTTCCTCGCGCCATTGGCGGAGCTGCTTAAGCGTTTTATCCGTACTGACATTGTCGATGTTATTGTAGCGTACTCTGGCCATTCCGTATCTCTCCTTAACAAGCTGCCGGAATATATCTCTTTTTGTGAATTATAGGATTCCACGGCTCGTTTTGCAAAAGCGTGCGCTGAGCGCATATCCTTATTTAATTAAAAGTTTAACCATTTCGTACCAGGCTTAAGCGGACATATGCGGTCTGCCTTTTGTGTTGGGTGCCCGAAATGAGGTAAAATGCGGGTAAAGCATCTACGGTCAATTATGCCGATCAAAGGGGGAGCCTAACGTATGAAGATCACATTTATAGAACCGACTCCAAGTCCCAATACGATGAAGCTTCATCTGGATGAGACTCTGGAGCCCGGAGTCCGCCGTACCTATACACCGGAAAGCCAGCGTTCCGCCCCTTCCTGGGCGCGGGAAATGCTCACGATTCCGGGCGTCACCAGCATTTATCACGCTGCCGATTTCGCTGCACTGGAGCGCAAAGGCAGCGCTG
Organism: Paenibacillus sonchi; assembly: GCF_016772475.1. Taxonomy (NCBI): domain Bacteria; kingdom Bacillati; phylum Bacillota; class Bacilli; order Caryophanales; family Paenibacillaceae; genus Paenibacillus; species Paenibacillus sonchi. The sequence continues at coordinate 969,128 of NZ_CP068595.1, forward strand.
ACTGGGCCGCCATTCTCCGCGAGGTCCAGACCCGGTTCGGCGCGGAGGGCCTAAGTGCAGACTTCAACCTGGAGGATGAGAATGCCGGTGCACACTTTGGAGAATCACAGGTATTCGTGCAGATGTTCCGCGGCATCCCGATCCAGATCCGCGTCAAAACCGGCGCGAGTGAGGAGCGCATCGCCCTCTCCGCCCGGTTCACAAAGGCGGTAACGGATGTCGCCAGCGCCGTACTGATCAAAGAGCGCAAGCTCACCGATTACGGCGTGCGGTACGGCGAGCCCGAGGCCATCGCGCGCGAGGTCGAGCAGGAGCTGGAAGCGGCGTATCCGCAGGAACGCCTCGACTCCCTCGTGCAGCAGGCCATCGCGCACGGGGCCGGCGGCGAGTTCGTCGAGCAGCGGCAGAAGAAGGATCAGGCCGAGCTGCTGCGAGACCTGAAGGACGAGGACTGGCGCGTGCGCTACGCCGCGCTGGAGGACCTTGCGCCGACAGCAGAGCTCCTGCCGGAGCTGCGCGCGGCGCTGCACGACCCCAAGCTGCATATCCGCAGGCTGGCGGTCGTGTACCTGGGCGACATCCGCACGCCCGAGGCGATGGAGCTGCTCTATGAGGCGATGGCAGACAGCGCCCCGGCCGTGCGGCGCACGGCCGGAGACACGCTGTCCGACATCGGCGATCCCGCAGCGACGCCGGTGATGACGGCGTCGCTCACGGACAAGAGCAAGCTGGTCCGTTGGCGGGCAGCGCGCTTCCTCTATGAGGTCGGCACGGCCGAGGCTCAGGAGGCCTTAAGCCTGGCTGTGGACGATCCGGAATTCGAGGTGGGTCTGCAGGCCAGAATGGCGCTGGAGCGCATCGCCTCCGGTGAAGAGGCTGCCGGTACCGTATGGCAGCAGATGTCGGAGCGCCGGAGAACCTAACGCTTACCTGCCGTAATTTGTCATTGCTTGCCCAGGCAAGTTGCATTATACTAATCCCTGTTGTGTTCATATCATTATAAAGATAGCCTCATCATACCTAAGATGAGGTAGAGGTTGCGGATATAAAGAGTACGCGCGTGGAGACGCTATAAGAGCCGTCTGTGAAACGCCGCCGAAAGGAATATCCGCCGAAGTCTGCGCCGCTGCTCTTATTATGCTGCGCCGGCTGGGGCCGTTGCCGAAAGGTACGGAACTGTCACAGGGCATGGCCCGTCAGGAAACTGCGGCCAGGCACTGTGTTGCGCTATCTGAACAGGGAGTATGGTGCGGAGCTGTAAATACAGGAAACCGCAGAATCTGTCTGCGGTTTTTTTTACGCTTGCGAATGGATATGCTTCTTGGTTAGAGCCCTTGAACAGAAACATTATAATTTAGAGGGAGTGTCCTATTTATGCAAGTCAGGAACAACAATCAGGCGCACCAACCGGGGCAGAGCAGCAATGCATCCGCGCCGGGGCTGCGCAAAACCTTCAAGGCCAGACATTTAACCATGATCGCGCTCGGCGGCTCCATCGGAACCGGACTGTTCCTCGCCAGCGGCGGCGCGATCGCCTCTTCGGGTCCGGGAGGCGCGCTGCTGGCTTACACTGCTGTCGGCATTATGGTGTATTTTCTGATGACCAGCCTGGGTGAGCTGGCAACTTACTTGCCGGACTCCGGCTCTTTCAGCACTTACGGCACGCGGTTTGTCAGCCCCGCCTTCGGCTTCGCCATCGGCTGGAACTTCTGGTACAACTGGGCGGTCACTATCGCTGCAGAGCTATCCGCTGCCACTGTCATTATTAAGTACTGGTTCCCGGATAGCCCTTCCATCCTCTGGAGCCTTCTGTTTCTGCTGCTGATGTTCGGACTCAACTTTCTGTCTGCACGCGGCTATGGGGAATCGGAATACTGGTTTGCCATTATCAAAATCATTACCGTTATCGTCTTTCTGACGGTAGGGGTGTTGATGATCTTCGGTATTTTGGGCGGCAAGGCGGTTGGTTTCGGCAACTTCCAGCTTGGCGGCAGCTCTTTCCACGGCGGATTTTTTGCCTTCGTCGGCGTCTTCATGGCTGCGGGTTTCTCGTTCCAGGGGACTGAACTTGTCGGGGTCGCCGCAGGTGAGAGTGAAAATCCGCGCCGGAATGTGCCGCTGGCCATCCGCCGGGTGTTCTGGCGCATTCTAATCTTCTATATCTTCGCCATACTTGTCATCGGGCTGCTGATCCCTTACACCAACCCCGATCTGCTCCGCAGCGGAATTGATGATATCGGCGTCAGTCCGTTCACGATTGTCTTCAATAAAGCAGGACTTGCGATTGCTGCATCTGTCATGAACGCAGTCATCCTGAGTTCAGTGCTGTCAGCCGGGAACTCGGGCATGTATGCTTCCACCCGCGTCCTGTATGCGATGGCCAAGGACGGCATGGCCCCGCGTGCCCTCGGCAGGCTCAACCGCCGCGGAGTGCCTGTAGGTGCGCTGCTGGTTACCACTGCAGTCGGCATGCTGGCTTTTCTGGCCTCATTCTTTGGCGACGGGGCGGTCTATAACTGGCTGCTTAATGCATCCGGAATGTGCGGCTTCATTAACTGGCTGGGCATCGCCGTATGCCATTACCGTTTCCGCCGCGCTTTTGTGAAGCAGGGACATTCGCTGGAGGAACTGCCTTACCGGGCCAGATGGTTCCCTTTCGGCCCGCTCTTCGCACTGGTCTTATGCCTCATTGCTGTTTTTGGCCAGAACCTCGGCGCTTTCACCGGGGGAAGCATCGACTGGTACGGTATCCTTGTCTCCTATATTAGTCTGCCGTTGTTCCTGCTGATCTGGTTCGGCTACCGCTGGTTCCGCAAGAGCCGCATTGTCCCGCTGGATCAATGTGACCTAAGCACCCATCCGGAGTAATCCGCTTCTCAGAGCCGAAGCCGGGGCCAGAAGCTCTCTCCGTCCGCATGAGTAGTGGTTGAGACAGAACATACGAGGGATCGTGCCATATTTTCTTAAATCAGTAAAAAAGGGGATGCATTTGGAGCCAACCCGCTCCAGATGCATCCCTTTTTGATGATCAGTATCGTACTCCCATTGGCAGCAGCCCCTCCTTTCAGCCCCATCGGCTAAGCGTATCTATGCGGACTCACGTTCCGCTATTCTCTGCAAACGGGCAATATACAAGGTGATCCGGACACACAATCCGTTATTGAGGTGAAAAAGGCTGCAATCTCCCCGAAAACAAGGAAATAAGGGCTCTGTAGTCCGGGAGCGCCGAAAAATCCGTGTTTTCCTATAAATAAGGGCTTCTGTGTCCGGAAGACAGCCGGAGCGGGGAGACGATCAGCAGCTAGGCACATAACGGGAACGTCCGGCCGGGAGACGATCAGCAAAACGCACATAGCGGGAAACGTCCGGCCGGAAGGCGCACACCAAGCGGCATACAGCCAAAAAACGAGCCCGGTGCCTACTTCCAGGTCACATAAACCTTCAAATCCCCGGTGTTGTCAAAGGGGGAGCTGGTGTAGGCCAAGTTCTCCAGGCCTAAGCTGTAGAGCCCCTGCAGATCTATTTTGAGCAGTTTTTCACTGCCCCGGTAACGGAATAACAGGGATTGCTTGCCGGAGGCAACCGCCTCACGCACGAGCGTATTCAGCTCTGCCGCAGAAGTAATCACCTCATCCTCCTCGTACAGCCGGTAATCGAGCTTCTTTTGAAGCTCCTGGTATACCGGCACGCTCTGCCCGCCGCGGCTGACCAGTTCGGACAGGGTCTGGGCATAGCCGACAGACGCTGCCGGGTAGGATTTGGTCCAGCTGTGGTCACGGCGCATCTGGGCGTCCGTCCTCATGTAGTAGACCGTACTGACTCCACCCTCCGGGCTGGGGGTTGGATCATCCCAGGTTGTGTCCAAATGGTACCAGCGTCCGTCCAATTGCACCAGATTCCAGGCATGTGACTGGGCGACGCCTCCCTCCGGTTTTGCCGTACCCTCCACAATTTTATTCGGGATGCCTGCGCCCAGGAGCAATTTGTAGGTCAGAAGCGAATACCCCTGGCAAACAGCGCTGCCGGTCTGCAATCCTTCATAGGCGGTATATTTGCGGTATGTGTTATCATATTGCAAATGCAGCACCACCCAGTCATGGATCACCTTCACCTTCTGGTGCTGGTTCATTCCAGGGGTAATGATCTGCTGTAAAATGGTTTTCACCTGCTTGTTCACCAGAGCCGTCTGCTGCAGCGTCTCCCGGTACGCCACCTGCACTATTACTTTGGCCGACCGGCTGCTTCCGCGATACGAAAAAGCGTAGCTGTCGATAATATAATAGAGGTAAGGATCGCTGCCCATCGCCTGGTCAATCGCCTTCTGCACCTCGGATTTCAGGTTGGTTGTCTTGCCTTCGTATACGAACGTAATGTTCTCTCTGCGGTTATTCATGGCTGCAGTCAGCTTCTGGGCCATCTCCGCCCCCGATTGCAGCACCGCTGAAGTGCTGGCGGCGTAGGCATGATCCCAGCCCCAGTACAGGGCAGGCGGCAGAGCGGCGCACACCAGCATTCCTCCAAGCATGGCCTTGACCAATGTATATCTTTTTTCATATATGCCCCTGCTTTCTCTGCTGCAATGGATATGGATGAAGTTCCGCGTGTGTACTCTATTTTATTAAATGCGGAAATACGGCATTACACGACTATAATATTTCAGGAAGATCAGAAGGACCGGCTGCGCTCTCCTGGTTATTATTATCGGTCCAGCAGGCCTGGTGAATAAGTCCGGCAGGCAAAAAAGGCGGTTTCCGCATAGAGTAACTCTCTGCTGCGGAAACCGCCTTGATGCGCTGTGTTTAATTTTTTTTATGCTGCGGGATCAGAATATAAGTTTCTCCGGCAATGGTCTCAAAAACAGCACCCGCATCCGAAAGCGTCCCATCCGGTTTCTGCAGCGTTAGGGGCAGGCTGCCGGACACGCTGCACGGATAGCCATGCGTAGACACAAGCACTGCCCGGACCAGCTGGCCGCCGCTCCACTCCATATCAACGATAAAACCGCCGCGCGCCCGAAGTCCGCTGACCCGTCCCCCGCTCCAGCTCCCGGGAAGCGCCGGCAGCAGCTTCAGCCCGTTCTGGTGGCTCTGGAGCAGCATTTCGGCGATCCCTGCCGCAACGCCGAAGTTGCCGTCGATCTGGAATGGCGGGTGATTGCCAAACAGATTCGGCAGCGTGGCTGCCTCCAGAATCCGCCGCACACAGCGGTAGGCCTTTTCGCCATCCTGCAGCCGGGCATACAGATTAAGCAGCCAGGAGGCGCTCCAGCCGGTATGTCCGCCGCCGGATTCGAGACGCGTCTCCAGCGACAAGGCCGCTGCAGCCGCCAGCTCCGGCGTTTTGTCAGGGCTGATCACATTGCCCGGATACAGGCCGTACAGATGGGAGACATGACGGTGTCCCGGCTCCTTCTCGGCAAAATCCCTGTTCCATTCCCGTATCCGCCCGTCCGGAGCGATCCCGGGATGCGCAAGACGCGCCCGCTTAGCGGTTAATTCCCTGCGGAATTCAGGCTCCGTATCCAGAATTTCCGCAGCCTGAATACAGTGGGAGAACAATTCGGCAATCAGCGACATATCCATAGCTGATCCGGCAGACACACTGCAAGGCTCCCCTTCGCCAGTAAGAAAGACATTCTCCGGTGAGGTGGACAAGCCCGTAGTCAGCCGGCCATCCGGCAGCTCTACCAGAAAGTCCTGACAGAACAAAGCTGCTCCTTTGAGCACAGGAAATGCAGTGTCTTGCAGAAACGCCCTGTCGGGGCGGAAGGCATAGCGTTCCCACAGGTGCCGGGAAAGCCACACGCCGCCCATCGGCCAGAAAGCCCACATGGACAGTCCATCGGAGGGGGTCGTCATCCGCCAGAGGTCGGTATTGTGATGAACGCTCCAACCGCGCGCTCCATAATGAATATTTGCGGTGCGTCTCCCGGCCAGGCTAAGCTCTGTAATTAAATCCATTAATGGTTCATGGCATTCACCTAATCCGCACGGCTCGGCTGGCCAATAATTCATTTCTGCATTAATGTTCGTGGTATAGTTGCTGTTCCATGGCGGCTGAACATGCGGGTTCCAGATCCCTTGAAGATTCAGAGCCTGCGTGCCGGGCCGGGAGCCTGCGATCATCAGGTAGCGGCCATATTGGAACAGCAGCACTTCCAGGGCCGGATCTGCTTGCCCTTCGCGGTAGTGTGCCAGCCGGTCATCGGTTGGCAGCTCCGCCAGGGAAGAAGCAGGAGCAAGTTCAAGACTCACACGCCGGAACAAGGTTTGGTGATCCCGGATATGGAGCAGCCTTAGCTCTGCATATGCTTGGGAGGCCGAAGCCAGCTGCTTGAGGCACAGCTCTGAAGGCACTGTGCCGCCCCTTCCCGGCATCCTGTCATACCCGGCATAATCGGTTGCCGCCGCCAGCCGGATGGTAACCGCGTTCGCACCTGAAACCGACAGACTTCCGTTCTCAGCCGTACAAGCGCCGCCATCCGTACGGATCTCCAAGGCCGCCGCATAACTTATGCCCAGGCCTTCTTCATACAAGACGGAGCGCGGATGGTCACCCGCATAATTATCGGCCACATGTGACGGAGCGCGTCCGTTCATAATCAGTGTTCCGTCCGGAGTCATCCGGAAACGGGAAGGATGAGGCGAACTCAGCTCCGCGGTGAAATCCGGCAATACGTTCAGTTCTCCCATGCCCTCCGCACGGATATGGATCGCTATAAGCTCATCGGGTCTGCTGGCGAGTACTTCACGAACGATCTTAACGCCTCCGGCGGTATAGGAGACGGCAGCCAATGCCTGCTCCAAATCAAGCTCTCTGCGGTAATCCTCTACTGGACCTGCGAGGTCGAACCTGATCCTCAAGTCCCCAAGCGGTTGGTAGGATTCCGTACGGCTGCCGAGCATTTTGGCATCAATCAGCGCTTCCGCTTCCTTGTATTTCCCCTCCGCTACCAGCTGCTTGGCCGGAGCCAAATGGCGCAAGGCTTCATAATTGGTTGTATCGCGCGGGAAGCCCGACCACAGAGTATCCTCATTTAACTGGATCAGCTCCTCCTCCACTCCGCCGAAGATTATCCCCCCAAGCCGGCCGTTGCCCACCGGCAGCGCCTCTTCCCATACGGCGGCCGGCCTGTTGTACCACAGTTTATGCCGGCCGGTATCTCTGCTCTCTCCCACGTACATGCCTCCTGTCTGTCTCGTTAGGACTCAGTGATAAACGACATTTTCCTGATGTTACAGGGTAAACAGCAATCGGCGGGAAGCCCGCACTTACTTTAGGGCTTCCCGCCGTCTTCATGCTTTTCTGAAGGAGTAACGACTAATTATTCATTCCACAGTTTCACACGTTTTTTAACCAGCTCTTCACGTAAATCTTCTGCCTTCGTTACACCGGCTTTATCAAGCTCTCCCATGTAGGCATCCCAAACTTTATCAAAATCTGCCGGTTTGGACAGGATAGCTTCTGGAATCCGTTTCCAGGTAATATCCTTCAGCTTGTTATCAAGCACAACAATTTCGCTGTCGCCAGGGATAGTGATATTCCAGGCAGCACCCCAAGGCTTAACCTTGAATTCATCTTCGCTTGGGAACAAATCTTTCCAGGTGTTGGCTTTGTAGGCCGCCAGTGTTTCTTTCTCTACTTTATTGTAGCCTGCTATGACTTGCTCAGGGAAACGGGTTGTATAGTAGCTGCCGGTCGGGTCCAATACGCCGTCGCCATAGTGAGCGCTAAGCAGTGCGTAGTTGGAGCCGACATTCCCCAGTCCGGTTTCTTTCTGGAAATTGGTGGTGTCATTATATTTACGGTTATTTACATCTTCAGGAATGACGCGTTTGCCGTCAACGACGTTGTAGTGCTTGCCTTCGATCCCCCAGTTGACCAGCACTTGGCCTTCATCGGAAGCCAGGTAGTCCAGGAATTTAATAGCGCGCACCGGATCTTTAGCATCTACGCTGATCCCGATTCCGTTGCCGGCCATGAAGCCTGTAGGCCAGAAGGAAGTCTCCTTATACTCCTCAGACAAAGTCACAGGGAAGTGTGCATATCCCTGATCCAGCTTGCCTTCGGCTTTCAGTGCTTTTTCTCCGTCTCCATAACCCCAGTCTTGGTCTATCAGACCAATGACACGGCCTGTAGCAATCTTGGCTTTGTACTGATCATACTTCTGAACAAAGCTCTCCGGATCAAGCAAACCGATATCGTTCATATGGTTGAGCCAGCGGAAATATTCTTTCTCGGCCGGACGGCGGAAGTGATAGGTCACTTCTTGCGTGTCAATATCAATCGCATACTCTCCATCATCAGGTGAACCTGTAGTAATGAATGCCGGGTTGGTCACTGTAATGTACATGTACCAGTCATCTGCATTTAGAGTCATACCGATGTTTTTGTTGCCGTTCTCATCGGTAGGATGTTTTTCAAGATAAGCCTTGATGACGTTTTCATAATCCTGAACGGTCTTGATTTCCGGATAACCGGCTTCTTTGACGGCACGGTGCTGAAGCTCGAATCCGCCGCCCGCATCAAAATATTTGTTATCCACACCTGCGTAGGTAGGAATAGCATAAATCGCATGGTCGTCATCACTGTAACGTGAACGTTTCAGGCCTTCTTCGCCAAGCACTTTTTTGATGTTGGGAGCATATTTATCAATCAGGTCCGTCAGATCCAGCATTGCGCCTGCATCTACGAGCTTGTTGATGTCGGTCTTGGCACTGATCAGATCCGGATATTCACCGCTGGCAGCAATCAGGGCTACTTTTTGTTGGGGGTCACCCACTGCAAATTCCGCTTCTAGGGTTACACCCGTTTTTTCGGTAAGAACTTTACCCACTTCATCCTGCATTCCTGTCCAGTTCGGGTTAGGGTCTGCACTGAAGTAAGTCATGGTCAGCGGAGAAGTATCCTCAGCCTTGTTAGCGTTGTTTCCCGTATCTGCGGCATTTCCGGCTGCGTTATTCCCGTTATTACCGCCGCAGCCGGCGAGCAAACCGAGCAGCATAACAGAAGTGAGCGTAATCGCCGATGCTTTGGCTTTTATTTGTCTATTCCTTGCCATGAATGAAACCCTCCTTAAAATTGTTAATCTATCGTATCACAGGTAAATGCCTGTTAATACCTTGTCCAAGTGCGGCTTGCTGCAAGAAAACGGATACATCCCGGAGTAAATGACAGAGGAGACCTGCTCCCCTGCAACTGAAGCTGTAACTAGCTCTTCACGGCTCCAAGCGTCATGCCTTTGACGAAATATTTCTGAATAAACGGATAGACCATCAGGATGGGCACAGTCACAACAATCGTAATCGCCATTTTGAGCGACTCCGGCGAGACCTGGTTGGAGGCCATTGAAGCAATATTGGAGCGGTAATCACCGTTATTGCCACTGGTTGTGGTCTGCAGAACCTTCATCAGTTCATACTGCAGCGTGGTCAGATGAGGGCTGGACCCGTTATACAGATACGTATCAAACCAGGCATTCCATTGGCCCACGGCCAGGAACAATGAGATGGTCGCCAGCGCCGGCTTCAAAAGCGGCAAAATGACACGCAAGTAGATCGTGAAATCATTAGCCCCGTCCAGCTTCGCGGATTCCTGCAGCGCATAAGGCAAGCCGTCGATAAAGGAGCGGATGACGAACACATTGAAGGCACTAACCAGACCAGGAACAATGTAGACTGCAAAAGAGTTCATCATGCCCAGATCCTTGACCAGCATGTAAACCGGGATCATACCTCCGGATATATACATGGTCATCGCCAGAAATGTCGAAACGAACTTGCGGCCTTGAAAGTCCGGACGGCTGACGGTGAATGCCAGCATTGAGGCGCTGATCAACCCGAGCAGGGTTCCGGCTACGGTCCGTAAAGCGGATATCTTGAACCCTGTGACCAGCCCCGAGAAGGTGAAAATCTTCAAATAATTGTCCCAGGTAAATTCCCGGGATAGATTGTGATGCCGCCGCGTACACTGTCCACTGAATCATTCAGCGAGATCGCAAGCACATTTAGAAAAGGGTATATCGTGACTACAATCACGATTAGTACCACGAGATACACGATGAAGTCAAAAATCCGGTCTGCCCACGACTTTCCTGTAAGAGCTGTATTTCCCACAATAATATTCTCCTTTCACGAAAAGGCAATTTGCTGCCACGATTGGTTAAAGGGACCTTGTCTAATTACAGAAGGCTCTCTTTGGTTGTGCGTTTGAAGATTCCATTAATCGTAAACAGCAGAATTACACTGATCACAGAGTTGAATATATTGATCGCGGTACCGTAGGAATATCTCGCCATGCCCAGCCCGTATTTCAGAGAGTACAGATCGAGCACCTGCGAATAATCGGTAACGAGGTTGTTCTGAAGTAAGAATTGCTTCTCAAAGCCGATATTAAGCAAGTTCCCAATCGACATGATCAGCAGAACGATAATGGTCGGGCGGATACCCGGCAGTGTAATATGCCATACCTGGCGGAGCCTGCTGGCACCGTCCACCCGGGACGCTTCGTAGAGCTCAGGTCCGATACCCGAAATAGCCGCAAGATAAATGATCGCGTTCCATCCGGTTTCTTTCCACACATCCGATAAGGTAACGATTCCCCAGAAGAGATGGCCCTGGGCCATAAACTGGATAGGCGAGTCTATAAATCCTATTCCTAACAAGATATCGTTTACAAGACCATTTTCACTGGACAGCATTTTGGTTACAATACCAGCCGCAACCACCCATGATACAAAGTGGGGCAGATACGAGACGGTCTGAGCAAACCGTTTGAAAATGCCGAGGCGGACCTCATTAAGCAAAATGGCAAACGTTATCGGGAAAATAAAGCCTGCGACCAGGCCCATTCCGCTCATCGCCAGCGTATTGCGCAGCGCCAGAAGGAATTGCGAATCGCTGAACAGCGTCCTAAAGTGGTCAAAGCCCACCCATTCTTGTTCAAAAAAGCCGCGTGCGGGCTTGTACTTCTGGAACGCCATCGTCCAGCCCCATAACGGCAGATAGCTGAAGACGAATGCCCAGATTACAAACGGGATCGACATCATCCATAAATACTTCTGATTCTTAAAGTTTCTCCAAAACCGTCCTCCTGAAGCAGGCTTTTTGTTGCGCATTCGGGAATCCGGCGGGATTGGAGCAGTTGCTGTGTCCGCTTTCATAAAGCCCCCTCCTCTCTATGTCTATTATTCTAGAACGCTGTAAGCGATTGCAGTACCCTATAAATTTGATCTAAAATCAGATAGAAATTAGAGATTTGAGAACGCCCCCCGTGAACCCTACGGTAACTCTTTAAGTGGAAAAAGGTTACCTAATTTGCCGGAGTACCCTATCCTCGGGCAGATGAAGTGGAAAAAGGGACACTAATTCAGCTCATTTCGCCATTGGACAAGAAAAGTGGCCCAATTAAGTTTACTTTTTCCACTTAAAGCTCAGGATTTTTTAATTTCCGGAAAAATAAGTTCCCTTATTCCAACTAGCACCTGCGTAGAAGCCGGTAAACAAGTGTTAGTTGGAATTAGGATATCTATATAAGTTGAACTTTATTTTTACATTGTGGGGTACAATCGTAACTACGGGTAATGTTTGGACTTCCAGCCGCTGTTGTCCCCAAATTTCTTGATTGGAACCGCCTTTTGCGGTTGAAATCCGGTGACAAAGGCGGACGCTACCGCTCTTCCAGTTCCAAACTTCCCCTCCGCACTTCTACCCTTTTTATGAATTTTTCAAGTTCAACTTATATAAACCGACGAATCCCTCAGAACTCGGCCTTCAACACTCCAACAACAAAACATATAAATCTCTCAAAAAAGCAGCCCGGCTGAAATAGCCGGACCGCTTTTTTCCAGTGCAAACGCACTCAGTTATTTTTGCGGAAGGAACTGGGGAGGTCCCGACATATTTACGGAACTTGGCGTTGAAATAATCAGAGTTCATGTAGCCAACCTTCTCGGCCACTTCATATACCTTCATCCCCTGGGCTAAAAACTCTTTGGCTTTCTCAATCCGCACCTTATCCAGGTAAGTGTTGAAATACTCGCCGGTGGTATTCTTGAACATCTTGCCCAGATAGGCACTGTTATAACTGAACAACTCGGATAACGTCTCCAGCTTCAGGTTCTCGTTATACCTGCGCTGGATCAGCTCCGTAATTTTCTTGATCTCGTTCCCCTTGACGCCGCTGGTCATCTGCCCTGCGATCTCAGCCAGAAAGGCTACGGACTGCTCCTGAAGATCCTCAAGATAGTGGCTCTGGTACAGCTCTCCAATCGGCGGAAAGTGCTTGGCTGTATTATTGCGGATCTCCGGGTATACCGGCTCCAGCCTGGCTAATACCGTGCTGAGAATGCGCACGAAGGTGTCTTTGATCTGCTGCTCCTCTCCGCCTGCGGCGATCAGTCCGGCGCTGATCGCCTGTACCAGCGGCTCAATGGCCGCCCGGCTTCCGGTTTCGACGGCCAGCAGCAGACGGCTCTCCGCATCCGTCACCTGCTCTGTATCCGCTTCCCCGGAACCAGGGAACAACATCTCTGATGGATCTGCAGTAAGCATCCTCCCTTTGCGATAAAAGAAGGCCCGCCGCAACAAGGCACGCGCCGCATTGAACGATTCCGCTGCTTCTTCCGGCCGGGGAACCGCCCCTCCCGCAGCAGCGGTGAAGTTGAACCCGCATGGGCAGATCAGCCCGGCGAGCTCATCAATCAGGTGCTCCCGGCGCATCCCATCCTGCAGCGGCTCCTTCAGCAGCAGGCCGATATACGGCGGCAGCGTAAAAAACAGCCGGTCTCCGCTGCCGGCGAAATGCTGCTCCACAGCAGCAATGATCTTCCGTTCTTCCTCTTCGTTGGCATGGGCAGGCGCAAGCAGCTCTATCAGAACCACCTCCACACGGCCGGGCGTTAGGCCAAGCGCAGCGGCCTGCTTGCCCGGATCGTCCGCCCCGGACTCTTCTGCCGGCGGCTGCAGCAATGCACGCAGCAGACCCTCCCGGTTGCGGGTGGGCTCCTCTTCGTTCCAGCGGCTAAAGCGGTCTTCCCTGTCAATGGTTTCCCGCAGCTCCTTCAGGAGGGAGATCATCTCCTCCTCATCCACCGGTTTCAGCAAATACCCGTCGATCCGGTAGCCAATCGCCCGCTTCGCATAATCAAAATCGGCATGCCCGCTTAAGATCAGCACATGGCTTGTCGAGCCTTCGTTCCGAAGCTCACCGATCAGCTCCAGCCCGTCCATTCCCGGCATGCGGATATCCACCACAATCAGCTCGGGATCATGGATATGGTATTTTTCAAGGGCCTGCAAGCCATTAGCCGCCGTGGCCACTACCGTAAATCCCAACTGTTCCCATGGAATCAAAGCTCTCAGGCCTTCACGCAGCTTGGGCTCATCATCCACAATCAGCACTTTAATCATCATTTTGCAACCTCCATTGGGATGCGGAAGGAGATCCTGGTGCCTTCGCTCGGATGGCTCTCGATCGTCAGTCCGTACTTCTCACCATAGGACAGTTTTAAGCGGTCATGCACATTGCGCAGACCAATCCTTGCCCCTTCCTGCTCCTCCTGAGTCTCCAGCGTAATCCGTATCTGCTCCAGCCTGTCCCGTGTGATTCCTACTCCGTTATCTGTAATCGTAAATACGGCATGATCCTGCTCATACCGGATCTCCACCGTCACCACCGCCCCTTCCAGGGTGTTGTCCAAGCCATGAATGACCGCATTCTCCACAAGCGGCTGAATGATCAGCGGCGGCATGGAGAGAGATTCTATGGCCGGATCTACGATAAAATGATATTTTAACCGCTCTTCATAGCGGAATTGCTGAATCTCCAGGTAACATCTGACCATATCCAGCTCCTGCTTCAGTGTAACCTTGCTGCGCCCGACTTCAAGGCTGCTTCGCATCATTTGGCCGAGAAGACGGACAACCCTGGCAATTTCCTGCTGGTTTTTCATATGGGCTTCCATGCGGATCGACTCCAGCGCATTGAATAAAAAATGGGGGTTGATCTGGCTCGCCAGCATTTTGAAGCGGATATCATTCTGCTTCTGCTGCAGCAGGCTGTTCTGCTCATTAGATACCTGCACTTCAAGCATCAGGTCATGGATACTGCGCACCATGGAATTGAACTGCCGCGCGAGCAGCGCAATCTCATCCTTGCCGTCAATTTGCAGCGAGGTGTCAAAATCCCCTGTGCCCACCCGGTTGATATGCTTGCTGAGATGCAGCAGACGTCGGGAGAAGAGCGAAGAAAAGCTAAAAATCAGCAGGAAAGCCAATACTACGCTGATGGCGATGACCGAAAGCGCCAGCCGGATAATCCGGTTGGGTTCTTTGACAATGCTGTCAATGGAAAAGACTGAGACGACCCTTAGGGCGTTGCGGCTGGCCTGCGGACTCAGCTCATCAATCACAATTTGGGATGGCTCCCCGTCCACTACTGCCTCATAGCTGCCGCTCCCCCGCCCCAGCAGTTTGGTATCAAACGAGATATCGGCCAATGTCTTGCCTTCCCGTTCTTTCCGGTTCGAGGCAATAATATTGTTCTGGTCATCCACAATCATGGTATCAAATGATTCCTGGTTCAAAATGGACGTCAGCTTATTGCTGTTGACATTGATGACCAGCACTCCGGTTTTGCTGGACCCCTCCAGCTCTATTTTGCGGACAAGACTTAAATATTTGTGGTGATCCCGCTCGTCTTCAATATATTCCCAGCCTACCAACCCCTCATACCGCTGTGCGCGCTGATACCACTCGCTCTCTTTAATGGCCGGTGAAGGGTTAATCAGCTCCCAGTTATTAAGCAGTGAGGAGTTGTCCGTATATAGACGAATATTGCTGATCTCCGAATACAGCCGTAGGTATTCCCGCACATCTGTATAGTCCTGGTAAGCCTTCACCACTTCATAAATACTCTCATATTTTCGGACGGCCAATCGTTTCAGCCGGGTATCGTTGTTCAACCGGTAGGAAATATCCTGGGAGACACCAATAACCTCTTCCGTTCTTTTGCGGACCCGGTCTACGTTAGTGGAGGCTTGCTCCAGGGCATTGTCAAAGGCCATCGTCCTCATCTCAAAAGTCAGATACCCCCCTACCAGCAGCACGGGCAGCAAGGTCACCCCAAAAAGGCAAGCAGCAGCTTATTACGGATTTTTATATCATTCATCAACTTGACGAACCAGTGAAACATGGCTTTACGCCTCCCCTGACCCTCTTTTTCCCGGTAAGGCTACTCCCTTGGAATACACATACATTACAGAAATTCGATGAAAACGGCAACAAAAAGCCCTCCGCGCGTAGCGAAAGGCTCTTGGGATAAAGTGAAGCAGCCATTACAGCACGCGGGAAGCTATTTCCGGTAAGCCGCCAGTTTGTCGTTAAGTTCACGGGTTTGGCCGTATACTTGCTGATAGAGATGAAACAATCCGTCATAGACTTCAGCCTGCTGCGCATTGGGTTTGTACACTTCCGCAGGACGGATGAAGGCCTCTGCGCATTCACTCAGGGAGGCAAACCAGCCGCTGCCGTAAGCTGCAAGCATTGCCGCCCCCATAGCCGGTCCCTGCTCGCTCTCCAGCTTGATAATCGAGGCATTGAAAATATCCGCCTGCATCTGCAGCCAGGCTTCATTTTTGGCGCCGCCGCCGATGGCTACAACCTCGGTGATTTCCTTGCCGGAATCACGCACGATATCAATTGATTCACGCAGCGAGAACGTAATCCCCTCCAGCACCGAACGGGTGAAGTGGGCCAGCGTATGGCCGGCATCCATGCCGATGAAGCTGCCGCGGATATTCGGGTCAGGATGCGGGGTGCGTTCGCCGACAATATACGGTGTGAACAGCAGGCCGCCGCTGCCGGCCGGAATGGAGTCTACGCCTTGAAGCAGTTCATCAAAGCTTTTATCCCCGGCAAAGGTTTCCTTGAACCAGGTAAGGCTGTAACCGGCAGCCAGCGTAACGCCCATGATGTAATAGGCATCCTTCTCTCCGTGGTTGAAGAAATGCACCTTGCCTTCCAGGTTCAAGTCCTTGTTGCTCTCATAAGACAGCACCACCCCGGAGGTGCCGATGCTGCACATGGTCCGGCCTTCGCCAAGAATGCCGGCACCAAGTGCGCCGCAGGCGTTATCTGCGCCGCCGGCGAACACTTTGGTGGAAGGCAGCAGGCCGGAAGCTTCGGCAATCTCGGGCAGCAGTGTGCCGGTCAGATCGAATGATTCCACTAGCTTTGGACAGAGTGAGAACGGCAAGCCGAAGGCCTCCGTAATTTCGGCGCTCCAGGTTTTAGCGCCCACATCCAGCAGCAGCGTACCTGCCGCATCGGAGTAATCCATGGCATAGTCACCGGTCAGCCGGTAGCGCACATAATCTTTCGGCAGCAGGAACAGCGCGGCCTGTGCCAGCACTTCAGGTTCATTCTCCTGCACCCACACAATCTTGGGCAGCGTGAAACCTTCCAGCGCACGGTTTCTGGCAATCCCGATCAGCTTGCTGCCGAGTGTCTGCTCGATCTTCCGGCACTGCGCCGTAGTCCGGGTATCGTTCCAGAGAATGGCCGGACGCAGCACCTTGCCTTCACGGTCCACCAGCACCAGCCCGTGCATCTGCCCGGAGAAGCTGATGCCGTCTACCTGCGAAGGGTCCACGCCTGATACTTCGATCAGACGGCGCAGGCTGACCAGTGTGCCCTGTACCCAATCCTCAGGGTTCTGCTCGCTCCAGTTCGGCTGCGGGCGGCTTAAGGGATACGATTCGGAATGCTCAAAAGCCACCTTCCCCTGCGGGTCTACCAATACTGTCTTTACCGCACTGGTACCAAGATCGACACCGATTACATATTTCATAGTTATCCTCCTAAAAGTTTTGCGAGCTTCTGCTTCTTGAATTTACTTCAAGCAAAACTCGCTTCGGAAGCATTTGCTTAAGTTTTGCGAGCTTCTGCTTCCTGAAATTACTTCAAGCAAAACCCGTTTCGTAAGCATCTGCTTAGTTATATGAAGCGTTGCCTGTCTATTCATCAAAAAAGGGGCTGCCGAAGAATGCTCTCTTCAGCAACCCCCGTTGCGTTAATGTTTCAGGCTTGACCTAAGTCCCGCTCTTATTGCTCAGCAAGGATGTATTGGTTGAGTGTGGCTCTCAGCAGTTCTTGACGCCCGGACTCATTCTTGCGCGGATTCTCATTGTTCAGCGCATAGTCAGCCAGCGAAGCCAGCGTGGCTTTGCCGGATACGATATCAGCGCCAACGCCTTCAGTGAAGCTGCTATAGCGCTTATCGATGAAGTTCTCAAATACGCGGTCTTCAAGCAGCTTGGCAGCCACTTTCAGGCCTTTGGCATAGATGTCCATACCGGAGATGTGGGCCAGGAACAGATCTTCCGGCTCAAAGGAAGGACGACGTACTTTGGAGTCGAAGTTGATTCCGCCTTTGCCAAGTCCATCGTTCTTCAGCACTTCATACAGCGTCAGGGTAGCATCATAAATGCTTGCAGGGAATTCATCGGTATCCCAGCCGAGCAATGGATCGCCCTGGTTGGCATCAAGGGATCCCAGCATGCCGTTGATGCGGGCTACGCGCAGCTCATGCTCGAAAGTATGGCCGGCAAGTGTCGCATGGTTGGCTTCAAGGTTCAGCTTGAAGTGCTTGTCGAGATTATATTTCTGCAGGAACGCAATCGTTGTTGCTGCATCGAAGTCATATTGGTGTTTGGTAGGCTCTTTTGGTTTAGGCTCGATCAGGAATTGGCCGTCGAAGCCGATTTCCTTGGCATAATCTACAGCCATGCTGAACAGGCGGGCAATGTTGTCCTGCTCCAGGCTCATGTCGGTATTCAGCAGGGTTTCGTAGCCTTCACGGCCACCCCAGAATACATAGTTGTCTGCGCCCAGACGTTTACCCACTTCCAGGCCTTTCTTCACTTGTGCAGCAGCGTGTGCGTATACATCAGCATTGCAGGTGGAGCCTGCACCGTGCATGTAGCGCGGGTTAGTGAACATGTTGGCAGTGTTCCATAGCAACTTTTTGCCGGAAGCCTTCATGCCTTGTTCAAGGATATCTACGATAGTATCGATGTTGCTGTAGAATTCACGCAAAGATGCGCCTTCAGGAGCGATGTCCACATCATGGAAGCAGTAGTAATGAAGGTCCATCTTTTCCATGAATTCAAAAGCTGCTTCCGCACGGGCTTTCGCTTTGTCCAAAGTGCTGAGCTTATCCCAGGCCCGGACTGCAGTTTCTGCGCCGAACGGATCGGAACCGCCAGCGGTTAGTGTATGCCAATAAGCCATTGCAAACTTCAGGTGCTCTTCCATGGTTTTGCCGGCTACGATTTCTTTCGGGTTGTAGAATTTAAATGCGTAAGGGTTGGTGGAACGGCTTCCCTCGTAAGAGATCTTGCCTACAGATTCAAAATAAGCCATTGTGAAATCCTCCTCGATATTTTGCTTCGCCCGCAAGCGTTTACAGCATCATCTTAACACATCTTTTTGACTTTGTATATTGGTTAAACAAAGTTTTTTGCAACTTTATTTTCTTCTGGCATGGCCTCCGGCCAGTCCCTTCAATTACGCGATTCTCTCTGCAGACTGTCTGCTAATCATGAACATAAAGTACCCCTGAGCACTGCTCGCTATGCGTCTGCCGCAGCAAGACTTGCAGTCCCACAGCTGATAGACTCTCCATCATGCTTCTCCCTCGCTGTACCTGGTGCCGTAACCTTTCAGAATAAAAATGCTGGTGCTTGCCTGTTGCATTTTCGCGCGCATCACACTAGACTAAGTGGCATACTGTACATGAGAACGTTGCCAAGAAGGAAGTGTAAGACGTGAAGGTTACCGGTGATCAGGCGCTGGTCAAAAAAATCAACAAATCGATTATTTTACATACGATTCGCAAGCACTCTCCGGTATCCCGGGCCCGGGTATCCGAAATGACGGGGCTGAATAAGGCCACCGTCTCCAACCTCGTCGCTGAGCTTTGCGGACAGGAGCTGGTTACCGAAGCGGGGCCGGGAGAATCAAGCGGCGGCCGCAAACCGCTGATGCTGCATTTCAACAGCATGGCCGGCAGTGTAATCGGCATCGAGCTGCAGGTGAAGCAATTGAAGGCAGTGCTGTGCGATTTGGGGGCAGCACTCTTCAGGAATTGGACTGCCCGCTGGAAGTCCACGATCTGCCTTATGTCCTGGAGAAAATGAAGGGGATCATTTCAGAGCTGATTGCATCCGCCCCCTCCTCGCCTTACGGCATTGTGGGGATTGGGGTAGGTGTGCCGGGAATGGTCGATGAGCAGGGCATGGTGCTGTTTGCACCCAATCTGGGCTGGGAAATGGTTGATCTGCGGGCCATTCTGGAGCAGTCATTCGCAGTCCCCGTCACCATTGACAACGAGGCTAACGCGGGAGCACAAGGGGAACTGAATTTTGGCGCAGCGCGCGATGTGCGCCATCTGCTCTATATCAGTGCAGGTTCGGGGATTGGTTCTGGAATCATTATTGGCGGAGAGCTGTACAAGGGGGCCCGCGGGTATGCCGGAGAGACCGGCCATATGACCATAGAGGCCGAAGGGAAACCCTGCAGCTGCGGCAGCCGGGGATGCTGGGAACTGTACGCCTCGGAGAGAACCTATGACAATCCCGGGCTGGCGCTCCCCGCCCGCAGTACAACCGAGCTGGTCCGGTATGCACGTGAGGGACAGGAGGACACGCTGCGCCATTTCACAACCATCGGCGAATATCTCGGCATTGGGGTAACCAATCTGATCAACAGCTTCAACCCTGAGCTGATTGTGATCGGCGGCGCCCTGTCCGAAGCCGAGCCCTGGCTCGGCGAGCCACTGCGCAGAGTGGTGGCCGAACGGACGCTTCCTTACCATAAACAGCAGCTCGAAATCACCTTCTCCCGGCTGGGCAGCCGGGGAACCATGATTGGAGCAGGCTTTTCGGCAGTGATGCATTTCCTGGGGAACATCCGCGTGACGCTCTAGAGCAAATTGACGTAAATTCGCCGCAATTACGGAAGAATCAGGTACAGTCAAAGGAAGATCAATCCTATATAATAAGGGATAAAAGTGTGATATATGTCACCATACCCCTTTTTCTGAACGGAGAGAGTCCATGACCTATGTTGATACGTCTGATATTTCGGCGCAGATGTTCATCACTGTGCTGCTGCTGCTGCTCATCATCGCTCCACTCATCAGCCTCGGCGTTCTCCGGCTGTTCCAGTCGAGGAAGAAATCGGGACTGCTGCTCATTGTCAGCGGAATTGCCGTGTATGCCCTTTTTCAAATCATTATGTACTTTACTTAAGCTTGCAAATACATCACCCACAAATAGACCAAAGCCCGATGCTTCGGTCAAAAGGCCTGTGCAAGGGGCCAAACCTGCAACAATGCATTGAAATAACGGGCGCCGGAGCTCCAACAACGGCATTTCTGCCGTTGTTTTGCAGCTCACCTGGCGCCGGGGCTCCAACAACAGCATTTCTGCCGTTATTTTGCTGCTTAGCTGGCGCCGGGGCTTCAACAACAGCATTTCTGCCGTTATTTTGCTGCTTAACTGGCGCCGGGGCTCTAACAACGGCATTTCTGCCGTTGTTTCGCAGCTTACCGGGCGCTGGAGCTCTAACAACGGCATTTATGCCGTTGTTTCGGTTTTTGCCGTCATGCTCAAAAGATGCTTATCCCGCTCCGCCAGGTGATGCGGACAGGAGATCCGCTATTGAGGCGAATCAGGCGATTCAGCAGCTCAAACGGACACAGAATCATTAGCGTTGCATAAACACTGACATTAACCGCAATGACAATTGAATTTAGTGATTATTTTCACAATATATTCAGTCAAGAAGAAAATGAACGACCTTTCTTAAGCGTAGGTCATTGTCATCCATATTATTCCATAACACTCTTTATTTGTTGTTCTTGTTCTGCTCGATACCCGCTTTTTTCTGCTTCCGATCCACGATCCGTTTTTCGTTGACTGCTTTGGTGTAGGCTACTGGATGGTCGAGTGTCGGTGTTCTGCGCTTCGCCCCGGTCTTTCTTCGTCCTTTGGACGTTCGGGTCGGCCTTCGATTGAGCTCCTGGATGAATTCTTCCCACGTGTGCTCTTTGGCCGCATGAATTCGTAATCGTTTGAGGACTTCCCATTCTGTTTTCTCCGGCGCTTGCGTGTAACGAATGTACAGTGTCAGCGCATGGGCAATCAGAGAGAGGTACAAATGATTCCAGATTCCCTGCGGCTGGGTACTTTGCAAGCGAACCAACCGCAGATGCTGCTTCAGCCACTTAAAAAAGAGTTCGATCAGCCACCGGTGCTTGTATATCTCTGCGATATCTTCGGCGGAGGCCTCCCATTGCGTGGTCACAATTCGGTACAATCGTCCCTTTTCATCCGTAAATTCGACGAGACGAACGCGTTGCTCCATCGCCGTATATCCGCTCCCCATTTGGACGGTGGCGTCCCGCAGGATGCGGCTTCCTTCCGGAACGGGGTGCTCGTGGAGCACATTGGCTTGATGGTGGTCGGCGATGCGCATCACAAAATTCAGCCCACCTTCAATCCAGCGGTCCATCCGCTCGTAGCATACGTACCCGCGATCCAGGACATAGGTGACCTCTTCCTCGTGCAGCAACAGATCCGATCCTTCGTAGTCACTCACATTCCCCGTGGAAGGCACCATGTGCTGAACGAAGGTATGTTCCGGGGAAGTCACCGCGTACGAGACATGAATTTTAACGCCGCAGCGGTCCCGCGTCACCCGGGCCCAGTCAGACAAAAAGGCAGGAAGTTTCAAGCAACTGGCATCCACAAGAAGTAACCGCCCGACTCGCTGAAGCAGCCCGCTCGAGGCAGGACGGGACAGGTTTTTGATAAGATGGGTTAGGGCATAAAACAGATGTTCCAGCAAGGCCGTAGGCAACTGATTCATCCGCCGGCTGACCTGTGAAGCACTAATGCTTGGAAGCCCTAGGAGTTCCTGCAGATCAGGGGAAGCGTCGAGCTGCCACGCATACTCGCGGTAGGATTCCCAGCGCAAAAGATGAGCGGTTACCGAAAGCTGCAATAGTGCGAGGGTACGCAGCTTTTTTACCCCATAGTCCAAAGGGACGCAAGTGGGGGACAAGGTAGGCAATAAAGAAAGGCATTGACGAATGACGGTCATTTTAGGTATGTTATCCATGGTGAGTCTCCTTTTGTAAAGTTGGGGTTGGATAACGACCTACATCTTTACAATAGGGGATTTTTCAGTTTATGCCCATGAAAATAAAATAAAATTTCACAAATATAGTTAATTTATCTAAATCAAATGTTGTGGGAGCTTTTATGCAACGCTAGTGACACAGAATCCGCTATATGACCTATTCTGCCTCATTCTGTGCTTGAATTAACGATATAACGGCTGAGTCCGAATCCGCCCGGAAAGCAGACTTTTTTTGCAAAATAGGGGCTTCTCTGTCCTCTTCATCCCGCAGCTGTCCCCATTCCTCATCCCGGTGATACGTACCGGCTTTACTGCAAAACATCAAAGCGCATATTCCGCTTGGCTGCTGACCGGCAGAACACAGTCGAAGCGCTCCACGCCCGGATCCTTTTCACCGAGGCTGGTGACCACAAATCCGCTTTTTCTGAAAAAGCCCGCGCCATCAAGGTCCGTCTCTGCCCGCAGCATATCATTCCCTCTGCATCTCCGGAGCTCTTCGACCATTGCCCGGCCAATGCCGCGGCCCCGCAAGCGGGCTTGTACAGCAATATGCAGGAGTCCGACCGCCTTCCCCGGTTCATGACGGATGCCGGCCAGACCGGCCAACTCGCCATTTACGAAGGTGCCCAGCAATTCCCGGGAATCCCGGTAAGATACCGGTCTACTTCTTCTGCGATCTCAGCAGCCCCGGCCTTCATACACTCTGCCAGCAGCCGCTCTACTGCATCTCTGTCCCAATAATTCTTTAAGCTGATTAACAAATTGTCCCAGCTCCTTTCAGCAAAAATACAAGGAATAATAAATAGCATGAAGCAATCCGCTGCTTATAATTCGAGAAAGAAAAGACCGCTTCCGGTGTGGAAGCAGCCTTTTCCCTAATGCAGGCTATTAGTGGAAATGATTATACGTTCGCCAATGCCTTGTCGAATTGGGTTTTGTTCATGCCGACGATCTTGAAGTCGCCAATGACGGTGACTGGCACAGCTCTCATCCCCATATCCCAAACCTGCTGGGCATAATCATCATTCTGTTCAATGTTGCGCTCCTCGTAGGAGATGCCCTTCTCGCTCAGGAAGCTTTTGACCTGACGGCAATGCGGACAGTTGGTTGAAGTGTACACAATTACATTTTCCATAGTAAAATCTCCTCCTAAAAGTTTTGTGAGCCTTGCTTCCTGAATCAGCTTCGTACAAAACTCGCTTCGGAAGCATAGTCCAAGTTTTGTGAGCGTTGCTAATATATCAATGTTCTATATTGTAGCACTACAGTTCCTGTTATACCAAGTTAGGTGTTACAGAATTACCGCGCTGTGCTCCAGGCTCTCAATGTACTTCTCGGCATCAATAGCAGCCATACATCCGCTGCCTGCTGCGGTAATCGCTTGTTTGTAACGGGTATCCTGCACATCTCCGCAAGCGAATACGCCGGGAATGTTGGTTTCCGAGGTGCCTGGATTCGTCACGATATAGCCATTCGCATCCGTTGTAATCTGTCCGCCCAGGAACGCTGTGTTCGGATGGTGCCCGATAGCGACGAATACACCGCTGGCTTCAATGAACTCTTCTTCTCCGGTCACATTGTTAAGCACCTTAATGCCGTTCACGCCTCTGTCGCCGGAAGTCACTTCCAGCGGGGTGCGGTTGAGGCTCCAGGCCACCTTTTCGTTGTCGCGGACGCGGTCCTGCATGATTTTAGAGGCACGCAGCTCTTCACGGCGGTGAACAAGGGTTACTTTTGAAGCAAAACGGGTCAGAAAGCCTGCTTCCTCCAGCGCTGAATCACCGCCGCCAACCACTACGATCTCCTTGCCGCGGAAGAAAAAGCCATCGCAGGTCGCACAAGTGCTGACACCGCGTCCGATGTTGTCCTGCTCACCCGGAATACCCAGGTATTTGGCCGTTGCACCCGTCGACAGAATCAAGGTATCCGTAGTCAGCGCGCCCATTCCTTCCACATTGAGCTTAAACGGACGCTCGCCCAGTTCTACACTGTTGACCCAGCCTGTCACAAACTTGGCACCGAAGCGTTCAGCCTGCTTGCGCATATTGTCCATCAGTTCCGGACCCATGATCCCGTCAGGAAACCCCGGAAAGTTCTCTACTTCAGTAGTTGTGGTAAGCTGGCCTCCCGGCTGAGGACCTTCAATAACCAACGGATTCAGATTGGCCCGGGCCAAGTAGATGGCTGCAGTCAATCCGGCAGGTCCGGTACCAATAATGATTGATTTATACATGACTATATCCTCCTTGAGATGGACGGCTTAGGCGCCGGTTTATATTTCCTTAATTAAAATTATTATAATGTAGTACTAATTATGCTCACCTTAAGCGAATCTGTCAATATGCCAGACACAATGTAATCGCTCCATTTTGTGAACAATTCAATTTTAAACAATTAAATTTCTGGAATTGGCAAAAAACTTGGACACTGCCGCCCTCACCGCAATAATCTCAGTCCATTGAGGATGACCAGAATCGTGCTGCCTTCATGGCCAATAACACCGAACGGAAGGGCAATTCCCTGCAAAAAGTTGCTCAGCATCAATGTAGCGATTACGGTCACGGCAAAAACCATATTCTGCTTCACAATCCGCTGCGAGCGGCGGGCCAGTGTAATTGTGGAAGCAATCTCTTCAATATTGTCGTTCATCAGCACGACATCGGCGATTTCAAGCGCTGCGCCGCTGCCCTTCATACCCATTCCTATACCAACCGTCGCTGTGGCCAGTGCCGGGGCATCATTCACCCCATCGCCCACCATAACCACATTCCCGTATTGGTTACGCAGTGCCTTGATATGTGTTACTTTGTCCTCAGGGAGCAGTCCTGCAAACACCAAGTCTACACCGGTCTGTCCGGCAATCACTTCCGCCGTCGCCGCGCGGTCACCGGTCAACATGGCTACTTTTACACCCAGCTCCTGCAGTTTGCGAACCGCTGCAACGGCCTGCGGCCGCACCGTATCCTGCAGCGCAATCATCCCGGCAATCTTTCCGCCGTCAAGAATCAGCGACACCGTCTTGCCTTCCTTCTCCAACTGCCGCCGCAGCGCTTTCCACTGCTCATCTCCGCCCTCATTCCGTTCATCCAGCAGATTGGACTTGCCGATTCTCCACAGCCGCCCTTTGATCAGCCCTTCAATCCCCCAGCCGGTAACAGACGTGCTTTCTTCAATCACATGAAGCACAAGGTGCTCCTCCTCGGCCTTGCGCACGATCGCTTCCGCCAGCGGATGGCGCGACAGCTTCTCAATCGAGGCGCTGACTGCCAGCAGTTCATTCCGGTCATATCCTTCTCCGGCAATAAAATCAGTTACCTGCGGAAGTCCCTCCGTCAGTGTGCCGGTCTTGTCAAAAGCCACCACCGAGGTTTTCGCCATGTTCTCCAAATGAACGCCGCCTTTGAAGAGAATGCCTTTACGCGCACTTTTGGAGATGGCCGACAGCATCGCCGGCATGATGGAAGATACCAATGCACAGGGAGAAGCTACTACAAGAAACACCATTGCTTTATAAAAGGCCGCGCTCCAGCTCCAATCAAGCAAAAATGGCGGCAGAGCAATCAGAGCTGCCGTTGCGGCAACCACTACCCGGGCATAAATCGACTCCAGCCGTTTGATGAATCGCTGCGATTCCGGCACCTCGGTTTCCGCTTCTTCGACCATCTTGATGATTTTGGCAAAAAGAGTGTTCTCCGCCGACTTGGTCACCTCTATATAAAGAGGGCCTTCTCCATTGATGGTTCCGGCAAATACATCGCTGCCCGCGCTTTTCTCAACAGGCAGGGATTCACCCGTAATGGAGGCCTGGTTAACCGCGGATTCCCCGCGATAGATCGTACCGTCTGCCGGAATAATCTCTCCCGGACGGACAAGCAGCTGATCGCCGACCGCGAGCAGATCAATCGCAACCTCGCTCATGCCGCCTTTTTCAATCCGCACAGCGGTGGCCGGCTTCAGGGCCATGAGCGACGAGATATCTTTTTTGCTGCGTTCCATCGTATAGCTCTCCAGTGCTCCACTCAGAGCAAAGATAAAGATCAGCATCGCACCTTCGTTCCAATACCCGATTGAAGCCGCGCCCAGCGCGGCGGCAATCATCAGCAGATTCACGTCCAGATCCCGTTCCTTCACCAGCGTCTCGACGCCTTCCTTTGCCTTGATCCAGCCGCCTACCGAGTAAGAAACAATATACAGCAGGATGGAAAAAATCTCCGACCAGCCGCTGACCGCCCAGGCAATAAGCAGAAGCAGCCCGCTGCCAAGTGCTGCCTGCATTTCAGCATTGCTGAGCATAGCCTTGGGATCGAACCGGCGCGGCCGCGGGGTGCGCGGCTGCTGGGCGCTGCCTTCGCGCGCCAGGGATTTAGGCAGTTGTTTGGATGTCGCTTGCATAGGGAAATCACTCTCCTGTTTCATTTTCGGGAATTGCTTAGAGAAACAAATGCTTGGGTAAATACTCCGCTGCTTCTCCTGCTGACAATACATGCTGACTGAGAATAATCGTGTCCTTACTGAGAATGAGAGCCATTATTAAGGCCCTTAAAATGACACATGCTGCCCCGGCTCAGCCGGGACAGCATGGTAAATGAGAATGATAATCGTTGTTGCAATTGTACAAATTTATTTCCTCAGCGCAACTTGTAGCTATAATATACCATGATCCGCGAAAAAGTAAAGCAGGAGACTAACCTGAACATTTGGGAGGTTTAAAAAAGGCATCCCGGACCACTGATTAGCGGCTGCCGGGATGCCTTTTTTTGCTGATGTTTATTGTCCGTGAACTTGCAAGGGCTACAGGATAACCTCTACCTTAACCCTAGCCTTTTCCGGGTAGGCGGGCACTACGTTGCCTTCCAGCCGCTGGCCATCCACACGGATTTCCTTCACACCCTTGCAGCTATGTGAGCTGTTGGTTACAGAAATCTCGTAGAGGCAGCCGCGGAATCTCCGGTTCACCGTGAAGCCTTCCCACTCCGAGGGAATACACGGATCAATGGACAGCCCCTCCAGGACAGGCTTAATGCCCATAATATACTGGGTAGCGGCAATATACATCCACGCGGCAGTACCGGTCAGCCAGGATACGTTGGCCAGTCCGAACTTATCCGATTCCGGCCCGAACAGATTGGAGGCATAGACATACGGTTCTGCCTTATAGCGCCATATTCCGGCCTGCTCCATAGCGACGTTCGGAATCAGCTGGCGGTAATACTTGTAGGCCTGATCTCCTCTACCCAGCATACATTCCGCAATAATGGCCCAGGTATTGGCATGGCAGAAGACCGCGCCATTTTCACCCGTGCCCTTGTTGTAATTGGTCAACGGGTCCGCAGGATCAGGGAAAGTGGTGATGGAAGGATGCAGCTTCTTAATGCCCAGCTCCGTATCCAGAATATCACGCACGCTGTCCATAGCCTGCACGGCTTTGTCTGGCTCGGCCATGCCGGACAGGGTGGCCCAGGTTTGCGCGTTGAGCCAGATTTTGGCCTCGTCGTGCTCATCCGTACCGAGGAAACGCCCGTCATCCATCACCGCCCGCCGGAACCACTGCCCATCCCAGCCCAGCGTGTTCACCAGGTCCTTCTGTTTCTCATACATAGCTTCATAACCTGCTGCATGCTCCGGATGGCCGGATGCCGCTGCCAGATCCTTCATGCGCAGCAGTACTGTCCCAAGCTGCATCGCAGTCCAGATGCTCTCCCCTTTGCCCTGGCGGCATACACGGAAAAGCTGGTCGTTCCAGTCCGAACGCAGCATTAACGGGAAGCCGTTCGGTCCCAGCCGGGAGGCGGTAAAATCGATAGCCCGCTTCAAATGCTCATACAGCGTGCCCTCACCGCCGTCATAAAAGGGCAGGCTCTCCTGCAGAAATCCGGCATCCCCGGTCTCGGCGAGAATGTCCCATACCGCAAGCGCGGTCCACAGATGGTCATCGGAATGAATGCTGGTCACCGGGTCCCAGCCCTCATTCGGGAAGAAATAATGGTTCACATGCCCATCCTGATATTGCTGCCCCAGCAGCAGGCGGACCTTCTCTTTCGCCGCCTCCGGATCAAACGGGGCTACGGCCAATATATCCTGCGCGGTATCCCGGAAGCCTACACCCCGGAAGGTGCCGGTGGCATAAAAGGAAATATTGCGTGAGAAGAGGAAGTTCCGCTGGGCCTGATACGGGTTCCAGATGTTGAGCATCCGCTGCGCATCTGCATCCGGCAATTCACAATTCCAAGCGCCCAGATAACTGTCCCAGTTCTCTTTAAGGGCCGCATAGGAACGTGCGACAAAATCCGCCTCCCGCGAATGTTCAATAGCCTGCTCAACTTCCGCTTCATTCATCGCCGTCCCCAGGAAAAAGTTCACGGTCCGGGTTTCACCGGGCTGTAGAGTCACCTGTACCTGGAGCGCGCCGCAGGGGTCACCGCCCAGGAGCGTTGAGCCCGTACAGCCTCCCTGCTCAATGGCCGCGGGATTGGATTCACTGCGGTAGCTGCCGATAAACTCTTCACGGTCGCCGTCATAGCTGTGCAGCGGCGTATCGGACATCATGTATACCAGCGGCGTCTCCTCCGGCTTCGGCTGATTCTCGACACCGTATTTGTAGACCAGCGCTTCCTTGGGGTGGTACTGCACCGATACCTGATGTTTGTTGTAGCACTGCCACTGCAGCTCGCGCATGAATTCCATCATGCCAAACTCGGCGTAAGCATACACATTCAACACCTTCACCGCCGGGCTGTTGTTCGTCAGTGTCAGATTCCAGATCAGCGAGTTCTCATAGGGCCCGACAAAATAAACTGTCTTCGCAGCGACCTCATCCTCCTGAGCCTCGAAACGGGTATACCCCAGGCCGTGGCTGCTGCTCCATTCCTGCGGCTTCTGGAAGGCAGGCTCATAGGTAGGACACCAATAACGCCCCGTTCCGGCATCCTGGAGGTATATATAAGGGCCGGATCGGTCTGTCGGCAGATGGAAAAACCGGTAGCGGGTAATCCGCCAGATCTGCGGAGATTTATAAAAAGCGACCCCGCCGCCCGCATGGGACAGCATGGTATGAAACGTGCCGTTGGACAGGTAGTTCATCCATGGTGTCGGCATGTCATGACGTTTGAACTCGACTTCCTTCAGTTCGTCGCGGAACGTGAAATACTGGTCAAGCTGCTGCTCGCGGACAGCCGCTGCGCCTCCGGCAGTTTTTACTTCGCCCTTCTTGTGCTCTTTAGAGCCGGATAGGCCGGCAGGACTTGCGGGTCCGGGTTGCTTCATCATAAATTTGGCTCCTCTCGGGGTTGGAAAATGCTCACTTGGGCTCTACCTCATCCATCGTCAGCCGGTACTCCAAATCGTTCATATAAGTACCGTCGCTGTTCAAGAACACCATGCCGAAGGCAAAATCCTCCCGGCCGCCCTGAACGATGGCAATCAGCCGGTTGATTCCGCTGCTCAGCCGGATCTCCTTCTCCGGGGCTGCAACCTGTTCCCCGTTCATATAAATCACGAAGGCATTGTCCGATTGAACCCGCAGTCTGCCGGTGCGGACGTTTCCAGTCCGGCTGTCCTCAGACAGTGCCGGGAGATGCACAAAGCAGCTCAGGAACACCGGACAGCCTGCCGGGTCCGGAATCAGCAGTGTTCCGTCGGTGCGGCGTTCTTTTTCTTCATCCAGCCGTACAGCCCCTCACCCAGATTGTTCAAGGAGAATTCGGGGTCGGTATAATAATCCTTCATGGCCTGATAGTCCACATACGGCGGACAAGGCAGCACCATTGCAGTTTCCACCGCCCATTCCGCATCCCCTTTATCACGGATCAGCAGTTCATCCGCGAAGGCGGCGCCCATATTCCCCAGCAGGCGGGTGTAGAGCCGTTGGCTTTTGTCGCTGTCCGCTTCCGTGAGCAGCTGCGAGCAGATAATTTCTCCCTCGCCTGCCGCGATCCGGATCAGAAAGTCTCCGGGTTCACGCGCCTTGCCGCGGTTCAGCTCGACCAGCGCCAGTCTGCTGTATTCTGCTGTGTGCTGCCCGGCAAAATAATCCTTCCAGGCTGTTCCCTCCACGCTGGTGCACAGCACCTCAGCGTCCGGCACTTCCAGCCTGTGCAAGGCCAGCTCCCGGTTCACTACATCCCGGGGCGAGAGAAACACCTTGTCGAACCCGAACAGGTCGACAGGGCTGATTCCGCGGACGGCGGCGTGTACGTAGTCCGCCTCCAGATGGTACGTCCCGTGCGGCGCGATGTGCACGGGACGGTCCAGCAGGCGGGCGAGCGCCTCCTGCCCGCCGGGCTCTGCCGGCAGCACCAGCACCCTGCTGCCGGCACTTGCAGCCTGCCGGACGGCCTCAGCCGCGCCCGGCCCGTTCAGCAGCCCGGCCTCCACCACGAGGAGGCCGGGACTCAGGCTGGATAAGCCTGCGGCGCTATCCAGCCAAGTGCCCTTGAGGCGAAGCTTGCGGAGCAAGGCTTCCGCCGGACTGCCGCTGCGGACCCATACCGCAGCGGGCACCGGTGCCGCAGCCGCGGGGACCGCGCGGCCCGCATAGCGGAGCAGGCCCCGCAGCAGCAGGCAGGCCTGGGGAACCCGGTGGAGATGATCCATAATCTCCAGTTGGTTCGCCAGGAACATTCCTGCACCGTTCCGGTATTCCAGAAGCGGCGACCACAAGTCCCCGCCGTCGCCGAAATCACCGCTGCTGCATTCCAGCAGCAGGGTGAAATCCCCGGTTACCGGCTTCTCAAAGGCTGCCTTAATGATCGGCAGCGGCCCTTCCTCACGGAGCTCCTCATGCCAGAACATCAGGTCCTCGTCTCCAAGACCCTGAAGTACAGGATGTTCATAGCTGCCCGCCTGGGCGCGGATGAACTCTCTGCGTACCAGGGGAAGCTTGCCGGGGAGAGATGCTGCTGCTCCAGCAGCAGCAGCCTGCCTCCTTGCTGCACAAAACCTCTCAGCTTCCGGTCCAGCCCCCCGTCCTTATCCGGCATTTTACTGCCGACAATCAGCAGAACGCCGCCGGGCAGCTGCTCTATGGCTTCAGGTTCTATGCGGTCCAGGCCAGGAACCAGAACTTTAATTACCTCATAGTCCCTATCAGAGCCTGTATAAACAGCGGGCAGCTCCAGTGCTACCGGAGCAGTCTTGCAGCTGCCGGACAGCAGCCTGTAGCTGAGACTAAGCTCATGCTTCAGCTCCCCCCATGGAACAGCCTGGCCGCGAGCACAGCTTCCCCTTCACCATCGACGGAATCCGGCATCCACTCCAGCCGGATACACCGCCGTTCAGCAGGCTCTTGCCGGAAACTGAAGGCCCGCGTATGAACCACGCGTCCGTCCTGCTGAACGGTGCATTCAATGGTTACTGCTTGTTCGGCCAGCGTATCGTTATACACATCAAAGCTGCGGCGGATCGGCGAGTCGTCGAAAAAGCAGCGGTTATACTCGGCAGCTATCATCGTGACCGGTTTGAACGCCTCCGCCATGATATCGAAGGAGGGGTTGACCCGATACGCCGGGTATTCCTCCGGCAGCAGTCCGTTGTTCAGTGAAAGTGAGTATGCCGGAATAAGCACAGGCTTGGGTCCTGGTTCCGTCAGATCCGCAGGCGGCAGAGCAATATCCCGGTCCGGCATCGCCCGCATGAAATAATGGACGAAGTTGAAGGTGGAGATGCCGGACACCCCCTGGCGCCGCGCATATTCCACGAAGAGCCGCTCCTTCTGGGCAAGCCCGGCAGCACTAGCGTCCGTATCGCGGTATGCCCCAAGCCCCACGTACATGCTGCTGTTCTGCGGGCAGATGTACCACCAGCCGCCGTGTTCACCAAAGGTGAGCGGAACCGTACGGTCCCATTGGGAGATCGTTCCGTCAATGTTGTAGTGCCGGCTCTCTACCTCCGTAAGCTCCTTGGGGAGCAGCCGGTTATCCCCTTCGACCATGATTGGGCGGGTGGAATCCAGGTCCCGCATCAGCTTCATCAGGCCGGGAATATGCTGCTTGTAGCCGTCCCTGCCGTCGACCCAGCGCATCTCGTTCTGCACACTCCACAGGATGACGGAAGGATGGTTTTTGTCACGCTGCACCAGCCGCTGCACATGTGCCCGGCAGTTGGCTATGAAATCCGGATGATTGGCATCCATCGATTTGCTGGAGCCATAAATCGCGGTTTCATCGACGATAAGCATCCCTTCCTCATCGGCAATCCGCAAATAATCGGACGGATACGGTTCGGCATGCAGCCGGACGCTGTTGACGCCCGCCTGTTTGCACATGCGGTACCAATTGCGGATATAGCCCTCTGTCTGCTGCGCTGCACCCTGGAAGTGCCAGGAATCCCCGCGCAAGTTAACGGGAGTTCCGTTCAACATAAACTGCGGACCTTCACACCAGAATTCCCGGAAGCCGAACGTTTCGGTGCGGCGGTCGAGAATTTCCCCTCCTGCCCGCAGCTCAAGCTCCAGTTCATACAGATTAGGAGTTTCGGGACTCCACAGCCTGGCGTCCGGCCACGGCAATACAAACCGGGCTTCCTGCCACTCCCTGTTGCCCGCGTTCTCGCATAATTGCCGGCCGTCTCTTGCCTGCAGAGGTACGGCTTCTGCGCCAGCTTCTGCTTCAAGCACCGGCAACGTCCCTGGTTTCCGGTCTTTTACCTTAAGGAACACCTGCAGCGGTTCCCCATACGCGCTGCCGGATTCCGTACCAATAAGCGCGTCCACCTCCAGAAGGCCTTGGCGGAAAAAGGTGCGGATCGTAATATCCTCCAGCGTTACAAGCGGATAGCTTTCGAGGAATACATCCTGCCAGATTCCCCTTGCGATTCTGCCGAACCAGGAGCCTGCAAGCCCCGTAATCTTCCTGTCCCCGGAGGGCAGCACCGTTTGATCAAAGCTTCCGCAGACCACATGCAGGTGCTGCTCCTCACCCGGCTTCACCCGTGAGCTGATATCCAGCCGCAAGGGCAGATACCCGTCCTCCCAGACGGCGATCCGCTCGCGGTCCAGATAAACCGCCGCCTTCTGCATAATCCCATCGAACCGCAGGATAATCCGCTGCCCCAGCATAGCCTCAGGCACCTGGAAGGACCGGTGCAGCACACCAGCCTCCGCCGCATCCCATTCCCTTGGATAGCCGTATACATCAAAGGGCATGAAGCCATACTCTGCGACCTCTCCGAACTTTTTGCCTGATGGCTGCGGATAGCCATGGCGCCAGCTGGAAGGAACCTGTACCTTGCGTGCCTCATACACCAGCCTTTCCGGAAGAGTCCGGTTGAGGGGCTGGCCGTAAAGCGGCATGAAATCCCATTCACCGTTCAAACATATCGATGTGCGCATTCTGTTCACTCCTCTTTTTTGCCTGCGGGGGCGGCTACGTTTAGCACCATAGTGAGCTTTTTCCAAATTTCCTGGTCAGGCAGCGCATCCCCCCACTTGATAAAATGCGGCTCCATAACTTCCCCCCAATGCTCCGGCCTGAGATTCGTTGTCAGCTTGCCGGAATACGGCACGGGTTCCACCGTCGCGGGCAGCTCGGAATAGAAGAACAGCAAATTCTCATGAAGCCCGATGATTCCATACTTGTCCCCGTCTCCAGGACGCTCCTCCTGATACTGATAATGGTAATAGACATAGCTTGAAACCTGCTCCGGCTTCAAAACAGCCACCCTTCCAAAGGGTGTTCTTTCCCCTTGGCTGCGCTTCCAATACTCCCTGGAAACAGGCTGCTGATAATGAAAAATATCCATCATGGGCACCCACCATCTCGGCTTTTCCCCGCCCGGCCAGACCTTGAGCAGTTCCCCGTTATCCGCCAACAGCTTCTCCGGTTCATGCAGCTCTCCGCCGCATTCATAATAAAGGAACAGCTCTTTGCCGCCCTTAAATATGCTGAGCCGGGTTACGTCCAGCAATTCCATACGTTCATTCAATTGTGGAAGCCGAGAGGGAAAAAGGACTCCGGAACTCCGCCTTCCCTGCACTCGCCCCTGTATAAACAGCGCTGCATAAGCACCCTCCAACTTTGTGTCATCTACCTCTTCAGATTAGCGCATCCGGCCGGCCTGTTCCTTGACGATCAGGCCCTTATTTAGCATAATAACGACATGACAAATAAACTTTTTGCACGGGATTTGGGACTGGAGCCCGGCTTTACTTTCCGAATTCAGAAATGCCCGCTTACCCATGACTATTATGTTCACTCCCATGACTTCTCGGAGCTGGTGGTTATTCTGGAGGGGAGTGCGATTCATATCATCGAAGGAAGGGAGTATCCCGTTTCTGCGGGACAGGTATTTTTTATTCACAGCGATATCTCCCACGGCTACAAAAATGTGCAGAATATTCAATACGTCAATGTAATGTTCCATCCCGATCAGCTGCTGCAGCTGCCTGAGCTGAAGCTCCTGCCGGGATTTCAGGCCTTATTCTATCTGGAGCCGTTCTTCCGCAAAGAGATGTTCTTCAAAGGGATGCTCTCGCTGGAGCCAAGGCAGCTGGATGAGGTGAACCTTTTGCTGGACCGGATTCTGGAGGAGCATGACCGGCAGTCGGACGGGTACCGGCTGATGATCCGCACCTATTTCACGGCGCTCGTCGGCACCCTGTCACGGTATTACCGGCAGAATGGCGGCGGGACGGAGAACAAGGCGCTGCGGATCGGAGAGGCGATTACCTATATTGAGGAGCATTTTTTGCAGCCTGTCTCTTTGCAGGATCTGGCCGATCTGGCCTATATGTCGAGGCGCCAGTTCCTCCGCGTGTTCACCCGGAATTATCACACGACGCCCATGGATTACATCATCCGCAAACGGCTGGACTACTCCTGCACACTGCTGCGCAATCCGGAGCTGTCCATCTCCCAAGTGGCCATGGATAGCGGATTCCGGGACCATAATTACTATTCCAGACAATTCAAAAAAGTGTTCCTCTGCACACCTTCCGAATACCGGACACATAAGGCCGGGCTGTGACGTGACGGCAGGCTGGAACTAGAGCCATAAGTGGATTTGAAGGCTGCTGCTGAAGAAAAAGTTCGGGTAAAATAACAGAGCATAAGTTGCTGAACGAGAGAACGCGCAATCGCTTGAAGACACATCACGCTTACGGATGGACAGTCCCCGCCCCGCTGCTTATCAAGCGCACACTATTGCACATGGCCCAATCCATCCGGGGAATCCGGACTTAACAATCGCTGGATTTCCCGGTACTGCCCCGGCAACTTCCCTGCAGGGACGTATCAACGGTATTTTTGCCGTTGTTTCACGGCTAGCTGACATGCTGGGGCTTAAAATGTTAAGGGACAAATCCGCTTAGCTCTGTATGAAGCTCTATGCTGCCCAAAAAACCTTTTTTTGAACTCATTGAAGCCAGATGACAATATGTCGTCTATGAACAAGACTTGCTAATCTCTGCGGACTCTGGCATTCTTCATAATGGAAACATTTGAGCAATCAGGAGGGTACGATGTTATGAAAATCAAACTTAATCTTTTCCCTGGCGGCGTTGCGAAAGCGCTCACACTAAGCTGGGATGACGGCAGAATCTATGACAGACAGCTGGTCGCGGTCCTGAACCGGCATGGCTTGAAGGGCTCTTTTCATTTAAATTCGGGATTCTTTGGTAAGGACAGCTATATTACCAGGGAAGAAGCGGCCTCCCTTTATAAAGGGCATGAAATTTCCGCGCATACCTGCACTCATCCCTTTCTTTCCATGACCCCCCGTGAAGGCATTGCCGAAGAGGTTCTGAAGGACCGCGAGCACCTGGAGCAAATCGCCGGGTATCCCGTTAGGGGCATGTCCTATCCGTTCGGCGATTACAATGACGGGGTGCTGAGCATCCTTCCTGCGCTGGGAATCGAATATTCACGGACTGTACAGTCCCACGGCAGCTTCACCCTGCCGGACAACCTGCTGGCCTGGCATCCTACCTGCCATCACCGTGATATGCTGGCGCTTGGACAGCAATTCCTGGAGGAGAAGCCTAAATACCCACGAATGCAGCTCCTGTATGTCTGGGGGCACAGCTATGAATTCAACGACAACAATAACTGGGAGGAATTAGAGCAGTTTGCCGCCATGATGGGCGGCCATGAAGATATCTGGTATGCCACCAATATCGAGATTGTTGACTATCTGTCCGCTGTCCGGGGATTGCGCTTCTCCGCTTCCCGGTCCACCGTCTATAATCCGTCAGCAGTGGATGTATGGATCACGGCAGAGGATCAAGTCCGCCAGATCCCTTCAGGCGCTACCGTGAATTTGGATTAAACACTGAGAGCACTTGAGCGCCCAATTGTTGTACTGTCTGCAGGTTTCCCTCCTGTTTACAGGCAATGAGGGCACACATTGCTGTATAACTGTGCAGGATTCCTGCCTTATGATACGAACAGAATCCGCAATGTTGTATTATGAGCAGAATCGCCAACATCCCCTACTGTTTAGATTGGTGGGAAGCATCGGGCTTACTTATGTTTGATTTTGAGTGATCCGTCCTCTATACCTCTTCCCAATTTCATACCACAAAAAAACCGATTCCCCCTGCATCCTGACGGCAGGAGAAATCGGGTTTTGCCTTTATGCAGGGCTTCAGCACTGACCTGCAGGAGCAACGAGTGTTGCTGAACGATCCGTTCGGACGGGTATCACACGGACGAACGCGGGACGGTTACAGCCTTCCTCCGGCGGCTGTATCCGCATGATCCTGCCGGGCGATCCACGTCAGGCAGGCTGCCCGCAGCAGCGCCTCGGTCCGCTGGCCCGCGCTGCAAAAGATCCCGCTAAGGCCGATCCGGTACAGATCGGCCAGCGCGTACGCCGCCGGTGCCCCCGCGGCGAGCAGTGCCGCCGCCGGCTTCACGCTGCGCGCGGCGGCCAGGATCTCCGCCGCCGCCTGGGCGAAGCCTCCGGCGGCGTCCTCCGGCGCGGCTTCGCCCGCCGCGCCGTCCAGCACCAGGAAATCGGCGATGCGCGCGATTTCCCCGGCGGCGGCGCGCTCCACATCGGGCAGGATCACCGCCCCGATGCGGCACGCCGCCGCGTAAGCGTGGCCGAGGGTCTGCTCGGCCACGCCCTCGATGAATTCGCGCTGCGCCGCGAATTCGGCTGCGCTGGCGGGATACGGCGCCAGCAGGTCCACGCGGCAGTCGCCGCCCAGGCGCTGGCGCTCCGCGACCGCCGCGAACAGCGCTTCAAGCTGCGCATCCTGCAGCGCAGCCAGCCTGGCCGGCTGATCGGCCAGCTCCGGCATGAAGGGCAGCATGACGGCGGCCCAGAGACCGTCCGCCGAATCCAGGAGCGCGGCAGCCGATGCGCGCAGCCGGTAGTAGATCCGCTGCAGAATCCGCTCCTCCTGCGCCGCAGTCTCGCTGAACAGCCAGCTGGCATAGAGCCCGTTCACCTCAGGGGCAAGCAGCCATTCGCCGCTGCGGATCAGACAGGGGCCTGCCGGCATGGCTCCGGCATCCTCCCGCAGGGCCGGCCGCTCCTCGCGCCCATCCCGCAGCACCAGGAAAGCCGGACGTTCTCCCGGACGTCTGACATAAGCACGGTTCAGCGGCTCCCTTATACTTGCGCGTTCCCCTTCAGCAAGAAACTCCGCAGCCGCAGAAGCCACTGTCGCCGACTGGCTCATCTCCACCCCAATGGTCCGGTCCCCGGCAAGATACTTGAACGGGCGCTCATTCTTATTCCGGTTTTGATCCTGCTCACGTTCACCCTTCATCTCCGCACCCACCTTTTTTAGCTTTGGATTACTGCCGGTGATCTCTTGGCTTGATGCTGCCGCCGGCATGGGATTACACTCATCTTATAAATACGGGAACCTTAAGCAAAATATGCAAGCGTTACCAATTAATCAGGGGCACCAAATCAGGAGAACAATGACGTTCTGCCGCCGCTCCCCCTTTTTAGGCATATGCTTACAGGGCAAGTGATATGAGTTAGTATTGCAGATAAGCAAAAAGGCCGCTGTGCAAATACGCCGCTCTTCTTCCGGTGAACGGTTGCGTATGTGGACAGTGGCCTGTATAATGTGCTGAACCCCAATCACCTGATGGGCACTGAGAACCCGGCTTTGTAAAAAAAACGGGAATACCAAACGTAATCCTGTATGCTGTATATCTGTTTAACTACTGTTGGCTGGCCGCGATAGCCTGCTCCAGATCATAGAGAATATCGTCGATGGCTTCCGTGCCGATGGAGAGCCGGATCAATTCCGGGGTTACTCCCGCTGTAATCTGCTCCGCATCCGATAACTGCTGATGCGTGGTGCTTGCCGGATGGATAATCAGCGATTTGGAATCGCCGACATTAGCCAGGTGGGAGAACAGCTTAACGTTCTCAATCAGCTTAACACCGTTAGCCGCTCCACCCTTAATCCCAAAGGTGAGAATTGCCCCTTGTCCTTTGGGCAGATACTTCTGGGCCAGCTTATGGGATGGATGGCTCGGCAATCCGGCATAGCTTACCCACTCTACTGCTTCATGCTGCTCTAAATACTGAGCCACCTTCAGCGCATTCTGGCTGTGGCGCTCCAGTCTCAGGTGCAGAGTCTCAAGCCCTTGCAGCAGCAGCCAGGAGTTGAACGGTGATATCGATGCGCCTAAGTCACGCAGCAATTGTACCCGTGCTTTGATGATATAGGCAATCGGACCGACTGCCTCCGTGTAGACCAGACCGTGGTAGCTAGGGTCCGGCTCAGTCAGGCCGGGGAATTTGCCGCTCGCTTTCCAATCGAACTTGCCGCTGTCCACAATCACGCCACCGATAGACGTGCCGTGCCCGCCAATGAATTTGGTGGCTGAATGAACAACGATGTCTGCCCCAAATTCAATCGGACGCAGCAAGTACGGACTCGGGAACGTATTATCTACAATCAGCGGGATTCCGTGCTCATGAGCGATCGCCGCCACGGCTTCGATATCCAGTACATTCCCCTGCGGATTGCCGATCGTTTCGGCATAAATCGCCTTCGTCTTGTCCGTGATCGCACTGCGGAAGTTCTCCGGGTTGTCGGAATCCACAAAATGCACCTTAACTCCCAGCTTGGGAAGTGTTGTTGAGAACAGATTATAAGTGCCGCCATACAAACTTGCTGAGGAGACTATTTCATCTCCGGCCCCGGCAATATTGAGCACAGAAAAAGAGATCGCCGCTGCCCCGGAAGCTGTCGCAAGCGCACCCGCTCCGCCTTCAAGCGCGGCAAGCCGCTGCTCAAACACATCGGTGGTCGGATTCATAAGACGCGTATAAATATTGCCGAATTCCTTCAGCCCAAACAAATTGGCCGCATGCTCGGCGTCACGGAATCCATAGGAAGTGGTCTGGTACAGCGGCACTGCACGTGCGAAGGTAGTTGGATCAATCTCTTGGCCTGCATGCACGGCTAACGTTTCAAAGGACAGCTTGCGGTCTTCTGACAATGGGTTTTCCTCCCTTTAAATGTGTAATGGTAAAGCTTAGCAACTAAGAATTGTACCTATTCTCTCACAAACCATGTTATTTGGGAAGAAAAAAATCTCATTAATCCAATGTGATTTATTATTTCAGATAAAACCGTCGATCAGGCTTATTCCGCACTGAAGAAACCGCTTGCATGAATGGATTTGAAAGTCTCCCCCTAACCTTCACTGGCTCCTGCAAATTACTTCTGCTAAAAATAAAAGTATACCAGACATGTGAAATTGGCTAATTTCCTCAGCTTCGTAACCCCATTTTAACCCATTCCAAGATACTTTTCTCTCTCATCCCGCCAACTTGCCTGCATATGCCGAATTTAAAGGTACTTTCCTCTGTCCGCATCATGTATGTAGAATAGCTAGTTGGAAAAAGTACACTTAATTTCTCCGAAAACAGCGATTATGAGGGTTTAAGTGGAAAAAGTCCGGGTAGGTTGCCGGAATAGCGCAAATAGCCCAAATAACGGCCCTCCAGTCCGCATGGACCGGAACCCCAAAGCGGAACACAAAAACGCAAGAGTCACACGGTACGAATGCCGCCCTGACTCTTGCGTTTTCTTTTGGCGCGGGAGAGGTGTGGTTATCGTTCATGAACGGC
Source organism: Paenibacillus sonchi (assembly GCF_016772475.1). Classification (NCBI taxonomy): domain Bacteria; kingdom Bacillati; phylum Bacillota; class Bacilli; order Caryophanales; family Paenibacillaceae; genus Paenibacillus; species Paenibacillus sonchi. The sequence goes on from NZ_CP068595.1 coordinate 1,009,378, forward strand.
GGACCATGGCAGCCATCTGACGCCCCTTCTTACGGCTGAACAACCTGAGATACCGCTTCCGGGTAGACAGCACCTCCGCCGATGCGCTCAGTGTCTCCTTCACCTCGCCGAGCACCGCCCGGGTCTCCTTGACCGACTGCTTCATCCGCCCAAGCTCCGACCTCACTCCGTCACTCCGCAGCTTCGCCGACTCCACCGTCTCCTGCATATTCGCTTTGAGCTCCTCGACCGGAGCCTTCAGCCCGTCCACCGACTGCTTCACCCCGTCCAGCGACTGCTTCAGCCCATCGATGCTGCTCTTGAATTCCTTCAACGGATTGCCCATATCGTCCCCTCCTAAGCCCTCTTTCTCTATATTACCCAGAATGGAGGGGGCGGGATTCAGCAGTATCAGTGCTTACATTGTTAGGGTGGGTAGCCAAAGGAAGCATGTTTCAGATATTGAAAGATTAAGGGTCACGATGATACTATATAGAACGTAAATAAATGAATTGGAGGGAAATGATGGACGCTAAAGCGAAAAAAATATTAAACAAAACGTTTTGGTCTGCGCAGGGATGGAAGCCTGCTGGGACAAGACTACCTTTTGCAGGAGAAGAGTTTGAATATGCTAAAAGCAAAGGGGTGATGTTCGATCCTGTGACGATGACACATGATGAGTGTGTGTCGAGAATTCGTTATTTGCTAGAGCATGAGGTTACGAAGGACAGGGTAGCTGCTGCCTTTTTACATAGCTTATCAACAAGAAAAGTACATCTGAGAAGTGGGTTATCCAGCTATGCATTAACCAGCAATCTTACCCAGCATAAATATAGTGACAAGCTTTTGGAGCGTGCTAGCTACAGCCATTGCTTCTATTGTAACGATCATAAATTAATGACTCATGAAGAATGGAATAATGCCGATATTAATATTTTGAATTTTGAACGAGTAAAATGGGGTGGTGTTCGCTTAAATTGGCTCCTCTATTGCTGGATGGATATAGAACTACTAGCGAAGGAGGAACCGGTAGAGGTGACATCTGAGGATGTCCAGATTCTCAAAAATTTACTGGCAGAGGTGGATGCCTGCGCTGAGACTGATTCCGCACGTAAATTAGAGAAGCGTTGGAAGGATGTATTATCCTCCAACCAGTACGAACGAGATGTTATGATGGAGATATGGGGTTATGCAGGTATATTAGCTTCTGAGGAACGACTTGGACCTGAACGCGGCAGAGGGACGGACTTTGTATCCGTAGATACATGGCTTGGCATAGATCGTTATGCGGAAGAGAAGGTAGAGTATTATTTTGGAACTTATTTATAGCAAGAAGAATTGAATGGGACACTTTGGATTCTCGTATGTAGGTCTTGAAATTCGAGTTGACCCGTGTTCATTATGGACGATTCTATGTTTGAACGAAATCGGAGCAAAGCTGTAGAACTGCTCGCTCGTTTCAAGGATCACGCGACAGGGGCTTATTATAAAGGGTTTGGTATGCTGACCTTGGGCTGGGCGGATAGCTATATGTTTCTCCCTTTGGACTTCGCCTTACTGAGTTCCGTGAATGCCGGACTCCGGCATGAATCCGGGAATAGACAAGCGCTCCTGTGGGTACAAACGCCGGAAGGAAGCCTGACTCTGGCTTCTGCGGTTCAACCATCCACATTCGTTTGGCTCGTATCGTCTAAAATCACCGGATTGCGCGTAACTCTTCCAGCAGCTCCATCACCTCTGACTCCTCTACCGGAACGGAATACGAGCCGTCAGCAAAACGCTTCATCGCCCCAATGCCGTCCTGGAAGACGAAGCGGATGCGGCCGCTGCGCACTTTTTTGTCGTGTACATCTTATCGAGGAGCACCCGGTTTGTAATATAATCTGGAATCTCTGTCGGCAGACCCGCCTATTTCAGCAGAGCCGCTACACGACCAGCCTCTTCCTCCGTCATATATCCGTACTTCGCCCCCAGTCTCGCCTGGATAACAAGCCCCACAGCAATGGCTTCGCCATGAAGAAGTTGGTATCCACTTAGCGCCTCAAGCGCCCTGCCGGCGGTATGCCCCAGATTCAGAATCTGCCGCAGATTATGCTCATGCTCATCCTGCTCCACCACTGCATATTTGATCCGGCAATTCGTGAGCGCAAGTTGCTCGCACACCCCGGCATCCAAGATCAGCTCCCCTTCTTCCGTAATAATTCTGTCCATGTTCGCTTCTAAGTAGCTGAAGAATTGCTCATCGCTCATACAGGCGTGCTTAATGGTCTCGGCCAGACCGCTTCTGAATTCACGGGCCGGAAGTGTGCGCCAAGCAGCCAAGTCGATGTATACTTTACGGGGCTGGTGGAATACGCCGATCAGGTTGGTGGCAACAGGGTTGTTCACGCCTGTTTTGCCGCCAACGGAGGCGTCCGCTGCTGCCAGCAGGGTGGTGGCATAGTTCAGAGAAGGCACTCCCGGCCGAAGGTCCCTGCCACAAAACCCGCCAGATCCGTCACCGCTCCGCCGCCTACCGCAATGATACAACAGTCTCTGCCGTAGGCATGGCTTAACAATTGATCCTCCAGCAGCGCCTTGGTCTCACGGGTCTTCGAGCTCTCCCCCGCCGGAAAAGAGAATAAGTCCGCCTGGAATCCCTCACGCCGCAGCAGCTCCAGTAAAGAGCGCAGGGTAACTGACCCAATTAGTGGTACTTTTCCCACTTAACCCGCTAACGAAATCCCGGGAAGATACGCGCTCATCTATACCCGCTTCTTGACGCTATCCGTGTAGCCCGCATCCGGCGAATTCAAAGATTTTTACCTCTCACTCACCATATCCCCCGTATCCGCCACTTTCAAAAGCACCTTACCCCGCATTCTCCACACGCGCTTACGTTCACCAAACGTTATCTGCTAATTCTCGCACACAAAAGGCCCCAGCCGCAAACGGCGGGGGTCTGAGTGAGACAATTGTCCCTCTTTATGCTGACAGGTACGATTGTTATGACCATTCAAAGCCGACTTCAAGCATCGTAACTGACCAGATAATGATGAAGCGCGGTATTATAGCTGCCAATGCTGTGTTCAATCAGCCGGCCTTCCCCGTCGTAGGAGTTGCGGAGGCGCTTGAGCACATGTGTGCCCGGAGGCAGCTCCAGCAGCAGACAGACTTCGGCAGCAGCCGGCTCCACAAAGAAGCGGTCTTTAAAATTCTCCAGCACGATGTTGTTCTCCTCCAGAGAGTCATAGAGCGATTGAATATCCGTGCTCATCTCCTTGGCTCCACCGTCTGGCAGCGCAGCGGCAGTCAGGAAGTGGATCAGATGAATATACGGCTGGCCGTTCAGAATATACAGACGTTCGATCCGCTGGCAGTAGGGTCCATACCGGTTGTATTCCTCCGTCCCGGCAGCATTCGCAATGAGCTTGGAGGACAGCAGCCTTTTTTCGAGCCTATGGCCCTCCTCTACCAGCAGCTCCGTAAATCTCTTGCCCTTGGAGAGCTTTTGATAAGAAGTATTGCGGGTAACTATCGTGCCGATGCCGCTTCGTTTCTGCACATAACCTTCCTGGGCCAGCTCCTGGACCGCGCCGCGGACTGTCATCTTGCTGACTCCGAATTCCTTTTCGAGCAGCGGCTCGGAAGGAATGATGCTGCCCAGCGGATAGATGCCGTGCAGAATCCGGTCTTTGAGGATTTTTTGGATCTGTTGATATAAAGGACCTTGCTTGCGTTTCAGGGACACGGGCCGTTCACTACCTTTCAACATCTAAGGTATGTTCCGACAGCGCCCGGAGCACCTCACCCTCTGTAAAAAGCGCAGTATCTCCTACAATGGTATGGGCCAGCATCGCCGCCGCCGCTGCCATATTGACCGTTTGCTGCGGCGGGTACTGCTGCAATTCCCCATGGATGACGGCACTGGCAAAAGCATCTCCGGCGCCGATCCGGTCAAGCACGGGAAAAGCCAGCTTCCGGGAAAACTCGAACCTGCCTTGATGATAAATATATCCGGTTAAAGAATGCGTATTGTTATCGTTAATCTCGCGGTGGGTTCCCGCTGCTGTTCCGATGCCGAAGCGCTTCACCACTTCGGGAATGGCATGCTTCAACTGTGTTATTCTATCATATTCTCCGGTTCCGATGCCAAGAATAAACCGCGCATCCTGCTCATTCATCATCACGGTATCCGCCAGCTGCAGCAGCTCTTCATAATGCGGGCGGGCAAGGGCATAGCCGTCCGCCCCCCAGAGCGACGGGCGGTAGTTGCAGTCAAAGACGACTTTGCCCCCGCGCTTTTCACCTCCGCAGCGAGCCGCTTCATCTGCCTGCGCACTTCCTCATTCATAGCCAGCGTGATGCCGCACAAATGAAGGACATCTACACGTGAAGCCAGAGCAGCCATATCATAATTGCTCACCGCTGCGGTGTTGAAGCTGCTCCCCAGCCGGTCTGTATAGGTGACCTTGCCGGGACGGACGCCGAAGCCATTTTCGAGAAAATACATCCCCAGATGTTTGCCGCCCCGGCTCACCAGAGACGTATCGATCCCCAGCTTGCGCAGATAAGCGACAGCCGCATCCCCAAGCGGAGTCTCCGGCAGAGTCGTAATGATGGCTCCGTTATGACCGTATCTGGCCAGTGCGGCCGTAACATTAACCCCGGTCCCGGAAAAAGAGTACTCCAGCCTGCTGCTTTGAACCAGCGTTTCATAGCCCGGCACCTGCAGCCGCATCATCACTTCGCCAAAAGCAGCAATCCTAGGCATATTGGTCCACCAGCGATTTCATGATACCAAGCAATCTGCGGACATCCTGCACGTTCGTATGGCCTGTGCCGGCATCAATAATGGAGGAATAGACGTGCGGAATGACCTGCGGCACCCCTGCCTGAAGGGCAATTTCCAGAATCGGCCCGAAATTGTCCATATCGATGCCGCCTGTAGGCTCCAGGGCAAACCCGGCTTCTCCGCAGGCTGTGGCGACGGCACGGTACTCCTCCTCCAGCTTCAAGCCCTGCATGGGAAAATACTTGAGCGCATTGCCGCCCATATCCCGCACGAGGGCAATGGCGGCCTCCACGGGAACAATGGCCTGCGGTATTATCCCCGAGCTTACAGGACCGGTTGATATGTTCACAAAACCCGCCTGCCCGCAGGGAGAAACCAGGCTGTTGATCCAGCTGTCCCGGGCTCCGAGATTGGTGCGGGTTGCCCCTACTGCCGGAAATACCTGGTTGATATGGCTTCCCGGATAGCTCTTCGCAATCTCCGCCACAACCGCCGCCTGGCGGTTGTCACCGGCTCCCAGGCCGATGGATACGGCATCCTGAATGTCCTGGCCGTATGCGGTCATGGCAGCGGCCGCTGCCTCTGCGGTGGCGTAATTTTTGGAGAGTACGCCAACCAGGACATGCCCTTCCGCAGCCGCAAAGACGTCTCTGGCATTCTCCATACTGCCTGCCAGCACATTAAGTGCGGCTCTGTTCCTGTACAAACGCTGCTGAATTTGACTCATTCTATTTGCCCTCCACAATTTCATGTATTCTGTCTATGATTACCTGAAGATCATCCCCTTGCAAAGAACGGGGATCGATATCGAAATATCCCTGCTTCACTCCATAGTCCCGTGTGTACACTGCTATTTCGCCCTCGCGCAGCTGGTCATTAACGGTTTTGGCATCCACTCCTGCGGCGGCGGCATCAATCTGGATGCGTCCCCGGAATATGGCTCTGCCCGCTTCATCCTGCACGATGCGGACCGAAACTCCGTGTAGTGCGGCCAGCGGCTGAAGCGCCTCAAGCGCTTTTTTCTCCACTTCACTGTTGTCAGGCTTGTCCTGGTATTCCTCCAGCGCCTGGAGCAGCCCGAAGGTGGTCTCTTTGCCGACTTTCATGCTGCGGCCGATCCCGTGCAGCTGTACCTTCACCCATTCAACATATTTCCGTTTGCCGGCAACGATTCCCGAGGTCGGGCCTTCAATGGCTTTGGAGCCGCTGTAGATGGCAAGATCAGAGTATTGGACATATTTAAGCAGATCCTCTTCCGCAGCCGCATCGACAATCAGCGGAACTCCGCTGCGCGCGGCAACCTCCCAGGCCTCTTCCACGGAAATCATGTTTTTTTGGACGGTATGATGGGATTTGACGTAGAGTATGGCTGCAGTGCGTTCACAGATCGCTTGTTCAATATGCTCCTTACGGCCTTCGTTGGCATATCCCGCTTCAACCACCCGGCCGCCCCCTAGGGAAACCATCGTTTCCACAGGAGCACCGTACTGCACATTGTGGCCCTTCAGCATAATAATTTCATTCTTAAGTACAGGCTCCTGATGCAGGCGGAGGCTGAGCCGGGGATCACCGCCGGTTACGATGGCCGCCACTGACAGCGCAATGCCGCTGGATGCCGAATTCACGACAACCGCAGCCTCTGACCCGAGCAGCCGGGCAATATAATCCCCTGATTTATCCACGAGATCCGCGATCTCCACATACTGCTGTCCGCCATGCTTCATCGCCTCCATGACGGTATCCGTCGGAGCAGAAACTCCAAGGATACTCATTCTCCCGCTGGCGTTAATTACGCGTTTCAGTCCATATCTAGCATGTAATGAGTGACCCATTTGCAAAGACTCCTTTAGCCTCAATATAGTGGTCCGCAACCCGGACATCGCCTTCCGAATCCGTCAGTTCCTTCCGTCCTTCTTCCAGGGCAAACAGTGTCAGATTCGCCTGCTGTCCTACACTGATGCCTTCAAGCTCAGGCCTCTTAAGCCACAATGCCGCATTCCGGGTGACCGCATGAATAATCTCCTCCAGGCTGTAGCCCAGATAGAGAAATTTCGACAGCACATTTGACATGCTGTACACCGGCCCGTTCAGCCGGTTCCCCCGGTAGATGTCCGTGCTGATCGTATTCAGTGGAATGCCCGCCTTCTTGGCCTGTCCGGCAATCCGGAAGGAAAAGCTTGCGGTACCATGACCCACATCCAGATGAACTCCCTTTGCGACTGCCTCCAGCAGCCCTTGAAGCGGCGTGCCGTCCGCATGAAACAAATTATTGGACTTGCCGTTGAGATAATGGGTAATAACATCCCCCGGCTGCAGCAGTTCCAGCACTTCAGAAATATCCGGCGGAGCGGAGCCGATATGCACCATCAGCGGAAGCTTCGTTTCACCGGACAATGCCCGGGCCTGCTTGAGCGGCTGAATACCGTTTTCTTTGACGACACTTTGACTTATGCGGGCCTTGAGCCCCACAATGAAATCAGGATAAGCCGCTGCCGCCTGCACAGCCTCATCCCGGTCAATCCATTCCAGCTGCGACAGCTCATCCGTACGCTCCAGACCAATCCGGGAGATATTCAGAAAAGCCAACACATTGGTGGCAGCGAGCAGGCTCCCAGCATAAAAAGCTCCGATCCGGTCCGCACCGCAGCTCCCGGCATCGACGATTGTTGTTACTCCCTGTTTGATACCAATTTCATCGATGTCATCGCCATAAGGATGCAGCTCAGGCACGGCATGCACATGCAAATCAATCCATCCGCTGGATACGTATAGCCCAGAGCCGTCCAGCACTGTCTTTCCTTCAGCCCGGCCTGCCGGTGTAATGGCGCTGATGATTCCGTCCCGAATGGCGATGTCAACCGTCCGCCCGTCAATCAGCTGCAAATTGCGCAGCACATTCTCTGTGCCCACTTGTTCCATCTCCTTCTCCATCCCCGGCTTCAAAAATTAAAACCGGAGACTGCTTCAACTTAAAGATTATAATGTTATAATGTTTATATTAGCACAAGTATGATCCAGATGAGAACAGTGATTTAGAAATCCGCACATTTTAACACTGGAGGGACTGCTTAATGGCAAAGTTTGCACCCAAGTCATCCTTGCTCACCACATTCCGGGTGGAGGGGCCATGGCCTGCCAAGAACAGGGGACTGCAGACAATGCTTCAATCACGAATTAGCGGGTAGAAACACACAATATCACCCCGACGGTTGAACAGCATCACGCAAAAACGGCTGCGCCGTCCTTGATACAAGGAGGGCCGCAGCCGTTTTTTATTGTCTTGTGTTAGTATCCGCTCTGGCTTTGCTCGCCTTTGGCGATAGCCACACCGCCGCTGGTGCCGATACGGGTTGCGCCTGCGCCAACCATGATCAGCGCATCCTCCGCGCTGCGCACACCGCCGGAAGCTTTGACGCCGATGTCAGGGCCAACTGCGGCACGCATGAGCGCGATGTCTTCCTTGGTTGCGCCGCCGGTGGAGAATCCGGTCGACGTTTTCACGAAGTCGGCTCCGGCTTCTACGGCAAGCTTGCAGGCACGGACCTTTTCTTCATCCGTAAGCAGGCAGGTCTCAATGATCACTTTGGTCAGTGCTTTGCCGCGGGCTGCACCGACAACTGCAGCGATATCCCGCTTCACCAGCTCATTGTCCCCGTCCTTCAGTGCGCCGATGTTGATAACCATGTCCACTTCTCCGGCCCCGTTCGAAATTGCGTTCGTGGTCTCAAATGCCTTGGTTTCCGGTGTCGAAGCGCCCAGCGGGAACCCGATAACCGTGCATACCTTCACTTCAGGCGTGTCCTTCAACACCTCGTACGCTGTAGCAACCCAGGCCGGATTCACGCAGACCGAAGCAAATTTATACGTCTTGGCCTCTTCCGCCAGCTTGATGATATCTTCTTTACGGGCATCCGCCTTCAGCAGGGTGTGGTCAATGATCCCGGATAGTGTGTTTGTACTCATTGTGAATTCCTCCATGATAATCGGTAGTAGACTTCGCATTCTTAGTAATCATACCAATACTATAGCCCTTTGGAAAGCTGTACGGCAGTATAAACAAAAGCCCTGCTTCCCTAAGGAGCAAGGCTCTTGTTCACTTGTAACTGCGCAGGAGAAGGTCTTTTTTATTTCTGCGTCAGCGACTGTACATCGACAAATGGCGTAGCGCCGCCAGTGACGCTCGGGAGCACACCGTTCCATTTCTCCAGCGCCTTCTCCTGTACCTCGATTTGTTTCAGCTGCACCAGCTCCGGAGTTACCTCCTGCTTCTTGAGCCGCAGCGATTCGGCTTCCGCCTGGGCCTGGGCGATCTTCTGCTTGGCTTCGATCTCGACCCGCCGCAGATCATTTTCGGCCTTCAGCGCCTGCTGCTGGGCAACCTGCTTGGCTTCAATCGACTGGTTGAAGGCATCCGAGAATTTGAAGTTCACAATATTAATGTCATTTACGACCAGATCGTATCTGCCCAGCCGCTTGGTCAGCAGCTCGCTGATTTCTCCTGCAACGAGATCACGCCGGGTGATGAGGTCCTCCGCAGGATATTTGGCAGTAACCTCTTTCACAATTTCCTGAATCGCCGGATTAATAATGACTCCATCGAAATTCCCGCCGATATTATTCATGAGATTATAAGCGGAATCCTTATTGACGGAATAGTTGACAGCCACATGCGTGGATACAGGCTGCAAATCTTTGGACGACGCGGATGTATCCGTCTCGGCCTTGGTAACCTGCGTATTGACCTGAATGACTGTTTGAATGAACGGAATTTTGAAATGGATGCCGGGCGAGAGCATATTGTTGTTGAGCTTGCCGAAGGTTTTGTATAGACCCACATGGCCGTACTCCACAGAAGTAAACGCATTGCCCCCAATAATTACTACCAATAAGACCGCAATAACAATGCTAATAATTTTGCCTGGACGAACCTGCTTAAGTTTCGGGTTAACCTCCACTTTCATCTGCCTCCCTCTGAATTATGGTTAATCCTTAACGGTTACCTTTCTATACGGATGAAAAAGGGAAATCGTCGCAACGAATATCCGGTTCTGCGGGAAATAGCAGGATACTTAAGAGCGCTCAGCATATAAGGTTTTATATTTCAAAAAGAAAGAACCCTCCGCAAAGGGTCCTCTCTGCTATATAAGTCTAATGTCTGGCGGCGTCCCCGCCTATACCCTCACCTGGCGGATGGCTTCGCGCATGTCGCTCGTATTCGCGCTGATGGTCATCGAAGCCTCGTAGACCTCTTTGATCTTCTCCAGCTGAAGATCTGTCAGCTCACGGATCTGCCGGGTCTGCTCCGACACACCGCCGGCAATATGAGCCATGCTGCCTACCGTTGCAGCCACCTCTTCCGAACCTGCGGACAGCTGCTCTGCCGTCGCCGACACATCGATGATCTGCTCAGCCACCTCACGAAAAGCGGCGGAGGCTTGCAGCAAGGCAGCTTCCGCCTCCGCAGACATTCGCGCGCCTTCCTTGACTTCCTTGGAGGCGTCCGTCATCTGCGTACCGATGCTTGCCGAAGCATTGCCGATATGCAGCAATAAATCGGCGACCCGCTCCACCGAAGCGGCGGAGCCTTCAGCCAGCTTGCGCACTTCACTGGCTACGACGGTGAAGCCCCGCCCGTGTTCTCCGGCGCGGGCGGCTTCAATTGAAGCATTCAGCGCCAGCAGCTTCGTCTGATCCGCAAACTGCCTTATCGCAGCCAGCGCCCCTTCGATTTCTTCCGCATAGCTCTGCAGCAGCAGCGCGATCTCCAGGGTCTGTCCGGTGGATAGGGAGATCGACTTCATCTGCCGGTTCATCTGGTGCATAGCTGCCTGGGAGGAATCCACAATCTCCAGTGCTTTGACTGCAGATTCAGAGACAAAGGCAGCAGATGCCGAAATGCGGGAGATGCCTTGCGCCATCTCGTCTATCGCCAAGGCGCTGCTCTGTGCCCCTTCTGTCTGCGAGCTGGCACCGGCGTAAATGTCTGCGATTTTGCCATTGACCGTTTCGCTCATCCGCAGCACATCATCGGCATTCCTGGCGAATGTCTCGGAGGAACCATAGAGAAGGTCGGACGCCGTGGACACATGGGACACTATTCCCTCCACTCTTGCGTTCAGATCCCCCGACATCCGGAGCATCGCCTGATAAGCCGTTCCGATCTCATCCCGGGACTTCACCGGACGGGCATGCAGAATCCGGGCTGCTTCAGCCAGATCGCCCCGGGCCATGGTACCCGCACTCTCTGTTATCGTACGCAAGGGGCGCAGGGCCCGGGACACGAACCAGGCCATGATGCCCAGCGCAGCCAGAGATAAGGCGAGAATGCCGCCATAGAGCGGCAGGCTTTGCAGCAGAACATCCCGGGTCAACGTGCTGAGGACGGCGACATCCGTATCAATGCCCAGCGCACCGACCAACTTCCCCTGGCCGTCTCTCATCGGTACATACGCCGAGATATAATCCCCATATTCGGGGTTCTTGATCAGCGGTGTGCTGGCATTCTCTCCGGCAAGCACCGCCTCAACTGCAGCGGCCGGCATATCCGTATTTTCATTAATCGGCGAAGCCAGCGGATCGCCCTTGGGTCTGCCGTCAATCATCAGCAGCGGCTGATTCGCTTCATCAATCTTCACAAAGTATACATAACGGGCGCCGATCGACTGCCGGAACTGGTCCAGTTCAGCCCGCAGCGACCAGTACAGGTCCGTCTCCTGCGGGTCGGCCAAAAAATCGCTGAAGCGTCCGGCATCCGCCTGCGCAGCATAATGGCTGGCAATATTCATATTGTAGCTGCTGATCGTCCCTTTTACTGCTGATCCGGTGTTTACCCATTGAATGGCGATGTTTCCGGCAGCGATACAGAGAATAACGGCGGTCATGACACAGAAGATGCGGGCAATAAGTCTTTTTCTAATAAAAGAAAACATGGAGGCCTTCCCTTTCGTGCGCTGCAATTGCGTTCATGAAGTAGGGCATTCTTGATCCAGCAATGACAAATGTCCCTCTAACGGAAAATTTCGACAGCGTTTTTAAAAATCCTTTTTCCCATGTCAAAATATTCGCGTACAGGGCGGTTGCCCGAACATTCAAGTTATAAAAAAGACCGCCCCAGCAGCCATTTTTGGCATTTGGGACAGCCTCTTAGTCTCACAATAATTATTTTAATGCCCGCCGGACGGAGACAGGCCGATCCGCTTCACCAGCTGCGCGCTTTCATGGTTCAGTCCGGTTAGGGTCACTTTTTTGCCGAGCGCATCGTATTTGGAGATGACCTTGGCAATTGCGCCTGCCGCTGACTGGTCCCATATATGTGAATGGGTGAAGTCAATGATAATCTGCTCGGGGTCGCCCTCCACCATGAAATGATGGATGAACTGGCTTGTCGTGCCGAAGAACAGCTGTCCATGGACCATATACTGGGTGGAAACCGCCGTCGTATGAACGGTCATTCGGATGGAGGCGATTTTCCAGGCAAAGGCAAGCGCGCTGAGCAGGACACCAAACAGCACGCCTATCGACAGATTATCGGTAGCGACCACTGTAACCACGGTAACGAGCATCACCAGAGCATCACTTAACGGAACCTTCGGCAATGAAGTGAGCGATTTCCATTCAAAGGTGCTGATCGAAACCATAAACATTACTCCGACCAAGGCTCCCATCGGGATCTGCTTCACCACATCGCCCAGGACCAGAATCAGGAACAACAGGAATATCCCCGACACAAAAGTGGACAGCCGGGTTCGTCCGCCGGATTTCATATTGACCATGGATTGGCCGATCATCGCACAGCCCGCCATGCCTCCAAAGAAGCCGGTGACAATGTTCGCCAGCCCCTGCCCCTTTGCTTCACGGTTTTTGTCGCTTCCGGTGCCGGTAATGTCATCAATGAGGGTCGCTGTCATCAGCGATTCCAGCAGTCCGACAACGGCAAGCGACAGAGAGTAGGGCGCAATGATCAGCAGCGTATCCAGGGTAAATGGAAGCTGCGGGAGATGGAATACCGGCAATGCCGGGGTGATGTTCCCCATATCGCCAACGGTTCTCACATCCAGATGAAGCACGATGCTGAGCACGGACACTACTATAATCGCCACAAGCGCCGAAGGCACCGCCTTGGTGAACCGGGGAACGGTATAGATAATGAGCAGCGTAAGCGCCACTAGAGCATACATCACCCAGCCCTGTCCGCTGAAATGAGTCAGCTGCGCCATAAAGATCAGAATGGCCAGCGCGTTGACAAATCCGGTCATGACCGGCTGCGGCAAAAAGGTGATAAATCTCCCCAGCTTCAGCATCCCCATAAGAATTTGCAGGATTCCCGCCAGCACGGTAGCGGCGAATAAATACTCTATGCCGTGGTTCAGCACCAGGCTGCCGACCAAAAGAGCCATCGCCCCGGTGGCCGCCGAAATCATGCCGGGCCTTCCTCCGGCAAATGCCGTAACGATTGCAATGCAGAATGAGGCGTATAAACCCACCATCGGGCTGACTCCGGCAAGAATGGAAAAGGCTATCGCCTCCGGGATCAGGGCAATGGCCACGGTCATCCCCGATAGAACATCACTTCGTGTGTTGGAAAACCACACGTTCTTCAAACCAAGCTGCTTCAAAACCTTGTTCCTCCTGTGTCTGGGTATGGTATTCGGGACTTTCTGCAAAAGTCCGGGTCCGGTGCAACGCCAATGTTACTCATTGTACTTGACCTTCCATACCCTCCACAAAAGTTCAATCTGGTGTTGTAAGCGTTATTTATGACGATATTCTCGCTTTTCCTGCCCTATTCGTCCAAATTCTATATATTGAATTTTTTTGATTTCAGCGGATTCAGCGGTATAGTCCCGAAGCTTTGACTTCATTGAAGAAGGTATTGAACTCTTCAATATTCAACTGCTGCGCAGCATCGGACAGCGCGGTAGCCGGATCGGGATGCACCTCCACCATGATGCCGTCGGCCCCGGCAGCGAGCGCAGCCTTGGCGCAAGGAATCAGAATGTCCTTGCGGCCGGTAGAGTGGGTCACATCGACCAGCACCGGCAAATGGCATTCCTGCTTGAGAATCGGCACAGCTGAAATATCAAGTGTATTGCGGGTCGATTTCTCATAGGTGCGGATGCCGCGTTCAATCAGCATAATCTCCATATTGCCCCGGGACATAATATATTCCGCCGCATGAACGAACTCATCCAGCGTCGCGGACAACCCCCGCTTCAGCAGCACCGGTTTGTTCACTTCTCCGACGGCCTTGAGCAGTTCGAAGTTATGCATATTCCGCGCGCCGACCTGAATTACGTCTACATAATCAAGCGCCTCTTCAATATGCCGGGGATCGACAATTTCACTAATGGTCAGAAGGCCGTATGCTGTGGCCGCTTCCCGAAGAATTCTCAGGCCGTCCATTCCCAGACCCTGGAAGTCATAAGGGGAGGTACGGGGTTTGAAGGCTCCGCCGCGCATAACCTTCACTCCGGCCTTCTGCAGCGCTGCGGCAACGGTACGGGTCTGCAATTCACTCTCCACCGAGCAGGGTCCGGCAACCATCAGCGAGGATAATCCGCCGACGGTTACACCCCCCGGCAGAACGATCACTGTATCTTCCGCGTGGTTCTTCCGGGCCACCAGCAGGGATTTCTTATGATCCGTACTTTGCAGATCAAGCGATGCGGAGAAAATCTGCTTGAAAAGGGTGCGGATGGTCCCGCTTGTGAAAGGCCCCTTGTTGCTTGCCACCAGCTTCTCCAGCATCTGTTTTTCCCGTTCGGGATCGAATTTCGGCACACCCTGCTTTTCTTTTACAGCTCCAATTTCCTGTACGACCTGGGCCCGCTCGGAGATCAGCTCCAGCAGTTGTCCATTGATTTCATCCAGGCGGGCTCTCAGCCCTTCCAATTCCACATTGCTCATTACCTTCCACTCCTTTTTGTAAATGAATTTGATGATGAACGCAAAAAGGCCCCCGTCGCAAGGGACGAGGAGCCGTGGTACCACCCTAATTTAGAAATCAATCACTTCTGATGGTTCAGCACATCAAACACTTCAGGCAGAAATTAACTCTATCTTACACCCGTTAACGCGGAGCGCGGGCCTCCCTACGCATACCTGCTGCAGCAGTGTACTTCAGGGGCCGACTCGGAAGTGAACTTCAGCGCAAACCGTCTCTTGAGGGTGCTCTCAGTCTCCGGCACACCTTCCCTGTTAAGATCCGTTCCCCGCGCTTACTCTCTCCGTCATCGTCATTTCATTATGGTTGGCACTCAAATGTACCAGTTTCTGCTATCTTAATCAAAATATGATCCACATGCAAGACATTTATTCACAATATAACCTGACTCAGAAAAATTTGCCGACGATATTCGTAATCGCTTCGCTTCGCAAAGGCTTGCTGATATACTCATCCATACCGGCGGCCAGGCACAGCTCACGGTCTCCTTTAAGCGCATTTGCCGTAACGGCAATAATGACTGGCTGCTTGTCCGGCGGCAGCGTTTCTTTGATCGCCTGCGTAGCTTCCAGGCCGTTCATGCGCGGCATCTGCACATCCATAAAAATAAGATCGTAGCTCTGCTCGCGGGCCATCTCCATCACCTGCAGCCCGTCTCCCGCAACATCGACAGAATAGCCGCGTTTCTCCAGAATTTTACGCAGCACAATCTGATTGATTTCATTATCCTCCGCGACCAGAATCCGCAAGGACCGTTCGCCAGAGAGCGTTTCGTCCTCCTCAGTGCCGCTTGCGGAGTCCGGTAAGCTGCCGCTTTCCTCCCGGAGCTTCACGGTGAACACAAAAGATGCGCCTGTTTCTACTGTAGTATCCAGAGCGATTGACCCCCCCATCATCTCCACGAGCTGCCTGGTAATCGCCAGTCCCAGACCCGTCCCTTCATGCCGCCGGTCTATGAAATGATCCAACTGGTAGAAGGGCTCAAACAGCCGGCCCCGGGAGCTCTCGGGAATGCCAATACCGGTATCCGCTACGGTGAATTCAAGCGTTACGCTTCCTCCAGCTCTTGCCAGTACCCGCAACGTCACCTTAATCCCGCCGGTGTAGGTAAACTTTACGGCATTTCCCACCAGATTGAGCAGGATCTGCTTCAGCCTTTCCCCATCGCCGATCAGATGCTCCGGCACATCCGGACCGATGCTGACCTCAATCTTCAAGCCCTTTTTATCAGCTTTGTGCTGCAGCAGCTCAAGCACCGAATCCACACAGGGCATAAGCATAAACGGCTCTTCATGCAGAATGGTTTTCCCGGCCTCGATTTTGGAAAAGTCCAGCACATCGTTGATGATCGCAAGCAGGGTATCCCCGCTTTGGCGAATGATATCCAGATACTCTCTTTGCAGCGAACCCGGCTCACTCATTTCCAGCAGCAGATCGGTCATTCCGATCACACCGTTCATGGGCGTGCGGATCTCATGGCTCATCATCGCCAGAAATTCGCTTTTGGCCCGGTTGGTTTTTTCCGCAGCCTCTTTGGCAATCAGCAGCTTCTTCTGGTCGGTAATATCCTTAGCGATGATGTAGAGGCCTACCGTCTCCTGGTTGATGATAATCGGTGCAATCGTAGTCAGCACCTCAACAGAGTATCCTTCCCGGTGCCAAATGTGGTCGATATTCACTTCTGCAGGGCTGCCTTCTTTGGAATAGGCGATTACCTCCCCAAGGTGCTCTGCGCCGATAATCCGGCCCACATTCATTCCGGCAAGCTCCGGGATGCTGTAGCCTGTAAGCTGGCAGGCCTTCTCATTCCCATTGATGATCCTCCCCTCAAGATCCAGGGAAATGATCGCATCATGGTTATACTTTTTCAGAGAAGTATACCGTTCTACAGACTCCTGCAGCTTTTGTTCCACAATCTTGCGTTCTGTGATATCACGGCCTACGGCGAGCACACTGTACTGTGTGCCTTCTGCAATCAGCCGAAGCGTGAATTCAATCCACAGATAACGGCCGTCCGTATGCAGGACCCGAATCTGGACTCTCTGAAAATCTTGAGCTTCGGGGAAATGAAGCGCAGCTAGATCATCGGGGTGGATCAGCCCGCGGATGTCCCGGCCCACCAGCTGCTCTGAATCATAGCCCAGCACCTCGCTTACCGAAGGCGAGCAATATCTGCAGATATTGTCTGAAGTCGCGTAGTAGACCACATCCGAGATGTTGGCCACAATCTGCCGGTACAGTTTGTCCACAGATGGAAGCGGCTCATCCGCCGGTTCTTCGGCAGCAAGCTCAGCGATATGGATTAAATAATACAGCTTCTCTCCAGTCGAAGGATCGCTGATAAGCGTCATATGCAGCTGCACCGGCACACGCGCTCCGGAGGCGGAGGACAAATGGACTGCACACTTGGCAAAAGGAGTTTCTCCAGCCTCCAAAGCCCGCACCATCGCTGTATATGACTCCAATGAATCCTCGCACACAAGCTCTCTGAGATGTTGCGACAAGAGCTGTTCCCCCGTAAATCCAAGCAGCGAAGTTACAGCCGGATTTACGCTGGTCCATTGCCCGTTAACGGAAAGGAACGCTACTCCAATCGCTCCCGTTTTACATGCATGCTCAAAGTGGGAATATCCTTGTGCTTGCTGTCTTAACATGTAGTCACCGCCCGTTTGTGGAGTGTCAAACGCAAGAATTTTATATAAAATCTTCAATATAAATATCTTGTATTATTAGGTGAAAGTCAAATGGTAATCTAAGCTTGGTTTCAGTTGAACCAAACCGTTTTTCAGGCGGAGTTCTCCCCAGATCCACACCTATCGCTGCTTCCTTCCCTCTCTCATGAAATGGCCGCAGCATCACGCAATTCCGGCTAAAAGCCTCTCCACAGCCTCTGTCAGGGCCTTCACCTGAAAGGGTTTGGTAATATATCCGGAAAATCCCGTTTTTTGAGCCCGTTCGATGTCCGAGCGCTGGGCAAAAGCGCTGATCGCCAGTACGGGTATCGGACGGGTTAATTCGTCATTCTTGAGCTGGTCCATAGCTTCATATCCATTCAGGTCGGGCAGACCAATATCCAGAATAATCAGATCCGGCAGCATCTGCCGGGCGATCTGCAGACCAAGCGCTGCCGTCTCCGCTTTCAGCAATCGTACAGAAGGCAGGTTTTTTTTGAAGATATGGTGCATCAAAGCCATGTTGAGTTGATTATCTTCCACGTATAGCACTGTCTGCTTGTATTCTATCACCAGCT
This sequence comes from Paenibacillus sonchi, assembly GCF_016772475.1. Taxonomy (NCBI): domain Bacteria; kingdom Bacillati; phylum Bacillota; class Bacilli; order Caryophanales; family Paenibacillaceae; genus Paenibacillus; species Paenibacillus sonchi. Next base: position 1,027,324 of record NZ_CP068595.1, read on the forward strand.
TGTCCCCCTAAATGTCCAGCGTAAATCCTCTGATGAGACAGCCAAAAAAAATAAAAAGCCGAAGAAAGGGACCATTCCCCCTTCTCCGGCTCATGTTCGGCTCATTTGCATGTCCGACTCATTTCCGCCTCATATATGGTGATTACAGAAAAGTATAGGCTATTACGCTGGTATCTTTGTCGAAATCCCAATCCACGTAGATGTCGGCAAGCTCCTTGCCAAGCATCGGTGCAATCGTGGTGGTATCCTCCAAGTATCGTTTTTCCATCTTGCGTTTGGTTGTTTTGAGCGTGTTCTCATAACCGAGGCCGATCAGTTCCTTCTCCAGAGGAATCAGAATGCCTTCACGCTTAATAATCAGGGTGCGGGGACCCAGCCACCAGGAATCGGTATGTACCGGCTCCTTCTGCACCTTTCTGCTCACTTCGTTAATTTGGGCATGAACCTCATCCCGCCCAGCATAATCGTCAATGGCTACATCATCATTCTTGATAAGCGCAACGATTATTCCTGAAGCGTTATGTATCCCCCAATCATAAAAAAGCTCGCCGACCTCAATAGCCATCGTGTCCTTCAGGTACGCTGAAAGCTCGGGAAGCAGCGATTTCATCAATAGCTCCCGTGTATACCGAAAAGCCTGTTCCTCTTCCTTGTTAAGCAAAAACCGCTCTACAGGGCCGATAAAATTTCGTATATGCAGTGCTATGCATTGCTTCCCGATAGAAGCATGTATAGACTCGGGTCCCTTCCCGAATCGCTCCCGAAGCAGTCTTCCTGCATAACTGGATAGTTGGCTAGTAAGTTCCGTAGTGCTCATTCAATTTCCTCCAGCAATTATATTCTTTTGTCTGAGTTTGTTAGTATGGGGAGAACTTTCCTGCTGAAAGAAACGGTTAGTTCTCTTAAGTATAATATTATCCAACAACTTCGTATACAGTAAAATTAGTCTAGATTATTGACTTTTTAAATTAAGTTGCATACAATTAAATTACTATAAATTAATATGATGTATAATATGGAGGTTGAAACAGCAATGAGTGTCTATCAATATAGTGCCCGCAGCATACGGGGCAAGGAAACCAGCCTGGAGCAATACAAGGATAAGGTGCTGCTCATTGTCAATACTGCCAGCAAATGCGGCTTCACCCCACAATATTCGGATCTGCAGAAGCTTTACGAGAAATATCAGGACCAGGGGCTGCAGATTCTGGGTTTCCCCAGCAACCAGTTCGGGGAATAGGAGCCGGGCAGTAATGAAGAGGTTAATGTATTCTGTCAGATCAATTACGGGGTCAGCTTCCCTCTCTTCGAGAAAGTGGATGTTAAAGGAGAGCATCAACATCCCCTATTTACCTATCTCACAGAACAGGCAGGGTTCGAAGGGTATGATACCACGGATTCAAACGGCAAACTGCTGCACGCTATGCTCCAGGAGCGTGATCCGGCTGCGCTTGATAATGACGAAATCAAATGGAATTTCACCAAATTTCTGATTGATCGTCAAGGGAATGTCGTGAAACGCTACGAATCCCCCGTTGATCCGATGGATCTTGAACCGGCCATTCAGCAGCTGCTGTAATCATTTTTCTTCCATCGGGTTTCTTTTCATATAGCTTCCCCTTTCTAGCCAAAAGCATTCCCTTCTAGAACGACCATCAGGCCGCCCGGAAAAACCGGGCGGTCTGATGGTCGCCAATATTATCGGCGTTCTGTTCAGAACCTTCATCGGGACATCGTTCGGGCGGTTACACTGCCGGGCATTCAATCCGGCTCATAACCTCATCCAGCCATGTAAAAACCCGCTGGTTAAAAAGCTGCAGTGCTCCGAAATGACAATGTTCTTCTCCCCTTCTTCTGCGGTAAACCGCATGTAGGTTTTCTCGCAGGTCAAGGCTTCGTAAAGCTTTTGCGGCTGACCCTGGAAAAAATGATCATTCTCCGCTTCGCATACCAGCATCGGACATTGAATGTTCTGTGCTACACCCTCCAACGTAAAAGGCTCCGTCTTATCAGCCAGCTCTGAAAATGTTGATGCTTTAAATGTAAATAGACCGTTCTCGATGGCCCATCGCATATTGGTATTTTTCTTCATTAAATCCTCTATGAGTCGGTTCAGGCTGTCAGGATGTTCCGCTTGCTCCTTGTCCACTAATCCTTTCAGGGCGCCGACCTGAAAGTCTAGCAATCCATCATTTGCAATGCACGCCGCCAAACGGTGCTCAAAAGCCGCCGCCCGGGGCGCCAGATACCCCCCATGCTAATCCCCATCAATGAGATTTTTGCAGGATCGACTTCAGGCCGGGACTGCAAATAATCAATGACAGGAGAAAGTACATGTTCCCAATCATGGCGAAATGGAATGGCTTGCTCCCGGATAACCGCGCCTTGGCCTGGTCCCTCAAAGGTAAGACAGTTGTAGCCCCGCTGCAGCGCCGCCAACGCCCCCCCGAAATAAAGCTCTTCCCCCGTAGAATCGTAACCGCCATGGATAATTAATACAGGTTTAGGCTCTTGATTCAAATGATAGAAGTAACCGGGCAAAGTGATTCCCTCATAGGGAATCTCCACCTGCTCAACTGAAAAATCCATCAATGCAGTAGCCTCCCGGAAAGCCTTTCTGCTCTTCCCCCATGTATCCAAAAGACGGGGATCATCAGGATTGCCATGCAGAAAAAATTCGGCAGTACGGTAGTAATTAGAAGCCCGCAGCAGCCCTTCTCTTGCACTTACCCGCTCTCCCAGTTTCATGCTCTCCGCAGCCAATGCCTGAATACGGTTCGCTGTGGTATACCATTCTGTATGCCAGCTTTCAAAATCGCCTTCTTTAATTCGATAAGCGGTAGCCAGACACTCGCCGACATCAGCTCCGCCGAACGCAGCGTAGCTCATAGTGCGTAAGAGTTCAAAAGAAAATGTAGAGTCCTGAAAAATAAGTTTCATCAAAAAAACCTCCCAAGTATGATATTTTCTATAGGTCAAAATTAACCTATGGAAAATATAACCTATAGCACTGTTGATGTAAAGTTAAAATTAACCTATATTTTTGCTGAACTGAAACCTGTTTTCGATTAAAATAGAACATAAGTATGTTAAGAGGAGTTGTTTTTATGAGTCTTATTCGTTACGCTTTGCTCTCTCTGCTGGCCCGGGAGCCTTTGAGCGGTTATGATATCAAGCAGCAAATGAACGATCGTTTTGCCCCCTTCTGGAAAGCGGGAAGCAACCAGGTATATCCTGAGTTATCAAAAATGGAGTCGGAAGAGCTGGTAACACTGATAAGTGTTGAGCAGCACAGCTACCGCCCCGCCCGAAAGGTATATGAAATTACGGATATAGGAAAAACAACCTTAGCCGAATGGACCATCGAGCCTAAGGAAGTGGAAAAAGTAAGGGATGATTTTCTGATAAAGGCTTACAATTCCTGGATGATCCCACCCGCAGAGATGATTGAACGGCTAAAGGACATTAAAGTCCAGCATGAGGAACGGCTGGCTATCTATGAACGAAAAATGGTTGAACTTTCGGGACAGTTCAAGTTATTTGATACCAGCGACCCCAATTTCTCAAGTATTTCCGTCATTCAATTTGGGGCTCAGTATGAAAGGCTGTATCTGGCCTGGTGCGAGGATCTTATTGAAAAATTAAACCTCTCATTGCAGCAGCAAAAATAAATCCCCAAGGGACAGCATTCGTTAAATTCCTTTCCATTACAAAAAAAAGTACCCTTTTCTGAAGGGTACTGAGCAGTTACAAAAATTCACAAGTTCCACACTAAGCTTCTTCATCTCTGGTCCTACAAGACCTTTATTGCAGCTGCCAGTCGCTGATATTGAAATCTTTTTTGGCCAGCTTCTCCTCCACCAGGAAGTTCTTCGTGCCCTCCAGCAGCTTTGTTCCCTCCTCAGTGAACGGCGTATCCTTGATGTCGCTGATCGGACTCACCTGCTTCACCAGCTCAGGGGTGGTATCGCCGATCTCGGCCAGGAACTGATAATACTCAGCTTCATGCTGCTTCAGATCAGCCAGCGCCTTCTCACGGGCCGCATTCCACACCTTCGGGAAATCCGGGAATTTCTTCAGATATTCCTCCGATACCACAGTCGCACTGGAGCCCAGCAGATCCGGATGGCTTGAAGCATCATCCAGACGGGTGTAGCCCTGGTCAATCAGCTTCAGCGCAGGTACCCCTGTATTTCCACATCCCCGCGGGCCAATGCGGCAGTGGCGTCAGGAGTAAGCATATGGACCAGCTTATAACCGGTTACCTCCTCCTGCTGCAGCAGGCCGACTATATAACGGTGCATTCGTGGCGCTGCCGGTATAGCCGGTGTCGAGGCCGGCAACGATGCGCAGCAGCGTGCTTTTTCCGCAGCCGCTTGGGCCGATGACCGTAATGAACTCGCCTTCCTGCACCTGAAGCTCGACATTCTGCAGCGCCTGCACCTGACCCCCTGCCGTACCAAAGCTCTTATTCAGCTGTGTGATCGACAGCAAAACTTCTCCCATACCCGTTCCTCCTTCAGCTTAAATTTTCTAGGGTGGCAATCATAACCACCCGTCCAACGGGTGGTTTGCTCTGAGGCTATAAGCCTCTGGTGCCGGCTAGCGTCTAAAGGCGCTGGCTTTCACTTCGTTCAAGCCACTATGCCTTTGCCTCTTTTGCCTACCCCTGAAGGGGTGCTTGGACTACCAGCTACCCCTTAAAGGGGTTTTCATACTCTTTCACACTCAGCTTATCCAGTGCAATATCGTGACTTTCCTGCTCCTGGATATACTTTTTAATCGTTGCTTCATTGAGACCTACCGTGCTTACATAGTACCCTTCTGCCCAAAAATGGCGATTCCCGTACTTATACTTCAAGTTTGCATGCTTATCGAAGATCATGAGCGCACTTTTCCCTTTCAGATATCCCATAAAACTCGAGACGCTCATTTTCGGTGGAATACTCACCAACATATGAATATGATCGGGCATGAGGTGTCCTTCGATAATCTCTACTCCTTTGTAGCCACAGAGTTGCTTTAGGATATCTCGGATACTTTCTTTGTATTGATTGTAGATCACCTTTCGTCTATACTTTGGGGTGAATACGATATGGTACTTGCACATCCACTTGGGTTGTGCCATGCCTTCTCTGGCTTGTGCCACAAAAACCACCTTCTCCTTTCGTTAGACATAGTAGCTTGAACACTCCTATTATAACGATCGCATCAGGTGGTTTTTTGCTATAAGCATCACTACACCACCCGCATAGCAGGTGGTTTTTTGTTTCGCACGCTTCGCGTACTCAACTGGCTAAAGCCACTAACAAAAAACAGAGGTCCCGTGCAGTGATTAACACGGATACCTCTGTTGGAACAGTCGGCATATTTTAATTCAAAGTAAATCAATTGGAATTTGTAAATTTAAAATATCATCTATTTATAGCTCTGTCAACAAAAATTCACAATTAGATCAGGTACCGCAGATAGATATAGAGGCTTGAGATTACTATTGACAACAGCATCAAGGGAAAGCCCACTTTCAAGTATCTCATAAACGTGATGGGATATCCTTCTTTTGCCGCAAGGCCTGCAACTATAAGATTCGCACTCGCGCCGATCAGCGTCCCGTTCCCCCCAGACATGCTCCAAGTGCGAGGCTCCACCACAAAGGCTCCAGGTTGTGAATGCCCAGATTGCCCATCTCCTGAATCAGAGGAATCATGGTCGCTACAAAAGGGATGTTGTCCAGAAAAGCAGAAGCTATCGCGCTCAGCCATAAAATCAGCATCGAGCTGGCTGCCAGGTTTCCGCCGGTAAGCTCCATGGCTTGCCCTGCCAGCTCTGCAATCACGCCGGTCTCTACGAGACCAGATACGAGCACAAACAAACCGATGAAGAAAAAAATCGTCACCCACTCCACACCGGCAAAAGCCTTGTGCAGCATCTGCTCTCCTCCGGTGAGGAGAAGCAGCAGAAAGGCCCCGGCCAGCGCCACTGTCGCCGACTCCAAATGAATCGCCTGGTGCAGAAAAAAGCCGAGAATCGTCAGGCCCAGCACCCAAAGGCATTTGCGCAGCAGCTTGCGGTCAGTGATCATCGCCCGCTCGTCCATCTCCATCACACTCCGCTGCAGTTCGGGAGAAGATTTCAGCTGCTTGCGGAACATGAGCAGAAACAGCGGCAAATACGCCATAATGATGATCAGGATCACCGGAGTAAGGTTGCTGATAAATGCCATGAACGTCAGCTCCTTCACGGCGCTGCCAATCATAATATTCGGCGGATCTCCTATCAGCGTTGCTGTTCCGCCTACGTTCGAGGCGATAATCTGCGACAGCAGAAAGGGCAGCGGGTGAATGCGCAGCTGCCTTGTAATACTGAAAGTGACCGGTACCATCAGCAGTACGGTCGTCACATTGTCGAGAAAAGCAGAGGCCAGCGCGGTAACCAGCACCAGAGCCACCAATATTCGTTTGGGCTCCCCCTTGGCCAGCTTGGCCGCTTTTACCGCCACATAACTGAACAAGCCCGTCTCTGCGGTAATCCCTACCATCATCATCATACCCACCAGCAGCCCAAGCGTATTGAAATCAATATGCTCAAGCGCTGTTTCCTGCGGGACAATTCCCGCTGCAATCATAATCAGGGCTCCGAGCATCGCGAGAATCGTGCGGTGTACCTTCTCGGAAATAATCAATCCGTATGTAAGCAAAAATATCCCTATCGCCCAAATCCCTTGCTGTTCCATAATACCTCCCGTTCGAATTTGCATTGCATGTGGTATACAATGTTAAAGCAGAGTCTGAATACAATCAACCTTTGTAGGTTAAGCATCGAAATTTCATGGAATAAGGACTTTACAGATTGAACTTGAATCTGCAGTCTCATTATGAATAAGTAGATTTGTAGCATGACTGCACTTCGTGCAATAGAATGCTTATTATTGTGCGTCGAATCGCTTAATGTGAGTGGTTGTGATTATTAACTTTTCACTCTATTCCTTATTGCATTCTAAGGCTCTCCGGCTCCTTGAACGCTGTCAGCTTCCCTTTGCTCTGCACAATAATCATCCCGCTCTCCAGCAGGGTAGGTCCAAACACTCGGCCTGAGGTTTGCAGCTGCAGGACAGGCTTCGCTGTAAGGAGATTAATCGCCACCAGCTTGCCGGAGGGCTCTGCCAGATACATGCCGTGACCCAGTAGGTCAAATCTGGCAATCTGTCCGCCTGAGGGATACGGCACCGGCGACTGATTAGCCGTCTTTATACCGTAAACAGCCTGAGCATTGCTGAAAAACACTCTTCCGTCATATGGACCTGCGGCGTAGTCCAGGGACAGCCCGCTGCCCGACGCAGTGTATTTCATTGCTTTGACTTTGGAAGGGTCAGCCTCCAGAGGATAACTGTATAAGCTGTTTCCTTCCCCGATATAAATCTGTCCCCCGAGAAGCCAAGCCCTGCCCCCGCTGCTGATCACACCATTTACGGGCTCGGGATTGACCGGGTCAATATTTTTCGGGTTATACTCTGCCGTCTTCACCCGCTTGCCGGTTTTGGCATCCAAGCTGTCCAGGGTGGTCAAGGGCACCAGATCGATCAGATTACTCAGCCGCTGAGACAACACTGTTCCATTCGCCGCCGTTAGCGGAAGAGCCTGGTTGTCTGCTTCCCACAGATGTTTGCCTGTTGTACGGTCAAAAGCATGCAGCACCGTAAGAGTGTAAGCCCCGGACACCGAGTTTTGGGCAAATACCAGGTTGCCTTGGAATACCAGCGGGGAAAACAACGCTTCGCTGTAGTTGTCCTTCCAGAGAAATTTGCCGTCCCCCAGACGGAAAGCCATAATATCGCTGTCAGCAGCATACAGCTGATCCTGATCAATGCTCAGCTTGCCTTTGGCGTTGACCGTGGAACTCCATTTGTTGCGGCCAGTGTCGGCATGCACGGCATATATCGTCCCCCCCTCAGAACGGGCATAGACTACCCCCTTCTGATAGAGCAGCGGACCGAGAAGCTTGGCCCCATATTTCCAGGCTACCTTCCCCGTCTGCACATTGATCGCTACGGCCTGTCCTTTCTGAATGACATAGGCCTTCCCGCCTCCGGTAACTGCAGATCCCTGATTCATTGTTTCGTAATCCGCTGCCGCCGTATTCACATCCATGGTTTGGGTCCAGACGGTTTTGGCAGCCGGAGTCGTCGCGGTCCAGTCATAATCACTGTTGTTTCCTACGTAAGAGGTATGCGAATCAGCCCAAGCCGAATGTACGGAGTACGGCGCAAACAACAGGCTTAATCCGGCAATGATAGCGCAGGCCCTCTGCCTGATCTGTAATTTTTTCATCAAGCTATTCCTCCTTAGTTATGAGCCATTCCCATCGCCTTTCTCTAGACCCAGTATAACTCACCCTCTCCCTAATTCAATAATTTCCCATTATACCTGCAGACCCGCTCGAAATTCCATGGATGAAAACGGTAAAATCCAACACACTAAACCTATGCAACCCCTCAAACCGCACATTAACAAACTTACACTCATATACTTACATTTTGTAAGTTATTATGATACAATAACTTGTATTCCTCCTTTACGGACAAACGTACGGGCAAACTGCTCATCATGAGGTAATATTCTGAATAACAAGGGGTTATACAAGATGGACAATCACACGAAAGAACAAGTACCGGAATTTGAATTTGGCCTATACACTTTAGGGGATATCGTAACCGACTGCCATACAGGGCAGCGGATCAGCCCTCAGCAGCGGATGAAAGAAGTCATAGAGGCGGCCAAGCTGGCCGATGAAGCGGGGCTTGATGTGTTTGGGGTGGGTGAGCATCACCGGCTGGATTTTGTCATTTCCTCCGTGCCGGTGGTGCTGGCCGCCATTTCCCAGGTGACCAAGCGGATCAAGCTGACCAGTGCGACAACGGTGCTGAGCACCATCGACCCTGTGCGGGTCTTCGAGGATTTCGCCACCCTTGACCTGCTGTCCGGCGGCCGGGCGGAAATCATCTCCGGCCGGGGTGCTTTTCTGGAGTCCTTTCCGTTGTTCGGGTATGATCTGGAGGACTACAAGCAGCTCTTTACCGAGAATCTGGAGCTGCTGCTGCAGCTGAACCAGCGTGAAGTGATGAATTGGCAGGGGAGTTTCCGCACTCCGCTGAAGAATGCGGAAATAGCCCCACGCCCCTTGCAGCAGAAGCTCCCCCTTTGGGTCGGCATCGGCGGCTCCGCCGATAGCGCCGCACAGGCCGGAAGCCTTGGCGTTGGGATGGCGATTGCTATTCTCAGCGGCAGTCCGGAGCCTTTCCAGAACCTTGCCGACACCTACCGCCGGAGCGGAGCCGAAGCGGGACATGCCGCAGCAGACCTGAAGATCGCCATCACCAGCCATGGATATATTGCCAAGACCTCACAGCAGGCGCTGGACGAATATTACCCTTATTATTACAGCTACCGCAATGCCATCAGTCCGCATCCCGGTCAGGAATACCGTGTCTCGCGCCGGGATTTTGGCCGCTTCGTATCTCCGGTCAATACACTGGCTGTCGGCAGCCCGCAGCAGATTATCGAAAAGATTCTCTACCAGCATGAGCTGTTCGGCCATAACCGCTTCATGACCCAGCTCGATATCGGCGGACTTCCGTATGCCAAGGTGGCAGCCGCTATTGAACTGCTTGCCACCGAGGTTGCTCCGGTTGTGCGGCGGGAAATTGCGAAGAAGAACAGCGGCATCTCTCCCGCACGTGGACTTTGAACACCGTAATATTTACGTTTCCGACCGGTAGGATTTGCCAAGCTCCGGGCTCAGGCCAAAGTAATGGCGGAAATTATAGATCAGCGGGTTCCAGCTGGCCGGATCAATATGATGTTCACCGGCAACCAGTTCCTTATGGACATGTACTTGCATGCTTTGCGTCTCTACAATTGCAAAATGCGCTGCATCTTCCGGAATACGGATATGGTTCACCCGTGCTTCAATCTGGATCGGGCATTCAGCAATTCTGGCCGTTTGTACTGTAGCGGATTCGGCCTTTGTAAGTCCTGAGTAAGCAAATTTATCCTTTTCAAAAATAAATCCGGCCTCCTTCTTCTCAGCAGGAACCGGATTTTTTCCTGTGAGCCGGGCCAGCCCCTCCACCTGCTCCCATAGCGAAGCGTCAGGCAGATTAATCACGCACTCAGGCTTCCGCTGCAGGTTTTCCAGTGCTTTTCCGCCCGTCCCCAGGCCCAGGATAATATGCTCCCCCAAAGCCCATGAGGATGAAATCGGACTTATGTTTACGGTCATATCCTCATTGAGTGTCGTCAACAGGATGACCGGTGTCCCGTAATAAAGAATTTTTGGTTGTATAGTTACCGTCCCCCGGGGTTGCACAAATGGATTCATCATCTTAAAATCTCCTCTGCAAATGTATTGATTGTATTGTAAAATAGAACTCTTACAATATTCATCGAAATATGGAATGCAGAAGGAGGATATACCATGCAAGCCAATCCAGCCGTTGCCCAAGTGGCATCTCTGATCACAGAACCGTCCCGGGCAAGCATTCTGACCGCATTGATGGACGGCGGTCTCCACCCAGCCTCAGCGCTGGCTTCTGCCGCCGGGATCAAACCCCAAACCGCCAGCTTCCATCTCGGCAAGATGGCGGAAGGCGGCATACTCACCGTTCATACCCAGGGCAGACACCGTTATTATGGCATCTCCAGTCCGGAAATCGCCCAGGTGATAGAGCTGCTGCTGTCGATCTCGCCTCCGGTGAAGGTCAGCTCACTCCGCCACTCCGTACAGGATCAGGCCATGCGTCATGCCAGAACCTGCTACGACCATCTGGCGGGAAAATTCGGGTGCAGTTAACGGAGGCTTTGCGGCTTGAGGGGATTATTGCCGAGGAAGCGAATGGCTTCTCCGTTACAGCCCAGGGGGAGCACGCCTTGAAGAGGCTGGGAATAGATCTGGACCAGGTAAAAAAATGCCGGCGCGCTTTTGCCCCCAAATGCCTGGACTGGAGCGAAAGACGTTACCATCTCGCGGGGGCACTGGGCGCTGCTATCCTTCAACTTTTGCTGGACCGCCAGTGGGTGAACCGGCTCCCGCAGACGAGAGCAGTTGTTATAACCGCAGACGGCCAAAAAGGACTGGCAGCTGCATTTCCGCTTACCTTTTCAGTTCTTGTGTGACGAATTCTGCCCGCCCGCCAAGCAGAAAAGGATTCGCCGTCCTTGGCTGGAATAGGTAGTTGTTTGGGATTCAGTTAGCTTCGCCTGGAGAACCCTGTTATGAATCCTTCGGCAATCCCAAGTGGAAAAAGGATCACTAATTTGCTCAAGCACCCCTATTCTCCGCAGGTGAGGTGGAAAAAGGATAACTAATTTAACACATTTCGCCCTTTATCAGGAAATGTGGCCCAATTAAGCTCCCTTTTTCCACTTCAAGCTCACAATTGTTGATTTTGGGGAGAAATAAGTTCCCTTTTTCCAACTAGCACTGCTCACCTGCTGCTTCGCAAGCGCCAGTTGGAAAAAGGCGAGCGAATCTGGCTGATTTTCCACCCTTTTAAGTGAATTCGCTTAACAAACAGCATATAAAATTCTGGCGTAATATTTTCAGAATAAAATTCCCCCTGATTGGTAAATAACAACATGAGACTTACGGCCACAGGGATTCCCACCGCTCCAATATCAACCGGGCATGCTGACGACGGATCGTTGTACTTTAGGCAGGCTTAGCGTCCTTTGACTTGCTTAGAGCTCATATTGTTATACCACATGCGCAATGCTCGCCCAGAGTGTTGTAAAACCACATACACAACCTTGCCCAAAAGTCCATTAAGACATGCATTGGGGGCCGTATGATTATGGTGTGGGTCATTCTGCGGACACGCTGTGCTCCCTTCGATCCATCCGCAGCCGTTGCGGACAGGAAAGCCGTTATGGATAGAAGATTCGCCTATTCCGCAGGACGGACTGAGATGCCCTTATTTGTCCCTTTCCCCTTTATTCCAGGCTCCATCGAACGATATAACGGCTCCTGAGTCCGTAACCGCTGAAAAAACAAGATTTTTGGCAAAATAAGGCCCCCTCTGTCCGCTTCAGTCCGCTGACGGAGCCCCATCCTCCTGCATCGCTTATATCCTCTGAGGCTTCCAAGATCTCCGCATTTTTTGACATTGTATAATTTCCTACATAAAAAAAAGCCCCCAGCATGAACCGGGGGCCCTATTTACGGTTAAGCAAACGAAGGTTTGTTATTATCAACCTTCCCGCTGATGAGTTTCTTGTATTCGTCATCTCCACCTTCAAGCGAAGGCGCAATATAGACATTGATGGCTGAAGGCGACAGATTAGTGGGACTTCCGGTCCCTGCCTTGCGCTTCGTGCGGCCTTTGGCGCCTCTGCTGCTGCCGTTTGCGGTTCGGCGGACAGCACTGGACAAACTTACTGCATTCTTCATGTTCTTCATCGTGTCAGTCCCCTCCCACTAAATGATTGACGGTACGGAACAAATCCCGGTTGTACGCCACGACCTCGGTCAGATCCTCCGCAGATAATCCGTCGCTTCCGGAAAAATGCACAGAAAGGACATGCCTCTCACCTAAAGGATAGCATAGGATATAGACCTCAGCAACTTCTGTACGCTGAAAAAAGGTCCATTCCTTGGTCAGAAAAGCCTCAAGCACACCTGGACGGGAGCCCTTTTCTTCATTCGGTGAAAATGGATAGGCATGCCCGCGTCCCACATTTCCGCCGACCTGCACCAGAGCTTCCTGCCCGCGGGCCTGCCACATGGCCGCACCGATCACCCGGCAGTGCTTGGGAGGCAGAAACGAATTGCGGACCGCTTCGCTGAGCGCCTGGTAATTTTCACGGTCCTCCGGAGAAGTCACATTACTATTATATTGCCAGAAGAAGTGAAGGATACTTTCTTTTCGCCTAAGCTCAAGCTTCAGCTGCTCCAGCTCCTGCTGCGGATCACGGAAGCTGCCGAGCGCCTGAATGCTGTCGATGATCTTACCGCAGCTGACATCCACAGCAGCCACGGGGTTCTCATGCTGCCATTCGTATTCCAGAGGCGTAAGTCCAGACAAATCCGAGAGCAGATGATATTCCTCAATATTCTCGCCGGGAATCAGATCCTTGCGAACCGGCACCTGGTCCGGCAGCAGGCAGAAGACGCGGCTCCGCCGCAGCCTCGCCCAGAACAGCCCCATTTCAAACTGTGTATTGTCACGGGTCACATAATAATATTTGCCGCGGATCCTCGCTACATCATCCGGCGAGAATACAAATACGGCAAAATCACTCTCATCCAGATGACGTTCGAGCGCTTCCATGGTGTATTCGTTTGCCCGGAAGGCATTGGCATACCACGGATTCACCTGGGCCTCCCGCTTCAGCTGCTCGTGGATGGCCCGCGCGTAACGGATAGATTCTCTTGAAGATCCAATGAATAATTTCGGTCTGGTCACGTCGGCACTCCTTTGTCGGCTTCCAATATGTAACAATTATACAGGTGAATGCAATTCTGGAACAGAGGCTGTTTTTCTTTTAAAATTTTAAGCGTCTGCTGTTTCCCTCCGGCAGGAACGGGTAATAAACCTTTAACCTATTTCTGAAACGAGGATCTTACATAATATGAAAAAAACATTATCCACTGCCATGCTGGCAGTCACTTTATTACTGTCCAACCCTGGACAGCCTGAATCAGCCCATGCAGCCGGAGCTTATACGGCAAAGGTCTACGCCTCTTCGCTGAATGTGCGAAGTGAACCGGCCGCAAGCGCGTCTGTGACCGGAGCGCTGAAAAGCGGAGCGCTGGTCACTGTAACGGACGAGCAGCACGGCTGGCTTAAGGTGCGGGCCGGTTCGGTCTCCGGCTGGGTTGCCGGGTACTATCTTAAGCGAACCGGCGGAACAGCCTCTCCAGCGTCAGGGAGCGCGGCCGGAGCCGCTTCCGTGAAGACCTCAAGCCGCTCCTCCGGCAGTGCCGGCGGAACCGTACAGGTCACCGCTTCATCGCTGCGGATCAGGGGAGGCCCGGGAACGGGTTATAAAGTGCTGGGCTCCTTAAAAGAAGGGGATTCCGTCACAGTTCTGCTGCGTCAGGGAGATTGGGCGCGAATCCGCACCACGGGCGGAGAGGTCGGCTGGGTAGCAGGGCAGTATATTGCCAGAGGAGGCTCAAGCACAGGGAACACAGGAAACACAGGGAGCACAGGAAACAGCGGGAGCAGCAACCGCTCCGGAAGCATCCGCGGCAAGCTGATTGTCATTGATCCCGGACATGGGGGCAGCGACCCGGGAATGCTGGGCACAAGCTACGACACAATGGAGAAGGATTTGACACTGCAGACGGCTTTTTATGTGCGCGATTATCTGCGGGCAAAAGGGGCAAGGGTGGAGCTAACCCGCACGCGGGGGAACCAAAAGCCCTCCCTGTCACGGCGGGTGCAGATCGGGCAGCAGCTCCGGGCGGATGCTTTTGTCAGCATTCATTACAATTCTTCCCGAAGAAGGTGTCGGGGACGCTCACCTTTTTTTATTCGGAAAATAATGATCTGCGGCTGGCCCGCTCCATCGAGAACCGGCTCCGGCAGGGCATTGGTCTGAAGTCCAACGGCTTGTCTTTCGGGGACTATCACATTCTGCGGGAAAACAGCCTCCCGGCGACGCTGGTGGAGCTGGGTTTTCTGAGCAACCGCTCTGACGAATCTATCGTCCGAACTGCGTCATATCAGAAAAAAGCAGCCAAGGCCATCGCCGACGGGCTGGCGGATTATTTTGACTAAATACAGGGGCTCCTTGCTTGCTACTCGATACTGATCTCCTTGATCTTAATCGTATTCAGCTTGCTGAGGTCAATATATTCATCATCGACTTTAACTAAAGGGGTCTCAATATCGTGGGGGTTCAAGTAGACGATTTCACCGACCCGCCCATCGGTCAGAATAACCTCGCGGCCAACCGTCCGCTTCACAATATTCTCCAGGAATACCGAGACAATATGCGGGTCCAGCGCACCAAAGCTGCCTCTTCTCATCTGGTCAACGATGATATGGAAGGGCACAGGCTCATGATAGGGGCGTCTGGAGGACATCGCATGAAAGATATCGGCGACGGCGACGATTTTGGCGTAGGCATCGATCTGTTCTTCCTTCAGCCCCAGCGGATACCCCCTGCCGTCATTCCGTTCATGGTGCTGCAGCGCCGTCAGCGTGATATGGGAGTTCGCTCCCGTGGTTTCCTTGAGCATTTCGTAGCCCAGAATCGTATGCTTCTTAACTAACTCATATTCATCCGGGGTCAGCTTGCCCGGTTTGTTCAAAATCTCGGAAGGGATTTTTAGCTTGCCGATATCATGCAGGGTTGCGGCCAGTGACAGCACCGACAGATCCGATTCGCTCATATTCATCCATCTGCCGATCAGTGTCGACAATACACCTACTCCGATGTTGTGCTGGTATGTATAGTCGTCCTTGCCCTGAATCGCATCAAATAACGCAAAAATATCGGAATGACGGGATATTTCCTGAATCGCAGGCACAACTTCCTTCCGGATATCCGCGAGCGGAACCTTGCGGGAGATCCGGAAGGACTCAAATAAATCCTTCGATTTATTCACCACGTTGTAAGCCAGTTCCTTGCAGGAAGGTGCTTGTCCCTCTTCACCCGCAAAGATGATATCGAGAATATTGATTTTTTGCTTGCGGATCAGCTCCAAATGTTCAGCATTCAGAATGCTGTTCGCGGGAATTACCGTTACCCCGTAGGAATTGATCAAGTCATTTTTTATTTTTTTGCCTAAATACCTTTCCATACCCCGTCCTCCCGAATCAACCGAATGAATATTTCCCTTATCTTTACTATCGGTCAAAAGCTGGAAATGCTGAAAGGGTTAAAGCTGGAAAAATTGTTACTATATAAGTTGAACTTTATTTTTACATTGTGGGGTATAGTCGTAACTGCGGGGAATGTTTGGACTTCCAGCCGCTGTTGTCGTAAGAATTCGCACTTCTTCCCTTTTATGAATTCTTTAAGTTCAACTTATATAGTTCTCTCCCTGCTTGCGGTATTCCCTGGGCGATTGCCCGGTAGACTTCTTAAATACACGGCTGAAATATTTCTCATCCTCATAGCCGACCAGCTCCGAAATTTGCGACAGCCGCAGATTTGTATTTTGCAGCAGTGTTTTGGCCTTGTCTACCCGGAGGCCGGTCAAATAATCGGACAGGTTCTCCCCTGTAATCTGCTTGAACTTCCGCGAGACATTCTCCCTGCTGATGAAAAAGCGTTCCGCAATATGCTGCAATGTCATATCCCGGGCATAGTTCTGCTGGAGATACTGCCGGATCTCCTCGACAAGCCGGTTGTCCGGCGTCTGGGCATTCCCCTCCGACAGGCGCTGGAGCAATGTCTTGAGCTGGCTCCGCCAGTTCTCCACAGAAAAAAGCCCCTCGCTGTCATAGCAAAGCTCAAACGAAATCTCCCCGTCCGGCCGCAAGCGGCGGAGAACTTCCGAAATATCCGCCTGAAGCTGCTGGAACTGGCTCTCCGTAAGCAGCGGCAGACCGGCCAGCTGATCTGACCACTCATCCACGACCCGTTCCATTTTGTCCTGGTCACCGGAGAGGACAGCGACTCTCAGCTTGTCCAGCTGCGTTTCATATGCGTAGTTCTTTTCAGGACCACCTGATCCGGACTGCTCCCGGAACAGATGAATCCGTCCTTCCCGCTGCAGCAGATTCCGCTCGTTCAGACTCTGCCGCGCCTGGCGGAAAGCCCTTTGCAGCCCTTCCGGAAAAGCAACCGGAAGGCTGAGTCCGATATCCATCTGCACGCCGTAAGTCTGTCTAATGGACTCGTTAATACGGTGCATCTCTTCTTCCGCCTCAGCAACAGCACTCCACAGCAGAAGAACAATATCCGCTCCGCCCTGCCAGCTGCGGAAGGCGAAGCCGTTCTGCTTCGGCGCCAGCACCTCGTTGCAGACATTCGCCAGCACGAATGAGGTCAGCCCCACATCGCCCTGAAATCTGTGCAGCAGCCGGCAGTCTGCCCCCTGGAGCGAGATAAGCGCAACCCGGCATTCAGCCACGAATAGCGGCATCCCCAATTCTTCACACAGTGAATTTCTTACTTCCTGAAAAGAAGCCTGTCCCGCCACCAGATCCGAAAGCATCTTATCCCAGTAGAGCGGCCGCAGCACATTCAGCTGCATATTCTGGCGGTGCGCCTGGTGCCGCTCCTGTTCCTCCTCCAGCCACAGCTTGAAGGCATGTTCAGCGGCGGCAATCAGCTGCTTGCTGTTCAGCGGCTTCAGCAAATAATCCGTTCCGCCGTAGACAATCGCCGGCTTCACATAGTTGAAGTCCTGATAGCCGCTGATTACGATGGTTTTGGTATGCGGATAATGGCTGTGCAGCCACTCCAGCAGCTCTGCTCCATCCATGAGCGGCATCCGCATATCCGTAAAGACAATCGCAGGCTGCTGTTCCTGCATGATCCGCATCGCTTCCTGCCCGTTCGACGCCTCATAAATATCTGTAATATGATACTTCTCCCACGGAACAAAATAGCGGATGGCCTCCCGCACATGCTTCTCATCATCTACGATCAGCACCTTCATTGTCCGCCGCCCCTTTCTGTAAGTGATTTATATGCTGTCCAGCGGAATAAGGAGTGTAACGGTTACGCCTCTGTCCTCATTTCCGCTCAGGAGCAGCTGCGCCCCGCTGCTCATCTGCAGGCGGAGCCGGGCAAGCACATTGTACAGCCCGATCTCCTCACGCTCCGTTCTGCCGCTCTCTGCCAGTCCGGCCAAGATGGCTTCCAGCCGTTCCGGCGCAATTCCTTTGCCGTTATCCTTGACGGCAAGCATTAACCGGCCTTGGCCATCCAGCGCACACCTGATGGAGATGATCCCGCCCTGGATGCCGTCCGCGAAGCCGTGCTTGAAGATATTTTCTACGATCGGCTGCAGAATCATTTTGGGCACCACCACATCCAGCGCTTCCTCCTCCGCATCGACATCCAGGCGCAGATTCTCTTCACCGAACCGTTCCGTCTGCAGGATGACATAGTTCTGCACATGCTCGATTTCATCGCGGAGCGGGACCTGTGTGCGTTCAGTATTCATCGAATAACGCATCATGCTGCCAAGGGAATAGATGAGATCATACACCTTGGGCGCATTGTACCGCAAAGACAAGCTGGCGATGGACTGCAGGGCATTATACAGGAAATGCGGATTAACCTGAGCCTGCAGCGCCTTTAGCTGGTTGGTTTTATTCGCCAGTTCCAGCTTGTACTCATTGAGGATCAAATCGTTGATCGTCCGGGTCATCCCCGTAATCTTGCGCGTCAGGAGGCCGAATTCATCCTCCCGTTCCACATCCATACGCGCATCCAGCTGTCCGATCTGCACCTTCTGGGTGAAGGAGATCAGCTTCTTGATCGGTCTGGTGAAGCCAATAGAGATAAGCACTGCGCTGATTCCGCCCACGAGCAGAAACAATATACCAATACCGGTATTGAACCGGGTGATGACCCGGGCATCTTCGTACAGATCTTCATAGGGAACCAGCTTGATAATGCTGCCTTTGAACAACGGGTCCTCAATATGCCGGTACATGACAATCCCCTTGAATCCGTCCTTTTTCCAGGTAAAATGACCGCTGCCGCTGTTCCCGGGAAGCTGGCTCCAGCCCGCCTTAACCGGCTTACCGATCCAATCGGGATCAGATGCGAATAACGCTTGCCCCTGATCATTCAACACATACAGGCGTTCCGTATCGGAATTGTACATGGATTTGACAATCCCCTCCAGCTCCGCAAGGCGATAGTCAATCGACAGGTCGGCCAGAACGTCGGAGCTTGGGGTCTTGTAAATTGGAAAATGGGCTGTAAATACCGGTTCAATCCCCGGCTTCAAATTAGGAAAACCGGACCTTATCCCGTACTGATGTTCTATATGGGTGACCTCGATGTAGGGGCGGTACGTCCCCTCAAGGTGCTCACCCAAAGCATAGCGGCTGTTAGCCTCCTGGCGGAAATACCCGCCCCGCAGCAGATTGGACTGCTGCGCTGCCCGCACATACAGATGAATCTGAAAAGTGTTCCGGTCCGAGAGAAACAGGTTGGAAAGCTGGGTGGAGATCACAGCCCGGTTATCCGGGACTGCGGAGCCGGGCGGAACATCCTGCTGGCTTTTAGAGGTGAGCAGAATGGTATAAAAAGAGCTGGGCACATTGATTCCGCTGTACAGCGACATCGCCCGCTGATTCATACCGCTGAAGTAGCTGCTCAGTTTGGCTTCCCCGAGCGTCAGCAGCTTCGTATTCTGCTTCACGGACTGCTCCGTGACCGATTCCTTGGTATAGAGATAAGAGAACGTAACTGAAATCGCTGATGGAATCACAGAGGCCAGCAGCACAAGCGCCATCAGCCGGGTCCGTATGCTGTTTTTGAACATGCTTTGTCCTCCTGTAGGTTTTGCCGAAGGTTGCTTCTTCCCGTATACTACTGTGCCGAATATCCGCCGCGCAAGCATCCCTGCAATATAATCCACTTTTATCATCATCAAATTGAGTGTTAGTCATACTTGCCGGTTCCTATAATGAAGATGTGAACCCGAAGATTAACTATACAAAAAGGAGACTCCATATGAGAAAAGCTCTGCGTCTGCAACGGGGCTGGGGACAGCAAATTATTTTCCTCTGGCCCGCCCTGCTCTTCTTCCTGACCATTGTGGTCACACCCTTTATTCTCGGCTTTTACTATTCCTCCACCAACTGGAACGGACTGGATTTGGACAAAGCGGTCTGGACCGGTGCGGACAACTGGAAACGGATTTTTATGAATGATGACAAGTTTTGGGATTCCCTCTTCTTTACTTTACGCTTCACGGTAGTATCCGTTATTGCAGCCAATGTCTTGGCACTGCTGCTTGCATTCCTGCTGATGACGGCGCTGAAGACCAAAAAGGTGCTGCGCACGATCTTCTTCATGCCCAATGTAATTGGCGGCATTCTGCTCGGTTACATCTGGCAGTTTATCTTCACCAAAGGTTTCGCTACCATCGGCGAGATGACCGGTATTTCCTTCTTCCAGCTGCCTTGGCTGGGTACAGCGGGCACCGGCTTCTGGGGTCTCGTGATCGTATTCGTCTGGCAGACAGCCGGATATATGATGGTCATTTACATCGCCGGATTGGCCGGAATTCCGAAGGATCTGATTGAAGCGGCCAAGATCGACGGGGCACGCGCTCCGCAATTGTTCAAGAGTGTCTATGTCCCGCTAATCATGCCATCCATCACCATCTGCCTGTTCCTGACCACTTCCAATGCCTTCAAAATGTTCGATCTCAACCTGTCGCTGACCAAAGGCGGGCCGGGAACCTCAACCCAGTCGCTTGCCTACAACATCTACGCGGAAGCACTGATCAACAACCGTTACGGCCTCGGCACCGCCAAAGCGCTGCTCTTCTTCTTCGCCGTCTCGCTGATCACCGTCACACAGGTCTGGCTCACCAAACGGAAAGAGGTGTCCGCATAATGCAGACTAGCAGATATCGTCTGAGCAATTTCATCCTTGAGATATTCGCCATTCTTCTGGCTGTGGTCTTCCTGTCTCCGTTCTACCTGGTGCTGAGCAACTCGGTTAAGAGGCTGAAGGAAATCCTGATTGATGCGGCATCGTTCCCGCAGATGTTTCACTGGGATAATTACTCCAAAGTATGGGATGCGATCAATTTTCCCCAGGCGTTCTGGAACTCCCTGCAAATCACAGTCCTGAGCGTAATCTTCATCGTGATGTTCAGCTCCATGGCAGCCTACCAGATTGTCAGAAAGCCGTCACGCTTCAATTCCTTTGTGTTCCTGCTGCTTGTATCGGCGATGATCATTCCGTTCCAGTCTCTGATGCTGCAATTGGTCCGGGTGACCAGCATGCTGGAGCTGCGCGGTGAGCTGTACGGCATTGTGGCCTGCTATCTCGGCTTCGGAATGCCGCTGTCCGTGTTCCTGTTCCATGGCTTCATCAAGAGTGTGCCTATAGAGCTGGAGGAAGCTGCACGTGTTGACGGCTCAAGCCCTTATGGCGTTTTCTTCAAAATCGTCTTCCCGCTGCTGATGCCGATCATTGTTACCGTCATTATTCTGAACACCCTGTGGATCTGGAATGACTACCTGCTGCCGGTGCTTGTCATTGGAGGCAATAAGGACCTGACCACACTGCCGGTGGCTGTTACCAAGTTCTTCGGCCAGTACACCAAGAAATGGGATCTTGCTCTCGCCGGACTGGTCATGGCCATTACGCCGATTCTCTTGTTCTTCCTGTCTCTGCAGCGTTATATTGTTGAAGGTGTCACCGCAGGCTCCATTAAGGGTTAGACCCTCTGCAATAATATCCACTTTTTTGAGCAAAATATTAAGTGTAAGCTCATTCAAATTTGCATTACGATCAGATTGTAGGACCACTAGACCAGGGAGGTTATACTATGAAAAGAAAGTTCGCATTTGTTATCGCAACCGTTTGCACACTTATTATCGCAGGTTGCGGCAATGGCGGCAATAATAATTCCGCAAACGGTGGAAACGCTGTCAACACAGGAACAGAGACAGCTGCACCCGAGTCCACCAAAGCTCCTGCCAAGGATGTAACGATCAAAATGTTCCAGTTCAAGGTCGAGATTGCCGAGCAATTAAACACACTGGCCGAAGAATATGAGAAAGAAACCGGTGTGAAAGTTGAAGTGGAAACACATGGCGGCGGTGAAGATTATGGCGCGCTGCTCAAAGCAGAGCTTGCTTCCGGCTCTGAACCGGAAATTTTCAACAATGGCGGTTATACGGCTCTGGTTCCTTATATGGACCGTGCCACCGATCTGTCGAACGAGCCTTGGGTGGCCAATCTGATTCCAACCGCCAAAACGCCGGCTACCGTCGACGGCAAGCTGTACGGGATGCCGATGAACGTTGAAGGCTACGGACTCATCTATAATAAGGACCTGTTCACCAAAGCAGGGATTACAGAAGAACCCAAAACACTTTCACAGCTCAAAGACGCGGCAGCCAAGCTGAAAGCTGCAGGCATCACGCCGTTTGAAGCGACCAATGAGTGGTGGTCCATGGGGATGCACCTGGTGAACGTAGGCCTGGCTCATCAGCCGGACCCGAAGAAATTCATCGATGATCTCAAAGCCGGTACCCAAACCTTTAAAGGCAACGCGGTGTTCAAGCAATGGCTTGACCTGGTGGATGTGATTTTTGACAATGCACAGGATAATAAAATGACTACAGATTATGCTACTCAGATTGCAGACTTCGCATCCGGCAAAGCGGCCATGATGATGCAGGGCAACTGGACGCAAGGGGATATCGACAAAATTGATCCGGACCTGAACCTCGGCCTGCTCCCTCTGCCGATCAGCGACGAAGAAGGAACCATTCTCGTAGGTGTGCCTAACAACTATATTGTGAACAGCAAATCGGCACATCCGGAAGAAGCCAAAGCATTCCTCAACTGGCTCGTGAGCTCGGAAACCGGCAAGAAATATCTGACTAAGGAATTCAAATTCATCCCCGCTGAAACCAACGTTGAAACGGATGCAGCGGATATCGGCCAGGTCGCCGTCGCCGTGCAGGAGCAATCCGATAAAGCCCTCGGCTGGAACTGGGATATGTTCCCTGACGGCGTGACTCAAGGCTTCGGCGCAGCTATGCAGGAATATCTGGGCGGCCAGCTGAATCACGATCAGCTCCTGGAGAAGCTCGACAAATCCGTACAGGATATCGTGAAGCAGTAATCTTACCTCCATTCAGCAGAGCCTAGTCTTCAGCGCAAATAATCCATGCTGGGCAGCCAAGCTGGAACGCTGCCTTCCTTTTGAGGGAAGGCAGCGTTCCAGCGGGAACTTTCTTATATTTCAAAAAAGCCCGCCTCCGGTCATCCGTTCAGGTACAACCTGACAGATGCCGGGGGCGGGCTTTTTCCTAATCCTAACAATCTATTCCCTTTGACTCGATAGATGTATTTACTGCAGTTAAAAGCAAATTTACTATTCGTTTTTTAGCGCTAGCTGTAGTTTAATTGTATGAAATACAGTTACGCTCTTGGTTGGAAGACTTAGACAAACATCTCTACAATCAGGAACAGATTCAGCGATACAACGAGTGCGGAGATGATCCAGCCCAGAACCGTAGTAATCCGGTGGTTCACCAGCCCGTTCATGATTTTGCGGTCACTGGTGAAGATCACCAGCGGAATCAAGGCAAAGGCAATCCCGAACGAGAGCACCACCTGGCTCATGACCAGGGCGCTTGTAGCATTGATGCCGAAGGCGATGATGGCCAGCGGAGGAATAATCGTAATCGCCCGCCGCAGGTAGAGATTGATTCTTTTATTAATGAAGCCCTGCATGACCACATCCCCTGCCATCGTCCCCACTGACGAACTGGAGAGTCCGGCAATCAAGAGACCCAGTCCGAAGGAAATCGCAGTAACCGGTCCTGCCAAATGGCGGAACTGCTCAAAGGCGATATCCAAATCCTCGACCACTAAGCCGTTCTTGAAAAACAACGCGGCGGCCACAACCACCATCGCCATATTGACCGCACCGGCAATCAGCATGGCAATCAGAATGTCGATGAACTCCAGCTTGAAAATCTGTTTTTTCTCCTTGTCATCGATTCCGACTACGCGGCTCTGTGTCAGCGAAGAATGCAGATAGATCGCATGCGGCATTACCGTCGCACCCAGGATGCCCGCAGCCAGCAGAATGCTGTCCACACCCTGGAACTGCGGGGTGAAGATCCCGGCGGCGACTGCCCCGGCATCCGGCTTGGCCATGATGACCTGGAACGTAAAGGCCAGTACGACAATCAGCACCATACCGGCGATTCCGGCCTCAAGTGTGCGGTACCCGCGCCGCTGCAGCTCCAGAATGGCGAATGAACCAACAGCGGTTATCAATGCGGCTGGCAGCATCGGAATGCCGAACAACAGATACAGTCCGAGCGCTGCCCCGATAAACTCCGCCAGATCGGTGGCGATAATCACCAGCTCACTCTGAATCCACAAAAAGATGGATACGCCCTTCGGGAATCTCTCCCGTGCTACCTCGGGCAGATTCTTGCCGGTAGCTATGCCAAGCTTGGCGGACAGCGATTGGATCAGAACAGCCATCAGATTCGACGCGAATATAACCCACAGCAGGAGGTAACCATATTTGGAGCCTGCTGTAATATTGGTAGCGAAATTCCCGGGGTCCAGATAGGCTACTGAAGCGATAAAAGCCGGGCCCAGGAAAGGAAGGAGCCTCTTCAATCCTTTGACATCCCCGTTCAGTACTGCCTGCGCGGTGAGTCTGTTTTTTTGTCTGTGTATCATTGGAGGTGTTTCTGCCAAATTCTGCTCCATCATTATCAATCCCTCCTCTTGCCCGGAAAAGTTGTCTATACACATGAAAGTTTCCCTGGTGCAACATTTAATTTAGTTTTATTATAATCTGTGTTTTGAAAAATGTAAATGCCTTTACGAAACTAATGCTTGGCATCATTTCCATACCCTATTTATTAACCCTTGTGCGCTTAATGTTTCGTAGTACAGGCAGCAGAACCCCAGAAATCAGTTGCACAAAATACACTCATGCGAATATCTCTCCAGCCTAGAGCAGGTTACTTTATTCTTATGTAACAAAGCCCTATAAAGTGAAACTTCCGTTCATCTGCTTCTGCTCAAAAATTAACGGGCGGGGTCCGGGCCACCCCGGCTCCCGCCCGCTGCGATTACCTGTCTCTTCATCCCGCTCACGGCGGCTTATTTCCCGCTCTTCCACGTATCCTTCAGCGGAACAATCCGGTTGAACACCAGCCGGTCTTCACGGCTCAGCTTGTTGTCGGCGCAGAAGTAGCCCTGGCGCATAAATTGAAATTTATCCTCTGGCTTGGCGCCAGCCGCAAAAGGCTCCAGCAGGCAGCTCCGCATCAGCCTCATGGAGTCCGGATTGATGTACTCCTCCCAGGCTTCGCCTTCCGCCTTGGGACCGTCGTTGTCTTCCAGCAGCTTCTCATACAGGTATACCTCCGCCGGTATGCCATGACTGGCCGAGACCCAGTGCAGGGTGCCTTTGACCTTGCGTCCACTATTTGCCCCGCCGCTTTTGGTCAGGGGATCATAGGTGCAGCGCAGCTCGCGGACCGCACCGGTTCCGGCATCCTTGATGACTTCATTGCATTTGATGATATAAGCCCCCTTCAGCCGGACCTCACCGCCCGGGACCAGCCTGCGGAACCCCGGTGCCGGTTCCTCCATGAAATCATCCCGCTCAATGTAGACAGTGCCTGAGAACGGTACCTCTCTCACACCCAGCTCTGCATTTTCGCTATTATTGGCTAGAGTCAGCCACTCTGTTTCCCCCGCCTCGTAATTGGTAATTACGACCTTTAGCGGATCAAGCACGGCCATTATACTTGGCACACTGGCTTTGAGGTCCTGTCTCAGGCAATGCTCCAGCATCGAGAAGTCCACCATCGTCTGGTTCCTGACCATGCCAATCTCTCTGACAAAACTGCGGATGCTCTCCGGGGTAAATCCCCGTCTCCGCAGACCGCGCAGTGTGGGCAGCCGGGGATCATCCCAGCCGTCCACGTAGTTCCCCGCAACAAGTGCTCTGAGATAACGTTTGCTGGTAACCACCCCTGTGAGATTGACCCGTCCGAATTCCCTTTGCCTTGGGGCTTCTTCAATGCCCAGTTCTTCCAGCACCCACTCATAGAGGGGGCGGTGGTCCTTGAACTCAAGCGAGCATAAGGAATGGGTGATGCCTTCAATAGCGTCCTGGATCGGGTGGGCAAAATCATACATCGGATAGATACACCACGCCTCCCCTGTGCGGTAATGCTCCGCATGAATAATTCTGTACAGCACCGGATCACGCAGGTTGATGTTCGGTGAAGCCATATCGATTTTGGCCCGCAGCACCCGGGAACCGGTAGGATAACCCCCTTCCCTCATCCCGCTGAATAAGCGGAGGTTCTCCTCCACAGACCGTTCCCGGTAAGGACTGTTTTTTCCCGGTTCCGTCAGTGTGCCTCTGTAGGCGGTCACCTCTTCCGGCGACAAATCGCAGACATAGGCTTTGCCTTTGCGGATTAAGTTCAGCGCGCTGTTGTAGATTTGCTCCGAATAGTCCGAGCCGTAATAAATATGTTCTCCGGTGCTGCAGCCCAGCCATTCGATGTCCTGAATGATCGCTTTTACATATTCCATGTCCTCTTTGAGCGGATTCGTATCGTCGAAGCGCAGATGAAAGGTGCCGCCGTATTTGTGTGCAAGCCCGTAGTTGGTGTGAATGGCAAACGCACTGCCGATATGCAGATATCCGTTCGGCTCCGGCGGGAACCTTGTGCAGATCTCCCTGCTGTAGATGCCGGACTCTATATCCTCCTTGATCAGCTTATCCATGTAGTTTTCCGCTGCTGCGGTTTCCATTGCATTGTCGTTCCCCATGTGTGTACCTCCTGTATGAATGTGATGACCGCTCTGAATCTTTCCCAACAAAAAAGAACCCCACCTCCAAGACGTATGGTCTTGGGGACGAGATTCTCGCGGTACCACCCCAGGTTTATTAATATGTCGCCATATTAATCTCATTAAGTACGGCATTGCCGGCAGGCAAGGCTTATACTCTAGCTCTGTAACAGGAGCTCCTGTCGCACCATCCCCGGCATCTGCTTAGTTCCGGTACGCCGCTCAGAGACTTGGTTCAATACACCTTTCCTTGCCCCTTTTCAGCGTCCGGGGCTCTCTGTAAAAGAACGGATATATCTACTCTTCTCATCATCGCATTTGATTATAATTTCTTGTATTTTACAAAATAACTGCGCTGCTGTAAAGACAGCCTCAGCCCCCGCTGAGCGCCGCCAGGAGATCCAATGCCTCCTCATGCTCCGGCTCCAGCACCAGCGCCTGGCGGGTGTACTCCAGCGCGGCCTCCAGATCCTCAAGCTCATAGCTGCAGATGGCCAGGCAATAGAGCACTGTGACGACCGGCTCATCCTCCGTCTCCCGCAGCGATTGCGCCAGAAAACGCCGCGAATCTTCGTACAGTCCCATCTCGAACAGCAGCAGCCCGCTGTCCAGGGCGAGATCATATTTTTGCGGCATCGGATAAAAGCCTGTCCACATCCGGTCGATCCCCAGCTTCAAATCGAGAATCTCCTCATCGCTGGCATCTTCCAGCAGGCCGGAAATCCGCTCGGCACTCTGGATGAACAGCTCGGCATCATAGCCGCCCAGCCGCCAGAAGCCCAGAATCTGCTGCAGCCCGATGGTGTCGTAGTTCTGGTCGATCCAGAGCTTCAGACTGAAGAAGTCATCGGGCCCAAAACGTTCGATGAACCTGCGGTAGGCCAGACGGGTCTGGACATGGCGCAGCGGCTCCTCCAGCATAAAGATGCAGCCCACATTCAGGTTCTTATAATGATGTTCGGTAAATGAAGCCAATGCGCCTTTTTGTTCAAAATAGCACACCAGCGCATGATAGTTGGCTGTAAGTGAGATGCTGCCATGATGGATCAGCTTCGGCGGCTCAGCAAATTCCCAGTTCTCCAGCCGGTGGTCGCCCTTGTCGGCGGTCAGCAGCAGGAAGCCTGCCCCGGACAGCGCACTCAGCCGCTCCATACATTCCAGCGCCGCCGCCGGGAAAAGTACATGCGAATCCTCCAGCTTCTCCTGATAGAACGCGATTACCTCGCGGTACGGGTAGAACTTCTCTTCATAGCCTGCTGCCCGGCGGTAGTGATACTCCGGAATCAGATCCCTCAGCACCTCGGAGGGCCCCATCGTGTCTGACTGTTCCGGGTACTGCAGCGATACCTCGCACTCATATATTTTGCCTTCATCTACATAGAGCAGCTCCTGCGGGATACTGTCAAAAAAGTAGTTGGCGATCACCATCAGCGGCTGTGCCAGCATCCCCGGTGTTATCACCTTTCCACTTTCTATAAGATGCAGTTCAGTATCCGCAACGGCATCGAAACGCGCGAAATCGAGGATGCCCTGCTCCACAAAAGGGATCAGGCCGGGATGCTGCTGCCAGCCGGTGATATTTTTCCACGGAAGATCGCTCATGACATAGGTAAACGGAGGCAGCGGCAGCCCCGCATAATCCATTAATTCACACAGCTTCTGCAGCACATGGAACGCGAGGCGCCCGGCACCTGCACCCAGCTCCAGAATAATGACCGGCTCCGTGGTGTGCCCCATCCCCGCCCGGTCCTGCAAAAACCCGAAGATCATCTCCGCATAGCCGGTCCCGATCATCGGATTGCTTGTAATATACTGCGGAACCTGGTCGTTTTTCCAGGCCTGCATCCCCAGCTCTTCATAATATTTGCGCTGCAGCTCCCATATCGGGGCTTCGCTGAAGCGGTAGCGTATTGGTCCGCTGTCTGTCATATGTGTATACCCTGCTCTCTATAATCTTCTGGTTAATGTTCTCTTAGTACTCCATTATTAAGAATCCATCTTCGAGCGGTCTCTGTCAATTCCTGATTTGCAATTGTGGGCATCTTCAAACGGCCTTCCGGCATATATTCTCTATTAAGCAATTGCAATCAGGAAAGGAGCCAGACCCATGGAATCCCCGGAACATGGTTCAGCCAAAAAAGCAGGCATTCCCCAGCCGATACGCAGCGACGGCGCAGGCAACGTAGACCTTGGCCCCCGCGATGTGATGCGGGACCGGGAGAACCCGGATATGTTCATCCCTCCGGTTACGGACAATGGACTCATTCCCAATCTGAAATTCTCTTTCTCCGACGCCCATATGCAGCTTAATCACGGCGGCTGGTCCAGAGAGGTAACGGTTAGAGAATTGCCCGTTGCCACCACCCTTGCCGCAGTTAATATGAGCCTGACTCCGGGCGGCGTACGGGAGCTGCACTGGCATCAGCAGGCCGAATGGTCCTATATGCTGCTTGGAAGTGCACGGATTACAGCGGTGGACCAGAACGGCCGGAACTTTATTGCCGATATCGGCCCGGGGGATCTGTGGTATTTTCCTCCGGGTATTCCCCACTCCATTCAAGGGCTTACAGAAGGCTGCGAATTTTTGCTTGTTTTTGACGACGGCACGTTCTCCGATCTCAATACCCTGTCCCTCTCCGACTGGTTCGCCCATACACCGAAGGAAGTGCTGTCGGCCAATTTCGGGGTGCCGCCTTCGGCCTTTGACTATCTTCCGAAGGATCAGGTCTACATCTACCAGGACCAGGTCCCCGGCTCCCTGCAGAGTCAAAAGGTACAATCTCCCTTCGGCGAAATTCCGCTGAGCTTCAAGCACCGGCTGCTGGCCCAGCCTCCGCTGAAAACGCCGGGCGGAAGCGTGCGGATCATTGACAGCTCGAATTTCCCCATCTCCAGGACGATCGCCGCAGCGCTCGTCGAGATTGAGCCGGGGGCGATGCGCGAGCTGCACTGGCATCCGAACAACGATGAGTGGCAGTATTATCTGGCCGGAGAAGGCCGCATGACGGTCTTTGGCGGCAACGGTGCCGCCCGTACCTTCAATTACAGGGCCGGAGATGTCGGCTATGTTCCTTTTGCCTTCGGACATTATATCCAGAATACCGGCAAGGAAACCCTCTGGTTCCTGGAAATGTTCAAAAGTGACCGCTTTGCCGATGTTTCACTGAACCAATGGATGGCCCTCACGCCTGAAGAGCTTGTCAGCAGCAATCTGAACGTGGGGCCGGAGCTGATAGATGCGCTGCGCAAGATCAAATGGCCTGTCGTCACCTATCCGGGATATGGCGGGCCGGAGCGAAAAGCATGAGGAGGAAGGATCACAGGTTCCACAGGAGATCCATTCAGCAGCATAATGATTCAGGGGATGAAGTAATAACCTCAGTTATCCCTTCATAGTCTGTATTAGGGGAACAAAGCAGCTCCTTGGGAGAGGGGATGCGGTCCGAAGAGCCATCCTATACTTAAGGATTGGAGGCCGGACCCCTATGAGTACAGACCAGCTCATTGCCTTGCTCGTTCTTGTCATCATGATTGTGCAGCTTGCCGTTGGCAAAAAAAAATCCTAAACACAGCACTACTGCATCCGCCTGCCGCCCATACTTAATGGGTGGCGGGTATTTTTTATGATCCAATTCCACTTACTAAAGTTGAGAAACATTAAAAAATATAGTAAGATAAAGATACGAAAAAAGGAGGCGGATTGAAATGTCCAAGATGGAAAACAGTATGGAAATCGGCATCAGCACATTTTTGGAGACTACACCGGACCCGGTGACCGGCGAGGTCATCAGCCACGCCGAAAGACTGCGTGAAGCGGTAGAAGAAATTGTACTCGCCGATCAGGTCGGCCTGGATGTATATGGAATCGGGGAACATCACCGCGCGGATTATGCCGGCAGCGCCCCTGCTGTAGTGCTCGCTGCGGCGGCGGCTATGACGAAGAATATCCGGCTCACCAGTGCCGTTACTGTACTGTCTTCGGATGATCCGGTGCGCGTCTACCAAGCCTTCTCTACGCTGGACGGCCTCTCGGGCGGCCGGGCGGAAATCATGGCGGGCCGGGGCTCTTTTATCGAATCCTTCCCGCTCTTCGGCTACAGTCTGGATGATTATGACGAATTGTTCGAAGAAAAGCTGGAGCTGCTGCTGAAGATTAGAGCCTCGGAAAAGGTTACCTGGCGCGGCGGTCATCGTCCGGCGATCAACAACCTTCCGGTTTATCCCCGCGCCGTCCAGGACCCGCTGCCGGTATGGATTGCCAGCGGCGGCAATCCCGAATCTGCGATCCGGGCAGGCATGCTCGGCCTTCCCATCGCGTTCGCCATCATCGGCGGCATGCCGGAGCGCTTCGCTCCGCTGGTCCAGCTCTACAAGGACGCTGCCGCCAAAGCAGGGCATAACCCCGACAAGCTGCAGATCGCCACACACTCGCATGGCTTTGTCGGTGAAACCACTGAACAGGCGGCCGCTTTGTTCTATCCGTCAACAATGGCCCAGATGAATGTGATCGGGCGCGAACGGGGCTGGGGCCAAGCCTATAACCGTGCGACTTATGACGATGCCCGCAGCCTGCGGGGTGCCCTGTATGTAGGCGATGCCGAATATGTCGCCGAGAAGATTCTGCTGCTGCGCAAAAATCTCGGCGTTACCCGCTTCTTCCTGCATGTAAATGTCGGCACCATGCCGCACCGCGAAGTCCTGCGCGCCATCGAGCTGCTGGGCACAAAGGTTGCCCCGATTGTGCGCCGGGAGCTTGCGAAAGGCGCTCTGTAAAAAAAGCCGCCTGACCTTACAAAACAAGGGATGCTGCATCGCCATAAGGTTTACCTGTGGCGGTCCAGCATCCCTTGTTATAGGTTATGGTAAAATGACCGAATTGCGAAGACACAGCTCCAGCATCATAGGCCAAGGACCATGACCGGATTCCACGTTGATATGCCCGCTGTTCGGGAGGATGAGATTGGGCAAGCCCAGTTTCATATAAGGCACCGCATCTTCTACTGAGCAAAAGGGGTCTGCCGAGGAATGAATGAACACCGTTCGCTCTGCGCCGCTCACCACTTCCTCCAGATTTGCGGGAATCGGAAAAAAGCTTGCCACCTCTGCGAAATCTGTCGCTGGAGATACAGGAGATACCAGAATGGCCTGCTTCATAGTGCGGCGGGGAGCCGAGCATACGTAATGGAACCATAGGATACAGGCCAGACTATGGGCAATCACGGTAACTTCCTCTTCTTCAGGAATGCCCGCGGTCACCTGATCAAGCGTCTCCATCCAGTCTTTTCTTTGCGGCTGATCCTTCTCAGGAAATTCGGGGTAATATACCGTTTCATCCCGTTCCAGCAGCTCGTGAGACAGCCAGGTCTGCCAATGATCCGGTCCGCTGCCCCCAAGTCCATACAGTATCAGAAAGCTTCTTTTTGCCAAATTTGATCCATTCCCTTCATCTTCATCTGGGTAGTGGTGTTTACCTCAATTTATAAGAAGATAGTAAAGACCTTTCACACCTTTGTAAACCCAGAAGAACAAAACGGCTGTGCCGTGCTCCACGGGACAGCGCAGCCGTCTTGGTTCTAGCGTTACCTGGAGAACGACTCCCCATGAATCCTACGGCAACTCTTTAAGTGGAAAAAGGTTACCTAATTTGCCGAAGTACCCTACCCTCGGGCAGATGAAGTGGAAAAAGGGACACTAATTCCGCTCATTTCGCCCCTGACAAGGTAATATGACCCACTTAAGTTCCCTTTTTCCACTTAAATCACTCAATTGTTGATTTTCAGGAAAAATAAGTTCCCTTTTTCCACTTAGCATTGCTCACCTGCGTCTTTTCATGCGCTAGTTGGAAAAGAGCAAACGAATCTGGCTAATTTCCACCCTTTTGGGTGAACACGCTGAAATTCGCTTTTGCCCGTAATGAGCTCGGTGATAATTCGCCGCTATAGTTCTCTCCTATGTTCCCCCGCAGCAATCGCTCCCGCCACTTGGCCGTTCCCCTATTTACTCGCCGGTTTCCGCAAACCGCTTAATGCGCTCGCCCACCTGGTCGCGTACCCGCTGGAAAACCGCCCATTTCTCTTCATCCGTTCCCTGCGCTTTTGCCGGATCATCGAATCCCCAGTGCTCACGTCTCACCTGTGGTGGTGTAACCGGGCATCTATCAGCGGCATCGCCGCACAACGTAACGACAAGGTCAGCGTTTCCCAGCAGCTGCGGGTCAATGATGTCCGAGGTCTGCGCTGAAATATCAATCCCCGCTTCATTCATGGCTTGTACGGCTTTCGGATTCAGACCATGGGCCTCTATTCCTGCGCTGTACACCTTCCATTCATCGCTCAAGTATTTCTTGGCCCAGCCTTCGGCCATCTGGCTCCGGCAGGAGTTCCCTGTACACAAAAAATAAAGGGTTTTCTTGTCCATGATTCACAATCTCCTTTGAGTTTTAAAATAGCTTCAAGGTTATATAGAGGCCAAGCAGCGTGATGAACAGCGTGGGGATGGTCAGGATAATACCTGTTTTGAAATAGGTTCCCCAGGATATTTTTACCCCTTTGGCTGACAGCACATGCAGCCACAGCAGCGTTGCCAGAGAGCCGATTGGTGTAATCTTGGGTCCCAGATCGGAGCCGATAACATTTGCATAGATTAAAGCTTCCTTGATCAGCCCGAAGGTATGCGTTGCATCAATCGCCAGCGCATCTATCATCACGGTAGGCAGATTATTCATTACTGAAGAGATGACAGCGGCAATAAAGCCCATCCCCACGCTCGCAGCGAACAGCCCCTGATCGGCTACAGCCTGAATCACATCAGCCAGGACATCCGTCAGACCGGCATTGCGCAGACCATACACGACAACATACATGCCAATGGAAAAGAACACAATCGCCCAAGGCGCACCCTTCACTATTTCCATAGCATGCACATTAGGGCTCTTCCTTGCCATAACGAGGAAAAAGATTGCGACAATCCCGGCCACGGCCGACACCGGAATGTTCAGGAATTCACTGACGAAATATCCGGCCAGCAGAACCGCAAGCACAAACCAGGACAGCTTGAACATCTGCTTGTCTTTAATAGCCTCTTCCGGGTTTTTCAGCTGTGAGCTGTCAAAATTCCGCGGGATGCTTCTTCTGAAAAAGAGATACAGAACAAGAACACTTGCCCCAAGGAGAACAGGGTAGGGATTAGCATACGGCCAGCGTATTCCCTAAAGGTCACCCCGAAAAAATCCGCCGATACGATATTCACCAGATTACTCACAACAAGCGGCAATGAAGTGGTATCGGCAATGAATCCTCCGGCAATGATGAACGGAAAGACCTTCTTCTCATCAAAATTCAGCGCACGGACCATAGCCAGCACAATCGGGGTTAGAATGAGCGCCGCACCGTCGTTGGCAAAAAACGCGGCCACCACTGCCCCAAGCAGCGTGACGAAGAAGAACATCCGGGTACCACTCCCGCGTGCGGCTCTGGCCATATGCAATGCAGACCATTCGAAGAAACCAATTGTATCGAGGATTAAAGAAATCAGAATGATCGCGATAAATGCCAATGTGGCATTCCAGACAATCAGGGTGACATCGATAACATCGCCAAAGCGGACTACACCGGCAAGCAAAGCGAGTATCGCCCCGCCGCAGGCAGACCACCCGATGGACAGATTCCTGGGCTGCCAAATGACAAATACCAGTGTTACAACAAAGATAAGACCTGCTAAAATCCCCAAAAGTTAACCTCCAGTGTACATCCGGAATTCATCCGGGCCTTTCAAAAAACGTCTTGATTAATGCAATAATTCACAGCAAGCTGTCACCTGTGTTTTATTCAGCATGGCCAGGATAGTGGAAGCATCAGGTGTAAACCGAAGCACGGCCTGGATATGGGGCTTGTCCTCAACATTAAGGGAATAGTGTACCCACTGGCCTCTCTTCTGTTCGTTGACGATGCCTTTGCTTCTTAATTTCCGCAGGTGCTGGCTGATGGCAGGCTGGGAGATGTCAAAAATCTCAACAAATTCGCACACGCACCATTCCCGTTCCTTTAATAGAGACAGCATCAGGAGACGCGTTCTATCACCTAACAGCTTCAGGTCATCAGCGAGCTCGGACATATCTGCAATGACAGTAGTTTCCTCCATGACAGCCTCTCCATCCCCAGACATATAAGCCTGTGCTTATATACTAAACGAGGTCTTCAAAATTGGCAATCCACAAATACACATGACCCACTTCGGGCGTGTGTTCAAGGAAATCACCGGCCGGTCACCGCTGAAATACCGGCAGACCTACCGGCACATTGATCAGCTTAGTTACGGTATGAAATAGGCCCTTTAAAAAAAAGCATAAAACCGCCAGGTTGCTTCTTAGGCAACCTGGCGGTTGTGCTTACATTGCAGCCATCTTAGGCTAAGGCAGGAACATCACCCATTAATTAGTCCTGTTTGCAGCAGCATTCTATGCAGCAATACGGTCGTCTCAGCACGGGTTAATGCCTGCTGCGGGCGCAATTCATTGCCATACCCTTTCATAAGACCTTCATAAATCGCTGTCCGCAGCGCTTCACTTGCCCAGCCGCCAATTTGACTGCTGTCAGTGTAAAGGGACAGATCGACTTGTACTCCAATGTTGCTTGCTGGAGCAGCATCCGCTACACGCAGCGCCCGCATGATCGTTACGATCGCTTCTTGCCGCGATACTTTCTGGTCAGGTCTGAATGACCCATCACTGAAACCATTCATAATCCCGGATGCTTTTACTGCCGCCACAGCCCCGCTGTACCAGCTCAAGCCGTTTACATCCCGGAACCCTGCAGAATTGTCTCCTTCCGGCAACCCCAGCGCTCTTGCAAGCATTGCAGCGAATTCGGCCCGTGTAACCTCTGCTTCAGGAGCGAAGCGTCCTCCTTCTGTCCCCTGTACAATCATTCTGTTACTCATTCGGGAAATTTCCGCTTCCGCCCAGTGTCCCTGAATATCTGTTAATGGGGATGTTTTGGATACCACTACATAAGTGCTGTTCGTGAGACTGCGGATAACAGCAGCCCGGTGCCCGTCAACTATGGTGAATTCCGTTGGTACTGGGCGCACCCCTGAGTTCTGGTCCCATAGGATAGCTGTTGATGCCGCTCCGGCATTCTCGGGTAAGTAAATGACTCTTTCTACATAATGGTTAAAGCCGGTAACTTCTTTTTTCTTGCCATTCCCCGTTACAAGGACATTGAAATGTACTGGATCGGTTGCCAGTTGAAAACCATTTATATTGGCCTCCACTTGCAGTCCTGTTTCCCGCTTGCCACGCTCGATGATAATCCGGGCCTCCACATCGTTTGACCAAGTGGTCTCCCGGTTAATCATTTCAGCCAGTGGCAGGCGATATTGGCCAAATTGTGTTTTTATAGTAATTACAGCCGTCTTGCCGGCCAGGATTGGGACTATACTGCCGGTAAGCCTGAGCGCCAGTTGATCCGCCTCTTCTTCTACTGAAATCGATAGATTAGCTTCAGCTGTATTGGATAGCGAATCAAGGACCTGGGACAGATTGTCCATATTTAGCAGAACATCAATAGCTTTTGCTCCATCGGCATTTACTTTACGTGTGGCAAGCCCCGTTACTTTTTTGTCATTAATCCAAACCACCGGTGCATTGCCAGGCGACGGCTGACTCGAAGGGCCGGGAGCAACCGAAGGGCTGCCCGGAACTGATCCGGAATCCGGAACCTTACTGGCCGCTGAACGAATCACGTTGAGCGTGTAGGTTTTAATTGAACCGTCCTGCGCCTTGACACGGATCTCAAACTTATTTGGACCTGTTGCAAGAACATACTCTCTGGTTGGGACATTACTGTCTACCTGGAGATCGTTCACACTAACGGCAGCATATACATTTGCAGGGGTCAGCAGCATCTTCAAACCATACACCGAATCACTGACTTCGAGCGTGTTGTTTAGTTTCCCCGCGTCAAAATCAAACTTCACCGTCCCGCCAAGTCCGATTAGCTGCCAGCCCATCAAGTTCGAATTGCTGCTCAAAGGCACGATATTCTGGATTTCAATCAGGCTAACATTCGCGTTGCCCGCTGTATCTGCCGCATAGACTGAATAAATTCCATTCTCCTGTACGGTGAAATGGTCCTTAATTGGTGTTCCCTCTGTATCAAAATAAGAGACCGGACGGCTTCCTGCTGCCCATTTAATTGAAGAAATGCTATTGTATTCGCCATATACTGACGCATAAACCGCAACACGCACACTGGAGAAGGTTGGAGCGGCAGAATCAACCTGCAATTTGATCACTGGAGGCTGGTCGTACGTAAATGTTATATCCACCGTTTGGTCCATTAATAGACCACTTTCTTCTTTAGCAGAATATGTCACTTTCTCTGCCACTACATTGCTGACCGCAAATGCGGCAAGGCCTTCCGCGTTGGTCAATCCATATACTTCATTGGTGACGGAGCTTCCATAAACTTCTTTAATAACAGAGCTTCCATCTTGAGCTTGAAGCTGCACCCGTTTTCCAGCAAGCGGATGGCCATATTCGTCTTTAAGCTTCACATAGATCAAAGCTTGACTTTTGCCATCCGCCCGTACGACCAGATCGCTTGCCGTAACTGTAGAGTGAAATGAGCTTACTTCACCCGGTAAAAGCTGAACCGTTACCGTTGAGGCTAGCGCACTGCCATCGGCAGTGGCACTTATCTTTGCGGTCCCTACCGTTGTCGGTGCTGTCAGCGTCGCCGTATAGGTCCCGTTATGGTTGTCCGTTACGGTGCTAACCGTACCTAATGTCGATGTGACCAACACCACCGCCCCTCCAGTCGTCAGCGCATTGCCCATCGCATCCTTCAGCTTCACCGTCACTGTTGTCTTGCTCGTTCCGTCTGCCTTCAACGAAGCATCTCCTGACTCGACTGTGCTGTTCGCAATCGACGGACTTCCCGCCACGAACTGGACCGCTGCCGTCTCTGTCAATGCTGCACCGCCGACGGTTGCACTTACGGTCGCCGTTCCGGCCGTGGTCGGCGCTGTCAGTGTCGCCGTGTAGGTCCCGTTATGGTTGTCCGTGACTGGACCCACCGTACCGGATGTCGACGTGATTCCCACCGTCGCCCCTCCAGTCGTCAGCGCATTGCCCTGCGCATCCTTCAGCTTCACCGTCACTGTCGTCTGGCTCGTTCCGTCTGCCGTCAACGAAGCATCTCCTGACTCGACTGTGCTGTTCGCAATCGACGGAGTTCCCGCCACGAACTGGACTGTTGCCGTCTCTGTCAATGCTGCACCGCCGACAGTTGCACTTACGGTCGCCGTTCCGGCCGTGGTCGGCGCTGTCAGCGTCGCCGTATAGGTCCCGTTATGGTTGTCCGTGACTGGACCTACCGTACCCTGCGTCGCTGCAACCGTTACTGCCGCCCCTCCAGCCGCCAGCGCATTGCCCTGCGCATCCTTCAGCTTCACCGTAACTGCCGTCTGGCTCGTGCCATCCGCCGTCAATGAACTGGTGACCACTTCTATTGTGCTGTTCGCAATTGACGGGGACCCGGCCACGAACTGGACTGTTGCCGTCTCTGTCAATGCAACACCGCCGACGGTTGCACTTACGGTCGCCGTTCCGGCCGTAGTCGGCGCTGTCAGCGTCGCCGTGTAGGTCCCGTTATGGTTGTCCGTGACTGGACCCACCGTACCGGATGTCGACGTGATTCCCACCGTCGCCCCTCCAGTCGTCAGCGCATTGCCCTGCGCATCCTTCAGCTTCACCGTCACTGTCGTCTGGCTCGTTCCGTCTGCCGTCAACGAAGCATCTCCTGACTCGACTGTGCTGTTCGCAATCGACGGAGTTCCCGCCACGAACTGGACTGTTGCCGTCTCTGTCAATGCTGCACCGCCGACAGTTGCACTTACGGTCGCCGTTCCGGCCGTGGTCGGCGCTGTCAGCGTCGCCGTATAGGTCCCGTTATGGTTGTCCGTGACTGGACCCACCGTACCTTGCGTCGCTGCAACCGTTACTGCCGCCCCTCCAGCCGCCAGCGCATTGCCCTGCGCATCCTTCAGCTTCACCGTAACTGCCGTCTGGCTCGTGCCATCCGCCGTCAATGAACTGGTGCCCACTTCTATTGTGCTGTTCGCAATCGACGGAGTTCCCGCCACGAACTGGACTGTTGCCGTCTCTGTCAATGCTGCACCGCCGACAGTTGCACTTACGGTCGCCGTTCCGGCCGTGGTCGGCGCTGTCAGCGTCGCCGTATAGGTCCCGTTATGGTTGTCCGTGACTGGACCTACCGTACCCTGCGTCGCTGCAACCGTTACTGCCGCCCCTCCAGCCGCCAGCGCATTGCCCTGCGCATCCTTCAGCTTCACCGTCACTGCCGTCTGGCTCGTGCCATCCGCCGTCAATGAACTGGTGCCCACTTCCACTGTGCTGTTCGCAATCGACGGAGGCCCCGCCACGAACTGGACCGCTGCCGTCTCTGTCAATGCTGCACCGCCGACGGTTGCACTTACGGTCGCCGTTCCGGCCGTGGTCGGCGCTGTCAGCGTCGCCGTGTAGGTCCCGTTATGGTTGTCCGTTACTGGACTCACCGTACCGGATGTCGACGTGATTCCCACCGTCGCCCCTCCGGCGGTCAGCGCATTGCCTTGCGCATCCTTCAGCTTCACCGTCACTGTCGTCTGGCTCGTCCCGTCCGCTACAAGACTAGATTCAGCACTGGAGATCTCACTTAATGCAGGGGATGTGGAATAATCAGCAATCATGTACGTTCTGAAAGAGAAGTCATAATTGGCAGCCGCTGAATATCCTCTTGGGTACGGGCTCCCTGAGCTTCCATACCACCCGAAACCACTCGATCCTCCGAACTCCGTGGAAGCAACCATTCTATACATCGTGTCCTTCTGCAAATAAGGCGATGCTCCTGAGAAGTCAACCGACACCCAGCCTGGGCTATAGGAAGCAAGTTGCGCTTCAGCGAGCAATGTCGAAAGGCCGCTTTCCTTATATATTTTCAGCTTCAGGGCTCCCGGGGAACCATAGGTATCCATAATGTTCAGATCAATCCTGCTGAGATTCCCGGTAATCGCCGGAGTAAAGGTCTGATATCTTCCATAATCCGAATTAACCCATACATTCCCTGTTGCATTTTCCTGCTTTTGATCCAATAGCATTGGATCTGCTGCGGATACATACCCTTCAGAAGCCGGACCAAGAAGCACCATGAAAATCAGGGTCAAGGCAAGCCAGCGCTTGTATCGTTGTATACCTTTCACTAAATATCCTCCATTCTTGATTTCCCCATAAATCGAAATAACGCTTATGCAAGTTGCATTTTTATCTACCAAAACCGGACAGGTTTACCGATATAATGACTTAACTCACGAAAAAAGTGCCTCCCCCGACAATCAGCGCCGCTAATAAAAAAATGCCAAAATACCATTTTGTAAACTTAAAGCTTATCCCGGGTCCATCCCACCAAATCTTCACAAAGATCACAACGCCAAGAAGAAGAATACTAATAAAAGCAATTAGGGCATTCTCCATTTATTCACCTAGACCTCTCCCATTTCATAAATCAGCCAATTAGCCATGCCTTTAGCATAGAATTAATATTTAAAATTCTCTATACCTAAAAAGTTGTATCTTCCATTACAATGAAATGTATTCGCTACTAAGCCTAACATTAGAGGTGTCCGAAAATGAAAGTAAATCAACAAATCCACAGTGTTATCAGAAGCTCACTATCCGAAAATGCTGATTCTGGTTTTAACCTGCAGCATGACGCAGATATAACGCTAAGAGAATTCATGAAGGGACAGCCCTGCGTGAAACCGGAGGTGTTTCTCCCCCTTGCCAGGTCTATCACGGCAGGTGTCCTGCAGCTTCACCAGCTACAGACCCTTCATCTCGATTTGCGGCCGGAGCGGATCGGGGTTCGTTCCATTGGCCAAGAGGCTTATTTAATAGATTCAGGTTATGCGCTGCATCGCTCAGATAACGGTTACGTCCCTACGGCTGGCTATAGTATGTCTGACACGGGTTTACCCTATTGTTCACCTGAGAACACAGGCAGAATGCTGCGGACAGTAGATGAGCGAAGTGATCTATATTCTATCGGCGTTATTTTCTACGAATTATTGGCCGGACATCTGCCCTTTCTTACCGAAGATCCTCTGGAATGGGTGTATATGCACCTGGCACAAGCCCCTCCTCCACTTGCACAGAAACAGTCACATTTACCTGACGGCTTGGAGGCTGTTGTAATGAGGCTGCTCGACAAAAATCCGGACAACCGCTACCAGAATGTCGGTTTTTTACTGGCAGACTTGGACAAAATTGGACGTTCCCAAGAAACTATTTTCATGGAACCGGGGTTTCACGGAAGAGAATATGAGATTTCCATGCTGACCCAAGCCTTCTATTCTGCTTGCTTCGGATCAACAGAGATGGTCTACGTTTCGGGGGAAGCCGGAATCGGCAAAACGAGCCTCATGGACGAGGTTTTCCGCAAACAGCAGCATACCCGTAATTTTTTCTATGTCGCCGGAAAGTTCGAGCAAATATCTAAAGAAAGCCCCTATCATCCGATTATCCAAGCCTTTCGTGGATTGATGAGGCATTTGCTGGGAGAACGCGAGGAACAGTCCAAGCTATGGAGACAAAAGCTGCAGGGAACACTTGGGGCAAGCGCTAACGTAATTTCTGCGATTATCCCTGAAGTGGAGCTGATCCTCGGCTCAATGCCGCCTGCGGAGGAGCTTCCGGCCAATGAATCAAAGAAACGGTTCATCTATGTTTTCCGCAAATTTGTACAAGCTCTGGCCTCCAAAGAACATCCCCTCGTCCTGTTTATCGATGACTTGCAGTGGGCGGATTCTTCATCGATGCAGTTAATTCATGCGCTGCTGTGCGACCCGGAATGCCAATATTTGATGTTCATCTGCGCCTATCGCCCTAACGAAACAGACTGCAGCAAGCTGCCAGGATACGAGTTGGACGGGAGCGTTACCGACCAGGCAGTTATCCGCCATATTCATCTGTCACCGCTTAATCTTGAGCAAATGAACCATATTGTAATGGAGACGCTCAATAGCGGGAAGGATACTGCACTATCCTTTACGGAGCTGTTGTATCCTGAATCAGGCGGCAACCCGTTTCATTTCAAGCAAATATTGCTGCACCTTCAAGACGACGGTATCCTGGAATATAACCATGGGAGTCAATGCTGGCAATGGAATTTAGGACAGATTATCGGGCAGGAACCGAGCTATGCCATCAATGATTTGATGGAGCACAGGCTGCGGCGTCTCTCAAGCGCTGCGCAGGAGCTGCTCCAAATTGCGGCTTGCGCGGGAAGCACCTTCCACCCGGATTTGATAGCCCGCGTTGCTAAGCAGAAGACCGGGGAGGTCAATGCGGAATGGGCCGTGATTGAAGCCGAAGGCATGATTTTGCCATATGATACAGATAAGTTCCGTTTTGCCCACGATAATATCCAGAAACTGATTTACAGTCAGATGGAGGATGAGACGAAGCAGGCCATTCATATCCGAATAGGCACAACCTTGCAGGCTGCCGGGGATGAA
This sequence comes from Paenibacillus sonchi, assembly GCF_016772475.1. Lineage (NCBI taxonomy): Bacteria > Bacillati > Bacillota > Bacilli > Caryophanales > Paenibacillaceae > Paenibacillus > Paenibacillus sonchi. The sequence goes on from NZ_CP068595.1 coordinate 1,069,416, forward strand.
GAGGACTTGTTTGATGTGGTCAACCATTTGAACAAAGGCTCCGGTAAAAACATGGATGAAGCGGAGAACCTTAGACTCGTACAATTAAATCTTGACGCGGGCAATCGTGCCAAGGCTGCTTCCGCCTACGATGTTGCGCTGGTTTATTTCAGAAAAGGGGTAGAACTGCTGTCCGAAGAAGCCTGGAACAAAACCTTCGGGCTCTGCTTCGAACTGCATGCGGAGCAAGCAGAATGTGAATATTTATGTGGAAATCTCAAGGAGTCTGACCGGCAAATCGATTCCCTGCTCAGGTCTGCGCGCAATCCGGCGGAGCGGAGCAGAGTTCAAATGATCCGGATTATGCAGTATATTAATCAAGGCAAATATTTGGAGGGCACTGCACTCGGTCTCGAAAGCCTGCGGGAGCATCATATCATCATTCCGCCCGATCCGGGAAAATTCGTACTGATGATAGAAGCGATGCGAATTGAGGTTCTTCTACGCAACCGGTACGATAAGCTCGCTGATTTGGAGGAAATGTCCGATCATAACCGGATAGCTGCAATGAATCTCATTCTTGCGATTATTCCCTCCACCTTCTTCACGAATAAAAAGATCTATTTCCTTCTGATGTGCAGAGCTATTCAATTATCCATTAAATATGGAAATACCCCTGTTTCCGCAGCAGTTTATTCAGCTTATGGCATGCTTTTGGGAAGTGCATGGGGCAAATTCGATAAGGGCTACGCCCTTGGCAAGGTCGGCATGGAGCTTTCAGAGCGTTATAATATCACTTCAGTTAAAAGCAAAACCTATACTATGTTCGGCGGAGTACTCTGCCAATTTGCCGGAAATGCACTCGAAGGTGAGGGATACCTGACCAAGGCGCTTCGCTTTGGCCTGGAATCGGGAGACTATGTGTTTGCCAGCTATGCAATTGGTGCGCATGTTAATTCGCTCTATACCAGAGCACCGTTAAGTGAATTTGCAAGAACCATAGCCGAATATATGGCGGTCCTTGATACTACAAATGACGGGTTCGTGAAGCAAAACTTCTATCTGTATCAACAATTTATTCTTGCCCTTCAAGGGAGGACGGCTGCGCCAGACTCCTTCAGCAGCGCTGGTATTGAGGAGGAAGAGTTTCTCTGCCGGATTCAGACTGAGGAGACCTCAGCCACCACCTTATTTCAATACAACACTTATAAAACCCAGCTTTGTTACTTGCTCGGTAATTATGAGGATGCCATTCAATGGGCGCGGCGGGCGGAATCCTATAAAGACTACGCGACACATTTGCCGCATTTGCCGGAATGCCTTTTCTATGAGTCGCTCGCCATATTGGCCGGTTCTGCACAGCCATGGAAAGAGGCCGGGGCTCATACCAGGAAGCGTCTCCTAAGCCATCTCGACCGTTTCCAAAAATGGGCGGCATGGAGCCCGGATAATTACCGGCCCAGATACGAGCTCCTTCAAGCCGAATTTGCCCGTGCTTCCGGCGAATTCATGAGAGCTGAAGAATTGTATGACAAAGCCATTCGTGAAGCCAGGGAGCAAGATGATATACAGGTGACCAGCCTATCGGGCGAGCTTGCCGCCAGCCACTACTGGAGTCGCGGTAATAAAAAAACGGCTGTATTTTATTTGCAATTGGCCCTGGAGGCATATACCGGGTGGGGCGTACAAGTGAAGCTCGCGCAGTTAGAAAAGCTTATGCGGCGCTGGCAGCGGGATGAGGATGCCGATACAGCATCCGAAAGCCTGCAGAGCCCGGCAGAGCCTGACAAAGCACGGCAAGCGGCAGAAACATCCGCCTCTCGTAATATGCCAAATGCCTTTGAAAACTTTGATCTTGCGGCGATCCTCAAAACCACCCAGGCGATAACCAATCAGATGGACATCGATACGGTGCTTGCAGAGATCATGAATACCATAATGAAGTACGCCGGTGCCAGCAAGGGTGCTCTGCTGATGGGCAGTAATGATGGACTCTATATACAGGTATATGCTGATTCTGAAGCGCAGGTTGCCCCCACACCATTAGAGTTGAATGACAGCTCTCTCTTGCCTGAGGGCATTATCAGATATGTTTTTCGTACGCAGGAGGATGTCCATTATTCCGGGGACGAGGACAGCTGGCTTATTCATAACCCGTATATTGCGAAGCATCGCCCCGGGTCCGCGCTCTGCATACCGGTAACCGTTCATAGTAATATGCTCGGGATTCTTTATCTCGAAAACAGGCTGGCAAGCGGTGTGTTCGCGTACGAGCGGATGGCTGTTCTTCAGGCTATGGCTTCAAACGGAATATTGATGTGCATGCTGCAAAACTCGGCTGAGCCATCCCTCCCGGAGCCGGGGCTAATCGAAGAACCCCCGCTATTGTCCCCTATAATGGAAGAGCCGCTCACAGATCGTGAGCTTGAGGTCCTCGCCTTACTGGCGGCAGGATTATCGAATAAGGAAATTGCCGATCAACTGATTATCGCCATAGGCACAGTAAAGGTGCATGTCAAAAACATCTTTGCCAAACTAAAAGTCAACCGGCGCACCAAAGCAATCGTTCAGGCCAAGGAGCTTAAGCTGCTCGATCCGTCCAAGGATCATTACGTCCGGATGCGATAGGCGAGAGCGGAGGCTGGAGAAGACTCTCTTTCCGCATAGCGGGCGCCTCCATACTCCTCTTCTCCTCAGCGCTTCTTCACAAAAAAATTGCCGGAGCCCTAGAATTGCATTCATTCTAGGGCTCCGGCGTCTGTAGTTAGTTCACAGCTTCGCCGCTATAGCCGTCACTCACTGCGCAAGGCAGTAACCGGATCCTTCTTCGCGGCCATCTTGGCCGGAATGAATCCGCCGATCATTGTAAGCCCCACGCTGATCACACCCAGAATTAGCGCATGCAGCGGATTCAGCTGGGCGACATTCGACAGCTCAGTCAGATTATAGAGTATGGCATTTACCGGAATCGTCAGCAGGTAGGTAATACCTATTCCCAGGAGGCCTGAGCAGGCTCCGATAATAAAGGTCTCGGCATTGAATACCCGTGTGATATCCTTCTTGCGGGCACCCAGCGCGCGCAGGACTCCAATCTCCTTCGTCCGTTCCATGACGGAGATATAGGTGATGATCCCGATCATGATCAGCGACACCACCAGGGAAATCGCCGCAAAAGCAACAAGCACCATCGTAATCCCGTCCATAATACCGCCGGATATATTGGTAACGATAGCGGCCAAATCGGTATATTTCACCTGATCCTTGGTATCACGTCCTTCATTCCATTTATCCAGATAAGCCGTGACCGATTCCTTGGCGCTGAAATCAATCGGGTACAGCGAAACCGAGTTAGGGATGTCCGTTGCCCCCAGAGACGCCAGCACATCCTCTTTAGTTAAGGAAGCAGCGCCCGGTACTAAGCTTCCCGCAGAACTCATTCTCCCTATCGGCCCTGGGCTGGCTCCTGCCCCGCCGCCTGTGACACCATCAGACAATGCCTGGCCGGTCAGCACATTGAAATCTGCTTTTTCCTGCGCCAGAACAATTTCCGATTTCTGTGCATCTGCTATAAACGAAGCGGCAAGCTCATCCGAATAGGCAATGCCCGGAGACAGCGTAGATATGCTTGAACCTTCCTGGCCCCGCAATACCCCAACGATGTTCAGAGTTACTGCTTTGGGGTTATTATAGAGGTCCATTACATTCGCAGCTGTTCCGTTTACAGTAAACTGCCCGCCGTTTTTACGGTAATAGTCATTGTTCATAACAAGCTTCAGTTGTTTACCAATAAGATCTCCAAGACCGATACTGTCCGCTGTATAATCCAGCCCCAGGGCATGAACCGCAGCATCGGTCAGGCGGTTGTATTCATCCACAATGAGTACAACATCCGTCGGCTTGGCAGGGAATGTTCCTTCCAGCACATCATAATATTGCTCCAGATAGCTCCCCGCCTCACTCCCCTGTTTGCTGGGATATGCGGTGAAGCTGATATTGCTTTTGTCCAGAACAGCCGCCTTATCCCCATCCGAAACCAGTACATTCATATTCACGGTGCGGGTATAGGAAATACCATCAATAAGCTCCGGGTCAATCTGATTCAAATACCCGATATATTCTTTGGTGAGCACATTTGTATGCTGTGATGAATTCTCGCTGGGATCATAGGGGTATAGCTTTTTCTCTTTGGGGTACGGGGGAAGCTCAGAATCTTTGCCGGCTGGCGGTCCCAGTTCTACATTTATTGGCGTCTGAGAAATCTGGATCGGGAAGTTGGAGAGCGCCCCCGTTTCATAGGTGTTAATCTGCTTATCGAATCCATTCGACAAGGACAGGATCAAGGCAATGCCAATGATTCCGATACTTGAGGCAAAAGCAGTCAGGCCCGTCCGCCACTTCTTGGTCGCGATATTTTTCCCGGATAATTTCAGGGCGGTAAAAAAGCTCATGCTGGTTTCCTTCAGCTTATAAGAGCTTGAGGTCTTCTGATTCGCCAGCGGGTTGCTGTCCGAAACCGCATGACCGTCCGAAAAACGAATGACACGGTCCGCATAACTCTCAGCCAGCTCCGGATTATGCGTAACCATGATGACCAGCTTATCCTCCGCTATGGTTTTGATCAGCTCCATGATCTGCTCGCTGGTTTCCGTATCCAGCGCCCCCGTCGGCTCATCCGCGAGAATAATATCCGGATTGTTGGCCAGGGCGCGGGCAATCGCTACCCGCTGCATCTGTCCGCCGGAGAGCTGGTTCGGCTTTTTGTGGACATGCTCCTTGAGTCCGACCTTCTCCAGGGCTTCAAGCGCCTTGCGGTGCTTCTCGGCTGCGGTTACCCCGCTGAGCGTCATCCCCATCTCCACATTATCCGTGATGCTCAGGTGCGAAATCAGATTATAGCTTTGAAAAATAAAGCCAACACTATTATTGCGGTACGCATCCCAATCACCGTCTTTGAAGTGCTCTGTTGACTGCCCGTTGATAACCAGCTCTCCGCTGTCATACTGATCCAGCCCGCCGATAATATTCAGCAGTGTGGTTTTGCCCGATCCGCTTTGGCCCAAAATCGCAACAAATTCACTTTCCCTGAAATTCAGATTCACCTTATCCAGTGCAACCTGCGTGAAATCTCCGGTCTTATAGCTTTTCGTGATGTTTTTTAATTGCAGCATCTTATCCAGTCTCCTTTTTCTATCCCTGTACTCTTTGCTCTCTCTATTCTTTCTCTGTTCTTGTCTTGCTGGCCCCAGTATAAGCGCTAAATATAAACTAAACCTCAACTTCGCAGTTGAGATTCACTTGATGTTCATGATGTATACTTAAGCCATCTATATACTGAACCCTATGAAGCATCCCGGGAGGAAACCTCATGTTTAATATTCTTGTAGTTGAGGATGACAGCAAATTACGGCAGCTCTTCTGTACAGTCCTGACCAAAAATGGATACCGGGCAATCCCGGCAGTTAACGGCGAGGATGCACTCACGGTACTGGATAAGGAATACATCGATTTGATCATCTGCGATATTATGATGCCGCTCATGGATGGCTACGAGCTGACGCGGACACTCAGAGACAATAACAATAATCTTCCGGTTCTTATGGTGACTGCACGGGAGACCTTTGCCGACAAACAACAGGGATTTCTCGTTGGGATCGACGATTATATGGTGAAGCCGATCAATGTGAATGAAATGCTTCTGCGTGTGGGGGCACTGCTGCGGCGTGCCAAAATTATCAGCGAACGCCGGATTGAGTGGGGAGCAACCGTACTGGATTATGACGCTTTAACCGTTATCCAGGGACAGGAGAGCATCCTTCTTCCGCAGAAGGAATTTTATTTACTCTATAAACTAATCTCCTATCCGAATAAAATCTTTACCAAACAGCAGCTGATGGATGAAATATGGGGAATGGATACGGAATCTGACGAGCATACGGTGGTAGTCCATATTAACCGCTTGCGCGAGCGTTTCAGGGAGAGCACTGACTTTGAAATTGTCACCGTAAGAGGACTCGGCTATAAGGCGGTGAAGCTGGGATGAGGATAAGCCCCCCTAAAAACAGAGGCTTGTGGTGGCATTTTGTATCGTTGGTGTTTGTAATTGTTGTGTCCTTCCTCTTAGTCATGGCGATCTTGGCTTATCTATATATCCGTCTGGGCAACGATGCCATGCAGCATAGAAATCCTTTCCCGCCGGTCCTGACCATTATATTATTCAGCCTCGTCATCGGGACGACGATCACTGTGACCGTAGGCCGGAAAATACTGGCTCCCATCGCGGATCTGATCAAGGCGGCCAAGGAAGTCTCCAAAGGCAACTTCGAGATTCATTTGGATGAATCGCACCGGGTGGGCGAAATCAGCGAGGCCGCTCACCACTTCAATATTATGGTTCAGGAGCTGCGCAGCATCGAGACGCTCCGTAATGATTTCGTGGTCAATGTGTCTCACGAGTTCAAGACACCCATTGCGGCGATCGAGGGGTATGCCACCCTTTTGCAGGAAGATAATCTCAGTAAAAAAGAGCATGACGAATACACCGGAATGATTATAGACAGCGCCAGGCAGTTGTCCGCCCTATCCGGCAATATCCTCAAAATATCCAAGCTCGAAAACCAGGAACTGCTCACAGAACAAACAGAATACCGCCTGGATGAGCAGCTCCGGCAGGCATTGTTATTGCTGGAATCGGCTTGGGGGCCTAAGCAGTTGAACCTTAACATTGATCTGGACGAGCTTCACTATTACGGGAATGAAGAGCTGATGATGCAGGTATGGCTCAATGTGCTTGGCAATGCGATCAAATTCACGCCGGAAGGCGGAGAAATCTCGGTTTCTCTCCGGCCCGGCACCCCTTGGATTACGGCGGTCATCTCCGATACAGGAATAGGAATGACCCCGAAGGTCCGCAAGCATATTTTCGAGAAATTCTACCAGGGCGACCCCGCCCGCTCTGCCGAAGGCAACGGCCTCGGCCTGCCTTTGGTTGCCCGCATTATCAGCTTAAGCGGAGGAAGGATTGAGGTCAGCAGCGAGCCGGGGGTGGGGTCGGCTTTTACGCTTAAGCTGCCTGGGCCAGTCAGTGCAAAATAAACATTTAGAGTCATGAGTTTACACAGAAACACAAATAAGGATGTCTCCGAAGCATTAGCTTCAAGACATCCTTAAACGGGTGACCAAATGATTAAAATTGGCCGCCATTAGACTTAATTGCCCGGAAAGGGGTTATTCTTTGACGCCTCCGAGCGCTACGCCTGCGATAATGTAGCGGGATAACAGGAAGTACACCACAAACAGCGGTAAAGCCGTCAAGGCCAGCCCCATATAGATCGAGCCAAACTCCGTCTTATAAATATCGCCGCGCAGTAAGCTCACCATGACCGGCATGGTATACTTTTCCTTCTGTGTCAGCAAAATCAGCGGCATAAACAAGTTATTCCAATTGGCCACAAAGGCAAAGATGGCTTGCGTCGCCACAGCCGGCATCATCAGCGGCAGGATGATCCGGTTAAAGGTTTTGAATTCGCCGGACCCGTCTACGCGCGCTGCTTCTACGATCTCTATCGACAGCGTTGCGAGCAGGTATTGGCGCATGAAGAACACCACCGCCGGGGCTGCTATCGCAGGCAGAATCAGGGGAAGAAAGCTGTTTGTCCAATGTATTTTATACATGAACTGATAGAATCCGATGGCACTTGCCTGAGAAGGAATCATCATCACACATAAGATAAAGGTAAAGAATGGCTTGCGCAGCTTCCAGTCATAAGTCACAAGCCCATAGGCCGCCAAGGACGAGAAGTAAACGGTTAAGATGGTTGCTGAACTGGAGATAGTAAACGAATTCAGGAACCCTTGTATAGGGTCGAAGCTCTTATCGAGCAGCACCCGCAGGTTGCTCATCATATGGGTCGAAGGAAGCAGTGACAGACCGCTTTGGATTTCCGCTGTAGAGCGGGTAGCATTTACAAACATGATCCAAAAAGGGAGGATACTCAGCACCGCCAAAAAGATGCAGACGATATAGATAATCGACTTGTTTAGCTTTCGGGTAACGGTTCCGTTTTTATGATTGTGGTCCATCTGCTATACCTCCCTCACGGCTGCTGCTTTGGCAGATTTTTTATAATTCTTTTCCGCTTTTTTTATTCTCCCCGCGTCGCGGTCACGCATTAGATAGAACACTAATCCAGACAATATGGCCGCAATGACGAACATGATCATGCTTGCGGCTGCAGCGCGGTTGTACATATAGCTTCCCTTGAACGCTTGCCCATAGATGAACATGGACGTGGTAAGCGTGGAGTCGTCCGGTCCGCCTGCAAGAAACAGCTGCGGAATATCGAACATAGTCAAACCACCGATCATCGATGTAATCAGCGTAAATAGCAAGATGGTACGGAGGCTCGGCAGCGTAATACGGAAAAAGGTCTGAAATCCGTTGGCGCCGTCAATCGCCGCAGACTCGAAGAGCGCGGGATTTATGCCCATAACGCCTGCGACAAGAATGATCATGGTGTTGCCGTACCACATCCAGAACTGGATGAACGCCACAATGCCCCGCGCTGTTGTTTTATCCTGAAGGAAGAAAATCGGAGCGTCGGACCATCCCAGCATCTCAAAAATACTGTTTACGGGACCCATCGGATAAGCAAACAAACTGCTGAAAAGCACGGCGATTGTACCTGCTGTGATAATATTCGGCATATAGAGCAGAACCTTGAACGCACCTTGTCCCTTTATGTTGAGGCGCTTGTTCGTGAACCAGGCAGTGAGTAAAAGCGCGAGAACGATCTGAGGAATGAAATTGACGATCCAGAGCAACCCGGTGTTGATTAGAGACTTCCGGAATGAGACGTTATCAAAGAGGAGATCTTTGAAATTCTGAAACGGGTTATCCAAAATATGAACCGGTTTGGGTATCAGCCCCTGCATATTGGTGAACCCGATGACTGCGGTGTACAAAATGGGATATAACGAGAAGATCAGAAATGCCAAAACAAACGGCAACGTGAAGATATAGCCGAATTTTGAGTAGTTCACACCTTTGCGGCGCATGCTCTCACCCCTTTAGTTATATGAAGGGACGGGATAACTCCCGTCCCTTCGATTCTTTCTTATTCGCTATCGATACCAAGCTGGTCTTTGACCTGCTGCTTGAAGGTTTCAATCGCTTTAGCGCGGTCTTTGTTGCCCGCAGTATATTCGCGTACTTGCTCGCGCCATAGCTTGTTAATCGTTTCGTCGTACTGGGTTAAGTTCTTGCCTGAAGCGTTAGCGTTGGCCGGAACGAACACATCGAACATGTTCTGTCCGCCGAGCAGCGGAACTTCGCCGTTGGACTTCGCCATGACGACAGAGGATGCCACACTGTCCTTCGTGCCTTGCTCGCCCTCTTTCATCGTTCCGTTAGCCCAGTAATATTGGAGCCCGGTTTCGGAGGTATCGAGCGTCACCCACTTGATAAAGTCTGCAACCGCCTGTTTCTTGGCATCGTCCTTGGTAACGTCTTTGTTGGCAAGCAGCCAGGTGCCTCCCCAGAAGAAGCCTGTCGGCGGCTCGGTAACTGCCCAGTCGCCACTCGTGTCTTTTACTTGTCCGCTCATCGTATAGTTAATGAGCCAAGCGGGACCGAAGAAACCGAAGACCGGTTGGGCCCCGGAGCCGGACATATCTGCGTACCATGCTTCCGTCCAGTCCGTCGTATCGTTGTGATAACCGTTATCCTTCAGCTTCTTGGAGAGATCAAGGAACTCTTCACGCTTCGGATCGATATGCAGCTTGCCGTCGACAATCCAGCCTTTCTCAGAGCTGTTCTCAATCGCGTGCCAAATATCGCCGTCTCCGGAAACGATGCCATACCCTTTGGCTTTTAGCTTCGCAGCCGCTTCGTAGAACTTCTCCCAGCCAGGTCCAACTTCATTCTTGATGGTGGCCGGATCATCCGATCCAAAAACATCCTTGGCAATCGAGCGGCGATAGATAAAGGCTCCGCCGGTCGCCTGGTAGCCGAGTCCTTTCAGTTGGCCGTCTTTGCTGCCGATGTCGACCGAGTATTGGGCAATCCCTGCATCCTTAACCATCTGATCGTCAAGGCCCAGGTCCGCATAGTTAGCAGCATAGCCGGATGCATCGCCTTGTGTATATTTGAGGACGAACGCCGCTTCAGCCGCAAAAATATCCGGAGCATCCTTCCCGCCAGCGGCCAGGGCCTGGTCAAGAGCAGGCTGATACGCGCCATCTGTGGTTGCAATCACCGTAGTTTTAAATTCCACATTTGCGTCAGGATGAGTTTCCAGATACTTTTTGCCCATGTTCGGAATCTCGTCCGTGAAGCTCCAGAGATTGATGGTGACCTTCGAGCCATCTCCCTTGGCTGGTGCCGCTGATGCACTAGCCGAAGCTGCTGGAGCTTCGCTTGGACTGGATGAGTTAGATTTAGAATTCGAGTTTCCGCCGCACGCTGTAAGAGCAGTTGTCATCACAAGCATAGTAGAGATCCCTACTAAAACACGTTTCATACTTTTCATACTTTGCCTCCCCTTTATATTGATTCCTCGGTTTCGTGTAACCGCATACATAATTATAGAACCGATGGTCCGCAGGCATAAGGAACCGATCATTGGGTAAAATTCCACTTTTATTGGATTTCGTTCAGGCACCAGCCGCCTATGCCCCTTGATTGGCTAAAAGTAAAACCCCGGAAAGGCACCTGTTCGGCGCTGGTCAAGCCCCTATTTTGTAGACACTGAAAAAAGACCCTAGGCTGTAAGCTGCTTCCGGTACTCCACCGGAGGCAGCTTATTTAGTCTTCGTTGCGGTCGATACTGGTTGTAAAATTGAATATAGGCTTCAATTCGTCTTTGTGCCTCGTCCAGATTTCGGATATCATAAGGGTAGAGCCCTTCCGTTTTGAGATGCGAGAAGAAGCTCTCCATGGAGGCATTGTCATAACAATTTCCTCGGCGGGACATGCTGATTCGGGCGCCAACCTTTGGCAGCATGTCATGGTATGCATGAGACGTGTATTGGAATCCCTGGTCGCTGTGAACGATCAGTCCGGTCACGTCTTTTGTCTTGTTCAAGGCTTTCTCAAAGGTCTGTAGAACCAGTGGATTGTCATTTTTCTGACTCATGTGGTAGGCTACAATTTCATTGTTAAACAAATCTTTCACCGCAGAAAGATAGAGCCACGATTCTCCCACCCGGTATTGAGTCACATCGGTAACCCATTTTTGGTTAGGAGCATCCGCCTTGAAATCTCGCTTCAGTAGGTTTTTAGCGACTCGCCCTCCGTCCGAAGATGCGTAATTACAGCGATGTTTTCGCCTTATTCGTGACCGGATTCCAAGTACCTGCATGAGCCGTAGCACCTTCTTATGATTCATCCAGACTCCATGATCCTGCAGCAAGAATAACTGGATCTGTCGGTATCCGTAAACTCCGTTGTAGTGCTCGTAAACCTTCTTCACAAGTTCTCTATCTTCTCGGTCCCGATCGAATGCTTTGCGCTTTAGAAAGGCGTAATATCCGCTTCTGGAGACCCCAAACACTTTGCACAAATGACGAACCGGATATTCACTTGAGGCTCTCTCAATTGTTACATACCGCTCTGTTTCATCTCCTGCATCCAGATTTCCAAGCACTTTTTTAGCATTTCGTTCTCCTGTTTGAGCCATTTGACCTGTCTTTCTTGATCGACATATTGTTCTCGCCGTCCTCGCTGGTCCACAAGTCCGAACTCTCCCAGTTCCCGGTATTTCCTCATCCATGTTTTCAACCGATGTCTGTCTGTAATTTCGAACTTCTCCATAATTTTACGATAGGTCCAACCTTCGACCATATGAAGACGTATTGCCTCCAGCTTTGTTTCATAAGAATACGTTTTAGACTTCTTTCCTTTAATCGCTGGCATAAAAAATGCACCCCCTAGAATTCATCGGATAAACCAGGGGTTTATTCCAATGTCTATTCTAAGGGGTGCACTTCAGCGCCTTCCCGGGGTGTATTTGCTGTCTAATGAAAAAACGTATGCGAAAGGAACTGGGCTAATATCAGAGATTGCCGGATTTGTTGCGGAAATAGTTTTGAAGAAATTAAGGATTAAGCTGCGCCTGGATTGCCTTTAACTCAGCTTCTTTCTCATTGATCTTGCTCCTTTAAACGTATGAAGGAGCCAACCCGTGTCTGCTATCTGATGTAACTATTAATCGCTGCATTTAGCTCCGCAATAACCTGTGCTTCATCTCCATGGTGAACTGCGTCAACCACACAGTTCTCCAAATGATCCTTTAACAGAAGCTTTGCGGCACCATCCAGTGCTTTCTGAACGGCTGCAATCTGTAACAGGATATCAGGACACTGACGGCCATTGATGGCCATCTCTTTGACTGAACGCAAATGTCCTTCCACTTTTGACAAGCGGTTAATAATATCTTTCCGATATTTATGTTCATGATGATGCTCTTCAGACATATGTCTTACCTCCCTAATTGAATCCTTGATATATGCACTACTACCGCAATTTAAGGCATATCTAAATAGTACCGTTGTCTTTGGAGACTGTCCAATCGGGCAGATAGCTAAAAAGAAATTTCAATCTGTAAGAGGGATAGGCTGTAATTTTCTGAGAAGATGAAGTTTCCGTTACTAAAACCTGCATGGGGCACCTTCCTCCAAGGCATCTGCGGTTATCGATGAACGGAAGTAAATATGGCTGAAGCCCTTTTTCTAACCTTTCAAGTTGTTTGAGAAAACAGACGTTTATAGATCATGTAAATTACACCTAAAAATCCGCTATAGATTAGAAGCAAGGGAACCCAATAAAGCGAACCGGAAGTTACGGAAACACCAACATAGGCAAACACAAGCATCATCGGAATTTTACCAATGACAGTGGCCGTTAAAAACGGAGCGAACGGGATTTTAAACAACCCCGCATATCCATTGATGAAAACAGCAGGGATAAAAGGTAGCATACGCCCGATCAGAACGAAAAAGAAGGTATGGTTTCGTATACGTTCATTCCATGTGTTAATCCTATTTATGGAACTCTGTTTCCCTCCACCAGCTCCTCCTTGCCCAAAAATCCAGTAGGCGAAAATGGCAGCAAGTGATGAGGCGATGACGCTCATGCCACTTCCTCCCCATAGTCCGTATTTGACTCCTAATATGCTCGATACCAAAGCAAAGGGGATAACGGGAACCATTCCAAGCATAACAGAGATCAGCAGGATGATTGGCCAGCTGCTTGAATCCAGATCCTTCAGCCATGGCATAATTTCACCCCTGTATATGAAAATAAGTACAAACAAAACAAAATATAAAACACCAGCAGCTATTCTTTGGATAAGCATTTTACGTATTTGCCCCCTGAAAGTTTACTCGGAAACAGCCTCTGGCATGGAACCAACCGTCTTTCTGAACCGGTAAAACAAAAAGACGGCTCTGATTGCCAGATCAATGGCTATTGACAACCAAATTCCCGCGATGCCCAAATCAAGCTGAATACCAAGTACATAGACCCCGATTACCCGGATCAGCCACATCCCGATGGCAGTGCTGTACATTGGACTTTTCGTATCTCCAGCACCTTGAAGTGCTCCCGCCAAGACCAGTCCTACCGCCAAAAATGGTTGAGCGAATGCATCAATTCTAAGAGCTGTAGTAACCATATCTATCACTCCCTGCTCGCCGGTGAACCATGCTGCGGCAATCGGAGCAAGTACAAACAGCAGGACACCCGCTATTCCCATGAAGACAACCGCAACAGCAGAAGTATATATTCCAAACTGGTATGCGTCCCGGTGCCGGTTCGCTCCCAGGTATTGTCCGACTAAAGTTGTCGCAGCAATCGCCAATCCATAACCCGGCATATATGAAAAAATCTCAATGTTCCCGGCTATCGTATGCGCTGCGTACACTTCAGTTCCAATTCTGACGATCAGCCCCATATATAAAACCTGACCCAGCCGCATAATTAAGCGTTCTGCGGCAGCTGGCCCGGAGAGTTTTAGGAGCGGTTTTGTAAATTCATTCCCATCTTTTTTGAAGAGTGAAAAGGAGAGCGGCGACTTCCGGATATACTTGTACAGCGCAAAACAGCCGATTATACGTACCAGTACTGTGGCTAATGCAGCCCCGGCAATCCCCAAGCCCGGGATACCGGATATTCCGAAGATCAGTACATAGTCCAGAATAATATGTACCAAATTGATCCATATCCCTACTTTCATCGGTGTTTTGGTATCACCGGCAGAGCGTAATATACTGCCAAACACGGTCATCACTGAAATAAAAATTGATGGAACAGCGACAATTCTAAAATAAACCACTCCACTGCTTAACACTTCCGGTTCAGCGCCCATGATGCGCAGCAGAGGTTCGGCAAAAAACAGGGTGATGATGCCGAACAAAAGTCCGGCGATGATAGAGAGCCATGTTGATTGCCGGGCAATCTGCCTGGCCTCTTCTATTTTTCCGGCACCGACCCGCTTGGCAATCATCGAAGAAGTCCCGACACCAATAGCGAGGAAGATCGCGATATAAACATTGAGTATCGTGTTGGATACGCCTACTGCCGTGACCTCGTTCAAACCAATTTTCGAAACAAATAAGGTATCCACAAAACCAACTACTGTTTGAAGAAGATTTTCAATCATAGCAGGAACACCGAGTGCTAAAATAATCCGTATTTTTTCTTTTGGAGTGGTATCTGCAATTTCTATTGTCTTTGCCACATCAATCGATCCTTTCCATACTCCTTGGTATATAGACATACTAAGAAATTAACCCCCCGGGGGGTTAATGTCAAGGAGTTTGTCCGTATCACGAGCGTTCGATATCGAGAAAGTACCTGTTCATGGATGTGGTACATGTCTGCTCCAAGCAGCTTTTCAATTTTAAAAAACGACACATTCCATAAAATAAGTAATAGACTGGACCCAACAATAAAGACAGCGGCAGCCTTGGACGAATAAAGTCCTAGACTACCGCTGTTTTATTCAACTATTGTTTCCCTTTAGCTTAACGGCCTCCAAAGGAGTAATAAAACATCACTTCACTTCGACAGCCTTGATCTCAACGGGCAAACTGGTGAAGCTAACGCTTTGACAATGTGGAAGGCCCTGCATACAAACATTAAGCTGCATTCCGTTTGTATGCGTGCATCGCAAATAGATATGCGACGATCATTATCCCTAAGCACCACGCTAAAGCGACCCAGATATCATTGCCTACCGGTTGACTTGACAATAGTGCACGGATGGTCTCTACGATAGACGTCACCGGCTGGTTTTCGGCAAAGACGCGAACAACTTTCGGCATCGAGTCAGTCGGTACAAATGCCGAGCTGATAAACGGCAGGAAGATTAATGGATAGGAAAAGGCGCTTGCACCTTCCATCGTTTTTGCGGACAGTCCGGCAATGGCCGCAACCCAAGTCAAAGACAGCGTAAACAACACGAGTATACCGGCTACGGCAAGCCAGGACAGTACCCCTGCCGACGAGCGAAAGCCCATAATAAGTGCTACGAGAATGATGACCACAATAGAAATGACGTTGGATACTACCGAGGTTAGCACATGCCCCCACAGCACAGTCGAACGCGCAATCGGCATGGAGTGGAACCGCTCATCAATGATGCCCCGTTGCTTATCCATAAACAGGCGGTAAGCCACGTAGGCCACCCCGCTGGCAATAGCCATAAGTAGTATGCCAGGCAACAGATAGTTCACATAGTTATCCGTACCCGTTTCGATTGCGCCGCCAAACACATAGACGAACAGCAGCATCATTGCAATCGGAGTGATACAGACCGTGAAGATGGTATCCAGACTGCGGAAAATATGACGCATGGAACGACCAAGCATAACGTTCATGTCGCTGAAAAAATGTTTTTTTGCCGCCTCCATTAGATGGCCTCCTTTTTACCGATGATTGCAAGAAATATTTCCTCTAGTGTCGGCTGTTTTTCAACGTACTCCACCTTTGCGGATGGAAACAGCTTTTTCAGTTCTGCGAGCGTACCGCTGGCGATAATCCTGCCCTCGTGCAGAATGGCAATCCGGTCGGCAAGCTGCTCGGCTTCCTCTAAATACTGCGTGGTCAGGAATACCGTAGTGCCGCCGTCCGCAAGCTCCTTTACAATTTTCCAAACCTCGATACGTGCCTCGGGGTCAAGCCCGGTGGTTGGCTCGTCGAGGAAAATAATCTGCGGTTTTCCCACAAGGCTTAAGGCGATGTCGAGCCTACGGCGCATACCACCCGAATAAGTAGATGGCTTACGGTCGGCCGCATCGGTTAAGCCGAAACGTTTCAGCAAATCGTCCGCAATTTGACGCGGATGATCCAGATGCCGCAGCTTGGCAATCATGATCAGATTTTCCCGCCCGGTCAATATCTCGTCTACGGCGGCAAATTGCCCGGTCAGACTGATCGCATGCCGCACATTCCCGGGTTTTGACGCTATGTCAAATCCGTTTACGGTGGCGGTGCCCTTGTCCTGTTTGAGCAGCGTGGTGAGGATTCTGACAATCGTCGTCTTGCCCGCGCCGTTAGAACCAAGCAGAGCGAAAATCTCACCTCGCTTCACTTCAAAATCGACGCCCTTTAGGACTTCTGTGTCCTTGAAAGACTTTCGCAGACCTTTCACTTCAATTGCTTTTCCCATCCCGGTATCCCCCTTTTACTTTGTTTTATCCGTACTCTTTTTCATGGCCTTGTTATCTTTTTGGCAACAGATTCTTGATAGATGTCAGCGTAAGTTTTTGAATCTTTGATTAGATCGTCGCAGAAAGCCGCTACGTCAGTGCCCGTCACTTCGAGCACGCCTTTCCCCAAGGCCGCGCCATCTTCAAAAAGATCGACAATCCCCGCGAGCAACCCCGTCCCTTCGGTCAGCTGGGCAGGGCCGACCTTAAAGAGATATTTTTGAATCTCTTTATAAACAATCTGATAATCTTGCGGGAGCGCTTTGACACGCGCCACGTGTGCTCGCCACTCTTTTTTGCCTTCGATGATATCTCGTATTTTCATTTTATCCTCCTCCTATTTACCTAATTTTTTAGCAATATTATTGTTGAGTTGCTCACGCCACTTGTCGCGATACGACTTTGCCCCTTCTTCGCCGGCCAGCGCTGAACAGAAGCCTTTGATATCGTCGCCTAAAACCTCTTGGACACTTTGACCGTCCGCCGCCGTTTCTTCTAGCAGACCAAGCACACCGTCAAGAATTGGCAAGAGGTTGCGACCGGTAAAATCTGAATGCGGCCAAAGATTGGCATTAATTTTTTCCCATGCCGCTTGATAATCAGCCGGCAGCTTTTTGGCTCGCGTTTCAAAAGTTTTGAATTCTTTAGTCATGTCGCTGCCGGTGATTTTTTCCCAAAAGTTCATTATTTTCTCTCCTTTAACTCGTTAATTTTTGATGATACGAACTCCCATTTTTCCCAGAACCTCCGCAGCTCCTCGCGCCCCGCATCGTTGATCGCGAAAAACTTTCGCGGCGGTCCCATATCGGATGGCTTCTTTGTGATCTCCACCAACTTGTTTTTTTCAAGCCGGATCAGGATGGTGTACACCGTTCCCTCCACAACATCTGTGAAGCCGAGGGCGTTCAGCCGCCGCGTGATTTCGTAGCCGTAGGTTTCTTTGCGGCTTATAATTTCAAGGACACAGCCCTCAAGCACGCCTTTGAGCATTTCCGTTAGGTTTTCCAGCACAATCACCCCTTACTATTCTGTACGACAGGTATGCAGTGTTACTTACTACCACTATAAAGTAACACGTAGTAGTCGGTCTGTCAATAGCGTTTGCTCTACATTAATCCGATACCCGTCGATAAGGTTATTCTGAATCAGATAATGGGAAAGGCTGGCACTGCCTATAACAATCATATCCTTTTACAGGCTGCCTAAGATCATTCGATCCTCACCAGCTCAAGTATTTGCAGGATGACAAGAAGCACGGAGTATCGGGAGACGTTGCGCAAAAAGGGCTATGACCCGTTGAGACATGGGAGTGAGAATCGCTAGGGCGACGTGGAAACGTGCACATATGGAACAATATAGGTGCATGAATATTCACCTTTATTCCCGCATGCCCAGTTTTACGTCCCCCTGACCCAAGCTCCCCCTACATTGTCTTCTTCGTTCTAACTACAGGATGAAATCCTGCGAATTCATGAGTCTGAGTGAGGAAACTGAATCATTCTGAGGAAGCGCAATGCAACTATGTGTCGTTCACGATCTTCAACGCAAGCGACCTAGCATTGCCGGAGGGCTTTTTCGATGGCACCGAGAAACGCAAAGTGATCAAATTCTAGGAAGATGATTGGTTGAATTAAGAAGAACTGTTAACCCGTCTGCTCACGCATGCATCCTCTGCTATCTAGACTCGCCTTGCCAATAGCAGAATTAGCCTATTTGCTGCCTATAATATGGTGGCTGCAAACAGGCTTTTTGATTCCGCTTATATGATGATATGTCTTCGTTCAATGCCAGCCACTGCACCGCCAACCCGAACTTGGTTGATTTCACCGCTCTCGCTCAGGCGCAATCGTGCCTTGATTTCTGAAGGACAATCCATCGAATACCCTTGCCTGAACATGACATGCTCCACTTCCCGCAAAGATCGTTGGCCATGTTGGTACAAATAGCTGAGCAGGGCACCGTTGGATGTTCCTGTCGCGCTTTCCTCGGAAACATCGTACAGCGGCGCAAAATTCCGGCATTCCGCAGCAGCACCGTCTGGAGTATCCAACGTGAACAAATGATATCCAACCACATCATATTTTTCACTGATGGCGGTTATGGCGTCAAAATTTGGCTGAACCTCATCCAAGAGCTTCCGATATCCTTTCAAGAAATTGTGGTAAAGCCTGTGATAAATAAACTATATAATTGAACTTGTGATTTTTCTATTTGGGATTGGTCGTGACTCCAGAGAATGTTTGGACTTCCGGCCGCTGCCCATCTGCAGATTTCTTGATTATATACCGTTATTAACGGTGGAAATCCGCAGACAAAGGCGGACGCTACCGCTCCTACAGTTCCAAACTTCTCCTTCGCCACTTTTCCCTTCATTAAAAAGAGTATAGCGGTCGCTTTCTTAGATCTATTGAAGTCCAAGCTACTTTAAGAAAAACGCCAGCCGATCTCTTGGTAAAAATTAATCTTAAAATAAATGTGAGACTTAAAGGAAGTTCTTGATATTTGTCTCATCTAATTATCCCCTGTGCATATTGCTATGCTTTTGCAGTGATTTCATTTTGAAATTTACCAGTCCAATACCTAAGATAATTAGAACAAGTCCCACCACCATCTTCGTAGTAATCGTTTCTCCCAAAAAGAAAACGCTGATCACTATTGCAATGAGTGGGACCAGAAAGTTAAACGATCCGATTTTTCCGGCTTCGCCTGATCTGACAAGCAAAAAGAAAACAAGCCAGGTTAGCGCCGTACAGAAGATCGCAATAATCGACAATGTCGAGATGAATTGCTGATTCCAAATGATATCCGTCCAATTCTCAACGGTTGTCCCCGCAATTAACAATACAATTCCACCAAAGATCATCTGAAGAGTAGTCAACCAGATCGCATCGACTTTAGTGGATGTTTTCTTCATATAAATCGTACCGAATGTCCAAGTAATTGTGCTGGCTAAACCAAGCAAGATGCCAAGGATCGAAATATTACTAGAGCCATCAGTTATGCTGATAACAGCAACTCCTATGAAGCCTAGAATAAGGCCAACTATTTTGAAACCGTTCATGGATTCACCCAACCACAACCAAGCTCCGATTCCAAGTAAAACGGGTTGCATAAACACGATCGTCGAAAATAAACCGGCAGGCATCATATTCAGTCCAAACGTTTGAAAGCCGAAAAAGAGAATAATATTTAGCAATGCGGAGATCAGGTAAATATGCCAAGTATCCTTCAAATTAATGTATTTATAACGTGGTATAGCGAACAGAAGCAAAATGAAACCTCCGATCGTGATCCTCAAACCGGCGAAGAGCAATGGTGTTGCAAATTCGAGCGCATATTTAGATAACGGCCAGTTCACCCCCCACATTGCTACTAAAAACGTTAAAAGCAAAAAAGTATGTGCTTTTGAAAGCTGCATGAATTATCAGTCCCCTTTGTATAATGATGTTCACTTATGGTACAATATCTCGAAAAATAAATAAAATGCATTATTGTCATTAAGGAGATATCAAATTTGTTATGAATATTTCTCAACTCATATTGTTTGTGAAGATCGTCGAGACCGGTAGCTTTACCAAGGCTGGGGAACAACTGCATATGTCGCAACCTGCTGTAAGCCGCGCCATCTCTACACTTGAATCAGAATTAGGAGTTACTCTCATGATACGGGAACGAAGAAACGGGGTTATTCATCTTACCGATATTGGCGCGCGCCTGCTTGTCATATTCAGAGAGATTTTAAATGGATTTAATAAGGTTGAGCAGGAGGTTACCGCTGAAAAAGGATTTGAAGTTGGCACCGTTCGTGTTGGTGTATTCCCAATTGTGTCCGCGTACTTCTTGCCGAAAATACTGCGAATCATTGGGGAGAAACATCCGGGGCTGACATTCGAACTGTTTGAAGGGACAATCGAAGAGATTAAAAATTGGCTAGAATCCAGAATAATCGATGTCGGATGGATTATTCCGCCATGCAACGAACTTGAAACGATTCCTTTCTTTCGTGATGAATTATGTCTGGTCCACCGGGATGATCATCCATTGCAAAGTCGTCAAACAATTCATATAACGGATTTAGATAATGAGCCTATGATTGTGTGCCAAGGTGGTTTTGTAACGCCGATTATCGAGTTATTCAAAGAATTCGGAACCACTTTGCACGCCAAATATAACGGCCACAACATAAACACGGCGTTGAGTATGATTCAAGAAGGGCTTGGCGTCTCGATCGTTTCGAGAACATCTTTGTCACTATCGTCACTACCGCCAAATGTCCGCATCAGGACAATTGATCCGCAACCCGTTAGAGAGATTCACCTGGCTGTTCCTTCTTTAAAGGAGTCCTCGCACGGGGTGAAACTCTTCATTCAGACTGCAAGAGAGCTGTATTTATCTGGGGATCGGATCCAATAATGTGCATCTTTACGCATTACAGAATACTCTCAAAACATCGCAGTACCCCGAATAACTAAAGAAAAGGTATGATCAGTCGCCTTTTAAAGTATACGAAGTAGAGATTGGCTTCCAATATGTAATAGCCACGTTAACATTGGTTCCTTAACGGACAAACTAATCTGTCCGAAAGATTACAAAAAAATGAACAGCCTGCTAGCCTGCAGACTGCTCAATATTGATTTGTGCAAAAATGGGGAAAAACATGTTCTTCTCGTTATCTGTATAAACGTGTTCCAAACTTTTCAACAAAAAAACCTTTAATTCGTTTAACATTTTTTCTTTCATTTGCGGTAAGACCAAGCCACCATAGCTACTGCGACATTCAATGTTCGGTTGTTGATAAAAATCGCAATCGCTCATCTTTTTCACCGCCACTTTTCATAGTCCTTATAAAAAGAGAGCAGCCTGAATTATTTCTTTCAGGCTGCTCTCTAGGCGTATTACATTTACATAGTGGTTCACGACATTTATTACTGGTTCCACTGTTTTATTTCACCGGACAAAGATTTTATAATACCTTAACCCCTTACTCCACCGTAACGCTTTTCGCCAGGTTTCGTGGTTTATCGACATCGTGGCCCAGGGCCAGCGAAGCGTAGTAGGCGAGCAATTGCAGCGTAACTACGGACAATGCAGCGGTCAGCAGCGGCAGGGTCTTAGGAATCACGAAGGCTTGATCGACGGATTTCAACAGGTCGGTAACATGCTCTTCGTGCGTAATCGCCAGGACGTCTGCGCCGCGGGCTTTTACTTCCTTGATGTTGCTGACGGTTTTCTCCAGAACGGATTCCTGGGTGGCCAGGGCAATCACCGGAACGCCCTCTTCGATCAGCGCCAGGGTGCCGTGCTTCAATTCGCCCGCAGCGTAAGCTTCGGAGTGAATATAGGAGATTTCTTTCAGCTTCAGCGAGCCTTCCTGAGCAACAGCGTAATCAACGCCGCGGCCAATGAAGAACAGGTGCTTATGATCAGCAATCTGCTCAGCGTAGGTTTTGATCGCTTCTTTTTGGGCGAGAATTTGTTCTACCTGCTCTGGCAGGGATTGCATAGCGGCCAAAATCTCAGCGACCTGTGCTTCGCTCTGAGTACCGCGCACTTCAGCCAGATACAGACCAAGCAGCGTGAATGCGATAATCTGTGAAGTGTAGGCTTTGGTGGAAGCTACGGCAATTTCCGGTCCAGCCAGGGTTACCAGCACATCATTAGCTTCACGGGCAATGGAGCTGCCCACTACGTTAGTAATTGCCAGTACATGCGCACCGTTCGCTTGCCCTTCGCGCAGCGCTGCCAGTGTATCCGCAGTTTCGCCGGATTGGCTAACTACGATAACCAGGGTTTCCGGTGTAACGATCGGCGAACGGTAACGGTATTCCGAAGCGATATCATTTTCTACAGGAATACGTACCAGGGACTCGATCAGATTGCGTCCAACAAGTCCGGCATTATAAGCCGTACCACAGGCAACGATCTGGATGTTGCGGATGTTCTTGATCTGCTCTTCCGTCAGGTTAAGCTCTGGCAGAATCACTTTGCTGCCTTCAGCATTCGTACGTCCACGCATCGTATCGCGGTATGCTTTTGGCTGCTCGTGGATTTCTTTCAGCATGAAATGCTCATAGCCGCCTTTTTCTGCGGTAACTGCATCCCAATCGACAGTAATCATTTCCCGAGAAATAAAGTTGCCTTCAATCGTCATCAATTCGACAGCATCCCGTGTCAGTACAGCCATTTCGCCGTCGTTCAAAATATATACGTTGCGGGTATATTCCAGCAAAGCAGGAATGTCGGACCCGATAAAGTTTTCGCCTTCGCCCAGACCAATGATTAGCGGGCTTGCTTGACGCACAGCCACCAGTTTGTCGGGCTCATATTCAGTAAGAACTCCCAGTGCAAATGCACCGCGCATGAAGGTGATCGCTTTTTGTACAGCTTTTACGATATCACCATTGTATTCGCGGGCGATCAGGTGGGAAATCACCTCCGTATCCGTTTCGGAAGTAAAGTGGCATCCCCCGGCAATCAGTTCTTCCTTAAGGTCAAGGTAGTTCTCCACAATCCCGTTGTGTACGACCGAGAACTTCTTGCTCTCGTCGGTGTGCGGGTGGGAGTTCTCATCGGAAGGTTTACCATGCGTCGCCCACCGTGTATGCCCGATTCCGGCGCTGCCGGTAAGTGGAGTTGCTTCCAGTCTGGATTCCAGGTTCGCCATACGGCCTTGTGCTTTTACAACCTGAAGGCCCTCTTTGGTAAATACGGCAATCCCTGCCGAATCATAACCGCGATACTCCAGCTTCTTCAAGCCCTCTACCAAGATCCCCTGCGAATTCTGATTCCCGATATATCCTACAATACCACACATTATAATTTCCCCCGTCCAATTTATATTGTGGGCGGCATAAGGAAAGAAACGTGCCGTGCGGCATGTTTTTGAGAAAAAGCAAATATTCTGTTGTATTTCAGGCTCACCAAGTTCACACGATTACGCCATCCTTAAAAAAGAACAGTATCCGTTTCCCTTGTGTCTATGTTCATGAAATGCACAGTCTTCTCCTCTGCCGCAGCAGAACGCTCTGTGTTTCTCTCCGTTACTGCACTAGCCCATGAAATGAAAAATAACTTCTGGTTGCACCCACAGAAACGTTGTGTGAAAGGTCGCCCTCGCATTTTCCGTTCCCGTTTACGGCTCTGGTGCATCACCGGGAGGTCCCCGCCGAACATTTCGAACACCTCCACCTCGTCAGCTTACATCTGCCGTGATCCGTTCAAGCCTCGCCCTACGGGCAACTGCTGTCCCTTCTCCCCGCGCAAGATCAAGCTCTGGCGCTTGCTGTTGCCAACCTTACTATCCCCGCTTTCCTTCTGGAATGACACTTAATCTATTATATGCACCTTACATCGTTTTTGCAATGCTGTATCACAGGAATACTTTTGACAGTTCGTACAGATGAATGGACATAAATTTAAATATTCAGCCGCTGAAGCAGATCAAGCACTTCCTTCACCGGCCGAACAACTCTAACTTAATC
The DNA here is from genome assembly GCF_016772475.1 of Paenibacillus sonchi. NCBI lineage: Bacteria > Bacillati > Bacillota > Bacilli > Caryophanales > Paenibacillaceae > Paenibacillus > Paenibacillus sonchi. Next base: position 1,093,583 of record NZ_CP068595.1, read on the forward strand.
TGATTAATTACACCAGTTCACGCTGAACAACATCAACAATGTGACCAACATAAAGATCCAGCTCCGCCTTATCCGGACCTTCCGCCATCACGCGGATCAACGGCTCTGTACCGGAAGGACGCACCAGCACACGGCCATTATCGCCGAGCTTGCCTTCCACTTCCTGAATAGCCGCTTCAATCGCCGGATTGTTCGGATAGTTGGTCTTATCCTGTACGCGAACATTCACCAGCACCTGCGGATATTTGGTCATCATCGATTTCAGCGCACTGAGCTTCTTGCCCGATGACTTCATTGTGTCCACCAGCTGGATCGCGGTCAGAATACCGTCACCTGTGGTGTTGTAATCCAGGAAAATAACATGACCGGACTGTTCCCCGCCCAAATTATATCCACCCCGGCGCATTTCTTCCATTACGTAGCGGTCACCGACTGCGGTTTTTGCCGTGTTCAGCGCCAATTGCTCTGTCGCTTTGTAGAACCCGATATTGCTCATTACTGTGGATACAATGGTGCCATCCTTAAGCTTGCCGGCACGGTTCATTGCATCCCCGCAAATGCAGAGGATAAAGTCTCCGTCGACTTCGTCACCATTCTCATCAATGGCAATCAAGCGGTCAGCATCCCCGTCAAAAGCAAGTCCCAGATCCGCGCCCTGACGCAGAACTTCCTCGCGCAGCGTCTCCGGATGTGTGGAGCCAAAGCCGTCATTAATGTTCAGTCCATCCGGTTCCGAACCGATGGCAATCACTTCCGCCCCCAGCTCTCTGAACAAGCGCGGCGCGAGTTCATAGGCTGCTCCATGAGCGCAGTCCAGTACCACCTTAAGTCCAGCGAAGCTATGGGAAATCGTTGTTTTAAGATAGTCCAAATATAAATATTTTGCATCATTATCTAGGCTTACTGTCCCCAGACCCGCACCTACAGGGCGCGGCAATTCATCGATTTCGGCATCCATCAGCTCTTCAATCCGCAGCTCGGTTTCATCTGTCAGCTTGAAGCCGTCTCCGCCAAAAAACTTAATCCCGTTGTCTTCAACCGGATTATGCGAAGCAGAAATCATCACTCCCGCATCAGCCTTCAGCAATCTGGTGATATAAGCCACCGCAGGCGTGCTTACGATACCCAGACGAATGACCCGGGCCCCAATGGACAACAGGCCCGCTACAAGCGCCGATTCCAGCAGTGGACCCGAAATCCGCGTGTCCATGCCTATAACCACCTTAGGCTTCTCCACATTTCCTGCCAATACATATCCTCCGCAGCGGCCGATGCTATAGGCCATTTCTGCAGTTAATTCACGGTTTGCAACTCCGCGCACGCCATCTGTTCCAAAATACTTACCCATCTGTTTTCTCCTTTAGAATACGCTGCTTCAGCTTAATGAATTATTGTATGAATGAATTCTTGTTTCGTGTGCTTCTGACTCACAGGTTAGACGCCGACCGGCTGAAAAAGTTACGTTCCATCCGTACTGCTTATATTGTTGCCAACTCCGTTAAGAGCACCTGAATTAGCACCGTTCTCCGGTACCCCTTCGGAAGGGGTTGGCGTGACTGTAGGCTCAGCAGTGTCCGGGCTCTGTGGAGGTGCTGTCGGGCTCTCTTCAACGAAGGCTGGCTCCGTACTTGGCTCAGGGGTCACTGCTGCACTGCTGTTATCCGGCGTTGCTGTGGGTTCCGGCGTGGCCGGAGCCAGCAGTTCTACCGTTGCCGTGAGCCGTTGCGATGCATTTGCGAGAGCAATGAACCTGGGCAGCGAGACATGCAGCGTTACGGCATGGTTACCGGCCGTGAGGCCAACAACATCCGCCACCACACTGATATTATTTTTGTCCAGCTGATTCAGCAAAGCCGGGGCTCCAGATACTGTCAGAGCAACAGCTTTGCTGGCTGGATCTGTGATCCGAGCGGATAGCCCGTTGTCTACCCCCTCCAGCTTAATGGGGATATTATCGATGGTTTTCTCGGCTACTTCCGAGGTCACTACAGACACATTCAAGACTGCAGGTTCAATCTTCACCGTGCCTTCCGGAGCAGGCAGCTCCAGCTTCAGCTCTTTTGTACCTGCGGAATCTATTGCGCTTAAATTCAGCGTTGCTTCATAGGAGGATAAACCGGCTAAGGACTCTTCGGTTCCATATACCGTTACCGTGTCCTGCCCGGGCAACACCCGGGACAACGCCAACGCTCCTGGAAGCTGGCCGGTAAAGCTGATGTCAAGCGGCAGGCTTTTGAATGGCATAGTGACCGGCAGATCCACAGTAACAGCGGACGGCTCGATGACCGCATCCTTAATCTCATTGCCGCTGCTGTCAACTGCGTACAGCTTCAGCTTTTTATCCTTAATCGTCTCGCTTTCTCCATCCAGTTCAATGGTCCCCTGTACCTTGGACACCTTGCTAAGCTCACTTGAAGCCAGCGTAACCTGCGCTTCCGCTGGATCTATGACAGGTGCACCCACCTGATAACCCGCCGCCGGCTTCCCTTTAGTAACGATGGAAACAGGAAAAGACTTGGTATTCCGCAGTTCCACACGGACATTCACTTCATTGGGGTTAATATCCTGCAGCGTCACTCCGCTCGGAAGTGAATAATGAAGCGGCAGTGTGGTATCCCCCGGTTGAATGTTGCTTAAATCAATCCACACTTTATAGGCATCCGAAAATTTATAGGTAAGATCCGATTTTTTGCCCAGGACCTCGAGTCTGACGCTTACGGCATCCTGGGATGTGATTACATATTTGTCCTCATCGAATCCTTTGACCTCTATCTTAACATTTTCGATAATTTTGGACTCCTTGTTGACCGTGGTCTGGCTGGTAGGTGCAGTATCTACATGGACGATGGTCCACAGGATAATCGCAAAGGCAAGGGCAAGAATTTTGTTAAAATTGTTGTTCTTCATCCACTTATCCATTGTTCTTATCCCCCTTCCGTTTCCAGAAAGCGGAGCTTTTCTCCTTGAGCGATGAAGTGGCACGCAGTTCCTCATACAGCTTGGAGATCAAGGATTCTTCCTTAATATCGCGCACGATCTGCCCGTTAATCGCCAGCGAAATCTGTCCGGTCTCTTCCGAGACTACAACGGAGACAGAGTCAGCTACTTCACTAATCCCGATCGCGGCGCGGTGACGGGTCCCCAGTTCCTTGCTGATAAACGGATTCTCCGACAGCGGCAAATAACAGGCGGCAGCGGCAATCTGCCCTTCCTGCATAATCAGCGCACCGTCGTGCAGCGGCGTATTCGGAATAAAAATATTGATCAGCAGCTCGGAACTGACCACAGAACGCATAGGAATACCGGATTCCGTATATTCGTTGAGCCCGGTCGCTCTTTCGAAGACAATTAACGCGCCTATTTTTCGCTGCGCTAAATAATTCACAGCTTTAATGACTTCACCGATCAGCTTGCTGATCTCTTCATCGTTCTCGGCAGCCCGTCCAAAAAACTTGCCCCGGCCAAGCTGCTCCAGCCCCCTTCGCAGTTCCGGCTGAAAGATAATAAATATCGCAAAGATCCCGAAGGTAAAAATCTGGTTCATCAGCCATTTGAGGGTATACAAATCGAGCAGTGTGCTCAGTGCCCAAATCACAACCAGCACCAGAATCCCCTTGAGCAGCTGAACCGCCCGGGTTCCGCGCACCATATTGAGCACTTTGTAAATAATATAGCTGACGATCAGTATATCGATTATATCTTTAATGGAATCTTTCCATGTCATGTCTGAAAAATAACTCATGCCAAAACCCCCGTCAATTCATATTAGCTGGGTTTATGTAAAATGTCTGTAAGTTCTCTAACATATCTAGGTTATAACGTTCCAGCCCAGGTTGCAAGTTTAGACCCGCAGGGATTCACCGCATGATATTTCCAGGCAGCAAAAAAGCGCCATCTTTCCGGAAAAAGAGGCGCAAATGATATTTCTGCTAAAAGTGACCAAGTGTTATTTAACGGTAGGCAACTTCAGAGAACATGTTCGTCACTTTATACCAGAGCCAACTTACCGCTTGGTCTATGCTTTTGACTTGCCCGGAGATATGGGCTGTTGAAGCCTGATACAAGGAGCCGTCGATCACCGTCACATTGCCGTTCACTTCACCATACACCTGAGTTTTACCATTCTCCACCGTCAGATCACCGGATATTGTTTTGCCGGAAGGTACAATAACCGTATCACCCTTGATGACAACCTGTTCCAGGTCACTTCCCCTGACAACAAGCTGCCGGTCCTGATTCCAAAAAGTAACGGAGCTCATCAGCATTACGAGAATAAATACGGACGCCGCTGTAAGCGCAGGATGCCGCTTGATCCAGGTAATAAAAGCCCGCTCCTTCTTGACATGCGGTAATGAATTCATAATCCGGCCTACAAGATCCTCAGAAGCCACAGGATTCTGGTGCATCAGGGAAAACATCAGCATATCGGTCTGTTCCAATTCTTTGAACTTGGCACGGCAATCTGTACAGGATAGAAGATGCTCCTTCAATTCCCTCTGCTGCAGTTCGGGCAAGTCGTCATCCAGGTAGTCGTGCATCATAGAGACGGCCAGTTTGCATTCCATAGGAGCCAATCCTTTCATGAGTGCTATTTAATTATTACATGGCAAAGGGGCAGAGCGCATAAGACTTGCTTAACTTACATACGTCGCTGCCCGTCAGGCGTTTCATAAAAAATAATCTATTTTTACATTTTGGGGCCTAATTTTTTACGTAAAAATTCCCGTCCGCGGTGCACGCGGGTCTTAATCGTAGTTACAGGCATATCCATGACGTCACTAATCTCCTGAAGAGATAAATCCTGCAGGTAGCGCAAAATCATCACCGACCTGTATTTCACAGGCAGGCTGTCGATGGCCTCATAGATCAGACTCTGCGTCTCGGAGAGCAGCAGTTCTGTTTCCGGGGTCACATTATCGCTGGGGATCATGGAATAGCCGTCAATCCCCTCCTGGTCATTCATCTCGGCATCCAATGAATACGTCGGCCGCCGCTTGCGGAGCCGGTCAATACAAAGGTTCGTGCCGATGCGGTAGATCCAGGTTGAAAATTTCTGTTTGTCATCGTAACGGTCCAAATTCCGGTACACGCGTAAAAACGTTTCCTGAACAATATCCTCCGCCTCATGGCGGTTGTTCAGCATCCGGTAGGCCAAATGATATATTTTGTCTTTATATAGTTCCACAAGCTCGGCAAATGCCCTTTGGTCGCCCTTCAAGGCGAGCTTTGTCAATCTGCCTTCCAAATTCTCCACCGATTAACTCCCCCAGACTTGCCGCCCTTGGTCGTTCATCTCTTGATTGTCCACGGTACAAGCTCTTAAATCGTAATTCAAGTTTGTGTAAAAATCAAGGATAGTATTGTTACCTTCTATATATATTGGGCAAAAGCAATTGCACAGTAGGGGCAGGTGGATACGGCGGTATTCAGGAATATCCGCAGATTCATCGCGGCTCCGTGGAACATTTGGATTTCCGGCCGCTGTTATTGTCAGATTTCCTGATTGAAGCCGCGAGCAGCGGTTGAAATCTGACAATAAAGGCGAACGCTGACGCTCCTACAGTTCCAAAATTCTTCTCCATGCCTTCTCCTCACCTATACCCTAGCGTTACTTTGCCGCTTTGCCCAAAATCCATATCGGCAACAATGGGCAGGGGCAAAAGGCAGGAAGCTGCTTGATCCTTGCAGCTTCGTTTTTTGAATCCGTCCCTACCGGATTCCCAAGTCCCGGTTACCAAAGCAAAATCCCCGTCCGGCCTCCAGTACAGAGGCGGACGGGGATTGGGAAGCGGACGGGCCGGCTTCCAGGTCCACTATAATATCAGCCGGTATTCCGCAGTCCGGCGGCAATGCCATTGATTGTAAGCAGCACCTCGCGCAGAAGCTCGGCGTCATCGCCCTCGGCTTCACGAAGGGCTCTCAGCTCAGACAAAAGCTGCACCTGCAGGTAGCTGAGCGGATCAACGTAAGGATTCCGCAAGCGAATGGATTCCTGGATGACAGGAACGTTATCCAGAATATCCTGCTGTCCGGTGATCTTGAGAATCAGCTCGGAGGTCAGCTTGAATTCCGCTTCGATCTGTCCGAAGATGCGCTGACGCGCCTCCTCATTTTTGCCCATGCCGGCGTATTCCTTGGCAATAATCAGATCCGCCTTGGCAATCGCCATTTGCAGAGTATCAATTAACGTAGTGAAGAACGAAAATTTTTCATACATATGCTGCATGATCTTCAGGTTCTCTTCCTTGTCGTCGTAGAAGCTCTGCAGCCCCGTTCCGGCAGCGTACCATGCAGGAAGCAGGTAACGGCTCTGTGTCCAGGCAAAAACCCACGGGATTGCACGCAGATCTTCAAAGCGGTCGCTGTTCTTTCGTTTGGAAGGACGCGACCCAATATTAAGCTCTCCAACCTCAGGAAGCGGCGTCGATTCCTTGAAGTAGTTCAGGAAATCCGGATCACGGAAGATCAGGTCCTGATATTTGCTCAGTGATACTTCAGAAATCCGGGCCACAATCTCTTCCCATTTAGGCTCGTACAGATCAGCCTGCGGTGATCTGGCATTAATCGCTGCCGTGATCAGCGCGGAGGTTGCCTGTTCCAAGCTGCGGTAGGCGATTCCCTGCATCGAGTACCGTGAGGAGATGACCTCGCCCTGCTCTGTAATCTTAATGCCGCCGCCAATCGTCGAGGCCGGTTGTGCCAGAATACTGCGGTTCAGCGGCATGCCTCCACGGCCAAGGGCTCCGCCGCGGCCATGGAAAAATTTCAGTTTGATGCCGAATTCATCCGCCGTAGCCGTAATTTCCTTAAGTGCCACCCGCAGCTCATAGTTGGCGGTAACCACGCCGCCATCCTTGTTGCTGTCCGAATATCCCAGCATGATCTCCTGCAGGTCATTCATCGCCCTAACCGCATCACGGTAGATCGGCAGGTTGAGCAATGTCCGCATGATTTGCGGTGCATCATGCAGATCGTCAATGGTTTCGAACAGTGGCACAGCCTGAAGTGTGCAAACAACCGTTCCATCGTTGTCTTTGCGGAATAAGCCGACTTCCTTGGAGAACACCATAACCTCCAGAATATCGCTCGCAGCTTCAGCCATACTGATCAGGTAGCTAGTGATACATTGTTTGCCGTACTCCTCTTGCGCCGTAAAAATGGCACGGTACACAGCAAGACATTCCTCCGTGCTTTCGCTGTAGGTCTGATACGGCGAAGTTAGCGGACGCGGATCATTCAGCAGTTTTTCCAGAAGCTCGATCTTCTCGCTCTCCTGCAGTTTGGCATAATCCTGCGTAACATTCATTTTGGCCAGAATCTCGGTCATCGCATTTTCATGCTCCTGGCTGTGCTGGCGGACATCAAGAGTTGCGGTATGGAATCCAAACAACTCTACCTGGCGAATCAATTTCTTAATGTAGGTATCCGCAACATAGTCGGCATAGTGATGCCGCAGACTGCGGTCAATCACATTCAAATCATCTATAAATTGCTCCGGTGAAGCGTAGCGCTCAGGCGTACCTTTTTTCTCATCATCCATAACGTTCTGTGTCTTCGCGATCATATAGGCAAGCTTAATCCGGTACGGCTCATTATCATTATGCCAGGATTTCGCCTTATCCAGATGAATAATGCCCCGATCCAGTTCAATGGATTGCAGCAGCTCCGGCGTTACCTTAACGATGCTTGTACTAAAGCTCAGATACTGCATCAGTTCGCGCATAATGCGCTGATATTCCCGAATCGCCAGCTTACGCTGCAAACGCAGAGTCTGTAAGGTCACAGCCGCCGTTACTGAAGGGTTGCCGTCACGGTCCCCGCCGATCCACGAGCCAAAACGCAGATAGGTTGGAACATGCCAATTCTGGCCCGGATAATATTTGCTTAGACATCGTTCAAGTTCTTGATACACATCCGGCAGCACCTGAAAAATCGTCTCATGGAAATAGTACATTCCATTGCGGACTTCATCCAATACCGTAGGCTTGCGGTCACGCAACTCATCCGTCTGCCACAAGGTAATAACTTCATTCAGCAGCTTCTCACGCAGCTGTTCGCGTTCCCGGAATGTCAGGGTAGGGTTATCCAGACCCATCACATCATCGGAGATACGCTTATGAATATCAAGGATCGCCCGCCGCATGGCTTCCGTAGGGTGAGCCGTCATGACCAGCTCCAGTGACAGGCCGTTCATGATCTCATGAACATCCTCGTGTGAGAAATCCCGCTCGCGGAGCTCCTGAATCGCGCTTTCGATAGAACCAGGCTGTACAGTCTCCCCGGCTGAACGTTCGTAGTCGCGTTTTCGGCGAATCCGGTGGTTCTGCTCGGCAATGTTCACCAATTGAAAATAAATAGCGAACGCCCGTATCACCTGGTGTCGATTCTCAGGATCAAGTGAATTGATTAGCTCCTTGAATTCATTGTGCAGTTCAGGCAAAAACAATGAGCGCAGCGATTTGCTGGTTTCGCGGATCTTCTCTACGATCTCCAGCAGTTCGTTGCCGCCTTGGTGAACCAAGACTTCGCCCAAAATATTCCCCAGGAACCGTACGTCACGCCGCAGCAGATTGTTAGAGTTGCTTTTGCTCACGGCAGTCGTAAGTTCGGTCATGCTGCTCCCCCCATCCTCTTCCGGATCAATGCTTTTAACATTGTCTATTTGAAGCTTTCCTCATATCATACAATAAAACTGCCCGGAAATCTCCAACTTCATTACGCGGTAAAGCGATACAGCAATTACGATTATACACCAATCCGGCTGTTTATACAGTCTAAAAAAATATATGTAGCTCTTCCTATTTATGCTGCCTGATCTGCGTCGGGTTTATGTAGTTTTGGTGTAATAATATATCACGCAGAAACACAAAAAAAGCCAGCTCCAGGGAGCCGGCTGTCAATTAAATTCACGCTTTATTTTGAAGTGGTTCCCGGGCGGTCATTGAAGGCTAATTCAAATAAACCTGTCGCGGATAATCCGGCAAGCCCCCCTGACCATAACCGGAGCGTAAGCCCCAGGTCGGTAAAAGGATACGCAGCAGCCCCTATGAGCAGCCCAATCCCAAGTCCGATAAAAGGCACTGCATTGCGCGGAAGATTGATATTATTTTTGATCAACTGCACCAAGGCAAGTGTAAATACCGCTAATACCGATGCAAAAGCCAATACATTATCCAGAATATCACTTTGGATCATAAAAGTCACTCCTTTCAGTTTCGCGTTTATCATTCAAATATGTTAATATTTCCAATCCAGGGTGATTATTGCTTATTATTCATAATATACAGCTGCGGTTATTCTAGCGGCCATTTGCCACTTGTAATCTCAATAGTTTGGGTAACCGAATCATAACCAACCGAAGCTCCCAGCGCCTCCGCTACAGCACGTACAGGCACATAAGTTACACCGTTCTCTAACCGGCCGTCGGCTATTTTTGCGCCATTTACTTTTACTATTGTAATCACATCACTATTCAGATTCTGTTCCTCCTTAGTCCTTCCGTTGATTAGCTTATACGCTGCTTCCACCGCTTGTAATGAAGGCTGTACTCCCGCTCGCAGCTTGGAAAGCGTTAATCCGAAGCTCATCTGAAAATGGGGATAATCCTTTAGACTCGTCCAGTCTCCACCCCATTCAAACCCCAGTCGCTTAGCCTGCTGCACCACCTCCAGCCAATCCGCTGCCTGATCATTGTCTCCGTCGCGCACCATGTCCCAGGACACGCTTGAGCCATTCGGCAGCAGCAATGCAAAATCAACCGCCAAGCCATAATTGTGGTAGCTCTGTCCTCCCCGGGCATTGGTAACAATCGCCCCCGGCTTCGTGCGTCCTTGAGCATAGAGCGCATCCTGCTCAGCAGCCGTCCGGAGTCCTTGCGTAATGAGGATCGGGACACCGCAGGCGTAACTGCGTTCGATTAGAGCACCCACTGCTGCGAGTACGACGGGATGCAGGCCGATTAGGCGGGAAGCGGATTTATTTTTGATTTGTGTCAGGGTCAGCATGGCTTGCTCCTCCCTTCTTGCCCTCCTGGAGAACAATGAACAAATCTTGACGTTTCGTTAACACCAATAAGGTTAGGATCAGCAGCCCAATCGTGGTTCCGGTCTGGGCAACCGCCAAGGCCTCTGTTTGGAGTGATGCCAGCACAGCACCTGCTCCAGGCACTGCAGTGAAGCAAATCCACAAGGCGATTGCCATTTGGAAGGTGTAGGCACTCAGAAAGAAAAAGGCTGCCACCATAAACAGGCTGACCGCCTTTGCCCGCAGACGTCTGCGAAAATACAAAAAAAGCGCAGCTATCAGCAGCAGCGCACAAATCAAAGACATCGAATATGCAATTAACAGCAAAACATCAATTACGCCCATTGTTGACACCCCGATCATAGATTAGAAATTCGGCAAATCCGTTATTTTGGATCTCCTCCTGAATCTCTTTGGATACGTCCTTATATCGAAGGATAGAGAACATTACCCGGGCCGAGGCTTGGGTCAGCTCCCTTTCCTTTTCCCGGTGCAGGGGCGATAATCGTTTGATCCATCTACTCAGCACGTTATCCTCCCCGATCTTCTTCATTTACTACATTCACACCGCTTGATGTGTAATCAACTTTCAGTCTCTGCAGCACTTCAAGCGTGGGTGCCATGAAATCTGAGCGTTCTTTATCCAGAATATTTTGCAGACGGTCCCGGTCTTCTTCAGCCCGCTCGAGCAGTTCACGCGGCACCAGATTCCCTTTGACAATCGAGCGCAAAAGCACCAGAACAATCACCAGCAGGATCAAAGCCACGATATAAGCCAGCCCATATTTATCAGCCAGGGGAAGAATTTTCTCCAAGTTTGCAATATCGTTGCTGTCCATTGTTTCACCCCTTTCTTTTTAGTAGGTTGAACTTTAGATTTTCATATTAGGTCTGGTCGTAACTGCGGGGAATGTTTGGACTTCCGGCCGCTGTTATCTGCAGATTTCTTGAATTTATACCGCTTTTCGCGGTGGAAATCCGCAGACAAAGGCGGACGCTACCGCTCTTCCAGTTCCAAACTTCTCCTCCGTCACTTTCCCCTTAATTGATTCTCAAATTCAATATATATAGTTTTAGAATAATCCCCTTGTCCCCGGGGGCAAAATAAAAACGCCACAGCGGGCGCCAGCATTACCCTATTCTTCTTTGGCCAGATATTCAAGTCCGCTATCCACCAGGATTTCTTTTACGCCAGCTTTCAATGTAGCCGGAACTTCAACAAACTTGGTTTTCCCCAGGATTACACGCTGTGCGAAAAACATAGTCATTAAAAATCACCTTCTTCCCATTTTGACCTTCAACCACATAGAACAGGCTGGTTATTACTGATAGACCCTCATCGCCATCTCTGCAATAATATCTTCAATAAAGTCAGCCCGCTCGGACAGAGCATTGTTTTGCGACTTCAGCAGAAGATTCTCCTTTTGGAGCTGTTCAAGTTCAGTAAGTTCCGGCGGCTTGTTGGCTTCGGCTTCCTGGTAGGCTTTCCAGGCTGCTTGCAGTTCAGCTTCTGTGGGTTTGGGTTTGTCCAGATTCCAGGCGGCGATGTATGGGCCTTTTCCGTCTCCATCGTCTTGTACCATAAAATCCTTGGTTGGGTCTGCACTTGGATACATATATAAGATTGCTAAAGCCGGATTCAACATGTCATTTTTCTCCTTATCTATGCGATTCTTGTTACGTCGATAAATGTATCAGCGCCAGCGCTCAACGTGACCGAGTGTGTAGTATAAAAGTAAATTTCAACATAATCTCCGGTACCAAGGTAAAGTGACGCAGATCCGTTCATGTAGTAGTTTCTGGCAGTAGAACTTTCGTTATCCTTGTAACCAAGACGGTAAAAGTCAGAGCCCGAAACTCTTAACACAAGTTGTATGCTCCCTGTTGCTGGCAAAGAGAGTACGGTAACACCAGTGTTAATATTGTAAATCCCTGGCGCTGGAGCTACAAATCGATATGTGCCAGATGAAGTTTGGAAATTCCCTAGATGATCCTTAATCTTTGCATCAAATATTATTTTGCTCCATACACTTGGAACCATAACATATTGCTGCGAAAGTTGCACTCGTGCATGGACTCGTTGATCTTGTGTATTATCGCCCCATGGGTTGATAACCCCAATTCCTTTCGTGACCATTCCGCCCTCTACTGAGATTTGCATCAGAGTAGAGCCTACATAAGTTCCCGCTATGTGTATTCTACCGCCGTATGCCGCCTTGTGCCCTACATTATTAGCCGATCCGCCACAATCCTGTACAAATATTTCACTATTTACGTGAGCATAAAAAGCCGCATCTGTCTTCCCTGAAACAACACAACCATTCAAGTAAACCTTTGCGTTTTCGACGTATACGCCGAAGTTAGATGTACTTACATCTGTTGTGCAATATTGAATAAATGTTTCGTTTGTATTGGTTACATAAATTGCTGAACCAGTTGAAAATGTTGTTTTAAATCCAATTATTTGTACGCGGCATGCATTTCTCATTGAAGCAATCTGTCCTGTAACGATATAAGTTGATGCGGCGGAAGAAATTGATCCTGCCACTGAAAGCGAACCGCGACCAGTGAATCCATATATAACTAATGATTCTGTATAGGTTCCAGCGCCAACCATTATGTTAACGGTATGGTTTACAACTGACGGAACCGCATTAAGAGCTTTCGCTATCGTCCTAAACGCCCCACCCGCCGTATTCGCCAATCCATTATTACCATCGTTCCCATCCGTACGCACATAATAGGTAATATCCGCCGTCGTCTGCTGCGGGGTTGTCGCCAGAGGCGCTTTACTGTTGAGTTGTCCCTGTATCCCGCTGGTGACTCCATCCAAATACCCAAACTCCGCATTCGATACAACGCCAGTGCCGATCTTGGTTGCATCGATTGCCGCAGCCGCGTTAATATCCGCATTTACAATAACCCCGGGAGCAATCGCGGTAACCCCATCCCCTGTGCTGGTCACATCCCCGGTATGATTGGGATGCACATATTTATTGGCTCCGGCCGCTATTCCGTCCAGCTTCGCCTTATCCGCTGCGGCCATCAGCCCGGCAGCACTGGCAGTGGCTGCAGCTGTGGAAGCCTTAGCGTTCCAAGCGGTGCGTTCCGCCGCTGTAATATGCTTTACCGTATCCACGGTATGATCCTGCACATTTTTAACGGCAGTATCCAAAACATCCATATTGCCGTTCAAATCGGCGATATCAACTATATCTGTGCCATCCGGCTTTTTCAGCCCCAAATTGCCCGTAGTCTGCATAGTTCACACTCCTATTCGTATACTCTTAATTCATTCCATGTTCTGGCGTGCGCAGCATTCCAGGTGAGTGACTTCAGCGAATTCCACCAGGTATAGCTGTACACAAACTTATAATCCAGATGGGCAGGCTTAATCTCTTCTATGATTTGGATTAACCCTGCCATGTTCTCCGGGATGCCCAGCGTCCCTACAAAACGCACCTCAAAGCTGTACGCTCCCGGCACCTCCACAACCTGAACATCCCCTCCGGAAAAAGCGGACGCCGTCCGCCGGATCATCTCCGGCGTAGTGGTCCCGCTTCCGCGCAGCTTGGCTTTGATCATTTCCCGGCGGGCGGCATAGGATTTGGTATTGTCTGTGGTCAGGGCCAGCACCTTTTCCCAGCGCGCAAGCCCCCAGGTTGCCGACTCCACATTCGTCTGCAATGCTGAATCCTCTATCGAATAGGCCAGCTGTCCGCATTCCGCAGCATGGCTATCCTGGATCTGTTCCATCTCAAGTACACCCTGATAATACTCCGGCAGGTATTTCATCAGGTCAGGTTTGCTAAATTCCGGCCCGTCTTGTGTGGCGGGACTGGAAGAATAGCTTAGGGTCCCGTATAAATTCTCGCCATAGGTCATAGTTACACCCCTTTAAGCTGATTCCAGCTCAGCGGACCTTTAGGCATGTACTCATGCGTATGAGCCGCTGGCGGATACACCGCCGGCTTCCCGTCTACCCCTGACCAAGGTACGGTATCCGCCGCCTGCGCGTAATCCACTTTGCCGTTGTTGTTGGTGTCATAGATGCTTTTCAGCATATCACCGGTGCTTTGTGAAGCTACAAGCAGTTTGTTGACACTGCCAGTTCCGATATAGAGCTTGCCTGTATCGGTGCAGAACCCGAGTTCGCCAACAGCAAGAGTTCCCAGTGCGCTTTCTTGGCCGCGGCGGATTTGAATTAAAGTTTTCAGAGCCATTATCATCGCCCCCTAGAATGTGCCGCCGTCAATAGCACCCACCATCAGCCGGTTGCCATTAACTGTGTCGTATACGATGCTGCTTCCATCTACATTGGCCGCTACACCGTTCGCATCGACGGTGATCCCTTTGCCGGCGGTCACTGCAATCGCATCGGCGGTCACACCAATCCCGTAGCCTGCCCCAATGTTCAGTGTTACTGAATCGGCTTGTCCGCCCCCGGTAAGGCCATTGCCGGCTGTAATCGTCTGTAATGCTCCACCCGTACGAACCCAGGCACTGCCGTTCCAGCTATAGATTTTCTGCTCATCGTCAACATAAGCCGTCCAGCCCACAGCCGGTGTATAATACACCCATGCCGCAGATTGATACTCGGCAATTTGACTGGTTTTGCCCGCCCAGACGCCTGTTGCCGCCGCAGGAATAATGTAACGGTCGCCCTCCGCAGGACTCACCGGGGGAATGGCCAGATTCTGGTCCTTCACTGAACTCTGCGGCTCGATGTTATGCTTGGCCAGCTCGATCTCATTCCTGATTTTTTGTGCTGACCACAGATCGGTAATAGCCGTTCCCGCATCATTGATTACACGGTGCTTGGACGCATCGTCGATATGGGTTTTGATCTCAGCTGCAGTTTTGATATTTGTGCCGTCAGAGATCTTATTTACATGTCCTGCCGTGATGTCTGCCTTCAGTACCTTGGCATAGGTTGCCCCATCGGCAACCTCGTCCACTGACCCTGTCAGATCACTCAGCTTCTGCACATTGATCCGGCGCCAGGCCGCGCCATCGTCAAAATACAAATAGCCGCTGTTCGTTCCGCTGGTTACAATGTATACCCGCCCCGCAGAAGCGGCTGCCGGACGTGAAGCCTCCGGACCGGACATCGCCCGGCCAACCATGGAGTTGGAGGTGCCGTCACCAATATAGACTTCCTTGGTATCTGTGCAGAAGCCCATCTCGCCCGCCTGCAGAACTCCATAAGCGGCAAGCTCCGCCCGGGTGCCGCGTTTTACTTGAATGGTTTGTGCCATTTTACACCTCTCTTCTAAAAGATCCTCCGTCTATGCGTCCCGTTGCCTTGTAGCGTTCCAGCTCCCTTTGGGCAGCAGTCAGCCCCCACTGCAGGACATTGATATCATCGGCTTCCACAGTATCGCCCGGTGTCTCATAAGTGACATAGACTTCAGGGACCTCGGCAAAAATCTTAATCATCCTCCGCCAAGGCGTTTCATCCGGAAAAGAAACCGAGAAATTCCGCAGCTCCACTCCGCTGTAACGGGAACCTGTGTACACCGCAATGCTCTGGTTGTTAATGTTGTCATGCGCGAGCAGACCGCTGTAAACCCCATCTGTAAGCAACAGTTTCTCCTCAACAACATAGCTGCCGCCGTTTGCTTTTTTGTTCAGCTTGTCCGTAAATTCATCGATCTGCTGCGGGTATCCCATCAGCCTACACCTCCAGCGCGACGCTGCTGAACAGCGGCACTTCAGTTTCGCTTAGAGTGACATTGCCCGTTACGCCGTTCAGCTTCAGCCCGCTATAGTCGACAACGCCTTCTGTATCCAGCAGCAGCGAGCCAATTACAGATTGGCTGATATAGGACGCAGTAAAGGCCTTTTCCTTGCGGTATTTCTCCAGGATCTCCTTAAAAGCATCGATTACCGCCTGCAGACTATAACCGGAAGCAAGTGTAACCTTGGCGCTCACGCTGATGTTTTTCCCGGCTGCAGCCGCCACAGTCACTACCGCACCCACCGGCGCTTGGCCTTCACCCTGTCCAGAGACAGGATCGATATATTGCTGCACCTGGGACACCAGCAATTCTGAGGCAGGCCGCTTCGCGGCATCCACAATGACCACCTTTACCGTCTTCGGTCCATTCCATAACGGAAAAACCCGCGCTCCCCCTACGCCGTCTATTTGCAGCGCCCATTCCATATAATGATATTTGTTGCCGCTCGTTGACGGGCGTCTGACCGACTCCAGATAACGCTGGCGCAGCGCCTCGTCATCCTCGGCATTTTCACCGGGAATCAGCAGAGCTGTTATCTCTCCGCGTGTCAGATCAGGAATATAATCAATAGGCAGCAAGGAGCCAAAATACCGGTTGCCTTCCTCCCCCGCTGTTTCGCTCTCCAGCCTGTAGGTTCTCGGAGCCAGCTTCTCCACCGCCGTATAATGCAGCAAATCGAGCGAAAAACGGCTGCCCGGCGGAATATCCAGCAGTTCATTAGCACTGTTATAGAACATTGCTTTAAGCTCGGCCTTGCTTGCGGCACGTCTGGTTATTCCCGACCAGGCAATGCTGCGTTCCAAATATTCACCAGTAGCCGTATCCGCGAAAAACAGATTGCTGTTTACATCCAGCTCAATATACATCTGGGCCATTTCGGCGGCCGCCGGAGCCAGCGCATCGTAAATGATGCTGCCTTCACGTTTATCCAGGCTGGATGGCACCCGGTCCAGCATCCGCTCAAGCAGAGCCTCGAACGTCTGATCTTCATACACCCTCACTCATCTCCTTTCTTAGCTCGAAATTTCCGTACTGCGTAATTACCTTGCAGCTAAAGCTCAGATTATCTCCGTTAAAAGAAACCTTAGTGTCCTCCAGCCCGATAATCCGCTCATCCTGAAGCAATGCTTCACTGACAATACGCCTGATTTCAGCTCTCACCAGCAGCCTGTCTTTTCCCAGCACAAGACCCCACTCAGTCCCGTAATCAGAACTGTAGATCAGATGCTCATAACGGTCTGTCCGCAGCATTTTGGCCACTGCCTGCTGTACAGCTTCAAGGCCGTCCAACCGGCTCGTAATTCGTTTTTTGTCCCAATCCATTCTGTAGGTCAGACTGGACATTTCAGTGTTCTCCAGGGAGGTGTCTCCTTCAAGAGTTGCGGTGATCGGGCCTGCATTTCCAATTACGGGTATCATACCGGATCCACCAGCCTGTCCAGTACAACATAACTCTGCCCGCCCTGCATCCGGACCATCAGGACACGGTCACCCTTCTCAAGCCCCCGGCGCAGAACAATTTCCCGTCCCTCCCATTCGAGCTTGCTCTCCATGACCGATTCGGGAAGCACCAGAGCAGCGCCGGACAAAATAAACCGCTGGTCCACCTGAATCTGCAGCGGTGCTGCCACGGTTACCGTCCCATACGAAAAAGCCACAGGGTTGGTACTCCCTACGGCGCCGAGACTTGCTTTTTTAATAATATCGAGCATTATTTCTACACCACCTTTATATCCAGGGACATGGTATGCTCCCCGCCAGAAATCTTATG
The DNA here is from genome assembly GCF_016772475.1 of Paenibacillus sonchi. Taxonomy (NCBI): domain Bacteria; kingdom Bacillati; phylum Bacillota; class Bacilli; order Caryophanales; family Paenibacillaceae; genus Paenibacillus; species Paenibacillus sonchi. Next base: position 1,111,118 of record NZ_CP068595.1, read on the forward strand.
GCTGCATTGCTCCACCAGAAACAGCCTGACATCCAGCGCATCCAGCAGCACATAAACCAGGTTGCCTGCACGAACCCGCAGATCGCCTATGGCCTGTACGGAAAGACTTGTTTTTTCCCGGTTATGCAGCTTCAGCAGGTTGTCTGCGTTCTCTTGAATCTGTGCGGCGTTCGCCTTGTCATCGGCTTTTTTGTAGAGATGCAGAATACCCCAGCGTTTCACATTCTCCGGGTCGCTGACCGGGTAGAACTCCCGCTTGCCGCTCTCTTTGTTGTCCTTATAGAGATAGATCGTATTGTAGGTATCATCATCAATGCTTTTTTTGAGCGAATAGTCATAAAGATAATGCCCTGCTCCCAGCACCAGATCAAGCTTCATCGAGTCCATTCCCCGCAGCGTCAGCTGGCCGAAGTCATCATAAAAAGCCATTAGCCGCCCCTTCTTCTCCAGCTCACCGCCAATAGCCCTCATAATAATATCCAGCAGCTTCTTATCATCTTCTATTAAAGAAGGCATGCGGTATGTGGTTTCTTCAAGCACTCCGGTCTTCAATCCGTAGTCCTTGGCAATTTTTGTAATGAGCTCACCGGCTGTAACATCCTGAAGCACGTAGCTTCCGTTGCCGAGCAGATAGCGGATCTGGTCATAAGCCGTCAGCTTGATCTGCTGGTCACTCCCGGTCTCAATGCTGAACACGAAGCCGTAGAACACATTGATGCCATCTTTGCGGAACTGGACAATATCCCCGTTGCTGATCTTAAATTTGGGGTGCTGATAGATGCCGCTGTCGATAATAGTCATGTCCAGCGTTGCCGGCTTGCCTGCCCGGGACGTCTTCCAGGAGAGATCTGAGACAATCCCGGCAATATCCCACAGGAGTCCTTCTTTATTTTTCAACAGCAGTTCCATACGCTTTCCCTCCTACGGCAGCTTAAGGACTTTGCCGATGGGGAGCTTTTTCAGCTCACTGTCCTTGATGCCGTTAAGCTTCTGTATCACCTTATATTTCTGGCCATCACCGAGAACCTTCTTGGCAATGCTCCACAGACTGTCGCCCGCTTTCATCGTGTATGTTTTGGGGGCCGCTTTATCACTCGCCCGCTTTGACTCTGCCTTAACTTGGCCCTTGACGATCTTTACAGGACTGGCCTGGTAGAACACGTACTTTTTGAGGGATAGTGAATACTCCACGTCACCGGAGGTGCCCGCGCTAAGCTTCCAAGTAAAGCCCTCGATACTCATGGCCATATTCAAGGCCAAATCATTCGGTATGGCTGAGTCATCCTGCTCCCCCTTCAAGTTTACCCCGGACAACACAAACCGGATCGGCCTGCGGCTCTTCATCCATTTCTGGATCATCTCTACATATTCAAAAGGCCGCAGCAGCCGGTTAGGCCCCTCACTGCGCACCAGCACAAAAGGATAATGCTGCGCCGGGAAGATACTCTCAATCGTGATCTCCGTCAGCTTCGGATAGGCAATGGCATTGATTTCACCCAGATCGACAATGGTATAGCTTTTGCTGTCTCCCGACTCTTTGATTTCCAGCGTCTCCGGATTCACAGGCAACCGGAAAAGATCCTCCAGCTCATTAAAACTCAAGAAAAAACCGTATTCTTCCACGTTACGTATACACCCCCTGCGCCGTAGAGACAAATTCCTCATTCAGCTTTTGCCCGATCTTGTTGATGATCGTATCGATGTCCCCGGCATTGTTGATGTTCCCGGTAGTCACCTGCACTGTGGGCGTCAGCTCCACAAAGTTCTGAATGGCCTGAATCTCCGCCAGCTCGCGCATCATTTCGAGATCTTCGCTGGAGATGTCTACGGTGTCGTTGATGGAGCCGACCTCATTTACCCTGTTCACATTGTTCAGGTTGCCGCCCTGATTGGCAAAAAGACCGGCAGTGTTCTGAATCTGTTGCCCGTCTGCTGGCGGTTTTGTTAATTTCTTGGCATCGCGCCCTTTATCAGAAAATGCACTCGAAATACTTTCGACCTTGTTGTCTGTCCATTCTTTAGCCTGTGTATAGCTGGAGTTAAAAGCATCTTTCGTATCCACATACTCTTTATGCTTCGTTTCCTGCTTAGTGATATCCTCAGGAGGCTCCAGTGTTTTGAATTCTTTACGGTACTTATCCACCAGCTCGCTGGCGGCATGGGGAACCTTCAGCCCATCCAGATCAAGCTTGATAGTGCCGATCCCCATCTTATCGAAGAAAGGAATTTTGCTTAACGCTTCAGCCATGCCGTTGAACTTGTCAACCACCCAACGGATCGCCTCTACCATAACCTTCACAAAACCATCAGCAAAGCTCTCAACACCAACCGCCATATTATAGAGGACATCCAGCGTACCCATACCTAAGCCATATAACAATTGCTTCACAAAAAGAACAGCAGCATTAAATCCATTAACAATGCCATCCCAAACCACATAAAATCCATTTTGCAGGCCTATCCAAATATTTTGGAAAACCGCCATCAACCAGCTGAACGCCCCCGCGATAGCCCCTACAACCTGCCCCGCCGATATCCCCAGGTTCTGAAAGATTAAGATCAGAGCCGCGATTACCGCAATCACGATTAGAATCGGCCAGTTCGCAGCCAGCCAGGCTGCAGCAAGCAAATATACCTGAACGATCATTTCCGCCAGATAGACAACCGCTATCGCGATAAGAATCGGCTCAATAATCGCCCAATTCTCCTGCACTACACCAACCAGCCATAATAATCCATCCACAATCATCCCGATTACATTGGCTATCACCAAAAAGCCATTTGCCAATGCGTCAATCGTTGGGGCCAGTTGGCCGGAGGTGAGCGCTTGATTCAGTGTATCCATTACAGGCCGCAGGGCCCCCAGCGCCTTTACACCTATTTGGCCCATTGCCTTATCCACATTTTTATTCAACTTGTTCCAGTCTGCAATATCTCCTGGTTTTACAGCAGCCTTGACTGCCTTCTCCCCGAAAGACTTAATCTTGTTGAACGGGGTAACCCAGTCCGCAGTCTTCAAAAAATTCAGTATCTTGGAATCTGGCTGTGGCGGCGTTGGAGGGGCCGGCGGAACCGGAGGCTCTTTTTTCAAATTGATCTTGGGTGTAGGTACGGGTTCAACTTTAACTTCAGGCTTCTTTTCCTCTTCCTTTTCTTCCTTTTTTGCTTTCTTTTCGAACCCTTTCCACCATTCCACCTTTTTGGCCTTTTCTTCTTCCTTCTTAGCCGCCTGTACGGTTGGAGAAGCATTCAGCATACGCACCCCAAGCTGCTGGGACTGACTAACCTGCTGACTCTGTCCGACAACAATGTCTCTGGAGACCAGAATCTGCTGCGGCATTCGCTTGAAGCCTTCCAGCAGCGTATCATTAATATCCAGCAAAGATTGGTTAACTTTGTCCAAGGAGCGGTTTAATTCATCGCTGGAGCGTGTAAGTGCGGCTTGCATTCCCTTAATCGAACGATTAGCAAAATCCAGCTGGACACCAATGCGCAGGGACTGTTTATTTATCACTTTCCAGATCGCAAGCGACTTGACCGGAAGCATCACCGCTTTAGAAACATCTATTCTCATTCTTCCACCCCCTTCATCCCCTATCTCCTCTTCCCCTTGCTCCGCGAATGCTCCCGCTTCTCCTTCTCCACCCGGACAGCGATCATCGCATAGATGGCAGCCCGTTCGCGTGAGGACAGCCTCATCAGTTCATGCGGCAAAATATGCAGCTCATGGAGGGCGTAGTAGGCCAGGTTGGCCTCACTGTCGCCCCCGTTAATTAGTTTTTTACTTCTTCCACCAATTCGTTCATATCGGTGCCGAAGCCGTTAAGCGCCTGAACCCGTTCACCAAGCGCAGCGAATTCGCCGGGCAGCAGCATTTTACGCAGCAAGGCCTCTGCACCAAGCACATTATAGGAACGCTGCAGTTCCGCATTTTTCAGATCGGGGTGCACTACGCTCGAAGTCATCAACTTGGCCATGTAGTCATTGGGATCAATCTCGGAGGTATACACCCCGCTTTTTCCCTTAACCTTGCGGGTAGCCGCCTTGCGGCATTCCTGGTTCTCATCCTCGGTCATACTGCGCAGCTTCCAGGCCACGGGTTGGCCCTCTTTATCCTTAAAGCGCTGGGAAACCACAAATTCCTCCGTTGTATCACAAGCCACATTTTGCGCAAAAAACATACTTAATTCACTCATGATGATCCTCCTAAAAGTTATATGAAGCATTATCTGCTTGAGCTTCTCCGCAATATAACTCGCTTCGGAAGCATTTGCTTAAGTTTATGGGCTTAAGTTTTACCGGACAGACAGAGAAGAGACCCGCCGCCTGCCGCGTCCGGGCCGTTCTTGCTCAGATCTGTATTTCTCTTATTACTGAAGAGCAGGGCTGCCAAATGCCTGGGCAATCTGCACATCCTCAAAGGTAAAGCTGACTTCTTCCTCCAGCGCATCCGACTCCGTATCCAGTGAAGCCATAATTACACTGTCCAGGTTAACACCTTTCAGAATGATCCGCTGCGCCCCGACACTCGATGAAGGATCATCATTGGTAACCTCAATATCGAAGTACTGGTCCACACCGGTATGCATGTAGTCAAGCATCATTTGACGGAAACGGCTGGTCATATAAAAAATCGTCATCGTGCCGCTACCCGACCATCCGGTCGCTTTATGCTGCACCCCCGGCGTCCGAGTGTTTTCACTTCCGCTTTTGTTTTCTCCACGGTAGCCTCAAGCGTTTTTACATAGAACATCTCTTCTGTTTGTGTACCAATCACAGCGTAAGCACGGCCTTCCTGGCCGGAAAGAGTATCGCTAGCCTTCAAAAATGCCATCTTAGACCACCTTCACTTTCATATATACTTTTTCCACGGAATCGACTGGTTTTACAGCTACATCCACAACGATGCTGTCACTGTCCGTACCGGCAGCAACCACAACATCCGTCTGGGCCTTAAAATCTTCAATCGCCCCGATATTCTGCAGGTCATTCATATAAGTCGCACATTGCGACCAGAATAATGTCCGGCCATCTTCATTATTGGCAACCTTGCCAATATAGTACTTTTCAAAGATAGACTTCAGATCATTTGCAATTCCATCCAGCACACGGAGTACACGGTTTTTGGAGAAGGCTCTGCCTTTATCCGGTGCATATGCTGTAAAAGTGTTGATATCCTGCTCTACAACAGCCCTGCCGCCGCTGTAAGTGAAGAGGAATTCACCGTTCAGCAGGGCATCTGTCGTCTCAGAATGGCTGAGGCGCACATCGGCGTCTACGGCATCATCATAAGCTTGATAAGTTAGAGACTCGTTTACGGCAGCAGCTGCCGTGGCACCGGCTACCCAGGCAACCGCATGCTCACCATCAATTGCAGTCCCATCGCTGAGTACTACCCCATTTTTCACACTAATAATGCCCTCATGGCCGGCAGCAGCATAATCAGACACTACAGCCTGTACCTTTTTGCCTTCCATATCCCGGAGCCGTTTCACAAAAGCGCTATACAGCGCCTTCAGTGAATTGTCCTTGGACAGCAGCCCGACGGTCTGAAACTCTTGAACTTCAAGGGCACCCAGGAAATCACTATGCGCAGCGTTCGTTACTGTACCGCCCGCTCCACCCGCAAGACGTATACCTGCCGTCAGGGTCAAGCCTTCAGTCCCGTTCTTCTGGAACGTAACATAATCATTAGCTGCGAGTTCATCGGCGTCGCCGACAGTTTGTTTGTCCAGCTCTGTTCCAGCCAAGAGTGTTTTTACATCGAACAAAACATTATTTTCAATATTTTTTTCAATGATTACAGAGATATCATTCCCACGCTCGCCGCCGTACTTGGCCGTAACCTGCAGACCATTATTCGTTACCGTTGCTTTCACGCCTTCATTCAATCGGTATAGCAGCACAGTGCTGGCCCGCTTCAGTGCTTCACGTACCGGCAGCAGGGTGGGATGTCCCAAATCGTAGCCAAGCAGCTTTTCAAAATCCTCCTGGGCTGTAATCTTTGTAATGACTCCCGGTGCTCCCCACGAAAGAGAAAGCGCGAGCGCTGTAATGCCGCGTGTCCCCATTTTTCCAATTGCACTCTGATTTGATGCTACATTCACATACACCCCAGGGCGCACCTTATTTTGCGTTGTCCATGTTCCACCAGCCATTAGATAACCTCCTTAGTTAAAAAGCTCTTCAGTTGCTCTCTTGCTTCTTCCAGCGTGTAGCTCTGATCCTCCAGCAAAATAACATTCAGCACATCTTTTTCCCCGGGGAAAAGTGCAGCGAGTTTACAATCTGCTTTGTGCTGAAGGCTGTATCACTAACTTCATTTGTATTCATTTCAGCCTTTCTCCTCCCGTCATATGCCTCATAGGCACCCTCTCCACTGCTGCAGTTTGCAGATAGATCATGAAATCAGCCGTAAACAGCGGCCCTTTCCCTTCTGTGCCTGCCTCCCAAGCCTGTCTGATTACGCGAAAGGCCTCGCCTTCACGCTCCATTGAAGCCAAAGCTTCACTTAATCCATCAGCCATATTCTCCGCATTCAAGCGGCTGCCTTGTTCATAACGGATACCAAAACGATAGACCGCCAGATATCTGCCTTCCCGCTGCCTGTCCAGAGTTGCCGAGATTAACCCAGGCTCAAAATAAGCACCCTGCGGCTTTTCCCCGCTGACATATACCGGTACGTCCGGAAAGTAGCGGCCAAGAGCAGCATTGATATGATTCCGCAATTGTTGTACAGACATATTAAGCATCCTTTCCTGACCCTGCTGGCACGGTCACCCGATGGCATTTACCTTTAAGTCCATTAATAGATAGCGCTGTATTCCCCCTCATAGGTAAATTAAAAACGGATATATCCCCCTCTGCAGGAGTAATATCCGCCTTGTTGTGGCAGGTGCCAGAAGAAGCTTTCACCGCGAAAAATCAATCATTCGCCTTTTAACGAGGCTGAATCCTTGGAGCATTCATGCTCCTGCGGTGTTCTTCTGCTTCATTTGCCATGCTAACATCATACCCCCTTTATATCCGCATGGAGCCGGTATTAGGACGAGATTAGAGAGAACATTGAGAGGATTCTGGGCGGTTTTTAGGCGGTGATAACTTAAGTCCCTTTCGATGGGCTGCCAGGGTACATTCCTCCCCAACAAAAAAAGCTGCATCATCCCTTCGGACAATACAGCCTTCGCTTTTTATTTGAACTTCAATGTTTTATTTATTTTACACTTCACACCCTTAATATACGCTGGGCAGTCCCTTGCTCATCAGCTCCTCTTGCTTCATAGATGATCCGTTTTTCATTAATGAATCGAGCGATAACAGCCCCAGATCCGTCAGTGCAAGCGCCATCTTGTAGAATGCCTTAGACCGTATTTTAACATAGGTATCCTTGCTGACCGGCGGATCAAACACATGATTGTACACGGTGTAATCATATACCTCATCTCTACGCATATAGCGTTCCCGCACGAGCTGCTGCTCCCGCTTGTCCAGCCTGTCCACTACAGAATCCAATGCAGCACAGTAGGCTCTTCTTGCGGCAGGAACATCTACGTTATGAGCGGCTATGGCCGCAGTCTGGTCAGTAATGGTATGGGTCGGACCGTGAAATCTCTCGGAGTAGGAATACGTAATCCCCGCTTCCTTTGCTTCAAAAGTAACCGTCTTAAAAATACGGTACTTCTCCAACATGCTCTCTATAGTGGTTTGAGTACGACGGCGGTCCAGTTCAGGTAAAGAAGATAAATTCATCATCATATATGCACTCCTTTGCATTTGGGCTGGTTTCGGATGATTATTGCAGAAGTTTCCTGTGAGATGTGGTAAAATTCTCATTGTTCGTATATTGTTCGCCTTTTTCAATAATATACCACCTGATTACCAATTCCGTAAAATCCCATATAAGGCCGTTTGTAAGGAAAAAATAGCTATTATCACGATTTATCTTAGACAGACGACTAGTATTACCTTTTGGCATTATTGTTCACTTTATGTTTACCTATTGACAATAATAGCTTATATTATTATTAATAGAGCAATAGGCGATAAGGAGTGATCAACGATGGCAGAAGAATTCGGCAATTATCTGAGACAGCTTCGGGAACATAAAGGGCTGACAATCAATCAACTGGCCTCTCTTGCAGGCATCAGCGGTGCGCAGATCTCCCGGATCGAAAACGGACGGAGAGGGGTGCCGAAACCAGCTACCTTGCGCAAGATCGCAGAGGCTGCTGTTGTACCTTATGAGGAGCTAATGGAACATGCAGGCTATTTATCCGAGGATATGCAGAGCGGTGCTGAGGATAAGGTTCCGGAATGGGCCACAAGTAAGGATAAGCGGGATTTCCGCAAAATGCTGGAGGATGACGGGGAGCTTATGTTTGACGGGATTCCCTTGAATAAAGAAGACAAACAGCGGATTAAAGATGTGCTGACCGGCCTTTTCTGGGATGCCAAGCAGATGAACAAAAGAACTATACCCAAGCACGATTCAAACGGAGGCAAGAGTTGAATAACATCACATACATTATTATGCGCGGGTGAAGAATATGGATGAGATCATCAATAAGTTGATCAAAAAATATAAAACGAACAGCCCCTTCGAGCTCTCCAAAGCACTGGGCATTCATATTCGGTTCATGAACCTTGGACAGAGTACGAAAGGCTTGTATTACCGGAAGCTTAGACGAAGATTTATCGTGATTCATAATGAGCTTCCTTTGGAGTGGCAGCGTTTTGTTTGTGCGCATGAGCTCGGCCATGACCGCCTGCATAAAGGAATCAACCGGTTCTTCCTGGAGGAGAATTCTTATTTTTCACCTGGAAAGCTGGAACGCCAAGCTAATTTATTTGCCATCAAGCTTTTGTCATCGGGGAGTTCACCCGAACTAGAGGAGCCTTTATTGCGCTATTACCTGCGGATTGGCATCCCACCGGAAGTCATCTTTTTTTAGATGAGTAAAGAACGTACGTTCTTTAATAGGCGAAATATGATAATATATACCATTAATTAATATTTCATCGATTTTTATCTGAATTAAAAATACTATCCCTCCCCTCCGCCGCCATTCACAAAATATCGTGGCAGTTTGGATTCCAGTTTTGGATTGCCTGGTGGGCCCTTCATACATCCTCTGACTCTATCAAGAGGAATAAGGTAAACTGGTTTACTCGAGCCATTACTGCTGCTCCCCACACTTTTTCTCCCCCTACCTAGATCTAAATCACCCCTGGCTGGAGCGCAATCCTCCTACATCGTCTATATCATCTCAAGCTTCCAAGATATCCACATGGTTTAGCATTACATAATTTCCGAAACCACAAGAAAAGGAAATCATAATTTCCTAATACAAAAAAACTCTTACAAAAGTAAGAGTTCATTGTCAGCTCACAAGCTGAGTTATCGGGATGACACGATTTGAACATGCGACCCCCTGGTCCCAAACCAGGTGCTCTACCAAGCTGAGCTACATCCCGAAGCGTATAAAATTATGGAGCGGGTGATGGGAATCGAACCCACGCTATCAGCTTGGAAGGCTGAAGTTCTACCATTGAACTACACCCGCACAGGTGTAAAATCGGGATGACACGATTTGAACATGCGACCCCTGGTCCCAAACCAGGTGCTCTACCAAGCTGAGCTACATCCCGTAATAATGGCGCGCCCTGAGAGATTCGAACTCCCGACCTTTTGATTCGTAGTCAAACGCTCTATCCAGCTGAGCTAAGGGCGCAAAATTAAAATTATGGAGCGGACGACGGGAATCGAACCCGCGACCCTCGCCTTGGCAAGGCGATGCTCTACCGCTGAGCCACGTCCGCAAAAACATGGTGCGCGTGAAGGGACTTGAACCCCCACGTCGTAAGACGCCAGATCCTAAGTCTGGTGCGTCTGCCATTCCGCCACACGCGCATGATACTGATAAAAGTGAGCCATGAAGGACTCGAACCTTCGACACCCTGATTAAAAGTCAGGTGCTCTACCAACTGAGCTAATGGCTCCCATTTGGCAGGGGATATAGGATTCGAACCTATGATGACGGAGTCAGAGTCCGTTGCCTTACCGCTTGGCTAATCCCCTATGATGGATACCTATAGTATGCCCACAATCACTTTCAATATGAGAACGATTATGGTGGAGGCTGAGGGGTTCGAACCCCCGACCCTCTGCTTGTAAGGCAGATGCTCTCCCAGCTGAGCTAAGCCTCCATATGTATGGTTGTCCTCAAGGGAAAATAATTGGTGACCCGTATGGGATTCGAACCCATGTTACCTCCGTGAAAGGGAGGTGTCTTAACCCCTTGACCAACGGGCCGTAAAAATTTGTGGAGCTCTCAACCGGATTCGAACCGGTGACCTCTTCCTTACCATGGAAGCACTCTACCTACTGAGCTATGAGAGCATGGCTCCCCGAACAGGACTCGAACCTGTGACAACTCGATTAACAGTCGAGTGCTCTACCAACTGAGCTATCAGGGAATATATGCTTGGCGGCGTCCTACTCTCCCAGGACCCTTCGGTCCAAGTACCATCGGCGCTGGAGGGCTTAACGGTCGTGTTCGGGATGGGTACGCGTGGAACCCCTCCGCTATCGCCACCAAACGGGCATTTACAGCGTAAATGCTTCAGGAATTTGATTCCTGAAAACTGAATCCGAAACGAAAATTGCATTTTAGTTTATTGGATAAGCCCTCGACCGATTAGTATTGGTCAGCTCCACACGTTGCCGTGCTTCCACCTCCAACCTATCTACCTCGTCGTCTTCAAGGGGTCTTACATACTGGGAAATCTCATCTTGAGGGGGGCTTCACGCTTAGATGCTTTCAGCGCTTATCCCGTCCGTACGTAGCTACCCAGCCATGCTCCTGGCGGAACAACTGGTGCACCAGCGGTACGTCCATCCCGGTCCTCTCGTACTAAGGACAGCTCCTCTCAAATTTCCTACGCCCACGACAGATAGGGACCGAACTGTCTCACGACGTTCTGAACCCAGCTCGCGTACCGCTTTAATGGGCGAACAGCCCAACCCTTGGGACCTACTTCAGCCCCAGGATGCGATGAGCCGACATCGAGGTGCCAAACCTCCCCGTCGATGTGGACTCTTGGGGGAGATAAGCCTGTTATCCCCAGGGTAGCTTTTATCCGTTGAGCGATGGCCCTTCCATGCGGTACCACCGGATCACTAAGTCCGACTTTCGTCCCTGCTCGACTTGTAGGTCTCGCAGTCAAGCTCCCTTCTGCCTTTGCACTCTTCGAATGATTTCCAACCATTCTGAGGGAACCTTTGAACGCCTCCGTTACTCTTTAGGAGGCGACCGCCCCAGTCAAACTGCCCGCCTGACACGGTCCCCGTACCCGCTCAGGGTACCAGGTTAGAACCTAGATACGATCAGGGTGGTATCCCAACGGCGCCTCCACCGAAGCTTGCGCTCCGGCTTCTACGGCTCCCACCTATCCTGTACAGATCGTACCCAAATTCAATATCAAGCTGCAGTAAAGCTCCATGGGGTCTTTCCGTCTTGTCGCGGGTAACCTGCATCTTCACAGGTATTAAAATTTCACCGGATCTCTCGTTGAGACAGCGCCCAAGTCGTTACGCCATTCGTGCGGGTCAGAATTTACCTGACAAGGAATTTCGCTACCTTAGGACCGTTATAGTTACGGCCGCCGTTTACTGGGGCTTCGGTTCACAGCTTCGGAGTTGCCTCCTAACCGCTCCCCTTAACCTTCCAGCACCGGGCAGGCGTCAGCCCGTATACTTCGCCTTGCGGCTTCGCACAGACCTGTGTTTTTGCTAAACAGTCGCTTGGGCCTTTTCACTGCGGCCCCCTCGGGCTATTCACCCTACCGAGGCACCCCTTCTCCCGAAGTTACGGGGTCATTTTGCCGAGTTCCTTAACGAGAGTTCTTCCGCGCGCCTTAGAATTCTCTTCTCGCCTACCTGTGTCGGTTTGCGGTACGGGCACCTTCTCCTGGCTAGAGGCTTTTCTTGGCAGTGTGAGATCATGACCTTCGCTACTGTAATTTTCGCTCCCCATCACAGCCCAGCCTTTCGGTGTGCGGATTTGCCTACACACCAGCCTCACTGCTTGGACGGACATCCATCAGTCCGCGTCACTACCCTCCTGCGTCACCCCATCGCTCATAGCGGATTACGGTGGTACAGTAATTTCAAACTGTTGTCCTTCGACTACGCCTGTCGGCCTCGCCTTAGGTCCCGACTTACCCTGAGCGGACGAGCCTTCCTCAGGAAACCTTGGGCTTTCGGCGGATCAGATTCTCACTGATCTTTTCGTTACTCATACCGGCATTCTCACTTGTATGCAGTCCAGCGCTCCTTCCGGTACACCTTCAATCCACATACAACGCTCCCCTACCCCTGGATCGACTTCACTCCAGCTTCGAAGCCTGTGTGTATCCCCTGGAAGCATTTAGCCGCTCATCCCTTGAGATGATTTCCGGCATCAATGTCTAGTTAGATACACACGCCTCAAAGGCGCAGTGAAGTCGATCCAAGCCATAGCTTCGGTGGTGTGTTTAGCCCCGTTACATTTTCGGCGCAGAGTCACTCGACCAGTGAGCTATTACGCACTCTTTCAATGGTGGCTGCTTCTAAGCCAACATCCTGGTTGTCTGTGCAACTCCACATCCTTTCCCACTTAACACACACTTGGGGACCTTAGCTGATGGTCTGGGCTGTTTCCCTTTTGACAATGGATCTTAGCACTCACTGTCTGACTCCCGGCAAGAAGTCCATGGCATTCGGAGTTTGACTGAGCTTGGTAACCCTTGCGGGCCCCGCACCCAATCAGTGCTCTACCTCCACGACTCCATTCACCGAGGCTAGCCCTAAAGCTATTTCGGGGAGAACCAGCTATCTCCGAGTTCGATTGGAATTTCTCCGCTACCCCCACCTCATCCCCGCACTTTTCAACGTACGTGGGTTCGGGCCTCCAGTGCGTGTTACCGCACCTTCACCCTGGACAGGGGTAGATCACACGGTTTCGGGTCTACGTCCACATACTTAGTCGCCCTATTCAGACTCGCTTTCGCTGCGGCTCCGGCTTCTCACCTTAACCTTGCATGTTAAACGTAACTCGCCGGTTCATTCTACAAAAGGCACGCCATCATCCATATAGAGGACTCTGACTTTTTGTAAGCACACGGTTTCAGGTTCTATTTCACTCCCCTTCCGGGGTGCTTTTCACCTTTCCCTCACGGTACTGTTTCACTATCGGTCGCCAGGTAGTATTTAGCCTTAGCAGATGGTCCTGCCGGATTCATACGGGGTTTCACGTGCCCCGCACTACTCGGGATCCGTCTCGGAGGGAACAGGGTTTAGGCTACAGGGCTTTTACCTCTATCGCGGGCCTTTCCAGACCTCTTCGCCTACCCGGTTCCTTTGTAACTCCATGTGAGACGTCCCACAACCCCAAGGAGCAAGCTCCTTGGTTTAGGCTGTTCCGCGTTCGCTCGCCGCTACTGACGGAATCACTATTGTTTTCTCTTCCTCAGGGTACTTAGATGTTTCAGTTCCCCTGGTCTGCCTCTTCACACCCTATGAATTCAGGTGTGAGTGACTGCGAATTACCACAGCCGGGTTTCCCCATTCGGACACCCCCGGATCAAAGCTTGCTTACAGCTCCCCGAGGCAGTTTCGTTGTTCGCCACGTCCTTCGTCGGCTCCTGGCGCCTAGGCATCCTCCGTGTGCTCTTATTAGCTTAACCACGATTTTCTCCGTAGGAGAAATATCGAACATTGAATGAATTCAAAGCTCTTTATTTCCGTTAGGAAAATATCGGTCACTAATAACTATTTCAACTTGTTCACACAAGTTTCAGCTAAAAGATGTTCTAAAACGCATTTTCGTTTCGGTATCCAGTTTTCAAGGATCAAGTTCTTGCATATACTTTTTTGAAACAAGTTTGGTGGAGCCAAGCGGGATCGAACCGCTGACCTCCTGCTTGCAAGGCAGGCGCTCTCCCAGCTGAGCTATGGCCCCAAAAGAATTTAATGTTATATGGTGGGCCTTGGTGGACTCGAACCACCGACCTCACCCTTATCAGAGGTGCGCTCTAACCAACTGAGCTAAAAGCCCATATAACATATATAACATAAGGAAATCAATCAAAGGATTGATTGTCCGCTTGGCGGCGTCCTACTCTCCCAGGACCCTTCGGTCCAAGTACCATCGGCGCTGGAGGGCTTAACGGTCGTGTTCGGGATGGGTACGTGTGGAACCCCTCCGCTATCGCCACCAAACGTATACGAAAGAGACTTGCTCTTTCAAAACTGAACACGAGTGAGTGTTCGAACCCGAGGGTTCTAATGGAAGCAAAGCTTCCGATTTGAATGTTCTCATTGCAGAGAACGATTTTCCATAGAAAGGAGGTGATCCAGCCGCACCTTCCGATACGGCTACCTTGTTACGACTTCACCCCAATCATCTACCCCACCTTCGGCGGCTGGCCCCCTTGCGGGTTACCCCACCGACTTCGGGTGTTGTAAACTCTCGTGGTGTGACGGGCGGTGTGTACAAGACCCGGGAACGTATTCACCGCGGCATGCTGATCCGCGATTACTAGCAATTCCGACTTCATGCAGGCGAGTTGCAGCCTGCAATCCGAACTGAGACCGGCTTTGCTGGGATTGGCTCCACCTCGCGGCTTCGCTTCCCGTTGTACCGGCCATTGTAGTACGTGTGTAGCCCAGGTCATAAGGGGCATGATGATTTGACGTCATCCCCACCTTCCTCCGGTTTGTCACCGGCAGTCACTCTAGAGTGCCCAGCCTTACCTGCTGGCAACTAAAGTCAAGGGTTGCGCTCGTTGCGGGACTTAACCCAACATCTCACGACACGAGCTGACGACAACCATGCACCACCTGTCTCAACTTTCCCCGAAGGGCACCTAATGCATCTCTGCTTCGTTAGTTGGATGTCAAGACCTGGTAAGGTTCTTCGCGTTGCTTCGAATTAAACCACATACTCCACTGCTTGTGCGGGTCCCCGTCAATTCCTTTGAGTTTCAGTCTTGCGACCGTACTCCCCAGGCGGAGTGCTTACTGTGTTAACTTCGGCACCAAGGGTATCGAAACCCCTAACACCTAGCACTCATCGTTTACGGCGTGGACTACCAGGGTATCTAATCCTGTTTGCTCCCCACGCTTTCGCGCCTCAGCGTCAGTTACAGCCCAGAAAGTCGCCTTCGCCACTGGTGTTCCTCCACATCTCTACGCATTTCACCGCTACACGTGGAATTCCACTTTCCTCTTCTGTACTCAAGCTGCCCAGTTTCCAGTGCGACCCCAGGTTGAGCCCAAGGTTTAAACACCAGACTTAAGCAGCCGCCTGCGCGCGCTTTACGCCCAATAATTCCGGACAACGCTTGCCCCCTACGTATTACCGCGGCTGCTGGCACGTAGTTAGCCGGGGCTTTCTTCTCAGGTACCGTCACTCCGGCAGCAGTTACTCTACCGGACGTTCTTCCCTGGCAACAGAGCTTTACGATCCGAAAACCTTCATCACTCACGCGGCGTTGCTCCGTCAGGCTTTCGCCCATTGCGGAAGATTCCCTACTGCTGCCTCCCGTAGGAGTCTGGGCCGTGTCTCAGTCCCAGTGTGGCCGTTCACCCTCTCAGGTCGGCTACGCATCGTCGCCTTGGTAGGCCGTTACCCCACCAACTAGCTAATGCGCCGCAGGCCCATCCTCTAGCAGCAGATTGCTCCGCCTTTCATCCCTAACCCAGGTGGGTCAAGGAATTATCCGGTATTAGCTACCGTTTCCGGTAGTTATCCCAGTCTAGAGGGTAGGTTGCCTACGTGTTACTCACCCGTCCGCCGCTAAGTTAATCAGGAGCAAGCTCCTTCATAACTCCGCTCGACTTGCATGTATTAGGCACGCCGCCAGCGTTCGTCCTGAGCCAGGATCAAACTCTCCAATAAGGTTTTTTCGAGCGACTACTTCCCTGAATTGCTTCAAGAAAATAACCATCCGAAATGTTATTAAAAGAGCGATAGCTCATTTTGAAACATCTGACGAGAATTTGCATTCTCTGATGAAATCTCTAAAGCGTGAAACACGCTGTGAAACTCATCTCTTTTGGATCTCACATGCGTGAAATCCCACTCACTCGTTGTTCAGTTTTCAAAGATCAATGTCTTTTTCATTCATCGTCGCTTGTCAGCGGCGACCTTTATAATATATCACAGCGTATATGCATTTGGCAAGCGTTTTTTTTGAAAAAAGTTTTTTTCAACTTTGCCTGCCATTTGCCGCTCTCCAAAACATTGAAAAGGAGCGCAAGATATAATGTATCACAGCGGCTCCCTTTTAGTCAACCTATTTAATTAAAATCAAAGGTTCTAATGTTTAGACTGGGAATAACGTCCTCCCCATGCATACTTGGACAGCTCCTTCTGCGGTGCAAACCGTGCATACATCCGAAATACAGTCTTATATCGATTGGCAATAGCATGCCTGATATTGTGGTCCAAGCGCTGATCACTTAAATCAAGGAGCATTTCATCAAGCTCTTTACGCAAAACATAGTCCAGCTCCTTGCATTCCTTCTCGTTGAACAACATTCCCAACATATGCTTGGCCTCCTTCATGAAATTAAGTCCAACAAAATCCGTAAGCGCCGTTGCTTGTGCAATTGAAGATAGTCCATTGGAGGGGAAGAGAGGGTTTATATATCCACTTAAACTAGATTAACCGGAGCGTCGTGTCTGTAACCATAATTATAAAAAAATTCCTTATGGCTTTCTCCGAAATCCCCGCATGTGTTCCTCCCCGGCAAAACCCAAAATCGGATGCCTTTAATGTTATGCTCATTTCTGTGGAATTTTATGATAAAAGTGAAAATGTAATTGTGCTCTCAATGATGGCCGCTACGAATAACAGGATCACTATCCATATGGAGGCTCTTAAGGTTTGGCGCATAAAGGCCGGCCACGCCCCGCTTCTCTTTTCTCTTGCAGCAGCTGAACTGAATAGATCGGAGATTACATTCCAGCCAAACTGCAAACCAAAGGCACAGGCGATGATGATGGCCGGAATTTCAATAATGCCGTGGGGAGCAGTCCTTTGACAATAAGGTCAAACAAATCCATGCCCTGCATGGCCGAGATATGAATCAGATAGCCGATTACGCCGCCATTAATCAATAAAAACAATGCAGGCAGGATGCCAAAAATAGCACCCAGGAAGATTATGAGCACGCCTTTGATGCTGTTGTTCAGAAATATAAATTGAAAAAAGCTCCACTGCGGATGTGCGGATTCCTTGAGGCTACCGCTGATTTTACTTAAACTCTCCAACTGACCGGAAAGCAGCTTTTGCAGACTGCCGGTGCCAATCCAGCCTATAACTCCTCCCGCCACAAATAATAAAAGTGCGAACAATAAGGCCTTGCGGATGGTGGATAAATCTTTGGCGAAAGCGGGAAAAGATAGCATAATTACCTCCTAAAAGTATGTTGGACATATCTACGGTCATAAGCGCCCTGTACGAGCATACATTTAGAACAAACAAGCATTTCGCATGGGAGAGGAGCGCTGACATTATGAATTCTTTTTATGTATTCAGCGGCAAAAAGATAAAACGGTTCATTTATATCTTTGCCGCTGCGCTTCTTGCTGCCGGTGTCGTCTATGTCGAGAGAGGGAATATTACCGTTTTTTCGGAAACGGCCCCTTCCGCCATTTACAGTGTGCCGACGGAAAAGAAGCTCATCGCCTTAACGTTTGACATCAGCTGGGGAGAGAAACGGCCCGGACCGATTCTGAAGGTGCTCGAAGATAAAAAGGTAGATAAAGCGACCTTCTTCCTCTCTTCCCCCTGGAGCAAGACGCATCAGGAAATCGTTACAAGCATTAAAGACGCAGGCTACGAAATCGGCAGCCACGGCCACAAGCATGTGAACTACAGTGCCTTAAGCAATGAAGAAATAAAAAACCAAATCACCACAGCCCATACTGTATTGACGGAGCTAACCGGGAAAGAGCCAAATTTGATCCGGATGCCGAATGGTGATTTTGACAAAAGAGTGCTTCAGGTGGCAACCGATCTGGGCTACAAGGTCATTCAGTGGGATACTGACTCGCTGGATTGGAAAAACATCGGCGTGGACAATATCGTAAGAAGAGTGACCAGCAAGGCGCATCCCGGTGATATTGTGCTTTTGCATGCCAGTGATTCCTGCAAGCAGACCCATGAGGCCCTTCCTCAGATTATCGATAATCTGCGCAGCCAGGGTTATGAATTTGTCACTGTCTCCGAACTAATCAGCCAGGGCAGTGCTGAAGGCAAAGAAGTCCGGGATTCCGCCATGTTAAATGATGGTTTGGAGGATGCCGCCGGGATGTAGAAATCAAGGTGGTATCGCAGTGCTCCTGGTACAGATGCGGGCCAACAGTTATTAATGTCTTGGAGAGATGAGCTGCGAAATATCGGGTGTGGGGGTATCCAGTTTCGGGTAGCTCAGATCCAAGCCCTCCAGGGTTTTGACAACAATGGCTAAAGCCAGGTAATTGCGGTACCACCGGTGATTGGCCGGAATCCAATACCAGGGTGCGGTATCTATACTGGTTTCCTTGAAGACATCACCATAGGCTGCCTGATAATCATCCCAATACTGCCGCTCCTGCAGATCACTGGCATCAAATTTCCAGTGTTTGGCCGGGTCGTGCAGCCGCTCCTGGATCTTCTCAAGCTGCTTATCTTTGGAAATATGCAAAAAGAGCTTAATGATGGTTGTGCCTTCTTCGGCCAGCATAGCTTCAAACTCGCGAATGTAGCGGAAGCGGCGCTTCATTTCTTCTTTTTCAAATCTCCATGCACACGCGGCACTAGAACATCCTCATAGTGCGACCGGTTGAACGCGGCGATGTATCCCTTGGGCGGCGTCTTCATATGCACTCTCCACAGAAAGTCGTGAGCCTCTTCCTCCAGAGAAGGTTTCTTAAAGCTGGTGACCATGAACCCTTGAGGATTAATGCCGGAGAAAATGTGCTTGACCGTGCCATCCTTTCCGCTGGAGTCCATTCCTTGAAGAATGACTAGCAGGGAATGCTTTTTCTGGGCAAAAAGGACATCCTGGAGTTCAGCAAGACGCTCTTTGAGCTTTGCCGTTTTGGCTTCTGCCTCTTCCTTGGATTTGAAGTCCCCGCTCTCGTCGGGGTCGAGTTTTTTCAGGACAGATTCATTTGTGTCTTTTATCATATAGCGCTTGATGTTCATATATTCCCTCCTAGTCGTCTCAACCGTTTTTTAGTTATGTAACTGTTCTTAAAGATTAACCTGATGCTCCCGATTCTAATCGGATTAAGCTTCGGACCAACGCCGTCCTGCTTATATTTTCAACAAAACCCCGACTTCTCAAGACTGAGGACCGGGGTTTATTGGCTGCAGCTTATGCGGATATCGGCTTCAGGATACGGTGCAGCATCAGAATTTGGAATGCATTGCAGGCAACCAGCGGAATCACAATAAATACAGTGGCACTGTCCACCCCAATCTGAAGTACACCAATGATCTCAACGATGGTGATGGCTGTCATAAAGAAAAATGTCGGAATCCAGGCTGTGAGGTTCGTGCTCCGCACTTTGAAATAAGCAACAATAAGGGCAGTAAGCAGAATGCCGATGCCTAAAAGCCAATCGGAGGAAACATCCCGTCCGCTCCCAACAAAGGTACGCAGAAAAATCAGCTCAAGCAGTGCAAGTACAGCCAAAACTAACTGAACGTATTGCCAAACCCTCCGCGGGAACACCCCGATTCCCATGTAGTTCAGAATCAGATACGCAAAAAACCCCAGTTGGGCGTAAACGCTCACAAGCATACCGTAGCCAAGGAGAATCAAAGGGTAGATCAAAGTGTCGGCTGTGCTTTTAAAATGAATGGTGCCGTTTACGGTCTGCAGTGCCAACCCGGCAATGACTGCCCCTCCAGCCCCGATCAAGAGCGTCGTCCAGAATAAAAAAAACCATTTCTTTATATTCAGCCTGTTCACCTCCCACATGTCAGATTTATTTTACCAAGCTTACCGACAAAAAACCATTGCCAGGCAACATAAAAGCTTGTCTCTGCGGCATACTACATGCAGGAATCCCATAAAGGAGGGCAGCGCCAATGAAGTGGAGGACTTTGTGGACTGGAAGCTTGGTGCTTAGCATGGTTATGGCCTTAACGGCATGTGGAAGCGAACAGAGCGGTTCCTCTTCCGGACAAGTCAGTTACAAGGAAATGAAGACCATGGTTGTAGATATATTGAAAAGCGAAGAGGGAAAAAAAGCGGTCGAGGAGGCTCTGTCCACCCCAAGCTCCGGCTCTGAAGGAACCAGCACCAGCGGATTAAGCATGAAAATGATGCCGCTGCAAACCACTGAGCAAATCCGCGTCGCGGTAAAGGACACAATTACAGCACCGGAGTACCAGAAGGAAATTGAAAAAATCATGACCGATCCGAAGTTCGCAGGTGACTTTGCCAAAGCGGTCAATTCACAAAGCAAGGAGCTTCACCTTCAGCTAATCAAAGATCCAACATACCAAAAGTCAGTCGCCGAAATCATGAAATCACCTGAAATGATGAAGATGTTCCTTGATCTTACCAAAACCTCCGATTACCGCAAGCAATCCATGACCATCATGCAGGAAGCCATGCAGAATCCATTGTTCCGCATGGAGGTGCTCGATCTTCTGAAGACTGTGGTCCAGGACGAACTGCAGCCTAAGGTAGAAAAAAGGGGGCGGGTAAAGAAGGAGAGGACAAGGGCAGCGGCGGAAGTAAACAAGGCGGCGATGATTCAGGTTCCTAAGACAAAAGAGGCCCTCCCGGTAAAGGGAACGGCCTCTTTTGGTTTACTGCTCATTGTTGGCAATCAGCTTGTCAGCAATTTCAGCGAACAGCTGCGCCGTTGCGGTCTCCGCCTTATATACTGACGGCGAGAAGTCCGGCTCGGAAATATGATTATCCGGTGCACCCAGAGGTATTTGGGCAAGCAGCTCCGTGTGCAGGGTTTCCGCCAGTCTTGCTCCGCCTCCCCGGCCGAAGATATAATCCTTCTTTCCGCAGGACGAACACTCGTAATAAGCCATATTCTCAATGACTCCAAGGACCTCATGATCGGTCTGCAGGGCCATTGAGCCCGCTCGGGCCGCCACAAAGGCTGCTGTCGCATGAGGGGTGGTAACAATGATCTCCTTACTGTGCGGAAGCATCTGATGGACATCAAGTGCCACATCGCCTGTACCTGGGGGCAGATCGAGGAGCATATAGTCAAGCTCACCCCAGCCGACATCGCTGAAGAACTGGCGGAGCATTTTGCCAAGCATTGGCCCGCGCCAGATCACGGGGCTATTCTCGCGGATAAAAAAGCCCATAGACATGACTTTTACTCCGAAACGTTCTACAGGAATAATCGTTCCTTCTTCCACGATCGGTCCTTCTTCAATTCCCATCATATCCGGAATGCTGAAGCCGTAGATATCCGCATCAATCAGTCCGACTTTTTTGCCTTTCCGGGCCAGTGCGACCGCCAGATTAACGGTTACAGTAGACTTGCCTACTCCGCCTTTGCCGCTGGCAATCGCGATGAAGTTCACTCCTGAATCCTTATTGATCAGCTCGTGCCCCTCAAGGCCCGCTGCGTGTCCTTTGAGCGCCCCGCCCTGTTCCGGCTCCGGCTTGTCCTCCGTGCTCTCTCCGCGAAGGATAGAGCGCTCATAATCGGTTGCATCACGCAGCCGGATATGAATATTGCCCGCGCCTCCTTCTGTCAGCAGATCACGAACCTTCTGCTCGAGCTCCATACGGCTTTTCTCATCGGTATCCAGACATACGAGCGATAGGGATATCCGGTCTTCCTTGACCATGATATCGCGAATCAGCTGCAATTCAATAAGGCTTTTTCCGGATTCCGGGTCAGTAAGCGGCTGCAATAGTTCCTGAATTTGTTCCCTGGTCAGCATGGAAAGCACCTCTATTTTCTCTCCGGACGGGTAAGGTTCCGGTATTTTGGATCTATTATAACATTACCCTTCCGCAAAACGTAGTAACGGCTAAGGCTGTTCCGAGGCGTACCGCAAAATCCCGCGGTAGATGCTGGTGGCCACCTTCCGCTGGTAGACATCGTCTCCAAGCAGCGCCGACTCCTGTGGATGGGACAGGAAGCCAACCTCCACAAGCACAGCAGGCATTTTCAAAGCTTTCAGCAAATATACAGTATTTACAGTCTTGGCTATCCGGTCGGTATTCTCAAGTGTCGCTTTCAGCTCAGCCTGCACAAAACCCGCTAAAGCCTTGTTGCCTGTGTTATTCGGGTAATAGAAGGTCTGGGCACCGCTCCAGCGTCCTGAAGGCACACTGTTCATATGCACACTTACAAACAAATCTGCCCTCTTCTCTTCAATGCTTCTTACCCGTTGCTTCAGGTCTTCTGTTTTCCGTTTGGAGTAGCCCTTCGTATCCTGCTGGGCCAGGTCGTAATCCCCTTCACGGGTCATAACCACTATCGCTCCCGCCTGCTGCAGGTAATCCCGCAAATATAGAGAAACCGAAAGGTTAATATCCTTCTCAATCAGGCCCTCCCGGCTGACCGCTCCCCCATCAGGGCCCCCATGCCCGGCATCAATGGCAATGACTTTGCCCGACAGCGGCAGACTCCAGTAATTCAGTGTTTTGGCGGTTGGCATATCATAGGCAATAATCCCGATCATCACCGCCAGCAGGACAGCACCAAGCATGCCTTTTTTAATGCTGCTCCACGAGATCCAGACCGAGACTTTCCCCTGCTTTCGGCCAGACATAACAAAGACCCCCTCGTCCCGATAGATTCTACTCATCTATATGGGACAAGAGGGCCAAATAGTACTGGCTATTTAGGATTGGGCGGTGACTTCTACAGACATTCCCTCGATGAGAATCTCTGCTACTTCAGGACGCGTAAACTCCGGTGGCGGACACTTGCCATCCCGCAGAAGTCCCCGGACCTTGGTGCCTGAAAGCGTCAAATGCTGATCCCCCGGATGCGGACAGGTTTTGCTTGAAGCCATATTTCCGCATTTTACACAGAAGAAGCTGTGTTCAAAAAACAGAGGAGTGATTCCCAGCTCATCCGCCGTGAAATTCGAGAAAATCTCTTGAGCTTCGTAGGTGCCATAGTAGTCACCCACCCCCGCATGATCGCGGCCGACAATAAAATGGGTGCAGCCGTAATTTTTACGCACCATCGCATGAAAGATCGCTTCCCGCGGTCCGGCATAGCGCATGGCAGCGGGGAACACGCCTAGAAAGGTGCGGTCCTTCGGATAATAGTTCTCCAACAAAGCAAGATAGCTCTTCATGCGTACATCCGCCGGCACATCATCAGACTTCGTCTCCCCCACCAAAGGATTAAGAAATAACGCATCCACAACCTCCATAGCGCATTTCTGAATGTACTCATGAGCGCGGTGCACCGGATTGCGGGTCTGAAAGCCTACAACGGTTCTCCAGCCTTTCTCAGCAAAGATTTGCCGTGTCTCTGCGGGATCGAAGTAAAACTCTTTGAACTTCTCAGGCGCAGGACGGTTCAGAACAGTAATAGGTCCTCCAACATAGGTTGACGCCCTAGCCAGTAATTTGCTCACGCCAGGGTGTGCAGGGTCCGTCGTTTTGAACACATTCTGCGCCTCAAACTGCTGATCCGCCTCATAAATACTCTCAATATCAAGCAGTCCATAAATAACCCCGTCTTCCGCACCGATCAGCGACACTCTGTCGCCCACGGCAAGTCCGGAAGCCACTTCATCCTCGACAGACAACGTAACCGGGATGCTCCATACCGTGCCGTCAGCAAGACGCATGCTTTTGACAACAGAGTGGTAGTCTTCTTCATTCAGAAAGCCGGTAA
This sequence comes from Paenibacillus sonchi, assembly GCF_016772475.1. Taxonomy (NCBI): domain Bacteria; kingdom Bacillati; phylum Bacillota; class Bacilli; order Caryophanales; family Paenibacillaceae; genus Paenibacillus; species Paenibacillus sonchi. The sequence continues at coordinate 1,135,009 of NZ_CP068595.1, forward strand.
GCGGCGAAAATGCACCGACCCCGATTAAATCCAAATCCGATAAAGTCCAGGTATTCACGGGTATTGATTTGTAACCTGAAGCCTGCTGAAGCAGTTCTTCTCTCTGTGCGCCTTCAGCTACACGTCTAATCAGTGTTCCTCCATGAGGAAGTATCGAAGTCATTTATGCGCTCTCTCCTTCTGTGCAATTCAAATTCTGTCCTTATTTATGCAGTCCGCATTCTGTTTTATCCGAACCTGACCATCTGCCCGCACGCGGATCTTCACCCGGCATAACCGCCCGTGTGCATTGTTCGCACCCAATACTCGGGAAATTGCGATCATGCAGCGGGTTGTAAACGACATCGTTCTCACGGATATAATTCCAGACATCCTCGGAAGTCCAGTTGGCAATCGGATTAAACTTAACAAGACCGAACTTATTGTCGTATTCGACTTTTTTGGCATTGGCGCGGGTTGGTGCCTGGTCACGGCGGATTCCTGTAATCCAGGCATCATACTGCGACAAAATCCGGGTAAGCGGCTCTACCTTGCGGATTGCGCAGCATTGATTGGGGTCGGTGCTCCACAGCGCCTCGCCGTATTGAACGGCTTGCTCTGCCGGCGTAATCTGCGGCGATACACGAACAAATTCCATACCGTATTTATCGGCCATTATATCTCTGGTCTCATACGTTTCTTTAAAATGAAAATCCGTATCCAAATAAAAAACATCTGTGGACGGACTAACCTTCTGAAGCATGTCTACCAGCACTACATCTTCGGCACCGAAGCTGCAGGCAAAGGTTATATTAGGAAAAGTCTCTACGGCCCAGCGGATGATTTCCTCCGGTGTTGCATGTTCCAATTCTTCGGCCTTTACTCTGATTAAATCTTCTTTCTCCAATAAGTTCATTATTATATTCCTCCATCCTGGTATTCCACATAACAAACAAATCCGCTAATTCCAACTAATCTTATATGGAATAGTATAAGACATTCAGAGCTGAAGTCAATAGTTTTATCCATTTTGGGTGAAAGTTGTGTACAGAGTTTGAGCGCCACCGATTCCAGTTGTTTCGGAATAAAAAAGTACCCCGCCGGCAATCCGGCAGGGCCAATGTAGGCATGAATGATTATGATACATACTAACTCGGGATATCTGTAGTGTAAGGGAGAAATGTTTTTGGAGTATTTTGGGGAATGGCGGTTTTCTTAAAAATTAACAAAGCCCCTGGCCCAAAGGGCCAGAGGCTTAATATACAAGAGATCTTAACGTTTCGAGAACTGAGGCGCACGACGTGCAGCCTTAAGGCCGTATTTCTTACGTTCCTTCATGCGTGGGTCACGAGTCAGGAATCCGGCTTTCTTCAAAGATCCACGGTATTCAGGATCAACTTTCAGCAAGGCACGGGCGATCCCGTGACGGATTGCTCCGGCTTGACCCGAAATGCCGCCACCGTGAGCAAGAACGATTACATCGTAGTTGCCCAGTGTTTCAGTCAGGTTCAAAGGTTGTTTTACGATCATCTTCAATGTTTCCACACCGAAATATTCGTCCATCTCGCGTTTGTTAATGACAATGCGTCCTTCACCCGGTACAAGGCGAACACGTGCTACCGAATGTTTACGACGACCTGTCCCATAGTATTGTACTTGTGCCATGAAACTGTCCTCCTCTATTCTTATCCGCGAAGTTCGTAAACTTCAGGTTTTTGTGCTGCATGTGGATGCTCGGCGCCTGCATATACTTTGAGTCTCAGCTTCATGTGATCCCCTTGGCGAGTCTTAGGAATCATACCGTGTACGGCGGATTCAATGACACGTTCAGGTTTTGTTTTCAGCAGGTCCTCAGCAACAGTAACTTTCAAGCCGCCTGGGTGCATCGAGTGACGGTAGTATTTCTTATTTTGCAATTTCTTGCCGGTCAGGTGAATCTTCTCAGCGTTGATAACAATTACGAAATCTCCCGTATCAACATGTGGAGTGAATTGCGGTTTGTGTTTGCCACGGATCAAAGCAGCGGCTTCGCTGGCCAAACGACCAAGTGTTTTGCCTTCGGCATCAATAATGTGCCAATTGCGTTCAACTTCGTTCGGCTTCGCCATATAGGTGGTACGCATGAATGTTTCCTCCTTGTTCTCGTACGAAAATCATCTGTTTCGTATATCTAAGTTCTCATTAAATTACGATTATGTGAGTTAAAAAAAGCTTGGTTTTGGCATTTCCTTGATCGGGGCTGTGGGATAGCCATCAAGAAAACACAACTTTTATATTACAGCATAAACATAACAAGCGCAAGTGATTTCTAATTTTCAATGCATATTTTTTCAGAAAAATAAATGCGTTGAACCCTATAGCCCTGCCTCGTCATATTCCACGCTCCACAGTGCCAATCCCTGAGCTACAGCCGTAGGCCCCGCTGCCGCACGGTCACAGGCTGCAAGAATATCCGCAACCGCCTCCGCACGGATTTTGCCTTCACCCACATGTATCAGCGTTCCCATTATAATGCGGACCATATGCTGCAGAAAGCCGCTGCCCGTAATATAAGTGTGAATCACTCCCTGGTCTGCAGTCCCGTTCCGGCACATACTATGGTCAACCTCCATATGAGCCTCAAAAATCGTCCGGACATGAGAAGTCTTAGTAGACTTTCTGGACGCGAACGACGTGAAATCATGGGTACCAATGATATGGGCCAAACCTTGCTGCATTGCAGGAAGGTCCAGCTTCACCGGATGATGATACTGCAGGCGCCGCTGGAACGGGTCCGGGAACCGGTTGCCGTTAATCGTGTAACGGTAAGTTTTGCGCTTAGCCCCTCTGCGGGAGTGGAACTCAAGCGAGACCTCCCGTGCCTCAGTGACTACGATATCCTGCGGCAGCCGGGCATTAAGCGCCAGACACCACCGCTCAAGCGGAATTTTAGAAGCAGTCAGGAAATTGAACGGCTGGCCATAGGCATGCACCCCTGCATCTGTCCGTCCTGAGCCCGTAATCTTAAGCGTCTCGCCGGTTAGATGGAGAATGGCATGTTCCAGATGGTCTTGAATCGTATTGCCCTGAGGCTGGGTCTGAAAGCCATCATAGCGGGTGCCGTCATAATTGACCTTCATCAACAGATTACGCATTCCGTTCTTCCTTTCACCATTTCCATACTGCAGCAGCTGTTCAACATTAAAAAAAGAGCCCCGGCGGGAGCTCCTTCTACTCTATACAAGGTGATTCCCGCGGATATTGCACAGCAGGGCTCAATTGCCCCTGCAGCACAATAACGTTAATACTTCTCTGCCCATACTAAATCAAAAGTATGTGCGTTAAGGGGTACATCCGGAAATCATAACTTGTGATCCTACGCGCGGTCTACCAGTTCAAGATAAACCATAGGCGCAGCGTCGCCACGGCGAGGTCCCAGCTTCAGGATACGAGTGTATCCGCCTGGACGCTCTGTGTAACGAGGAGCAATATCAGCGAACAATTTCTGGATTGCATCCTGTTCACCATCTACAGTCTCGCGACGAACAAATGCAGCGACTTGACGGCGGGCATGAAGATCGCCTTTTTTCGCTTTGGTGATCAGCTTTTCAGCGATGGAACGGACTTCCTTCGCTTTAGCTTCTGTTGTCTGGATGCGCTCATAAAGAAACAGATCCGTTACCATGTCGCGGAACAACGCTTTGCGCGCACTGGAATCACGGCCCAATTTTTGGTATGCCATTTGTTTTCCCTCCTTTACTCAAGCAATCTGCCAGCTATTCTTCTGTACGGAGTCCCAGTCCCAGTTCCTCAAGCTTCTCTTGAACTTCTTCCAAAGATTTGCGGCCCAGGTTGCGGACCTTCATCATATCTTCTTCCGTTTTCGTAGTCAGCTCTTGTACGGTATTAATACCGGCACGTTTGAGGCAGTTGTAAGAACGAACAGAAAGATCCAGCTCTTCGATTGTCATCTCAAGCACTTTTTCTTTTTTGTCTTCTTCTTTTTCCACCATAATTTCGGCGTCTTTCGCTTCATCCGTAAGACCTACGAACAAAACGAGGTGCTCGTTCAAAATTTTGGCTCCCAGGCTTACAGCCTCTTCCGGTCTAATACTGCCATCCGTCCAAATTTCCATCGTCAGCTTGTCGTAGTTGGTCACTTGACCGACACGAGTGTTGTCGATGCCGTAATTCACACGGGAGATAGGCGTATAGATGGAATCCACCGGAATAACGCCGATGGGCTGATCTTCGCGTTTGTTACGGTCCGCTTGGACGTAACCGCGGCCACGGCCTGCAAAAATTCGCATGTGAAGTCTCGCGCCAGGTCCCAGCGTTGCAATATGAAGATCCGGGTTCAGGATCTCAACATCGCTGTCCGCACGGATATCACCTGCGGTAACGATGCCTTCACCTTCAGCATCAATCTCGAACACTTTCTCTTCGTCTGAATGAATCTTCAGGGAAAGAGCTTTAAGGTTCAGAATGATCTCCGTCACATCTTCCATTACGCCAGGAACGGTCGAGAACTCATGCAGAACGCCGTCAATTTGGACCGAAGTCACTGCGGCTCCCGGCAGGGAGGAAAGCAGGATCCGGCGAAGCGAGTTCCCCAGAGTCGTGCCATATCCACGTTCCAGCGGTTCAACTACGAATTTCCCATAGGTTCCTTCATCATTGGCTTCTACGGTCTCAATCTTCGGCTTTTCGATTTCTATCACGAGTGTACCCCTCCTTCAAACGTCGCTCCTATATGAAACTGTCACCCCATCAGGTGCATCATGTAGTATGCCTAAACACCTATTATTAGCAGATGCGTCAGAATTATACCACAATCACAATTCTGATTTCATTATACGCGGCGACGTTTCGGCGGACGGCATCCATTGTGAGGAACCGGAGTTACGTCTTTAATGAGGTTGACTTCAAGGCCAGCGGCCTGAAGGGAACGGATGGCTGCTTCGCGGCCCGCGCCCGGTCCTTTAACCATAACTTCAACGGACTTCATGCCGTGTTCCATAGCTGCTTTTGCAGCAGTTTCGGCTGCCATTTGCGCTGCAAATGGAGTCGATTTACGGGAACCTTTAAATCCTTGACCGCCGGAGCTTGCCCAGGAAATTGCATTTCCGTGAGGATCCGTGATCGTAACGATAGTGTTGTTGAACGTGGAACGAATATGTGCCACGCCGCTCTCGATATTTTTACGGTCGCGACGTTTGGTACGTACGACTTTTTTCGGTTTAGCCATTGTCTCTTATCACCCCTTCTTATTTCTTTTTGTTTGCTACCGTACGACGCGGGCCTTTCCGGGTACGGGCATTTGTTTTGGTACGTTGACCGCGAACAGGCAATCCACGACGGTGGCGAACACCGCGGTAGCAGCCGATCTCAGTAAGACGTTTAATATTCAAGGAAATTTCACGACGCAGGTCACCTTCAACCTTCACTGACTTGTCGATCATTTCACGCAATTTGCTGACTTCATCTTCCGTCAAATCACGGACACGTGTGTTAACGTCAATGCCTGTTTCATTCAAAATTTTCTGGGAAGTCGTTTTACCGATTCCGAAAATATAAGTCAAGGCGATCTCAACGCGTTTATCACGTGGCAAATCCACTCCAGCTATACGAGCCATTTTACGCTACACCCCCTTCTTAACCTTGTTTTTGTTTGTGTTTCGGATTTTCGCAAATTACCATAACAGTCCCTTTGCGGCGGATGACTTTGCATTTTTCGCAAATGGGCTTTACAGAAGGTCTTACCTTCATGTTAATTACCTCCTCAAAGTTTTGCGAAGCAAAACTTTTGTTGTAGTTCCCATCTATTTACGGTAAGTTATACGGCCTTTAGACAAATCATAAGGCGATAACTGCACGACCACTTTGTCCCCGGTTAGGATACGGATAAAGTGCATCCGCAATTTCCCGGACACATGGGCAAGTATTTGATGACCGTTCTCAAGCTCTACCTTAAACGTTGCATTCGGCAACGGCTCAATGACCGTACCTTCCACTTCAATGACATCTTCCTTAGCCACAGTTAGTCTCCTTTCTCATTAGCACTTTTTCCAGCAGGCTTACCGTACTTCATGACTGCAAAACGCAGTTTTCCGTTCGTCACCCGGCCGGTTTCTTCCAAACTGTCTACAATCTCACTGCTGATGAAGGGTATGAGCTCCAAATGCTGAATATTCTTCTTCTTCGGCGCATCAAACTTGCGTTTGTCCCCATCTGCAATATATACAAATCTGCTATCCACAACTGCGATAACAACGGCAGCCTCTCCGGCATCCTTGCCTTTGAGAATTCTCACGATTTGACCAATCTGCGGGCTGCTCCCAATATTCATGAAGATCACCTACGCATTCAGTTTTGTGAAAATTTCCATGCCGTCCGGTGTAACAGCTACTGTATGTTCAAAGTGAGCACACAATGAACCGTCTACCGTAACGACCGTCCAGTTATCTTCCAGCGTTCTGACATATCTGTCCCCTGCGTTCACCATCGGCTCAATCGCGAGTACCATACCCGGCTTCAGACGTGGTCCGCGGTCCGCTATGCCATAATTCGGAATTTGCGGTTCTTCATGCAGTTCTGCCCCAATGCCATGGCCAACATACTCGCGCACGACGGAGAACCCGGCATCCTCGATGTATTGCTGAATGGCGTGGGAGATTGTAAACAAGCGCACATCCGGTTTGACTAACGCCAGTCCCGCGTACAAGGAGCCTTCCGTGACGTCCAGCAAACGCTGAGCTTCTTCGGAAATGCTGCCCACACCGTAGGTCCAGGCGGAATCACCGTGATAACCGCGGTACTCTGCACCAATATCCAGCGTAACAATATCGCCTTCGATCAGTTTACGCTTACCCGGAAATCCGTGCACCAATTGTTCGTTGACTGAAGCGCAAATGCTGGCAGGAAAACCGTTGTAACCTTTGAAAGACGGCACAGCACCTTGACTGCGAATGTATTGATCGGCGATTCTGTCGAGCTCTCCAGTCGTAATGCCTGGCTCAATAGCCTCAGCAATCAGCCGGTGACTCTCGGCAACAATTCGACCAGCTTCCCTCATAAAGGCAAGTTCCTGTTCGGATTTACAAATGATCATTACATTAACCCCGCAGCAAAGATACGATTTCGGAAGAAACGACATTGATTTCGTTTTCCCCGTTCACCTGACGCAAAAGACCTTTATTGTCATAAAACGCAAGCAAAGGCGCTGTCTTATTATCATACTCGTCCAGGCGCTTGCCTACGCTCTCTTCGTTGTCATCCGGACGTTGATACAATGCACCGCCATCAATGTCGCAAATGCCTTCCTGCTTCGGCGGGTTGAAAATCAAATGGTAGGATGTTCCGCAGACGGTACAGATCCGGCGCCCGGTAAGACGCGCCATCAGCAGTCCACGGTCCACATTCAAGTTGATTACATGATCCAGCGAACGATTCAAGCGGCTCAAGATATCTTCCAGCGCTTCCGCTTGCGAAAGGGTTCTTGGAAAGCCATCCAATAAAAAACCTTTTTCGCAATCGGACTGCTGCAGCCGTTCTTCAACAATTCCAATGGTCACATCATCAGGTACAAGCAAGCCTTGATCGATATAAGATTTGGCCTTGAGTCCAACAGGTGTACCTTGCTTGATTGCCAAGCGGAAGGCATCTCCCGTCGAAATATGAGGAATACCAAGCTCTTTTACAACTACAGCTGCCTGCGTCCCCTTGCCTGCCCCAGGAGGGCCCATGAATAAAATGTTCACGATTTCTCTTCTCCCCCAAAAGTTCGCCACCAAGCAAGAAACAGCACAATAGGTGCCGGAAAGTCAGTGAGTTCATGCTTCTCCGGAACCTATCGACTATTTATTGATGAAGCCTTTGTAATGGCGTTTGATCAGTTGGCTCTCGATCTGCTTCATCGTATCCAGTGCTACACCGACTACGATCAGCAGGGCTGTACCACCAATCTGTACCTGCCGAGGCAACCCGGACAAAGAACCGAACAATACAGGCAGGATAGAGATTACAGCCAGAAACAGTGCACCGGACATCGTCAGGCGTGACATCACTCTGGTTAAATACTTCTCAGTTGCCTTACCTGGACGGATTCCTGGGATGTAACCACCATTCTTTTTCATGTTGTCAGCCATTTGCTGGGGATTCATCTGAACAAACGTATAGAAGAACGTAAATCCGATGATCATGATCACATAAAGAACCATGCCTAGCGGCTTATCATGAGCAAGATTGTTGGTGACCCATTTAGCCCATTCATGAGTTGACCAAAAGCTCGAGATTACAATCGGAAATTGAAGTAGCGAAACGGCGAAGATAACCGGAATTACACCTGCCGCATTAATCTTAAGCGGGATATGTGTATTCTGTCCACCGTACATTTTGTTACCGACCACTCGTTTAGCGTATTGTACAGGGATTTTCCGGATACCTTGCTGTACAAAGATAACCCCTGTAATAATCGCTACAATCACGATCAGTATAATAACGACTTTAAGAATATTCAGGAACACCTGATCCGGCTGAATAAAGCTTGACTGTGCCGTAGTGGTAATATATCCCGGGATGGCGGCGACGATGCCCGCAAAAATCAGGATCGAAATCCCGTTTCCTATTCCCTTTTCTGTTATCTGCTCACCCAGCCACATCAAGAACGATGTCCCCGCCGTCAATATGATCGCGATAAGCAGGTAATCCGCAAAGGTTGCATTTGGAATCATCTCAGTTCCATATATCCGGTTAAACCCGATCGATGTAGCAAAGGCTTGAATCAGACCGAGTACTACGGTGCCGTAACGGGTAATTTGCGCCAGTTGCTTTTTCCCGTGCTCCCCTTGTTTAGCCCATTCGGCAAACTTGGGAACAACATCCATCGAGAGCAATTGCACGATGATGGATGCCGTAATGTACGGGTAAATACTGATCGCAAAGATTGAGAAGTTTTTGAGCGCTCCGCCCGAGAAGGTGTTCAAAAGACCCATCAAAGCTTCGCCGCCCTGATTTGTTGATTCCAGTACTTCTTTGTTCACACCAGGAACCGGTACAAAAGAACCGATGCGGTAAATGATCAGAACGAACAGGGTAAACAGGATCTTTTTGCGCAAATCTTCAATATGCCATATATTCTTAAGCGTCTTGAACATTAGATCACCTCGGTTTTACCGCCGGCAGCCTCGATTTTCTCTACCGCAGATTGAGAGAACTTATTTGCTTGTACAGTCAATTTAACGGCCAGTTCGCCATTACCGAGAATCTTAATGCCGCTTTTGGAATTCTTAACAACACCAGTTTCAATCAGCAACTGTGGAGTCACTTCTGTTCCTTCAGCAAAGCTGTTCAGATCTTCCAGGTTCACAATCGCATACTCTTTACGGGTAGGATTGATGAAACCACGTTTAGGCAGACGACGATAGAGCGGGTTCTGTCCACCCTCGAAGCCCGGACGAACACCGCCGCCGGAACGGGAGTTTTGCCCTTTATGACCGCGGCCGGAAGTTTTACCGTTCCCGCTACTTGGACCACGGCCAACGCGGTTGCGTTCTTTGCGTGAACCAGGAGCTGGAGCAAGTTCATGTAACTTCATCGTTTGCACCTCCTTATTTTTGTTAATTTATGAGAGGCGTTTAGCCTTCAATTTCAGTAACGGATAACAAGTGGCTCACTTTGTTGATCATCCCGCGAATTGCAGGAGTGTCATTGTGAACTACGGACGAGTTGGTTTTACGCAGGCCGAGCGTCTTAACAGTAACACGTTGTGTTTCCGGACGTCCAATCACACTGCGTACGAGGGTGATTTGCAATTTTGCCATTGACGTTCCCCTCCTTAACCGCGTAATTCTTCGACAGATTTGCCGCGAAGCTTCGCGACCTCTTCAATGCGTTTCAGGCGGGAAAGTCCCTCCAGAGTTGCATTGACCATGTTCATGGAATTCGAAGAACCCAAAGATTTTGTCAAAATGTCGCCAACGCCTGCCAATTCCAATACCGCACGAACAGGACCGCCGGCAATAACGCCAGTACCTTCCGATGCTGGTTTCAGCAGCACGCGTCCTGCGCCGAAATGTCCAGTAACCAGATGGGGAATCGAAGTTCCTACGATTGGAATGTGGATCAGGTTTTTCTTGGCGTCTTCAATGCCTTTACGGATGGCGTCCGGAACTTCGCCGGCTTTACCGATACCTGCACCGACATAGCCGTTGCCGTCGCCCACAACAACAAGTGCGCTAAAGCTGAAACGGCGTCCGCCTTTTACAACTTTTGCTACACGGTTGATGTGTACAACTCTTTCTGTCAGCTCTAAACTGTTCGGATCTATACGCAAGTCGTTAACCTCCTTTTAGAAATATTCTAGAATTCAAGACCAGCTTCGCGAGCTGCGTCAGCCAAAGCCTGAATCCGTCCATGGTACAAGTATCCTCCGCGGTCAAATACAACCACAGTATGTCCTTTTTCTTTGGCGCGCTCAGCGATCAATTGACCCACTTTGCCTGCAGCTTCAACGCTGCCGCCATTCCCGATAGTAGCGCTCAGATCTTTATCCAGTGTCGAGGCAGATACGAGTGTAACGCCTGTCACGTCATCGATCAGTTGAGCGTAGATGTGTTTCGAAGAACGGAACACGTTCAAACGTGGACGCTCAGCAGTTCCCTGAATTTTCTTGCGAACACGCAGGTGTCTTTTGAGACGAGCCTTGTTTTTATCCTCTTTTGTAATCATGACTTCCCTTTCACTCCCTTCAGTTTGCCGTAATCAGCTTCACTTTAAGATGCACGGGGTATCTTACAATTAAGATCAAACCGATTATTTTTTCTTACCGGCTTTACCTTCCTTGCGGATGATACGCTCGCCTTCATATTTGATACCTTTACCTTTATACGGCTCAGGTTCGCGTACGGAACGGATCTTGGCAGCATATGCGCCAACACGTTCTTTGTCGATCCCTTTAACGATAATCTTGGTGTTCGCAGGAACTTCGAACTCGATGCCTGCTTCCGGTGTGATTTCTACCGGATGGGAGTAGCCAACGTTCAGTACGATTTTATCTCCGGATTTGCTTGCACGATATCCGACCCCAACCAGCTCCAGAGATTTCGAGAAACCTTCAGTCACACCGCTAACCATGTTGTTGACAACGGAGCGGGTTGTGCCGTGAAGTGAACGATGCAATTTGTTGTCCGACGGGCGAACAACGGTGATTTCGTTATTTTCAACTGTAACCTTCATGTCTTTATGAAGCTCACGAGTCAAAGTGCCTTTAGGACCTTTTACTGTAATAACGGCGTTGTCCAAAGTGACATCTACACCGCTAGGTACTGCGATTGGTTTGCGACCAATACGAGACATGTGTTGCACCTCCTTATCTTGTGACGTTTATTACCAAATGTAGCAGACAACTTCTCCGCCCGATTTAGACTGACGAGCTTCCTTGTCGGTCATAACTCCCTTAGATGTGGAGATAATCGCGATTCCAAGACCGCCGAGTACACGAGGCACTTCATTGCTCTTCGTGTAAACGCGAAGGCCTGGTTTACTGATTCTTTTAAGACCGGAGATAACGCGCTCCTGGTTCGGGCCGTATTTCAAGAAGATACGGATAATCCCTTGTTTGCTGTCTTCAACGAATTCAGCATCACGGATGAAACCTTCACGCTTCAGAATGTCCGCGATTTGTTTTTTCATTGTCGAAGCAGGCATTTCTACTGTTTCGTGACGCACAGTGTTGGCGTTACGAATACGAGTAAGCATATCTGCGATAGGATCAGACATAGTCATTTGTGTAAACCTCCTTCCCGTTTATAAACTTCTTACCAACTTGCTTTTTTCACGCCAGGAATCTGGCCTTTATAAGCTAACTCACGGAAACAAATTCTGCAAATTTTGAACTTTTGCAGTACCGAATGTGGACGACCGCAACGCTCGCAACGTGTATATGCACGTACTTTGAACTTTGGCTCGCGTTGTTGTTTAACTTTCATTGAAGTTTTTGCCACTTAGCCTGACACCTCCTAAACATTTTCGGAGAAATGGATGAACCGTCCTTATTTTGTGAAAGGCATTCCCAGCTGAGTCAGAAGCTCGCGGGATTCCTCATCCGTCTTAGCAGTTGTTACGATAACGATGTCCATACCGCGTGCTTTATCTACTTTATCATATTCGATTTCGGGAAAAATCAGTTGATCCTTAAGACCAAGTGTATAGTTACCGCGACCGTCAAATGATTTAGACGAAACCCCACGGAAGTCACGTACGCGTGGAAGAGTTACGTTAAGCAATTTGTCCAGGAAGTAATACATGCGGTCTCCGCGCAGTGTTACTTTAACCCCGATCGGCATATTTTCGCGCAGTTTGAAACCGGCGATGGATTTCTTTGCTTTGGTGATTACCGGCTTTTGACCAGCGATCAGTTGCATATCGTTTACTGCAGCATCAAGTACCTTGGAGTTTTGAACAGCATCACCCACACCCATGTTGATGACGATCTTCTCGATCTTAGGCACTTGCATAACAGTTGTATAGTTGAACTTCTGCATCAAAGCAGGTGTAATTTCATTCAGAAAACGTTCTTTCATTCTTGCCGCCATGAAGCTTTACCTCCTTTCTTTGGGACTGTATTAGTCGATAATCTCTCCGGATCTCTTAGCTACCCGAACCTTCTTACCGTTATCGAGCACTTTGTAACCAATACGTGTAACCTTACCGCTCTTCGGATCAATGTGCATTACGTTAGACACATGAATCGAAGCTTCCTGCTCGATGATTCCACCTTGTGGGTTCAGCTGGTTCGGCTTTTGGTGTTTTTTCACCATGTTCACGCCTTCTACCAGGACGCGGTTTTCACGAGGATAAGCAGCGATGACACGGCCTTTTTTACCTTTGTCTTTCCCGCTGATCACAAGCACCACATCATCTTTTTTCACGTGCAGTTTATTGTTATGGGATTCCAGAACTTTTTTCACTCTAGGCATTTATTACACCTCCTATGACGCTTTTTGGGACATTTCCTTTAGATTACTTCCGGTGCCAAGGAAACGATCTTCATGTAGTCTTTATCGCGAAGTTCGCGAGCAACTGGTCCGAAGATACGTGTTCCGCGCGGGCTTCTGTCGTCTTTAACAACAACAGCTGCGTTTTCATCGAATGAAATGTAAGATCCATCTTTACGGCGAACCGAACGTTTGGTACGTACAACTACCGCTTTAACAACATCACCCTTTTTGACAACGCCGCCTGGTGTTGCTTGTTTAACGGAACAAACGATCAGATCACCGATTGCTGCTGTACGGCGTCCAGTACCACCCAGTACGCGGATACACATCAGTTCCTTCGCACCAGAGTTGTCAGCCACATGCAAACGTGTAAATGGTTGAATCATTATTAATTTCCTCCTTCCGATCAAGCTTCATAGGTCGTCTTAGATGATAACCGCTGCTTCTACCACTTCAACCAGTCTCCAGCGTTTGTCCTTAGACAATGGACGAGTTTCCATGACTTTCACGATATCACCGATTTTTGCAACATTTTCTTCATCATGTGCCTTGAATTTCTTCGTGGACTTGATGCGTTTGTGGTACAAATTGTGCTTTTTATAGGTTTCAACAGCAATTACGATGGTTTTATCCATTTTGTCGCTGACTACTTTACCGATCAGCACTTTACGTGCATTACGTTCTTCGCTCATAGTTAGCCTCCTTCCTGATTACGGATTAAGAATCCGCCGTCACTTAACTGATCCCAAGTACTCTTTGATGGATAACGGTTTTAGCACGAGCTATTTCCTTGCGCACATCACGAATCCGAGTCGGGTTATCCAGTTGGCCAGTTGCCAATTGAAAACGGAGATTGAAGAGTTCTTCTTTAAAGCCAGCGATCTTCTGTTCAATCTCGGCAGTGGTTAAGTTGCGAAGTTCATTAGCTTTCATTTGCTTCACCACCCAATTCTTCACGTTTCACAAACTTAGTCTTTACAGGCAGCTTGTGAGCGGCAAGACGCATCGCTTCACGAGCGATTTCTTCCGACACGCCTCCGAGTTCGAACATAATCTTGCCCGGTTTAACTACAGCTACCCATTTCTCAACGTTACCTTTACCACTACCCATACGAACCTCAAGAGGCTTCTGAGTAATAGGCTTATCTGGGAAAATCTTGATCCAAACCTGACCGCCACGTTTGATGTAACGTGTCATTGCGATACGTGCAGCTTCAATCTGACGGTTAGTAATCCAAGAAGGCTCCAGAGCCTGCAGACCGAATTCACCGAAGTTAAGTTCAGTACCGCCTTTTGCCATACCCTTCATGTGACCGCGTTGTTGCTTGCGGTGTTTAACGCGTTTTGGTACCAACATGATTAGTTGCCTCCTTCCTGAGCAGCTTGTTTCTTAGCTGGGGAAGAACTTCTCCACGGTAGATCCATACTTTTACACCGATACGGCCGTAAGTTGTATGTGCTTCAGCCGTTCCGTAGTCGATATCGGCACGAAGCGTATGAAGTGGAACTGTTCCTTCGCTATAACCTTCTGAACGGGCAATCTCAGCGCCGCCAAGACGTCCGCCAACTTGAGTTTTAATTCCCTTTGCGCCGGAACGCATAGTTCTTTGAATTGCTTGTTTCAGTGCACGACGGAACGATACGCGACGTTCCAATTGTTGTGCAATACTTTCAGCAACCAGAATTGCATCCAGTTCAGGGTGTTTGATTTCATTGATGTTGATGTGCACTTTTTTGCCGCCAGCGATAGTTGTAACTGCGCTGCGAAGTACTTCTACTTCTGCTCCGCCTTTACCAATTACCATACCTGGTTTAGCAGTGTGAATTGTAACATTCACCCGGCTTGCCGCTCTTTCAATCTCGATGCGGGAAACAGAGGAATCCTTCAACTTACCTTTAAGGTATTCCCGGATTTTGACGTCTTCCATTAAAAGAGTACCGAAATCTTTGCCTGCATACCATTTAGATTCCCAATCGCGAATAATACCGATTCGGAGTCCGACTGGATTTACCTTTTGACCCACGTGTTATCCCTCCTTATTTCTCAGATACCACCAAAGTAATGTGGCTGGTACGTTTATTGATCCGGCTTGCACGGCCCATGGCGCGTGGACGGAAACGTTTCATAGTAGGACCCTGGTTAACGAAAACTTCGCTAACGAACAAACTGTTCACGTCCATAGAATAGTTATGCTCAGCATTGGCAATTGCCGAGTTAAGCAGTTTCTCCACTACCGGAGAAGCGGATTTTGGAGTGTGGCGAAGAATTGCAATTGCTTCCCCCACTTGCTTGCCGCGAATCAAGTCAACAACCAGTTTCGCTTTGCGAGCGGAAATCCGCACCGATCTTGCATGTGCTTTTGCTTCCATTGTTGTCCCTCCTCTCAAACGAAGACCTTAATTATCTTCTGGTTTTCTTATCGTCACCCGCATGGCCTTTGTAAGTACGTGTTGGCGCGAACTCGCCCAACTTGTGCCCTACCATATCTTCCGTTACGTATACAGGCACGTGTTTGCGGCCGTCATATACACCAAACGTATGTCCGATAAACTGAGGGAAAATAGTTGAGCGACGGGACCAGGTTTTAACAACGACCTTCTTATCTGCCGCGTTCAATTCCTCAACTTTTTTCAGCAGGTAGCCATCGATAAACGGCCCCTTCTTTAAACTGCGACCCATGTATGAATCCTCCCTTCATCCGGTTCTTCAAAACCGCGAATCGACGCTTCGCGCTAAGCTAACTTACCAGAAGCGTCTTATTTTGTGCGGCGGCGAACGATATATTTATCAGATGCCTTGTTTTTCTTACGCGTTTTGTAGCCGAGGGTTGGTTTGCCCCAAGGAGACATAGGCGATTTCCGTCCGATTGGAGCGCGGCCTTCACCACCACCGTGTGGGTGATCGTTCGGGTTCATGACAACACCGCGTACTTCTGGACGTTGGCCAAGCCAGCGACTGCGTCCGGCTTTACCGATTTTGATCAATTCATGATCTTCGTTACCTACGGAACCGATCGTTGCGCGGCATACGCTGAGGATTCTGCGCACTTCACCGGAGTTCAGGCGAACGGAAACGTATTTTTCTTCTTTACCGAGCAGTTGAGCTTCTGTACCAGCAGCGCGAACCAGTTGTCCGCCCTTGCCTGGCTTCAACTCGATATTGTGGATAACTGTACCTACCGGAATGTTTTCCAGAGGAAGGCTGTTACCAATTTTGATATCGGCTGCAGGGCCCGACTCTACTTTATCCCCAACTTTAAGGCCTTTAGGAGCGATGATATAACGTTTCTCTCCATCAGCATAGTGGATCAAAGCAATGTTCGATGTACGGTTCGGGTCATACTCGATTGTAGCAACGCTACCTGGTATGCCGTCTTTAGTCCGTTTGAAATCGATAATACGGTATTTACGCTTGTGTCCGCCGCCATGGTGACGAACCGTAATTTTACCTTGGTTATTGCGTCCTGCCTTTTTGCTCAGAGGCGCAAGCAACGATTTCTCTGGCTGGTTTGTTGTGATTTCTTCAAACGTAGACACGGACATTGCGCGTCTTGCCGGAGAGGTCGGTTTGTACTTTTTGATTGGCACTATATTTCCCTCCTTACTTCACAGAATTTATTCTACCGCTTCAAAAAACTCAAGCGGCTTGCTGTCCGGGCTAAGCTTAACGATGGCTTTTTTCCACTCCGGAGTGTAACCGGAATATTTGCCGTAACGTTTCAGTTTGCCGGGTACGCGCATTGTGTTCACACTAACTACTTTTACTTTAAAAATAGCCTCAACAGCTTTTTTGATTTCGGTCTTATTAGCACGGATATCCACTTCAAAAGCGTACTTCAATTCGCTCATGTATTCGGATGTGCGTTCCGTAATCACCGGACGTTTGATAATATCACGAGGATCTTTCATTACGCGAACACCTCCTCTACCTTCTGAACTGCTTCTTTAGTGATAATCAGTTTGTCGTACGTCAGTACGTCAAGAACATTGATGCCGTCAGCCGCCAGGAATTTCACCCCAGGGATGTTACGAGCGGAAAGAGCTACATTATCGTCATAGCTAGGAGCTACGATCAGAGCTTTGCTGCCCACTTTCAGGTTGTTCAGGATTGCCGCGAATTCCTTCGTCTTCGGAGCATTCATGGTCAGGCTATCCAATACGATAATGTCATTCCCGATAACTTTCGAGGACAAAGCGGATTTGATGGCCAAACGGCGAACCTTCTTAGGCAATTTCCAGGAATAGCTGCGTGGTGTTGGTCCGAAGACAACGCCGCCGCCTTTCCATTGTGGAGAACGGATGGAGCCTTGACGAGCGCGACCTGTACCTTTTTGTTTCCAAGGCTTACGTCCGCCGCCACGAACTTCAGAACGTCCTTTTACTTTGTGTGTACCACGGCGCAGGGAAGCTCTCTGCATAAGCACAGCTTCGTGCAGGACATGCACATTCGGTTCAATACCGAATACTGTTTCGCTCAGTTCAACTTCACCAACTTCGCTACCGCTGATATTAAAAAGTGTTACTTTTGGCATTTCATGTTCCTCCTTTCTTCAGTAATTATTTCTTTACGGTTTCTTTAACTTTCACGAAGCTGTTTTTAGGACCCGGAATTGCACCTTTAACCAGCAACACGTTACGTTCAACGTCTACCTTGATGATTTCAAGTCTTTGAACCGTTACAGTCGTATGACCCATATGTCCTGGCAGGCGTTTGCCCTTAGGAACACGGTTAGCTTGAATGGAACCCATGGAACCCGGTCTTCTGTGATAGCGCGATCCGTGAGCCATCGGTCCGCGGCTTTGGCCCCAACGTTTGATAACACCTTGGAAACCTTTACCTTTAGTAGTGCCAGTTACGTCAACAAATTCGCCTTCAGTGAAGATATCAGCCTTCAGTTCTTGTCCAACCTCGAGAGCCCCGAGGTCAACACCGCGAATTTCACGAACGTAGCGCTTAGGTGTTGCATTTGCCTTTTTGGCGTGACCCTGTTCAGGCTTGTTGGAGCGACTTTCCTTTTTGTCGGAAAAGCCCAACTGCACTGCTTCATATCCGTCGATATTCAGGTCTTTCTTTTGCAGTACCACACAAGGTCCAGCTTCGATAACCGAAACGGCAATTACATTACCTTCTGGAGTAAACACTTGAGTCATACCGAGTTTTTTTCCTAAGATACCTTTCAATGTTGACACCTCTTTTCTTTCCTAGTTACTTAGTAATATTACAATTTGATTTCGATATCTACACCGGACGGTAGATCCAAGCGCATCAAGGCATCCACAGTTTGTGGTGTCGGATTCACAATGTCGATCAGACGTTTGTGAGTACGCATTTCAAACTGCTCACGGGAATCCTTGTACTTGTGTACCGCACGGAGAATAGTAATCACTTGTTTCTCAGTTGGCAACGGAATCGGCCCGGATACACCAGCACCCGAACGTTTTGCTGTTTCAACGATTTTCTCTGCGGATTGATCAAGAATTCTGTGGTCGTATGCTTTCAAGCGGATACGAATTTTTTGCTTTGCCATTTTAGTCCCTCCTTCTATCGCCCAATTTATTATCGGACATACTCCGTGAAAATTTTCTGACGTCGGCCTCATGGCAAAGGGGCCGGGTGTGTCAGTAACCTCTCACATCATCGCAACGTCTCAGAACAACATTTATTATTATATCTAATAGGCGGTAACATTGCAAGTGAAAACAGAAAAACAGTGCATAATTTTTTCAGGCACTGTTTTCTTTCTATTATTATAGAAGTTATTGGGCAATGGCCGCTCTTTATGGCTTAAAGATTGTCTGTAGCTTTCTTAAAATACTCCGCAGATGCCGCTGTTTGTGCTGTACTTGATCCAATCCCCTCGATGGTCTGAATCAACACTTTAATCTCTTCTTCTACGGTCACTATCTCCTGTGTGCTAACCTGCATGGATTTCACAATGTCGCTGAAAAGCTGACTGGTCTCTATGGATTGAAGCCTTCCGCTTTGGGTCAGCTCCTGCACTTTCCGGATTTCCTCAACGACCTGCCTCGTAAGACTGCCCGATTGCTCGGTCAGCTCTCCAATTCGCACAACTGTATTCTTCGTATCCTCCGCCAGGCGGCTTACCTCCCCTTCAACCACACTGAAGCCTTTGCCATGCTCACCTGCCCGCGCTGCTTCGATGGTGGCGTTAAGCGACAATATTTTAGTCTGATCAGCTATATCCTGGACTGCAGCCACAATCTTTTGAATCTGCTTGGATGAGCTGCTTAGCTCATTCACTGAGCGCTCCATAGCATGCGTGCTCTCATAGATCAGGTTAATCTGTCCTGTAAGACTATCCAGATGTCCATGACCTTCTGTGGCCATTCCTTGCGATTCCAAAGCAGATGCAGCCGTACGGCGGAAAGTATCGTTCACTTCATTGCTGCTCGCAACCAATTGTTCTACAGCAGCATTGGTATCAATGCTCAGATCTATTAGCTCGCCGCTGAATTCAGCAATTTTTTGCTTTAGTTCATTTTTCACTAGAAGATACTGCTCTTCCTTCTCCCTGATATTTTCTTTCTCATAAGCTTCCAGAACCAGCTGTTGCTCCAGATTTAGCAGCTTGGTTACCGTCTGAACAACTTTGAGCCGTTCATTATCCTTACCGGTCTCATTGTAGATGACAGTGATAAATACATTTTGCAAATTCTGAAAAGCGGAAAGATACCATTTGGGCTCAAGTCCAACACGCTTATGTATTTTGGCAATAGTCAGACGTTTGGCGATATATTCTTCATTAATAGTACCTTCAAACATTTCGATAATATGCTCACGCAAGGTTTTTTTGAGCCGCTCTATACTGCTATGTTCCAGAATGATCGTCTGCAGCTTATCCACACCCAGCACCGTCTGATAAAACTGGTCAGTAATGTAGTCGATATCTTTCTCGACGATTGGCTTCATTTGCTGCAGCAGCTTCAGATCTTCTACAGATAAATATATCATTTGCATTTGCTCATTCAACTCATCATGGCCTTCAAGGGTATAAAAAGAACTTCGCGGTAGAGAGGAACCGTCATTACTAACAGTTGAGGGGGCAGCGAGGTCTTCCTTATCAGCATTGCGTGACGAAAATCCATGTTTAAAAGAAAACGGCTTTTTTTCCATACCCAGCTCCCCCATATTTCTAATAATTTACATTATTATATAGAAATATTCTACCTTATACACTGGAGAGATGTAAAGAATTTTAAATATTATTTTGTAGAAAATTGTCGCTTAATATTAAATCTATCGCAGTTTATTGTCATGAAATGTCGAATTTCAGGTAGAGCTTATCATTGATGAGGCTCAAATCATTTTCAATATATAGCAATATGGAACTTCCTCTCTCAGCACCCTCCTATTCGGCAAAGGGCTTCCATATCGATAATTTCCACACTTCTTTTGCGTACAGCGATAATATTTCCGGCTTCTAATTTGTGCAGCTTGCGGCTTAAAGTTTCAGCGGTTGTTCCAATCATGGCTGCGATTTCCTTTTTCGCTGAAGGAAGTTCAATCACTTGGTTACGGGTTGGAGGGAACGCCTCTGTTTTGTTGCTATATGTCAATTTTACCAGCAGCCTTGCAAGCCGCGTTTCCACCTCAAACATATGCATGACGCCTGCTGTCTCTTCTGCCTGCTGCAGCTGCTCGCTCATGGACATCAAAAAGCTGAACGCCAAGGAAGCATTTTGCTCTAAAAGAGGCAGAAAATCTTTACGCCGCAACCGGCATACCCTTCCACTTTCTACAATCTCCGCAGTAAAGTTATTCCGTTTATGGTGCAGCAGCGCGAACTGCCCGAAATAATCTCCCGGAAAAAGATATCTCACCACATGCTGCTTTCCCTCTTCATTACTTTGGGTCAATTTAATGAGTCCGTTTTTCACCACAAACAATGAATCCGACTCTTCACCCTCTCTGAATACCTGCTGGCCTCTATTATAATGATGGGATTCAATGATAGCTTCGATCATCTCCAGTTCTTTGTCCGAAAGACTCTCAAACACCGGTACCCCCCGGACACAAGATAATGACTCACAAGCATTGCAATTCATCATTTTTCTCCCTCCCTTTCTTCTCTGCTATTTCACCATAACAAGGATTCTAAGGAGTCCGAGTGATTGTCCGCACAATATTCCAGAAAAATTGATCTGCATCAAGGAAAAGTATCTCTTTCTCCCGCAAAATCAGAGTATAGAAATAGAACATAAAGGAGCTGAAGCCGGCCATGCTGCAATATACCTTTGAAGATATGAAAAAGATGGACCGTTCACACCTGGGAGATATGGTTCCCCTTGAACTATTCCGGACTATCCGTCTAATTGGTTTAAATCAAGGACTGCCGCTCGGCGGTAAAGGGACCACACTTACGATAGGAAGGAAAATTGGGGAAAGTCTGCCAGCCGCCACAGTTGAAGAGCTGCTTATGCTGTTTGAGTCCCTTAAGATTGGAATTCCCCGTATAATTCACTCAGATGAGTACAAAATTAACATTGCTGTGGAGGATTGCTTCTGTAAAGGCCTTCCTTCACTAGAGGAGGAGAAAATGATTTGTGATTTGGAAGGAGCCATTCTCGAAGGATCTCTCACTAAAATATTAGGACGAAGAGTTGCCGTAAAAGAGATTAAATGTAATGCTACCGGCCATGAACATTGTGAATATGAGGTTAAGCTGTAATTGCAGCAAATAAAAATAATTGAAAGCAGGGATTAGCATGGAGAAAAAAACAGTAGCGGAAGCAATTCAGTATCATGAGGAACATTTTACGAAGAGAGTACTTTTTCAAAAAGGGAACAGCTTGGTATTTGTGCTTAACTTTATGCCCGGTCAGCAGCTGCCTGTCCACAAGCACCCTGGAGCCGAGGTATACCTCTTAGCCTTAAAAGGAAAAGGAAGCATCCAAGTGAACGAAGTGGATTATGCTTTTGTGGAAGGAGATATTCTCCATATTGCCGGTGATGAATCCTTTGCCTATACTAACACCAGTGATCAACCCGCAAGTTTGCATGTTGTCTTAAGTAAGATTCCTGCGCCCATGTACGCCAAGGAAATCTAAAATACATTTGCGGCTCTGCTTTCAGATATTTGAAAGTGGAGTTTTTTTATACAAGCAGAAACATATACGCTTCTATTTGAAAAAACAGGGACTCTTCGTTAGAAGAATCCCTGTTTTTTGGTTCAGATCTATCCTAACGGATAGAACCGGATTATTTTTGGATGGAAGCAACAGTACCGGCGCCAACTGTACGTCCGCCTTCGCGAATGGAGAATTTAGTACCTTCTTCAATAGCGATAGGGGAGATCAGTTGTACGGTTACAGTGATGTTGTCACCAGGCATAACCATTTCAGTACCTTCTGGCAGGTTGATGATGCCAGTTACGTCAGTTGTACGGAAGTAGAACTGTGGACGGTAACCAGTGAAGAATGGTTTGTGACGTCCGCCTTCTTCTTTAGTCAGAACGTAGATCTGAGCAGTGAACTCAGTGTGTGGGTTAACGGAGTTTGGCTTAGCCAATACTTGTCCGCGTTCGATCATGTTGCGGTCAACACCACGCAGCAGGGCTCCGATGTTGTCACCAGCTTGAGCGGAATCCAGCAATTTACGGAACATTTCAACGCCCGTAACAACGGATTTTTTCTTGTCTTCGTGGATACCCACGATTTCAACTTCTTCTCCGACTTTAACTGTTCCGCGTTCTACGCGACCAGTTGCCACAGTACCGCGGCCAGTGATGGAGAATACGTCTTCGACAGGCATCAAGAAAGGCTTGTCAGTATCGCGTTCTGGAAGCGGAATGTACGTGTCGATCGTTTCGAACATTTCAACGATCTTCTGTGCATAGTCGCCATCAGGGTTCTGCAGAGCTTCACGAGCGGATCCACGGATGATTGGAGTATCATCACCTGGGAATTCGTATTCGTTCAGCAGATCGCGTACTTCCATTTCAACCAGTTCCAGAAGCTCTTCGTCTTCAACCATGTCGCATTTGTTCAGGAATACGACGATGTAAGGAACGCCTACCTGGCGGGACAACAGGATGTGTTCGCGAGTCTGTGGCATAGGGCCGTCAGCTGCGGATACAACCAGGATTGCTCCGTCCATCTGCGCTGCGCCGGTGATCATGTTTTTAACATAGTCGGCGTGTCCAGGGCAGTCTACGTGTGCGTAGTGACGGTTAGGAGTTTCATATTCAACGTGAGCTGTGGAGATTGTGATACCACGTTCGCGTTCTTCTGGAGCTTTGTCGATCTGGTCGAATGCTACAGCAGCGCCACCGTATTTTTTGGACAATACAGTAGTAATTGCAGCAGTCAGAGTTGTTTTACCATGGTCGACGTGACCGATAGTACCGATGTTAACGTGCGGTTTGTTACGTTCAAACTTTGCCTTTGCCATTTGAACAGTTCCTCCTTAATGTGGGGTTCCTTATATTTGAGCCGCCCGCCTACATGCAATTCTTAGATGACTGAGTTTGATATCCGGACGGCAAGTTAAAAAATGCGATTACTCTGCGCCTTTGTTCTTGGAGACGATTTCTTCAGCGATAGTCTTAGGCACTTCTTCGTAGTGAGAAAGTTCCATCGAGAATACGCCACGTCCTTGAGTACCGGAACGGAGTGTTGTGGAATAACCGAACATTTCGGAAAGAGGCACCTTCGCACGGATAATCTGCGCTCCACCACGGGAATCCATACCTTCGATTCTGCCGCGACGGGAGTTCAGCATACCCATTACATCGCCCATGTATTCCTCAGGAACAGTTACTTCCACTTTCATGATTGGCTCAAGCAGGACAGGCTTACACTTGTCTTTGGCTGCTTTGAGTGCCATCGAGCCGGCGATTTTGAACGCCATTTCGTTGGAGTCAACATCATGGTAGGATCCATCTACGATGGTAGCCTTAACGTCTACAAGCGGGAAGCCTGCAAGAACGCCGTTTTTCATTTGCTCTTCAATACCGGCAAGTGCAGGAGCGATGTATTCTCTAGGAACGGAACCACCGACAACTTTACTTTCGAATTGGCTGCCAGTACCTGGCTCGAGAGGTTCGAATTCAACCCACACGTGACCGTACTGACCGCGACCGCCGGATTGGCGAACGAATTTACCTTCGACGCGCGCTGGTGCTTTGAATGTTTCACGGTAAGCAACCTGTGGTTTACCCACGTTGGTTTCTACCTTGAATTCGCGGCGCATGCGGTCGATGATAATGTCAAGGTGAAGCTCACCCATACCTGCCAGGATGGTTTGGCCAGTTTCTTCATCAGTATGCGCACGAAGAGTTGGATCCTCTTCAGTCAGCTTACCTAGAGCAACGCCCAATTTATCTTGGTCAGCTTTGGTTTTTGGCTCAACTGCGATTTCGATAACCGGATCAGGGAAGTTCATGGATTCCAGGATAACCGGATGTTTCTCGTCGCAAAGTGTATCACCAGTGCTTGTGTCCTTCAGACCAACGGCTGCCGCGATATCACCAGCATATACGATGGAGATTTCTTGGCGGCTGTTCGCATGCATCTGCAGGATACGGCCGATGCGCTCACGTTTGTTCTTGGTAGCGTTAACTACGTAAGAACCGGATTCCAGAATACCGGAGTATACACGGAAGAACGTAAGTTTACCGACATAAGGGTCAGTCATGATTTTAAATGCCAGTGCTGAGAATGGTTCTTCATCCGAAGAGTGGCGAACCGCTTCAGTACCGTCATCCAGATGACCTTGAATAGCAGGTACATCCAGAGGCGATGGCAAGTAATCAACAACAGCATCCATCATCAGCTGAACACCTTTGTTGCGGTAGGAGGATCCGACAATTACAGGGAAGATCTTAACTTCACATACGCCTTTGCGCAGCGCAGCCTTGATTTCATCAACTGTAATTTCTTCGCCTTCCAGGTACTTCATAGTCAGATCTTCGTCGAGTTCTGCAACCTTCTCGATCAGCTCGAGACGGCGCTCCTCAACTTGTTCCAGATAATCAGCCGGAATGTCCGTTACTTCGATGTTTTGGCCCAGGTCATCTTTGAAGATGTGAGCTTTCTGCTCAACCAGGTCAATAATACCAACGAAGTCGTTTTCGGCGCCAATTGGCAGTTGAATGGCAACTGCATTGGCTTGCAAGCGATCACGCATGCTTTCTACAACGTTAAGGAAGTCCGCGCCGATGATATCCATTTTGTTGACATATGCGATACGGGGAACACCATACCGGTCAGCCTGTCTCCATACAGTTTCAGACTGAGGCTCAACGCCCTCTTTCGCACTGAAAACGCCTACTGCCCCATCCAATACACGAAGGGAACGTTCAACTTCAACAGTGAAGTCAACGTGTCCCGGAGTATCAATGATATTGATGCGGTGACCTTTCCACGAAGCAGTTGTAGCAGCAGAAGTAATGGTGATTCCGCGCTCTTGTTCTTGTTCCATCCAGTCCATTGTAGCAGCACCCTCGTGAACTTCACCGATTTTGTGCGTACGGCCTGTGTAGAATAGAATCCGCTCAGTGGTAGTAGTCTTACCAGCATCAATATGTGCCATGATCCCGATATTACGTGTATTTTTCAAGGAGAACTCTCTTGCCATGAAATGGGTCTCCCTTCAAAATATAAGTTATTTGAACGGCTTTAGATCCTACCAGCGGTAGTGAGCAAACGCTTTGTTCGCTTCAGCCATTTTGTGCGTGTCTTCGCGTTTCTTAACGGAAGCGCCTGTGTTGTTGGAAGCATCGATGATCTCAGCCGCCAAACGCTCTTCCATAGTCTTCTCGCCGCGGTTGCGTGAGTAGTTCACGAGCCAACGTAATCCCAGAGCAGTACGTCTCTCAGGTTTAACTTCGATAGGCACCTGGTAGTTAGCACCGCCGACACGACGAGCTTTAACTTCCAATACCGGCATGATGTTCTTGATGGCAGCTTCGAAAACTTCCATCGGCTCTTTGCCAGTACGTTCTTGGATCAATTTAAACGAATTGTACAGAATGCTTTGAGCGACACCTCTTTTACCACCCAGCATAATACGGTTGATCAAACGGGTAACCAACTTGCTATTATACAATGGATCTGGCAATACATCTCTCTTAGTAACTGGACCTTTGCGTGGCATGGATATCCCCCTTTCTTAAATGTTTATTATTCAGGTCTTGTAATCTTATTTCTTAGCTTTAGGACGTTTCGCACCGTATTTGGAGCGAGCCTGCATCCGGTTAGCTACACCTGCTGTATCCAGAGCGCCACGTACGATGTGGTAACGAACTCCCGCAAGGTCCTTAACTTTACCTCCGCGCAGCAATACTACGCTGTGCTCTTGAAGGTTATGTCCGATCCCCGGAATGTAAGCAGTCACCTCAAGACGGTTCGTCAGACGAACACGGGCATACTTACGAAGTGCGGAGTTTGGTTTACGTGGTGTCATTGTGCCTACACGAGTGCATACACCGCGTTTCTGCGGAGCGCTCAAGTTTGTAGCCTCACGCTTCAGGGCGTTGAACCCTTTTTGCAGAGCGGGAGATTTGGACTTTTCGATTTTGGCTTGACGGCCTTTACGAACCAATTGATTAATAGTTGGCATGTTGTGCCACCCCCTTCCTGAAATGATAATCCATTTACGAACATTAAGTCCACAGACCCAGGTGGTTCATAAAAAGACAAATGAAAAGTCTTTGCCTCCGGTGTGTACCCCCGGTACAAAAACAATTTCCTTGCTATTGTTTTAAGACGGCTGCCATAGCAGCACCAACTTCTATACCGCAGGCTTTGCCCAAGTTCAGCATGGTGTCCACATAAGTGATCTTCACGCCCTGTTTGTTGCAAAGCATAACAATTCTGGAAGTAAGCCGTTGATCTCCGTCCTCCGCCACATAGACTTCTGCAGCTTGGCCCAATTCTACCGCCTTGACGGTTTGTTTGGTACCGATCTTGACCTGAGCATCCTGCAATCCCATATCATCAGTCATAATAAAATATTACCTCCAATGAATAAGAATAACGCGGCTACTCACGCACCTTAGACATATTAGCATTATCATCGGATGATGTCAAGAAAATCAGCAATAATTTTGCTGGAAATCACAGCAGCCAGCCGCGCCACGCTCCCCCTAAGGAACCGTGACGCGATTAAACTGCTTATGGTGATTCTATTATTCAGCAGGTACAGTTTCTAAGTCTTCCAGCAGGTTTTCTTCATTCGGATCGCTCAGTTTGACATTGCGGTAACGGTTCATACCCGTACCGGCAGGAATCAACTTACCAATCAGAACATTTTCTTTCAGGCCGAGAAGCTTATCCACTTTTCCTTTGATTGCAGCATCTGTCAGGACACGAGTCGTTTCCTGGAAGGACGCCGCAGACAGGAAGGAATCTGTCTCAAGGGAAGCTTTGGTAATCCCGAGCAGCACTGGCTTAGCGACTGCAGGCTCTTTACCGGTAAGGATGGCTTCCTTGTTGGCAGCTTCATATTCATGGATATCCGAGAAAGCGCCCGGCAACAGATTTGTATCGCCGGCTTCGATGATGCGGATTTTGCGCAGCATCTGTTTGATCATAACTTCAATGTGCTTATCATTGATTTCTACGCCCTGGTTACGATATACACGCTGCACTTCCTGCAGAATGTAGTTCTGTACCCGCGGATCCCTTTGATGCGCAGCATTTCTTTTGGATCGATCGAACCGTCTGTCAGTTCATCTCCAGCTTCAATCTCCTGGCCTTCACTGACACGCAGACGGGAACCATAGGTAATGGAGTAGGTCTTGGATTCCGCTTCACCTTGAACCTCGATTTCGCGGCGGTCCTTAGTTTCACGGATTTCCTTGATCACCCCGTCAATTTCGCTGATTGTCGCCTGTCCTTTAGGGTTGCGGGCTTCAAACAACTCTTGAATACGCGGCAAACCTTGCGTGATGTCATCACCGGCAACACCACCGGTATGGAACGTACGCATGGTAAGCTGGGTTCCCGGCTCACCGATGGATTGAGCGGCGATAATCCCTACGGCCTCACCGATATCCACATGTTTGCCTGTTGCCAGATTGCGTCCGTAACATTTTTTGCAGACCCCGTGACGGGCACGGCAGCTCAGCACGGAACGGATTTGCAGCTTGGTTACCCCGGCATTCACGATCTCCTCAGCCTTATCGGAGTCAATCAGATCGTTCCGGTTAACAATGATTTCCTTCGTTTCCGGATGAC
Organism: Paenibacillus sonchi; assembly: GCF_016772475.1. Classification (NCBI taxonomy): domain Bacteria; kingdom Bacillati; phylum Bacillota; class Bacilli; order Caryophanales; family Paenibacillaceae; genus Paenibacillus; species Paenibacillus sonchi. Next base: position 1,163,166 of record NZ_CP068595.1, read on the forward strand.
GGACGGTTTCAAAGGAGTAACGTCCTTCAATACGGTCGTACAGATCCTCAATAACTTCCTTGCCATCCTGAATACGGCTGACAGTGAAACCTTTATCGGTGCCGCAGTCATCTTCACGGACGATAACATCCTGTGCCACGTCTACGAGACGGCGGGTCAGGTAACCAGAGTCCGCTGTACGCAGCGCTGTATCCGCCAGACCTTTACGCGCTCCGTGAGTGGAGATAAAGTACTCGAGGACTGTAAGGCCTTCACGGAAGTTCGCCTTGATCGGCAATTCAAAAATCCGTCCGGACGGCGTAGCCATCAGACCACGCATACCACCCAGCTGTGTAATCTGCGATTTGTTACCGCGCGCCTTGGAGTCCACCATGAGCATGATGGAGTTGAACCGGTCCATCGATTTCAGCAGGATGTTCGTCAGATCATCCTTAGTCTTCGACCAGATTTCAATAACACGGTCATAACGCTCATCATTGGTAATCAGACCACGGCGGTATTGGTTCGCAACCACATCAACCTTGGCTTCCGACTCTTTAAGAATGGTTATCTTTTCTTCAGGTACAATAACATCCGATACGGCTACTGTTACACCGGAACGGGTGGAGTACGTGAAGCCGAGCTGCTTGATTTTATCCAAAATCATGGATGTCTTAGTGGTATGGTAGATTTCAAAGCAGCGGGCAATAATCAGCCCCAAATATTCCTTCCCTACAGCACTTGCGTCCGGCAGGCTCAGAATAAGCTCGCGGATATCCGCGCCTTTTTCATAGATAAAGTACTTCTCTGGTGTGCCTTGCAGCAGATTGGTCTTAGTTGCTTCGTTGATATACGGGAAGCTGCTCGGATAGATTTCATTGAAGATAATCTTACCGATCGTCGTAACGAGCATTGCGTTCTGCTGGGCTTCGGTGAAGCAAGTTTTGCCGAGAGCTTTAGCAGGAATAGCTACACGTGCATGCAGGCCTGCGGTTCCACGCTGGTAAGCCGATACAGCTTCGTTCACAGTGCGCAGAATCATACCGGTCCCTTTTTCTTCCTTGTTGTCCATGGTCAAATAGAATGTACCAAGGACCATATCCTGGGAAGGGGTAACTACCGGTTTGCCGTCCTTAGGGTTCAGGATGTTGCCCGAGGCCAGCATCAGAATACGAGCTTCAGCCTGAGCTTCCGCTGACAGAGGTACGTGCACCGCCATCTGGTCACCGTCAAAGTCGGCGTTGTAAGCCGTACATACGAGCGGATGCAGACGAATGGCATGACCTTCAACCAGGATCGGCTCAAATGCCTGAATCCCCAGTCTGTGAAGCGTAGGTGCGCGGTTCAGCAGAACCGGATGCTCCTTAATAACGTCTTCAAGCACATCCCAGACTTCAGGGCTTACACGTTCAACTTTACGTTTGGCGCTCTTGATGTTATGGGCAAGCCCCTTGTTCACGAGCTCTTTCATGACGAACGGCTTGAACAATTCAAGCGCCATTTTTTTCGGCAGACCGCACTGGTACATTTTGAGATACGGTCCTACAACGATAACGGAACGGCCGGAATAGTCAACGCGTTTACCGAGCAGGTTCTGGCGGAAACGTCCCTGCTTACCTTTCAGCATGTGGCTGAGCGATTTGAGCGGACGGTTACCAGGCCCGGTTACAGGGCGGCCACGGCGGCCGTTGTCAATCGATGCATCCACGGCTTCTTGAAGCATACGTTTCTCGTTCTGCACGATAATATCAGGTGCACCCAGATCGAGCAGTCTCTTCAGACGGTTGTTCCGGTTAATTACACGGCGATACAGATCATTAAGGTCAGACGTCGCAAAACGTCCGCCATCGAGTTGAACCATTGGACGAAGCTCTGGAGGAATAACCGGAAGCACATCCATGATCATCCAGTCAGGCTTGTTGCCGGAGTTGCGGAAAGCCTCGATTACTTCCAGGCGTTTGATCGCCCGGTTGCGGCGTTGGCCCTGAGCTGTACGCAGCTCTTCTTTGAGGAACTCCAGTTCTTTATCGATATCGATATCCTGAAGGAGTTTCTTAACGGCCTCAGCACCCATGCCGGCCTGGAATCCGTAGCCATATTTTTCACGGTAGCTGCGGTATTCTTTCTCGGACAGAAGCTGTTTCTTCTCCAGTGGTGTTTCACCTGGATCAGTTACAACATAAGATGCAAAGTAGATGATCTCTTCAAGCGATCTCGGGGACATGTCGAGGGCCAGGCCCATACGGCTAGGAATCCCTTTGAAATACCAGATATGAGAGACGGGTGCTGCCAGTTCGATGTGACCCATGCGTTCACGGCGAACCTTGGCACGAGTTACTTCAACGCCGCAACGGTCACACACAACGCCTTTGTAACGTACACGTTTGTACTTGCCGCAATGACATTCCCAGTCCTTTTGCGGTCCGAAAATGCGCTCGCAGAACAAGCCCTCTTTTTCCGGTTTCAAAGTACGATAGTTAATGGTTTCCGGTTTTTTCACTTCTCCGCGGGACCAAGAACGAATTTTTTCCGGAGATGCAAGCCCGATCTTCATAAATTCAAAACTGTTAATGTCCAACAAGGAGCAACCCTCCTTAATCTCTATCCTGATTTATTACCGCATAGGCCCTCTCTTGACGGTCAAGTCAACAGAGGGCACGGTTCATTTACATGAAATTACTCTAGATCTGACTACTCTATTCCGACTTCTGCGCCTTCCAAGTTAAGGCTCAGCTTGTCGCCTGACGTCTCGTCCTCATCGTCCAGTTCTTTCATCTCAATCTCCTGCTCATCACCGCTGAGGATTTTGACATCCATACCGAGCGACTGCAGTTCCTTGATCAATACTTTGAACGCTTCAGGCACGCCAGGTTCCGGCAGGTTCTCGCCTTTGACAATGGATTCATACGTCTTCACACGGCCAACCACGTCATCGGATTTCACCGTCAAGATTTCCTGCAGTGTATAGGCTGCGCCGTAAGCTTCAAGCGCCCATACTTCCATCTCCCCGAAACGTTGTCCACCAAACTGGGCTTTACCGCCGAGAGGCTGCTGGGTAACGAGTGAGTAAGGACCTGTGGAACGGGCATGAATCTTATCATCAACCATATGCGCCAGCTTGATCATGTGCATAACACCGACAGTTACTTCACGCTCGAAGCGTTCGCCTGTACGTCCGTCGTACAGCACAGTCTTACCATTGCGCTGCATGCCGGCTTCTTCCATCGTATCAAAGACGTCATACTCGCGGGCACCGTCAAATACCGGAGTAGCTACATGGATGCCCAGACGAAGGGCAGCCATACCAAGATGGACCTCCAGCACCTGTCCGATGTTCATACGGGAAGGAACGCCCAGCGGGTTCAGTACTACCTGTACCGGTGTACCGTCCGGCAGGAATGGCATATCTTCCTCAGGAAGAATACGGGCAACGACACCCTTGTTACCGTGACGTCCAGCCATTTTGTCACCCTCAGAGATTTTACGTTTCTGGGCGATGTAGACACGAACCAGCTGATTTACACCCGGAGGCAGCTCATCGCCGTTCTCACGTGTGAATACTTTGACGTCAACGATAATACCATCACTACCATGCGGAACACGCAAGGAGGTATCGCGAACTTCACGTGCTTTTTCCCCGAAGATTGCATGGAGCAGACGTTCTTCGGCAGTCAGTTCAGTTACACCCTTAGGAGTTACCTTACCTACAAGGATGTCACCGGCATTGATTTCCGCACCAATGCGGATGATACCGCGTTCGTCCAAGTTACGGAGTGCTTCTTCGCCGACATTTGGAATATCACGGGTAATTTCTTCAGGTCCCAGCTTCGTGTCACGAGCTTCGGATTCGTATTCCTCGATATGAATCGAAGTGTATACATCTTCCTTCACCAGCTTCTCACTCAGCAGGATCGCATCCTCGTAGTTGTAACCTTCCCATGTCATGAACGCAACAACTACGTTGCGGCCCAGAGCCAATTCGCCCATTTCGGTGGAAGGACCATCCGCAAGAATGTCACCCTTCTTCACAATGTCGCCTCTTTTAGCAAGCGGACGCTGATTTATGCAAGTCCCTTGGTTCGAACGCATAAATTTGTGTAATTTATATTTAACGATATCACCTTTGACTTCTTTGCCTTCAACCATCTCAACCCGGCGCAGCCAGATCTCATTGGCAGAAGAGCGTTCAATAATACCGTCATATTTGGAGACAATACATACGCCGGAGTCCTTAGCGGACTTATGCTCCATTCCTGTACCGACAAGCGGAGCCTTCGGAATCAGAAGCGGAACGGCTTGGCGCTGCATGTTAGATCCCATCAGTGCGCGGTTGGAGTCATCGTTCTCCAGGAACGGAATGAGCGCCGTAGCGACCGATACAACCTGTTTTGGCGAAACGTCCATGTAGTCAACACGGTTACTAGGCATAGTCGTGATGTTGTCTGAATCCTTGTTGTAACGGACGATAACCATATCTTCCTTAAAGGTTCCATCTTCATCAATCTGCACGTTTGCCTGCGCAACTACATAGTTGTCTTCTTCATCGGCGGTCAGATAATCGATATGCTCTGTGACCTTGCCGGTCTTCGGATCCACCCAACGGTACGGAGCTTCAATAAAGCCGTATTCATTGATGCGGGCAAAGGTGGACAAGGAGTTGATCAGACCAATGTTCGGACCTTCCGGTGTTTCGATTGGACACATCCGGCCGTAGTGACTGTGATGCACGTCTCGAACTTCAAAACCCGCGCGTTCACGGGTCAGACCGCCGGGTCCGAGTGCAGACAGACGACGCTTATGCGTAAGTTCTGCCAGCGGGTTCGTCTGGTCCATAAACTGCGACAGCTGGGAGCTGCCGAAGAACTCTTTAATGGACGCAATGACCGGACGAATATTGATCAGGGCCTGCGGAGTAATTGCATTCGCATCCTGAATCGACATTCTCTCACGCACTACGCGTTCCATACGGGACAGCCCGATGCGGAATTGGTTCTGCAGCAATTCACCTACGGAACGCAGACGGCGGTTACCCAAGTGGTCAATGTCATCTGTGTTGCCGATACCGTGCAGCAGATTAATAAAGTAGCTGATTGAGGATATAATATCAGCCTGGGTAATATGCTTAACGGATTTGTCGATATTGCCGTTGGCAATCAGCTTGATAACCCGGCCTTCTTCGATCGGCGAGAATACATCGATCGTTTGCAGCGGGATATCTTCACTGTCCAGCACTCCGCCGGTAACACGGTAGGTCTTGGCAGCGACATCCTTCTCAAAATAAGGAATCAGCTCATCAAGAAGTCTGCGGTCAACCATTTGTCCGGATTCCGCCAGAATTTCCCCAGTGGATTCATCAACCAAAGGCTGTGCCAGACGCTGGTTAAACAACCGGTTCTTAATGTGCAGCTTCTTATTGATTTTGTAACGGCCTACATTGGCCAAGTCATAGCGCTTCGGATCGAAGAAACGTGCAACCAAAAGGCTCTTAGCATTATCCAGTGTCGGCGGTTCACCCGGACGCAGACGCTCGTAGATTTCAATAAGCGCCTTCTCCGTGGAGTCCGTATTGTCTTTATCCAGCGTATTGCGAATATATTCATCATTACCCAGCAGTTCCAGGATTTCAGCATCACTGCCGAAACCGAGAGCACGCAGAAGCACTGTAACTGGAATTTTACGGGTCCGGTCGATACGGACATACATGATATCCTTAGCGTCGGTCTCCAGTTCAAGCCAGGCTCCGCGGTTTGGAATTACTGTGGCGGTGTAGGTTTTTTTGCCGTTCTTATCTACTTTCGTGCTGAAATAGACGCTTGGAGAGCGAACCAACTGGCTGACAATAACCCGTTCCGCACCATTGATAATGAAAGTGCCGGTCTCCGTCATCAGCGGGAAATCTCCCATGAACACTTCCTGCTCTTTGACCTCACCGGTCTCCTTATTAATGAGCCGCACCTTCACACGTAGAGGAGCCGCATATGTTACGTCCCGCTCTTTAGCGTCGTCAACCGTATACTTCGGTTCGCCTAGGCTGTAATCAATGAACTCAAGCACCAAATTCCCTGTGAAATCCTGGATTGGCGAGATGTCCTGAAACATTTCACGCAAACCTTCCTCCAAAAACCAATCATACGATTTTTGTTGGATTTCGATCAGGTTAGGGACCTCGAGTACCTCTTTAATTCTCGCATAGCTCCGCCGAGTGCGTCGACCATACTGAACAAGATGTCCTGCCAACTTTACTCACCCCTCATGTCTACTCACTTAAAAATTGATTGCGAACCCTTGTTTGGACCCGTATAATGGAACCATAACATAAGGATTCAGCCGCAAATAAAGAAAAGCCCTTATCGAAATCTTCGAAAAAAGAGCGCATCTTTTCCACGGCCAAAATACTCCTTATCCGTAGATTTGCCTAAAACGTAGGTATTATACGTCACCAAGCAACAGTTTATGCGCTATTATCTATTGACCCGGCGACCTTCGCCGAGACAGGAACATAGAGAACTGAATTCGCAAAAACTTGCCGTACGGCCTGCGCTTACCGGGCGACAATATATTACTTGACATTTCAGCAAACTAAAGACATGGAGCCTAGCTTAATACTGACATTTTATAATAATAACACTATCGACAACACATGTCAACAGGTTATATATTTTTATTTCTGGGCTTTAATAATCCGATAGCCTTTATCCTTGCCCACTTCTTCTACATCCCCAAACAAACTTTCAAGCTTGGCTGCCGCCGATGGTGCTCCCTGTTTCTTCTGGATAACCACCCACAGCGTTCCGCCTTCATTCAAATGGTCATAAGCCTCTTCAAAAATCTGATGTACCACCGCCTTGCCGGCGCGGATCGGAGGATTAGTTACAATCACATCAAACTTCTGTCCCTTCACTGCAGAGAGTACATCACTTTCCATAACAGTAACGTTGTGGGCTCCATTGCTCCGGGCATTCTCGCGGGCAAGCTCTACCGCCCGGCTGTTGATATCAATCAGCGTGACATGTCCTTTGGGGGCCAGGTAAGCTGCACTGATTCCAATGGGACCATAACCGCAGCCCACATCAAGCACAGCCGATCCATCCGGAATCTCCATTGCTTCAATCAGTACACGGCTGCCGTAATCAATGTCCCCCTTGGAGAAGACACCGGCGTCGCTGGTAAAACGGAGGCTTTTTCCTCTCAGAACCGTCTCAATGGTGCGTCTGTCATGACGTACATCCGGTTGCTGCGAGTAATAATGCTGCGACATATAATCCTCCCTTTCGTTCTGCTCGTTCTAGCGAGACTTAACTTATACAGCAACCCCCTTGAACAAGTTCAAGGGGGTTGCTAGAGAGCCGGGAGCAAGCATAACGCCCATTCCCGGGGTCAAACATAAGGCTTATACTACTTCAATTCTACAGCTGCGCCTGCTTCTTCCAATTTCGCTTTCACAGCTTCTGCATCTTCTTTGCTTACTTTTTCTTTGATTGGCTTTGGAGCGTTGTCTACGAGGTCTTTAGCTTCTTTCAAGCCCAGGCCTGTGATTTCGCGAACGATCTTGATAACGTTGATTTTGGAAGCGCCAGCGCTTGTCAAAATTACGTCGAATTCGGATTGCTCTGCTTCTACAGCAACTGCAGCGCCTCCGCCCATTGCTACTGGAGCTGCAGCGGTTACGCCGAACTCTTCTTCAATTGCTTTAACCAGTTCGTTCAGTTCCAATACGCTCATGCCTTTAATTTCTTCCAAGATTGTTTCTTTACTCATGATTGAACCTCCATTTTATATTTAAATTTGTTTGTGTTAAAAATTATGATGCTGGAAGCAAAGGCTTACGCGCTTTGTTCTTCCTTGTCAGCGACTGCTTTAACTGCAAGCGCGAAGTTGCGCATTGGAGCTTGAAGCACGCTAAGCAGCATGGACAGCAAACCTTCGCGGGAAGGAAGCTCAGCCAGTGCCTTCAGTTGGTCCGCATCGATGACACGGCCTTCTACAACGCCACCCTTAAGTTTCAGAGCATCGTTCTTTTTAGCGAAATCGTTCAGAATCTTGGCTGCTACTACTGCGTCTGTTTCGCTGAAAGCGACCGCTGTAGGACCAGTCAGAACCGCATCGAGTTCAGTCAGTTCAGCCGCAGCTGTTGCGCGACGAACCAATGTGTTCTTCAGGACTTGAAAATCAACCCCGGCTTCACGAAGCTGCTTGCGCAGTTCAGTCACTTGGGAAACATTCAATCCGCGGTAGTCCGCAACAACAGTAGAAACACTGTTCTGCAGTTTGCCAGTTACAACATCAACCGCATCCTGTTTAGCTTGGATTACTTTTGCATTTGCCAATTGTATACACCTCCTGAAAATTATGTTACGACGATTCTTTCCGGGGAATGCTCGCCGTTCCTACGCAGGCATTAGAAAAGCCTCCGCAGATTCACGAAGGCTTGATAAAACGAAAGTGGTCAGGCAAGCGCCATGCACTTCTTGTTTCTATCACAACACCTCGGTAGGAAATTAAGCCCTGCGGCACCTACTGTCTACGGTAAGCATATTCAAGTTCAAGAATGATCACCTTAAAGTTCACAACTGTTACAGATTATCAAAGATGACTCCAAGAGTCAACCTTTATTTATCTGAAAGCAGTGGTGTTCACACGAGCGCTCGGTCCCATAGTGGACGAAACTGCGATGCCTTTCAGGTATACACCTTTGGCAGCTGCCGGTTTCGCACGGTTAAGAGCATCGATCAGAGCTTTAAGATTATCGTTCAATTGTTCAGCATTAAAAGACACTTTGCCGATAGGCGCGTGAATTTGGCCTGCTTTATCAAGACGGTATTCGATTTTACCAGCTTTAATTTCTTGAACAGCCTTGGTAACGTCGAAAGTAACTGTGCCGGCTTTAGGGTTAGGCATGAGGCCTTTACCACCAAGCAGACGGCCAAGCTTACCGACTTCGCTCATCATATCAGGTGTAGCTACGCAGACATCGAATTCAAACCAGCCCTGTTGGATTTTGTTGATCATATCCTGATCGCCTACATAATCCGCGCCAGCAGCTTCTGCCTCTTTCGCTTTTTCACCTTTTGCAAATACAAGCACGCGTTGTGTTTTACCTGTGCCGTGAGGCAGGACAACAACACCACGAACAGCTTGGTCTTGTTTACGCGGGTCTACACCCAGACGAACTGCTGCTTCAACGGTTTCGTCGAATTTGGCAGTTGCCGCCTTTTTCACAAGCTCTACAGCTTCTGAAGGCTCGTAAGTCGCTTCGCTGTTGATCAGCTTAGCGGATTCCTGGTACTTCTTACCATGTTTAGCCATGAAATGTTCCTCCTTTGTGGTATTAGCGGAATTTCCTCCCACATATTACGGTCATGCAAGACCGGTTCATCGAAAACATATTAGTCTTCGATTGTGATCCCCATACTGCGGGCTGTACCTTCAACCATACGCATTGCAGCTTCGATAGAAGCAGCGTTCAGGTCAGGCATTTTGGTTTCAGCGATTTCACGAACCGCTGCGCGGCCCAGCTTCGCTACTTTTTTCTTGTTTGGTTCACCGGATCCTTTTTCTACTTTTGCAGCGATGCGAAGCAGAACGGCAGCCGGAGGAGTTTTGGTGATGAAGGTAAAGGAACGGTCTTCAAATACTGTGATTTCAACCGGAATGATCAGGCCAGCCTGGTCGGCAGTACGAGCGTTGAATTCCTTACAGAATGCCATGATGTTGACACCTGCTTGACCTAACGCCGGACCTACTGGAGGCGCTGGATTCGCTTTCCCTGCAGGAATCTGCAGTTTCACCATTTTGATAACTTTTTTAGCCATGAGTGACACCTCCTTGCGTAAATAGTGGTATTCGAACGCTATATAGCGTTCTCCCACAAGAAACCCTTGCGACTGTTATATTTTCTCCACTTGAGTGAAATCCAACTCCAGCGGGGTTTCCCGTCCAAACATGTTGACATGCACTTTGATCTTGCTCTTGTCAGCCAAAATTTCTTCCACGGAGCCCACAAAATTCGCAAAGGGACCAACCATAATACGTACGGATTCCTTAATTTCGAAATCAATCTTCGCTTTAGGTTCAACCATGCCCATATGCTTCAGAATTTGTTCAACTTCTTCCGGAAGCAGAGCGGTAGGTTTGGACCCGGAACCTGTCGAACCAACAAATCCGGTAACGCCCGGCGTATTGCGGACCACATACCATGAATCATCAGTCTGAACCATTTCGACCAAAACATATCCAGGGTAAACTTTACGCATAACGGTTTTTTTCTTGCCGTCCTTGTTTACCAGTTCTTCTTCCATAGGAACAAGAACACGGAATATTTTGTCTTCCATGCCCATAGACTCAACGCGTTTTTCCAAATTGGCCTTAACCTTATTCTCATACCCGGAATAGGTATGAACAACGTACCATCTTTTTTCCATATCAAGCCACCTGGAACCTCTCTAAATAATCGCTTCAATCACAGCGGAAATACCGATGTCCAGAACCCAGAAGTAAAGAGCGATCACTACAATTGTACCGAGAACGATCAATGTGTAGTTCTTCAATTCCTTACGGCTAGGCCAGCGAACTTTTTTGAGTTCACTCCAGCTCTCAGTGAAAAAGGAAAACAAAGACTTGAAACTACGTTTCACGCCGACTACACCTCCAAAGACTATCTGGTTTCGCGATGAGGAGTTTGCTCGTTACAGAACTTGCAAAATTTCTTCATCTCCAAGCGGTCGGGGTGATTTCGCTTGTTTTTGGTTGTCGCATAGTTTCTTTGTTTGCAACTTGTACAAGCCAAAGTGATAATTACCCGCATGATGTGCACCTCCCGAAGACGTCCTTCTAATCTTAAATTAGAAGACGCAAATATTGATCCTAAAAAAAGCCGCGAATTTAGGCCTACCTAAAACACTTTAGCATAATGTCAACCGCTGTGTCAACGAAAGAATTCCCCCATCGCATTGGGTAATTTCGGGTGCTGTAGCCATATAGAGCGTGTTGTCTTTGGTCTTAATTTTTCACATCAATCGCTGTCTAGTAAGACCAGAATCCATAATTGCCTGAACCCTTTTCAGATTCTCAAAGAGAATCTTCCGGTATAGTCTGCTGAAACGAAAGTTTTCCTTGGTTGTGCTGCGTTCGGCAGGACTTATCCATCTCTACTTAACATTATGGAGCATTTGCACTGCGTGTAAACCTGCTGTCAACGGGACGGACTGCAATTCTCTTGTCAATTCAGTTGAAAACGGAACAAAACACTAAAAAAGACTCGAGTCCCGAGCCTTTCCTGTACATTATATCATCAATTGTCACGCACTTCCAGATATCTTTCCAATTTACGTTTCACCCGCTGCAAGGCGTTGTCAATCGACTTCACATGCCGCTTCAAGTCTTCTGCAATCTCCTGATAGGACCGTCCGTCCAGATAGAGCATCAGAACTTTGCGTTCCAGATCGCTTAGAATCTCCGCCATCTTATCTTCCAGACCGATGAATTCCTCCTGGTTGATAATGAGCTCTTCAGGATCCAGCACCTGGGTTCCGCAAATGACATCCATCAGGGTCCGGTCGGAATCCTCATCATAGATCGGCTTGTCCAAAGAAACATAGGAATTGAGCGGAATATGCTTCTGGCGGGTAGCCGTCTTAATAGCAGTTATAATCTGCCGGGTGATACAGAGTTCAGCAAAAGCCTTGAACGAAGAAAGCTTGTCGCCCTTAAAGTCACGTATTGCCTTATATAGGCCAATCATGCCTTCCTGTACAATATCTTCACGGTCTGCCCCAATCAAAAAATATGAACGGGCCTTGGCTCGGACAAAATTACGGTACTTGTTAATCAGATGCTCCAATGCGCCACTATCGCCACCACGGAAGATCTCGACAATTTCTTCATCACTTATGAAATCATACTCGGACAGCATTAATTCCTTGAGGTCGACACTCACCAAGAATCCCCCCGGCTGCAACGCAAGACACATCGTTACTTCGCGAAATATAGGACCAGTATATATTATGTTACCTAACACCGTCAACCGCAGATTGACCAAAAACAATCTTCAATAGCATATTATGGCATTTTATCCGAAAACGCTTCATTCTCCAGCCTTCTTACTGACGCCGCCAGTCTTCCAGACGTCTGCGGGTCTCTGGCGGCAGTTTTTCTTCCAGGGAATGCCTTGTGGAGCTGATGTTTTTGGGCTCGATCACCTTTTTGACCTGCTTTTGGCTCTCTTCGATCTCAAGCCGCAGTTCCCTGGCCGACAGCCGTAATGCCCCTTGAGCAAAAATGACATGCTGCTCCACAAAATCGCTGGTGGCCACGTAAATCTGCCGTCTGCGGTGACTGAACTCACCGACCAGCCGCTCAATGCACTCATCGGCCGTTTCTTTTTCCTTGGTGAAGAACACCTGCACTTTCCCCTGCACAAAAGACCTGCCCAGGCCCGGCACTCGGTAAGCATCGAATACGGCAATGACGCGCAGCCCGGAAAACGCCTGATAATCTGCCAGCATATCCAGCAGCCGGTCCCGCGCTCCCTGCATTCCTGAGAGTGACAATTCGGCAAGGTCAGGCCAGCCGCCAATCATGTTGTATCCATCCACAAGCAGAATATCGCGCCAGTCGGCCATAACTATCCTTGCTGATGCCGGCGGCGCAGCACCTCGTACATGATAACGCCTGCAGCGACCGAAGCATTTAACGAATTGATCTTGCCGGCCATAGGCAGCTTCAGCAGAACATCGCATTTCTCCCGGATCAGACGGCCCATTCCTTTATTCTCGTTCCCGATTACCACCGCTACCGGACCTGTAAATATATCCGATGCATACAGATTCTGATCGGTATCCACATCGGTTCCTACTACCCAGACTCCCAGCTCTTTGAGGCGGTCAATGGTCTGCCCAAGGTTGGTTACACGTGCGACGGGCACATATTCAACGGCTCCTGCAGAGGTTTTGGACACAGTTGCTGTAATCTGTGCAGACCGTCTCTTGGGAACTATAACTCCATGCACACCTGTGCAATCAGCGGTACGCAGAATGGAGCCCAGGTTATGGGGGTCTTCGATTTCATCCAGCAAAAGCAGAAACGGAGGTTCTCCCTTGGCTTCTGCCGCTGCCAGAATATCGGCAACCTCTGCATACGCAAAAGGTGCAGCCTGTGCAACTACCCCTTGATGCTGCACTCCGGGTGCAAGCTGGTCCAGCTTTCTTTTGTCCACATGCTGAATCACAATTCCCGCTTTGCGCGCTTCGGCAATAATGGGTGCGGTCAGATGCTTTTGCGCCGTTTCGGCGATCCAAATCTTATTGAGTGTACGGCCGGCACGAAGCGCTTCAAGCACTGAATGCTTGCCGGCCAATACTTCCTCTTCTGTCTTCAATTCTTCCATGTTCATGCCTCCTGTTCTCTAAAATATATACCCGTGCAGCCTCACTTAGGCCGGTTCATCATGTATTGTATGCTGCTGTCCACAAGCTCCCGGATTCTGGCTTGCTGGCCTGTGTAATATAAATAACCGATCAGACACTCAAAAGCAGTAGCATGCCGGTATTCCAGAACATCCGCATTTTTGGGGATGGTTCCCGATTTGGCATTTCTTCCTTGCCGGGCGACATCCTTCTCCTCATCGGTAAGCTCCGGCTCCAGGTACGCAAGGATCGTGCTCTGCGCTTTGGCCGAGACCAGCCCGGTCGCTGTACGGTGCAAATGATTCGGGCGAAGATTCGGCAGCGAGATTAAATACTGGCGTACCGCCACTTCATAGATAGCATCTCCGGCATATGCCAGTACGAGCGGAGAGAGCAGCCGGGCCGGCTTGGAGGGCTCATAGGGAAACCAGGCACTCTCCAGATTAAACGGCCCGCTCATTTCCGCCGCCACCGCATGCCTTGCGGGGTATCCTCAAGCAGAATACCCATGGCATTCAGTTCATCGCGGATCTCATCGGAACGTCCCCAGTTTTTATTCTTGCGCGCTTCAGCCCGTTCAGCGATCAGCCTCTCCACTTCCTCGCCGGCAGCCTCTTCCTCATTCTCCGGGGTCAGGCGCAGCACAGCATTCATCTCGGTAAAAGCCTGCAGCAGTGCCGAGAAGTCTGCGGACAATGCTTCCGGATTCGCAAGTGTATTATTCGCAAGGCTTACCCAGTCAAACACGGCGGTAATGGCATCCGGGGTGTTGAAGTCATCCTGCATTTTAGCATGGAAATTAGCTACAATCGCAGACAACCGCTCTGTGATCTGTTCGCTTGCCCGGCCTTTGGCCCCTTCCGGATCAAGCTCAAGCCGGTGCTTCACATTGCTCTCCGCGAGAGCGATGCGCTCTGCGCTTTTTTCTGCGGACAGCATGGATTCCTCAGTGAAATTCAGCGGATTGCGGTAATGGGTGGAGAGCATGAAATAACGGATGGCCCCCGCTTTGAAGCGCTGGCGGATATCTTTCACCAGCAGACCGTTGCCGAGCGATTTCGACATTTTTTCGTCACCGATATTAATGAACCCGTTATGCATCCAGTAGTTGGAGAGCGGTTTGCCGGTCAACGCTTCGGTCTGGGCGCATTCGCATTCATGATGCGGGAACTGCAGATCCTGTCCGCCGCCATGAATATCAATAGTATCGCCAAGAAATTCACGGGCCATGGCCGAGCACTCAATATGCCAGCCGGGACGGCCTTCGCCCCATGGGCTGTGCCAGTGGACCTCTCCAGGCTTAGCTGCCTTCCAGAGGACAAAATCCTCGGGTTTTTCTTTGCGTGAATCCACTTCCACCCGGATGCCGAACTGCAGTTCCTCCAGATTCTGGCGGGACAGCTTGCCGTAATCGGCAAATTTGGCTGTGCGGTAATAGACGTCGCCGCCGCTCTCATAGGCATAGCCTTTATTCTCAAGCTCCTTGATGAACTCAATAATCAGCTCCATGCTCTGGGTAACCCGCGGATTCATCGTCGCTGATTTTACACCGAGCCCGGCCAGATCCTCCTGATAGGCAGCGATAAAAATCTCCGCAACCTCGGCAACTGTAGTCTTCATCTCCTCGGCCTTGCGGATCAGCTTGTCATCCACATCCGTGAAGTTGGTCACATAATTCACTTCGTTCCCTGTCTGCTCCAGGTAATTCCGGACCATGTCAAACACAATCACCGGTCTGGCATTTCCGATATGCATGTAGCCATACACGGTCGGTCCGCATACATACATCTTCACCTTTCCTGATTCCTGCGGAACAAATGTTTCCTTGCTGCGTGTCATTGTGTTATAGATTTGCAAAGCCATCTTTGTTTCCAACCCTTTCTGCGTGGCCCCGGTTTCTCCTGAAGAATCCCGGTGTGCTTTAAATTTCGTAATCACCAATATACTGCTGGCTTTCCAGCCGGCGCTGCTCTTTTTTCTGCTTGTCTTCCGTACCGAGCTGCTCTCTGATCTCTTCGATCTCTTTTTGCAGGAAACGCAGTGAATCGACAAGCGGGTCCGGCATCTTGGTATGGTCGAGCCTGTCGGATACCCGCTCCCCATTGCGCTTGACCACCCGCCCAGGATTGCCTACCACCGTACTATTGCTTGGCACCTCACGGAGAACAACCGCATTGGAGCCGATATTGCAATTATCGCCGATCTGGAACGATCCCAGTACTTTTGCGCCGGAGCCAATGACAACATTGTTGCCTACGGTCGGATGGCGTTTTCCTTTTTCTTTACCCGTTCCCCCTAGCGTAACCCCCTGATAGATAATTACATCATCACCGATTTCACAGGTCTCCCCGATTACAATACCCATTCCATGATCAATGAACAGGCGGCTGCCGATCGTTGCCCCCGGATGAATTTCAACACCGGTCATGAATCTGCTCACCTGGGAAACGATACGCGCAAGTGTAAACCATCGGCGCTTATAAAAAGAGTGGGCTATCCGGTGTGCCCAAATCGCATGAAGCCCGGCGTAAGTGAAGACAACCTCAAACCAGCTACGGGCCGCGGGATCGTTGTCGAATACTGCCCGAATGTCCGACTTGATATGCTTAAACATCACGGTTCCCCTCTTCTTTGACTTCCCGCCTCCTGTTTACAGGTACGCAAGGAAGGTATTGTCTGCAGCCCACGTTCTCTCTATGTGTATGCTGTGAGCCTTGGCTTTCGCGTACAACTCTCCCCAAATTTCAACAAAAAACGCCTCTGCAGCATAAAGCTGCAGAGACGTTTAACCGCGGTTCCACTCTGCTTGAACACGGCCTATTGTACTGGTCAGCATTTCCGGCCAGCAAGTGCCCTGTGTCCCTCTTGGCGTCTTTAACGGCAACGTTCCCGGCACAGTCTAACATTCCTAGCAGGAACGCTCAACCGTGCAGCTCACAGGCGCATGTTCTGCGGCAGACAAATGAATAACTTCCAGCCTGCAAAGGAGATTCCTTAGCGGTTATTCTCTCTGGCAATTGTCCTTGTACGCGTACTTTTCCTGATCCCAGCTATTATTATTATTCTTCTATCTTAGCTAAAAGACAACGGACTGACAAGGGGTTCTCCGCCCTGCTGTCCCCGCTTAAGCCCCTTTGATCTGCGATTTCAGACGTTCAATGACCCGGTTTCGGCCCAGCAGCACGATGGTAGCGTTCAAATCACGGCCATGCGTTTGTCCGGTTAAAGCGACACGAATCGGCATAAACAGCGCTTTGCCCTTATGCCCGGTCTCCTTCTGCACTTCCTTAATCAGAACGGCCATGTTGCTGGCAGTAAACTCACCGGTGGCTTCCACTTTGGCCAGGAAAGCGGACAGGACCTCAGGAACCTGGCTTTCGGCCAGAATCTGGGCGGCCTCTGTTTCAAGCTCTACATGGCTGCGGAAAAACAGCTCTGATAACTCCACGATATTCGACGCGGAAGTCATCTGCTCCTGGTACAGCGCCACCAGACTTTCCGCCCAAGCCTGCTGTTCCTCATTCAGCGATGCCGGCAATCTTCCGGCTTGCTGCAGATGGGGAATGGCCAAAGCCGCAATCCGCTTCGGATCGGCATGCTTGATATAGTGGTTGTTCAAATGCGCAAGCTTATTCGTATCAAAAACAGCCGGACTCTTGGAGAGACGGTTCGCGGTGAAGATAGAAATCAGCTCTTCTTTGCTGAAGATCTCCTCCTCGCCTTCCGGCGACCAGCCCAGCAGAGCAATGAAGTTGAACAGCGCTTCCGGCAGATAGCCGAGCTGATCATACTGCTCGATGAACTGAATAATGGATTCGTTGCGTTTGCTCAGCTTCTTGTGGTCATCACCGACAATCAGCGTCATATGGCCAAACAGCGGAGCCTCCCAGCCAAGGGCCTCATAAATCATCAGCTGGCGGGGTGTATTGGAGATATGGTCTTCGCCGCGCAGGACATGGCTTATTTCCATCAGATGGTCATCTACAGCCACAGCGAAGTTATAGGTTGGTATTCCATCCTTCTTCACAATGACAAAGTCGCCCATCTCTTTGCTATTAAAAGAAATGCTGCCCTTTACGATATCATCAAAGGTATAAGTGCGGTCCTCCGGCACACGGAAACGGATGCTTGCAATGCGTCCTTCCGCTTCATACGCCTTCTGCTGCTCTTCGGTCAAATTCCGGTGCTTGCCGGAATAACGCGGAGTCTCGCCGCGTGCAGCCTGCTCTTCACGTTCCGCTTCCAGCTCTTCTTCGGTGCAGTAGCAGCGGTATGCAAGACCGCGGTCAAGCAGCTCCTGCCAGTATACGCGGTACAGATCCAAACGTTCAGTCTGGCGGTAAGGTCCAAATTCACCACCGACATCCACGCTTTCATCCCAATCCATTCCCAGCCACTTCAAATATTTGAGCTGGCTTTCTTCCCCTCAGCAATGTTGCGCTTTACGTCCGTATCTTCGATCCGGATAATGAATTTGCCGCCCAGATTGCGGGCGAACAGATAATTGAACAATGCCGTTCTGGCATTTCCGATATGTAAATGTCCCGTAGGGCTTGGTGCGTAACGCACCCGGACTTGATCTGCCATGTCAATCCCTCCGCTTCATAATGGTTAAAATCAGGCAATGTGCAGCCATCTCAAGATGATATCACATCTTGGAGCAGACAGACAATAGATTGTGCCGCAATTCCTTCTCCGCGTCCGGTGAAGCCAAGCTGTTCGGTGGTGGTTGCTTTTACGTTCACCTTCGATGTCTCGGCACCCAGTGCATCCGCGATAATCTCGGTCATTTGCGGGATATACGGCGCCATCTTCGGCTTCTGGGCAATAATCGTGGAGTCGATATTTCCGAGCTTATAGCCGCGCTCACGGGCAAGTGCCCACACCTGCTCCAGCAGCTTCAGACTGTCCGCATCCTTGAACGCCGGGTCGGTATCGGGAAAATGCCTGCCGATATCGCCAAGCCCCAGTGCGCCCAGAATGGCATCGCTCACCGCGTGCAGCAGCACATCGGCATCGGAATGTCCAAGCAATCCTTTTTCATAGGGTATGGTGACACCGCCAATAATGCATGGCCTTCCTTCTACTAACTGGTGTACATCGAAACCTTGTCCTACAGCAATCATGTTTGTACCTCTCCCCTGCTTCTTTGTGTAAATTCTGCAAAATCAAGATCCTCCGGTGTGGTGATCTTAATGTTGGCGTAACTCCCCTCCACAACAGCAACCGGAATACCGCTGCGCTCCGCGAGACTGGAATCATCGGTGCCGAGAAATCCGTCACGCTCTGCCGATTCGTACGCTACAAGCAGTTCGGACAGACGAAAAGTCTGCGGGGTCTGAATCGCCCACAGACTTCGCCGATCCGGTGTAGACAGCACCTTGCCATCCTTGTCCACCTGTTTGATCGTATCTTTTACCGGCACAGCAAGCACTGAGGCACCAATCTCCCTGGCATGCTCGTAGCAGGCTGTGATTTCGTTAATCTGCACAAACGGACGGACCCCATCATGCACCATTACCCAAGTTGTCTTGAGATGTCTCAGCCCCAAATGCACGGAATGCTGGCGTTCGGAGCCTCCGGTCACTACAGATACCACTTTGTCGAGTCTGTAGGCCTTAACCCACTCCCGGCAGCGGTCCACATCTTCTTTGCCTGTAACCAGTACGATTTCAGAGATCAGCGGATGCCGCTGAAAGACCTCCAGGGTATGCACGATAATAGGTTTCCCCTGCAGCAGCAAGTACTGCTTGCTCTCCACAGTCCCCATTCTTGTTCCTCTGCCTGCCGCCACGATCACGGCGCCTACACTGTTTGACATTCTGCCCTTCTCCTGTCTGCACGTATACCCCCATCATAACGTGTTTGACGGCCATTTCCAACCCGCTGGAGCAGCTTTCACAGTCCCGGAACCGTTTATTGCGCTTTTTCCATCAGCTTTGGCTTGGCAAAGATCATCCGTCCTGCCGAAGTTTGCAGCACACTGGTGACCAGAACCTCCATGGTTGTACCAATATATTCACGCCCGCCCTCAACCACAATCATGGTTCCGTCATCCAAATAGGCAACGCCCTGCCCATGCTCCTTGCCATCCTTGATCACTTGCACAATAATCTCTTCACCGGGGAGAACCACCGGCTTCACCGCATTGGCCAGGTCATTGATATTAAGAACCGACACTCCCTGCAGCTCACATACCTTATTCAGGTTAAAATCATTGGTGACCACCTTGCCGCGCAGCACCTTTGCCAACTTGACCAGCTTGCTGTCCACTTCGGAGATTTCTTCAAAATCCCCTTCGTAGATCAGAACTTTCACATCCAGCTCTTTTTGGATTTTGTTCAGGATATCCAGCCCGCGCCGCCCGCGGTTGCGTTTCAGCAGATCCGAAGAATCGGCAATATGCTGCAGCTCCTCCAGAACGAATTCCGGGATCACGATGGTCCCTTCGATAAAACCGGTTTTGCAGATGTCGGCAATCCGTCCGTCAATAATGACGCTTGTATCCAGAATCTTATGTTCTTCCAGCCCGCGGCCTTCCGGTTCCGGTGCTTGTCCCCAGCGGCCGGTTGTCCACAGCGAAGCCAGCTCCTCTTTCTTTTCCAGCCCAATCCGCAGCCCCATATACCCGAACGTAAGCGTAGCAGCCACCTGCAGCAGTTCTCCTGCTTTTCCAAGCCAGGTCATTGCGGGATACAACAGCAGGGATAACAGGAGTCCTCCCGTAAGCCCTGCAGTACCTGCAGCCAGTTCATTCATCGGTATGCGCGAATAATACTGCACCGTTTCCCGCAGTTTCGAACCTCCCCATTCCGCGCATAAAGTCACCGCAAACAAAAAATAATGGCACCCAGCACCGCAAACAAAATACCGCCCTGCACGGGCAAGCTGTCTTTCAGTTTATCCATTCCTGCCGGGAATCCTCTTTCTGCCGCATGGTATAGCGTATAACCTGACCAAGCTCCGCATAATGCGGCAAGCATTAAAATTAATTTTTTCCACATAACCTTTGGCACCTCCTTTTATTCATCCAAAAATGATCTGTTCCTCACCAGTATGTTCCAATTTTTGGGACGATAATCCGTGAGCCTGTTATTTTTTCTGACAAGAGCCATCAGCTCCAGTAAAAAGATAATCGTATACTTCTATTATTTGGTTGAAAACAGGGGGAGGCCTGACATATAATGAACTCAATTACGAACCCAGGGGTGAATGGAAAATGAGCGCACCAAGTTTACAGGCCTTCCAGGATCAAGTCTCCGAACTGCTGCTCCGTCACCGTAGTCTTCTGGATGTAATGTCCAAAAACGGGCAGAGCAGCGCTTCCGTCAATCGTGCAGTCGTCAAAGCCATTACCGAATGCGGCTGTATCCAGCTGCACGCCAAGAAGCAGGTATTTGAGCCCGGTTTGGGGCTTGAACAAGCCAAGGAACTTGCAGGCACGCATCTCCAAGGGGAACTGTGCGAGAACTGCCGTGAGGTGGTGGCCTCGGAGTTGGGACGCGAGCTGTTCTATATGTCTGCCCTCTGCAATTTGCTTGATATTAATATGGACGAGGTTGTAGAAAAGGAATCGCAAAAATGCGCCACACTCGGATTGTTTAATTTCTCCTGATCCGCTTGATGCGCTCTTTTCCTCCACTCAAGCCAAAAAGGCTTTGCCATCCACTGATCCCAGGGAACGGCAAAGCCTTTTGCGTACGCATATTTGTAAAACTCTAATAATAACTGTGATCCACTCTGCCTTGCAGCAGCCGATTATCCATTCTTGGATTGATATACTTTATCTTCTGCGCGGCGTCTGCGGCGGTGACGGCGGCGGGCCGTCAGCCGGTCGATATTTTGCTTAAATCCATACAGCGCATATAACGCAAGCAGTACAAAAATTACCTTGGAGATTTGTTCCGGAAAAATCACAGCAACTGCAACTGCGATCACAATAACTACAGGAGAGCCTACAACTGCCTTTTTGGGCAGGCCAACCTTTTTGAAATTCGGATATTTAACCGTGCTGACCATGAGATAGGACAGCAGCAGCGTAGCAACAATCATAAACGGAGCCGATACATCTTTATGAAAAAGCGCCAGTGTAGCCAGCACCCCGCCCGCAGCAGGAATCGGAAGCCCTACAAAATAACCGGGAATGCCGGGACGGACATTGAAACGGGCCAGCCGAAGCGCACCGAATACCGGAAAAATCGCTGCTACAGTCCAGCCTAATGCAGAATTCAGATCCTGCAAGCTTGTAATATACATGATTAGAGCAGGCGCTACTCCGAACGAAACGACATCGGATAAAGAGTCCAGCTCCTTGCCAAATTCACTTTCGCATTTCAGCGCCCGAGCAACACGACCGTCCAGCCCGTCTAACAGCATAGCGATAATCACCATGATAGCGGCCATGCTCAGTTTACCGTCAAACGCCATCATGATACCAAACATCCCAAGCATTAAGTTACCAATGGTAAATAAACTCGGAATTGATTTTTGTATCATTTCTTCACCTCTGTTTTCTTACTGTGAGCCCTTACGTCTTCAATATTACGTGATTGTATGTTATTTACATTTGCCTGTCAATAAGAACTTGCTTCTGCAGCCGTTTTAGGCCGTCCTGAATATTGCGGGCACGCACTTCTCCGATGCCATCCACCTCATCCAATTCGGCGATGCTGGCCGTCATCAGGTTAGGCAGCATTTCAAACCGTTCAACCAGATTGTGGATGATCACATTCGGCAGCCGCGGAATTTTGTTCAGCAGACGATATCCGCGCGGCGTCACCACTTCCTCTGAAGAAATCGCCGTAGAAGAATATCCAAGCAGACGGGCAATATGATTATCGTCCATGAGATCATCATCGCTGGTGCGTTTGAGTCCGGCGATAATTTCGCGGATTTTGTCCTCCTGCTCCTCTCTGGCATAGTCTCTGTACAGAAGCCATGCTTCTTCCTCTGTATTTCCAACCAGTTCTTCCATTTGCATACTGATAAGACGCCCTTCATTGCCAAGCTCATTGATATAGCGCTTGATCTCCATCTTAATCCGCAGCACCATTTCCACACGCTGTATCACTCCGACTACCTCAGCTACAGTGACAATCCCCTCATATTCCGAAGCGGAGAGATTAGTCAGGCTTTGTGTGAGCACGGCTCTATATTTTTCCAGCGTTTGAATCGCCTGATTGGCCTTGGCCAGAATCGATCCGATTTCTTTGAGCGCATACCGGATCGAGCCCTGATAGAGCGTGATGATGTTTCGCCGCTGGGAGATGGAAACTACAAGCTTGCCCGTCTGCTTGGCAACACGCTCAGCTGTCCGGTGCCGGATGCCTGTCTCGATGGAGGAGATGGAGGAATCAGGAATCAGCTGTGTATTCGCATAGAGAATCCGCTTCAAATCTTCGCTTAATATAATCGCGCCGTCCATTTTGGCCAGCTCATATAAGTAATTGGGCGAAAAATCACAGTTGATGGAAAAACCGCCATCTACAACCTCCATCACTTCAGGACTATATCCGACAACAATAAGCGCGCCTGTCTTCGCGCGAAGCACATTCTCCAGGCCTTCCCGGAAGGGTGTTCCCGGCGCCGCCATTCTGAGCAGGTCATTCATATTTTCTAATTCCTTCATTGTTCAGTGCCCCCTAATCTAACGCGACCGCTAGTGCATCTGCTACGGTGCTGACGCCAATAATCTGGATATCCTGCGGATGCTTCCAGCCTTTCATGCTTTTTTCGGGCATTATGACTCTCCGGAAGCCCAGCTTAGCAGCCTCCTTGACGCGTGTCTCCGCACGGGAAACCCCTCTCACTTCTCCAGTAAGTCCAACTTCGCCAAAAAAAACATCGTAAGGCTTTGTCGATATATCACGGAAGCTGGAAGCAATACTGACGGCAACCGCCAGATCAATGGCTGGTTCATCCAGCTTCACCCCGCCAGCAACATTGAGGTATGCATCCTGGTTCTGCAGAAACATCCCCATCCGCTTCTCGAGTACCGCAATAATAAGTGCCATTCTTTGATGATCCATGCCCGTGCACATCCGCCGCGGGGAAGGGAAATGGGTGGCGGCTACCAGCGCCTGAAGCTCGACAAGCACGGGTCTGGTGCCCTCCATACTGGCAACAACGGCTGATCCGGCTACTCCCAGCGGGCGCTCCGACAAAAAGAGCTCGGAGGGATTCTCCACCTCGGTAAGCCCGATTTCCCCCATCTCAAAAATACCAATCTCATTAGTGGAACCAAACCGGTTTTTGACCGCTCGCAGCAACCGGTACGTGTGATGCCGCTCCCCTTCAAAATAGAGCACACAATCGACCATATGCTCCAGCATTCGCGGTCCGGCAATAGCCCCCTCTTTGGTCACATGCCCTACCAGAACCGTGGCAATTCCGCGAATTTTGGCAATCCGCATGAACCTTGTTGTACATTCCCGGACCTGCGTCACACTGCCGGGTGCGCTTGTCACTTCCGGCATAAATACGGTCTGAATGGAGTCAATGACAAGAAATTGGGGCTGGATCTGTTCAATGGCTTCTTCGATGCTCTCCATATTTGTCTCACACAGCACATACAGCTCTGCCGACAGCGCCCCTAGGCGATCTGCACGCAGCTTTGTTTGCCGGACGGACTCTTCTCCTGAAATATACAGTACACGCAATCCCTGGGTGGTCAGCGCATGGGAGGTCTGCAGCAGGAGCGTCGATTTACCGATCCCTGGATCACCGCCTACCAGCACCAGCGAGCCGGGCACAATTCCTCCCCCAAGCACACGGTTAAGCTCACCAATGCCTGTCAGGATACGCGGCTCCTTATCACTTTCTATATTTATGATCGATTGCGCCTTTTCTTTACTCTGAAAAATCGGTGCAGTCATACCTTGTGTTTTAACTACGCTTTCCGTCTCTTCCACCATGGAATTCCATGCCTGGCAGCCGGGACACTTACCGAACCACTTCGGCGATTCATAGCCGCATTCGGTGCAGAAAAATTTCGTTTTTGGTTTAGCCATGTGTGCTCCTATCAGTCTGAACTGACTAAAATTGCGGATAATTTACTCATACTCAAAGTTTACCATTTCTGCACACTGAACGGAAGGTCACTTATGATCTACTTTTTTACAACCTTCTCATTAACCTTCCTGAAACATAGCTTAATTAAACATCGGTATATGACGCGAATTTTATTATATTCAAAAAAGCTCCCGCTCCTCTATACGGAGGAGCGGGAGCTTTGTTTCAAGTACGCAGCTGTTATTCGGTTCCAACCTCTTTTTCCGGAGTGACGGCTACCGGCGGTTCCACTGTGGTTACCACAAGCTCACCGTTTACTTCATCAATCTTGAGGGAATCCCCCTTCTTGATGTTGCCCTTCAGCAGCTCTTCGGAAAGACGGTCTTCGATATGCTTTTGGATGGCCCGGCGCAGCGGACGGGCACCAAAGGCAGGATCGTAGCCTTCTTTGGCCAGGAAGGCCTTAGCGCCATCTGTAAGCATAAAGTCCACATCATATTCACGCAGCCGCTTGCGCAATTCATCGGACATGAGCGTGACGATTTCGGCAATATGCTTTTCTTCCAGGGAGTGGAAGACAATGATTTCGTCAATACGGTTCAGGAACTCAGGGCGGAAGCTCTTCTTGAGTTCTTCCATGACTTTGCCCTTCATGTTGTTGTAATCCGCTCCTGCATCCTGCACCGCTGTAAATCCAAGCGTCGAATTCTTCTTGATTGCCTGCGCCCCAACGTTGGAGGTCAGAATGATCAGAGTGTTGCGGAAGTCGACTACACGGCCTTTGGAATCGGTCAAACGGCCGTCTTCCAGCACCTGCAGCAGAATATTGAATACCTCCGGATGCGCCTTCTCAATTTCGTCCAGGAGCACTACAGAGTATGGCTTGCGGCGGACCTTCTCGGTCAATTGTCCGCCTTCTTCATAGCCGACATACCCTGGAGGCGCTCCGACCAGACGGGAAGTGGAATGCTTCTCCATGTACTCCGACATATCGATACGGACAACCGCATTTTCATCACCGAACATTGCTTCGGCAAGCGCACGGGCCAGCTCGGTTTTACCTACCCCGGTTGGTCCAAGGAAGATGAAGGAACCCATTGGACGTTTCGGGTCTTTAAGACCTGCACGCGCCCGGCGCAGTGCCCGGCTGACAGCCTTCACGGCTTCGTCCTGGCCAATGACACGTTCATGGAGCAGAGCTTCCATATTCAGCAGCCGGTCCGTTTCTTCTTCCTTCAGCTTGCTGACAGGAATACCTGTCCAGCTGGCAACCACCTGAGCGATATCCTCTGGCGTTACCTGGGAATCGGTACGTCCCTGTTTTTCTTTCCATTGGTTTTTGGTAGTATCCAGTTCCTCACGGATTTTCTGTTCGGTATCGCGCAGTGCAGCTGCTTTCTCGAATTCTTGGCTTTGCACAGCGGAATCCTTTTCCTTGCGGATATCGTCCAGGCGCATTTCCAGTTCCTTCAGATTTGGCGGGATAGTGTAAGAATTAAGTCTTACCTTGGAACCTGCTTCATCAATCAGGTCAATGGCCTTATCCGGCAGGAAGCGGTCAGAAATATAGCGGTCGGAAAGCTTCACAGCTTCCACAATGGCTTCATCTGTGATCTTCACCCGGTGATGGGCTTCATAGCGGTCACGCAGACCGTAGAGAATTTGCACGGCTTCTTCCGGAGAAGGCTGATCCACCGTGATCGGCTGGAACCGGCGCTCTAGCGCGGCATCCTTCTCAATGTATTTGCGGTATTCATCCAGCGTGGTAGCACCAATGCATTGCAGCTCTCCACGGGCGAGTGCAGGCTTCAGAATGTTGGAAGCGTCAATGGCGCCTTCCGCACCGCCTGCGCCGATCAGGGTATGCAGCTCATCAATGAAGAGCACAATGTTCCCTGCCTGGCGAATCTCATCCATAATTTTTTTGAGGCGGTCTTCGAACTCACCGCGGTATTTTGTGCCGGCAACCACAGAACCCATATCCAGGGTCATTACGCGTTTGTCACGCAGAGTTTCCGGAATTTCGTTGTTGATGATCTTCTGTGCCAAGCCTTCGGCGATCGCTGTTTTACCTACCCCGGGTTCACCAATCAGCACCGGATTGTTTTTGGTCCGGCGGCTGAGCACCTGAATCACACGCTCAATCTCCTTGCTGCGGCCAATGACCGGATCAAGGTTGCCGTCTTTGGCATAAGCGGTCAAATCACGGGCCAGGCCATCCAGCGTAGGCGTGCTGACATTGGCTGGAGTCCCGCTGTGGCTCGAAGTAGCTTCGCTGCTGCCCAGAAGCTGAAGCACCTGCTGGCGGGCTTTATTCAGGCTGATTCCGAGGTTATTGAGCACACGGGCGGCTACGCCCTCGCCTTCACGGATCAGTCCGAGCAGAATATGCTCTGTTCCGACATAAGTGTGGCCCAGCTTGCGGGCTTCATCCATCGACAGTTCGATAACCTTTTTGGCACGAGGAGTATAAGCAATGTTTGTAGGCTGTTCTTGTCCCCGGCCGATCAGTGTTTCCACTTCGTCCTGGATTTTCTCAAGACCCAGACCCAGACCAATCAAAGCCTTGGCGGCGATGCCGTCTCCTTCACGAATCAGTCCGAGCAAAATATGTTCTGTCCCAATGTTGTTATGTCCCAAACGAACGGCTTCTTCCTGCGCCAGTGCGAGCACCTTTTGTGCGCGTTCCGTAAATCTTCCAAACATCATATCTCCTGCACCTCCACGGATAATAAATATCTATAATTAATGTTGTGATCCCAGTGTCTCCCGGAGCAGCTTCGCCCGGTACATATCGCGTTCGGTGGCTGTCATCTCGTCTCCGAACATCTTTTGCAGAAAGCCCGGCTGTGTCTTCACATTCAGCTCGTTGAGCACTGAAATCGGCGGTCCTTCCAGAATCCCAAGATCGACTCCCAGCCTTAGGTCAGAGAGCCGCTGTGCGGACTCCTTCAGCTCCATCACCGCTGCATAAGACAAAATCCCGTAGGAACGTTTGATTCTGTCCGTAATCCGCAAAGCGGAATCGGCCAGCAGCCGCTCCCGGGCATTACGCTCATGTTCAATAATCTGGGTGACTACGCTGTGCAGATTCTCGATGATCTCATTTTCCGTCTGCCCAAGCGTAATTTGGTTGGAAATCTGAAAGATGTTCCCTACTGCTTCGCTGCCTTCACCGTAAATTCCTCTTACTGTGAGTCCCACCTGATTCACTGCGGATAAAATCCGGTTGATCTGGTGAGTCATGACAAGTGCAGGCAAATGCACCATCACCGAGGCGCGAAGCCCTGTACCTACATTCGTGGGACAACTGGTCAAATACCCTCTTCGGTCATCAAAGGCGTAATTGACCGAGCCCTCAAAAATATCATCAATGGCTGTCGCCCTTACCCAAGCCTCTCTAACCTGCAGACCAGGGAACAGGCACTGGATGCGCAGATGGTCTTCTTCATTGATCATGATGCTGACCGACTCATCCTCGTTCAGGATCACTGCACCGCCCCGGGAGTCATTGGCCAGATTAGGGCTGATGAGGTGCTTCTCCACAAGCACTTTTTTGTCCAGCTCATCGAGCTCATCCAGCTTCAGCAGTTGAAAGCTGCCGAAATCCGCGGCTGCTTCCCCCTGAAAAACAGGAGCAAGCTGCTTCATCACCTCTTCCGACTGCTCTGCCGAAGCCAGCAAAGGGAAGGGAAGGTGCTCCAGATTGCGGGCGATCCGCATCCGGCTGCTGATGACAATCTCGGAATGGCTGCCTCCGCAGCGCATCCAGTCACTAAGGGCTTGTTCGGTAAACCGGAGACTTGACATGTCTTATCCCCCCTATATATCAAAGACTTTACTCTTGCGGCATTTCTTTTTCAAGTTTTCGGATCTGGTCCCTCAGCTCAGCTGCAGTCTCAAATTCCTCTTCTGCGATACTTTGCTGGAGCTCCTGCTTCAGCTCATCAATTTTGCGTTTGCACATGATCTGTGCTCCGGCACG
The DNA here is from genome assembly GCF_016772475.1 of Paenibacillus sonchi. Classification (NCBI taxonomy): domain Bacteria; kingdom Bacillati; phylum Bacillota; class Bacilli; order Caryophanales; family Paenibacillaceae; genus Paenibacillus; species Paenibacillus sonchi. The sequence goes on from NZ_CP068595.1 coordinate 1,191,543, forward strand.
TTTGGGAAGCTTGCCGACATGAGCGGTGCTGCCATGCACCCGTCTGAAGAGCGGGTCCAGCGTGCTGTCAAAATATTTATAACAGGAGCTGCAGCCAAAACGCCCAAGCTTGCTGAACTGGGAATAAGTCATGCCGCAATTCTCACATCGCAGACCCTGTACAGTCTGGGCTGCCGCATTTTTTTCCTTGCCGGCTCCTTCCAGATCCAAGAGACCTGACAGCAGGCTGTGGATAGAGAACCCTCCAGCAGTTCCCGGAATCAGCTCCCCTTTTTCACGCGCACAGCTTTCACAAATATGAAATTCCGTCTTCTCCCCGTTCACAATTTTGGTGAAGTGGAGTGTCGCCGGTTTGACCCCGCATTCCTGGCAAAGCATAAGCGGTGTCCCTCCTTCAGATTTGACCGTTATTTGCCCAATAAGGAGATTAGCATGGCCTTCATTAGCTTGGCACGAATCTCATCCCGGTACGGCAGATTAACCGTCAGGCATTCCCGGGAAACAGCGGCGCGCATGAGACACGCTTCACGCTTGGTTAGAAACCGGGCCTCCTCCAGCTGATAAATCAGTCCTTCGGCGGAATTTTGATCGATATCCTTTCCTATTGTAGAATTGAGATGGGCATACAGTGCCACATTCTGCGGGAGCTCGAAACGCTGAATCCGAATATAGCCGCCGCCGCCGCGCTTGCTCTCAACTACATAGCCCTTTTCCAAAGTAAAACGTGTACTGATGACATAATTGATCTGAGACGGTACGCATGAGAACTGGTCCGCCAGGTCATTGCGCTGAATTTCCACCGTACCTTCGGGACTTTCATGCAAAATATTCTTCAGATATTGTTCGATAATATCAGAGATATTACGCATCACTCATCCTCCAGTGTTCAAAACTTATAGTCCCTCTTGTTGCACTTCCGTCCGGCAATGATCTCTAAGAACTTAACCCAAGTGCATCAGCCCGAATCGGAGTGAACCCGGCGTTAAGCTTCATACAGCATCAAGCCGGAGGTATACCAAAAAAGCCATCCATGAAGAGCCTGCCACCATGTTGTTGCCTCTCATCAGAGAACTGATTCCGAGCTGCGTTGACTTTGACTTTCTTTGACTTTTTTCATATTATAACACATTCTCACTGAATTCCAAGGGGTTGCTTTTATTTTTTACTTTTTTTGCCCATTGTATTCCCTTCTTTCTCAACAAGAGGCGAATAAAGCGATTGTAAAAAGCCCCCCAAGCTTCTTCTCGAAGCCGGGAGAGCCCTAAACTGCAGGATCAGAAAAAATCAAACAGCGCTGTTTTGGCTTGAGGAATAACCTCTTCCAGCCATTCAAGCCCGGACGGGCTTGCATTAAGCTGTCCGTACTTCGCCAGTTCTACAGGCCGTTTGTAACCCAGCAACATCACTGTGAGTGCTCCAATGGTGCAGCTGCAATCAGCAGCAGCCTGTTCACCATCCAGACGCTCTAACGTTGACGCACCATTCCCGGCCACACTCCATAACCACAACCCGTTATTCCAAGGGGCATGCTCATCTTCAATATACAGGGTTCTACTCTCAAGGCTGTTACGGCTCCGGAAGGTAAAGTTCTCTATAAAGGCCCGCGCATTCACAATCCGCGCCATAAAGTATGGATAATTCTCCTGCGGAATCCGCGGGTCTGGGAGCAAATAAGGTAGGATATCATCAGCGGGCACCAGCTTGAGCGAAGCACCGGTAATCATCGAATCGTGGTTAGCCAGAAATGTCCACAAGCCTTTACGCGCCTGTTCGTTCAAAAAAATAAATTCATCAATAACCAGTTCATTGTTGACTATTTTATACAGCACATAGCCTTCCGGCTCACCAAGCTCTGAGTAAAAAACACCGTGATGCGTGTCCGAATCCAATACCCTTTGCTTCCACCACTCCTGATCACGCTGCAGAGTTCCATTGTATTCAGCGGCAAACCGGCTGTACAGCCCTTCCAGTATTTCCAGAGCGGCAGAATCACGTTTTATACTGCCCTGAATTTCAGTTTTTCGCGGAAATTTGTCCACAGGGATAGAATACTTTTTATACTCACAGTAGACCTCCCAGCCGAACTTACGGTAAAAGGGAATCAAAAACGGATGCAGAAAAGACAATGTCTGTCCCGAGTCGTTCATCGTTTGCAGCGTATGTGATAAAAGCTTGGCCACAAGCCCCTGCCTGCGGTTCTCCGGCCATGTGGATACTCCGGCTATTCCACCCATAGGAAATACTTTGCCTTGTATGTAGGCCTGAAGCGGAAGCAATTTCAATTGAGCGCCCAGCGTCCCGTCTTCAAAGACTCCCCATACTCTTTCCGGTCTAAACTTCTGTCTGGCTTCAGCTCTGTCTTCATCGGCAACCTTATATTTAAAAGCATATTCGGACAAGCTCAAGCTCGCTTCAAATTCCTCAGAATGCAATTGCCTGATTTCCACTTCCGCTCACCTCATCAAAGTTAGTATTAGTGCTCTCTACGTGAGTATAGCAAGCAAAACGCCTTAGCGCTATTCTGCCGGAGAAAATCAGAATTCCCACAAGTTATCCACAGATAAAACACAAAACAAATCATATCCACCCGGTATTATACATCCCTCAAAAAGTTATCCACCATTTCCGGAACATTATCCACATAATCCACTTTTTATCCACAAAAACCGTGAATTATTAGGGTTTTCTCTTGACTCATCCACATTCTTGTGTATTTAAACAGGAAATTCAGTGTATAGATGGCTTACTGCAATTGTATCCACATGTGTGCAACTTTTCGGAAATTGCTGAAAATTATCCACAGCTTTTCCACAACCCTGCACAACGCAAAAAAGCCACTGTCAATAACTCAACAGTGGTCATGTGCTTGGCGGCGTCCTACTCTCCCAGGACCCTTCGGTCCAAGTACCATCGGCGCTGGAGGGCTTAACGGTCGTGTTCGGGATGGGTACGCGTGGAACCCCTCCGCTATCGCCACCAAACGGGCATTTACAGCGTAAATGCTTCAGGAATTTGATTCCTGAAAACTGAATCCGAAACGAAATTTGCATTTTAGTTTATTGGATAAGCCCTCGACCGATTAGTATTGGTCAGCTCCACACGTTGCCGTGCTTCCACCTCCAACCTATCTACCTCGTCGTCTTCAAGGGGTCTTACGTATTGGGAAATCTCATCTTGAGGGGGGCTTCACGCTTAGATGCTTTCAGCGCTTATCCCGTCCGTACGTAGCTACCCAGCCATGCTCCTGGCGGAACAACTGGTGCACCAGCGGTACGTCCATCCCGGTCCTCTCGTACTAAGGACAGCTCCTCTCAAATTTCCTGCGCCCACGACAGATAGGGACCGAACTGTCTCACGACGTTCTGAACCCAGCTCGCGTACCGCTTTAATGGGCGAACAGCCCAACCCTTGGGACCTACTTCAGCCCCAGGATGCGATGAGCCGACATCGAGGTGCCAAACCTCCCCGTCGATGTGGACTCTTGGGGGAGATAAGCCTGTTATCCCCAGGGTAGCTTTTATCCGTTGAGCGATGGCCCTTCCATGCGGTACCACCGGATCACTAAGTCCGACTTTCGTCCCTGCTCGACTTGTAGGTCTCGCAGTCAAGCTCCCTTCTGCCTTTGCACTCTTCGAATGATTTCCAACCATTCTGAGGGAACCTTTGAACGCCTCCGTTACTCTTTAGGAGGCGACCGCCCCAGTCAAACTGCCCGCCTGACACGGTCCCCGTACCCGCTCAGGGTACCAGGTTAGAACCTAGATACGATCAGGGTGGTATCCCAACGGCGCCTCCACCGAAGCTTGCGCTCCGGCTTCTACGGCTCCCACCTATCCTGTACAGATCGTACCCAAATTCAATATCAAGCTGCAGTAAAGCTCCATGGGGTCTTTCCGTCTTGTCGCGGGTAACCTGCATCTTCACAGGTATTAAAATTTCACCGGATCTCTCGTTGAGACAGCGCCCAAGTCGTTACGCCATTCGTGCGGGTCAGAATTTACCTGACAAGGAATTTCGCTACCTTAGGACCGTTATAGTTACGGCCGCCGTTTACTGGGGCTTCGGTTCACAGCTTCGGAGTTGCCTCCTAACCGCTCCCCTTAACCTTCCAGCACCGGGCAGGCGTCAGCCCGTATACTTCGCCTTGCGGCTTCGCACAGACCTGTGTTTTTGCTAAACAGTCGCTTGGGCCTTTTCACTGCGGCCCCCTCGGGCTATTCACCCTACCGAGGCACCCCTTCTCCCGAAGTTACGGGGTCATTTTGCCGAGTTCCTTAACGAGAGTTCTTCCGCGCGCCTTAGAATTCTCTTCTCGCCTACCTGTGTCGGTTTGCGGTACGGGCACCTTCTCCTGGCTAGAGGCTTTTCTTGGCAGTGTGAGATCATGACCTTCGCTACTGTAATTTTCGCTCCCCATCACAGCCCAGCCTTTCGGTGTGCGGATTTGCCTACACACCAGCCTCACTGCTTGGACGGACATCCATCAGTCCGCGTCACTACCCTCCTGCGTCACCCCATCGCTCATAGCGGATTACGGTGGTACAGTAATTTCAAACTGTTGTCCTTCGACTACGCCTGTCGGCCTCGCCTTAGGTCCCGACTTACCCTGAGCGGACGAGCCTTCCTCAGGAAACCTTGGGCTTTCGGCGGATCAGATTCTCACTGATCTTTTCGTTACTCATACCGGCATTCTCACTTGTGTACGCTCCAGCGCTCCTTACGGTACACCTTCAATGTATACACAACGCTCCCCTACCCCTGATGCAAAGCATCAAGCCATAGCTTCGGTGGTGTGTTTAGCCCCGTTACATTTTCGGCGCAGAGTCACTCGACCAGTGAGCTATTACGCACTCTTTCAATGGTGGCTGCTTCTAAGCCAACATCCTGGTTGTCTGTGCAACTCCACATCCTTTCCCACTTAACACACACTTGGGGACCTTAGCTGATGGTCTGGGCTGTTTCCCTTTTGACAATGGATCTTAGCACTCACTGTCTGACTCCCGGCAAGAAGTCCATGGCATTCGGAGTTTGACTGAGCTTGGTAACCCTTGCGGGCCCCGCACCCAATCAGTGCTCTACCTCCACGACTCCATTCACCGAGGCTAGCCCTAAAGCTATTTCGGGGAGAACCAGCTATCTCCGAGTTCGATTGGAATTTCTCCGCTACCCCCACCTCATCCCCGCACTTTTCAACGTACGTGGGTTCGGGCCTCCAGTGCGTGTTACCGCACCTTCACCCTGGACAGGGGTAGATCACACGGTTTCGGGTCTACGTCCACATACTTAATCGCCCTATTCAGACTCGCTTTCGCTGCGGCTCCGGCTTCTCACCTTAACCTTGCATGTTAAACGTAACTCGCCGGTTCATTCTACAAAAGGCACGCCATCACCCCTAAAATGGGCTCTGACTTTTTGTAAGCACACGGTTTCAGGTTCTATTTCACTCCCCTTCCGGGGTGCTTTTCACCTTTCCCTCACGGTACTGTTTCACTATCGGTCGCCAGGTAGTATTTAGCCTTAGCAGATGGTCCTGCCGGATTCATACGGGGTTTCACGTGCCCCGCACTACTCGGGATCCGTCTCGGAGGGAACAGGGTTTAGGGTACAGGGCTTTTACCTCTATCGCGGGCCTTTCCAGACCTCTTCGCCTACCCGGTTCCTTTGTAACTCCATGTGAGACGTCCCACAACCCCAAGGAGCAAGCTCCTTGGTTTAGGCTGTTCCGCGTTCGCTCGCCGCTACTGACGGAATCACTATTGTTTTCTCTTCCTCAGGGTACTTAGATGTTTCAGTTCCCCTGGTCTGCCTCTTCACACCCTATGAATTCAGATGTGAGTGACTGCGAATTACCACAGCCGGGTTTCCCCATTCGGACACCCCCGGATCAAAGCTTGCTTACAGCTCCCCGAGGCAGTTTCGTTGTTCGCCACGTCCTTCGTCGGCTCCTGGCGCCTAGGCATCCTCCGTGTGCTCTTATTAGCTTAACCATCGCTCCGACATTTCGCTTGTTCGCTCCGCTTGAGCGCAGGTCCTGTTCACGGCTTGCACCATTCACAAGGGGATTTCCACTCAAAAGTCGCTGCACAATCGAAAATCTTCGCTTAGCATCACTATTAATTCTTCACTTGCTTACACAAGTTCAGCTTAAAGGAATGTTCTAAAACGCATTTTCGTTTCGGTATCCAGTTTTCAAGGATCAAGGTTCTGTTACTCTTAACGAGAAACTCCGTTAATCACAACAGATATTCAAGACATAACAAATAGATGAAGTTTGTTGGTGGAGCCAAGCGGGATCGAACCGCTGACCTCCTGCTTGCAAGGCAGGCGCTCTCCCAGCTGAGCTATGGCCCCGCAAATTCCATCAAAACCGAACAAATGGATACGCGTTAAGTATCTGGAAGCTTACACTTCCGATTTGAATGTCACCGTTTCAGGTGACGATTCTCCATAGAAAGGAGGTGATCCAGCCGCACCTTCCGATACGGCTACCTTGTTACGACTTCACCCCAATCATCTACCCCACCTTCGGCGGCTGGCCCCCTTGCGGGTTACCCCACCGACTTCGGGTGTTGTAAACTCTCGTGGTGTGACGGGCGGTGTGTACAAGACCCGGGAACGTATTCACCGCGGCATGCTGATCCGCGATTACTAGCAATTCCGACTTCATGCAGGCGAGTTGCAGCCTGCAATCCGAACTGAGACCGGCTTTGCTGGGATTGGCTCCACCTCGCGGCTTCGCTTCCCGTTGTACCGGCCATTGTAGTACGTGTGTAGCCCAGGTCATAAGGGGCATGATGATTTGACGTCATCCCCACCTTCCTCCGGTTTGTCACCGGCAGTCACTCTAGAGTGCCCAGCTTGACCTGCTGGCAACTAAAGTCAAGGGTTGCGCTCGTTGCGGGACTTAACCCAACATCTCACGACACGAGCTGACGACAACCATGCACCACCTGTCTCAACTTTCCCCGAAGGGCACCTGATGCATCTCTGCTTCGTTAGTTGGATGTCAAGACCTGGTAAGGTTCTTCGCGTTGCTTCGAATTAAACCACATACTCCACTGCTTGTGCGGGTCCCCGTCAATTCCTTTGAGTTTCAGTCTTGCGACCGTACTCCCCAGGCGGAGTGCTTACTGTGTTAACTTCGGCACCAAGGGTATCGAAACCCCTAACACCTAGCACTCATCGTTTACGGCGTGGACTACCAGGGTATCTAATCCTGTTTGCTCCCCACGCTTTCGCGCCTCAGCGTCAGTTACAGCCCAGAAAGTCGCCTTCGCCACTGGTGTTCCTCCACATCTCTACGCATTTCACCGCTACACGTGGAATTCCACTTTCCTCTTCTGTACTCAAGCTGCCCAGTTTCCAGTGCGACCCCAGGTTGAGCCCAAGGTTTAAACACCAGACTTAAGCAGCCGCCTGCGCGCGCTTTACGCCCAATAATTCCGGACAACGCTTGCCCCCTACGTATTACCGCGGCTGCTGGCACGTAGTTAGCCGGGGCTTTCTTCTCAGGTACCGTCACTCCGGCAGCAGTTACTCTACCGGACGTTCTTCCCTGGCAACAGAGCTTTACGATCCGAAAACCTTCATCACTCACGCGGCGTTGCTCCGTCAGGCTTTCGCCCATTGCGGAAGATTCCCTACTGCTGCCTCCCGTAGGAGTCTGGGCCGTGTCTCAGTCCCAGTGTGGCCGTTCACCCTCTCAGGTCGGCTACGCATCGTCGCCTTGGTAGGCCGTTACCCCACCAACTAGCTAATGCGCCGCAGGCCCATCCTCTAGCAGCAGATTGCTCCGCCTTTCATCCCAAACCCAGGTGGGTCAAGGAATTATCCGGTATTAGCTACCGTTTCCGGTAGTTATCCCAGTCTAGAGGGTAGGTTGCCTACGTGTTACTCACCCGTCCGCCGCTAAGCTTACCCCGAAGGATAAACTCCGCTCGACTTGCATGTATTAGGCACGCCGCCAGCGTTCGTCCTGAGCCAGGATCAAACTCTCCAATAAGGTTTTTTCGAGTGGCCGCTTCCTTGAATTGCTCCAAGAAAATAACCATCCGAAATGTTATTAAAAGAGCGATAGCTCATTTTGAAACTGACGATTCATTATATGAATCTCTTAAAAATTAACGCGTTCCATTTGTTCAGTTTTCAAAGAACTTGCTCCCGTCATCTAAACACTTCGTGTCAAGCGCAGGAATTAGATCATATCATGTTTCATTGTATCTTGTCAACTTATTTCTTCTACGCTCATTCATTCAGCGTCGATGCCTCATAAGCACAAGAGATAATATATCACGCCACTAGGATGATTGCAAGCTTTTTTTATAAATAAATGAACTGGCGCATAATTAGTACGGATAGGGCACAAATTGATTTCCATAATACAATACTTATGGCTAAAATAAAGCTTAATGAAAGCCAGCAATCACTCACATTATTAACCAGCTCGGAAAGGAGAACTGATGAATAATAAGACCATATCGTCCACAGCACCAATAATCAAGGAAGAGCAGGATCAGCGCCACCTGCAGCAGGCTACTATTTACCGTATTTTGCTCGCTGTCAGCTTTGTTCATTTATTTAATGATTCTATTCAAGCGCTGATCCCGGCCATGTTTCCTATCCTGAAGGACAATATGCTGCTTTCTTATGCTCAAGTGGGATGGATCGCTTTTGCCCTGAACATTACGTCCTCAGTGATTCAGCCTGTTATAGGCTATGCCGCTGACCGAACGCCACGGCCTATCCTGCTGCCGCTGGGAATGTGCTGCACTTTTGCCGGAGTGTTCCTGCTCGCTTTTGCCGGCAATTATGCGCTCGTGATCTTTTCAGTGATACTTGTCGGATTCGGGTCGGCTGCGTTCCATCCGGAAGGGATGCGCGTGGCTCATATGGCTGCGGGTCAGCGAAAGGGATTATCCCAATCCATCTTTCAGGTTGGCGGCAACGCCGGACAGTCCCTGGGTCCACTCTTGATGAAATGGGTATTCATCCCGTTTGGTCAGATGGGCGCGCTCGGTTTCACTGTCATTGCGGCAGCTGGCATCGCTGTTCAGACCTATGTGGCCAAATGGTACCGGAAAATGCTGAACGAAGGATATACCTTCCGTAAAAAATCTGCTGCACGAACGATTGATCCTGCACGCAGCAAAAGCATTTTGACCGCCACTATTATTCTGGTCTTCCTTGTATTTGTCCGTTCCTGGTACGGCGCCTCCATTGGTGGCTACTATGCCTTCTACTTAATGAAGAATTATGGGATGACCATTGATGATGCCCAGATCTACATTTTTATGTACCTGGCTGCCGGTGCGGTTGGCACATTCTTTGGCGGGCCGCTTGCGGACCGTTTTGGACGGCGGAACCTGATCCTGCTCTCGATGGTGGGAACAGTCCCCTTCGCATTGGCGCTTCCTTTTGTAAATCAGGCCTTTGCGCTTGTCCTGCTGGTTATCTCGGGTTTCATCCTGTTGTCCAGCTTCTCCGTGACGGTAATCTATGCACAGATGCTGTATCCGGGAAATATCGGCACGGTCTCCGGCCTGATTACCGGACTGGCTTTTGGACTCGGCGGTATCGGTTCTGTTGTCATTGGTGAGCTCATTGACCGGATTGGCATTACGACAGTATTCGTGGCCTGCGGATTCCTCCCGTTGCTTGGTCTGCTTGCCCTACTGCTCCCCGGAGACAAAAAGCTGGAAGAGTGGGCGGCTGAATAACCTGCTGAGCGTGAACTTCAAAACCCCTTTTTAGCCTAGTCCATCCTTCTTGTCTGCTGAGAAAGATGGGCTTTTTGACGAATGTAACAGATGGCAGCGGCAGCCAAGCAGAGAATTATTCAACAGCCGATTTTTGCGGTACAATTAGTTAAAAGTTGAATGATTCGTCATAGCAGTAGAGCTAGAGGAGGGACAGCAATGGGGAAAGCTTTGGCGTGGATCCGCAAAGGCTACGGAAAAAAGCTGGTTTCCATTCACAAGTGGAATGCCTGGCTGGTATTGTTCCTGGCAGTAAGCGGATTGCTGCTGGTCGGAGGGTTCTGGCGGGAGCTGCTTGGCGAAGGAAGAGTGTGGCTGAAGTGGGCGCATATCGGATTTGGGCTGGTGCTGCTAGTACCGGTCATTTATTATTTACTCCTTGCCGCCAAACACTGGAAAAGACTGAAGGGCAAGGGCCCGCAGAAGGCCAATGTAATTTTTGTGCTGGTTCTGCTGGCCGGCTGGATCGTATCCGGGATTGTCCTCTGGCAGTTCAGACTTGCCGGTCCGAGGGCAGCCAATAGCGCTCTGCTCATTCACGACCTGCTCACCTGGGTTGGGCTTCCGGTTATGATCTATCATTCCATTACCAGGGTCAAATGGCTGAAGGAGCCCAAGAAACGCTCCATTGTGCCGGAAACGGCTTTGGAGAGCAAGGACAAGATTATAGACGGAACTCAAAAGCCTGCAGCAGCACAGGGGCCCCAGCCGATGTACTCACGCCGCGGGTTCATTAAAGTTGCTGTTGGCGCAGGGCTGGCCGTTACGCTTGGCCCAACTTTTGTGCGCTGGATCAGCAAATCCCTTCAGCTTCCGGGTGCTGCCGAGTATGCCGCGAACAATGCCAATAATCTGCTTCCGGATCCTGTACCGCTGGCTGATTCTGCCCCTCCCGTCGGAGGCGGAGCGGAAGGCAGCTTCCGGGTGTATACCGTTACGGATATCCCTGCGTTCGATAACAGCAGCTGGTCTTTTACCATCGATGGCCTGGTTGACCAAAAATTCACTTGGAATTGGGAGGAATTCGTCAAGCTGCAACGCGAGGTGCAGGTCAGCGATTTCCATTGTGTTACGGGCTGGTCGGTATATAAAAACACCTGGGAAGGGCTCCCCCTCGCAAAGCTGCTTGACATGGCCGGTGTACGTGAGCAAGCAGCGATGGTGAAGTTCTATTCCGGCGATGGAGTTTACACCGATTCGCTGACGCTGGCCCAGGCGCGGATGGAGGATGTAATGGTCGCCGTGATGCATGACGGCAAACCCATCCCGAACCAGCTTGGAGGCCCCGTACGCCTGGTGACCCCGCAAATGTATGCCTATAAATCAGTGAAGTGGCTTAACCGGATAGAGCTTATTGACGAGGACCACGTCGGCTACTGGGAACAACGCGGTTATGACAAGGATGCCTGGCTGCCGAATGCGAAGCGGGTATAGACCGGCAATATGTCTATCACCTTGTGCTCGCATACACTTTGTTCATCACAGCAGAAAATAATCCGGCCGCCTTTCCACTGCCGGCGGTCATGTAGTTATCCTTATCTGTACGGTCGAATCCCATCCATACAGCTGCTGTTAAGTCCGGGGTATAACCGACGAACCAGAGGTCGCGGTTGGCCTTGCCGGTGACACCCGGCAGGCCGGCCTGGGTCGTGCCGGTTTTCCCGGCTACCGGAACGTTCATGCGGGCCTTTGATCCCGTCCCGTTGTTGACGACGTTACGAAGCATAGCAGTCATACTTGCTGCGGTTCTCTGCGAGATGACCTGGCGCTGTGCAGAAGTATACGTGTACAATGTTTTCCCTTCTGCATCTGTAATGCTTCTTACAGTATGGGCTTGGCGGAAGGCTCCTCCACTCGCGAACACACTGTAAGCCTGCGCCATCTTGAGCGGAGACACTCCGGTATGCAATCCGCCAAGGGCAATTGACAGATTGTTGTCTTCCGGCGGCAGCGTTACTCCAAGCTTGGCCGCGAAAGAACGGGCGTTTGCAATTCCCACCTGCTTCAGCAGCCAAACGGCCGGAGCATTAATGGACTGCTGCAGCGCCAGTGCCATATTGACTTGTCCCCGGTAGATACCATTCAGATTATCGGGACTATAATCCCCGTACCTCTCCTTCCGGTCGGGAAGAATACTATCCGGTGCAAAACGTCCGGTTTCCAGCGCGGGTCCGTAATCGATTATCGGCTTAAAGGCTGAACCAGGCTGGCGCGCATCGATAATAGCCCGGTTAATACCGCCTATACTTGGATGGCGCCCGCCAGTCAACGCCACAACATCACCAGTGTTATGATTGATTATAGCCATAGCAGCCTCCACTTGCTGCGTTGTACCGTCCGGGGGAAGAATTCAGGATTACCGAAAGTCTCTTCCAGCGCCTGCTGGGCACCGGGATTCATTCCGGTCACTATCGTGTAGCCTCCTGTCCGCAATTCCTCTAGCGGCTGTCCGGTGAGCCGGGAAGCTTCCTTAAGTGCCGCATCCATATAAGAATCGCCTATCCTCTCCGCCTTAGCCCTCTCTACAGGTCGAAACTCCTTGCTCATCGCAGCAGCCATTTCCGCATGGGTAATCAATCCCCGCTGCTGCATCATCCGCAGTACAAGGTCTCTCCTTCCCTTAGACCGCTCCCCCTCCGCCTCAGGGTTGTATACAGAGGGCCCTTTGGGAATAGCCGCCAGCGCAGCAATTTGCCAGATCTCCAATTCTTTCAATTGAGTTATACCGAAATAATATTCCGCTGCTGATTTTACCCCATATTGGCCGTGGCCCATGTAGATTTGATTGAGATACAGCTGCAAAATCTCCTGTTTTGATAGCCGCTTCTCCAAGGCCAGTGCGAGGGAGGCCTCCTTCAGCTTGCGCAGCATATTTTTATCCCTGTTCAGATAAAGATTACGGGCAAGCTGCTGGGTGATGCTGCTGCCTCCCTCTGAGGCGCTGAGCTGCACCGTGTTGTGCAACGCAGCACGAAGGATTCCCGGGTAATCCAGTCCCTGATGGCTGTAAAACCGCTGGTCCTCGACGGCTAAAAAGGTCTCGATCAGCAATTCCGGCATCTCTTCCAGCCGGGCCGTTACTCTGTAGCCTGATTCGGGAAGCGGGATTCGGCGCAGTACCGTCCCATCCGAGGCAAGAATTACACTGGATTGCGGAAGCTTCAGCTTTTCGGGATAACGGTCAAGTACAGTACCTCCGTATTGATGGACATAAACCAGTATAACCAGCAGCAGTATGGCAGAGACTACCGCAAGGTCAAAAGCAGTATAAAAGACATGCTGCAGCTTGTGTACGACTCTGGCATCCGGCCTGCTCATGACCGGGCCATCAGGTTCTCCAGGAACCCTTCCATCCCCGTCGCCTCTCGTTGAGCCGCTTCTATCTGCGGAACCAGCTCTTGCGCCTGTTCTTCCGCCGCGGCTTCATGCAGCAAACGCAGCAGCGTTCGTGTTCTTAGTATCAGAGCCATAAGCGCTTCGCTATCCAGCACCGGCTCATCCTGCTGGCTGATTCTATGATCAGTCTTATCCGCTAACTCCGCCGTGTCCGGTCTCCTGATTCTGCGCAGATTAGCAGCCAGCTGGCCCAGTTCGCCGCCGCTGTCCACCTTCAGCTCCCCGACGGTGCCCCGGCTGGACAATTCCTCTGTTGCCTGCAGCAGGCTCTTGAGATCATCGGATATTTTCTGCGAACGCAGCAGAAAGATTCCAGTAAACAGGGCTGTGAACAGCAGCACCGCAAGTGGCCTCCGCCCGATATGATTCGTCATCCAATGCAGGAGCCGAATGTAAAAAGCTGTAGATTCGGCGCCATAATGCGAGTACAGCAATGCAACCATCCAATACGCGGCAGCGAGCAGCATCCCGCTGAGCAGCACACTTCCTCCAAAGATATACAGATAGCCGGAGCGTACCGTATTGAATTTTTTCAAAACCATTCCCCTCCTAGTCACACAGGCAATAACCGCCTAATGTCAACTAGACTACCGGCCAATTCTTAAGAAGCAGCGGCCAAAATGCTGAAGATTTTCTTAAGAAATCTTAGGCGAGCGGGTAACGTGTAATAAAATCTGTCCGGTACATGTCGCTTGCGGCTGAGATGGCCCCCTTATGGCGTTCGACGATCCCCTTGGCAATAGCCAGGCCCAGCCCGGAGCCGCCCGTATATTGTGAACGGGAGCGTTCAGCCCGGTAAAAGCGTTCAAAAATATGCGGAAGATCGCTTTCCGCAATCCGTTCACCAAAGTTGCTGATCCGCACCACAGCTTCATCGCCTTCACGGGACAGTCCGATCTCCAGCCTCTTGCCCTCCCGTCCATACCTTATCGCATTGGTAATCAGATTTTCGTACGCCCGCAGCAGTTCATAAGGAGCGGCCTGAATCCATAGCGAATCGGTCTCATCCACCAGTTCGTAGGTCATGCCTGCCCGGGCCAGCTCCGGAACCGCTTCTTCCGCCAACTGGCGCATAAAGGCCTTCAAATCCAGACGTTCCGGCACAAGCGGGAGCCCTCCGCTGCTGACACGGGTATACTCGAACAGATCATCAATGAGTTTTTGCAGAACCAATGCTTTTTGGTAGGCAATATTCACGTAATAGCGCAGTTCCGTCTCTTCCCGGCAGCGGTCCTGCTCAATATATTCAAGATAGCCAAGAACGGATGTCAGCGGGGTGCGCAAATCGTGGGATACGCCTGTAATCAGCTCATTTTTGGCAGCGACTGTCTTGCGTTCTTCCAGGAGGGAATGCTGGAGCCGTTCAGACATGATATTGATGTTCTCCGCCAGCAGACCCAGCTCATCCGCAGTCCGGACCTCAATCCGGTGCGACTCTCCCAGCTTCGTAATTTGCTGAATGCCGCGTGTGATCTCCTCCAGATACAGAACTATTTTCCGCGTATAGATAAAAAAGAAAAACAGAAAGCTCAGAATACCGGCAGCAGTCATTACCGGAACTGAGCCAATATGATTAATAACCCATCTCAGGAGCTGTGAATACGCCGCTGACGGCGGAGAAGGATTCAAATAGACGAGGGAATTCACCAGACGGTACCCTCCGATTAGCAGAATTGCTCCCGAGACTACGCTAAGTATAAACGCCCATATGAATTTCCAGCGGATTGTAGTTACATATTTGGCATTCACCCATTCTCACCTCAGGCTTTCAGGACGGCCTGTCCAATTTGTAGCCGATTCCCCACACGGTCTGTATATAGCGGGGGCGCTTCGGGTCAAGCTCTATTTTCTCGCGGATATTGCGGATATGTACCATCACGGTATTGCCGCCATCCAGAAAAGGATCACTCCAGACATTCGTATAAATCTGCTCCATGCTGAGTACCTGCCCCTGATGTCTGGCCAGCAGCTCCAGAATGGAAAACTCCCGGGGGGTCAGCTTCACCTTGCGGTTATCCACACTGACCTCATGCTTCGCGATGTCTATCACCAAATCTTCGAAGACCAGTTCATTCTCGTTAGGTTTCACCGGAGCCTCCTTATTGAACCGATGGTAGCGGCGCAGCTGGGATTTGGCCCGCGCCACCAGCTCCAATGGATTAAACGGCTTCCCTACATAATCGTCGGCCCCTATGCTCAGCCCGAGAATTTTGTCCATATCCGAATTTTTGGCGGAGAGCATAATAATCGGCATGTTTTGTTCTTCACGGATCTCCATACAAGCCGCGATTCCGTCCATCCGGGGCATCATTACATCCATAATAATCAGATCGACGGTCTCTTCCCTCAAGTAATCCAGCGCTTCCATCCCGTCATACGCCTTGAGCAGCCGGTATCCCTCATTGCGGAAATAGATGTCCAGCAGATTTACAATCTCCTTCTCATCGTCAACCAGCAGGATTGTTTCTTGTTTCATAGGCAAGTATCCTCTCTACCCCAAAAATACCATTCCCCACTATTTTATATTAAAGATCGATATGACAAAAAGCCCTGTATCCGATATTTTTCGGATCAGGGCTTCAGAAATGCCTGTGTATTCAACTGCAATGCCTAACTCTCCAACAACCGGATCAGCTCTTCTTCATCCTCAATCACCTGAATGCCCAGCTGCTGCGCCTTGGCCAGCTTGCTGCCTGCTTTCTCGCCGGCGATGACGAGATCGGTTTTTTTGGAGACACTGCCGGAGACTTTGGCACCCAGCGCTTCCAGACGTTCCGCCGCTTCCTCGCGGGTAAGCTTCTGCAGCGAACCGGTCAGTACGACCGTTTTGCCGCTGAAGAAAGAATCGGTACTCACTTGACGCGGAGCCTCAGGTGCCTTCGCTTCCACCCCTAGCTCAAGCATACGGTTGATGCTGGTGATCACAAAGGGATCGGCAAAAAAGCTGACAATGCTCTCAGCAACAATGCCCCCGATGTCCGGAAGTCCGGACAGTTCCTCGGCGGTTGCCTTCATGACCCCTTCCAGGCTCCGGTAATGATCCGCGAGCATTCTGGTGGTCGCCTTGCCGGTGTTCGGAATCCCCAGGGCATACAGGAAAGACGCAAGATCCCGTCCTTTGCTCTCCTCCAGCGCTTTCAGCAGATTCGCCGCCTTCTTCTCTCCAAAACGTTCCAGCTTGACCAGCTGCTCAAAGGTGAGCTCGTATAAATCAGCAGGCTCGCGCACATTCAATTCTTCATATAGCTGACCAGCCGTCTTGTCACTGAAGGTTTCGATATCCATCGCATCTCTGGAGGCAAAGTGAGTGATCCGTCCGATGATCTGCGGCTTGCAGTTCAGCTTATTGTTGCAGAAGAGGTGTGCCCCGCGCATTTCCAGCGGGAAGCCGCAGGCCGGGCAGTCTACAGGGAAAATAATCTCCCCCCGTCACTTTCTTCTGTGACTTTGCCGAGAATTTCCGGAATGACATCATTGGAGCGGCGGATGAACACACGCGTACCGAGGGCATGCTTGAGATTCTTCCGTTCAATATCTCCGACGTTGTTCAGTGTACAGTTCTGGACGGTCACGCCAGCCAGCTCAACCGCCTCAACCCGGGCCAAAGGAGTGACCTTGCCGGTGCGGCCCACGTTCCAGCTTACCGACTCCAGAATGGTCGTGGTTTCTTCTGCCTCGAATTTATAAGCCACCGCCCAGCGCGGGAACTTGTCCGTATACCCCAGCACCTCGCGGATGCGGAAGTCCGTTACCTTAATAACCGCCCCATCGATCAGGTAGTCAAGACCGGAACGGCTCTCTTCGATTTCCGCCAGCTGCTCGGTGACATCATCAAACTTATCGAAATAAGTAAGATACGGATTGACCTTAAACCGGTTGGTCCGCAGAAAATCCATCATTTCCTGATGGTCGGAGAACTGCACACCCTCTGCATAACCTATATTATAGAAAAAAGCGTTGAGTCTTCGTTCCGCCGTAGTCTTGGGATTCAGGTTGCGCAGCGCCCCTGCCGCCCCGTTGCGGGCATTCTTGAGCGGTTCCGCCGCCCTTGTGTTATAGTCGGCCAGCACAGACAGATTCATAATCCCTTCACCCTGCACCTCAATAACGCCTTCCTTAAAAGGAATCGTTAGAGGAACCGATTTGATCGTCTTCACCTGGGCAAGAATGCCTTCCCCGGTCACGCCATTGCCGCGTGTCGCTGCCTGTACCAGCGTTCCGTCACGATAGGTCAGGTTCAGGGTCAAGCCGTCAAATTTCAGTTCCACCGCGTAGCAGGGCTCTGGAAGAGGGTTTTCCGGATTTTTGGTGTTGTAATCATTCACAAGCTTCAGCACCCGCGTGTGCCAGCTGCGGAGCTGTTCAATATTCTGCGCCTTATCCAGGCTCCACAGCGGGGCCAGATGCCGGTGCGGGGTGAAGCCTTTCAGCAGTTCTCCCCTACACGCTGTGTAGGAGAATGAGGCAGTATAATGCCGCTCTCCGCTTCAAGGGCCACCAGCTTATCATAAAGGACATCGTACTCTTTGTCGCTGACCTGAGGCGCATCCAGCGTATAGTAGTGATAATTATATTGATTCAGCTCGGCAACGAGCTCTTCCATGGTGTGCATAACATCCATCCGGGAACATCCCTCCATCAAATAGTGTCCTACGGTTAGCGTGGTCTAAAA
The DNA here is from genome assembly GCF_016772475.1 of Paenibacillus sonchi. Taxonomy (NCBI): domain Bacteria; kingdom Bacillati; phylum Bacillota; class Bacilli; order Caryophanales; family Paenibacillaceae; genus Paenibacillus; species Paenibacillus sonchi. Next base: position 1,209,366 of record NZ_CP068595.1, read on the forward strand.
ACGCATTCGTTAATCGCAGCCGAATTATTCGACTTTGGTAATGGGCGCAAAGCCCGCCAGCAGCCGCTTCACACCCACCGGCGCCGGAAAAGCAATCTGCAGCTCCGTATCGTTGCCGCTGCCCTTCACGGACACAATGGTGCCGGTGCCCCATTTGCCGTGGGAGACCTTGTCGCCGGCCTTGAAGTCGCCCGGCGCCGCCGCTCCCGGAGCGCGCTGCGCGCCTCCGGTGGCCACGGTCACGCGGCCCGCGCCGGCCGCCGCGGACGCTGTGCTGCCGCCGAAGCCGGCGTTCCCGCCGCCTGCCGGCGCATTCCCGGCAGCGCTGCTGCGGCTGCCGAAGTTCCCCCGGCTGCCGCCGCCGAAGCCGCGGCCGCCATAGGCACCGCCTACCTCCGCGCCGCGGCGGAAGCGGTCCGGGGCTCCGCCGGTATCTTCCTTCAGCTCCTCCGGAATCTCCTCCAGGAAGCGCGACGGCGGATTCGCCGTCGTCCGCCCGAACAGCGTGCGCATCCGTGCACAGCTGAGGAACAGCTGCTTCTCCGCACGGGTGATCCCTACATACGCCAGCCGCCGCTCTTCTTCCAATTCATCATTGTCCTGGAAGGCCCGGCTGTGCGGGAAGACGCCCTCCTCCATCCCGATAATGAAGACGGTCGGGAACTCCAGCCCCTTGGCGCTGTGCATGGTCATCAGCACCACCGCATCGCTGCGCTCCTCATCATCGTTCACGCTGTCGATGTCTGCGATCAGCGCCAGATCGGTCAGGAAGGACACCAGCGACTTGTCCTCATTGTTTTTCTCAAATTCCATCGTTACCGACAGGAATTCGTCAATATTTTCAAGACGGGAGCGGGATTCGAGGGTATTCTCATTCTGCAGCTCCAGCCGGTACTGGGACAGCTCCAGAATCTTCTCCGTCAGCTCCGTCACGGACAGGAATTCCACCATCCGGTGCAGTGCCTCGATCATATCGTAGAACTCTACGAGTGTATTGCGCGTCCGTCCCGCAAAACCCAGATCATCCACCGTCTGCAGCGCCCGGAAGATAGACACCCCCTGTGAAGCAGCGGCTGCAGCCAGCTTGCCCACCGTCGTATCCCCCAGCCCCCGCTTGGGCACGTTGATAATCCGCGTCAGGCTGATATCGTCATCGGGATTAGACAAAAGACGCAGATACGCCAGCAGATCCTTAATTTCTTTGCGGTCATAGAACTTGATCCCGCCGACAATCTGGTAAGGAATATCCGATTTGATCAGGATTTCTTCTATTACACGCGACTGGGCGTTGGTACGGTACAGGATGGCATGGTTCTGGTATGACTGCCCTTGCTTCACATTTTTGCTGATTTCTCCAGTTACAAAATAACCCTCGTCATGCTCAGAGTCGCCGCGGAATACCTTGATCTTCGCCCCTTCCGCTGAATCCGTCCACAGCTTCTTCGGCTTGCGTCCGGTGTTCAGCGCGATCACGCCGTTGGCCGCATTCAGAATATTGGAGGTTGAGCGGTAGTTCTGCTCCAGCAGAATCGTCTTCGCTTCGGGATAATCCTCTTCGAAATTCAGAATGTTCGTGATATCCGCCCCGCGCCAGCGGTAGATCGACTGGTCGCTGTCGCCGACCACGCAAATGCGGTGATGGCTGTCCGCCAGCATCCGGCAGAGCATATACTGCGCCCTGTTCGTATCCTGATACTCATCGACATGGATGTATTTGAATTTCTTCTGGTAGAAATCCAGCACCTCCGGGACTTCCTTGAACAATTCGATCGTCTTCATAATCAGATCATCAAAGTCCAGCGAGTTGTTGCTCTTCAGCCGCTTCTGGTACATCGTATACACTTTGGCCACGAGGCCCTCCAGATAATCGCCGATTTTCTGCTCATATTGCGCAGGTGTGATCAGTTCATTCTTCGCGGCACTAATCATGGCCTGGACAGCCTTGGGTTCGAACTTCTTCGTATCGATGTTCAGATCCTTCATGCAGTTACGGATAACAGACAACTGGTCCGTGGAATCCAGGATAGAGAAGTTGGAGGTGAAGCCAATCCGCTCGATATCCTTGCGCAGAATCCGCACACTCATCGAGTGGAAGGTGGATACCCAAATATCCCGCCCCTCCGGCCCTACCAGCCTGGAGACACGGTCCTGCATTTCCCTGGCAGCCTTGTTGGTGAAGGTAATTGCCAGAATCGCCCACGGCGGCGCTTTGCGGTTCGCAATCAGCCAGGCAATGCGGTGGGTAAGCACGCGTGTCTTGCCGCTGCCCGCTCCGGCCATAATGAGCAAAGGGCCTTCAGTGGTTTCTACAGCCTGACGCTGTGGAGGATTAAGCCGGCTTACGGCATCCTGTATGTTAACAAGTTGCATGTGTGACATGCTCCTTTCTAAATATCACGAATTAAAATTCAATCTGTGGTGTCTGCTTCACCGCCTGTACGGTAAGCAGCGCCTGCTGCAAATTCTGGTAGATCACATTGCCGACCACTACAGTATCACACAGCGCAGCAGCCTGCCCGGCTTCAGCCACGCCTGTAATCCCCCCGCCATAAAAAAGCTGGCTATGCTCCACAGTCTCTCTTACTGTGCGCACCGTATCCATGTCGCCGAATACACCGCTATACTCCAGATAAACCACCGGCAGACTCATCAGCTTGTCCGCAATTTGTGCGTAAGCCGCTGCCCCTTCCCCGCTCAGCGAGCTGTCAGCTCCTGTTAGGCGGGCTACGGAAGAATCGCCGTTCAGTACGATGTAGCCTTCGGTTAGCAGCTGCTCCCACGGAATCAGACTTCCGTAGCGTTCAATCGCCCGGCGGTGATGGCCCAATATCCAGTCGGTATCCGGGCTGTTCAGCACCATTGGAATCATATACAGATCAAAACCCGGCACTACCGCCTCTAAATCCGAGATTTCCAGGGCACAGGGCAGCTCATACTGACGCAATCTGGCTAACAAAGCAACCGTATTTTCATAGGTTACTCCGGTGGAGCCTCCGACCAGTATCGCATCCGTCCCCGACAGGCAGACCGCCTCCAGCTCACGGTCCCCCAGCTCACGGTCCGGGTCCAGCTTAAATACATGCCTCCATGGCTGTATCTTTTGCCGCATTTCTATCATCTTCGTCCATCCTCATTATTCAACCGACTTAGGTTCAAGCACCTGTTGGCCCAGGCTAATATTTCATGCCAAAAACACTTCCGCTGCCGCAAAAGCTGTATCTCTAGTCTATGTCAGCACAGAGGGGGTGTCAATTTAAAGAACGGAAAAACACGAACATTTTTTCGCCTTTTTTTGCATCTTAACGAAGCCCCTTGAACGTGCTTAGATCATCTTCAGAAACAAAGTCTGTATAGAAGCCGTCCACACCAAGGCGCGAGAGCTCCACGATTTCATTCTCCTCATTAACCGTATTCACATAGACGCGGACTCCGGCCTTTTTCAGCTTTTGCACAAAGCTCTTGGTGGCCCGGTCGGACGGCATGGTGATATCCACACCGCTCTCTTTTGCAAAATCGATTACCTGCTCATCGCTGTCCTGCGATTGGTAGAGGGTATACAGCACTTCTGGAAAAACATGGACTTTATTGACTACACCCAGCATGTCCTGATTGTAAATCTGCGGAACCACCCGTTCCAGCAAAGCCGGATCACGGCGCTCCGCAGCCTCGGTCAGCAGCCTAAACTGCTGTGTTACCCGTTCCGGGTTCATCTCTTTCGTATCTGTAACGATATAGGCATCCGGATATGCCTGCATGAGATCAAGGATTTTGTCAATATCCAGCGGAGAATAGATATCCAGGATAGGACTGTCCATAAACTGGGCATATTCCAGCACAGTGCCTTGCTTGGCGGCAGGCAGCACCGTTTGCTGTCCCAGCAGCCTGCTCATATTTTTGGACCACTCGTGGCGGGCAACCAGCTGACCATCGCTCGTAAGCATTAAATCGGCCTCAAACACACGGGTTCCCTGCTCATAATTAGCCACAAAAGCTTCCAGAGTATTCGTATACGCATGCCCATTGACGCCTCCCATAGCGTGGGCAACGATCCGGTGGGACAGAAAGCCGGCTGCCGGCTCTTTATCCCGGCCATCCAGTGTGATCACCAGCAGAGAGATCAAAGCGAAAATCATGACGACTGTAGAAATAATTTTTGTGTTTTTCATAGATGCGGTTTCCTTTCCAACACTTGGAGTAGAAACAAAAAGAAACGGCTGTGTCATTCCCGGATTCAAGGAAGGCAACCGTTTCGGCAGTTAAGATTATTAGGAAACAACTATAAGTTCAGTAAGCATTTTTGAATCCGTTGCGGATGGTTTTGAAAATAATCCGGATATCGAACAGCAGCGACCAGTTCTCGATATAGAAAATATCATGCTTGATCCGCTCTTCAATAGAGGTGTCGCCACGGAGCCCGTTGCTCTGTGCCCAGCCGGTAATTCCCGGACGTACATGATGCTTGACCATATATTTCGGAATTTCACCGCGGAACTGCTCCACAAAGTAGGGACGTTCCGGGCGGGGGCCGACTACACTCATCTGGCCAAACAGCACGTTGAAAAATTGCGGCAGCTCATCCAGACTGGTCCTGCGGATAAAGGTACCGAACTTGGTCCGCCGAGGATCGACCGGAGTACTCCAGCCCGTATCTTCCACCCCTTCCTGCTGCATCTTCATAGAGCGGAACTTATACATCATGAAATTGCGCCGGTTCAGCCCCACCCGCTCCTGCTTGAAAATGACCGGACCCGGGGAAGTCAGACGCACACCCAGCGCCACAAGCAGCATCACAGGCGACAAAATGATAATGGCGAACAGTGAAAAAAGAATATCAAAAGCGCGCTTGGCCAGCTTGTTGCCAGTCATATCCAGCGGAATGTCACGGACATTGATCATCGGCATGCCGGCAAAATTATCAAAGTAAGGCCGGGCCGGCAAATAATCGAAGAAATCAGGAATAATCAGCGTCCGCACCCCGGCCTTCTCACAGGCGGCGATAATCGCCGGATACTTGGAATGGGCATCCAGCGGAAGGGCCAGGATCACCTCGTCCACCGGCAGCATTTCCAGCATCCCCGGCAGTTCATCCACGGTCCCCAGGATCGGCTTGTAGCGCTGTTCTTCAATGTCATCCCATGTATGAAAATCATCCAGAAAGCCAATGGTTTCATATCCCAGCTCCGGGTACTGCACCAGGTTGTTGTAAAATCTTTTACCCAACGTACCGGCACCTAGAATCAGGACAAACTGGCGGTTAAGGCCTTTTTCGCGCAGCGATTTCAGCATTTTCTTCAGCACATAGCGGTACAGCATAATAGAAAGGACGTTAAAACCCATATAGATCGCAAGGTATTGCCGGGATACGTCAATTTCCTTCAGGAAAAACATTAAGCCAAGCAGCATAAAAACAGCCATGATATGGACCTGGAAAATCTTAAGGAACTCATCGACGAAACGCTTCTTGCGCTTTGGCAGGTACAATGACAGTACAATCCCAATTAATACGGAGATCGCCCCGTAGACAAAGCTCCAATAAGCATAAGACTCTATAGGCAGCGTATTATAGGATTCCAGTAGACCGCTTCGGAATTTAAGCCACCAAGCTGCCAGAAAGGATAGTTGTATCACTAAAAAATCGGCAACCATGTAGAGCTGTGTTAAAAACCTCTGGTTACGGCGAATCATAATCTCACCTCAGCATTCGATTCCGTTCTTGAACCCGCTTCTGCGGTACCTGTAAGCGTCTGCGCCGGGGACGGTGCGGTCCGGGGACGGATGAGAGCATTGCGCACCAGTGAGAGCACGAACTTCACGCCCACTCCGGTATAGACCGCTCCATTTATCATACTGTTGTACCGCTTGCTATAATGCTTGCGGTGAAATAAAATCATCGCCCGATGAAACTCATAGACGATCTTGAACGGCCTGCGCCGCGCACTGCCGCCCTTCAAATGTATGATGGACGTCTGCGGATAATAATAGATTCCCCAGCCGGCCTCCTTAATCCGGAAGCACCAGTCCAAATCCTCACCGTACATAAAAAAGTCCTCATCCAATCCGCCCACCTGCTCAATCGTCTCCCGCCGCAGCAGCATAAACGCTCCGACCAGACAATCTACAGGATAATCCTGATCAGGATCAAGGTAACCTAACTGATAGCCGTTGAATCTCGGCCGGTCCGGGAACAGCTTGCTGAAACCGAAAGCATAATAGAAAGAAGCAGAAGGCGTAGGGAATCCCCGCTTGCAGGCCTTATCCAGCGAACCATCCGGCAAAATCACCTTACAGCCCGAAGCTCCAATGTCCGGCCGGCTGTCCATAAAGGAGATCATCGTCTGCAGCGTGTCCTTCCGCACGACCGTATCCGAATTCAGCAGCAGCACATACCGGCCTGAAGCAACCTCCATCCCCTGATTATTGGCACGGGCATACCCGACATTCTCAGAGTTCGCAATCAGCATCACACCGGGAAATTCCCGGCTGATCCGCTCAACCGAGTCATCCCGCGAGTTATTATCTATCAGAATAATTTCATAGACAAAATTAGTTTCCGAATCATACACCGACCTCAGACAATCCATCGTCAGGCGGCATGTGTTGTAATTAAGCACAATAATACTGACATCTACACTCACTGCAAATACGCTCCTGACAAATATAGTAATCTACCGACAATTATTATAACACAAAAACCTCCTTGATAGGCGTCGCCTGTTTGGGAGGTTTTTGCAGAGTGATTTGTTAAGAAACTATTTCCTGATTGTTACTGCTGTTTACGTAACTGCCAACCTTCACTACTAAAGTTATCTTTACACTGCCTTGTTACCTTGGCTGGTTCTACCTGTTCTGAGGCTCTTAACCTTCGCCTGAATATACTTCCGTTTTTTCTTTAGATTCCGTCTCTGTGCCCAAAATGAGCCCCAGGCTTTAATTAACTTGGGTTCTTTTAAAAGCATATATCCGTGCGCTGCGGCCTCGTAGGGCAGAGAAGAGAGAAAAGTCGAAAACAACGTGCGTGCAGGCTCGTTTTTATAGATCATTTTATAACGGTTAATATAGGAAATTCTACGGATGAACATCGGCTTGCTGTCGCGGCCCGACGTTTTCCAGCCCCGCTCATGGTAGCCGACCGCCTCTGCATCGTAGTAGGCCAGCCAGCCGAATAGCTCTGCCCGCCAGGCCACATCCACATCTTCCTTATATGCAAAAAAATCCGCATCAAAAAACTCGCCATTCACGCTGATATCCTCAATCATCCGGCGGGAATACATCGCAGCTGCACCTGACACCCCGAATACAATTCCTGATTCCGGCCACTGCGCAGCAGGCTCTCCGGCTCCACGGTCAAAGGCACGCCGCGCCCGGTTCATCCGCAGTCCTGTACTGTCTACGAGGGAGTGGTCCGCTTTTAACAAAAGCTTACCTGTGGCACTGCCAATCCGGGGGTTGGCTTCCATCCTCGCAATCAGGCGGGAGATATAATCAGGTTCCAGCGTCAGATCCGGGTTAAGGACCAGCACATAATCTGTATCCGTAGCCGCAATAGCCTGATTGTGAGCGGGGGCGAAGCCGGTGTTGATGGGGTTTTCCAAAAGAATCAGTGAAGGAACATGTACCTTCGACTTCAAGCCATCCTCCGCCCCGCCTTCCAGTTGCTGTGCTGAATGGGCTTGCGCGGCGAGTGTATCGCTGAACGCTCTTACCCTGCCCGCGCAGCCGTCTGCCGAGGCATTGTCTGCCACAACGATCTGCTGGACGGGATAGTCCTGGGCACACACTGCGGTCAGACAATCCGTAATGTCATCTGCGCTGTTATAAGTAACAATGTGTACGCTTACTGTTTTGTTGTTGATTTTATTACTGATGTTGCTATTGAATTTGTTGTTCATAAGTGACCTCGAGTTCTGGTTTTTATGAGGTACTGGGCGGTCCGAAGACTGAACAGCTACACTCCATTATACCGAAAACAAGAATGGGCGGCTATGTGGACTTGTAACAGGAACCCATTCACTCACCGACACTCCACAGGGAGCCTAGTCGCCCGCTCATGAAACGCCGTCCCCTTCATCAAAGAAACGGCAATAATCCGTAACGCAAAAGTATATTTTCACAAAAAGACTCCCAACCCGCAAGCCGCGGTTCAGGAGTCTCCGAAATTAGTGATATAAATTATTTTAGCTCAAGCAAAAAATCCCTCAGTCCTTCACGCCATGGCCGGAGGTCCTGAAATCCGTTCGTCCGGATGGACAAGTGTTCCAACACCGAGTAACGGGGCCGTGGCGCCGGACGAGGAAACTGCTCCGTTGCACATGGCTCCAGCTTGGCTGTAAACTTTAACCCCAGAATGTCTTCAGCTTCAGCAAAGATCGCTTGCGTGAATTCATACCAGGTGCAGAACTCCGTGTTCGAGGCATGGTAGACGCCATACTTCTCGGTCTGTATCAGCTCAAGCAGAAAGTTGGCCAAATCAACAGTGTATGTCGGTGAGCCCTTTTGGTCGTCCACCACCTGCAGCAGCGGCTTCTCCTGCCCCAGCTTCAGCATGGTTTTTACAAAGTTATTGCCATATTTGCCATACACCCAGGAAGTACGAACGATGAAGAACTTGGAGGATAAAGACTGTACCAAGACTTCTCCAGCCCGCTTCGATTTGCCGTAGATGCTCTGCGGATCGGTATTATCATATTCATGGTATGGCTGAGTGCCCATGCCGTCAAAAACATAATCTGTACTGATGTACACCAGCTTCGCCCCCGCCTTCTCAGCAGCAAGCGCCACATTCCGGCTGCCGGTGGCATTGATCAGATACGCCGCATCTATGTCTGTCTCAGCAACATCTACCGCAGTATGAGCGGCACAGTGAATGACAGCATCCGGTGCGAATCCACCAATGATTCCCACACATTGATCCAGATCGGTAATATCCATCTCCTGGCGGTCGCAGCCCAGAACCTCATGACCCTGCGCTTGAAGCAAAAGCACCAAATCCTGACCCAACTGCCCGGCTGAGCCGGTAACAAGCACCTTCATCTTTGGCATTACAGCGAATCCCCCAGACGGCTGCCGTACTGGAGCTCAGCATATTTCTGGTACTCACCAGATTGTATGCGGGTCCACCATTCCTGGTTATCCAGATACCACTGGATCGTTTCCTTAATCCCCGTTTCAAAAGTATGCTTAGGCTTCCAGCCCAGCTCTCTCGTGATTTTGGTTGGATCAATGCCATAGCGGCGGTCATGCCCGGGACGGTCCTGAACATAGGTGATCAGCGAGTCCGGTTTGCCCAGTTCCTGCAGCACCGTCTTTACAATATGAACATTCGTGCGCTCGTTGTTCCCGCCAATGTTGTACACCTCGCCGTTCACACCTTCATGAATAACCAGATCAATCGCACTGCAGTGATCCTCAACATACAGCCAGTCACGGATGTTCATTCCATCGCCATACACCGGCAGCGCCTGATCCGCCAACGCCCGCGAGATCATCAGCGGAATCAGCTTCTCAGGGAACTGGTAGGGACCGTAGTTATTGGAGCAGCGGGTGATATTCACCGGCAGACCAAAGGTCTCATGATAAGCACGCACCAGCAAATCCCCGCCCGCCTTGCTGGCGGAATACGGACTGTTCGGAGTAAGCGGCGTTTCTTCCGTAAACAGGCCAGTCGCGCCAAGCGTTCCATACACCTCATCTGTGGAGACCTGAACAAACTTGGTCACGTTATATTTTTTGGCCGCATCCAAAAGCACTTGCGTCCCCAGCACATTCGTCTTCACAAACACATCGGGCTCCAAAATACTCCGGTCCACATGCGACTCCGCCGCAAAATTGACCACAACATCAACGCCCTGGCTGAACAGCGCATCCATCGCCTGTACATCCGTGATATCAGCCTTGGCAAACGTATAATTCGGATGATTCTCAATCGACTTCAAATTTTCCAGATTGCCTGCGTAAGTAAGTGCATCTACATTGATGATTTTGTACTCCGGATGTTGCTGCAGCATGTAAATTACAAAATTGCTGCCGATAAATCCGGCCCCGCCGGTAACGAGCAGTTTCATGTGTTAACCCACCTTTTGTTCATTGAAATGAAATTGTGCATTAAAATAAATGAGCAAGTGTCTTGAGACAACCAAATAAATGAAATGCTCAATTACATTTTCACATTTAAAGATACGAATTGCATTTGTTATACCGCGTAATCTCCATTGATTAAAACTATACGTTCTGGTAACTGCTATTACCCAAAGTTTAGTTCAGCATCCTTCAACAGCGGATGACGCTGGTCTTTATCCGACAACACCGGAGCAGACGTCGGCCAATCAATGCCAAGCGCCGGATCACTCCATAATATGCCGCGGTCATTCTCAGGGGAATAATATTCGTCCACTTTGTATAACACTTGGGTGTTCGGCACAAGCGTGCAGAAGCCATGGGCAAAACCCTTTGGCACAAGCAGTTGGCGTTTATTATGTTCACTGAGAATAACACCAACCCACTGTCCAAATGTAGGGGAGCTGCGGCGGATATCCACAATCACATCGTAAATTACTCCAGACAACACACGAATTAACTTCGTTTGTGCTTTAGGATTCAATTGGTAGTGAAGACCACGCAGTACGCCAACCTCTGCCGACAGGGATTGATTGTCTTGGATAAACTGATAGTTCACACCAAGCTTGTGCATGATGTCTTCATTGTAGCTTTCCATAAAAAAACCCCGGTTGTCGCCATGGACCACCGGTTCGAGAAGGCTTGCGCCTTGGAGTTTTAAAGGAGTGACATTCATTCTGGAGCTCCTCCCCTGTTCTACTGTTTCAATTTCCCAAACATTTCATTAAATATGATATCCTTAGCCAATTCGTTAGCTCTAGCTAGCGAAGCATGTGTACCAGCATCTGTCCACCAGCCGTTTAGAACATCATACGTCAATTGACTCCTTTTAATATACGCGTTATTCACATCTGTTATTTCAAGTTCGCCACGATGAGACGGAGTGAGAGTCTTAATGATTTCAAAGACACTGCTATCAAACATATATATGCCGGTTACCGCAAAACTGCTCTTAGGATTTTGAGGTTTCTCCTCGATGGAAATAATCTTATCATCCTGCAGTTCAGGCACACCAAAACGCTGCGGGTCAGAGACTTTCTGGATCAAAATCTTAGCACCCTCAACCTGCGATTCAAAATTTTTCACATATTGTGTGATGTCCTCATCAAATACATTATCGCCAAGGATCACTACGCTTTGATCAGAACCCACAAACTGTTCTGCCAGTCCCAAGGCCTGGGCAATGCCACCAGCTGCATCTTGAACTTTATACGTAAACGAAACATTCATCGTGCTTCCACTTCCCAGCAAGTTCACCACATCGCCCATGTGCTCTTTCCCGGTAACAACCAGAATATCTTCTATTCCAGCCTGTTTGAGCTTATAGATAGCGTGAAAAATCATCGGATACTTGCCAACGGGCAACAGGTGCTTATTGGTTACTTTGGTCAGAGGATACAGACGGGAGCCTGTGCCTCCGGCTAGGATTATGCCTTTCACCCGAAAAACCTCCATCCTAAAGAATCAGAAATTAAATCAAACTAATTAGCGAGTATTAAGGCTCCAAAGATTATTAAACAGACACCAATAATTTTTTTGGATGTTATATTTTCTTTAAGAAGCCACTTAGATAGAATCATAGTCCAGATATATGTTATCGAAGTCAACGGATAACCAATTGTATAAGGCACTCTTTTTAACAAAAGTACATTTAAATATGCACCAATCAAATATAAGAAACCGCCAATTAATAGATTAACTATAAAAGTTTTATGCAGCCCTATAGATTGGGTTGTTGACAATTTAAAAAAATATCCTCCAAAAGATCCGATTAATGTCATCGACAGCACCAAAAGTATGTTAATCATTTTCCGCACCTATTATTATTGCTCCTGCTGAAACAAAAAGAATACCAACTATAGTTTTAAAATCAATCATTTCATTTAACCAGAAAAATCCTATAAATATTGAGAAAATATAGCCAGTACTTAGCAATGGATGCAGTATTGAAAGGCTACCATGTTTAAATGCTATTATCATCAAGACAGCACCAATAAAGTAACTTATTAGTCCAATAAACAAATAAAGAAAATTTTCACCATTAGAAACTTTCCAAGTTGCTTGTCCAACAGATGTGAAAATAGCAGAGGCCAGCATCAGTAAAATCCCAATTTTATTCGTTTTAAATGTTGATAGTTTAATATTTCTCACTCCAATAAAAATAGAGATTAGCTAAATATTATTTAGTAATACAGATGCAATCCATCCAACCACAATCCCAACAAAAATCCCACCTAAGACTTCTAACCTTGTATGTCCTTGAGATTCTCTGTGTTTCCTATTCAATTGAGATCCAGTTGAAGTATTAATTTCGTTGAGATTTCTAGCATGATCGCCAAGTGCCCTACGTATTCCAGTAGCATCTAATATAACAATAAAAGAAAAGGCTACTCCCAGAGCGAACATTTCTGTATTCACACCACTACTAAATCCAATAGCAGCTGTTGTAGAAACGGCTACAGTTGTGTGTGTACTGGGAAAGCCCCCATTCCCAACCATATGCTTTGCATTTGCTCCATGTCTAATCGTATTAACGCAATATTTTATTATACCAGAGCATAACCACCCTATAAATGGAACTAGAAATAACATTTAATCCCCCCATTTGTCCATTGAATCTTTTTAATATCCTATTCCAAATTGAACTCTGATATACTAAAACTAAGATCACGATTATCAGGTGAGCCATTTAATTGACTTGGTTTGTCAGAACCATTGTTTGAGATGATTTCAAGATTATTATTTTCAGCACTAAAGTTACCCATTAATGCGATTTCTATTTTTCGATCTTCTGGAACATCACCATTATATAGCTTCTTTTTGTTAAGAATAATTGTTACGTTTCGGGCCTTGTTATAACTTTGAATTTTAAAACTAAACTTACGCTCAGAATCTTGTCCAATTAATAATAAATTCGCCTTGGGACCAATCCATCTAAATTTCTTATCAGAACTCCCATTTTCTAAGTCATTCCATCCCTCTCCAAAACTTGCTTCAATATCATTAAGGAAAATATCCTGATTTTTCTTAAAGGCATGAAGAGAGTATAAGTCATTATCAAATGACAATTTCGTCTTTCCATTAATGTATCCCATCAATCCGGATGATTCATCTCTTACTATTTCTTTTCTTACCTCACCTTCAGAATTCAGCACTTTCATAGGAAAACTACTCTGTTCAAGTCCTTCAAAACCCTGAACTCTCTCAACAAATATTTCTGGATTGGGATTATAAATTTCTGGAATATTGCTAATAACTATTTTTGCTAGCGGGCTAAATTCCATATAGTTTCTAAAATCATATTCCCGCAAACAATAACTAGTAACAAGCCCCGTAGTCAATAAATACACTATCGCAATTGAGCGTAACATATTTTTATTTAATGAATTTATAAACGTATAACAAGCGAATAATATGATGGGAAGGTACCAAACTGAATACCGATTAATATACATCATGCCAGAATTCCAATTCAATTGCGTAGAATTAATAATGGATATTAGTAGCAACAGTATTGCTATTTGAAGTGCATTTTCATCCTTTTTAAAACATAAATATATAAACATTAGAAGCACTACAGGGAAGTATACAATTATTCCGAAATTCAAATCAAAGAATAAACTCCAAATTTTATCAATGCTAAAAAACTCAAAGGACGAAAAACCTGCATAAGTAATTAAATTAAACTTATGAAAATACCAGTAGTAAAAAATATAAGGAATAATATTAATGCTAGATATAATTCCTAAAAGGAGATAACTTTTAATTTCTTTTTTATCTCGGAATATCGTCTTCCGTTTCACAATAAATTCTTTTACTAATAAGTAAATCGCCAATATAGATAACGCAGGATTCTGCAAAGCAGCAAGTGAAAAACTAAGCATTGAAGTTTTAATCTTGTTTTCTTTGTAATAAATAAATCCAAGAAATGTCAGTACGTAACTATACACTTCAGGATTGGACCAGTTTAAATAGAGAACAATTGGACTGAACAACGATATTGTTAAAACAAAAAACTTTACGCTTTTTGTTTTAAAGATTCCACTTTTTATTATTTTAAAAGTTAGTAACAGGAATAAAATAGTGTTGGTTACTTGAAAACTATTGAGGACATTTAATTTCAAAACTGACAAAATATAAAATGGAATTACATTAACAAGTGAATACATCCAGAAATGGTATGAAAAAAATTTACCTTTTAAGCTTTCATAATATCCAATATACTCGCTACCATCCGGAAATTTAATATTATTCATCTGTTCAATGACATTTCTTTCGTGTATGTCGGCTTGTGTTAGTTCAAAAGAAAGATGATTTTTAAAGGATATTGTCATCCCCAAATACTCGCGACCATCTCCTGTTATTGTAGGGGGATGTGATAGAGCGATGAATATTAACACAAATGAAAAAAGAGAGAATAGAACAAGAGTTAATTTACCTTTACTTCTATCTAAAATGCGATTCATCTAATCTACTCCTATTCACTCAAATACACTTAACACAACAATTGTTAGAATGGCATACAACACAACAGTTATTAATATGGGTTTATCAGTAAATAGAAGTTTATCAGGTGCCCCGCCTTCATTTTTCACGTATATAAGATACAAATATCTAAATATACCATATATAACCAAAGGGATTGTCCACATTAGATGAACAGTTCTTCCTGCTGTAAATGTAAATAGTGCATAACTAACTATTGTGGCAGAGGTAACTATATTATTCATTTGATCAATTAAAGGCAAGGAATAACTTTGGAGTACTTTTCGGTGATGTGAACTATCACTATCTAATAACAAAAGTTCATGCCTTCTCTTATTCACAGCCAAAAATAAGGCGAGCAGCATTATACAAATTAAAAACCAAGGCGTAAGATAAACCTTTATTACCAAGGCCCCACCAATTGCTCTCAGAACAAAACCTGTCGCTATTGTCATTACATCTAAAATAACCATATGCTTTAATTTCAAAGAATAGGCTACATTTAAGATAAAGTATCCCAAAATAACAATTCCAAAAAGAAAATCGAGGTAGAAAGCCAATGTTCCACAAATAACCAAAATTATAAAAGCAATAATTATAGTTAGTCGAGGATTTAACTGACCTGATGCCATTGGACGGAATTTTTTTCGTGGATGTAGTTTATCTGATTCAAGATCTAAATAATCATTAAGTATATAAACACAACTGGACACAAGACAAAAACATATAAAGCCTAGAAAGGAATTAATAACAATTGAGCCATCAATTTTATTGATACTAAAAATCAGTGCTGCGAACACCAGGAAATTTTTAGTCCATTGTTTCCATCTCATTTGTTCTAAAAAAATCAGTAATATATTATTTCGTTGTACTACATTTGTGTTTAACATTGATTCTTTCAAAATAAACCCCTCTCATTACATTTAATCTAATTTGGACTTTTATTCTAAAGGATATCAAACAGATTAATAGCAACACGTTTTATTTGTAATTGATCTGTATTAACTAGTCCAATTTCAATAAGTTTTTGTGACACATTATCACAGTAATTGAGCTTAAATAGACTATCAACGTCAATATCTTCAGTTTGCAGAATCCCATTTAAAATACTATTGGTAATCTCACTTCGGTTTAAATAGTCCTTTGCGTATTGTGTGGCTTTCAACGAATAGGTTTTTCGAATTCCTCCATTTTCAATTAATAGCTTTAGATGTTGTTTTAGCTTTAGTATTTCGGCCTCCTCATCCTTGTAACAAATCTTAATAATTGCGTCATCTGGTAATTCAGAAAACCAACCAATATCTGTTACTATTGTCGGCTTTCCAAACAGTAAAGCACGAATCATACTCGCGGATGTTTCTCCCATATAGGGATATCTTAAATTAACAACGATATCTGATAACTTTATCAAATTATCAAATTCTTCAATCGAAGTATATCCTGTTTGTATAACAACTGACTCAAGTTTGTATTTTTTAATAAGTTTATCAACGTAGTCCCCTTCTCCGACTAACAAATATTTAATATTTTTAGTATCGATTTGAGAAAGTGCATGAAGTACTTGTTGAATCCTTTTGGATTCAGCAACAAAACCAAATGAGGAAATAATTAAGTCATTATCTCTAATTCCATATTTCCCCCTAAGATGAGTTGCTTCGCTAGCTAAGAGTTCTTCATTATCTGAAGGTCCAATTTGTGGAATAACCCAACAATTAGCTCGACTAAAAACTTTAACAATCTCGTTCTTGGCGTATTCTGAATGAACTAAAATACCTTTAGCATGCTCTATCACTCTCTTATTCAACGGTAATCTATCGGGTGATTTAAACTGTAAAGGAGGCAACTCCCCACCTAATATAGACTCCATAAGCTTAGCATCATTAGTATCACCGTTATAATTCGCCTCTTCGACCAGCAGTTTCGGACTGTTCAACATCTCTAAAAAATACCCAGTTATTAAATAATATAGAACCAAATCGTGTAAGATTACGTATCCATTATATTTCAAAAAAACATCATATATATGGGAATGATAATATGGATTATTACCTATATTGTAAATCACAGCATCATAATTGGTTAAATTTTCCAAAAAATCAGGATGATTTACATAATCATATATTTCATGTTTAGATTTAATACCAAGCGGTACAAAACCCGAGACCCATATATCGACAATTGCCTTCTCAGATAGTGCTTCTACCAAGTACTCAGAATAATCCGAGATCCCACTCTTCAAAGGATTAAAAGGACTGAAATAGGCTATTCTCATGTTATTAACCTTTCTATAACATAATTCCAATCTACTTTTAGATCTTCCAATAATCTATTCCCATTCAGACCCAGTTCTCTAGCTTTGTTTTTATTGTTATATAGTAAATCAATTTTCTCTGCTAATTTTTCTGGATGGTCGTCTGTAATGTATCCAGTATGTTCGTTTTTCACAAATTCCAATGGTCCACCTGAGTCATAGTGAGTGAGAACTGGCTTTAATGCGAAAAAAGCCTCGAGCGTAACGTAACCATAATCTTCTTGGTAAGGCCCGTTATAGATCGCTAGTGCGTTAGAATAATATCTTCTCTTCTCTTCTTCTGTTATAAAGCCTGCAAAAATAACTCTATTCTCAAGTCCATTTTCTTTTATAATACTTTGTACTTTAGGCCTATAACTTTCATCAATTGATCCAGCCAGTACAACCTTAATGTTTTCACTACAGTATTTAAGAGATTCAATTAAAATATGTTGCCTTTTTATTTCAGTAATTCTTCCTGGATAAAATATATAATCTTCAAAATTATCACAATAAAATTCTTTATGATTTGAAGGAGGATGATACAATGGAATAGAATTTAAACCATTATACTTTTTCAAACGATCGGTAACTGTATTTGAAATTGTATACAAACCTTTGCTTTCAGCAAGAAATTTGCAGTCATTTTTCACAATAATATCTCTTACCCTAGGTCCGTCCTCCATCTTATCCAAATCCCCATACTCAGTTCCCCACAATTCATAAGCTTGACGATGCTGATGCAACATCCAAGTTACTTTATGTTCATGTTGGACATAGTACATTGGAAATTTCAAAGCAATAAGCTTGTCAATTTTCACACCATTTACCTCGGTTAGATCTATCATTCTTGCAGATAGAATGCTATCCATAATACTTGAAGCTGGATACCACTTAAATGGCATGGTTATTATATCTGCTTCGTATCCACGTTCTGTTAATTCTTTCAACAAATTAGAGGCTAAATACTCAGCTCCTCCCTTAATGAAAGGGATTTGCACAGTAGCAATTGCAATTTTCATATATATTCTCCAATACGTACATAATTATCAATATATTCTTCAAATCTCTTCTTCAAAACTTTCAAAGAAAATCTCGATTTAAAATTATTACTCCCCTGTAATACAAGGTAATCGTAGATCTCTTGGTCATTTCCAATAGTATGAATTACTGAGGCAAGATAATCGGAATTAAACTGGTCTATGGCAATTTGATTCTTACCTATTGTTTCTTTTACTGCAGCACGATTTAGAGCAACGATAGGCTTCTCGAAAAATTGAGCTTCTATAAGAGGAACTCCAAATCCTTCGTGTTCACTTAAACAAAGAAAAATATCACAACCGACAAAAAAAGACTTTAATGTTTCGGCGGATATTTTATTTGTGAAAATAATATTATTTACTAATTGATTTGTTTGAATTAAATTTTCTATTTCTTGATTATAAAGATTTACTTCTTGATCATAACCACCAATAATCCAAAACTTAATATTTTCATCATAGAATTTTCTATATGAATCCACTACATGACAAATATTCAAATGTCCTTTATTAGGTGCTACTCTCCCAACAAATAGTACATTTATACATCCATTATTCTTCAATAACGAAACTATTTCTTCTTGCTCCTTTATCAAGGAAGCTAAAATTTCTATTTTGTGAAAAGGTGCTAATATTGAAGTTTTCTCAGTATCAACCCCTAAATCAATTAGCTCTTTATTATTATATTCAGAATCACTTAAAAAGGAAAATCTTGGATTCCTCACTAACCTTTTTGTCTGTTCTCTACCCAAAGTGGTTAGCCTTGTGTAATTCTCACTATAGTTTTCAAAGAAATAAGGTGGGGTAATATTATGGTACTTCATAATCAGTCTGCAACTAGATTGATTGATTATTTCTTCCCCATCTTCCAGTATATACTATGATGATATATAAGCACCGTTGACTTTTCCTTGATTTTTTTCTTTAATATCTCATAATCCAGATTAAAAATATCCTCGGTCGATAGGAAGTTTTCACAAAAAACCCAAACATTAATTCCTTTAGATTTAATAATTTTATACATTTCTTGTATGTCATGTCCTATAGCATCGCCATCACTAATAGTTTGATGTAAAATAATAAATTCCATTAAGAATAAACCACCATTTTCTATTAATATCTTTCCTATCTCCAAGCAATAATAGCGTAGTCTTGATACCCATAAAGCATTCCGTACAAATCCCCAATTGCTCTATTAATTTCCTCCGAGTTTTCTATATTATTAATCTGAGGAACATTAATATGTTCTACTGGGCTAACGTTCTTTCTCTCTGTTTTATTGAAACCTGTTTCCTTAATTACAAAATCTAGCGTTTCAGGATGCACAGGTTTTGTGTGTGTTGGATCTATATAGAACCAGTTACTCATGGCATACACACTTTGAGCATTTATGGTCTCTATAATTACTCGGCCTCCTGGTTTTAGAGCATTCAATATGAGGGACAACAAATATGTGTATTGTTCAAACGTTAAATGTTCTATAACTTGGCACATTGAGATACAATCATAGGACTGTGGAGATGCATTAATTAAATACTCAATTGCATCAGCGTATTTTACATTAAACCCTCTATCCTGACAGTATTCTACCATATCCTCGTTAAGGTCTATACCTTCTACTGTCACTCCGCTTTCTGTAAGAAGTTCAATAAACTCTCCCCTACCACATCCTATATCCAATACTCTATCTGTAGGAAGAATATATTGAAGATATTGCTTTTGACGTTCTTTAATCGTGTTTCTTGACCCTCTAAATTTATTTTCGAACAGCACATAATCCATTTCGTACTTAACTTCTTGATCTATGGGAGCATTAATTTCAATAGAACTTTCATTTACTTTATTTTTTTCTTTAAAGATTTTTGCACCAGAATCAATTTTTTTCACTTTTCTTTTAACAAAACTAATAAGTTCATTAATACTCTCAAATTTCTCATCTATAACATTTTTAACTTCTTGTTGATAATTGTGTTCTATAGATAGCTGCTCTTTTAAAGCGCCTATATGATCGAAAGCAAGGGAGAGTTTTTTTGTAAAATCCTCAATATTTTGGGTCAAACCCAAATTTTTTCTATTTTGTTGTTCTGTCAATTCTTTAATAGACTGAACTAAAGTAGCATTTTCCATAGTCAATTGTTTTTTATCATTTATCAACTGCTTAATTTGTTCATTTAAGTTATCAAATTTATCTGCTAATAAAGCTTTATCTCTTGAAAGTTCATCCAATATATTCTTAGTATGATTTGAATTTTCCTTCATGATATTTAGTGCCCTAGTTACACTAGCATTATAATTTTTTTGTTTAGTGAATAGGGGATTAATATACCATCTCAGGATTTTTCGAATTACTTTTTTCCTGAGACAATTATCTTACCGATACTCCCCTGTGACTTGTAATTTTGAATTCCGGGTCAACATCCCATCTTCGATTGACTTGTTCAATCTCAGTAGTTAATTGCAGCTGTAACTGATGATAATCATTTGATGCATTATTTACCTCCCTAGTGCTCTTAGCAATATTGAAATTGTTATTAATTCTTGATAAAACATCTTCAAAAGTCAAATCTTTCTTAGACATATTAATCATCCTTTACAAAAGTTCACGGTTGTCTCAAGATAGCTAACACCGTTAAAGTAATTTTCTTTCCCTGAAATAACCTGAAACGTTGCTGCATGATCATACCAATCGTAATTTTTTGTTAAGTGATCACTCTGATCATGTACTGCTACTGTAATATTATAAGTCCCTGGACCAATATTCGCTTTAAGATAAAACTCCACTGTAATCTTGTCATTTTTATCACAGTTTATTGACTCTTCATTCAAGTAATAAGTATTAGTACCAAATATATCGTTTCCGAGACGATCTCTAATTTTAAAACCAACTGTTGGTTTATTAACCTCTTTGTTACAAATCATTTCAACTCTTAACGTTATTTCATCTCCAACCTGAACAGCAGATACTTGTTTATCTGCTGATAGTATTTTAACTGCAGAGATACTTATATCCTTATTCCCCGATCTAGTTATTAACTTTTTGTTATGACCGATACTTTGATTAATTTCATTTTCAGCCTCTCGCTTTGCGATAATTGCATTATAGTAGTCAAGAATTTCATCTGGATGACCATCCTTAATTGCCATTCCTTGATCTAAAAGTATGGCTCTGTCACATAAATTTTTCACAGCTGAAGGATCATGTGATACAAATAGTAAGGAAGTCCCCTCTTCCCTATACTTTCTGATTCTACTGAAGCACTTGTGTTGGAAATAGCTGTCTCCAACTGATAGAGCTTCATCAACAATAAGAATATCTGGTCTAACCGCCGTAGCAGTAGAGAATGCTAACCTTACAGCCATTCCACTTGAATAGGTCCTAACAGGATCATCGAGATAATCGCCAATCTCAGCAAAATCAATAATGTCTGGCAACAATTTATCTATTTCCGAATTATTCAACCCCATAATTTGTCCTAGCATGTATATATTTTGAGTTCCAGTGAAATCGGGGTGAAATCCGACGCCTAGTTCTAGCAAGGCTGCAATCTTTCCTTTAACTGTTATACTTCCACTTGTAGGGTAGGTTGTACCCGTAAGAATCTTTAACAGAGTACTTTTCCCAGCACCATTATGGCCAATAAAACCAACTGATTCACCTTTGTTCACTTTAAAATTAATATTTTTTAGCACTTCTAAAGGTTTATGTGCCTCTTTTCCAGTAATCCATTCTTTTACTCTAGCCCATTTATTAGGATATCTTTTATATGTTTTGAAGAGATTGTCTACACTAATAATTTCCATCACAATTCATCCACCATTTCCTTGTCCAGTTTTTTAAATGTGTAATATGCGATCAATAAAAGGGCTATCGATATCAGAATAACAGGTAAAAGACTGGAGTAATTAGGTGCCTTGTTATATAAAAATATAGAATGAAAACCTTCAGTAATAGGGACCATCGGGTTCCATTTATAAATTCCTTGCATACTTTCAGGTACAATTGATTTGGCATACACAATAGGAGTCAACCAAGACCAAAATTGTAATACAATCCCTAAAAAATGACCAACATCTCTAAAGAACACATTCAAGGTACCTACAATAAGGCCTAGTCCCAAAGCAAATAATTGTTGTATAAATAAGAGTGGAACTACGTTAAATATTTCCCATCCAGGAAGTCTGCCAATGAATAATAGAAATATAATGTATAGTGTAGAGATTATCACAAAGTTTATAGTCACTGAAATGACAATAAAAATAGGTAGAGAAGTTCTTGGAAAACTAACCTTCTTTAGCAAAGACCCTTGATCTAAAAAAACACTTTGAAGCCGTAGAAGTGTTTCATTGAAATAATTCCAAGGAAGTAGACCAGCGCACAAATAGATACTATACGCTAAAGTATTATTTTCTCCAGGCAGACGCGCACCCATTATTTGGGAGAATATCAAAGTGTATACAAGTATTATAGCAAGTGGTTGTATAACAGACCACACTGAACCCAAGACAGAGTTTAGATATCTGGATTTAAAATCCCTCTTAACCATTCCCAAAATAAAATTTTTATAATTCCAAAGCGACTTAAAAATTTCCCTCACCCCTATTGATGTAACAAATTACAATTTACGATAGTAGTCTAAAATTTGGAGCAATGATTGTCCTAATTCCATTTTAGGATTCCATCCGGTATCATTTATTATCTTTTTATTAGAACCAACTATGAATTTATGTTCAATTGGTCTGAATTTGGATGGGTCGACTTTAACTTCTATAAAAGATTCTGACAATGCTACAAATTCATTTAATAGCTCTTGAATTGACACTCCTATACCAGAACACACGTTATAAATCTCACCAATACGTCCGTTCAGTAGCAGCTTATAGTAGGCACTCACAATATCACTAACATCAGTAAAGTCCCTAACTGAACTTAAATTTCCTACTTTAATGGGTGAATCAATCCTACCTTTTTCAATTTCTACTATTTGTTTTGCGAAGTCTTGTGTTACAAATCCTTCTGATTGCTTTGGTCCAATATGATTGAACGGCCTAACATGAATAGCCTGAATCTGATATGCTCCTACAAATTGTTGTACAAGTTGACAGGCTGATAGTTTACTAACACCATAAGGATTTTTAGGATGGGTTACATGACTCTCGTCAATATACTCCAGTACTTCAGAGGAACTGCCATATTCCTCTGAAGAACCGATACTAAGAAGTGTAGTATATGGTGAATAATTTTTAATTGCATTCAAAATATTAAGGGTTCCAATTGTATTATTCAAAATTGTTACTTGTGGATTTTCCCATGCAAGTTTCACATTACTCTGCCCAGCAAGATGAATTATATGTGTTGGTTTATAATCTTTAATCACCTTATCAACTTCGTTAGTATTTAATATATCCATAGTTACAATATTAGTACTATCCCCGGATTTCTTGAAGAACCCAGAACTTCAACATTATTATTGATTAAGAAATCCATCATATATTCACCGACAAAGCCAGTTGAACCAGTGACTAATACCTTCATATCATTCGACATTCAATCTGGTTTTATGTTTCTCCAGATCACTATCCACCATCATTTTCACCAATTGCTCAAAGCCAACTTCTAGCTCCCAACCCAATTCTTCCTTAGCTTTAGTGCAGTCTCCCAGAAGCAGATCCACTTCAGCCGGTCTAACGAACTTTTGATCGACTACAACATAGTCTCTCCAGTTAAGTCCTACATGGCTAAATGCAATCTCAACCAGTTCCTCGATGGTATGAGTTTCACCAGTAGAGATAACGTAATCATCTGCTTTATCCTGTTGCAGCATCAGCCACATTGCTTTTACGTAATCTCCGGCAAACCCCCAGTCTCTTTTAGCATCCAGGTTGCCCATACGCAATTCATTCTGAAGCCCAAGTTTGATTCTGGCAACTGCATCGGTAACTTTACGGGTTACAAATTCAATACCACGGCGTGGGGATTCGTGATTAAACAAGATACCCGAGCAAGCAAACATATTGTAGCTTTCTCTGTAATTCACAGTGATCCAATGACCGTATACTTTTGCAACTCCGTAAGGACTGCGGGGATAAAATGGCGTAGTTTCTTTTTGCGGAGTTTCTACTACCTTGCCAAACATTTCGCTGCTCGAAGCTTGGTAGAATCTTGCCTCCGGTTTGGTCAAACGAACAGCTTCCAGCATATTGGTTACTCCGATACCAGTAGCTTGTCCTGTTGCAACAGGTTGAATCCATGATGTAGCAACAAAAGATTGAGCTGCCAGATTATATACCTCATCCGGATCAGAGATACGAACAGCATTAATTAAAGAACCCAAATCAAGAAGATCACCATCAATAAACTCTATATCATTTTTCAGATGTTCAATGTTTTCCATGATTGGCATACTGGTTCTGCGGCGTAAACCGAATACTTTATAGCCCTTAGAAAGCAAAAGCTCTGCCAGGTATGAACCGTCTTGTCCTGTAATTCCTGTAATAAGTGCACGTTTTGTCATTTTCTTAGTTCCCCTTTTTGGTTATATAAAATAAATAATAAACCTATAAATATTGTTCAAGCTTCTGCATACGCAGTTCTTTAAGCAATAACTTAACTTCTTGAGCCTTGTCTTTGGTGCAAATCAAGGTAACATCCTCAGTATCAACTATAATCAGGTTTTCAATGCCTAAGGTTGCAATCAGTTTTCCATTACTTTCAATGATGCAATGTTTGGTATCCAGGTTAAGAATGTTGCCCTTTATCACATTCCCGTTCTCATCCAACTCACTAATTCTTTCTAGAGCTGTCCAACTACCCACATCATCCCAACCAAATACACAAGGAATCACATAAATATTACTTACCTTCTCCATAATTCCGTAATCGATGGATTGATCCGGCATCTTCAGGAATTCCGAACGGATAATTGCATCGCGATCTTCAGATCTTAGTACTGTCTTCATAGTTTCCAATATATCATGCATTTCAGGCATCAATTCTTGTATGTAGCCTCTAATGGTCTTAATTTTCCAAACGAAGATCCCACTGTTCCAGTAAAAATTACCCGATTCCAGGTAAGACTGAGCCGTTGCCAAATCTGGCTTTTCAACGAATTTATTCACTTTATGAACGGATAGCTCATTAATTAACTGACTCTGGTTGCTGCTTTCGATATATCCATATCCTGTTTCTGGGTAAGTCGGCTGAATTCCTAAAGTGACTAGGTTGCTGTTGTCCTGTGCAACTTCGACCGCAGTTTTCAATATTTTTACGAATCCTTCTTCGTTTTCAATAATATGATCGGAAGGGATTACAATCATTGTACTATCAGGGAAACGATCTTCAATAATGATGGATGCTAAACCAATACAAGGTGCGGTATTTCTTCCCACTGGTTCAATAATGATATTCTCATGCGGCAAGTGTGGAATCTGAGCCTTAATTAGTTCAGCATAAAGTTCATTGGTAACAATAAAAATCTGACTGATATCAATGAGCTTTTCAAGTCTGGCTATCGATTGCTGAATCATCGATTTGTTTCCGGAAATATTCAAAAATTGCTTAGGAAGGTTTGTCCGGCTTTTTGGCCAGAAACGTTCCCCTTTGCCACCTGCCATGATTACACAAGTAATTGTCATTTCAATCCTCCAAATTTCCACATCGAGATATATTCCAATCTCCGGTTAATGATCTCACCCACGGCTTGAGGTGAATAATACTTCTTTATATGTTCTTCACCATTAGACGAAATCCGCTTATAAAAGTTGTTGTCGTCATAAAGTGTACGCATATACATACTCGCATGTTCTACATTGGGGTCTGCCCAATATTGATAAGATTTGTACGGCCCATGATCCTCGTCCAGTTGTACCAATGTGTAATCAACCAGACAGGAATTGTTGAAGTCCATGAAATCGATATTGGAAGACCAGTTGGTTCCTATGACTGGCTTACCTAGATACATCGCCTCTGCCAATCCAAGCCCAAAGCCTTCGCTTCGATGAAGCGACACATAGCTGTCTATAACCGATATCAATGCGTTCGTATCATTTCTCGATAACGTCCTATCTACCAGATAGATATTTGTATACCCGCCAATAATCTGGTACAGTTCGTCGAGTTCCTTTAAACCTTGCTTAGCGCTATTCACTTTTATAACCAAGCCTACTGAGGTATCCTCAGGGTCAAAGGCCCGCTGAAACGCTTTAATGGAAGCTTGAGGATTCTTTCTTGCCTGAAAGCTTTTCAAGTCATACATCGTTAGAAATAAGAAAGCTTCTTCAGGTAAATTAAAATAGCCACGGTCTCTCTTCTCAGTGATATTAACTTCAATGCTATGCGGAATTTTAACGACAGGAACCGGGCTTTTCTGAGCAATAGAATCCACAACAAAAGTTGAGGGTGCCCAGATTTCATCCACTAAGTTAAAGCTCTCCTTCCACTCATCAGGGAAATCAGGAAGCTCCCAATGCCAAAAACCAATATTATAACGATCTTTAAATATTGAATTCCCATAATGGGCGTATATTTCAATCATCTGCTCAGCATTAATATGAAATATATTCAAATTGTATCTCGGCTCAGAGATTTCCTTATTAACCCAAGTGTTATCATTCATACTTGCAGAATTAGTTCCAATAAAGTTTATAATTCCAAAAGGTATATGGACTGCATCCATGCTCTTGGCAGCAATTCTGCAAGACTCTCCAATACCCATTTCAGCTCTGGAGTATCCCACCAGATTCACACCTGATAGTCTATCTTGTATGGAAGATAGCCTGCCTTCCTTCTCAATTGGAAAAGCAGTTTTCAACAAGCTTTGTTTTATTCGCTGCCTTGTCTCAAAAGGAAACAATCGTACCGCAATCGGCTTCAATTTCACCGCAAACTTGTAAAGCCTTTTGTACAAAAACGATTTAATGCCAGTCATATCCAACATCCAAACTTCTATTGAATTCCATTAAAGAAGCCTCCATAATGTTTCTAGGTAAAGTAAACCATTTACATAGAGATGTCATAAACCATAGAATCTGAATAAAGTAGCCCTGGTATAAAGCAATATGCTAGAATATTGACGTACCTACAGGAAAAGGAGATTAAAACGTGTCGAAACCAGTATACGGTAAAAATGCTGTGCAGTCGAGAAATGTTGAAAAGATATCCAGCCCGGTGTGGGCGTTGGTTGTTGCTTTTATTGTATTTTTGGTGTGGACCCCATTTCAGGTTGGATTGTTTAATGGGCAGCAGATCGACTATGAAAAGCCGATTTATGTGGCCTCTCTGCTCAGCGGCCTGCTGCTGCTGGTCTGGATCGGCTTGTACTATAAAAAGTTCAAGCTGGAGGAGCAGCGTGACTTGCTGGCTGTGGCTTCACTGCTGCTGCCAATAACGTATGCTCTGTCGCTATTTGGCGCTGCTTCGCATTATATGGCGATGAACATTCTCTTTATTCAGAGTATGTATATTGCAGTATTCATTATAGCGTTATATTTGCTGAAGCAAAAGCAACTAAATGTTGTCATTCAAAATGCCGTATTGGCCATTGCCTATTTTATCGTGGGCTTTGGGTTGCTGAACTGGCTGGGGGCCTGGAAATTCGCCGGCGGGCTGGTTGGCTGGTTCTCAGACACGGTGCAAGGCGGTAAATATTTGGATGCGGTTATGACCGACTCCAACGGTTTGCGGCTGACTTCGATTTTTCAATATGCGAATACATACGCAGCTTTCCTGATGGCTTTTCTGTTCGTAGCTGTCTTTGCACTGGTTCGCTCCAAAAAATGGTACGGGACGCTGACTCACGGATTCATGCTCGTACCGATCATTGTTTCCTTGCTGCTGACCTTGTCCCGCGGGGGATTAGTTATGCTGCCCGTAGTCTTTATTCTGCTCCTGCTGTCTCTGAAGCCTGTGAAGCAGATTCTCTGGATTCTCCATCTGGGTATTGCCGGGATTGCCTCGCTGGCGATTGCAAGCCCGGTGACCAATCTTGGGACTGAACTGAGCACGGCCTTTAGCTCTTCTGCTGCTCTTAAAGGCTGGGCTTATCTGCTTGGCGCCTCCGCGATTGTTGCCGCGTGCGGGTGGATCATCCAGCGTTTTGTGGAACCTTGGCTGCAAAATAAACTGGAGGGCTGGGAATCGCACAGGCTTGCTGGTCTGTGGCTGCCGCTCCTGTCGGTTGTACTGGTCGCCGTAGTCGCATTTCTGCTGATCGGGACAAGTGCACGTACCATTCTCCCCGCTAACATGGAGACACGGCTGGAGAACATCAACTTCAAGCAGCACAGTGTACTGGAACGTATTACTTTCTATAAAGATGCTATGAAAGTCGTGAAGGATTATCCCATTATTGGCGCCGGGGGTGGAGGCTGGGCTTCGCTCTATGAGCATTACCAGGACTACCCGTATACAAGCCGCCAGGCGCATAACTTCTTCCTGCAATATTTGATCGAAGTCGGAATTGTCGGATTTGTTGTCTTCATGGGCTTTATCGGCTACATTTTCTATAAATACATTCGTGGATACCTTAAACGGGACAAAAATGAATTTGATAATGGATTCATTTTCTATATCATTGCTTTGTCGATTCTTGTTCACAGCATACTGGACTTCAATCTCAGTTATGCCTTTATGGGAATTCTGGTGTTTATCGGCCTTGCCGGAATGGGCGCCGCCATGGACAGCAAACCGCTGCGCCGGAACTGGAATAAGCCAGGTATACGTTACGGTTACCTTGCAGTCCTCGCTATCGGTATAATTTTCATGTTCTTCCTGTCGGTCAGTGCAATCGGCTCAAGCAATTCTGTAATGAAAGCAAAGCGGTTGATCGGTGTCAGCCAGTCCTATGAGGAGCTCAAGGCACCTTTGATAGCAACTCTAAAAGATCGCCCTTACCATCCGGAAGCAGCGGCATATCTCGCCTCTATGGATCATCAGGTTTTTAATCAAACTAAAGATGAGCAGTACTTGAACGAAGCGTTCAGCGTGCTGAACCGTGCGCTCAAGGACGAACCTAATAATAAGATTCTGCTGACTCTACTCGCTTCCTCGTATGATTTGAAGGGGCAAAACGATCTCGCCTTCGCCGTCTATCGGGATAACGCAGATAAGTTCAACTGGGATATTGAATGGTACGAATCTTTGATCAGCCGCTCCCAGGCGTTAGCACGTGCGGCAAATGCCGAAAAAGATGAAGCCAAAAAGCAGGAATACCTGACCATTGGTCTGGATGCCTATAAACATGTAACTGATGGTGTAGAACATTTGAAAACTCTGCCTCCAGAGCAGCTGCAGGGCCGGGCGTTCTCGGTAACGCCAACGATTGCCCTGAATGCCGGTAAAATGCAGCAGATGGCAGGACAAAATGAGGAAGCGGCAGCAACCCTAAAGCTTGGACTTGGCGATGCTTATACGGATGTCGTAAACAGTGGAACGCTCTGGGATACAAACTGGTACAGCTCGCTCATTGCCCGCTCGTATGAGCTGGCTCAGCAGGCCTTCACCCAGCAGGATGCCACCGGTAAAACAACTTACCTAAATGTCGGTCTTAGCGCTTATAATCAGGTGCAGGCTGACTTACAAGTCCAATCGCTTGCCATTCCTCCGGCAATTGCGCTGAACGCAGGCAGAATCCAGCTGATGTCCGGTCAGATTCCTGCCGCTTCAGAGACCTTAAAGCTTGGGCTGAGCGAAGATTATAATGACGCCACTAACCGTGAGATGGCCCGCTGGTACCTGGCAGCCTTGAAAAAGGCTGGTACTGCTCAGGATCAGGCAGTTTATGACAAGCTGATTGCCGCAGATCCTGCGGAAGCCGCTCAGATAGATGCTATTGTGAATACACAGTACTAATCAAGGCAGGATGAAAAAAACGGTGTCGTCCTCTGAGAAGGATGGCACCGTTTTGCGAGAGATAAGAGGAATGTATTAAACTTAAAAACTGCCGATTCATGGCTGGATTAAAACCAGAAGAGCGTCCCACTGACTGAGTTCAGTGCGGCGCTCTTTTTGGACCCGAATAATAATTAGCTGAAGATGAATTCTCTAGTTTGAAAGCTGCCGGCCTCTTACCTCGCCGCTTTCAATGCTTCGCTGTTTATCACCTCTTTGAGGTAGTCAAGCAGGCCTTCCTTGAGTTCCTCATGCTGGAGGGCATAATGGATGGTCGTCTGGATAAAACCCATTTTCTCGCCGACGTCATGGCGTTTGCCTTCGAAATCATAAGCAATAATGCGCTCCACTTCACTTAAGCGGGAGATGGCGTCGGTCAGCTGGATTTCCCCGCCAACCCCCACCTGCTGCTCCTCCAGCATGTCAAAAATACGCGGAGTCAGAATATACCGCCCCAGGATCGCGAGGTTAGACGGCGCTTCTTCTCTCTTTGGCTTTTCAACCAGTCGGTTGGCCTTATATACCCGCTCAGCCAGTTCCGTACCATCTACCAGACCGTATCGGGAAACGTCCTCCCAAGGCACAGGCTGAACGCCAACAATTGAGGATTTGTATTGTTCGTAAACCTCAATCATCTGTTTCAGACAAGGCTTATCCGCTTGGACAATGTCATCCCCGAGCAATACGGCAAACGGCTCATTGCCAATAAATTTGCGGGCACACCAGATGGCGTGTCCCAGACCTCTTGGTTCCTTTTGGCGGATGTAGTGAATGTCAGCCATTTCGGAGGATTTGCGTACAGACTCCAGGAGCTCCCATTTCTGCTTCTCCGCCAGATTGAATTCCAGCTCGAACGAATTGTCGAAATGGTCTTCAATCGCCCGTTTGCCTTTCCCCGTTACAATGATGATATCCTCAATGCCGGAAGCAACGGCCTCCTCAACAATATATTGGATGGTAGGCTTGTCTACTATCGGGAGCATTTCTTTGGGCATTGCTTTGGTTGCGGGCAGAAAGCGGGTACCAAGACCAGCCGCGGGAATAATTGCCTTACGGATCTTCATGACAGGACTCCTTCAATAATCTTCTCTCATTTTCATTCTAGCGCTAAAGGAAAATGGCATATTTGCTTTAATTATAGCAGTTCTGGTTTGATTTTGGCAGTGTGGTTATTGGAGAAAGCAGGCCTAGATTACGAAAAAAAGCCAGTGAACTGAGAGCTTGTTTATAATCTCTTCAGTCACACTGGCTTGGATAATTTACTTAAGTTACAGAGAGCCATAACAACAGAACCTAGGCAGATTTCTAATTTGGCTACCGATTGTGATTGCAGTGATACTTGAACACCAATTACTGTTACATGGGTAGTTCTGATTGGATTCGCTGGCTACGAAACACAGATACAGCTTATCCCCATAAACGTAACGTATTCAGTCGGGCTCTCCAGAACCAATTCGGTCCGCATCCAACCGGGCAAAAGCGGGATCATGGCGTTTTGTCTGCCGCAAGTTCTTCTGACAATCGAACCGCCTCCAGCTTACTTTGCATTTACCAATTGTCCGCGAGTCACTCCGAGCTGGTTGGTGGCTTTCAGGCTTTTCCATACCTGTGTGCCGGAAATCTCCCCGCGCAGCGCACGGCTGTAAAGGCTGATGACCTCTGCGACCTGCTCCGGGGTTTCTTCCAGAAACTCAACTCGAAATGAGTTCACGCCCAGCTCACGGAAATTATTCAAGTATTCTGCACCGGATTGTTCAACCGCGTTGTAGACGGTGTTGCGGCAGCCCTCGTCAACACGTACAGGATGAGCCATGCCGATACGGTCCTGCAGGGAAGCACGCTGCTCCTCGCAGGGGCGTCCGCAGTTCGTATAGTCTGTGCCTTCACTCATGAAGGTACAGTAGACGCAGTGCTCTGTGTGGAACATCGGCAGATGCTGATGAATCACGACCTCTATACGCGAGGTGTCGCTGTGTTCCAGCAGATCGACCATCTGCTGGATGTTCAGGTCATAGGACGGTGTAATTCTGTCACAGCCCGCCTCCAGGAACAGATCCACTGCCCGGTGGTTCGCCATATTCAGGGAGAAGTCGCCGATCAGGCGCGGATGCACGGCATCCGGCTGCTCCATGCGGCGCTTCAGGTAGTAATAGAGCGCACCTGTATTGCGCACCAGGACAGCATCCGGCTGCAGGCGCAGGATGTTGGCATGGTAGCCGTTCTCGCCGGGCATATGAATGCGCGGCGTGGCCAGCGCAATGCTGGCCCCCGCAGCCCGTACAGCGTCCACCGCTGCCGGGAACTGCTTGATGAATTCGAAATCGGCGTAAATGTTCGTTACGCCGGCTTCGAGGGCAGCCTGCACCTGCGGCACGCTGCGGCACAGCGCGGTAAGCTCCGCTTCACCGCTGCGTGCACCCGCACCATCCCTCATAACCGGGATGGTGCTTCCTGCGGCGCCCCTGCGGGAGGCGCCGCCGTAGACCTCTACCTCCCGTTTCACGTATACGGGAGGTTTCGGGCGCTCGCCCGCAAGCAGCTCCACCGCCTGGCGGCGGATGCTGTTCAGCTCGCGCATAGGCACAATCACGTCGCCTTCCAGATGCGACTCTAATGCCTCCAGCTGGAATACGGTTCCGCCCAGGCGGCCGAATTGCTCTTCCAGCAGGGCGGCATCCATCGGGCGCTTCTGCGCGGCTTCCAGCAGCAGCTCCGAATTCACGCGGACCGTGACGTTCTTCTGAACGTCGGTCCACCAGGTGGCCAGCGGCTCACCGACGCGGCCCTGCGCCTTCACGCGAACCGGGAAAACCCGGTAGGGCTTCTCCGTTTCATAAGACTGGCGCAGCGCCTTGTCGAGCGCCGGGTCATTGGTTTTCCAGATGCGGTCGCCGACATGCAGGCGGCGCAGGTCTACGTCATTGCGGCCGGGCACAATGTCGATAATCCAGTCTTCTCCGGCCTCGCCCTCGAGCTTCACGCCTTTGCGGCGCAGATCGTAGACGCGGCCGCCTTCTTCCTTCTTCGTCGGATCGCCGGCATCAAATACAATGCCGTCCCCGCGCTTCAGCGGGGCATGAATACGGCATACGACACCATCGCGCAAAATCTGTTCGACGGTCCCCAGATAGACCCCCCGGCTTTTCGGGAACGTGCCGTCAACCAGCTTTTTATTATTCGTCCCTTCGAGGAACCCGTGCGTGAAGCCGCGGGAGAAGCTCTGCTGCAGCTCGCGGATGTCTTCCTTGGGCGCCGGGGACCAATTCCCGTCAAAATACCGGTCAATCGCCTTACGGTACTTACTGACCACGTTCGCTACATATTCCGGGCTTTTGAGGCGGCCTTCAATTTTGAAGGAGGTTACCCCTGCCTCGATCAGCTCCGGCATCAGATCAATCGCCGCCAGATCCTTAGGTGACAGCAGATAGGCGACATCGCCCATCGGCTTGACTTCACCATCCACCATCAGGTCATACGGCAGACGGCAGGCCTGCGCACATTCCCCCGGTTGGCGGAGCGCCCGCCCCACATTTCCGAGGTCAGACACTGGCCCGAATAGGAAACACACAACGCGCCATGCACAAAAACCTCCATCGGCAGGCGTGCCTGCTCTCCGATCGTACGGATCTGCTTCAGGTTATTTTCGCGGCCAAGCACTACGCGCTCCAGCCCCCAAGGCTTCGTGAACTCCACCGCCTCCGGTGAAGTAATCGTCATTTGGGTGGAACCGTGGATCGGGAAGTCCGGTGAAATCTCGCGGATCAGTTTAACCAGCCCCAAATCCTGTACAATGACTGCATCTACACCTGCATCCACGCAGGCATCGATTAGCTCTTTAGCCTCTGCCAGTTCATTTTCAAACACCAGTATATTAAAGGTCAGAAACCCCTTCACACCATAGCTGTGCAGAAACGCCATAATCTCCGGCAGCTCGTCCATGCGGAAATTGTTCGCTCTCGCCCGTGCATTAAACTTCTCTACGCCAAAAAAGACAGCGTCCGCCCCGTTCGCCACCGCCGCACGCATGCAGTCCCAGTCACCTGCCGGAGCCAGCAGCTCCACGTCTTCTCTGCGTATTTCTTTCTCGTTCATTTATATCCTCCCAAACCGCCTTGCCGGCGGGTCATTTACAGCTTTTTAACTTATTAATTGTATCAAATATCACATCCGTGCGCCATGGATTTGCCAAGATTTATATAGATTACCGGGAGAAATCAGCCGGACTCCGAATTGGGGACATTTTGCCGCATGATGTTTAGGAGGCGGTTATAAGTGTTGTACAAAATACAGTATTCCCGCAGATTCCGGACCATAGAATAAGGATTGTTGTATAAAAGACAGCATTTATCCAGCTTCGTTGTAGGTAACGGGATATTATCTTGTATTTCATGCAACAATCTATCAAAGACAACCTAATTTAACAGTCAAAGTTGTAAATCATGCAATATTTTATAAGAGTACTCTACGACCACACCTCTGGAAAACCCTCCACCGGCTCATAGTAACAAATATACGTATTTTTAAGCACCGGGCGCAGCATCCCTTTATCGGCCAGCCCTTGCAGCCATTTCCGAGCCGTCCGAAAGTTCACATGATATTGGATCATGATATCTTTGGGACGAATCCCCTTCCCTGTGCACCAAGCCATTCTTAGTACTTCTCGTTCCTGTGGAGAGGTTGAAGACCCGGATGCGTTTCTGATTAATGTAGGTCCGATGACCATTTGCAGCAGCATGCGGCAAACTTCTGGACGCTTTTGTACATCGTCGAATGAAAAATGGATAATTCTCCATCCCATGCCTGCAAGAAATGTATCCCGGTTCAAAGAATAACTGAACTTCTCTCTGTCCATGTCTTTAACATGACTCTGATAGCCGTCACATTCCAGTCCAAATTTCCCGTAAGGCGGAAGGAATGCAAGATCGAGAAATTGTGATTTTCGGTTCCAATCGTACACCTCATACTCTGGATGCAGATGATCCAAGTTCCCGAACAACGGCCACCATACATTTTGCAGCAGTAATTTCTCCGCATATTGGTGCCCCCTGGCCAGCCTTCCCCGCCGTTCACCTGTTCGTGCGCTTAAATGGCGTTCTACTAGCGCTTCATGCTCCTTCTCAAAATTTCCACCCATTAACATCTCCCCCTTAAAGATAAAAAAAGAACGCCCCTAACTGCCAAAATGGCAAGGGACGTTCTTCGTCTGACCCTATTATACCTCTGCACAGAGAGGGGCAGCAATGGTTTATGAAGCGGGTTTATGAAGCGGGCTTATGAAGCGGGCTTATGAAGCGCGGCTTATGAAAGGAATTAGCCGACATGACCCGCAGAGAATAGCTTGTCACCACAAGGATTCACCGATTCACAGAGGGGATTCTAAAGTTCACCTTCACACAAGCACTGTGATTATGGCAGGATCACAAGCTAGAGTAATGACTCGAATCCTAACTCCCCCCAATGTTGTATCACCCTCTGTGATCATGACTATCCTTAACTATCCCCCTACTCGCCTCCCGCAAGCCGGAACGACTTCAGCGTCTTATCCAGATCGGCCTGCTGTACGGAAGTCGCGTTGGCGTCGTTCAGGGATACGGTGAGGGTATAGACCAGATCATTGTTGCCAAAAACCACTTGCTGCGTTTGCACAGGGATGCCGCCTTTAGTCTGGCGGACAGTCAGCAGGGTAGCGGGAACTCCGGCAAAGGTGGTTTCCTCTTCCTTGATGAGCTGCGGGCCTTTAGGGTCGTTTTTGCTGTTCTTGTAATAGCTCTGCAGCAAACCTACGGCATAGTCCACTGAACCCTCCGGGCTTGCATTGATCAGGAAACGCCCGCCGGTGAAGCGGTACTCCACGGTCTGGGTCTCAAAAACATCCTGATACGGTATCCACAGCCGTGGAATATCGATGCTGTAGCCGTAGGTTTTGGAGCTTTTGGTTACAGCCTGGCTGCGGAGCGCCGGGTAATCCTCCGTCTCCAGTCTGCCGAAATTCTCTTTGATCCGGTCAAAATCAATATCTATGGAGCCTAAGATTGTCTTGAACCTCGCCTTGTCCTCGTCCTGCCCCGCCGCAGCCAGATATTCCACGTAATAGCGGTACCCGGACTTTTGCAGCAGGATCTGGTATTTGGTGCTCCAGCCGCTGCCTGGATTCAACCTCGTTTCTTTCACGAGCGCCGGTTCACCGGAAACTTCCGCCTTCACAGCGTCCTGTATGGCATAGGCGTCGGCCACATAGGTGTCTTTTATCTGCGAATCCAGATCTTTGCTCCAGCTCTCCAGTGTAGACCCTGACGGGGCGGAAGTGACCTTTACCCGCAGATAGCTTCCTTTTGTGCTCTCGTAGTTGAGGTGCTGGTCATCCATACTCCAATCCGCAGGCACCTGTAGCGATAAGCCATAATCGTCGTTGTAGCCTTCGCGCAATCCGTTTTTGACCGTTGAAAGATCGCGGATGCTTCTATCTTCGGCGTTGAATGAAGGTTGGAATGAGTTCAGCAGTGAAGCATATTTGTTCAGATCCTTGTAATTGGCTGCCGTATCATCGGTCAGATAGATTTCAAACAATCTTCCGCCGTTATAATACTGCCTTCCTTCCCATAAAGCACCGCTGGTGTCCTTACTGACAATACGCGCGTAGGGCACTGCCGCATCCGGAAAAGCCCCCCGGTCCAGCACAGTCTCCCCGCCTTCTTGCGCCTCACGGACCAGCCTGTCCAGCAGTTCTTCCGGATCTGCAGCTTTTTCGAGCGGTGAGGCATGAACCTCCAGGTAATACTTATTCTCCGCACTCGTAAAGGTGGCTACACTTTCATTGCCGCCACTGTCACCGACCACAAGACCCGGCGGATAATTCAGGCTCCAGCGATAGTAACTGTTGCCTATCCGGGTTTTGCCGACATCGCTGTCAATGCCGCCGGTTTCCGGCGCGTCTTCTTCACTCGCTGATGAAGTAAGTGTCACAAGTAGCCCTCCGCCGCTGGCGGGAGATATGCGCGCTCCCAGCACTCCGGCCACAAAACGCAGCGGCACCAGCAGTGTTCCATCTACGATACGCGGCGGAACAGGCAGTGTGACC